>NZ_CANMFS010000001.1 GCF_947497275.1 uncultured Sulfitobacter sp.
TACATCGCAAAATACTGGGACGGGCTTTGCCTGTTTCTGGCAGATGGGCGCATCGAGATGGACAATAACGTGGTCGAACTACGCTTCGAAGTGTTTAGGCTGTCAAAACGGTGGAAGCCGAAAAAGACGATCAACTGATCAACGTGGGGCCAAAGCACCGCTTACTGCTTTCCGTGTGTTAGGTGCCTCCCAGGCTGCGGCAAGGCGTCATGATCCTGCGCGCCTTTGGCGCGATGCCGCCATTGTCATCATGCTGCGCAGCTTGAGGATGCGGGGCATGGCGCAGGCCGTCGGCGATCTCATCGGACAGGGGCACCTGCATTCGATGCAGCCGTCTCCATGCTCTCACAATTGCTCGAGGCGGAAATGGCCGAACGGGAGGTGCGTTCCATTGCCTGCCAAATGAAGGCCGCCCGCTTTCCGGCTGACAAGGATCTGTCTGGCTTTGACTTCGCTGCCAGCAAGATCAACGAAGCCTCGTGCGCCGACTACACCGATGTGAGGTCATGGAGGCCGCAGTGAATTCGGTCTTGATCGGCGTGCCTGGCACTGCAAAAAAACCTGGGCAAGGCTGGAAAGATCGCTGAGGCACCGATCAAAACGGACCTCGTGATACTGGATGAGTTGGGTTACCCGCCGTTCAGCACATCCAAGCGGCGCGCTGCTGTTCCAGCTTTCGAGCAAGCCCTACGAGCGCATCAGTGTGATCCTCACACCCAATCTCGCCTTCAGCGAATGTGCGAGGGTGTTCGGGGTGCCAAAATAACCACTGCACGGCTCGACCGGCTTCCCTACCGCTACCACATTCCCGAAACAGACAATGACAGTTATCGCTTCAAAGCCAGGTCCGAGATTGCGAAACAGAAACGAAAGGAGAAACCACCATCGTCCACATCATAACGACAAAGCGGGTCAATTCCCGGTCACAATCCCAGATCAGTTTTCTGTGACATTCTACAGGGAAAGGCCTTGTTCAGCACGAAGATCCCACTGTAGATGTAGCTCACGCCGATTTGGTTCGCGGTGTCGATGTCAGTTAGAGCACGGCTCATCTTCGCGATGCTGTCGCCGTTAAGGATACACCTCAGGATGCTGACGTTGTCGCTTAACCCTTTTTTCGCTTGGTACCGAGATCCGAGCGTCGGGCTTGTCTTTGCAGGGGCGGTGTATGATCCGAAGTCCTGACGGCTTCGCCTTTATGCAGTTGCTATCTGCTGCCAGCTTTCCGTGCGTGCCATTAAAGATGAACTCGTCGGAGTTCTCGAGACACCGCGCGTCGCAGGCTTCTTCGCCGCGCTAGTGACCACACTCATAGAACGGTCATTATCCCAACTGACTGGGTCGCTGGCGTATTCGAAGACCTCCAAAATACATCGAAATGAAGCTTTTTGACCATACAATCTCCGATCTTTCGGTGTTGATCGGTCAAGATAGCCGCTAGGACCGAATGGGATGTTGGCAGTTTTTCTTATCGACGAAGTCCCGGAACGATTTTTCTGCTTGCTGTTGCGGCGAGACAAGCTTGCGCAACCTGTGTAAACAGCCCCGAAAAACATGCTCTTTAAACCAAATTTCTACCAAGATATTACTTGGTAGGCGCCGCAGTTGTATCTCAAAACCCGGAATGAGCCAGCTATATGCGCGGGGTCTTTTCTTTTTCGGCTCCCGCGCGCAAGCTGTCGAAACGAATTGGAGACTGCCATGCCAGCCCTTGTCCCGACAGATTACTACGCGACAGTGACGTGGCTGGGTGTCGTTCCCGACCGCGCAGCCGGTCTGTCTGCCCGTGCCCAAGACACCCTTGATCTGCGGTTCGCCGGGCCGGAGGGGGAAGACCACGGTGGTCTGACGCGTCCCTCGTGCAGCCGCGTCCTGTCGCAGCATCCGCGTGGCACGCCCATTCGCAATACCCGTCAGCTTTGCGTGATGAGCGCCGAGGAGATTGCGGCCATTGCTGCCGAGATGGGGGTGGACGCCCTCGATCCTTCCCGTCTCGGTGCGACGATGGTGCTTCGCGGAATCAGTGATTTCACCCACCTGCCGCCTTCTTCGCGGCTTCAGGGACCGTCCGGCGCGACCATCGTGGTCGACATGGAAAACCACCCCTGCGTCCTGCCCGCGCGTGAGATTGAGCTGGACATGCCCGGCTATGGCAAGGCGTTCAAGTCGGCGGCCAAGGGCCGTCGCGGCGTTACCGCGTGGGTCGAACGCGAGGGCATGGTCGCCGTGGATGAGCGTTTGCGGCTCCATGTTCCCGAGCAACGGGGCTGGACCCCGCAGATGCTTTGAGTGGGAACGTTACTGCTGAATGCTCTCGCAATAGCGCGCCAGATCAATGAGGGCTTTCGGCGTCGGAATGATATCTCCGGACGTCGACACGTTGTCGACCATCGTTCCGCCAAATTGGGGGCCGAATTTCGGCATCCCGTCAAATTGGTGGCGTCCCTTTCATCCGTCGCGCCGCGCCTTAACGTCTAACATAGGGGAACATGCCGCCGTTGTGCTGGCTGAGCAGGGTCAGATCGACCGAACCGCGGCGAATTCAGCGTCATCTTGGGCGGTGGCGACCTTGGCGGCGACCAGTGTGGTTCTGCGGAAAATGGAAGATTTTCGGGACTGTTGATGCGTTCCAAAATGGGTCACACGGTGCCGCAGATCAACGCTTTCGGGCCAATTGCACGCAGGATCGGAGTCGCCGATCAGTGCGTACGGACGGGTCTGTACACGGGCAGCCGTTTCTTAAACGAAACCGGCGGCGCCTGTCACGCCGCAACGCGCTCTGAAAATGTCGTAATCCAGACCTGCGCATCTGGTCGGGACTTGTATGCATCCGCTAGAACGTGCCGTACCGGCATCAAACGGGGATCATCATGGCTTTCAAGACTGACATTCAAATTGCGCGTGAAGCGTCCAAGAAACCGATCCAGGAGATCGGTGCCAGGCTTGGGATCTCCTCGGACGATCTGCTTCCCTACGGGCACGACAAGGCGAAGATCAGCCAAGGCTTCATCAACTCCGTTCAGGACCGTACCGACGGCAAGCTGATCCTTGTAACTGCGATTAATCCGACCCCGGCGGGAGAGGGCAAGACCACCACGACGGTGGGTCTGGGCGACGGTCTCAACCGCATTGGCAAGAACGCCTGCGTCTGCATCCGCGAGGCCTCGCTTGGCCCCAACTTCGGCATGAAGGGCGGTGCCGCGGGCGGTGGCTATGCGCAGGTCGTGCCGATGGAAGAGATGAACCTGCACTTTACCGGCGATTTCCACGCGATCACCAGCGCGCATAATCTGCTGAGTGCTATGATCGACAACCACGTCTACTGGGGCAACGAGTTGGAGATCGACACTCGTCGCGTCGTCTGGCGCCGGGTTGTCGATATGAACGATCGCGCGCTGCGCCAGATCACCGCGTCGCTGGGCGGTGTGTCCAACGGCTTCCCGCGCGAGGCGGGCTTTGACATCACCGTTGCTTCCGAGGTGATGGCGATCCTGTGCCTTGCGAAAAACCTCGATGATTTGCAAGAGCGTTTGGGTGCGATGATCGTCGCACACCGGCGTGACCGCTCTCCGGTCTACTGCCGCGACATCAAGGCGGACGGCGCGATGACCGTTTTGCTGAAAGATGCGATGCAGCCCAACCTTGTGCAGACGCTGGAAAATAACCCTGCGTTTGTGCACGGCGGTCCCTTCGCCAACATTGCCCACGGGTGCAATTCCGTGATTGCGACGACGACGGCGCTGAAGCTGGCGGATTACGTTGTGACCGAAGCCGGTTTCGGGGCCGATCTGGGGGCTGAGAAGTTCCTGAACATCAAATGCCGCAAGGCAGGGATCGCGCCCTCCGCCGTGGTGATCGTGGCGACCGTGCGCGCGATGAAAATGAATGGCGGCGTGGCCAAGGCCGATCTGGCCGCCGAGAATGTCGATGCGGTCAAGCACGGCTGTGCGAACCTCGGGCGTCATATCGAGAACGTCAAATCCTTCGGTGTGCCGGTGGTCGTGGCGATCAATCATTTCGTCACCGACACCGATGCCGAAGTGCAGGCGATCAAGGATTTTGTAGCCTCGCAAGGATCCGAAGCGGTACTGTCCCGCCACTGGGAACTTGGCTCGGAAGGGTCCGCGGATCTTGCAACGAAGGTTGTCGAGACCATCGAGAAGGGCGAGGCGAATTTCGCGCCGATCTATCCCGACGATATGTCGCTTGCCGACAAGATCAACACGATCGCAACGAAGATCTACCGCGCGGACGGTGCGCAGATCGACCAGAAGATCCTCAACCAGTTGAAAGATTGGGAAGAGCAGGGCTACGGGCAGTTGCCGGTCTGCATGGCAAAGACGCAGTACAGCTTTACCACCGACCCCGAGCGGCGCGGCGCGCCAACGGGATTCACCGTACCGGTCCGCGAAGTGCGCCTGTCAGCCGGTGCAGGTTTCGTCGTCGCGATCTGCGGCGAGATCATGACGATGCCGGGTCTGCCCCGCAAGCCGTCAGCGGAGAATATCAAACTGAACGCGGACGGCGACGTCGAGGGCTTGTTCTGAGCGGAACCGCATCGCACAAGCGGGGCAGGGCATACGCTTGGCCCCGCACGCGGTTTTTGGCGCGAATGTATTTCGAAGAAAGGGAACACCCCAGATGACGGCAACATTGATTGATGGCAAGGCTTTCGCGGCGAAGGTACGGGCCCAGGTGGCAGAGCACGTCACCCGGCTGAAGACCGATCATGCGATCACACCCGGTCTGGCCGTCGTTCTGGTGGGCGAAGATCCGGCCAGTCAGGTCTATGTTCGCTCCAAACGCAAGATGACCACGGAAGTGGGGATGAAATCGGTCGAGCACAGACTGGACGCCGAGACCGCCGAGGCGGATCTTCTGGCGCTGATCGACACGCTCAACACCGATCCGGAGATACACGGCATTCTCGTTCAGCTGCCACTGCCAAAACACCTGAACGAAGATCTGGTCATCAATGCCATCGACCCGGCCAAGGATGTGGACGGATTCCACATCTCGAACGTCGGACTGTTGGGAACGGGACAGAAAAGCATGGTGCCCTGTACGCCGCTGGGCTGTCTGATGATGCTGCGCGAACACCACGGGTCGATCTCGGGGTTGGATGCGGTGGTAATCGGGCGTTCGAACATCGTGGGCAAGCCGATGGCGCAGCTTTTGCTGAACGACAGCGCCACCGTGACAATCGCGCACAGCCGCACTAAGGAGCTGGCCGATGTAGTGCGCCGTGCCGATATCGTGGTGGCGGCCGTGGGGCGCCCGCAAATGGTGCCGGGCGACTGGATCAAGCCGG
Organism: uncultured Sulfitobacter sp.; assembly: GCF_947497275.1. Classification (GTDB taxonomy): domain Bacteria; phylum Pseudomonadota; class Alphaproteobacteria; order Rhodobacterales; family Rhodobacteraceae; genus Sulfitobacter. The sequence goes on from NZ_CANMFS010000001.1 coordinate 5,312, forward strand.
GTGCTACGGTCATCGACGTCGGCATAAACCGTCTCGACGCGCCGGAGAAGGGCGAAGGCAAGACCAGGCTGGTCGGCGACGTAGATTTCGACAGCTGCGCCGCCGTGGCGGGGGCGATCACACCGGTGCCGGGAGGTGTCGGCCCGATGACCATCGCATGTCTTCTAGCCAACACCGTTACCGCCTGCTGTCGCGCCAACGGATTGCCTGAGCCCGAGGGCCTAACCGCCTGAAACGATGGTGTGCATGACACGTCCGGGAGCGAAGGTGAACGCCCCAGCCACCACCAGCGCGCCGAAGATCAGGAACCGCATCTGGCGCCGGTGTGCCGCGATCCGCCCCGCGCGGGCATGGCCCACAGCGGTTAGCAGTGTCCACAGCGTGACCAGAGACAACAGATGGATCGGGCTGAACAACCCCACCACGCGCAATTCATGTATCCAGAAGCTGCTGACCGCGACGATCGCCATTGCGACCACCCATGCACGGCCCATCGCGCGGTGCATCGGACTGCCCTTGCATAGGGTGAGGATCGCGAGTGTCAGCGCCACGGCGCACAGGGCAAGCGCGGTGTGGATCTGGATGACGGCGGGGGCCTGTAACAGGGGATCAAGGGACATTGCGGGGCTCCGTTGTGTTTGACCGCTTTTTCATGGCAATCTCGTTGCGGTCGCGCCATTCGCTTTGCGCGGGTTGCCCGCACCATGCGTGAACGACAGGGATACTTCGCCGGATGCAGTCTACGCTTCGTGAACGACACCGTTGGGTGATGCCGCTGTCGATCTGGTGCCTGCTGATCGCGGCAGCCACCGTGGCGGGGCCGTTCGGCACGCTGGATCTGCTCAGTGCGCCGGTGCGCGGTCTCTACTGGTCTGGCATCGTTGGCGTTTCCATCGGGCTTAGCTATCTCGCCCTGACGGTTGCGCGGGGCCGGAGCGCCCTCGTGGGACTGGCGGTCTGGGGTGGTTTCGTGATCCTCTGCGCGACGTTCGTTCACGCGCTGAATGACCGGGTGTTCCTGGCTTGGGGCGGCCTGGCGGATTGGGCTTATCTGGCGGGTATCGTCGGCCTTGTGACCGCGCTGGTGCATCTGGTGATCTGCGTGGCAGGTCCGCGAACGGTTTCTGCAGACGTGCACCCCCCCGGCGATGCCACGTTCCAGCGCCGGTTGCCGTTGGAGGTGCGCGGTCCGTTGGTGCGGATCGAGGCGCAGGACCACTACCTCAATGTCGTGACGCAAAGGGGCAGTGCCCTTGTTCTGATGCGCCTTGGCGATGCGATTGATGAACTTCCACGCGAGAACGGCATGCAAGTGCACCGCTCACATTGGGTGGCGTTGGAAGCGATCGACGCACATCAGCGGATCAAAGGACGCGATTTTCTTGCGATGCGCGACGGTACGCAGGTGCCGATCAGCCGCAGTTACCGCGCGGCATCGAAGGCGGCGGGGCTGTTTTAAGCGGGCATCAGGCGGGCACCGGCACCATCGTGCCCTGAAGCACCGCGATCAATGTTGTGGTACCGTCCATCTCAGCATGGACTTCCGACGTGACGACGAACAACCGCTTGCCCGGTTTGACGACTTTGCCCGTCGCGATCAGGCGCTGGCCCCGTGCGGGGGCAATCAGATTGATCTTGATCTCTGCCGTAACGACCTCCTGGTCGAGCGGCAGATGCGTCAAAGCGGCATAGCCTGCCGCGCTGTCTCCTATCGAAAAGGTCAGCCCCGCATGGCCGAACCCCTGCTGTTGCCGGGTACCGGGCAGGATTGGGCACGCGATCCGCACCAGCCCTTTCTCGATCTCGATCACGTCCGCGCCAAATGTTTCCATCATGCTTTGTGCGGCAAAGCTCGATCGGATGCGGTCTGTTTCGGCGGGTGTCATAGGCTACCTCGGCATTGGAACGGCGACGGGAACGGGACCGGTGAGCACGGCTATCGCCTCGTCGCGCATCAGGGCCCCAAGCACCGGCGTCTGCGCGCGCAGACCACCAGTATAGGTCCCGTAGGCGGGCATGATTACGCGGTCGCTGTCAATCAGAAAGGCGGCGCGGGTGATGATCCGACCACGGGCATTTATGCTGGCCTTGGGATGGTAATGGCCCGAAATCTCGCCGCTCGCAGGCCCTTGGGCGATATGGCGAAACGTGAGCGGCGCCAGCGGCAGCTCGGCAAGATGGGTGCCGCCAACGTCGACCGGGCCGGGATCGTGATTGCCTTCAATCCAGACCCAGCGGCGACCGGCCTGAAGGCGCAGGATCCACTGGCGCTCGTCTTCGGGCAGCGCATCTGCGGACATAAGATCATCAAAGCTGTCGCCCAGACAGACCACCGTGCGCGCATGGCTTAGCGCCAGATCGGCAGCGAGGCGGGTAAGCGTATCGCGCGTGTCATAGGGCGGCAGGGACGCGCCGCCGCGCCGCGCGATCCGCTCGGATTTCCCGAGGTGCAGGTCGCTGACCACCAGCAACGATTCCTGCGGCCACCACAGCGCGCCGGAGGACAGCGCCTTGAGCGCGGCGCCCGCAATCGTGAAATCATATCCGTTCATGCGGCAGACATGGAACATCCCGTGAACAGCCGCAAGGGTTTTCGCGCCTAGAAACCAACCCGCCAGCGCGGTTTGGAGGCATCCGCCGGTGTGATCTGGGCGAGACCGGAGCTTTGCATCAGCCGGGCTGCCTCTTCCGCCAGCAGACGTTCCTCGGCCTCGCCCTTGACCGGAACCCGACCCATCTCGAGAAACAAAGGTGCCGAAAGCGGCGTTACACGTGGCAGCGTCAGATGGTCGATCCGCCCCCTGGTCCGCTCCAGCATTTCTTCGATCCGTCCGAAATCAACCAGACCGCGCAGTGCCTCCTCGCGGGTGATGTCGAGCATCAGATGCTCGGGGTCGTATTTCGTGAGCGTGTCGTACAGGATGTCCGAGCTGAACGTCGCCTGTCGCCCCGATTTGCGGGCCGAAGGGGTGTTGCGTTCGATCAGCCCGGCGATTGTCGCCGATGCACGAAACGTCCGTTTCATTACCGCATTTCCCGCCAGCCACGTCTCCAACCCGTCCTGCAATGCGTGCGGATCGAGCAGCGTTTCCGGGTCCGTGACGGGATCAAGGCCCCAGATCAGGGTCGCGTAATCGGTTGCCACAAATCCCAGGGGGTGCAGACCAAGCGCCTCCATCCGTTTAGTGAGCAACAGACCCAGTGTTTGTTGCCCGTTGCGACCGGCAAAGCCGTAGACGACCGTCTGCGCGCGCCGGTCGTGCGGAAAGCTCTCGATCAAAAGCCGGCCCGGTTGTGGCAACTGGCTTACCTCGCGTTGCAGGGCAAGCCATTTGGCGGTGTGGTCGGGCAATTCGGGCCATGCATCTTGGGTGAACATCCGCTGCACCCGCGCCGAAAGCTGAGTTGATGTCGCGAATTTGGTGCCCATGAAGGTCGCGATCCTCGGTTTTTTCGCGGCGTCGCGCGACACCTCGACCGTCATTTCGCGCAGACCTTCGTATTTGACGATCTGCCCGCCAATGAGGAAGGTGTCACCGGGGGTGAGCGTCGCGGCAAAACCTTCCTCGATCTCTCCCAGCGGTTTGCCACCCCGGTTGCGCTTCATCCGGACCTTGAGCGTGTCGGTGTCCTGAATGGTGCCGATGTTCATGCGTATGCGCTGCGCCGCGCGCGGATCGCGCAGCTGCCACAAACCGTCAGGCCGTTTGATCAGCCGTTGCCAGCGGTCATAGGCGCGCAGGGCGTAGCCACCCGTCGCACAGAAATCGAGACAGGCATCGAAAGCGGCCCGGCTCAGCGTGCTGTAGGCCCCGCAGGTCTTGATTTCGGAATACAGCACGGTTTCCTCGAAGGGCCCTGCACATGCGGTGATCAGTATGTGCTGGCACAGCACGTCACGCGGCCCCGGCCCGCGTGGGTCGCCGTCCAGCTCGCCGTCCAGAACGGCTTCCAAAGCCGCGACACATTCGACCACCTCGAAGCGGTTGGCAGGGACCAGCAACGCCTTGGAAGGCGCGTTGTAGCGGTGATTGGCGCGGCCAATGCGCTGGACCAGACGCTTGACGTTCTTTGGCGCACCGATCTGGATCACCAGATCCACGTCGCCCCAGTCGATTCCCAGATCGAGACTCCCGGTGCAGACGATGGCCCGCAATTCACCGCGCACCATCGCCCCCTCCACCCGTTCGCGCTGCTGACGGTCAAGCGATCCGTGGTGGATTCCAATAGGCAGAGCGTCGTCATTGGCAAGCCACAGATTATGAAAAAAGATCTCGGCCTGCGCGCGGGTATTGTGAAAGATCAGCGTCGTCTTGTGCTGTTTGACCTGTTCCAGAACCGCCGGGATGGCATAGGCCGCGCCCCCGCCGGACCAGGGCGGTGCCTCGTCTGTGCGTAGCATCGAAATGTCGGGGGCTGGGCCGGGATCGGCCTGCAGGATCTCGCAGGGATCGGGGTGACGCGCCATCAGATGCGCAATGGCGGTCGGATCTTCAACGGTGGCGGAAAGACCGACACGTTTTAGATCGGGGCAAATCGTTTGCAATCGCGCGAGAGCCAGCATCATCTGGTCGCCTCGCTTGGATTCAGCGAGGGCGTGAATTTCGTCGATCACGACCCGCTTGAGGCCTTTGAACATGCGCGGGGCATCATCGTAGGAGACGAGCAGGGCGAGGCTTTCGGGCGTTGTCAGAAAGATATGCGGCGGATCGGCGCGCTGGCGCTTGCGGCGGGTTGCCGTGGTGTCCCCGGTGCGTTCCTCTATGCGCACGGGCAAGCCCATTTCCGCAACCGGGGTTGTCAGGTTGCGTTTGATATCGGCGGCAAGCGCCTTGAGCGGTGAAATATAGAGTGTGTGCATGCCCTCGTGATCGCCATCGGCCAGATCGATCAAGGTCGGCAGAAATCCCGAAAGCGTTTTGCCGCCGCCTGTCGGTGCGATGAGCAATAGTGCCGGCGCATCCGCACGCTCCAACATCGCTTGCTGATGCGGGTGGATCGACCAGCCTTTGGCGGCGAACCAGGTTCTGAAAGTATCGGGAAGATCGGCCATGGGGGACTAGATAGCATTGGCGCCGATGGGGGCCAGCCCCCGTCTTCGCAAAGCGAAGCCTCCCCCGGGATATTTCTTGCCAACAGAAATATGTGAAGCCGCGAGTGGAAAAGAGCCACGATGTCGCGGTAAATGTGCTCGTGGCGCGGATCGTATGTGTTTGTGGTAGGCGTTCTGCTGATCCGGCTGGCGGAGCAGGCGTTTGCAGTGGTCCGATGGGTGAGAAGCGCCTTTGCGGTCTTTGGACCGGACGGGTGAACGCAAACGTGTAGGATCCGTGGCTCCGGGCCTGATAGCACGCTGATTTCTCGAGACCGTCATTGTGTACCTTGCAAGATCGAAATTCTGGAAAACATGTGCTGGGACCTCATCGCGAAGGCGATCCCATTTGTATTGACGGCGGGGCGTCGGTAGCCGGGTCGGTCCGCGCTATTTTACGATGTGTTCGTCCTTGACGAACATGTTGGCCCAGGCACGGTCCATCAATTCGGGGGACATTTGATAGGGGATGCCCTCGAATTCGCAGATCGCGATGATCTGATCTATAAGAAAGATCGGCTGATAATTGGCATAGATATTGTCGATCGTGGGATATTTGTTTTTCAACAGATGGATCAGGGTGGCCTCGTCGAGCGGCATCTTCCGCTTCTTTGCAACCATCGCGAAAATCTTGAGGAAATTAGCCTGGTCGGGGCCGTCGATCTTGATCTTGAAAAAGATGCGGCGCAGGGCGGCGGTGTCGAAGATCTCGTTCGGGTGGAAGTTCGTGGAAAAGATGACAAGCGTGTCGAACGGGACCTCGAACTTCTCGCCGGATTGTAGGGCGAGAATGTCCTTCGATTCTTCCAACGGGACGATCCAGCGGTTGACGATGCTCTGTGGTGGCTCTTTTTGCCGGCCAAGGTCATCGACGATGAAGATCCCGCCGGTGGATTTCAGCTGCAATGGGGCCTGATAGGTTTTGGCAGAGGGGTTGTAGACCAGATCGAGCATGTCGAGCGACAACTCGCCGCCGGTGATGACGGAAGGCCGCTCGCAGCATACGTACCGAGCGTCGAAACGGGTCACGCGGCGCAGGGACGTCGGGTCCTGTTCGGCGGCGGCGATTTCGTTGTGGACGATCGGATCGAATACAGTGATCACCTGGCTGGCGTATTCAATGGCGCGCGGGACATACACCTGATCTCCCAGCGCGTCGCGGATGCCGTTCGAAATTGAGGATTTGCCGTTGCCTGGGGGGCCGTACATGAGGATCGAGCGGCCTGCGGAGACGGCGGGGCCGAGGTGATCAAGCAAGCTGTCGGGCAAGATGAGGTGCCCCATCGCACCGGTCAACTGGGCGCGGGTGATCTGCATGTTGCGGACGGACTGGCGCTTGACCTGTTCCTTGTAGACCGACAGCGGCACAGGCATCGGCCCGAAATACTCGGATTGCGCCAGGGCGTCCAGCGCGCGCGCCTTGCCCGCATCCGTCAGCTGATAACCCATCTCGTTGCCGTTCTGCGCATTGAGCGTGCCTGTGGCCTCGAGTAACCGCTGCGTGCGGCACATGTCTACAAGTTCCTGTGTGACGGGGACTGGCAGGCAGATCGCGCGGCTCAGTTCGCTTACCATGTCCACGTTCTTGCGGAAGATGGTCTTGAGAAGAATATCGCGCATCATGACCAGCGGCAAACGCATGTCTTCCAGCGTCTTTGGCGGTGGCGGGGCAAGGACGGCATTGGTTGGGGCGTTCATTATTCTATCCCTCTGCTCTGAAACGGGTGGTGTTTCCCGATCCCTAGCGGATGAAAATGGCCTTAATCAGGCACCGTACATCAAACCAAGCGTCAAATAGAGCGCAAGTGTGGCACCCAGCGCGAGACCCATCGGAAATTTCTTGCCCTGGTCCCAGCTTGTCCAGTGCGGGGCGAGCCTGCGCAGGGGGGTGTGTTTGATGGTCTTGTGGGTAGCAACGGCGGCCAGTAGTGCCGCCATGAACAGAAACATCAGCAACCTCAGATCGCCGAGTGCGATAAAGGGCGCGGCTGCGGCGATGAATTTACTGTCGCCCGCACCCATCGCGCCTGCCGCATTGAGTACGAATCCGACAACGAGCACGACGATAAGACTGACCAGCCGCCAAAGGTAGTCCTCGAACGGCAGAGCGATCAGCCCGACGATGACGAAAACGCAGGCCAGCAAGATATTGGCGCCGTTCGTGATCTTCATCCGCGCCATATCGGTGTAGGCGACATAGAGACAGATCGGCAGCACGAAGGGCAGGAACCACGCAGCCGAGTAGACCGTAATCGTCACCGCTCAGCCTTCCAGTGCTGCGAGAGAACGCGATGCGGCCTCGAAGTGCTGGGGATGGGTGTCGATCGCTTCGCGCAACAATCCCTTGCCCGTTTCGACGTCGCCCTGTTTGATCGCCGACAGGGCCAAGGTGTGCAATAATTGCGCGCGTTCGGCCTGGTCCATCGGGATCACGGGCAGGGTGTAGTTGCGCTGAGCGCCGCGCGCCAAAACGAGGTTGTTCTTGGCGGTGAACAGCCCCGCATCCTGCGTGATTGCACTGGTGAACAAGCGTTCTGCATCCTTGTAGGCACCGCGTGTCAGCTTGGAATAGCCCCAGTTGTTCAGTACCGGGGCAGGTTCGGTGGTCAGGCCAACGGCGGTTTCGTAGAAACTGTCTGCCTTTTCCCACTGCTGTTTGCTGTCGGCAATGATCGCTTCGAGCCGGTAGCGGGCGAATGTCTCGTGAGTTGGTGGGATCGAGGTAAGCGTCTGCTCCGCCTTGGCCCAGTTGCCCGACCGGATCAGCGCATCGGCAAGCTCTACGCGGTCTGCGTCGGTGCGGGCGGGCAGGGCAACGGTACGCTCCCACGCGGCTGCGCCTTCATCGTAGCGTTTTGCGCGCATTAACGAGAGCGCGAGACCACGATTATGCTCGATCTTGCCGGGCTCTTCTTTCAGCACCCGCTGGAAGTAGATCACCGCCTCGTTCGGGTCCGCGACAGTCAGCATAACGTCGTTGAGGTTCGCGTCGTCGATGACGTTGACGTCCTGAAACGCACGTTCGACCGTTTCGTCGGCGGATTTTTCCGCACAGCCACTCAGAAACACGGCCCCTGCGAGGAGGGTGCTCAAAACATGGGGGTGGCGCATTTTTGCGTCCTTTTCCTGCTACTGCCTCGGCGGTGCTTTGGGCCTGAAAGGGCAAGGTGCCTATGTTTAGGTCACAATGCCTGTCGGATCACGAAATCCGCAGAACCACGGCGCACCAATTTATAATCTTGGTCATTCCCAGAAGCAGTACCAGAATTTTCGGATTTTTCGAGCGCTAATCGCAGATTGTCACGGATTGAGACACTTTCGCCATTGTCGAGCGCGAATGCCTTGCGAAATATCTGTGTTGCCTCGACATTTTTGCCACGTTCCATCAACACGACCCCGAGATTGTTCCAAATTTCCGGCTGTGTCGCGTCCCGCTGCACCGCGCGGCGCAATTGGGTTTCGGCTTGTCCCAACCGGCCCAGACCCAGATTGGCGGTGCCGATCCCCGACAGGATCTCTGCATCGACGGTGCCCCGGTCGATGGCCGCGCGGTTGAACGAACGGATCGCCAGTTCGTATTCGCCCGACGCCACCAGGCGGTGTCCGGTTTCCAGGTTGTCGGCGCCGGCTGCGCGCAAATCGACACCGGGCGCGTCCAGCCGTTCCGGCATTCGGGGGCCGAAGACGGATGTGCCAAGGCCGCCCGTAGAACAGGCGGCCAAAGCACAACACACAAACAGGTAGGGCAGAGCCCGTGACGTCATCAATTGCCTCCGGGGCCGCTCATTTCGCCCAGCTTGGCGATGCCCATTGCGGATGGCCCGACCAGAATGACCAGAAGGGGCGGAACCGTAAGCATCATAGTGGCGAGTGTCATCTTGGTTGGCAACTTGTTTGCGGCTTCTTCGGCGCGCATCACGCGTTTGTCGCGCATCTCGGCGGCATAGACCCTCAGGGCGTCTGCGATGGATGTGCCGAAGGCGGCAGATTGCACCAACACAGTCACAAAGGACGACACATCCTGTACCCCGCAACGGGTGCCCATGTCATTAAGCACGGTTACCTTGTCCTTACCGGCCTTCATCTCATAGGCCACGACTTCGAATTCGTCAGCGAGTGCCACATAGGATGCGCGCAACTCCGCGGCCACACGGACGATACATTGATCCAGCGATTGACCGGCTTCGACGCAGACCAGCATCATGTCGAGCGCATCCGGGAAACCTTGCTCGATCTGCTCCTTGCGCTCGGCGACGCGTCGCGTGATCCAGTATTTCGGCAGCCAGTATCCGACCGCGCCGGGGCCGAGTGTCCACATCATGGTCTTCTGGGTGCTCATGCCTTCGCCACCGCCGAGAAAGTTGATATAGACAACGCCGATCGTCAGACCCAGAAGGCCCAAGGCCATCTGCGCGAAATAGAACATGCGCACCGCATCGCGCGATTGATAGCCTGCCTGTCGCAATTCCAGCTGCTTCTGGCTCAACTCGGCCACGTCCTTGGGTTCGAGGAACGTCGCGAATTTTTGCAACTGGGCGTTGCCTTCCTTCTGGCGCAGGGCGGCTGGGGTTTCCAGATCGCCCTTGCGCGGCGCATTGGCACTGCGCTTGAACTTGTCGAGCGGATCTTCGGGCTGGTTCAACATCATGGCGACCGTCGCCAGCACAAGGACGACACCCAGCACGCCCAAAACGATGATCAGGCCGAAAGGGCCCAGAACACCGGAAACCTGTGTGTTGATCGAATTTAGCATAGCTGTCTGTGCCCTTTATACTTTGATGTTTGTGAGAACACGCATGACGACGAGATTTACCGCCAGAAAGATCCCGACGAAGAAGCAGGCGGGAATGAAATAGGGCGTTTCCTTCACATCGTCGTAGTAGTTCGGATCGGCGATGTTGATCACGATAAGCGCCATGACGGGAAATCCAGACAGGAACTTGCCGGACCATTTCGCCTCGGCCGTGATCGCCTTTACTCGGCGGAACAGGCGGAAGCGGGCGCGGATCACCTTGGCCAGACCGGCGAGGATTTCGGCCAGGTTGCCGCCCGATTGCTGCTGGATCGTGACGGCAACCGCGAGAAAGCGCAGATCCTGCATGTCCAGTCTTTCGGCCATATCCTTGAGCGCCTCGCCCACGTCACGGCCGTAAGCCGCTTCATCCGCGATGATGCCGAATTCGGAGGCCAGCGGGTCCTGGATCTCTTTCGAGACGATGGAAATCGCGTTGGAAAACGGATGGCCCACCCGCAGGGAGCGCACCATCAGTTCGACGGCGTCGGGCAGCTGTTCCTCGATCATCGACATCCGCTTGTTCGCCTTCATCGAAATCCACATGAATACGGCACCCACACCCATGCCGATGGACATGACGATGCGCACCGGCGGCTCTGTCGCGGTGCCGACCGTGAGACCCATGAAGATCACCACCGACAAACCCGCCATCACCAGGATCAATTGCTTGGGGGTAAAAGCGATCGCCGCCTTCTGTGCCTTTTCGGACAGCAGCGAGTAAAGCGGGATCGTCCGCGCGTTCATGTGCTGCTGCATTTCCTTGCGCAGCTTGTCCAGCACTTCCTCGCGGCGCTGACCTTTTTCGAGCATTTCGAGGCGGCGGTTCACGCGACTGTTGAGCGAGATGGATTTGCCGAAGGCCACCAGATACAGGCCCTCGACCAGCACCAGAACGCCGACGAAGATGAGACCGTAGATGATTGGTTCTGCGCTCATGGCAAGAATTCCTTATTGCGCCGCGATGGGCTCGTAGATGGACGACGGCAGATCATAGCCCCACATGCGGAAGCGTTCGGCATAGTGGCTGCGCACCCCGGTGGCGGTGAAATGGCCGATGATCTTGTTCTCTGGCGTGAGGCCCACGCGCTGATAGCGGAAGATCTCCTGCATGGAGATCACGTCGCCCTCCATGCCCGTAATCTCGGTAATCGACGTCATCCGGCGCGAGCCGTCCTGAAGGCGCGAGGCCTGTACGATGAGGTTCACAGCCGATGAGATCTGACTGCGCACGGCTTTGAGCGGCATTTCGATACCGGCCATGGCAATCATGTTTTCAAGACGGGACACACCGTCGCGGGCCGAGTTCGCGTGGATCGTCGTCATTGAGCCGTCGTGGCCGGTGTTCATGGCCTGAAGCATGTCGATGACCTCCTCGCCACGCGTTTCGCCCACAATGATACGGTCGGGGCGCATCCGCAGGGCGTTCTTGAGACAGTCGCGCGGGGAAACCTCGCCCTTGCCCTCGACGTTGGGCGGGCGGCTTTCCATCCGGCCTACGTGGGTCTGTTGCAGCTGAAGTTCCGCCGTGTCTTCGATGGTCAGGATGCGTTCGGCGTTGTCGATGAAGGATGACAGCGCGTTGAGCGTGGTTGTTTTGCCCGACCCGGTACCACCCGACACGATGATGTTGAGCCGCGTCGCAACAGCCGCCTGGAGATAGGCAGCCATTTCTTCGGTAAAGGCACCAAAGTTCACCAGATCGTCGATGCCCAGCTTGTCCTTTTTGAACTTCCGGATAGAGACGAGGCTGCCGTCGACCGCCACCGGCGGGACCATTGCGTTGAAACGTGATCCGTCTTTTAGGCGGGCGTCGACGTAAGGGTTGCTTTCATCGACACGGCGTCCAACCGCGCTGACGATCTTGTCGATGATCCGCAAAAGGTGGCGTTCATCCTTGAACGTAATGTCCGTCAGCTCCAGCTTGCCCGCGCGTTCGACAAAGATCTGCTGCGGGCCGTTTACGAGAATATCGTTGACACTCTCGTCCTTGAGCAACGTCTCCAACGGTCCCAGGCCTGTCACTTCGTCATACAGCTCGGAGTTGAGCGTCATGCGGTCCTCGCGGCTGAGCACAATGGATTTCTCCGCAAGCACTTCGGCGGCGATGCTGTTGATCTCCTGACGCAAATCCTGTTCGGTCGCATGTTCCAGAGCCGCAAGATTGAGGTTGTCGAGCAGGGAGCGGTGCAGCTCGAGCTTGATCTCGCTCATTCGCTGCTTGCGTTTGACTTCCTTGTCTATCGGCGAGGCTGCGGCAGGCTTTGCCGCACGTCGCATCGACGCCGGTTTGGGTTCCGAATCCGTTACCGGCGCAAGGGGGGTGACAATGGCGCTGGCCGCCGAATTCGCGGCAGCCGCATCAGTCTTCTTGTACTTCGAGAACATGGTACACTTCTTCCTGTAAGCGGTTTACGCCGCAGCGGCCTCATCGTCCTTGAGGGTGTGGATGGAGGCCGCCAGCTTGGCGATTTCCCGGCGCAACGGGCTTTTGGGGGCTGAAGAGGCAAGCGGCAGACCGTGATCATTGGCCTGCGTGATCGGCTTGCCGCCGTCGGGCAACTGGATATCGAGAGAGATCGACAGGCTTTCGGCCAGCCGCTTAACCCGGCTTTTTGCGCTCAGATCGGTAAACTTGGGTGCGCGGTTCAGGACATACCGGATCTTCTCGATCGGTAATTCCTCGGATTGCAGCGCGCGTTTGAAACGCAGGGCGTTCTGGGCAGAGCGCATGTCCAGCTCAAGCGTCGCAAAGTACAGATGTGCGGAGGTCAAAACCGTCTCGGACCATTGCACCAGCGTCGAAGGCATGTCGATCACGACATAGTCGAATTGGTCGCGGGCCATCTGAAGCACACGCGCGATGTCTTCAGAGCTTACCAGATCGAGGGGTAGCATATCACCGGGTGCGGTCAGTACATGCAACTTTTCGTCGTATGTCATCAACGCCTGGCCAAAGATCTCTTCGTCCATTCCCGCAGTGTCCGAGAGCATGTCATAGACGACTTCGCGCCGTGGCAGATCAAGGAAAGTCGAGACGGAGCCGTATTGCAGATCGAGATCGAGCAGACAGACGGACGGGCCGCCGGTCTTGCCCTGTGTTGCCAGTTCCCATGCGAGATTGACGGCGAGCGTCGTCGCACCCGTGCCACCGGCCAGACCGTGCACGACGATAACGGCACCGTCTTTCTTTGCGCCGGCCTTGATGTGATCGGCCCCGGTTCCTGTGGCTGTGGTCTGCGGGATTTTCGGGGCGCGAACGCGCTCGATCGCTTCGGCAAGTTCGCCTTCAGGCAGCGGGTAGGGGACAAATTCATCCGCGCCCTGGCGCAACAGGGAATGCAACGCGCCGGGTGTGACATCTTCGGCGATCAGGATCACCTTGATATCTCGGCTTTTGGCCTGGGTGATGATCTCGGCCATCAGCGGCAGATTGTCTTCGTCCGCAGCATCCAGCGCGAGCGCGATAAATTCCATCCCGTCCGCTTCTGGCTGGCTGAAGAAGGTCAATGCCTCTGTGAACCCCAGATCCCCCCAGCTTTCCCCGAGTACTGTTTCCATATCCTCGATCAAAAGGTCGAAATTCTGCACGTCGCGGCTCACGGTACAAGCGAGGATCGCGGCTTGATCGGGTTGTGGCATCGGGCTGCTCATCGGCTCGTATCCTTCTGTAAAAGGGATCAGAGCTGGTGCCCGCCGTATCGGCAGGCGCGGTTTTGCTCCGAAACCCCTCTTCCGGTGCTATGACCGGACGGAGTTATCTCGTTGCAAAATACATGGCATTGGTTTGGGGCGAGATTGGGGCCGAATTGCTTCGATTGTTGGGTATGATGAAACGATAGCCGACAATCGGAAGGATTGGTCAAAGCGGCGTCTGGCAAACACGTCGCGAAATCCGTGCCGGAATGGCATTGGATTTCGCGTGCGCTTTAGTTGCTGTCGAGCCCGGTAACGTCGCTGGAGGTCAGCTGGCTTTCGGGGACAGCACTCGCCACATAGTCGCGGTAGATGATTTGGGCATACTTGCCGTCCAGTACGGTGGGGTGGCGTTCGACGAAACCGGTGACTTCGGTCACCGTACGCCGGTTGCGCCGTTCCTGACCCTGGGTCACGACAAGCGGTTGCGTTTCGCCGAACGAAACAACCGCTTCCAGGCGGGCCCGGCTGATGCCGAGACCGGTAAGATAGGCGACAACGGCATTGGCGCGCTGCTGGCCCAGGACTTTATTGAAACGGTTCGATCCCACGGCGTCCGTGTGCCCGTACACGCGAAAGCGGACTTCGGGGAACTGGCGGATCCATCCGGCCTGCCGACGCAGAACCGCTTGGGCGGCGCCGTCGAGCTGTGCGGAGTTGAACGCGAAGTTGACGGTGCTCTCGACTTCGGCCGCAAAGCGGTTGGCCAGATCGAACGTGTATTGCCGTTCGCCCGTCATTACCATTCTGTTGTTCATGGTGGCATTGCCGAAGCTGCCGGTATCGACCAGTGCGCCTGCTTCTGAATGAAACTGGGTGTACACTTGGTCCGTACTGGAGGCGCAGCCGGCCAGTGCCAGCGCAGCGACCGACATACCGATTACACCAAGTTTTCTGGTCTTTGCGCTTTGCATCGTATCAATCCAGTACATAGCCATATGACCCGGTGAAATCCTGCTTGGCAACCTCTCCCGCGGCCCCTTGGCGCGGTGTGTGGGTGCCCGCAGCAGTCCGGCCATGCAGGAACAGATCTTTTTCTGTCGGCGGCTTGATGCGGTCAGTCGGCAGTGCAAGTGCTTCGCCGCGTGTGGGCGTGACCAGATGTGATGTGATGATGATCACCAGTTCGGTCTGGCTGCGCTGATAATCGGCGCTGCGGAACAGCGCGCCAAGCACCGGCACATCGCCGATCCAGGGCAACTGCGATGAATTGTCGGTGAAATCGTCTTGCAACAGACCCGCAATGGCAAAACTTTCTCCGTCGCGCATCTCGACCGTGGTCGAGGTTTCGCGGCGCGAGAAGGCGGCCACGCTGAAACCGCCGTCAAGCGTGATGCCGTTCGCCGGATCGATAGCGGAAACCGCAGCCTTCAGCTCCAGATTGACGAGATCCTTGTCCACGACCCGCGGAATAAAGGCCAGTTCGACCCCGAACGGCTTGAATTCGATGGATGTTCGCCCGTCGTCCTGCGCGACGGGGATCGGATATTCGCCCCCGGCCAAGAATTTCGCTTCTTGTCCCGACAGCGCGACAAGGTTCGGCTCCGCGAGAAAGCGGACCACGCCTTTTTGCTCAAGTGCTTCGAGCAGGATGCCGACTTGCGTCGAGCCCGCATTGAAACCGAACAGGATGGCGCCGTTATTCGTGTTTGTGGCCGGCAGGGCGCCGGAAATCGCGTTTGTGCGCTGACCACCTGTCGTCAGGGTGCCGCTGCCGCCGCGCACGCCGACATCGCTCCCGAGCGCGCCACCCAATGCCAGGGACGAGCTGAGTGATTTCGAAACAGAGCGTTGCATTTCGGCAAAGCGCACCTTCAGCATGACCTGCTGGATGCCACCGACGCTCATCAGATTTGATACCCGTTCGGGGGCATAGCGCTGCGCGAGATCCAGCGCACGCTGTAGCTTTTGCGTGGATGAGACCACGCCCGACAGGACGATCCCGTCGTTTGCCGACCGGACTTCGATGCGTTCACCGGGCAGGATCTGGCGCAGACGCTCCTTGAACTCTGACAGATCGGGGGTAACCTGAACCTCGACATTGGTGATCAGGCGGCCCGCCGCGTCGAACAGTGTAAGGGTTGTCGTACCCGGCGATTTGCCCAGAACATAGATCGTTCGGTCCGACAGCGACGAAAGATCGGCGATGCCCGGATTGGCGATGCTCAGCTCGGCAAAGGGCGTGTCACTTTCCACGACCACCGCACGGTTCAACGGCACGTTGAGTTTCGTACTGGTTCCGCTTTTCACCACGCGAAGTTGGTCAGCCTGCACACTGGACGGAAGAGTCACGCAAATTGCGGATGCACTCAGGGCAAACCCCAGAAGGGCTGCTTTTAGAAATCTATCAATTTTCATGTGACCTGCCTTTTTGATCACGCCTCAAAATAGGGTCTTGCTGCCCGTCGTTTGTATCACCCTGAGGGAAATTGATTTTTTTTGCAATAAACAATGGTGTCGCGGTCAAAGTTCGTGTGGACTAATGGCAACAGAGGCACAACGGCAAACACCGCACCCTTTGCGGGCGCGGCGACGTGGAACCTGTCTGTCATTGCGAGTACCGGGGTCTTGCTGCTTTAGTTGGTGCAGGGAATAGGCAGGTTGACCACCTCGGCGCCCCTACGGGTGCGAATGGTACAGACCTTTTCTTCCGGCGCTGCAGGTGCTTTTGCCTCATCGACGATGCCCAGCAGGTCTTTCTGGTTCACTTCGATTGTACCGGCGACGGTGTCGTCGCCGACGCCGACGAGCGACAGTGCAAGCCGCCCCGTGGTCTGGGCTTGCGCGAGAGCGGCAACCTGGTTGGGGCTGACGGCGACGGTAACGGTCCGCGCAATCATTGCGCCGTCCAAATCACCCGAGCGTTGGTCGACGGCGATCAACTGAATGCCTGTGTCGATAAGCTTGGTCACGTCAGTGCTGTTTTGCCCACCGCCGACACGGCCGGTCCAATAGACATCGACACGGTCACCGGGGCGCAAAAAGCCTGACACGCCGGACGACACGTCGACCTTTATCGCGAAGGCACGCATACCGCGTTCAAGCTGGGACGTCAGTCCCGCATCCTCGCCGGGAAGGGTAAGTTTGACCGCAAGCAATGCCTCATCCTTTTCGATCGGACGCAAAACAACGCGCAATTCATCAGTATTTTCAGGAAAAATCGAGACTTCGTTCTCAAAGCTGCCTTCGGGGATCGCCGTAACGGGAAAATCCACCGCGCGCACGTCGTCTTTTTCCAGTTTCTCACCGTATTTCAGCGCGCGCGCCGCGACGTAGACCGTCTGGGTGGGAACGATTTTCTGTTTTGCCGCCTCAGCGTTGGCGATGGCGGATTTGTACTGGCCGATCTGGTCCTTGGCGAGATACACCGCGCCGCCCGCAAGGGCGATGCCGACCAATAGCACGAGTCCGAATATCATACGCATGTTCGTGTTCCTCTTTAGTTCATGGTCCGGCACTGGCCGGATACTTCAATGACAATCATGCCGTGGGACTGTGGTTATTGTTTGACGGAACGACGAAAAGCTGGTGCCGAGCGCGAATTTTCGGCTGATTATTCGATGCCGGCCAATTCTTTTACGGTCGTGCTGTTCAGGTAGTCGCTGACGTTCCCGCTCACACTTTTGCTACCCTGATGAATAGCAGCGAACGAGGCGATAGCCAGACCGCAGACTGCTGCCGTCAGGACAACCCAATCGACCGTTACCGCGCCGTCTTCGTCTTTCAAAACTCTCTTGAACCGCGTTATCATGATAATTTCGCTCTCCTATGGATCTGCGTCGGTAAGACCGGAAATGAAAAAGGAGGCTGCATTCCATGCAGAACGCAGCCCCCCGAGGATAAGGTTCTTACAAGACCTTATTCTGTTGGTGCACCGATTGAACCAACGGTCTGTGTGCCCAAGAAGCTCGATGTGTTCGACGTCATGTTTTCCGCGCCGGTCTGGATGGAGCCGTATGCGGCAATCGCCAGACCAACAACTGCGGCTGTCAAAACAACCCAGTCAACTGTCACGGCGCCGGATTCGTCATTGCGGAAGTTTTTCAGAAATTTCATCATGGTAGTGTCCCTCCAAAGGATCAAATTGATTTCTAGTTCCAACCTTGCTCCGCTTCGTGACCCGCTCTCATTCAGGTCTGCGTCACTTGGTATGACGCTATATAGCCGGATGAATGGGGCATGAATTTGGCGGCGAATAAGACTTTTGCACCGTCAACTATTTTCTGGAACAGAATTTTACCAAGTATCTGGAAGTAAACGATATTTTAAAATTCACGTTTCCGAATTGGTTAAGGTCTGGGGCAGAAACACCTCGATTATGGCAAAATCGCCATTTTTGGATGCCGCATTTTGTGGCTTTTTGAACGAATTTGAGAGATGTTGCTCGGAAAAATACAAAATGAGCGAGAGCAGTTCGCATGAAAAATCCATTTGCACCCTTGATCCTCGGGGTGGTTGTTGCACTTGGCTGGCCTGCGGGTCAGATACGCGCCGACCTTCCGCCGCCGTTTCCCGATTTTTCCGCGAAATTCGTCAAGGTGCCCAAGGCGGGCGCTCGTTCGGGAAGCAAAGTCAGGATCAACCGTCCGAAATACGATCCGCCGGCAGTCGCGGCTCAGCCGGTGGCAATCGCGCCGTCGGGCAGTATAGCGCGCCCCAAAGCTGGACAGTATGACTGGTTCTGGACGGAAGTATCGCCCGAGGCCGCGCAATCGGGGCCGGGGCGGCTGGAGAAGGCGATGACTACGCTGGCCAGTGCCACGTCGCGGATCCCGGCACCGCGTATGCAACAGATGCAGGACATCGCCAAGGCACACGGTATAGACATTCTGCGCTCGACCATCGGCACACGGGTGTCACCGGCGCTCGCGCTCGCGGTGATTTCAGTTGAGTCGTCAGGCAAACCGGATGCGGTCAGCGGGGCAGGGGCGCAGGGCCTGATGCAGCTGATGCCCGATACAGCAAGCCGTTTCGGCGTGGACGACAGCCTGAAGGCCGATCAGAACATCGCCGGCGGGATCAAGTATCTCGACTGGTTGATGGGGGAGTTCGAAAGCGACCCGATCCTTGTACTGGCAGGATACAACGCCGGAGAGGGCTCTGTGCGCAAGCATGCGGGCGTGCCGCCCTTTGCGGAAACCCGCGACTACGTTCCCAAGGTGCTTGCCGCGTTTCAGGTCGCACGCGGCCTGTGCCAGACGCCGCCGCAGTTGATCTCGGACGGCTGCGTGTTCGCTGCGCTGAACTAGATTAGCGCGGGTGTCGTGCCCAAAGTGTCCGCGACAGCTTTGGGCACGTCTTTTCGTGCGGGGGTCAGACCAGCGTAGCGTCGGTCGCCGCGCGCAGTTCGTCTTCGGTGACGCCCTCGGCACATTCGACAATCCGCAACCCGCCCTCGACCACGTCGAGCACGCCGAGATTGGTGATGATCCGGTCGACGACACCCTTGCCGGTCAGCGGCAGGGTACATTCCTTGAGGACCTTGCTTTCGCCGTGCTTGTTGGCGTGGTCCATCACCACAATCACACGGCCCACGCCCGCGACTAGATCCATCGCACCGCCCATGCCCTTGACCAGCTTGCCGGGGATCATCCAGTTTGCCAGATCGCCGTTTTCCGCAACTTCCATTGCGCCCAGAATGGCCGCCGCGATCTTGCCGCCCCGGATCATACCAAAGGACATGGCACTGTCGAAATAGGCGGTGCGGTTCAGTTCGGTGATGGTCTGCTTTCCCGCGTTGATCAGGTCGGCATCCTCGTCGCCCTCGAACGGAAAGGGGCCCATGCCCAGCATGCCGTTCTCGGATTGCAGAGTGATGTCCTTGTCGCCCACATAGTTCGCCACCAGCGTCGGAATCCCGATGCCGAGGTTGACGTACATGCCGTCTTCAAGCTCTTGCGCGGCGCGTGCCGCCATTTGATTGCGATCCCACATGGTTATGCGCCTTCTTTCTGACGAACGGTGCGTTGTTCGATACGTTTCTCGTGATCGCCCTGGATGATGCGGTGCACGTAGATGCCAGGCAGGTGAATCGCGTCACCGTCCAGCGCGCCGCGCGGGACGATTTCCTCGACCTCGACGATACAGACCTTGCCGCACATCGCGGCGGGCGGGTTGAAGTTGCGCGCGGTCTTGCGAAAGATCAGGTTGCCGGTGTCGTCGGCCTTCCACGCCTTGACGATGGCCAGATCGGCAAAGATGCCCTCTTCGAGGATATAGTCCTCGCCACCGAAAGCCTTCACTTCCTTACCTTCCGCGATCTGCGTACCGACGCCGGTCTTGGTGTAGAAACCCGGGATGCCGCATCCTCCCGCGCGCATCCGTTCCGCCAAAGTCCCTTGCGGCGCGAATTCCAGCTCAAGCTCGCCCGACAGATACTGGCGCATGAATTCCTTGTTCTCGCCGACATAGGACGAGATCATTTTCTTCACTTGCTTGGTCTGCAACAGGATCCCGATCCCGAAGTCATCGACGCCTGCGTTGTTCGAGGCAAAGGTCAGATCCTTCACACCGGAATCGCGGATTGCGGCCAACAGCAATTCGGGAATACCACACAGGCCAAACCCCCCCGATGCGATCAACATGCCATCCGTCAGAACTCCGTCGAGAGCCTCGGCGGCGCTTCCATACACTTTCTTCATCAGATGGTGCTCCCCTTGTCTGTGAACCTTCGGGAGAGTTTGTGACGGGGCGTCACAGCCATGTCAATGCAATGCCGCAACGCGGCGGGTGCGGCCAAGCCTACAGAATACGGAACTGCGTTCCCACGGGAACAAGCGAAAAAAGCTCGGCGACCGCAGAGTTGGACAAGCCTATGCATCTATCGGAGGACGGTCGCACGATCTTGCGGGCGTCGTGGGCGCCGTGGATCAGATAATTGGCCCAGCCAAGATACATCACATGAGTGCCGAGCGGATTGGCGGGACCGGGCGGCCGGTATTTCAGATCCGGACTGCGCGCGACCATAGACGCGGTCGGGGGCCAGTCCGGGTCGACCTTCTTGCGGAACACCTGCGTGTATCCGTATTTGGCAAGCGCGTCGGTGCGGGGCACCGATGTCGGAAAGATCCGATGGGTGTGGCATCGCCACTCCAAAAAATGGCGCGTGCGGGACGTGATATCCGCGATAATGACCGCCCTACCCAACGTATCGAAATGATCGCGCCAATCCTGAGAGGTGAAGCTCATCACCTTGCGCCGGATGACCCTCCGAGAGCGGGTGCCTTCGGCGCGCAAGAGGGAGGGGGCCGCAATCGCGGCCCCCGCAACATTCAGAGGCTGTCGGCGAGAGAGTTGTGCGATGGACATCCTATCGTTTTCCGGTGCTCGATCTGGAACAGGATGACGGTCTACCGGCTGTCAGGGAAGCGCGGGCTGCGGCGCTTGCGGCGTTTCTTGCGTCACTGCGACCCCGGCGTCACGCGTCGCCACTGCCGGCCTTTGCTGTCTTGGCGGCAGGCTTCTTGGTCGCCGCCTTTTTTGGTGTCGCCTTTTTGGTTGCCGTCTTCTTCGGCGCGGCCTTTTTCTTCGCAGGGGCCTTCTTTTTGGCTGCGGGTTTCTTCTTGCCCGCCTTCTCCGCCCGCTCGTCCAGCAAAACAACGGCTTGTCCGAGTGTTATCTCATCCGGCTCGACCGTGTCGGGAATTGTCGCGTTCAGCTTCTCCCACTTCACATAGGGGCCGTATTTCCCGTTCATCACGTTGACGGGGCCACCCGCCTCGGGATGTTCGCCCAGTTCGCGCAGAGGGGCCGCGGCCTTTCCGCGCGCGCCGCGCGACGCGACTTTTTCTGCCAATAACTGGACGGCGCGGTTCATGCCGACGGTAAACACCTCGTCGATGCCTTCGAGGTTGGCGTTGGTGCCGCCGCGGTCCGATGTGCTGGGCGCGTGTTTGATGTAAGGACCGTACCGCCCGATATTGGCCCAGACCATTACCCCGTCTTCAGGGTGCGGCCCGATCTCGCGCGGCAGCGACAGCAGCATCACCGCGCGCTCGAGCTCCAGCTCTTCGGGCGGCCAGTCCTTCGGGATCGACTGACGCGGCGGTTTCTTGTTTTCTTCAGTCACCGCCCCGCGCTGCACGTAGGGGCCGAACCGACCCTTGAATACCCTGATTTCATCGCCCTGATCCTCGCCCAACAGCTTTCCTTCGGGCGGGATGGCGGATGCCTCGGCCTCCGGATCCGGCGGGCCGAAGGGGCGGGTGTACCGACATTCGGGATAGTTCGAGCAACCGATGAACGCTCCACCAGAACGGGCGGTGCGCATCGACAGGCGGCCGGCGCCGCAGTTGGGGCACAAGCGCGGGTCGGTGCCATCCTCGTTCGGCGGAAACAGATGCGGCTCGAGAACCTCGTTGATCTTCTCCAACACCTCGGTGATGCGCAGATCCGACGTCTCCGCTATCGCGGCGGAAAAATCGCGCCAGAAGCGTTCGAGGACCTTCTTGTACTCGGCGTCGCCGGCGGACACCTTGTCGAGCTGATCTTCGAGATCCGCGGTGAAATCATAGCCGATATAGCGTTTGAAGTAGTTCTCGAGAAAAGCCGTCACCAAACGGCCCTTGTCTTCGGGGATCAGCCGCTGACCTTCGCGGCGCACATAGCCACGGTCCTGGATGGTGGTAACGATACTCGCATAGGTCGAAGGGCGTCCAATGCCCAGTTCTTCCATCCGTTTGACCAACGTCGCCTCGGTATAGCGCGGCGGCGGTTGGGTGAAGTGCTGCTCGGGCGTGACGGCGCGCTTGGCCATCTTGTCGGACTGGTTGATCTGGGGCAGACGCTTGTCGTCGTCGTCGACCACGTCGTCGCGCCCCTCTTCGTAAACCTTCAGAAAGCCGTCGAACAACACCACCTGGCCGGAAGCGCGCAGACCGACCTGACCGTCCGCCGAGGCGATCTCGACGGTGGTGCGCTCCATCCGCGCGCTTTCCATCTGGCAGGCCAGCGTGCGCTTCCAGATCAGATCGTACAGCTTGCGTTGGTCGCCATCCATCAGCTTGAGCGCGTCCGCATCTTTGGACATTTCCGTGGGACGGATACATTCGTGCGCTTCCTGCGCGTTCTTGGCCTTGTTCTTGTAGACGCGCGGTGTGCCGGGCACGTATTTATCGCCGTACCGATCCTTGATCGCGTCACGCGCCATAGTCACGGCTTCGGGCGCCATGTCGATGCCATCGGTCCGCATGTAGGTGATGTGGCCTGCCTCGTATAGACGTTGTGCAGTCGACATCGTCTGCCGTGCGCCCATGCCGAACTTGCGGCTTGCCTCCTGTTGCAAGGTCGATGTCATGAACGGTGCGGACGGATTGCGCGAGGCCGGTTTCGCCTCGACGCTGGCGACGCTCAGATCGCGGCTGTTGATCGCCTGCACGGCCATTTCCGCCTGCGTGTCGTTCGCCAGATCGAATTTATCCAGCTTCTTGCCTGCCAAAGTCGTCAGGCGCGCCTCGAATTCCTGCCCTGTCGGTGTGGCAAGCAGGGCCTTCACGGTCCAGTATTCGCGGTTGCGGAACGCCTCGATTTCCATCTCGCGTTCGACGATGAGGCGCAGGGTGACGGATTGTACGCGACCAGCGGATTTCGCCCCCGGCAGTTTGCGCCACAACACCGGAGAAAGGTTGAATCCCACCAGATAATCCAGCGCACGCCGGGCGAGATATGCCTCCACCAGCGGCATATCGACCTGGCGTGGGTTTTTCATCGCTTCCGAAACGGCGGATTTGGTGATCGCGTTGAAGACGACGCGGCTGACCGGCGTATCCTTCTTGATGGATTTGCGTTTGAGCAATGTCTCGTGGAGGTGCCAGCTGATCGCCTCGCCTTCGCGGTCGGGGTCGGTCGCGAGAATCAGTTCGTTGTCGTTTTTGAGCGCGTCGGAGATTGCCTTGACGTGCTTCTTGCTGTCGCTGGCCACTTCCCACAGCATATCGAAGTCGTTTTCCGTATCGACGGATCCATCCTTGGGTGGCAGATCGCGGACGTGGCCGTAAGACGCAAGAACAGTGTAGTCGTCGCCGAGATACTTGTTGATCGTCTTGGCCTTGGCGGGAGATTCGACAACGACTACTGGCATGCGACTTAAGTCCTTCGACGGGAGGTTTGGCGGCGTCTACGGCCTTTGACATGTGGGATGCAAGGGGCCTTTGTCAATGAGGGTCGGGTTTCGGCATGCGGCGGCAGAGCGCCCATGCGGCTTCTTTGGCCCTCTGCGCTCAGGCTGCGGCGCCGTCTGGCGGCGCACTGGTCCGGCTCGGTTCAGCCCGGACGCGACAGCAGGCCGCCCGGACTGCGCCTGATCTGCCCATCCATTTCAAGCTCGAGAAGTGCGGGCGCCACTGTAGCAGGAGCTGCCTGCAAGTCGCGGATCAACTGATCCTCGGCAACGGGTGACGGGCCGAGACGCGACAGGATCGTCAAATGAAGCGCCGCAGCCTCGCGCAGGGATCGTTTCGGGCGGGCGGGCTTTTGCGTCAGCTGCGCAGGCCGCGGTCTCAGCGGCAGTTGCGGCGCGTCCTCGCTCAGCGGGCCGAGGGCCTCGATGATGTCCGCCGCGCTGCGCACCAATGTTGCGCCGTCGCGGATCAGCATGTTGGCTCCGGCGGCGCGTGCATCGAAGGGGTGCCCCGGCACCGCCAGCACGTCGCGCCCCTGATCGAGCGCATCGCGCGCGGTAATCAAGCTGCCCGATTTCGCTGCCGCCTCTACGACGATCGTCGCGCGCGACAGGCCCGAGATGATGCGGTTGCGACTGGGGAAATGCCGCGCCATCGGTTGCAGACCCATCGGCTGTTCGCTCAACCGCAGACCCTGTGCGGCGATGGTTTGGGCCAGATCGATATTCTCTGCCGGATACATTACATCGACGCCACCGGCCTGCACGGCGACAGTACCGAATGGTACGGCAGCCAGATGTGCCGCGGTATCAATACCCCGCGCCAGACCGGAGACGACGACATATCCGGCTTCGCCCAGGTCATGTGCGAGTGTCCGCGCCATGCGGGTGCCCAGCGAGGAGGCATTGCGCGCGCCAACCATTGCGATCATCGGACGCGACAGCAGCGAGAAATCGCCAAGCAACCACAAAAATGGCGGCGCATCGTCAAGTTCGGCCAGTGCGGAAGGGTAGTGACGGCTACCAGTTTCCAACAGCCGCGCGCCAGCCGCTTTGGCCGCTTTCAACTCTGCGTGGATCACCCCTTCGGGGCAGACTTCGTATGTCGGGACGCCCGCGGCCCGCGCCACCTCGGGCAGCGCGGCTAGCGCGTTCTGCGCAGTGCCATGTTCAGCCAGCAGTCGTTTATACGTCATGATGCCGACCCGGCGCGAGCGCAACAGACGAAGGCGGGCAAACTGTTCGTCTTCCGGGGTGGGTGGGAGTGGGGGGTGAGTGGAAGAAGGATTGAAGTCCCTGTCAGTCATCCCGTATCTCCGTCTGTTGCTGGAATCAGATATAGGTTGAACTGGTTAACAGGGGGTGAATCGATTCAGAGCAATTCAAGTAAACGGGGCCGATCGCCTCGGTCCTGGTGCTACGATGTGCTTCGCGCATCTGTAGCGTAGAGTTAGCCAGAACAAAGCAGCTGCAACAGCACCAGGTGCCATGAGCAATGGAAAAGCGGTTGATCCCCATGCGGAAAAATTCCCCAAACTGCATCAAAAAGGATCGCGGAGCAAGCGGCGCCGATCAACACTGTACTGCCAGATCCGCCAAATCCGGGCCGTCAGACAAAAGAATCAGGGGCGATGCGGGTATCGTGCCAATCCAAGTAAGCAGGGGACTGACCATCAAAAGGCCCCCGTAGGCGCTAAAGAAATCCGATTGGCTCCCTCCATAGGTCAAATCGACAAACCCGACCACGTGCAACAGGAAGCCGACGAAGGCAGTGAACAGCGCCAGGCCAAACACAGCCAGCAGAACTTTTTACCCCATGAGCCCTTTGCCGTGATGCCGTCAGTCCGCCAGATTGGCCAGGTGCTTCCTTTGCTCAAGCGGCCGAGCCGCCGACTGTCAGTCCACCGATCATCAGCGTCGGTTGACCGACCCCGACAGGCACCCACTGTCCCTGTTTACCGCAGTTGCCCATGCCGGGATCGAGCGCGGGATCGTTGCCTATGGCGCGGATCTGCTTAAGGGCGGTGGCCCCGTCGCCGATCAGCGTCGCCCCCTTGACCGGCGCGCCGACGACACCGTTCTGCACGCGGTAGGCTTCTGTGCAGGAGAATACGAATTTTCCGTTGGTGATGTCGACCTGTCCGCCGCCAAATCCGACGGCATAGATGCCATCATTCAGGTCAGCGACGATATCACCGGGGCTCACATCGCCGCCCAGCATATAGGTGTTGGTCATCCGCGGCATCGGAATATGGGCAAAGCTCTGTCGCCGCCCGTTACCGGTGCTCTGCACCCCCATGAGCCGCGCGTTCTGACGGTCCTGCATGAAGCCGACGAGCCTGCCGTCCTCGATCAGAACGTTCCTGGCGCTGGGCGTACCTTCGTCGTCGACGGAGATGGAGCCGCGACGATCCGGGATCGTGCCATCGTCCAGCACTGTCACGCCGCTGGCCGCGATCTGTTGTCCCATCAGGCCGGCGAAGGCGGAGGTGCCCTTGCGGTTAAAATCCCCTTCCAGCCCGTGCCCGATCGCCTCGTGCAGCAAGATGCCGGGCCAGCCGGGGCCAAGCACCACGTCCATAACGCCGGCAGGGGCGGGGACGGCATCAAGGTTGACCACCGCGATGCGCAACGCCTCGCGCGCTTTGGCCTGCCAGTCGGCAGCGGCCAGCATACCGTCGAGCGCAATGCGTCCGCCACCGCCCGCAGTGCCGGTTTCGCGGCGTCCGTCCTGTTCGACGATGATCGACACGTTCACGCGCGTCATCGGGCGCACGTCGCGCACGGACGTGCCCTCGGGCCGCAGGATCTCGACCTCTTGTATCGAGGCGGAGATGGATGCGCTTACCTGAACCACGCGTGGATCGAGCGCGCGGCAGTAGGCGTCGATCTCGCGTAGGGTTTCGACCTTGACCGGGAAGGCGGCACCCGCGATCGGGTCTGCGTCGGTATAAAGACGCTGGTTCGTGCCTTCGGGCGCATCGGCCCAGGTGCCGCCCCCGCTGCCCACGGCAAGCCGCGCGGTCTCGGAGGCGCGGCGCAGTGCAGCCTCGGATATTTCGGTGGAATGGGCATAGCCCGCGACCTCGCCACGAACCGCACGCAGACCGAATCCTTCGGCGGCGTCGAAACTCGCGGTCTTGAGCCGTCCGTCATCGAATATCAGTGATTCCGAGCGTCGGCGCTCAAAAAACAGCTCGCCGTCGTCGGCGCCGGCCACCGCATCGCGCAGCACGGCAAGGGCGGTCTCGCGGTCGAGGCTTTGCTCGAACGGGGAAAATGGGGCGTCGGCCATCGGTCGGTTCCTTTCGGGGGGACATGCGCGC
Source organism: uncultured Sulfitobacter sp. (assembly GCF_947497275.1). Lineage (GTDB taxonomy): Bacteria > Pseudomonadota > Alphaproteobacteria > Rhodobacterales > Rhodobacteraceae > Sulfitobacter. The sequence continues at coordinate 32,335 of NZ_CANMFS010000001.1, forward strand.
TTCGCGTCCATCTGACGCAAGCATAACTCTTTCTTTCGTCCCTAGAATATGATTGTAAGGCGGCAGATTACAACGCCGGAGCATAGCAGCCCGTGCGTTTCAGCCACCCAGGGTCAAGAATATCGGGACGAACATGATGACAAAGCACCTTACACTTGCTGGCCTCTTGGCTGGCTTTACCAGCCTGCCTGCTTGGGCGCAAAGCGTTGATCCTCAAGGTCTTGAGATCATCGGCAAGCCCGATAACGGCAGCATGGGCTTCCAGCCCGCCGTGACAGAGCTGGCAGCGGATCTTCAATGGCTGGACGGCATGATTCTGGTGATCATCACGGCGATCACCGTACTCGTCGTCGCCCTGCTGATCTGGGTGATGATCCGCTACAACAGCAAGCGGAACCCGACGCCTGCGTCCTTTACACACCATACCCCGGTCGAGATTGCGTGGACCGTGGTGCCGATCCTGATCCTGGTGGGCATCGGTGCCTGGTCGCTGCCGATCCTGTTCCGGCAGCAGGAGATCCCGACAGCGGACCTGACGATCAAGGCCATCGGCAACCAGTGGTACTGGTCCTATGAATACGTCGACGACGATTTCGGGTTCGACAGCTACATGATCGGCGCACCGGCGCTGGGTGGCGAGAACATGAAGACGCCCGAAGTTATCGAGCAGCTTCAAGAGGCGGGATATTCCGAGGATGAATGGCTGTTGGCAACCGATACCGCTGTCGTCATTCCGGTGAACAAGACAGTCGTTATTCAGGTGACCGGTTCTGACGTGATCCACTCCTGGACAGTGCCGGCCTTCGGCGTCAAGCAGGACGCAGTGCCCGGTCGTCTGGCGGAGTTGTGGTTCACGGCCGAGCAGGAAGGCGTCTATTTCGGCCAATGCTCCGAGCTGTGCGGACAGGCGCATGCGTATATGCCCATCACGGTCAAGGTCGTCTCGGAAGAGGCGTACCAGGAATGGCTGGGTGCTGCGCGCGAGGAATACGCAGGTATACCGCAGCCGGTAAATGTTGCGTCCGCCGATTGAGTTACGGGTGGCGCTTCGGTGCCGCCTGCCTGAAGGTTCCGCCGCGTATGACCCTGCGCGGCGGTTTTTCCAACACGACGGACCACGGATGATCCATGACCGATATGACAGACACGCATAGTTTCGAGAACGAAGCGCAGTTGGGCGACTACTACGCGCTTCTCAAACCGCGCGTGATGCAGCTTGTGGTGTTTACCGCGCTCGTCGGCATGCTTGCAGCACCCGTGGCGGTCAATCCGGTGATCGGCTTCGCGTCGATCCTGTTTCTTGCCATCGGCGCCGGTGCATCCGGCGCGCTCAACATGTGGTGGGATGCCGACATCGACGCGGTGATGAAGCGGACGGCGAAGCGGCCGATCCCAGCGGGAAAGGTGACACCGCAGGCGGCGCTGAGCTTTGGTGTGGCGCTGTCGGGCCTGTCGGTGATGATGCTGGCGCTTTCCGCTAATCTGCTGGCGGGCTTTATGCTGGCCTTCACGATCTTTTTCTACGTGGTTCCCTATTCCATGTGGCTCAAACGCTCGACCCCGCAAAACATCGTCATCGGCGGTGCCGCAGGGGCGTTTCCGCCTGTGATCGGCTGGACCATCGCGACAGGCAGCTTCGCGCTTGAGCCGTGGCTGATGTTCGCGCTTATCTTCATGTGGACGCCGCCACACTTCTGGGCGCTGGCGCTGTTCATGCGCAACGATTACGACGACGCGAATGTGCCAATGCTGACCGTGACGCATGGACGCCGCGTGACGCGCAATCACATCCTTGGTTATACTGTATTGCTGGCGATCCTCGCCGTCGGTACCGCATTCACGGCGATTGGTGGCTGGGTCTATCTGGCGACGGCACTCGTGCTTAATGCGCTGTTCCTCAAGGGTGCCTATGACATCTGGCAGCGGGACGAAGACCTGTCGGAGGCTGACAACTTCGCTGTCGAACGCAAGTTCTTCCGTCTTTCGCTCTGGTATCTTTTCGCCCACTTCGGTGCGATCCTGATCGAGGCGGGCCTGAAACCCTTCGGACTGGGAGGCTGGTAACATGGCTCTACGACCCGAACACGAAATTCATACCCGTCGCAAAGGGCTCAACATCGGTGTTGGCCTGATGCTCGGTGCCTTTGTTCTGCTGGTGATGGTGCTGACGTTCACCAAGATCACATCGACCGATTTCCGCATCCCCGCCTCGCAGGGCGTGGGCGCGCAGACGGGCGGCGGAGGCACTGACTGATGGCGATGTCCGGACCACAGAAAACTGTCGTGCAGACTGTCGGTGTCGTCGTGCTGATGGGCGGTCTCGCCTGGGCTTCGGTGCCGTTCTACGACTGGTTCTGCCGCGTCACCGGCTTTGGCGGTGTGCCCGGCGTATCCGCGGTGGCGTCCGACGAGGTTCTCGAAGAGACGATCAAGGTGCGTTTCGACGGATCGCTCAATAACGGCATGGCGTGGGAGTTCAAACCCGTCGTGCGTGAGATGGAGGTACGGATCGGTGAGACCGGTTTGGCCTTCTACGAGGCCTATAATCCGACGGACAAACCGATTGCGGGGCAGGCATCGTACAATGTCACGCCTTATCAAGCCGGCGCATTCTTCGAAAAAATCGAATGTTTTTGCTTTACCGAGCAGGTACTCGCACCGGGCGAGCGTGTTGAGATGCCGGTCAGTTTCTACATCGACCCCGAGATTGTCACGGACCGCGAGGGAAAGTATATACATACGATCACGTTGTCTTATACTTTCTACGAAATCGATCTGCCCGAAGGCTATGCCGCCCTCGATACGGATCAAAAAACAGACCTGAACTAACAATAAAAGGTAATAGGGACGCTAGCCATGGCCCACGCAAAAAATCACGACTATCATATTCTCTCCCCGTCCATCTGGCCTTTGCTGAGCGCGCTCTTCGCCTTCACCATGTTGACGGGTGGCGTTCTGTGGATGCATTCGGTTACGCCGTTTGTGTTCCTGATCGGTTTTGCCGGCACAGTGTATTGCATGTTCGCCTGGTGGTCCGAAGTCGTCGATGAAAGCAAGATCGGCGATCATACCAAGGTGGTCCAGATCGGTCTGCGCTATGGCTTCATCCTATTCATCATGTCCGAAGTGATGTTCTTCGCCGCGTGGTTCTGGAGCTTTTTCAAGCACGCGATTTATCCGATGAACGAATACATCGGTTCGGAATACATTCCGCCGGAGATCTACCAGGTCGACGCCTTCCACCTGCCGCTGATCAACACGCTGATCCTGCTGTTGTCCGGCTGCGCCGTCACATGGGCGCACCACGCGCTGGTGCATGGCAACAACCGTTCCGACCTCAAGAACGGCCTGATCATCGCGGTGGTGCTGGGCATCCTGTTCACGGGGCTTCAGGCCTATGAATACAATTACCTGCTCCATCAGGGCTGGGAATTCGGCGGCGACAAGTTCTTCTCGAATTTCTTCATGGCGACCGGCTTTCACGGGGCACATGTCATCATTGGGACGATCTTTTTGTTCGTGTGCTGGCTGCGCGCACGGGCCGGCCACTTCACATCCGAACAACACGTCGGGTTCGAGGCGGCGGCTTGGTACTGGCACTTCGTCGATGTGGTCTGGCTGTTCCTTTTCTTCGCAGTCTACATCTGGGGTATCCCGTCCTGAACGCGGGCTTGCGCCTGTAACGGATAGGTTTACATACCGACGCGCGGGGCCCGGCTCCGCGCGTTTTTCCATTTCTCGCCGCCTATGGGGTGTTTCGTGCGCCGTTCTCTCTTTTTGATCATCATCGGCGTCGGCGGGGCTGCCGTGCTGTTGTGGCTTGGTTTCTGGCAGATCCAGCGTCTGGACTGGAAGCTGGCGGTGATCGAAGACATCGACGCACGCATCGCAGCCGCGCCTGTGGCGTTGCCCGACGCGCCCGACCCCGAAACCGATGCCTATCTTCCGGTGCGGGTAAGCGGGGCGTTGAACGATACATACCTGCGGGTGCTGGTGAGCCAGAAGGAAATCGGTGCCGGATACCGGATCATCTCGGCGCTCGATACCGGCGACCGTCGTGTTCTGGTAGACCGTGGTTTCGTCCCGGTAGCGCAGACGGATATTCCGGTGCAGCAGCAGCCCGTGACGGTGTACGGCAATCTGCAATGGCCACAGGAAACCGACAGCTTTACGCCCGCGCCGGACCTTGCGGAAAACATCTGGTTTGCGCGCGACGTGACCGCAATGGCCGACGCGCTCGGGACCGATCCCGTGCTTGTCGTCGCGCGCGAGATGTCGGTGAACGATGCCCCGGTCACGCCGCTGCCTGTTGACACGGCGGCTATTCCGAACGACCACCTGCAATACGCGATTACCTGGTTTTCGCTTGCGGTCATCTGGGCCGCGATGACTACCGCCTTTCTCTGGCGCGCCCGTCGTGCCCCCCAAACCAAGAGCTGATTTCATGCGCTATATCTCTACCCGCGGCACCGCACCGGCCCTGTCCTTTGAAGAGGCCATGCTGACCGGGCTCGCGCGCGATGGCGGCCTGTACGTGCCCGAAACCATCCCGACGCTGACCCCTGAGCAAATCGCGCGGATGAGCGGGCAAAGCTATGAGGAGGTCGCGTTCACCGTGATGCGCCCGTTTGTCGGAGATACGTTCACCGACTCGGAGTTCCGCGATCTGATCGCGAAGGCCTACGCAGGCTTTGGCCACGATGCGCGCGCGCCTTTGGTCGAGCTTGCGCCCAACCATTTTCTGCTGGAGCTGTTTCACGGTCCCACGCTCGCGTTCAAGGATTTCGCGATGCAGATCATCGGCCAGATGTTCCAGCTTGCGCTGGGGCGCAAGAACGCGCGCGTCACGATCGTGGGCGCGACCTCCGGCGATACAGGCTCTGCCGCGATCGAGGCGTTTCGAGGTCTGGAAAATGTCGATGTCGTCATCCTCTATCCGCACGGGCGCGTGTCCGAGGTGCAGCGCCGCCAGATGACGACACCGGGCGAAGACAATGTGCACGCGCTGGCACTCGACGGGGATTTCGACGACTGTCAGGCGCGGCTTAAGGATATGTTCAACGATTTCGAGTTCCGCGACGGCGTCCAGCTTGCCGGGGTCAACTCGATCAACTGGGGCCGCGTGCTGGCGCAGGTCGTGTATTATTTCACTTCCGCCGTGGCGCTGGGTGCCCCGGCGCGCGAGGTCAGCTTTACCGTGCCGACCGGCAACTTCGGCGACATCTTTGCGGGCTATATCGCCAAGCGGATGGGCCTGCCCATCGCGGATTTGGTGGTCGCGACAAACCAGAACGATATTCTGCACCGGTGCCTGAACGGGCAGGGGTACCGAAAGGGTACCGTGCACCCGTCAATCAGCCCGTCGATGGATATTCAGGTGTCTTCCAACTTCGAACGCGCGCTGTTCGACGCTTACGACCGGGATGGGAACGCCGTCGCGCAACTGATGACTGAACTGGCTCAGGGCGGGTTTGACGTGAGTCAGGGCGCCATGCAGGCGCTGACGGAAATCTATTCCTCGGGCCGCGCCTCCGAAGAAGAAACATCACAGACAATCGCCGATTTCGTCACCCGCACGGGTGAGCTGTTGTGCCCGCACTCCGCCGTCGCCGTGAAGGTGGCGAACGAAAGACGCGACGCTGCGACGCCGATGATCACACTGGCCACCGCGCACCCGGCAAAGTTCCCCGATGCCGTCGAGGCCGCGACCGGTATCCGCCCGCCGCTGCCGGCCCGCATGGCCGATCTGTTCGACCGGCCCGAACGGTTGACCCGCGTGGCCAACGACGTCGAGGCGCTCAAAACACATATCAAAGGACTGATCCGCGCGTGACATTGCAAACCCACCGCCTCTCCAACGGCTTTCGCATCGTAACCGAACATATGCCCGGCCTCGCCTCCGCGTCCATCGGGATATGGGTCGGAGCAGGTGGACGGCACGAGACGCCGAGACAAAACGGCATCGCGCACTTTCTTGAGCACATGGCCTTCAAGGGGACCGCGAACCGCAGCGCGCTGCAGATCGCCGAAGCCATCGAGGATGTCGGTGGCTACATCAATGCCTACACCTCGCGCGAAGTCACAGCCTATTATGTGCGGGTTCTGGAAAACGACGTGCCGCTGGGTCTGGAGGTGATCGCGGACATCCTGCGCAATCCGGTGATGGACAAGGCCGAGATCGAGGTGGAGCGCGGTGTGATCCTGCAAGAGATCGGTCAGGCCCTCGATACCCCCGACGATGTTATTTTCGACTGGTTGCAGGAAAAGGCCTATCCCAAGCAGGCGATGGGCCGCACGATTTTGGGCCCGGCGGATCAGGTTGCCAAATTCAGCCGCAAGGACCTGACTAAATTCATCGACCAGCACTACGGGCCTGAGCAGATGATCCTGTCGGCGGCGGGGGCGGTTGATCATGATGCGTTGGTCGCGATGGCGGAGAACCTGTTTGGCGACATGGCCCGCAAGCCGGTGATCACGGCACCGGCGGCGGTCTTCAAAGGTGGCGAGCACCGTCAGGTGAAAACGCTGGAACAGGCGCACTTCGCGTTGGGTTTCGAAAGCCCCGGTTACCGCGCCGACGATATCTATGTCGCACAGATCTACGCATCGGCCCTCGGCGGCGGCATGTCGAGCCGTCTGTTCCAGGAGATCCGCGAGAACCGCGGCCTGTGTTATACCATCTTCGCTCAGGCGGGTGCCTATGCCGATACCGGCATGATGACCGTTTACGCCGGCACCTCTTCCGAGCAGCTCGAGGAACTTTCGAACATCACCATCGACGAAATGAAGCGGGCGGCGAGCGACATGAGCCCCGCAGAAGTGGCGCGAGCGCGCGCGCAGATGAAAGCGGGCCTCTTGATGGGTCTGGAAAGTCCTTCGAACCGGGCCGAGCGGCTGGCGCGCCTGCTCCAGATCTGGGACCGTATCCCGCCTCTTGAGGAAACCATCGCGCAGATCGACGCCGTGACCACGGGCGACGTGCGCGATTTCGCAGAAGGTATGGCCGCGACAGCACCGGCGGCGCTGGCGCTTTACGGGCCGGTTGACGGGGCGCCCGATCTGTCGGCGCTTCAGGCGCGTCGCGCTGCCTGATGATGCTGTTGCGGCGCAAGCTCGCGCTCGAGACCGAGCGGATGACCCTGCGCCCGCCGGTGCACAGTGATTTCCGGCCCTGGGTCGCGTTGCGCGCGGGCAGCCGCGCCTACCTGACACCGTGGGAGCCTGCATGGTCTGACGACCATCTGTCGCGCAAGGCATTCTCGAACCGCGTCTACTGGGCCAGCCGGTCGATCAGTGGGGGCACCGCGCTGCCGCTGTTTTTGATCCGCCGGTCCGATCAGGTGCTGCTGGGTGCAATTACCCTCGACAACATCCGGCGCGGTCCGGCGCTTGCGGGCACGCTTGGCTATTGGACCGGTGAGAGCTTCGCGCGTCAGGGATACATGCGCGAGGCGATAGACACGGTGGTACACTACGCGTTCCAGCATCTGGATCTGAGCCGGATCGAAGCCGCCTGCCTGCCGGAGAACAAACCGTCGCGCGGGCTGCTGGAGCGGACCGGTTTCAAATACGAAGGCGTCGCCCAAAGCTACCTGCAAATCGACGGGCGCTGGCGCACTCATGTGCTATATGCACGATTGCGCGGCGACAGACGGGGAAAAACCGACATAGCCTGACCCTGCGGCAACGGGTTGTTTTGGAATCCTGCCGACCGGTGCTAGCATAGGTACCATGATGACTCGCCTGATCGCAGCTCTGACCGTCCTTTCCGCTCTGACGGCTCCCCTTCATGCGCAGCAGACGACAGCGCGCACGCCCAGCCATTGCCACGCTTTGGCGGACGCCACACGGGGTTTGCATTTTGTGCATCGGGCAAGCCTGCGCGATGTGCCGCAGGAAACCGTCGATTTGCATTACATCGGGCACGCCAGTTTTTTGCTGCGCAGCCACGGCGGGATGAACATTGTAACGGACTTCACGGGCTTTATCGGAAACACGCAGATGATTCCGGACGTGGTGACGATGAACCACGCCCACGACACACATTGGACGCCGTTTCCCGATCCGGCGATCACGCATGCGTTGCCAGGCTGGGGGCCACATGGCGAGGGGGTGACCCACCGTCTCGATCTGGGTGAGGTGCTGGTGCGTAATGTCTCGACCGACATCCGGTCCGACTTCACCGGCGTCGAGGAGAACGGCAATTCTATCTTCGTGTTCGAGATCGCGGGACTGTGCATCGGGCATCTGGGTCATTTGCACCATGCCCCGAACGACGAGCAGTTCGCGGCGATCGGGCGGCTCGATGTGGTCATGGCACCGGTGGATGGTGGCTATACCCTCGATCACGCGACGATGATCGCGGTGCTCAAGCGGTTGCGCTCGCGTATCGTGATCCCGATGCACTGGTTTTCGGGCTTCGCGCTGGAAGAATTTCTCGAAGGCATGTCCGATGACTTCACCGTTGTTCGGGTCGAGGGACCGCAGTTGAACGTGCGCCGAGACGCGCTTCCGTCCCAGCCGACGATCATGGTGCTTCGACCGCAGTATCTGCGCGACAATTGACTCTTGCATCCCGACAAGCCGCGTTAAATCATGGGGCATGACACGGACACCTCCCCTTGCCCCCGCCGACGATACCTTTGCGCAGTCTCTCCGGGCTGCGCTGCCTGCTGGCACGCTCGACACCACATCGGCGCGCTATCTCGAAGAGCCGCGCGGCCGCTATGCCGGGCAAACGGCGATACTGGCCAAGCCCCGCACGACACAGGAGGTCGCGACCCTGATCCGACATGCCGCGCAAGCGCGCGTCGGCGTCGTACCCTACGGCGGTGGCACCGGACTGGTGGGCGGGCAGGTGGCCTCCGACGGGCCTGCGCCGCTGATCCTGTCGCTGGAGCGGATGACCGCGATCCGTGAAGTGTTTGCGGACGAGAACGTGATGATCGCCGAGGCGGGTGCCATTCTGGCCGACGTGCAACAGGCGGCGGCGGATGCGGACCGGCTGTTCCCGCTGAGCCTTGCGGCACAGGGATCGGCGCGGATCGGTGGCAATCTGGCCACGAATGCGGGCGGCACCGGCGTCTTGCGTTATGGCAACGCCCGCGATCTGTGCCTTGGGCTTGAGGCGGTGCTGCCGGACGGGCAGATCTGGAACGGGCTGACGCGCCTGCGCAAAAACAATACAGGCTATGATCTGCGCCATCTTCTGATCGGGGCCGAAGGGACGCTTGGTGTAATCACGGCGGCGGCGCTCAAGCTGTTCGCGCGTCCCGCGCAGACCGGCACCGCGCTGTTGGTCGTTGAAAGCCCGCAGGCAGCGCTCAAGCTGCTGAGCCGCGTGCGCGGCAGTTTCGGCGAGATGATCAGCGCGTTCGAACTGATCCATCGTCAGGGGTTTGATTTCCTGTCCGAAACCATGCCCGAAGTGCGCCAGCCCTTTGCCGCGCCGCCGGAATGGTCGGTCCTGATAGAGCTTGGCCTCGCCGCAAACATCGACCCGCAAGCCGGGCTGGAGGCGCTTTTCGCAGACGCGGCGGAGGCGGGATTGGTAAGCGACGGCCTGATCGCGCAATCAGAGCAGCAGGCCAAGGATTTCTGGTCCATCCGCGAGAGCATCCCCGAGGCCAACCGGCGCATCGGATCGGTATCGAGCCACGATATTTCCGTGCCGCTGGGCGCGATCGCCGGCTTCATCACCCAAGCCGGAGAACGGCTGGCCAGGATCGGCGCATTTCGTATCAACTGTTTCGGACACGTCGGCGACGGTAATCTGCACTACAACGTGTTCCCGCAGCCGGGGCGGACCCGCGCCGACCACGAGAACCAGCGCGATGCGATAAAGCGGTGTGTGCACGATCTGGTGGATGAAATGGGCGGCTCGATCTCGGCGGAGCACGGCATCGGGCGGCTCAAGGTGGCGGACCTTGAACACTACACCGATCCGGCGAAACTCTCCGCGATTCGGGCGATCAAGGCAGGCCTCGATCCGCTTGGCATCATGAACCCGGGGGCCGTGCTGCGCCGGTTATAGGTCGGTGCTACGTTCCCTCGAAGCTGCATAGCGTCTGAACGTCTATGCCCATCGCCTCAAGCCGCTTTCGGCCGCCCAGCTCCGGCAGGTCGATGATAAAGCTGGTGGATACGATCTCGGCACCCAGCTTTTCGAGCAGCTTGATTCCGGCCTCGGCGGTGCCGCCGGTGGCCAGCAGATCGTCGACAACAAGAACACGCTCGCCCGCCGTCACGGCGTCGTCGTGGATCTCCATCGTCGCCTCGCCGTATTCCAACTGGTATTTCTGACTGATCGTTTTGCCCGGCAGCTTGCCCATCTTGCGGATCGGCACGAAGCCGATGCTGAGTTGGTGCGCGATGGCACCGCCCATGATGAATCCGCGCGCTTCAAGCCCCACCACCTTGTCGATCTTGATTCCGGCGTAGGGGTGCAGCATCTGGTCGATCGCCATTCGAAATCCGCGCGCGTCCGCGAAAAGCGTGGTCACGTCGCGAAACATGATCCCGGCGTGCGGGAAGTCCGGGATGGTGCGGATGTAGTCTTGAACGGATTTCACGAAGTGCTCCTGCGTAGGGTTGCTGTCAGAACGCCCATGGCAACAAGCGCGGAGCCCCCCGCACGGGTGATCCAGACGATGAGGGAGGGCCGCGCGATGACGCGGCGCAAACGGTCGGCTGCCAGCGCATAAGCCAGCGCGTTAAGCGCCGCAAGCCCCACGAACGTCGCGATCAGGATTGCGAACTGCGGTCCGAGGGGGGCGTCGGACGAGATAAACTGTGGCACGAAGGCGATGAAGAAGGCGATTGATTTGGGGTTCAGCGCGGTCACGGCGGCGGCGTGGCTGAACACGCGGCCCGAAGTGACATCATCGGCGTCCGGCACGTCCAGCCCGGCTGTCGGAGCCGACCGGATCAGCTTGACCCCGAGCCAGATCAGATACACAGCGCCGATCCATTTAAGCGCGGTGAACAGCGTGGCGGACGCCAGCACCAGTGCGCCGAGCCCCAACAGCGATGCCGTCATCGCAATAAGATCACCCAACGCCACGCCCGCGGCCGAAGCGACGGCGACGCTGCGCCCCTTGGAGAGCGCGTAGCTGAGCACCAACAGGACGGTCGGACCGGGGATGAGCAAAAGCGCAGTGGAGGCGGCCGCGAAGGCAAGCCAAAGATCGAATGACATGGAAACGTCCCCGTTCAGCGCGGCGGGTATTGTCGCCGCAGCGCCACCCTGTCCTGCGCGCCGGGGGTTTTCAAGCTGTTGTAGGCATCCGGCAGGAGAAACGAGCGGCTTGCGTGGTATGGACTGCGGATATCCGTGATCACCGGCATCGCCGGCGCGGTTCGTCTCCCACGTAGACAGGCTGCGCTGCGCGAGACGGTGCCAGCAGTGGCCCGTGCCCCTGTTCGCAGCGCAGAAACGGTCTTGCGACGGTGCGGCGGTTGCGATGCTCGGCACTCGCCGCGCGCCAAGCGGGTCCAGTGCGGTGCTACAGCATTCGACCTGCAATGGCGTCGAGCTTTGCCATCATGTCCGGATCACGGGCGTCGGGTTGTGTCAGGATCGCGTATTCCAGCGCCCGGTCACAACCATGCGGGCAGGCGGCGCGATCGGCGCCCAGAAGACCGGGCAGACGGCGGACCAGATCGCGCCCCTTGTCCGCGTTGCGCGTCAACGTCTCGATGATCCGGGTCACATCGACCTCGCCATGATCGGGGTGCCAGCTGTCATAGTCGGTTACCATTGCGACGGAAGCATAGCAAAGCTCTGCCTCGCGGGCGAGTTTGGCTTCGGGCATGTTGGTCATGCCGATCACATCCGCGCCCCAGTTCGCGCGGTACATCTTCGATTCCGCAAGCGTGGAGAATTGCGGCCCCTCCATCGCCAGATAGGTGCCGCCGCGGTGGGTTTTAATGCCGGAAGCCTTAGCCGCCGTCTCGCAGGCGTCCGAGAGGCGCGGGCAGGTGGGATGTGCGACGCTCACATGCGCCACGCAGCCGGGGCCGAAGAACGATTTCTCGCGGGCAAAGGTCCGGTCGATGAATTGGTCGACGATGACGAAATCCCCCGGCGCCATTTCTTCGCGGAACGATCCGACGGCGGAAACGGAGATCACGTCGGTGCAGCCGATCCGCTTGAGCGCGTCGATGTTGGCGCGGTAGGGCACCGACGAGGGTGTGTGCACATGGCCGCGTCCGTGGCGCGGCAGAAACGCCATTTCCACACCGTCGAGACGCCCGGTCAGGATCGCATCCGAGGGCGCACCCCATGGGGTCTGCACCGTGGTCCACTGCGCCTCCTGCATCCCCTCGATGTCGTAAATGCCGGAGCCGCCGATCACGGCGATTTTTGTGGATGTCATGAAAGCCTCTCTTACTGCTTGAGGAGCCAGTCTGCCTTGGCTTGTATGAAGTGAAAAGCCCCTAAACCCGCTTTGCGGCGGCGGGAGTGCGTTGGGCTGATCCCCACCTGTCGGGGCGTCTTTCCTTTTCGCGCCCTATGCTCTAGGTGCAGCGACATACTTTACCCCCCACATCCTCGCAGGAGAGATCATGGCGCGCAGCATCTTTCGCAGCTTCACCGAGAACCTATCGCCCAAGAACCTCGAGATGACCGATCTGCGCTGGCACGGCGGCGAAGGGTTCAGCGGGGGCCGTTTGCGGATCGAGCTTTTGTCGGGGCTGACGGTGGCGCTGGCGCTGGTGCCCGAAGCGGTGGCTTTCGCCTTCGTTGCGGGTGTGCACCCGCTTGTCGGTCTGTACGCGGCATTTATCGTCGGGCTGATCACGGCGCTGATCGGGGGCCGTCCCGGCATGATTTCGGGGGCCACGGGCGCTTTGGCGGTGGTCATGGTGGCGCTGGTGGCGCAGCACGGCGTCGAATACCTGTTCGCGACTGTTGTTCTTATGGGACTGCTGCAAATTTTCGCGGGGGTCATGAAGTGGGGCCGGTTCATGCGTCTGGTGCCGCATCCCGTGATGCTGGGCTTTGTGAATGGGCTGGCGATCGTGATTTTCCTGGCTCAGATGAGCCAGTTCAAGGTGCCGGGCACCATGGTCGATACCGGGCACGGGATGGGCGGGGGCGAATGGCTTTCGGGCACGCCGCTGTTGTTGATGCTGGCCCTGGTCGCTGCGACGATGGCAATCATCTGGGTGACGCCGCGCATCACCAAACTGGTGCCGGCGCCGCTTGCCGGTATCGGGATCGTGGCGGCGGTAGTCATCTTCACGGGAATGGAGGTGCCGCGCGTCGGTGATCTGGCCTCCATCAAGGGCGGTTTCCCCAGCTTTCACAATCCCTTCGGGACGGGCGAAGGCCTGTATGGTACAGCACTTGCGCCGCTGACGCTCGAGACATTTTACATTATTCTGCCCTACGCCGTGATCCTTGCGGCGATCGGCCTGATCGAAAGCCTTCTTACGCTCAATCTGGTCGGTGACATGACAAACCAGCGGGGCGGTGCCAGCCAGGAATGTGTGGCGCAGGGTGTCGCCAACACCGTCACCGGATTTTTCGGCGGCATGGGTGGCTGCGCGATGATCGGTCAGTCCATGATCAACGTGAAATCGGGCGGGCGCACGCGTGTTGCGGGGATCGCGGCTGCGGTTTTCTTGCTGCTGTTCATTCTGATCGGCTCGCCGGTGATCGAACTCATTCCGCTGGCAGCATTGGTGGGTGTGATGTTCATGGTTGTCATCGGTACATTCGCGTGGAACTCGCTGACGATCCTTCGCAAAGTCCCCCTGATGGACGCTTTCGTGATCTTGCTGGTCACGGTTGTCACGGTCTACGAAGATCTGGCTGTCGCCGTGGTCGTCGGCGTAATCGTCAGCGCGCTGGCCTATGCGTGGAACAATGCGCGCCGTATCCATGCGAAAACCTACATCTCGCCTGAAGGGGCGAAAGTCTATCAGGTGCAGGGGCCCCTGTTCTTCGGTTCGTCCGAGGGATTTGCGGAGCTGTTCAATGTACAGGGCGACCCCGCTGAGGTCATCGTGGATTTCGCCGATAGCCGTGTGGTGGACCAGTCCGCACTGCAAGCCATCGAAACGATGGCTGGGAAATACGAGGCGGCGGGCAAGCGGTTGCAGTTGCGCCATCTCAGCCGCGATTGCCACGCCTTGCTGACGAAGGCAGGGCACCTCATGGTCGATAGTGACGATGATCCGGAATACCAGCTTGCGGTGAACTATCAGGTGCGCACGGGGGTCCTGGGGGGCGGCCACTAAGTATCGCCGCTGGCGAGGCTTGGCCGGCCTCGGATGTGGGTGTTCCGGAAAATTATGCACGTGTTTGATACAATTTGGATCTGATCGACAGAATTGTGCCGCAATGTGGTCCAATCAATGTGCGTTTGGTCGGTCAGAACGATCAAATGCGCGATGCAGATGATCTGAACAAGGCCCGATCCATGAGAACATATCCCATCCCCTTCAACGAAGAGGCCCGCGTGGGCGCCGTGCGCGCCGTGCCGGGTCTGACGCCTGAAAATGAGCCGGTGTTCGACGCCATCTGCCGCGCGGTTGCAACCGTCTTTGATTGCCCCATAGCCCATATCAGTGTGGTCGAGGAAAGCAGCCAATGGTACAAATCGGTCGTCGGGATTGATCTGCCCGAAATGCCCAAGGACAGCTCTTTCTGCACGCATACGATCATGTCGGAACAACCGATGATCATCCCCGATCTGAGCCTTCACCCAAAGTTCTGCGACCATCCGATGGTTGTCGAGGGCGGACCGCAGGCGCGGTTTTATGCGGGCGTGCCTCTGGTGCTTTCCTCAGGCTTCCGGTTCGGCAGCCTTTGTGTGCTTGACGTGAAGCCACATTCAGCACCGACGCAAAAAGAGATACGCATTCTCGAGGATCTGGGACAGTCCGTCGTGGCGGCGCTTGAGCGAGCGCCCGCACAGCCCGCCGCCGATGTGGCGACGGTTGCGCACACGAATTTCCTTACGCTGGTGGGGCATGAACTGCGCACGCCGCTGACGGTCATGCAAGGTGCGCTGCGTCTGTTGGAGGCGCGGCTTGCGGATCCTTTGGATCAAAAGCTGGCGGGCAGCGCCCATCGCGCAACGGAGCACCTGTCGAAGCTGATCAACACGATCCTGCACTTCAGCAATGTGACCACCGGAGAAGTGTTCCTGAACGAGGCGCCCGTTGATCTGGCTGCCATGGTCCGCGAATTGCATGAACACAACGTGCATTCCGTGGCTCAGCATGGAAAGGATTTCGCACCACCCGAATGTGATGTCGTTGTTCCGGTGCTGGCGGACGCCGAACATATCCGGATTTGCATGACCGCACTTCTGCTCAACGCAATCGCTCACGGCGGTGATGCGATCCAGACGGCAGCGCGTCACGATGCGCACGGCAATGTGGAAATCACGGTCCGCGACAACGGACGGCTGGAGGATCACATAGACCTTGCCGAGCTCTACAAGCCTTTCATCGTCGGCGGCAGCCTCGCACAGCGCAGCACCGACGGTGGTCTGGGACTGGGCCTGCCGCTTACCCGCAAGCTGGTGGAGTTGCACGGTGGCGAGTTCGAGGTGCACGCCGGTCAGGATACGACAACCGCCCTGATCCGTTTGCCACGCTGGCGGACCGAGGCGATCGTCAAACATTGATACGGGACGCGGATCCTCAATCGTCGGGGCGGATGATTTCGAATATTTCGGTGACGCGGGTATAATCGCGGTATCCCAGACGGCTCAGCGGCTCGAAGGCCTTGAGATCGAAACGGCCCTCGCGGATGCAATCGTCGCGCAGGTGAACGCCAATGACCTCGCCGAAGCAGACGAAATTCGCCGCGCCCTTGATCTGCACGATCTGTGTCATACGACATTCGAGCGATGCCGGCGCGTCGGCGACACGGGGGCAATCGATCTGGTCGCACTGCGCTTTCGCGATCCCGGCGGCGGCGAATTCGTCGGTGCCGTGGGGCAGCGTCGCGGACGAGGCGTTCATCGCGTCGCGTGCGGCGTATTCCACGATGTTGACGCAGAACACGCCGGTCTCGCGGATATTGACCATGCTATCCTTGGTGCCGTCCACGTCGTCCTTCACCCCGGTCGAGGCGAACATCACCTGCGGCGGCGTATAGGCCACTCCGTTGAAGAAGGAATAGGGCGCGATGTTGTCACGACCCTGCGCGTCGCGGGTCGAGATCCAGCCAATGGGGCGGGGTGTCACGATGGCGTTGAAGGGGTTGTGCGGCAGGCCGTGGCCGTCGGCAGGACGATAGAACATCTATGGAATCTCCGTTGTGATTGAAGTCTGCGCTGGCGCTATGGTACGCCCCGTTCCAGCATAGACCGGAGCATCGCCACCTTGTACACCCTCGCGCCCGAAACAGCCGACGATCAATGGGAGGTCGAGGCGCTGTATGACACCTGTTTTGCGCCGGGGCGCACCGCGCTGTCGTCCTACCGTCTGCGCGAGGGGGTGCCGCCCGTTGCGGGGCTCAGCCTTGTCGCGCGAGATCTGGAGGCGATCATGGCGGGGGCGATCCGGTTCTGGCCGGTGCGGATCGGCGATGGGGCGCACGATGCGCTTTTGCTGGGGCCGGTGGCGGTACATCCGACGCGGCAGGGCGAGGGGCTCGGCGCCCTGCTGATCCAGAGCGCCCTCGATCTGGCCGCGCCGCTAGGGTGGCAACGGGTGATGCTGGTTGGCGATGCACCCTATTACGGGCGCTACGGTTTTGAACGTCTTGATCGGGTGATCATGCCGCCGCCGACGAACCCCGACCGCGTATTGGGCCGCGCGCTGGTCAGCGGGGCGTGGAATGGTGTTTACGGCGACGTGCAGCGTGTTGCACGTTGAAAATGGGTCCGACCTCACCCACATGAAAGGCAAAGAGGAAGCCTCATGACCGAAACACAGCTGCCCGTTCCCCTCGACGTCGATGCCGAACTCGAAGCCATTGCCCGCCGCTACAGGGCGGCAGGCGGTGTCGGAATCAATGTGCTCAATATGATTGGAGGCAGGGCCGAGAACCTGCTCGACCGTTTGCCCGACAAGGTACGCGGACAGCTCGAAACTGCGACTGTCAAGGCGCTTGATCATGCGATGAGTGCCGCGCACAACAGCCGCGCACGGGTACCGGATCAGGCGTCGTGGCTCAATACCGCCGTCGCAGCCGCGATGGGGGCTGCGGGCGGGGCAGGCGGCCTGCCGACCGCGCTGGCCGAACTGCCCGTCACCACGACGCTTTTGCTGCGTGTGATCGAGGGGGTCGCATCGGAATACGGCTTCGACACGGAGGCCGAAAACGTGCGCTTCGACTGTGTGCGGGTTTTTTCCGCGGCGGGTCCGCTGTCGGACGACGACGGATCTGATCTTGCATTCCTGACAGCTCGGCTCGCTCTGTCGGGCAAGGCAGTGCAGACGATTATTCACAAGGTAGCGCCACGTCTCGCTGTCGTGCTGGGGCAGAAGCTGGCTGCCCAGGCGGTGCCGGTTCTGGGTGCATTTGCAGGGGCGGCGACCAATTACGCCTATACCAGCTATTATCAGGACATGGCGCATGTGCATTTCGGACTGCGCAAGCTCGCCATCGAGGCGGATGTGTCGCCCGAGGAACTGAACCGGCGTCTGATGGAAAAGATGCGCGGAGTGCCGCGCGGCTAGCGCCCTATGCTGCCGGGTGCGACAGTCGTTGCCTTGAGAACGGCAAAGCAGGTCTGGCCCACCTCAAGCGACATCTGTGCCACGGCGCGCCGCGTGATACGGGCAAGCAGGCGGTCCTCGCCGGCCCGAAGCGCGATCGCCGCGCCGGGACCGTCACCGGCACGGATATCCATAACGGTGACCGCCAGAATGTTCAGCGCACTAAGCCCCTCTGGCCGCGTACGCGCGAGCGTCACATCCTGTGCCATGACACGCAGTCGTACCCGGGCACCGACCGGCGCCACCACGCCCGGCAGATCGAGAGTGCCCGCGCTGATTGCGAGACGCGTCAACCCGTCGTCGTTGTGATGCACCACACGCGCCTCGATCACGGCGCCGGCTTCGCGGACGCCCAGCAGCGGCACGTCGGCGGGATCGGACATGACCTCGCGCAGTGGTCCTTGCGCGGTAATCGCGCCGTTGTGCAACAGCACAAGCGTATC
The DNA here is from genome assembly GCF_947497275.1 of uncultured Sulfitobacter sp. Lineage (GTDB taxonomy): Bacteria > Pseudomonadota > Alphaproteobacteria > Rhodobacterales > Rhodobacteraceae > Sulfitobacter. Next base: position 50,466 of record NZ_CANMFS010000001.1, read on the forward strand.
GGCCAGCCGTGCAATTTCATCGACTGCGTGGCTGACGTAGAGAATCGGCAGGCCCAGCGGCCCGTCGCGCAAGTGTTCGAGAAAGGGCAGAATTTCCTGTTTGCGCGGGCCATCGAGGTTGGCCAGCGGCTCGTCCATCAGCAGCATCCGGGGGCCGCTGAGCAGCGCGCGTCCCAGTGCTACCCGCTGTTTTTCACCGCCTGACAAGGCGCTTGGGCGACGATCGAGCAGATGGACAAGACCGAGCAGGTCGATCACCTCGGCGCGCGGTACGGCGGCGGGATCCGGCGCGTAACGGGTGCCGAAATCAAGATTCTGCGCGACGCTGAGGTGCGGAAACAGGCGCGCATCCTGGAAGACGGTGCCGAAGCGACGTTGGGACGCGGGAACGAAGATGCCGCGAGAGGTGTCCATCAGGACGGTGCCGCCCACCTCGAGAAAGCCGCAGTCGGGTCTCAAGAGACCTGCAACGGCCTTGACGACCGTACTTTTCCCCGCACCCGAGCGACCGAAAAGCGCTGTGACACCGCCCGGCGATTCAATCGAGACATTCAGGTCGAAGCCGTCGAAATGATGACGCACGCACAGCTTCACGACCGGTCCCCGATGCGCGCGGCGACGCGGCGGGCCAGCATCTCGGACAGCAGCACGGCGCCCAGTGCCACGGTACACGACAACAGCGCCATCGCCGCCGCCGATCCTTCGCCACCGGGAATTTGCAGCGCCGTCCAGATAGCGATGGGCAGTGTCTGTGTCTCGCCGGGGATGTTGGCGACAAAGGTGATGGTCGCGCCGAACTCTCCCATCGCCTTGGCAAAGCCCAAGACCGCACCGGCAAGGATACCCGGCGTGATAAGAGGAAGAGTGACACGGATGAACACGCCCGCGCGCGATGCGCCAAGTGTGGCCGCGGCATCTTCGAGCTTGGGATCCACCGCTTCGACAGCGAGACGCATCGCACGCACCATCAGCGGAAATCCCATGACAATTGCGGCCAGAACGGCACCGGTCCATTTGAATGCGAGCGTCAGCCCGATGGCCTGAAGGCCGGCACCCAGCGGCGCGGCGGGACTGAACAGGGTCAACAGAACATAGCCGGTAACAACCGGCGGAAGGACCAGCGGAAGATGCACCAGCGCATTCAGCAGTGTCTTGCCCCAGAACTCCTTGCGCGCGAGGAGCCATGCGATCCATAGCGCCAACGGCACAGCGATCAGCGTGGCCCAGAGGGCAACCCACAAGGACAGGCGCAGCGCGGCCCAGGCAGCGGCATCAAGGGTCACGGTGCCACCGTAGCGAACCCGTGGCTGGCAAAGACGGCCGCAGCGCGATCGCTGCCAAGATAGTGCACGAAGGCGCGGCCGGCCTGCGTCACGGCGCCGGCCGGATAGCGGATCGGCGCGTGTGCATCGGAAGGCACGGTATAGACGATCTGGACCAGCGGTTCTGCAGTGGCATCGGAGGCATAAACAACGCCGAGCGGTGCAGCACCTTTCGCCACCAGCGCCAGCGCCGCCCGCACATTGTCCGTTTCGGCCAGATGCGGCAGCATTGCGTCCCACGCGCCGATCTGGCGCAGCCAGTCGCGGGCATAGCTGCCTGCGGGTACACCATCGCGTTGGCCCATCGCGAGACGGCCGCCGGCCAGTGCGGCGACGATCTTCGACGCGTCCGGGGCATCCATCGCCGGCGCACCTGCGGGTGCGATGAGGACCAGCGTGCCGCTCGCCACATCGGCAAGGGTACCGTCGAGGATCAGCCCGCGTCCCAATAGCCATGTCGCCCAATCGCGGTGCGCCAGCACCACTGCATCGACGGGCGCACCCGCCGCGATCTGGCGTGCAAGCGTTCCCGACCCGCCGAACGAGAGCGTAACCCCGGCACCGAAGCCGTCCGCGATTTCCGTCAACGCGTCGCGCAGGCTGGCAGCGGCGAAAACAGTAATCGGCTGTGCGCAGGCAGGACCGCCGAGCAGGACAAGTATGAGGAAAAGGACGCGCATATCAGACGCGACTATCCGTCAAGTCTCGGGGCGCGGCAAGGGGTGGCTGGTCAGGCGAATGCAAACGGGGTACGTCTTGACCCGGGGAAAACGCCAGCGGAGCATCTGGTATGACGAAACAACTGCCGATATCGCTTTACGGTGGCGCAAAGGGTAGCGCGCGCACGCAGTTTGCGGCGCTATGCTACCGTATCCGCAAGGGCGACGTGCAGGTGCTTTTGATTACCTCACGCAAGCGCAAACGCTGGATCGTGCCCAAAGGCTGGCCGATGGAGGGCAAGACCCCGGCGGCCAGCGCTTTGGTCGAAGCCTGGGAAGAAGCGGGGGTGAAGGGGGTCGCGAGTGATGCGTGCATCGGCGTCTATTCCTACGCCAAGATCGGGCTCGAGCAAGGCGGAGACGCGACGCCCTGTCTGGCGCTGCTCTATCCGGTACGCGTTACATCGCTCAAGAACAACTTTCCCGAGGCGCGCGAGCGGCGCCGTATGTGGATGTCGCGCAAGAAGGCGGCAAAGCTGGTCCAGCACAAGGAACTTGCCAAGCTGATTGTGGGGTTCAGGCCCCCCGAATGCGGTGGCCCGGCTTGACCATCGCGCGCGTGCGCCCCATCTTCGGAACAGTTCGGACCGCGAAAGGATGTACGTTCATGATCCGCTATGCGCTCAAATGCGGCGACGGTCACAATTTCGAGAGTTGGTTTCAATCTGCGGCAGCGTTCGATGTGTTGGCGGAGCGTGGACATCTGGCCTGTGCCGTATGTGGATCCGGTTCGGTGTCCAAGTCACTGATGGCGCCGCGCGTTGCGGCGGAGAAAGCCAAGAGCGTACCGGCCAAGCCTTCGCGCGACGAGATGATCGCCGAAATCCGCCGCGAGGTAGAGGACAATGCCACCTATGTCGGCGGAGATTTTGTGCGCACAGCCCGCGAGATGCACGAAGGGGCGCAGCCTTCGGCGTCGATCTATGGCGAGGCGAATGCGCGCGAGGCGCATGCGCTGGTCGAAGAGGGAATTCCGGTATTTCCGTTGCCATTCAAGCCCAAGCAAAAGATGCAATAGAATCCATGATGAGCCAGGACAGCCGTAAATGACCATCGTCATCACAGGAGCGACGCGTGGAATCGGAGCCGGACTTGCCGCGCACTACCGCAATGCAGGGCTTGAGGTCATTGGCACGGGGCGTTCGGTCGCGGCGGATTTGCAGCTCGATGTGACACAGCCGGCAAGCCACAATGCAATGGCGGCAGCGTTGGGGGACAAGACGGTGGAGTTGCTGGTCTGCAATGCGGGGGTGTATCTCGATAAGAAGGACAGCCTTGACAGCGGCTATGGCGCCGATTTGTGGGCGCAGACGTTTGCAACCAACGTGACCGGCGTTTTTCTGAGTGTGCAGGCCCTGCTGCCGCATTTGCGGCGGGCGGGCACGCCGCGCATCGCGATTATTTCGTCCCAGATGGCGTCGTCTGAACGCGCGTCAGGTGGCAGCTATATATACCGCGCCTCCAAGGCTGCGGCGCTCAACCTGGGGCGCAATCTGGCGACCGACCTGCGGCGCGAAGGAATTGCCGTGGGTATCTACCATCCCGGTTGGGTCCAGACCGACATGGGCGGGGGCGCGGCAGATATCACGGTGGACGACGCCGTCAGAGGGCTTGTCGACCGTTTTGCGGCGCTTAATCTTGCGAAAACGGGCTGTTTCGAGACATGGGACGGTCGCGCGCACCCGTACTGACCTGTTTGTGGTGCGCACCCTTGCACAGGGACACGCCCTCGCGTAAACCGCGCGCGGTATGACTTAGGGCGAGGGTCTGATGCCTGTACTTGTTATGAAATTCGGCGGCACGTCCGTTGCCACGCTGGACAGGATCCGCCGCGCCGCAAAGCGCGTGGGCGTAGAGGTGTCCAAAGGATATGACGTGATCGTCATCGTGTCCGCCATGTCAGGCAAGACGAACGAGCTTGTCGGCTGGGTGAACGAGACCTCTGCGATGTACGACGCGCGCGAATATGATGCCGTTGTGTCCTCGGGCGAAAACGTTACCGCCGGTTTGATGGCATTGACGTTGCAGGAAATGGATGTGCCGGCGCGCAGCTGGCAAGGCTGGCAGGTGCCGGTGATGACGACCTCCGCCCATTCCGCTGCGCGCATCGAGGACATCCCGCCGGAGAATATCACCGCGAAGTTCAAGGATGGCATGAAGGTCGCGGTGGTCGCGGGATTTCAGGGGGTCAGCCCCGAAGGACGCATCACCACGCTGGGGCGAGGCGGCTCGGATACCACCGCTGTGGCTTTTGCCGCCGCTTTCGGCGCGGAGCGGTGCGACATCTATACCGATGTCGACGGTGTCTATACGACTGATCCACGGGTCGAATCGAAGGCCCGCAAGCTCGACAGGATCTCCTTCGAAGAGATGCTTGAGCTAGCGTCGCTGGGCGCCAAGGTGTTGCAGACCCGCTCGGTTGAATTGGCGATGCGCTACAAGGTAAAGCTGCGCGTCCTGTCAAGTTTTGAGGAACAGTCCGACGAGGCCGGAACGCTCGTCTGTGACGAGGAGGAAATCATGGAAAGCAATGTGGTAGCGGGCGTGGCGTTCAGCCGAGATGAGGCCAAGATGACGCTGGTGTCGGTCGCCGACCGCCCCGGCATTGCCGCCAGCATCTTCACCGCGCTCAGCGAGGGTGGCGTGAACGTCGACATGATCGTGCAGAACATCGCCGAAGAAGGGCGGACCGATATGACGTGGTCCTGTCCCGTCGATCAGGTGAAGCGCGCGCAGGTCGCAATGAACAAAGCGGCACAGGACGGTGTGATCAACTTCAAAGAGGTTATTGCGGACGAAGGCGTGGCGAAAGTGTCGGTCGTTGGCATCGGGATGCGCAGCCATACCGGCGTTGCCGCCAAGATGTTCAAGGTGCTGTCGGACGAAGGCATCAATATCAAGGTCATCACAACCTCCGAGATCAAGATCTCGGTGCTGATCGACCGCAAATACATGGAACTGGCCGTTCAGGCGCTGCACGATGCCTTCGAACTGGACAAAGCGGCCTGATCGCCAGGCAGCGGCCCGATTTTGGCACGCCGAAACATGATTGCCGCGATGTGATCGGCGGTGGATCGCAGCAGTCTGCGTGGTGTATGGCTATCCAATGACGGGAAAAGGGTTATTCCCTCTCCCCATTAGCGCGAACCCAAGTTATACAAAACCCGAAGCAAGGGTAGGAACGCCATGCCAGAACGCACAGAAAGCGACAGCCGCAAATTGCTTGGACGGCTTCGTGATGCGATGGCGGGGGATGTCGCCGGGCAGGCCCGGCTCGACAAGATCACCCATCTGATCGCGACCTCGATGGGCTGTGAAGTCTGCTCCATCTATTTGTTTCGAGACGAAAATACCCTCGAACTCTGTGCGACCGAAGGGCTCAAGGAAGACGCTGTGCACCAGACGCGCATGAAGGTGGGCGAGGGGCTTGTCGGGCGTGTGGCCAAAAGACGGCAGGTGATCAACACCCCCGACGCACCGCAGGCGAGGGGATTTCGATATATGCCCGAGACCGGCGAGGAAATCTTCTCCAGCTTTCTGGGGATTCCGATTCAGCGGCTTGGCGATGCCTTGGGCGTTCTGGTGGTGCAGTCCAAGATGGCGCGCGAATTCAGCGCCGATGAGGTTTACGCCCTCGAAGTGGTTGCGATGGTTCTGGCCGAAATGACAGAACTGGGCGCGTTTGTGGGCGAAGGCGAGGCCATGTCGGCCCGTCATTCGCACGCTGTTCTGGTACGCGGCACCGTGGGCCAAGAAGGGGTTGCGGAGGGCCATGTCTGGTTGCATGAACCGCGTGTCGTGGTCTCGAACCCCATCGCGGATGACCCCGAGCGCGAGGCGCAGCGCCTGCAGGAGGCGGTAGATGCCTTGCGGGTGAGCGTCGATCAGATGCTGACGATGTCGATCGGCGACAAGGATCAGCAGCAGGTGATCGAAGCCTACCGCATGTTCGCCAACTCCAAGAGCTGGATGCGGCGCATGCAGGAAGACATCGTGCAGGGCCTCTCTGCCGAGGCTGCGGTGGAAAAGGAGCAGTCGCTTGCGCGTGCCCGTATCGGGCAGTCTGCGGATGCCTACCTGCGCGAGAGACTGAGCGATCTGGACGATCTGTCCAACCGGCTTTTGCGTATCCTGACCGGGCAGGGTTCGGATACAGGCGCCGATATGCCGAGCGATCCGATCCTCGTGGCGCGCAACATCGGACCGGGCGAGTTGTTGGAATATGGCCGGTCGCTGCGCGGTATCGTGCTCGAACAGGGATCTGTAGGCAGCCATGCGGCCATCGTGGCCCGCGCGCTTGCGATACCACTGATCGTCCACGCGAGCCGGATCAGCACCGAAGCGTTGAACGGGGACCACATCATGGTGGACGGGGAGCAAGGCATCGTGCATCTGCGCCCCGACGATACCGTCGCGTCCGCTTTCCGTGACAAGATCGCCATGCAAGCCGCTGCACAGGAAAGATATTCCTCGATCCGCGACAAACCGGCGATGACGACCTGCGGTCAGACGATTGCATTGCATATGAACGCCGGCCTGATGGCGGATTTGCCGTCCCTGGCAAATTCCGGTGCCGAAGGGGTTGGTCTTTTCCGGACCGAATTGCAGTTCCTCGTGCGCAATCAGATGCCCAAGCGGTCCGAGCTGAGCACGCTTTACGCGCGGGTTCTGGGGGCGGCAAAGGGCAAGCCGGTGGTGTTCCGAACGCTCGATATCGGGTCGGACAAGGTTCTGCCCTACATGAAGCCGAACGACGAGCCGAACCCGGCCATGGGTTGGCGCGCAATCCGCGTCGGGCTGGACAAGCCGGGAATCATGCGGATGCAATTGCAGGCGCTGTTCCGCGCGGCGGACGGGCGATCCCTGACGGTCATGTTCCCGTTCATCGCCCAGTTCGATGAGTTCCGCGCCGCACGGGCGGAGGTCGACAAGACACTTGCGCGCGAGGCACGGCTTGGTCACACGCTTCCTTCCTCTCTTAAGATCGGCGCGATGCTGGAGACTCCGAGCCTTGCCTTCGCACCACAGAAATTCTTCGAAGAGGTGGATTTTCTGTCGATCGGGGGCAATGATCTGAAACAGTTTTTCTTTGCTGCGGATCGGGAAAACGAGCGCGTGCGCAAGCGGTATGATACCTTGAACGTAAGCTTTTTGACGTTCTTGCAGGATATCGCCAATCGCTGCATACAAACCGACACGCCGGTATCGTTTTGCGGCGAAGATGCCGGCCGACCGGTGGAGGCGTTGTGTTTCGCCGCAATCGGGTTTCGGACACTTTCGATGCGGCCCGCATCTATCGGACCCGTCAAAAGCCTGCTGCGCCGGTGCGATCTGAATGAAGTGCGCGACGTGATCGAGGCCGCGCGCGACCGTGGTGATCAATCCGTGCGCAGCGCCATGATGAATTATATTCGCGGAAAATACTGACGCGGTCTGCCGGACCATTTGACTTCCCGCGTTCCGGCCCCACGTCAAACGTCAGCGCGGTCCCGTATGGCGCCGCCATTTTCACGGCGCGACAGAAGCGGCTGAAAGCCGGTGATCGGGGCGCCCAATTTGATGATTTGAATTTTGATTTACTACTGAGAATATCTAGTTAAAATAGATCTTTAGGAGGTTGCTTGACCCAATGCCGATCACCTTATAGCGTCTCCCATCACCCTAATGGATTGGAAATGCCAGCATGAACAACCAAGCACACTCCGATATCGTCCTGGAAAACGAACATCGTGCGCGTGTCCGAGAAAGATATACCGCAGATGAAGCTGAAGTTATCGACTTGCTTATGGAACATATCAGGCTGTCCGACTCCGATCGTGCCAAGGTGGCCGCCGCCGGCGCGCAGTATGTCGACCGTGTGCGCAAGGAAACCTCGCCCTCGATGATGGAAGCGTTTCTGGCCGAATATGGGCTGTCGACCGAAGAGGGTGTGGGCCTGATGTGTCTGGCCGAGGCGCTGCTGCGGGTGCCTGACGCCGAAACGATTGACGATTTGATCGAGGACAAGATCGCGCCCTCGAACTGGGGTGCACATTTGGGCCATTCCTCATCGTCGCTGGTGAATGCGTCGACCTGGGCTCTTATGCTGACCGGGCGCGTACTGGACGATGATCCGAAAGGCCCGACGCGTGTCCTGCGCAGTCTGGTCAAGCGCATGGGCGAGCCGGTGGTGCGTACGGCTGTCGCGCAATCCATGAAAATTCTGGGGCGGCAGTTCGTTTTGGGTCAGACAATTCAGGAGGGCATGAAGAACGCCCGCGAGGAGGAGGCCGAGGGATATACCTATTCCTACGACATGCTGGGCGAGGCGGCGCGGACCGATGCGGACGCAAAACGCTATCAGAAGGCCTATTCGGATGCCATTACCGCGATTGCCAAGCAGGCAAAGGGCGACGTGCGTTCGAGCCCGGGCATCTCGGTCAAGCTTTCGGCGCTGCATCCGCGCTATGAATACACGCATAAGACGACCGTGATGCGCGAACTGGTACCGCGTGCGCTGGAACTGGCCAAGCAGGCTGCGAAAGCGAACATCGGCTTCAACATCGACGCGGAAGAGCAGGATCGGCTCGATCTGTCGCTGGACGTGATTGAGGCGATGTTGTCGGATCCCGCGCTGGAGGGTTGGGACGGTTTCGGCGTAGTAGTACAGGCGTACGGGCGGCGCGCGGCGCCGGTGATCGACACACTTTATAACCTGGCGGAGCGGCTGGACCGCAAAATCATGGTGCGTCTCGTCAAAGGCGCCTATTGGGACACCGAAATCAAGATCGCGCAGGAGCTGGGTGTCGAACGGTTTCCGGTCTTTACCCGCAAGATCAACACCGATCTGAGCTATATGGCCTGCGCGCAGATGCTCATGGACCGGCGGGACCGGATCTATCCGCAGTTTGCTACGCACAACGCGCATACTTGCGCGGCCGTCATCGAAATGGCCGGCAATGATAAGGACAGCTTTGAATTCCAGCGGCTACACGGTATGGGCGAATCCCTGCACGGGATCGTCAAACAAGCCGAAGGCACGCGTTGCCGGATCTATGCACCCGTCGGCGCGCACCGCGACCTGCTGGCTTATCTGGTCCGGCGCTTGCTGGAAAATGGCGCGAACTCGTCCTTCGTGAACCAGATCGTCGATACGTCGATTCCGTCGAAGGCCATTTCGAAGGATCCGGTCGCGGAGGTCAAGGCGCTGGGCAAGCAGGTGGCGAACCCCACAATTGCGCAACCGCATGATTTGTTCAAACCCGCGCGGCACAACTCCAAGGGGTTCCGTGTGAATGAGCCTGCGTCGATCTTGCCACTCCTGGCCGCGCGCGAGGAATTCGCGGACAGTAAATGGACCGGCGGCCCGATGCTTGCCGGCAGCCCAGACCCGAAAGGCACAGGACGCGACGCCCTGTCGCCTGCGGACACCGGCCGCGTTGTCGGCACGGTGTACGAGGCCACGCCCGAGGAAGTGGAAACGGCACTCGACGCGGCGCAGGGCGGTTTCGAGGACTGGTCGTCGTGGTCTGTCGCGGACCGTGCCGACATCCTGCGCAAGGCTGCTGACCTTTACGAAGAGCATACGGCGGAACTGACGGCCATCACCACACGCGAGGCGGGGAAAACCCTGCTAGATGGTATTGCGGAAGTGCGAGAAGCGGTCGATTTCCTGCGCTACTATGCGAACGAGGCGGAGCGGCTGGAAGAGGAAGAACCGGGCACGCCGCGCGGCATATTCGTGTGCATCAGCCCGTGGAACTTTCCTCTCGCTATCTTTTCGGGACAAATCGCGGCGGCATTGGCCGTGGGCAATGCGGTAATCGCCAAGCCTGCCGAACAAACGCCGATCATCGCCGCGCGCGCGGTAGAGCTGATGCGGCAAGCGGGAATGCCCGAGGCGGCGTTGCAACTGCTGCCGGGCGATGGCCCGACCGTGGGCGGTCCGCTGACCAGTGATCCGCGCATCGCGGGCGTCTGTTTCACCGGATCAACCGAGGTCGCACAGATCATCCACAAGGCGCTGGCCAAGAATGCCGGTGCCGATGCAGTACTGATCGCGGAAACCGGTGGCCTGAATGCAATGATCGTCGATTCCACCGCGCTAACCGAACAGGCCGTGCGCGATATTCTGATCTCGTCGTTCCAGTCAGCCGGACAACGCTGTTCTGCGCTGCGGATGCTGTATGTGCAGGAGGAGGCACGGGAACGGTTGACCGAAATGCTCTATGGCGCGATGGACGCGCTGGTGATCGGCGATCCCTGGTCGACCGACGTGGACGTATCGCCGGTGATCGACGAAGACGCGCGCCATGGCATCATGGATTATGTGGCCCAGCACGACAAAGCCGGTACGCTGCTCAAGCAACTCGACGCGCCGACGGGCGGCACCTATGTCACGCCCGCTGTTGTCAAGGTGGACGGCATCGGAGATATGGAGCGCGAGATCTTTGGCCCGGTGTTGCATGTCGCCACGTTCAAGGCGCGCAACATCGACAAGGTCGTCGATGAGATCAACAACCGGGGCTATGGGCTGACCTTTGGTTTGCACACCCGCATCGACGACCGTGTCCAGCAAATCGTCGAGCGGATCAACGTCGGCAACACCTATGTGAACCGCAACCAGATCGGCGCGATCGTCGGCAGCCAGCCGTTCGGCGGCGAAGGGTTGTCAGGAACCGGGCCCAAGGCCGGTGGGCCGCATTATCTGACGCGGTTCCGCCGTGTCGGAAAACCGGACGCGCCGGTTGTTCCCTTAGGCGAACATGTTGAGCGGTCGGCGGTTGAAGCGGCGATAGAGAAGATCGACGCGCGCAACTGGGCCGCGCGACCCGACCGGGTGTCAATCCTCAGGGCGGCACTGACGGGCCGCACCGGTATTGTGCGCAAGGCTTTGGCGGAAACGGCGGCGTTCGACACGACACCGCAAACGCTGCCCGGACCGACCGGTGAAAGCAATCGTTTACGCATGTTTCCCAGAGGCACGGTGTTGTGCCTCGGCCCGACGCCAGAGGTTGCGGTGGCGCAGGCCATCCAGGCCCTTGGGTCAGGGTGCGGCGCGCTCATCGTGGTTCCGGGGGCGGCGTCTTCGATGGCTGGCGCTCTGACAGCCGCCGGCGCGCCGGTTGCGGCGCTGGATGGCACTCTGGATCCCGTGGTGCTGCACGACCTTGAGGGGTTTGCCGTTGTTGCTGCCTCTGGAGCATCCGACTGGACCCGTGATTTGCGCATGGCTCTGGCGCAGCGCGAGGGGGCCATTCTGGCATTGGTCACAGAGACGATTGCCCCGGAACGCTATATTCTCGAGCGTCATTTGTGCATCGACACCACCGCAGCGGGCGGGAACGCCAGCCTACTCGCGACGACCTCTTGACGAAACGGACGTCAAAACCCGGCACCTGCGGCCAAGGACCATCCTTGGCCGCATCGCCACACACGGTAGCCAACAGAGGAGATGATGCATGTCATCCGATGAGATAAACCCCCGCAAACCGTCCTTCGGTCTTGCGCTCGTGCCCGTTGTTCTGACGCTTCTGGTGCTCGGAATACAGCTGTTCTATTTCGGTGATTTCACCCCGCATATCCCGCTTGCCATCGGTCTTGCGATCACGTCGGTCGTTGGTGTCTATCTGGGGCACGACTGGGGTAATATGGAAGAAGGCGTGTTTCGCGTGATCAACGTGTCATTGCCTTCGGTGTCGGTGCTGATCGTTGTCGGCATGATCATCGGCGTCTGGATCGCATCCGGCACGGTTCCGACATTGATCTACTACGGACTGAACATTCTATCGCCGGAGATTTTTCTGGCCGCCTCCATGATCATGTGCGCGGTCGTGTCCGTCTCGCTTGGCACCTCTTGGGGAACGGTCGGGACGGTCGGTCTGGCCTTGATGGGGATCGGTGCGGGGTTCGACGTGCCGGTCTACTGGACAGCGGGTGCCGTTGTGTCGGGGGCCTTTTTCGGGGACAAGATATCGCCGCTTTCGGATACGACCAATCTGGCCCCTGCGGTGACGGGCACCAACCTGTTCGACCACATCCGCAACATGATGCCGACAACCGTGCCCGCGATGCTGATCGCTTTGGGCATCTACGTCTGGGCCGGGTACAGCCTGATCGACGGGGGGAGCACCTCGTTCGAGCGGATCGAGGGCATCACGACGGCCCTCGACGAGAACTTCGCAATTTCGCCGTGGCTTCTGGTACCCGCGCTGCTGGTCATCGGTTTGGCCATCGCCAAAAAGCCACCGATCCCATCGCTTTTTGCCGGCGTCGTGGCGGGCGCGATCACGGCGATGCTGGCGCAGGGATCGTCGCTGCACGAGATATTCGGCTATGCCAACGGGGGCTATTCGATCGACACCGGCATCGCCGAGATCGACAGCCTTTTGAACCGGGGCGGTATCCAGTCGATGATGTGGACGATCTCTTTGATCCTCATCGCGCTAGGCTTCGGCGGCGCGCTCGAGCGGACAGGGTGCCTTCAGGCGATCATCGCTAAGATCCTGTCTAAGGTGCATTCGTTCGCGGGCGTTCAGACAGCGGCCATCGCCACCTCGACGGCGACAAATCTGGTAGCGGGCGATCCGTACCTTTCCATCGCTTTGCCGGGGCGGATGTACTCGCCGGTCTATCGCGGGATGGGGTATTCGACGCTGAATCTTAGCCGCGCGATCGAGGAGGGTGGGACGCTGATGTCACCACTTATCCCCTGGAACGCGGGCGGGGCCTTTGTCATATCCGCTTTGGGCCTCGGCGTGGTCGACGGAAATTTCGAGAACCTGCTGTACATCCCTCTTGCATTTGCCTGCTGGCTGACGCCGGTGATCGGCATCACCTACGCCTGGACCGGACTTTTCTCGCCACGGGCGTCCGATGTGGAATTGCAAGATTGGAAAGACAGCGAAAGTGCCGTCGCCGATCTGAGCGAATATGGCTATGAGGATCCGTTCAACCGGATAAAGGCCGCAACCATGCCGGCGGAATAGCAATCGGCAACACGACCTGCGCCCGATCCGGCGCAGGTCAACCGCGATGCTGATGCACCGCATCGGGCGCGGTCCATGCGCCGACACAACGTTGCGACAAATCCTCCGTGTGATGCACGCACCCGGAAAATCGACATCTGTCTGGTAAACCGCCGTAGCGTACCCCGGCAAATCAAACACCGGCAGCGATGCAAGCCGCGACAGAGTGCTCTTTTTGACGGTGCAGCGGATTACGGGTTGTCTTTTAAGACCGAAGGCAGGATTTTCCGCCGCACCCGGGGAACGCTGTCAAGGAAGCTTTATGATCGAAATTCTGGAGGGGCTGAAAGCGGCGTTCCAGCTCGTTGTGGGGTTCGATGCAGAGCTATGGGAAATCAGCCTTCGATCCCTGCGGGTCACGCTGAGCGCACTTGTCATCGCCAGTGTCATCGCGATCCCGTTAGGGACCTATCTTGCGGTTCAGCGATTTCGCTTTCGGCGGTTCGTGATCTCGCTAATCAACGCGCTGATGGGGCTGCCGCCGGTGGTGGTCGGGCTGGTCGTGTACATCCTGCTGTCGCGGTCGGGACCGTTCGGCGTTCTCGATCTGCTCTTCACACCGACGGCGATGATTATTGCGCAGGTCATCATCATCACCCCGGTCATCGCGTCCATCGCGCATCAATCCATGCGGGAGTTATGGGCCGAATACCATGATCTGCTGATTTCTCTCAACACATCGAAGCGCCAGCGGATCCTGACCCTGATTTACGACGGCAGACGCAATCTGCTGACGGCGGCCCTGGCCGGGTTTGGTCGGGCGATCGGCGAAGTAGGGGCGATCATGATCGTCGGCGGCAACATAGACCATGTGACTCGCGTGCTGACGACCGCCATCGCGCTTGAGACGGGAAAGGGCGATTTTGCGCTGGCGCTGGGACTTGGCTTTGTACTGATCGGGATTGCCATCCTTGTGAACATCGCCATCCATTCGCTGTCCCGAACCGAACGCGAGGGGCGCTGGTGACAGCCGTATTCCCCCTGAAGCTGGACCGGGTGTTGGTGCGGCGGCAATCGAAAACCGTGCTCGGCCCGGTTGATCTTGTGCTTGATCCCCAAGGCGCGACGATCGTCATCGGGCCGAACGGATCGGGCAAGACAACGCTGCTGCGGGTGATGCACGGGATCGAGCGGACAAGCGGTGGTACGGTCAGCTGGGCGCGTGACGATCCCGCCAAACACGCTTTCGTTTTTCAGACGCCCATCGTGATACGCCGGACCGTGGCTGATAATCTTGCCTATCCGCTCAAGCTGGTGAAAACACCCAAAGACCAGATTGCGGCAGCCGTCGACCATTGGCTCGCGCGGATCGGTTTACTGGGGTCGCGCAACAACCAGGCGGCCCGACTGTCGGGGGGGGAGCGGCAGAAACTTGCGATTGCCCGCGCGCTCATCCGCAAGCCCGATGTGCTGTTTCTGGATGAGCCCTGCGCCAATCTGGACGGTCACGCCACCCGCGAGATCGAAGCGTTGCTGCACGAGGTCGCGGGCGCGGGTACGCGGCTGGTCATGGCGACCCACGACATGGGACAGGCGCGCAGGCTGGCGAGGGATCTTGTATTCTTGCTGGATGGCAAGATACATGAAAGCGGCGCGGCGGATGCGCTGTTTGCCGCCCCCGGTACAGCGGAACTGGCAGCATTTCTAAGAGGAGATATTGTGACATGAAACGGATTTTTATTACCCTGGCCTTTCTTGTGTGCGGGCAGGTCGCGGCAGCAGATTCCATGCGAATGGCCGTGACGACATCGTTTGAAAACTCGGGTTTGGCAGATGTGCTGCTGCCTGCTATCAAGGAAGATCTCGACCTTGAGGTGCAGTTGCTGGTGGTCGGCACGGGTCAGGCCCTTCGCTTGGGCGAGGCGGGTGATGTCGAGGCTATTCTGGTCCACTCAAAGGCCGCTGAGGAAGCGTTCGTCGCGGCTGGCCATGGCACGTATCGCCGGGAGATCATGTACAACGATTTTGTCGTGGTCGGGCCGGTCGCCGATGGAGCAGGAATCGCCGATGCCACGAGTGCCGCCGATGCCCTGACGCGGATCGCGCAGACGCAGGCCCCGTTCGTCAGCCGCGGAGATGACAGCGGCACCCACAAGGCCGAACGTGCGCTCTGGGCCGCTGCTGGCGTCGATCCCGAAGCTGCGGGCACCTGGTACCGGTCGGTCGGTGCGGGGATGGGTGCGGCGCTGAATACCGCGTCCGGGCTGAACGCCTATGTTCTGTCGGATCGCGCAAGCTGGTTGAACTTCGGCAACAAGAGCGGGCTTGGCCTGCTTTATTCCGGTGATCCGGCGCTGTTCAATCAATATGCTTTCCTGCCTGTCAATCCGGACAAGCACGCCCATGTCCGGAATGATCTTGCGATGCAGCTTGAGAATTGGTTGACCAGCCCGCAGGCCGCCGAGCTGATCGACGGTTACACTATAGAGGGCGAAGCATTGTTCGTTTTCAATGCGGTGGCTGAATAATCAGTGACTGTGCGGTTCATCGTCCAGGTGACCGTGAACCGCAAATTGCATTAAATCTGCCTGTTGTGCTTCGATGATCCGGTAGCTTTCGCGGACGCCCGCCGGTGTCAACGCACGGCTGACGGTGAGCAAAGTGTTGGGCGCGTGATCGGCGCACAGGTCGATCATCTGGTCAATTTCCTCGGTCGCGGTGCCGCGCGCCGCCTCGACGGAAGGGGCACCGTAGATATCGACGAAATGCTGAGCCAAAAGTGTTACGAGCGCGTCGCGCTCCTGCGGCTCGATCCGTGTGATGGCGACGCAGCTGACGCGGCCATAGGTTTCGCACCCCATCCAGCCGTTTGCAAATGCCTGACGCGCCTTGCCGACGAGATCAGCCTCGACCCAGTTGGAAAACTCGAAACCGCCGGAAATGCACCATTCGCCCGTACGCGCGGGATTGTGAAACACCCTTTGATCGCTTTCATCGAAATGGATTGCGCGGGCAAGTTTCATGACGGCCTCGTGAGATTTTCGGTCAGGGGGATCAGAACGGTTTCGTCCGCGATCTTCAACAGCATCCCCAGCCTGTCATCAAGGCCGATAAAGGTGCCGGTGCGTCCGGCGACAGTGACTTCGCCGTGCAATTCGTGCGCAAGCCCCTGCCATTCACGGTGAATTTGCGCCGTACCGCCGTCGGACCAGGTATTGATGCCAACAAGGGTATGGCGCACCCAGGCTTCCAATAGTTCGACGGCGTCGATTTCGGCACATCCTTCGGCGTATAGCGCGGTTTGATCAGGTGTCAGGCCCGTCTCGTCATTCGCTGGCCAAAGCGAGAGCGAAAGCGCCACCACCACCCAATCGGGTTCCTCCGTTTCAGTCGTGCCGGATGCCGCCATGCGCAACTTGCCACAGCGTCCGCTATTGACGTAAATCGTTCCGTCCCATCCCAGATGAACGCCGACTTCGGGCGGGCCTAGCGCGCCGATGGCGTTTTGCAGCCCCACCCCGCAAAGCGGCAAGATCACCGCTGCCTCGGACAAGGTCACGTCCGGGGCAAACACGATGGCCGCACGCAACCGATCCGCCGCAAGGTCGTGAATGACCAGGCCCGCGTCACAGCCGATGTCCGCTGCGGCCACGGCCATCGCGAAGGGATCCGCGCCTGCGGCGTCCTGTCCCGCGAACAGCGGCGGCAAGTGCGGGTTTGTCATGCGCAGTCCATGGCAATCAGGTTCTGCGCGATTGCGCGAAATGCTGCGGCGGGGGGGCTGTCGGGTTTGGATACGACGATCGGCGCGCCGCCATCCGCTGCAACCCGGATATCGATATGCAGCGGTATCTCGGCAAGCAGCGGAACACCCAGTTTGGCGGCCTCCGCAGCCACGCCGCCGTGGCCGAACAGATGCTCTTCGTGCCCGCAGGCCGAGCAGATGTGTGTCGACATGTTTTCGATCATCCCGATCAGCGGCGTGCCGAGCTGGTTGAACATATCGATGCCCTTGCGTGCGTCCAGAAGGGCGATGTCCTGCGGGGTGGATACGATAATGGCGCCGTTCAGATGCGATTTCTGTGCCAGCGTCATCTGCACATCCCCTGTACCGGGCGGCAGATCGACGATCAGAACATCCAGTGCGCCCCACTGCACCTGGGTCAGCATCTGCTGCAACGCGCCCATCAACATCGGACCGCGCCAGACAACGGCCTGATCGTCGTTGGCCATCAGACCAAGTGACATCATCGTAACGCCGAAGTTGCGCATCGGCAGAATGATCTTGCCGTCGGGGGATGCGGGACGACCCGAAACACCGAGCATGCGCGGCTGTGACGGCCCGTACACATCCGCATCCAGCAGCCCGACACGTCGGCCTTCCGCAGCCAGCGCACACGCGAGGTTGGAGGCGACCGTCGATTTGCCCACGCCCCCCTTGCCGGATGCCACGGCGATGATCCGATCCACGCCCGGTATCCTTTCGGGGCCGGCGGGCTCGGCGCGCCGCGATGACTTGAGGTCAGGCGGTGCCTTTGCGGTGCTGTGGGCGGTCATCACGATGGAAACGGACGTCACACCGTCGAGCGCACCGATCTGCGCTTCGGCGGCGTTCTTGATGCCGGTGTAGGCGTCCGCGTGGCTTGCGCTTACTTCCATGACAAAACGTACGGAGCCGTCGTTTACGGTCAGGGCCTTGACGATGCCGGCCTCGGTGATCGGGGTGCCGCCGACGGGATCGTCGAGGCCCGACAAGATACCAAGAACGGCTTCCCTGTTGGCAGTCACCTTACGCCTGACCTTCGATCTTGCCTGTCACTACATGTTCCAGGTCCAGACCATCGACGGTCAGAACCATTTTTGCTTCAAAGCTGCGGCCGCTGGTATCGCCTGCGGTGCGCATGGCTTCTTCGATGGCCTGTTGCGAGGTGACGCCGACCTGCTTGAGGAACTTGCGCATCGACATGTTGAAATCTTCGCTCATGGGATTGTCTCCGGTTGGCTTGACCGCCTTGCGACCCGCGCCCCGGGCTGGATCATCGTTGCGGTAGGTTGGATATGAAAAGCTCTGTCTTCTTTTGTGTGTATTGTTCTCCGGGGCCGTGCAAGCGCAGAGTGGTACCTTTACCCTACCCGCTGCACACGAAATCGTCGACACGGGTCTGCTGGCATATCTGCGGCCGCGTTTCCCGCTCAAGCATGGGGGCGGGGATCGACAGGGGGGATCAGGGCGGCGACGTTGCGATCGGCGCAGATGGCATCGCGGTTGGTAAAGGGTTGGACCGCATTTGGCATGTGGCAACGACCAATGCGCAGGGGTTTGTGCTTTGCCGGGAGTGGCTGTTTTCGGATATCGGCAAGCGTATCATCGTCCCGGTCGAAATCACCCAAGCCGAGTTGGGGCATATCCTGGGCTACGTCGCCGGAATCGCGCCCACTGATCCGGGCGCGCCGCTACAGACTCAGTGATCTCTCCGCTTTGATAGGTAGTCTTCTGTCGTGCGCGGACGGGGGCGCTCTTTGGACGCGAAGGGGTTGTCGGTCGACTGAAACTGCGCGTTGATCCGGCAGCCGTCACACATCTGTATCATGCGGGCGGCGGACGGATTGGCGAACATCGCATGATTACCGGCCAATTTCTCCATGATCTTTTCGACGGTGGATTTCACACCGAAAAGCGTGCCGCACTCGATACAGGCAAAGGGGTCTTCCTGATTGAGGATTTTTTGGGTGTAGGCCGCATCGGTCAGGTCGAATTGCGGTGCGAGGGTAATCGCATTTTCCGGGCAGACATTTGCGCACAGCCCGCATTGCAAGCACGCGTCCTCCTGAAAGCGCAGCTGTGGCAGATCGGGGTTGTCGCCAAGCGCACCCGAAGGGCACAGCGACACACAGGCCAGACAGAGCGTACAGGCGTCGGTATCGACCACAACGGCGCCATAGGGCGCGCCATTCGGCAAGGGAAGTGTCTCCGATACGGGGTTCAGCGCTTTTGCCGCCAGTCGCGCGACCTGACGGCGCGTGCCCAGCGGCAGGACCGGTACGTCGATTGCCGTGGGGGTTTCCGTTTCAAAGAGGTGATCCGACAATGCATCGGGGTCGGCAAAGTCAAGAAACGACGCCTGTTGCGGTGCGATCGCTAGGGCAAGTTCAAGCTGCGGATCAAGCGCGTCACGTTCTGTTTTGGGCCCAAGCAGAATGTCCACATGGGCAAATCCCGCAGCGAGCGCCGCAAGTATTTCGGCATGCCCAAACCCCGCGAGCGCGCCGATTTCCATCGGGATCACATGCGCGGGCAAACCGCGTCCGAAACGCGCGGCAAGACGGATCATCTCTGCGCCGTGATCGTCATGGACCAGCAGCCGTGCGTCGGTGCCGCCCGCCGCGCGGTAAGATGTAGCCAGGGTGTTGATCCGCCGAAAGATGTGATCCGCTGTCGGCATCTCATAGCTGATCGCGCCCGAGGGGCAGACGGCGGCACAGCCACCGCAACCGGCACAGATCATCGGGTCGACGGCAACATGTTCGCCTGCCGAAACGATCGCGCCCGTCGGGCAGACGTTCAGGCAATTCGAGCAGGCGGGTTTGCCAGCGCGCGAATGGGCACAGAGCGTCGGTTCCACCCGAACGTACAGAGGTTTTTCGAATGTACCGACAAGCTGGCTTGCCGCGAATACCGCTTCTGCCACCGCCGGACTGCTGCGCGGATCGGCACGCAGATATCCATCGCGTTTTTCAGGGGCCGGAAACAGTGCAGTGCCACCGGTCAGATCAAGAATGATGTCGCAAGTGGACAGCGCGCCGTCCCGCGGCGGCGACAGCGCAGGGATGCCGCGCCCGCCCAGCAAGCTTTGTTGGAAGGCGTCGATCCTGACGTCGAATTTTCCGATGGTGCCGGACGCCTGCGCCAGCAAACCTATCACTATATCGTGATCCGGTGACGGGACGAACTCCGCGCCGGGCGCAAGCAGGACCGTGATCGCCAGTACTCCTGCCAGCCTCTCGGCGGCGGCGAGGACGGTATCTGGATCGCCGAAAATCAGGCAGGTGCCTTCGGACACGACGTCGACGAATCCGAAGGACGGCTCCGCCAGCAATCCGTCCGCGATCAACGCCGCCATCTTGGGGGATGTTGCGGCAGTATCACTGGTCCAGCCGGCGCGGTCGCGGATGTCGACGAATAGCGGAACGTCTGCCGCCAGTTCTTCGGCGAGGTCGGTGAACCTGCCCGCCTCCTGACGGCAAGCGATAACAGCATCGCCCGACGAAACGGCCTTGGCCGCAGCGTCGATCTGGGTGGTGCACAGGCTTGTGAAGCACCCCGAACAGGCAAGGCCCGTCGCCTTGCCCAAATGATCTGCGTCGATCTCCTGGGAGCCAAGGCAATCACATACAAGTAGTGTCTTCGGCATATCTTCCCCCGGAGTTTGTAGTCAGGTCCGCCGCTCAACTAGGCAGGATTTGGCGCTGCCGTAAACCGCAAACCGCCCTTCGCGGCCCCGCCGGTTTCCGCCAGTCTACGGCTGCGCCGGTACTTCCTTGTGCTTGTCCGGAACCGTGGCCGGCGCTGCCGCGACACCAGATATTGGTTCGAAGGCTTTGCAGTCCTTCATTTTGTATACGATGTTAAAAAAAAGCACTTTGGAAAGGCATGAAGATGATACAGTATCGGAGTCTCCCACTGGAAAGGAAACCTGTTTGACGCTGGCATTCCCAAATGCGCAATCCCTACCGATTGGCATCGTTGTCAGGCGCGCACCCGGTGTGACCCGATGGGCCCGGTATGCGTGGTCTGTTTCGTCGGTTTTGCCCGGTGCGCCGGCAGCGGACTGGAAAGTCATGCGCAGCGCGGGCGATGTGACGGAATACCATGCCGCGACGCTGCCTTTGACGCTGTATGTATCAGACGCCGAGGCCTATGCTCATGAACTGCAGGCGCGGGTTCCGTCCGTATATGTCGTATTGCGACAGAACGAACGGGCCGGAGAATTGCCCTGGTCCGTCGCGCTGGTGACGGCGTCGCCCTACGAAGCGCAGGATTATTGCGATTCGGCGGAAGAGATGGTCGAGAAAATTGCGATGCCCGACGCGGTGCACCATTGGATTGCCCGCTTCGTTGATACATACCATGAAGAAGAGGCGTTCATTAAACGCCGTCGTGACACGGCGCGGGTTGACCGTGTCGACGACGGGATAGGCGACGCGCGCATTCGCCAGACCAGCGACGTCTACCGCGCGCCACGGCGCAAGGCGGTGTCTGAATGAGCGATGTGTCTTATTCCTGGTCACGCCGCCGTGCCGCCGTCGCCGCCGAAGCTGTGGCACAAGAGCACGCCGAAGAAGATGCGGCGCTCATGGAGCAGCATGCGGCATACGCCGGAAAGTCCGACGCCGACATCCTCGAAGACCTTGGCCTGCCGGACCCGGACACCCTCGTTCGTGGCGATGACTTCAAGGCGTTCCTCGCCAAGGCAGTACCGGATCATCTGCGCAAGCGGGCACTGCGTACCCTGTGGCGCAGCGATCCCGTGCTTGCCTGTGTGGACGGTTTGAACGATTACGACGATGATTATCTGACCGGCAGCTTCGGGCAGGGGCCGATCAGCACGACCTACAAGGTTGGAAAGGGGATGCTGTCGCATCTTCTTGAGATGGAACGGCAGAATGATTTGTCGCTTTCGCCGCCCGAGGACCGCGATGCACCGGACACGCAAGAGCGCGCCGACGACGCGGTCGACGACGCGGACGGCGGCGTGACGGATCCCGATATCACTGGCGCGGCGGATCCGGCGGTCTATATCCAAGAGCAGCCTGATATGCCCATGGCTCGGCGCATGTCATTTCATTTCGGAGACGACGACATATGACCGTTGCGGCGCCCGCCATGAATTTTACGCAAGAGGACCGCATGCGGGCCGATCTCTACAATTATCTGGGTTTGATGTTGTCGTCCCCCCCCGATCAGGCCTTGCTTGAACAGACCGCGGCGCTGCGCGGCGATGAAACCCCGTTGGGCGAGGCTATCCAGGGCCTTGCGCGTGTTGCGAAGGTATCGAAGCCAAGCGCCGTGCGGACCGAATTCAACGCGCTTTTCATCGGTCTGGGCCGGGGCGAGTTGCTGCCTTACGCCAGCTATTACCTGACGGGTTTCCTGAACGAGAAACCACTGGCACACCTGCGTGCCACGATGGCAGGTTTCGGCATGACGCGCGCCGCCGATGTGTTCGAGCCGGAAGACAATATCGCGTCGTTGATGGAAATGATGGCGGGCATGATCGTTGGACGCTTCGGACGTGTCGCGGATGTTCAGGAGCAGCGAGAGTTCTTCAATGCGCATATCGGGACATGGGCCACCCACTATTTTACCGACCTCAAGGCCGCGAAATCCTCGGTTTTGTATGCATCCGTCGGGGCTGTCGGGATCGCTCTGATGGACATCGAGCGCGAAGCATTTCGTTTGACGGCAAACTGACCGTTTCGAAAATTCACCGGCGGGGATGCCCGCCAAGCAAGGAAGGGGAGACATCCCATGACTGACACACCCAAAGGCGCAAGCCGCCGCGATTTTCTGAAGCTGGCCGGCACCGCTGCACCGGCTGCTGTTGCCGTCGCCGCGGGAAGCGGTGCCACGCCGGCCGCAGCACAGCCCGCAGATCTGTCGTCCGACACGATGCAGGACACGGCCCATACGCGGGCCTATCTCGAAAGCACACGCTTCTAGGCCTCGGGCCGCGCACGATACTAATTTATCCGGCCAAACCGGATCAGGGAGGAAGACCATGCTGAGGAAAAAGACCAACGGATATGCCCGCCGCGCAGGCCGCGCCCCGGTTGCTGTCAGCAAAGAGGCTGCCGGGATCGACCGGCGTGGTTTTCTGCGCGGATCGGGCCTTGCAATCGGGGGCCTGGCCGCGATCGCTTCTACAGGGGGCGCGGTCACGCAGGCCACCGCACAAACCGCAGCGACCCGTGCCGTTGAGACCATCAAGTCCGTATGTACGCACTGTTCGGTCGGCTGTACCGTTGTTGCCGAAGTCGACAACGGTGTCTGGATCGGGCAGGAGCCCGGTTTCGACAGCCCGTTCAACATGGGCGGGTATTGCGCCAAGGGGGCGTCGGTCCGCGAACACGCCCACGGCGAGCGGCGTCTCAAATATCCGATGAAAAAAGTGAACGGTGAATGGGAGCGTATCAGCTGGGAAACCGCGATCAACGAGATCGGCGACGGCATGATGAAGATCCGCGACGAAAGTGGCCCGGATTCCGTCTATTGGCTGGGATCTGCCAAGCATAGCAATGAACAAGCCTATCTGTTCCGCAAGTTCGCGGCCTATTGGGGCACCAACAACGTCGATCACCAGGCGCGTATATGTCACTCGACCACAGTGGCCGGCGTGGCGAATACATGGGGCTACGGCGCCATGACCAACAGTTACAACGACATCCACAAATCCAAGGCGATCTTCCTGATTGGCGGCAACCCGGCCGAAGCGCACCCTGTGTCGCTGTTGCACATTCTCAAGGCCAAGGAGCAGAACAACGCGCCCCTGATCGTCTGCGACCCGCGCTTTACGCGGACGGCGGCTCATGCGGACGAATTCGTCCGTTTTCGGCCCGGATCGGATGTGGCGCTGGTCTGGGGTATCCTGTGGCACATCTTCGAGAACGGGTGGGAGGACCAGGAATTCATCCGCACGCGTGTTTGGGGCATGGAACAGATCAGGGACGAAGTGGCCAAATGGACTCCCGATGAAGTGGAGCGTGTGACCGGGGCACCGGGCAGCCAGCTTGAGCGGGTTGCGCGCACGCTGGTCAACAACCGTCCCGGCACCGTGATCTGGTGCATGGGTGGCACCCAGCACACCAACGGCAACAACAACACGCGTGCCTACTGCATCTTGCAGCTGGCGCTGGGCAATATGGGCGTCGCAGGGGGCGGCACCAACATTTTCCGGGGGCACGACAACGTGCAGGGCGCAACCGATCTCGGCGTTCTGGCGGATACGCTGCCGGGCTACTATGGCCTGTCTGCGGGCGCGTGGGCGCATTGGTCGCGGGTCTGGAACGAAGATATCGACTGGCTCAAGAGCCGTTTCTCGGAATCGTCCTACGGGGACACGCCGATGATGAACCTGACGGGTATTCCCGTCAGCCGCTGGATCGACGGCGTTCTGGAAGCCAAGGAAAACCTTGACCAGCCCGACAACACCCGCGCCATGGTTCTGTGGGGCCACGCGCCGAACAGCCAGACCCGACAGAAGGAAATGAAGACGGCGATGGAAAAGCTCGACATGCTGGTCGTGGTTGATCCTTATCCGACCGTCACCGCCGTTCTTCAGGACCGGACGGACGGCGTATATTTGTTGCCCGCCTGCACCCAGTTCGAGACACGCGGATCCGTGACGGCGTCCAACCGGTCGCTGCAATGGCGCGACAAGGTGGTCGAGCCTCTGTTTGAATCCAAACCGGATCATACGATCATTGCGATGTTTGCTGACAAGTTCGGCTTTCACGACAAGCTCTTTCGCAACATCGCTATCGACGACGGTGGGGAGCCAAACGTCGAAGACATCACCCGCGAATTCAACCGCGGCATGTGGACGATCGGTTATACCGGGCAAAGCCCCGAGCGCATGAAAAAGCACATGGCAAATCAGCATACCTTCGACCGTACGACCCTGCGGGCGGTCGGTGGGCCGGCCGATGGCGATACCTACGGAATGCCGTGGCCGTGTTGGGGTACGCCCGAAATGAACCACCCGGGCACCGCGAACCTGTACGACATGTCGATGCCGGTGGCCGAAGGTGGTCTGACGTTCCGCGCCCGTTTCGGGGTAGAGCGCAACGGCGATAACCTGCTGGCCGAAGGGGTATTCACACCCGGGTCGGAGATCGAAGACGGCTATCCCGAATTCACCGTGGCCATGTTGCGCACGCTGGGATGGGAAGATGACCTGACCGACGAGGAGAAACGCGCGATCAACGCGGTTGCAGGCTATCCCGAAGGCGAGCCGTTGACCGATGCCGCCGCAAGCGGAAGCGGTGAAGAAGTCGGGGAGACCTCGCAGACGGGCGAGATCGAATCCGATTTCAAGAAAGCGACCGGTGGGGTGAACTGGAAAACCGACCTTTCGGGCGGGATCCAACGTGTGGCAATCGCGCGTGGATGTGCACCCTTCGGCAATGCAAAGGCGCGGGCGGTGGTCTGGACCTTCCCCGATCCGGTGCCGATTCACCGTGAGCCGCTCTATACCAGTCGGCGCGATCTGGTAGCCGACTATCCGACCTATGAGGACAAGAAGTTCTGGCGCGTGCCGACAATGTACGCCTCGATCCAGGAAAAGGACTTTGCGACGGAGTATCCGATCATTCTGACATCGGGTCGCCTGGTCGAATACGAAGGCGGCGGGGACGAGACGCGCTCGAACCCGTGGCTTGCGGAATTGCAGCAGGACATGTTCATCGAGATCAACCGCCGTGACGCCAACAACCTTGGTGTGCGCGACGGGGCGCAGGTCTGGGTTGAAGGCCCGGAAGGGGGCAAGGTCAAGGTGATGGCGATGGTGACGGAGCGGGTGGGCGAAGGTGTCGCGTTTATGCCGTTCCACTTTGGCGGCCATCTGGAAGGCGTCGATCTGCGGGACAAGTATCCCGAAGGTGCCGACCCTTATGTGTTGGGCGAAAGCACAAACACCGCACAGACATACGGCTATGACAGCGTGACCCAGATGCAAGAGACGAAAGCCACTCTTTGCAAAATCTGGACGGCGTAAGGGAGAAGTAGAATGGCAAGAGCAAAATTTCTCGTGGACGCCGAACGCTGCATTGAATGCAACGCCTGCGTCACGGCATGCAAGAACGAGCATGAGGTGCCCTGGGGCATCAACCGGCGCAAGGTCGTCACGATCAACGACGGCTCTCCTGGAGAGCGGTCGATTTCGGTAGCGTGCATGCACTGTTCCGACGCTCCGTGCATGGCGGTCTGTCCGACGGATTGTTTCTATCAGACGTCCGAAGGGATCGTACTGCACTCCAAGGACCTGTGTATCGGGTGCGGCTATTGCTTCTACGCGTGCCCCTTCGGAGCGCCGCAATATCCGCAGGCTGGCAACTTCGGATCGCGCGGCAAGATGGACAAATGTACGTTCTGCGCCGGCGGGCCGGAAGAAAACAACTCGACAACCGAATTTCAGAAATACGGTCGCAACCGGATCGCGGAGGGCAAGTTGCCGATCTGCGCCGAGATGTGTTCCACCAAGGCTTTGCTTGCCGGTGACGGCGATGTGGTTTCGGGTATCTATCGCGAGCGTGTCGTCGCCCGCGGGTTCGGGTCCGGTGCATGGGGCTGGGGCACGGCCTACGATCAAAAAGGCGGCTGAACGCCTCTTTGGTGTTAGTATACCGGGGGGCGGCCTGTGTTTGGCCGCCCTTCTTTCATCCGACATAAGGAAGTTCCGATGATGCGTCTGTTTGGTTTGATTGTCCTTCTTTGGACCCTCGCGGTCCCTGTTATCGCACAGGATGTGCCTGTTGATCCGCGCGCGTCGACGGGCGGTGCGCAAACGCTCGAGGATATTCTGCGTCGTCAGGAAGGCATTGCGGTCGACGATCAGTTTCGCAGAGACCTGACCGGCGATCCCGAGGCAGCCGCAGCGACTGTTGATCAACTCGGCACTTTGGGCGGTGCCTCCGACCCTGATCTTTGGCGTGCCATACGGTATGGAACTGCAGACATCACGACCCAGGCCCGCGGTCCCGCGGCCAAGACCTTGATTCAGGACGGCGGCATGTGGTGGTTGCAGTTTCGGGAAGGTCCGTTGCTGAAAATTGCCATCTACCTGCTGGGTGGTACGCTGCTGCTGCTGACGCTTTTCTATTTCATCCGGGGGCGTATCCGCATCGACGGCGAGAAAACCGGCCGAACCATAACGCGTTTCAAGGCCTTCGAGCGCTTTGGGCACTGGCTGCTGGCGTCATCTTTCATACTGCTCGGAATAACCGGACTATTATCGCTCTTCGGACGCAAGGTACTCATCCCGGCCTTTGGACATGAAGCGTTTTCTGCCCTCGCAAACCTGAGCAAATGGATCCACAACAACATTTCCTGGGCCTTCATGGTCGCGTTGATCATCATTTTCGTGGTTTGGGTCGTTCACAATCTGCCGGACAAAACCGACCTGCAGTGGCTTGCAAAGGGGGGCGGAATTTTTGGTGGGGGTCATCCCCCGGCAAAGAAATTCAACGCCGGGCAAAAGCTGATTTTCTGGGCCGTCATTGTATTGGGCACGTCCATTTCCCTGTCCGGCCTGTCGCTTCTGTTCCCGTTCGAGTTCAACCTCTTCGGGCATACGTTCTCAACACTCAACGGCTGGGGAGCACCGGGTTGGTTCGGCTTGGCAGATCTGCCCTATCCGCTCGCACCGCAGGAGGAAATGCAGTACGCACAGCTTTGGCACGCGATTGTCAGCATCATCCTCACGGCAATCATCTTTGCGCACATCTATCTGGGATCGGTCGGGATGGAAGGCGCATTCGACGCCATGGCCAAAGGCGAAGTAGAAGAGCAATGGGCACGCGAACACCACAGCATCTGGGCGCAACGGGTCATCGACGACGAGACGCGCAGAACAGGAGCGAATTGAGATGAAACCATTCCTCATCGCTCTTGTGGCACTCGTGGCAATTTCGGTCGGAGCAAACCAGATACTGACCGAAATCGGCTTCTCAACGTCTACTGCCGGTACGTCAACCGGGAATGTCAGGCTCACAGACTAGGCCCCGCGCCTGACGCAGGGCGCTTGCGCGGGGGGACCGCACAGGCGTTGTGAGGTGCCTATGACAGATCTTCAAAGCAGGATTGTGCGGGTCGGAAACGCATTTGTACCTAACCGCACGCAGATCGGTCTGCCTCGATGGCGGCGATTGAAGCACAGGCACCGCTATTTGGCATGTCCAAAGGCAAGAACGGCGTGCGTGACGTCAGCCGCAAATGCATGATCGGCCACAGGCAGCAGCGAAAAAGCACAGGGCGCGAAATGGCAATGCCGAAGCCCGGAGAGACTGTTACGAAATTGCGGCATGTTAAGGTTCTGATTAGGTATGGAATGCCCCGGATTGATGTGACCAGACAGATCGGTGTGACTGAATAGACCTGTCATCGTTGGAAGGTGGAATACGGCGGAAGGGGTATAGAGCAACTAACGAACTGAAGTGATTGCAGAAAAAGATTAAGTGCCCTCGCCGCGCCGAGCCGGGCTTAGTGTTAGACAATCTGATCTCCCCGCCGGCCGCGTAGGGAAACTTCTGAGCCGTTGCGCCGGAGTGTACTGCTGAAGACCGCTTGGTCGCCGAAATCCTCAAGTTGACGAGCTTTATTGTGCACCAAAGCTGCCCTTGGCCAATTTTTCAGAACCCGGCCATACCTCGCACCATCTGATATGTGATATTTTGTATCAGAATACGGATTGCGGCTTGGTTTGCTGAAAACGTAGCGGCTATAAATCGGGTGTTACGAACAGATGGGAACGCAGCATGGCCGACACGTCACACCCCCCAAAGATTGCCGCAGCCACGGATGCGTCGGGATTTACGCGGGCAGCGGCCGACTGGATCGCCGGATCAGCTGCGCTGGACATGCCCGAGCCGGTTTTGCGGCTGGCGGGCCAATGTCTTTTCGATTGGTTCGCCGTCACCATCGCGGCCACCGATGAAGAGCTTGTTCCGATCATTACCGCCATCGGAACCGAGGGCGAAACAGTCGCCCAGGGGGGTACGCTAGTGGGGCAGGGCGGTCGCGCCACAGAGCAGCGTGCGGCGCTGATCAACGGCACGCTCGGTCATGCGTTGGATTTCGACGACGTCAATCTGCGGATGCACGGGCATCCCACAGTCCCGATCGCCCCCGCGCTGCTGGCAGTGGCCGAACGCGAGGGTCTGTCAGGGATTGCGGTGCTGCGCGCGTTTGTCGTGGGCTACCAGATAGCGGGACGGCTGGGTCACGCGATGGGCGACAGCCACTACGCACGCGGGTTTCACGCGACCGGCACCATCGGCGCAGTCGCAGCGGCGGCAGGCTGTGCCGCATTGCTGAAGCTGGACGCGGACCGTACCGAGGCCGCGCTGGGTCTCGCCGCCACTCAGGCCTCCGGGATCAAGGCGATGTTCGGCACCATGGCCAAGCCGTTTCACGCCGGCAACGCTGCTGCGAACGGGGTTATGGCCGTGCGGTTGGCGCAACAAGGGTTCACCGCACGCGAAGGCGGGCTGGAACATGCGCAGGGTTTTGGCGCGGCGATGTCCGATGACGCCCAGATGTCGGCAGCCGATTTTGGCGCGACCCCCGACGGTGCGCCCGACTGGGAAATCACCCGCAACCTGTTCAAGTATCACGCCGCCTGCTATCTTACGCACAGCACGATCGAGGCGATGGCACGGCTGCCGGCACAACATGCCATCGATCCCAATGAGGTGACGGGTATCGCGCTGCATGTGCCTGACAGTCACCGCTCGGTCTGCGACGTGGCCGAGCCACGCACCGGGCTCGACATCAAGTTTTCGATCCGTCATCTGGCGGCGCTGGCGCTGACCGGGGCCGATACCGCCGACCTGTCGCTTTACTCCGAGGCAACGGCCTGCGACGCGACCTTGTCCGAGCTAAGTGGCAAGACGCGGCTGGTGACCGACGAAGCGGAAGCCGCAGAGCGCTATGGCGCCAAGGTGGATGTGACGCTGACCGATGGCACCGTCCGCAGCGCGACCTGGGATGTCTCGACCCCGGTGGAGGACCTGGACGCACAGGAGGAGACCCTGCGCGCCAAGGCCGTGACCCTGATCGACCCGAAGTTGGGCGCCGGGGCCGCCGACAGCCTGCTGTCCGCTATCCGGGCGTTGCCCGCAGCCGCCGACCTGTCGCAGCTACTGCACGCGTCGACCCCCGCTCGGGGCGACCTGGCAAAAATTGGATAACACATGGATACAGTCGAAGATCTGAAATCGCGTGCGCGGCTCTGGCCACGGGGCAACACGTTCGAGGATTTCTCCATTGGACGCGCCTTTACCCATCATTGGGGGCGGACCCTGACCGAAGCGGACAGCACGCTCTTCACCACGCTGACGCTGCATTACAACCCGCAGTATTTCAACGCCGAGATCGCGGCAGCGAATGGCTACGACCGGGGCTGTCCGGTGAACCCGCTGCTGGTGTTCAACACGGTTTTCGGACTCAGCGTCGAAGACCTGTCCGAGGGGGGCGGCCCGTTTCTGGGCGTGGATAAATGCGTTTATGGCGCACCCGTCTATCCCGGCGACACCCTGACAGCCGAAAGCGAGGTCATTGCCGCCCGCGAGAGTGACAAGCGCCCCGATTTCGGAATTGTGACCTGGGCTACGCGCGGTGTGAACCAGCATGGCCAAGAGGTTATCCGCTTTCGGCGCTCGAACCTCGTGCGCCGCCTAAAATCCCAAGGAGACTGAATATGGACACCAATGACAGCCTGTATTCGGGCGATGGCCGCGGCTTTTTCACCGAAGAACGGACAATGATCCGCGACAGTGCGCGCCAGTTCACCATGAACGAGGTGTTGCCCGTCGCCAACGAACTGGACGGCCCGGACGCCGAGATCCCCGCTGACCTGCGCCAGAAAATGGCCGATATGGGCTATTTCGGAATTATGATCCCCGAGGAATTCGGCGGGCTTGGGCTGGGCACTTTCGAATATTGTCTGGTGGCCGAGCAACTGGCGCGGGGATGGATGTCGGTCGCCTCATTGATGGCACGAGGGCAGGGGGGCTGGATCCGCAAGGCGATGTCGCCCGAGATGCAGGCCGAATACCTGCCCCGTGTGATGCGCGGTGAGTTTCTCAACGCGACATCCCTTTCCGAGCCGGGCACCGGGTCCGATCTGGCGTCGATCTCGTGCCGGGCCGAGCGCGACGGCGACGACTGGGTGCTGACCGGGGCGAAATACTGGTGCACCTTCGCAGATGGAGCGGATTATCTGACGATTTTTGCCCGTACCGCGCCGCCGCCTTCGTCTGACAAGCGTTGGATGGGCATCTCGTGCTTTATGATCGAAAAGGAACGCGGCAGCCTGCCCGCCGGCATTAACGGCTCGGCCATTCCCAAGATCGGCTATTTCGGCTGGAAGACCTACGAGCTGTCGTTCGACGGTTTTCGGGTGCCGGGCAGTCACCTGATCGGAGAGAAGGACAAGGCGTTCCTGCTGATGGCCAAAGGTCTTGAAACCGCCCGCGCCCATACCGCGGCACGCTCGATCGGACTGGCGCAGGGCGCGCTGGAGGATGCAACCGCCTATGCGCAGGAGCGCGAGCAGTTCGGTATGCCGATCGCGGAGTTCCAGGCGATCCGGTTCAAGATCGCCACCATGGCCACCGAGATAGAGGCTGCGCGGCAACTGCTATATTCCGTTTGCAACAGTATCGACACCGGCGCGCGCTGCGACAAAGAGGCGTCGATGGTCAAGTATTTCGCATCCGAGATGGCCGAGCGCGTGACCTCGGAGGCCATGCAGATCCTTGGAGGCGCCGGCTATACCAAGCTGCATGCGGTGGAGCGTCATTGGCGCGACGCACGGCTGACCAAGATATTCGAGGGCACCTCGGAGATCCAGCAGCGCATCATCTCGGACAAGATCCTCGGCAAGTCGATGGTGGACAAGATGATCGCCGATCGCGCCTTTGAAATGAAATGGGGCAACCGCGCCAAACAGGGAAAGGCGGCGGAATGACACCTGATAGAATCGACACGTCTGCGCTGACCTCGTCGGTCAATTACTTCGAGGATTTCACCGAAGGCGACGTCTGGCGCCATGCGCGGGGCAAGACGGTGACCGAGATGGACAATGTTCTGCTGACCAACCTCGTGCTGAACACCGCCGAGGGGCATTTCAACGAGGACCGGATGCAGAAGGCCGGCGGCGGCATATTCTCGCAGCGGGTCGTATTCGGGGGGATCAACCTGTCTTTCGTCATCGGTCTGGCGGCCCAGGACACCGGGGAGCAGGTGATCGCCGAGCTGGAGATGGACAAAGTTCGGCTGCGCCATCCGGTGTTTCATGGCGACACGCTGTATGCGTTTACCGAGGTGGTGGAAAAGACGGCCAGCGACCGCGACGATGCCGGGTGCGTGCGGTTTCGCCACTACGGCATTAACCAGGACGACAAGCTTTGCGTGGAGGCGGAGCGCGTCGTGCTGATGAAAAAGCGCGCCGGCTGGGGCGGGGCGGCGGCGTGAGCGGCACCGACGATAGGATAGGCAATCCCGGCGTGCCCGGAGGTGCGCTCGAGGGGTTGCGCGTCATCGACCTGACGATGATGCTGGCGGGGCCCTATGCCTCGATGATGCTGGCCGACCAGGGTGCCGACGTGATCAAGGTCGAGCCACCGGGCGGCGACGGCACCCGGCGCATCGGGCCGCATCTGCCGGGTGGCCTGACCCAGGACGAGGGCGGTTATGGCGGCTATTTCGCATCGATTAACCGCAACAAACGGTCGCTGGTGCTGGACCTGAAATCAGAAACGGGTCTGGCCGCGCTCAAGCGCATGGTGGCACGCGCCGACATTCTGATCGAAAATTATCGCCACGGGGTGATGGAACGGCTGGGCCTGGACGATGCGACGCTCTGGGCTGCCAATCCGCAGTTGGTGCATGTCTCTATCCGCGGCTTCGGAGATAGTGCCGGCGGCGACAGCCCCTATGCCGACTGGCCCGCATATGACCCGGTCAGCCAAGCGATGGGCGGCTTGATGGGGATCACCGGCCCACGCGGCGGCCCACCGACCAAGGTGGGACCCGGCGTCGGCGACATTGCACCGGCGATGTTCGCGGCCTTCGGCGCATTGGCGGCCACGTTCCGCGCCCATCGTACCGGGCAGGGCGAGCGCGTCGATATCAGCATGGTCGACAGTGTTCTGGCCATGTGCGAGCGCATCATCTTTCAGTATTCCGCAAGCGGCACATCCCCTGTACCCGAGGGTAATGGACATCCGCTGCTAAGCCCCTTCGGGCTGTTCGAGGCGGCTGACGGTTTCGTAACCATCGCCATCCCCAAGGACGATTTCTGGGCGCGCTTCGTCAAGCTGATCGGGCGGCCGGAATTGGCGAAAGTCCCCGAATTTGCCACCAACACCGCCCGGTTAAAGAATGCCGCCGCCGTGGAGGAGGTCGTCACCGGCTGGACCCGCGCCCGCAGCCGGGCCGAGATCGCCGGCGTGATCGGCGGGCAGATCCCGTTCGGCCCGGTGATGACGGCCGAGGATATCTTTGCCGACCCGCATTTTCATGCCCGGGGTATGCTCGCCGAGGTTCCCATCTCAGGGGCCGAACGGCCGCTGCACGTGGCCAACACGCCGGTTCGCATGGCCCATGCGGCGCATGGCGTGCGCCAGCCCGCGCCGCTGACTGATGAACATGCCGATGCCATCCTGACCGAGTTCGGGTTCACCCCCGACGAGATCGCCGGATTGCGCCCCGCTCCTGCGGACCCACCACAAACAGAATAACAGAGGATCACCCGAGATGACCCAGCCAAAGAGACTTCGCCGTTGCCAGTTGTCCGTGCCCGGATCGAGCGAGAAGATGATGCAAAAAGCCTCCGGCCTCGACCTGGATTACGTGTTCCTCGATCTGGAGGACGCGGTTGCCCCCTCGGCCAAGCGCGTAGCGCGCGGCAAGATTGTCGGGGCGTTGAACGAGCTGGACTGGGGCCGCACAACCCGCTGCGTGCGGATCAACGACCTGTCCACTGAATACGCCTATGAAGACATCATCGAGGTGGTCGAGGGCGCTGGCGACAACCTCGACTTGATCATGCTACCCAAGAGTATGGGACCCGACGACATCACCTTTTGCGACAAGCTGCTGTCGATGATGGAGAAGAAGTTGAAGATGACCAAGCGGATCGGTCTGGAAACCCTGATTGAGGAGGTCGAAGCGATGCAGAAGGTGGATGAGATCGCCGCCGCGTCCGACCGGCTCGAGGCGCTGATCTTTGGCATGGGCGACTATTCGGCCAGCCAGGGTGTGTCGATCAAGGACATCGGCGGCGAGAGTGGCTATCCCGGCGATATCTGGCACTATCAGCGCCAAAAGCTGACCATCGCGGCGCGCGCCAACCGGATCGACGCGGTCGACGGCCCGTTTGCAGATTTCCGCAGCCCGGACGCCTATCGCGAGGAATGCCGACGGTCGATGATTTTGGGAATGGTCGGAAAATGGGCGATCCACCCTTCGCAGATCGAGATCGCGCAGGAAGTGTTCTCGCCCGATGCCGAGGATGTCGCGCGCGCCCGCAAGATGAAGGCTGCCTACGAGGAAGCCTGGGCGCAGGGGTTGGGATCGGTCCAGTTTGAGGGACGAATGATCGACATCGCCTCGATCCGCATCGTCGACAACACGCTGCAAAAGGCCGACATGATCGGGGGATATGCCTGATGAGCCATCCCTCAGGGGCCATCCCAGACCCGACCGGCCTGCATCCCACGCGGCTTGATGGCAAGGTGGCGCTGGTCACCGGGTCGGGTCAGAACATCGGCCGGGCCATCGCGCTGCGTCTGGCCGAAGCCGGGGCGGCGGTGATCGTGAACGGCGCGCGCAACCGCGACAACGTGGACGAGACCGTGCGCCTGATCGAAGAGGCCGGAGGGCGCGCGCACCCAATCATGTGCGATGTCTCGGATGCCGACGCAGTGGGACGCATGGTCGCCGAGGCCGCGGACACCTTCGGATCGGTCGATATCTCGGTGTCGAATGTTGGCCGTCGTCTGCACAAGCCGTTCGAGGAGATCGAGATCGCGGACTGGGACGACTCGATCCGCATCAACCTGTCAGCTTCATTCTACCTTGCGCACCACGTTGTGCCGCTGATGA
Organism: uncultured Sulfitobacter sp.; assembly: GCF_947497275.1. Taxonomy (GTDB): domain Bacteria; phylum Pseudomonadota; class Alphaproteobacteria; order Rhodobacterales; family Rhodobacteraceae; genus Sulfitobacter. The sequence goes on from NZ_CANMFS010000001.1 coordinate 85,339, forward strand.
AGGACAAGGGGTGGGGCCGGATCATCCATGTCTCGGGCTATGACGGGTTCACCGGCCATCTGATAAACCGCGCCTACAACATCGCGGCCAAGTCGGGGATGCACGGATTTTCCAAGGCCATCGGCAAGGAGCTGGGCCAGTACGGCATCACTGCCAACACATTGGTGCCCGGCGCCATCGACACCGACCGCGACTGGAGCCAGTATCCCAACACGGCTATTGATACGGTACGCGAGAGGATCGCGGTGAAACGCTGGGGCCACGTGGACGACCTAGCCTACGGGGCGGTCTATCTGTGTACCACCGGCAGTTTCATGAACGGACAAGCGTTGCACCTGAACGGTGGCGAATTCATGTTCTGACCGTCTCAGCCCCGGCAGCTTCGTCAGACTGCGCGCGCTTGAACATGCGGGCCTGTTCCAAAAGGGTGTCGCGCAGCCAGTCGCGTTTCGGGTTCAGGCGGGCCAGCGGCCCGCCCAGCCCGATCGCCAGCGATCGTCCCTCCAGGGGCAGATCAATCAATGTCGAAATCGTGCCGACCTCTTCGGTGACCATGCCGAAAGTCTCGAAATAACCCTGTTGCCGCGCCGTCTCGACATTTTCAAGCACCTGTGCCTCGGTCAGGGGCGAGGGCTTGGAGCTGAACTCAACATTGTATCGGCGCACCATCGCGCCGATCTCGGCATCGGTGAACCGTGTGAGCAACATGATCCCCACGCCGCAGCCGTGGATTGGCCGGGTCTGGTTTGGCCGCAGCGAAAAGCGCAATGAATGCGGCGATTCCAGCATCGAGACATAGCGCGCCTGAAGGCCGCTCTGCGCACCCAGCAGAACCGCCTCGCCGGTGCGTTCGGACAGGTAGTTCATCAACCGACCGATCGCTGCCATACCGCCCGGCGCCCCCAGTGCCCAGTTGCCGACAAAGGCCAGCCGCTCCGAGGGCAGATACCGTCGGTCGCCGCGGCCTCGGGTCAGATATCCCTCGTGAACGAGCGTCTTGAGCAATGAAGAAATGCTTGATTGCGGCACGCCAAGTGCATCGACGATGTCTTGCACGCTCAGCGCGCGGCGTTCGGCCTCGAACAGCTCGAACACCTGCACCACCCGCATTGCGGATTTCACCGCGCCTTTCAGTTCATTGTCCATAACTACACCAATTATCACATACGGGATGTATTTCATCAACATCAAGATGGACTATGATCCGCCCCTCTGGAATCATCAAGTTACAAAATGCCCGTACAAGACCCGTTCCGTAGGGTCGACCGGGACAACTCGGGAGGGAAACCATGAAGATATTGACTGTATTTCCGCTTAGCGTTGCGCTGGCGTTGACTGTTTCGGCCGCACATGCGCGCACTTTGAGCTTTTCCAGCTCGTCCCCGCCCAGTGCTGCAACTTCGGAAGTTCTCAAGGAATGGGCCGAGGACTTGGCCGAGGCGACCGATGGAGAACTGGAAGTCGAGTTCTATTGGCAGCAATCGCTGTCAAAGCTGGGCGACAACCTCGACGCGGTTGCCAGCGGGCTGGCCGACATGGCGGTGGTCGTGCCAGCCTATTCGCGGCAGAAACTCCCGCTGAACTACTTGTCCTCGACATCGACCGGTACGGGCGACCCTTGGGTGATCTCGAAGGCCTGGCGCGCGACGCGCGACGCATTTCCCGCCATCACCGAGGAAGAGGTAAATGAAAACGTCAAGTTCCTGGCCATCGAATCCATCGGCCCGGTGATCTTCGTAGGTGACAAGATCTACAAGTCGCCCGAGGATTTCGACAACGCCACCATGCGTCTGTCGAGCCATTATGCCTTTGCCGCGCAGAATTCAGGGTGGGACGTGAACCCAGCGCGCATCCGCTCCCCCGAGACTTATACCTCGCTGGAAAAAGGTACAATTTCCGGCGCCACCACCTATGCGAACCAACTCTACCCGTTCCGGCTCAACGAGGTGGCGGACTATGTCACGCGGCCGGATCTGGGCCAGCATTCGAGCATGTACTACATCAATCTCGATGTGTGGAAGGATCTCTCCGACAGCGAGCGTGAGGTCATCGAGGCGTCGCTGGATGATCTGAACAAGGCCTTCGCCAAGGCCGAGGTGAACGAGGCCGCTTCTGTGTTCGACCGAGTTCAGAAGGACGAAACCTATCCGATGGAGATTTATGAGCTGACCGACGAGGAACGCGCGGTTTGGGCCGAGGCGCTGGCGCCGTCCTATGCCAACAACGTGTCCAAGGCGGCGCAGGTGAACCCTGCGGCCCCCGAAATCGGCGAGGCCTACCGGGCCAATCGCGAAGCCGCTGCCGAAGAGTTGAAAACGGGCGACTATCCCTGGTGATCCGACAGATCGGTTCCCGTCGAGGGGCCGGTCGTTTTCCCGGTTGGACCCTTAACTTGATCCGTCTCCCCCCCCCGATTCCGGAGCGGTGGTTCTGAAAGGACGCGCGCGTGTTCACTTTCTTCATATACCGGCACCTGATCGCCCAGGCTGACAGTTTCTGGACGGTGCAGCATATTCTCTCTTTATGGCTCCTTGCGGTGCTATTCGATGTGTTGGCGCTGTTGCTGCTCTATGTTGCGGCGCGATCCCTTCAAGCCGCCGGAGAAGGCCCCGGCGGTGAGCGGGCCAGAGCCGCGCTTCAGAAGCTCGCCGACCGGATACGCCGCATCGACCATATGATCCTGTGGGTCGCGGGGGCCGTTCTGGCCGTCATGGTCCTGATCACCTTCGTCTCGGTGATTGGGCGCGCAACATACAAGCCGTTACCCGATGACATCACGGCGGCGGAATGGGCGCTGGTCCTGATGGTGTCGCTGATGCTGGGCACGTTGCAGGGGCGGGAGGATCACATCGAGGTCACAGCGCTGTCGGACACGCTGTCCTATCGGTGGAACTTGTACCTGCGGGTGTTCGGATGTCTTGTCGGGGTCGTTGCGGTTACGCGGCTCTGCATGGTGTCGTTCGAGGAGGTGCCGGACAGCTTTCTCGAGATCACCTACGGCTCAATCTACGAATTGCCATCCTGGCCGCCGCGGCTGTTCTTCATGGTCGGCCTTGCCTGGTGGCTGACCCGGATCGCAATTCAGTTCGTGATGCTGCCGGTGCTGATACGCTTGGATGCGCGCGATCAACTAGGTGATTTCGGCCCCGTGCCCCTGTTGTCGCAAACCGGCACGGGCGAGGGCGAACTGGATCTATCGGAGCTGGTCGATCACCAGTCAGCCAAGGTGGGAGGCGCGCGTGGAACGTGAACTGATCGGCGGTATCGGGGTCATCTTGATGATCTTGCTTTTGTTCCTGCGCGTGCCGGTGGCATTTGCGCTGTTGGGGGTTGGCTGGGGCGGCGTGGCCATCCTGCGCTCGACCGGGGCGGCGGACGCGGTGCTGTCGGCCGACACCTTCGGCAGCCTGCTTAATTTCGACCTCACCACGATCCCCAGTTTCATGCTGATGGGGTATATCGCCTACGTCGCCGGTTTCACCCGCGAGGTTTATGACGCCGCGCGTGTGCTGTTCGGGCGTCTTCCCGGTGGACTGGCCGCCGCCTCGACCATGGGCTGCGCGGCCTTCGCCGCCGTCTCCGGTTCCAGTCTGGCGACCGCCGCCGCGATGGGCAAGATCGCGGTGCCGGAGATGCTCAGGCGCGGCTACGACAAGGGTCTGGCCACAGGCGTGGTCGCGGCGTCGGGTACATTGGGGTCACTGATCCCGCCCAGCGTCCTGATGATCCTCTATGCGGTGTTCACACAGCAATCAATCGCGCTGCTGTTCATTGCCGGTATCCTGCCGGGTATCCTGTCGGCAGGTATCTATATCGCAATGATCTTGATTCGCGCCCGGGCCAACCCGGACCTGGCGCCGGGTATGGCGGAACGAATTCCGTTCCGCGAGAAACTGCGCTCGCTCAAGGGCACGTGGGCAATCACGCTGCTGTTCATCTTGGTGATGGGTGGAATTATGGTCGGGTTTTTCACCCCGATGGAGGCCGGGGCTATCGGGGCTTCCGGGGCCTTCCTGATTGCATTGCTTGCGGGGCGCTTGACGCGGGCCAAGCTGGGGCGCGCTTTTCTCGACACCCTGCGCCAAAGCGGGTCGATCTTTGCCATCATCTTTGGCGCTCATGTCTTCACCCGGTTCATGGCCCTGTCCGGTCTGGGTCAGTGGCTGGCCGATATTGCAACCAGCTACAGCGACCAGGCGGTGCCAGTGATCATCGCGCTGTCAGTGATCTATATCGTGCTGGGAACTTTTATCGGGCCGATCGAGATCATGCTGATCACACTGCCCATCGTGGTGCCGGTGGTCGAAAGTTATGACATCTCGCTGCTTTGGTTCGGGATCATCATGATCAAATATCTTGAGATCGGGTTGATCACGCCACCATTAGGATTCAACGTGTTCATGATAAGTTCGGTGGTCGGCCGATCCGTGCCGATCAGTACGATTTTCCGCGGGGTGCTGTGGTTTCTGGCCATGGACGTTGTAACACTCGCGCTGCTCATCGGGGTGCCGGCCATCACGTTGTTCCTGCCGGAGCTTTACACCGACTGGATGTCCTATCTGCGCACCGCGAACCTGGAGGCCGGTGAGGCGATCTGGCTGTGGCTGACCGCGGGCGCAAGCTCGGGCGCGTGATGAAAAGACCTGTCAGAGGTGTTCGCGGAAATTCAGGCCAGTCGTTAAGGTGGATAGCATGACGAGAGAAGTGATCCGAAATGAAGAAACGAAAGAACCATTCACCTGAGTTTCAGACCCCAGAGTTTTGGCAGGAATACGCGGATATTCTGGCAGGGGAGGCGCCGCCTACACGCGTTAATACCCGCAACATTGCGGCGCTCGTCAAAGACTATCTCAGTTCGCCTCGCTAAACACGGTTCAAGCCGCGCACTGCGCTGGACTACGACAAGTATCTCGATTTCTTCTTGTCGATCATGGCAGGTATCAATCTGGCCATATGCGACGTAAAGATGTGATCAGAGAAGGCATATTCCGCAAATTACTCTTTGCGGGTGCTGCGTGTCCTCATGGAGCATTGCGTTGATCTGGGTTGGCGCGACGACAATCCGGTAAAGGGTGCGCCTGAACTGAAAACCGGAAAGGTCGCGCAGGAGCCTTGGCCGCAGGATCTGTTAAACGTCTACCGAACTGCTTACCCGCTTGGGACGCGAGAACGGCTGGTTATGGAGCTTTGCGTTGGCACGGGTCAGCGGATTGGCGATGTTCTCGAAATGCGCTGGTCTGATATTCAGGACGGTGCATTCTTGATCCGCCAGAACAAGACGGGCAAGGAACTCTGGGTTCCGATCCTGCCTGAACTGAGCGCGGCCCTTGGGGCTGCAAGCCGTCATTCAGTTTTCGTCCTGACAAATGAGCGGGGCGCGAACCGCTGGCCTTATCGCGGCGCGTCCCAAGCGGTGCGGAACGTCCGCGAGAAGATCGGGGCAGTGGACTATGATATCCACAGTTGGCGCTACAACGCGGCTTGTGAGTTGCTCGAAGCCGGATGTAGCGATGATTTGATTGCTGACGTGACAGGTCAAAGCCAGGCGATGGTTCTGCACTACACCAAGAAGGTCCGCCAGAAGATGCGCGCCATCGAAGCGCAGCAAGAGCGAACAGAACAAAAACGGAATGTTTAGACGTTTGTTTAGACTTTCAACTGGGCTGGATCACTCGATCTGCTAAGTCATTGAAAGTAAATGGAGGCGAGTAGGAGAATCGAACTCCTGTACACGGATTTGCAATCCGCTGCGTAACCACTCCGCCAACTCGCCACCTGCGCTTTGCTATAAACCGGCGCTTGAGACGCTGCAAGGGTGAACATCCGCGTGTCATGCTCTGTGACGGAGGAAGCGTGCCCTGCAGGACGCGCTGGCGGGTTAAACCGCCGCAGTGCCGGATGCGGCGTTGCTGCTGGCTTGTTGTTGTGCAACATTTGGCGCAACTGGATTCTGCAGAGACGAGCTTCCCTCATGACCGATTTTACCGCCCGACGTACGATGATGGTTGACACGCAGGTGCGCCCTTCCGATGTCACGAAATTCCCGATTATCGACGCGATGCTGGGTGTTGCGCGCGAAGATTTCGTTCCGGTGGCAAAGCGCGAAGCCGCGTATGCGGGGGAAGACCTCGATCTTGGACAAGGGCGTGTCCTGGTCGAGCCGCGCACGCTTGCAAAAATGCTGGATGCCCTCGCTATTGAGGGCAACGAGCTTGTTCTTGATATAGGCTGCACCTTGGGGTACTCGACAGCCGTGATCGCGCGCATGGCCGAAGCGGTCGTGGCCGTCGAGGAAGACGAGGCCATGGCGCACGAAGCGCAGTCCGCGCTTATCGAGGCGGGCGCCGACAACGCAGTCGTGCATACCGGACCGCTGGCCGAAGGGGCTGCCCAGCATGGTCCCTACGATGCGGTCGTGATTCAGGGCGGCGTTCAGACGGTTCCTTCGACAATTGTCGACCAGTTGAAAGACGGAGGCCGGATCGGTTGCATTTTCATGGATGGACCGCTGGGCGAGGCGCGCATCGGGCGTAAGCGCGGTGACAAGATAAGCTGGCGGCTTGCATTCAATGCGACCGCGGCGGTTTTGCCGGGTTTTGGTAAGAAAAAACAATTCGTTTTGTAGGCGCAACATTTCCGGACCTGTGGTCCGGGGGCCTAGGGCTCGAAAACGTAAGGGATGCAAATGGGTATCGTAAAGATCAAGGGCGGAATACGCCGTATGATGGCGCAGACAATTCTGGTAAGTGTCGTGGCTTTCTCGGTCACGGCGCCCGGGGCGCGCGCCGAGACGCTGGCGGACGCCCTCGTCAGTGCGTACAAAACCTCCGGCCTATTGGACCAGAACCGCGCCTTGCTGCGTGCAGCGGATGAGGATGTGGCGCTTGCCGCCGCGGCGCTGAAACCGGTGATAGGGTGGACTGCATCCATCACGCAAAGCCTCGGGCGCGCACGGAGTGCGACCTTTCCGACGATAAGCGATACCGACGCGTTGAACGCATCGGGGTCGCTGATCGCGGAACAATTGCTGTACGATTTTGGAGCGAGCGCATTTGGCACCGAAGCTGCGAAAGAAACTGTGCTCGCGACCCGCGAGACTCTTGTTTCGATCGAGCAGGATGTGCTTTTACGCGCGGTCGAGGCGTACATGGGCGTGATTGAAGCAGCCGAATTCGTAGATCTACGGCAGAACAACCTTCGGCTTCTGGGGCAGGAACTACGTGCCGCGCAGAACCGTTTCGAGGTCGGTGAAGTCACGCGCACCGATGTGGCGCTTGCCGAAGCACAGCTCGCGAATGCGCAAAGCGGGCTCGCGACTGCGAAAGGGAATTTCCTGATTGCTGTCGAGGAGTTCCGGAGCATTATCGGACGTCCGCCGGGAAGTCTTACGCCGCCGCCGCAGTTGCCCGATATCGCCTCCGATCTGGAAACGGCCAAGGCGCTTGCCGTACGTCGTCATCCGGCGCTCCGCGCCGTGCAGCACCGTGTTTCCGCGGCAGAATTGCAGATCAGGCGCGCCGAAGCCAACACGAAGCCCACGGTAAACCTGCAGGGCGCGATTTCTGCAAATGAGGCATTGGATTCGAACGCTTTCAATACCAGCGCATCCTTAGGTATCAACGCGGGGGGCACCATCTATGCGGGTGGAGCGCAGCCGGCGAGCATTCGTCGCGCGCAGGCATTACGCGATTCGGAGCGCGGAAATCTTCATGTGGTGCGCCGGAATATCGAACAAAACGTAGGCAATGCCTATGCGCGTCTCGCCTCTGCGCGTGCCACGCTCGCGGCATCCGACGGTCAGGTCCGCGCCGCGCGGATCGCGTTCCGCGGCGTGCGCGAAGAAGCGACGCTGGGCGCGCGAACGACGCTGGATGTGCTTGATGCAGAACAGGCGCTGCTGGATGCCGAAGCGACAAGGATTTCGGCGCAGTCGCAGCTGTATGTGGCATCTTACGCGGTTCTGTCGTCGGTTGGACAGCTGACCGCGCGTGCCTTGGGCTTGCCCGTGCAGCTTTACGATCCTGCAGAATACTACAACCTGGTGAAAGACGGACCGTCGAAGCGTTCAAAGCAGGGGGCGCAGCTGGACCAGGTGCTTCAGAGGTTGCAGAAAAACTGAGCAATCGTCCGCACTTTTTGGTGGATGCAGGAACGCGACCGACCGGGGAGCTTAACGGTTTCAGGTGAAGCTGTCGGTCGATGCGCCATGTGGGCCCAAAGGGAAAAAGCACGCTTCATCACGCCGCTGCAACAGGCGTGATTTAATCTTTTCCAAACTTTTCCGAAGCATTGTGGGAATTTGAAGGCCGCGCTATCCTTTCACCCGAGCAGAGAGTGGTGATTTATGTCGAAACCCGTCACGAATGAAGAGGTCGAAGATGTTCTGTCGTCGATCCGCCGTTTGGTGTCCGAAGATAAACGCCCGCTGGCAGGCTTGCGCAGCGCGCCGACCGGCCCATCGGCGCAACCGGCCAGCCCTGTAGCCGACGAAAAGGCTGAGAAGCTCGTCCTTACGCCCGCTTTGCGCGTACCGCAGGCGCCACCGGAAGCACAGGATGAGGGGCCGCTTGATCTTGGTCTGGTCGCGCGTCAGACGTGGATCGGACGCGATCCATCCGAAAAGCCGCAGAGCGTTGCACAGCAAGGCACGCTGGACGATGCGGACATCGCGGAGACACCGCAGGATACAGCCATGGATCCTAAGGAAAGAGCTTTGAATGATCTGGATGCCCTTGTTCAGGAAACCTTGGCAGGGAAGGTATCGACGGATGCGGAAGACGCGAGCACAGATACTCAAGCTGTCAATGAGGCACCCGATGACTGGTCCGATCTCGTACCGGATCACGGAGATTCCCCGGACGAGGCTTACGCCGCCCACCAAGAGCAAGATGAAGAGCGTGATCGGCATTGGAACATAGAATTCGGTGACGTGCATGCAGAATGGTCCGATGAAGACGGCTCATCGCTGGTCGGGCAGCCGACGGACGAACATGCGGATCCGGTGTTGACGGGCGATGGCGTGGCTTTAGATAAGACCGTGCCGCTCACAGCGAAAATCGCCGCTTTGGAAACCGCTATAGGTGCGATTCGTCAGGATTGGGAACCAGATGGAGCGGGCGACGACGATTATGCCGGCGCGCCTGCTGCCGCGATGGCGTGGGAAGATGACATTGACCTCGACGCGACGGGCAGTCCTCTTAACGATCACCCGCAGCAGGACCTTGACCACGAGCGTTCAAAAACCCCGGCGGACGAGGCAGATTCAGAGGCCACCGCAGGACTGGCTTCGGATGATGGGTTGATGGACGAGGAGACGCTGCGCGATCTCGTCAGCGAAATAGTACGGTCCGAACTTCAGGGCGCTCTGGGAGAGCGTATTACACGTAACGTGCGCAAGCTGGTTCGGCGGGAGATCCACAGAGCTTTGACGGCGCAGGAGATGGAATAGGCGTCAGCCGAGACCAACTGTTTCCAGCAAAAGATCAAGATCGAAATACCGCTCCAGGTGTGCGGCCAGATCATTAAGCGTTTCCTCGACCTGCTGTTCGTAGAGAACGGTTGATACCGCGCCGACCTGCGCCAGATAGGCTGCGCGAAATGCGTCCGAGGCGAATATGCCATGCAGATAGCATCCCAGTACCGTTCCTGAACGGTTCGATGCGCCGTCAGGCGTGCCGTCAAGCTCGATCCAGGGCCGTTCACAATCGCGTCCGGTCGTGCTGCCCATGTGGATCTCGTAGCCTTGAAGGGAGGTTGCGCTTTGCTGGTGGCGGCCAACGCGAAGCGACAGCTTCTTGACCGGGGCGAGGATGGTTTCGACGTCGAGATGCCCCAGACCCATGACGGTTCCGGCTGGTCCCTCGACACCGCCGGGATCGCTGATGGAATGTCCCAGCATCTGATAACCGCCACACAGGCCCATGACATGGCCACCGCGTCGGATATGCGCCGCGATATCGATGTCCCATCCTGTCGCGCGCAAGGCGGTCAGGTCGGACACCGTTGCCTTACTGCCCAATAGAAGGATCAGATCCGCCTCGGCGGGGATCGTGTTGCCCGCTGTGACCATGCGCAGATCCACATTCGGTTCCGAACAGAGTGGGTCGAGATCGTCGAAATTCGATATACTCGGCAATTGTGGGACCGCAATCACCACGCCCGTACCGCCAGACCTCGCACGGGCGGGAAGGTCCATCACATCCTCCGCCGGCAGACGCGCTGCTGCATTGAACCAGGGTATGACGCCGAAACTCCGCCAACCGGTCCGCTGCACGATATCATCGCGTCCGGCATCGAAAAGGGTGCGGTCGCCACGAAACTTGTTGACGCAGAACCCCTTGATCAGGGCATTGTCCGCATCCGACAGAACGGCCTGCGTGCCGACGATCTGTGCAATCACGCCGCCGCGGTCGATGTCTCCAAGCAGGATGACCGGCACCTCGCACGCGCGGGCAAAGCCCATGTTGGCGATATCTCCGGCGCGTAAATTCGTCTCAGCGGGGCTGCCAGCGCCTTCGACGACGATTAGATCGCATTGCTGTCCCAATCTGTCAAAGCTGTCCACCACGGCCGGCAGCAGCGTTTTCTTGTTCGCGCCGAATGCACGGGCGTCCTGATGACCGGCCACGCGACCCTGAACGATGATCTGTGCACCGGTAGCGGTCTCCGGTTTGAGCAGCACAGGGTTCATATCAGTGTGAGGAGAAACACCGCAGGCACGCGCCTGCAGCGCCTGAGCGCGACCAATTTCCCCACCATCCGCCGTCACGGCGGCGTTGTTCGACATGTTCTGTGGTTTGAAAGGACGGACCTTGATCCCGCGCAAGTGCAAGGCACGCAATATGCCGGCCACGATCATGGATTTGCCGACGTTGCTGCCGGTGCCCTGGATCATGATCGCTTTGGCCAATTCGGATCCCTCGCGCCGCCCGCCCGCAAAAAAAAGACGCAAGCCACCGGCTCGCGTCTTTTTCGCTTCGATGCGCGCGCTTTTACGCGGCTTCGGCTTGCTGGGCGGCGTTGCGGCGCTCCGACTCTTCGCGCGATAGCGCAACGGATGTCCGGACGCCTTTGCCGACAAAATCCATCAGACCGGTCACGACGCGTTCGTTGGGATCGATACCGGCGCAACTCAATACTTCACGACCATCGCGCGACCGCGCCCACCGGGCGATCTGCTCGGGGCCGTTGCCGTATTTTTTGTCGTCGGCAATCGCATCGTCCAACGCGGCCAGTACCACGGCAGCGAATAGTTTGCGGGCACGGTTGCCCTGCTCGTTGTTAAAGGCTGTGCCATCAACGAAATCTTTCATCTCGTCGTCCTTTCATTATTCTTGCTCTTGTCATCCACGGCGTCGGGTCGTTCTGACAGATAAAGAGCGATTCGGATACCCTGTTTTCACATGGCACCTATGACATGAACGCATAGCTTTTCGCAGGCGCAGCACGATAAAGGTGTCCTTGCACGTGTAAGTGACACAAGATATAGGGCTCGGTAATCATTCATCAACCTTGTCAGAGTTTGCAGATGCCAAAAATTAACGGAAATGAGATCCGTCCAGGAAACGTATTGGAACATAATGGCGGTCTTTGGGCAGCCGTGAAGGTAGATCACGTGAAACCGGGCAAAGGTGGGGCATTTGCACAGGTTGAGATGAAAAATCTTCGCAACGGCTCAAAGCTCAACGAACGCTTCCGGTCTGCGGACAAGGTGGAGCGGGTGCGGCTGGAGCAGAAGGACCAACAGTTCCTGTACGAGGACGATGGGATGCTGGTCGTGATGGACACAGACACCTACGACCAGGTTCAGATCCCGGCAGATCTGTTGGGAGAACGCCGTGCGTTCCTGCAGGACGGCATGATGATTGTCGTCGAATACCACGAAAGCGAGGCGTTGAACGCGTCGTTGCCGCAAAAAGTGACCTGCAAGATCGTTGAGACAGAGCCGGTCGTGAAGGGCCAGACCGCCGCGAACTCCTTCAAGCCGGCGCTTTTGGACAATGGTATCAAAGTGTCCGTACCGCCGTTCGTCGGACAGGACGAGGAGATCATCGTGAATACCGAAACGATGGAGTATGTCGAGCGCGCCTGACGCCGCGTCTCGCCGACCTGCTGTGACGCGTCCCGTATTGCGGGGCGCGTTTTGCATTGTAATGGCTACTCTACACGCTCAACTGCTGCATCGCCCGCCTGCATCGTACCCTTAGCGCGATCAAAGCGGAGATAGGCGAGGGCAAGATCGCCGGACCGCGACAAAAGGGTACCGACGGGTTTGCCGTCGGCCGTGATTTCGGTACCGGTGTGCGCCTCACCGTTGACCGCGACCTTTGCAAGGCCTTTGCGAAGCTCGGTCTTGTGCTTCATGCGGGCGGTGACTTCCTGCCCAACGTAGCACCCTTTGCGGAAATCGACGCCTCCGATCCGGTCGAACGCCATTTCCAGAATGTAGCTCTCAGGCGTCAACTCCACTCCGGCGCGGGGGATGATGTGTGCAACGCGCAGCGCGGTCCAGTCCACGGTATCGTCCGTCTGCAGGTCACTTCGGTAGGCGCGCCAGCCGAGGGCGGCATGGCGCGGATCGGGCAGGGCGTCATCGGGCAAGACGCCAATGCCCCGGTGCAGGTGGAGGGCGGTGGGGGCGATGGTGACGTCCGCACGCAGTTTATACATCGACAACCGCTGCACCAACATATCGGCCTGTGCTTCATCCGCGTCCAACAGCACGCCGTCACCATCGGCCTTGAGGAAGAAATCCGCCAGGTACTTGCCTTGGGGGGTGAGCAGCGCCGCATAGACAAGACCGTCTTTCAACCGTTCGATATCGTTGGTGATCAGGCCCTGCAGAAACTCGAGTGTGTCGGCCCCCGTGAGGCGCAGAATACGGCGGGAAGCGGCGGTCATCGGACTATCCTTTCATCATTGGTATCTATATAGCGAGCCTCGCCCCGGGCAAAAGGGGTGAACGCGAAAGGAACGGGATGCGCGCACAACTCTCGGTTATCGTACCGACACTGAATGCCGAGACTACACTAGGGTCCTGTTTCGCCGCCCTGATGGAGGGCCTTGATGCCGGGCTGATCCGCGAAGTCATCGTGAGCGACGGCGGGTCGAGCGATGCGACGGGTGCGCAGGCGCAGGCGTGGGGGGCCGATGTTGTCCACGGCACTCCATCGCGCGGTGGGCAGTTGCGCCGGGGTGTTGCGGCAGCGCGCGGCGAGTGGTTCTTGATCTTGCACGCGGACACGGTGTTGGCACCGGGTTGGAGTGGTGCGGTGATTGCGCATATGCAGGGGCGCAGGGCGGGGTGGTTCCGGCTGTCGTTCGACCGGCGCGGACTCGCCCCCTCTATGGTCGCGGGTTGGGCGAATTTGCGAAGTCGGATGGGACTGCCTTATGGCGATCAAGGACTGCTCGTGCACCGGGATGTCTATCGTGCGACGGGGGGCTACCGCGATATTCCCTTGATGGAAGATGTAGCATTGGCGCGGGCCTTGCGCGGTCAGCTGACGCCGGTGGACGCGGTCGCGATCACATCCGCGTCCAAATACCGACAGCACGGATGGCTGTCGCGCGGAAGCCGTAACCTATGGACGCTCCTGCGGTACCTCTGCGGAACCTCTCCGATGCGGCTTGCGCAAAGTTATGATCGCAGACGCAAATTGCCGTTGGCAGCGGATCCAAAGGACGCGCGTGCGCGCGACACGATTGATGACGCGCGCGGCTGAGGTTCTCGCGAAGGTCCCAAGCCGGTGGCGATTGCGGATGTGCCATGCGGTGATTTGCCGTTGGGCTATCCGAACAGATGCTGTCCGATCCTCTGCAGAATGTTCGGCTGCCTCTCATCGTCATCGCCTTCCACTCGCACGGTTTCGCGCCCGGCGAGGCGCTCCGACACCGTCTTGCCGTCCTTGAACTGAAGCCGGTAGAGGTCGGCGTAGATACCGCCGCGTGCCAGCAGCTCTTCGTGGGTACCGTGGTCGACGACGCGGCCGCGGTCCATCACGATGATCTTGTCCGCGCCGCGGATCGTGCTGAGCCGGTGCGCGATCACGAGGGTGGTGCGGCCGACTGACAGGCGGTCCAGCGCATCCTGCACCACTTGCTCGGACTGGGCATCCAGTGCGCTCGTTGCTTCGTCCAGAAGCAAGATCGGGGTGTTGCGCAGCAGGGCCCGCGCGATTACGACGCGCTGGCGCTGCCCGCCCGACAGAGCGGAGCCGCGTGGCCCCACACGGGTGTCCAGTCCGCGTTCCAGTTGCGGCAAAAAGTCGGACACGAAAGCGGCATCGAGAACGGTTTTCAGCTGTGCGTCGGTGACGTCGGTACGACCGAGTACGATATTCTCGCGCAGCGTCTCGTCGAACAGCAACGCCTCTTGCGACACCACGGAAAACAGCATTCGAAGATCTGGAATGGCCATCGCAGTGGTGGGCACGCCGCCGATGCGCACTGTACCTTCATCAGGGTCCAGCAGGCGGGTAAGCAAATTGAAGATGGTCGATTTGCCGGCCCCCGACGCGCCGACGAGGGCAGTCGTCTCGCCTGCCTTGGCGGTCAGGGAAACCCCGCGAAGTATCTGCGCGTCGCCGAAAGACAGGATCACATCATCAAGCTCGATGTCCGGGCTTTGGGTCGGCGCGGCCTGCGGTGCGGCCGGCGAGGACAGGCGGACGGGTGCGTCCATCAATTCCTTGATCCGTTCCAGGGCTGCGGCGGCGGTCTGCCATTGGCCGCTGATCGCACCCAGACGCCGCAGGGGATTGAAGGTAAACCCCATCGCGGTGAAGAAAGTCATGAATTCACCGATAGTCTTGTCGCCGGAGATGATTTCCGAGCCGCCATAAAGGATTACGGCCATGAAGCCGATGCCGGAGATGATGTCGATCATCGCGGGGATCGCGGAACTGCCGAAGGCGGTACGCACCTCTGTTGACACGAAAGTCTTGGTGATGTCGCGGTACTGGCGCGCCTGGTAGGCCTCCAGCGCGTTCAGCTTGATCTGGACGATGCCGTGAAACACCTCGTCAAGGCGGGTGGACAGGGTCGCGCCCAGATCGCGCGCCTCGCGCGCGCGGCTGCGGACGAAGCGTTGTGCAAAAGCGGCGGGCAGTACCATAACGGGGATGCCGATGCAGGCCAGCAGCGCCCAAATTGGATCAATCGAAATCGCGACGGCCAGCAATACAAGAAGCCCGATGAAATCGCGCCCTGCACCGGTGATGACCGCACGCCATACGTTCCCCACGGCGTTTACGTCGGACTGTACCCGCTGGACCAGAAATCCGGGCGGATGGTTCTGATGAAACGCGCCGTCCTGCTGCATCATCCGGTCCAGCAGGTCGATCCGCATATCGGCGGCCGATCGTTGCGAAATACGGGTCAACAGAACCTTTGAGGCGACGCTGGTAAAGGCGCGCAGCACGAAGATCCCCAGCAGCACAAACCCGACGACCAGCAACATCGAAGAATCGCCCGCGACAAAAACGCGGTCGAACATCGGCTCCATCAACTTGGCCATGGCACCCAGTGTGGATCCCTCGAGCACCATGCAGAAAACGGCAAGCCCGAGTTTGCCCATGTGCCGGCGCAGGTAGTCCTTCCAAAGCCAGCGCATCAGCTGGCCCGAGGTATAGCTTTGTCCGCTCATAGTTCGGGCTTTCCTGCTCGGTCCGGAGAGTTCGCGCGATCCTAGTGGGCCTTGCGGGCAGGGGCAAGCGCAGGGCGCGATTGACGCGGCTGCGCGAGCGGCTATGGTCTGCGCCAAACGGCAATTGCAACCGGTTGGCCGAAAAGGAAAATAGCAAATGACACAAAAGCCGAACCTGTCCCACGGGCGGGGATACCTTGCTATTCCGGGACCGTCCGTGATGCCCGAGGCGGTCCTTCAGGCGATGCACCGTCCCGCACCGAACATCTACGAAGGCGAGCTGGTCGATATGATGCCGGGTATCGTGGCAGATCTGAAACGTGTCGCGCGCACCGAGCATCATGCCACGATCTATATCGGCAACGGACACGCCGCGTGGGAAGCGGCGCTGAGCAATGTCGTGGCGCCCGGCGAGCGTGTGCTGGTTCCTGCAACGGGACGCTTTGGGCATGGTTGGGCAGATATGGCTGCGGGGATCGGGGCCGACGTGGAGATCATCGATTTCGGCAAATCCGCGCCTTTCGATCCGACACGGGTGGCCGAGGCATTGGCTGCGGACACGGACCACCGGATCAAGGCCGTGCTGGCGGTGCATGTAGATACGTCAAGTTCGGTGAAGAACGATGTTGCGGCCCTGCGCGCGGTACTGGACGCCGAAGGCCATCCGGCGCTTTTGATGGCCGATTGCATCGCGTCGTTGGGCTGTGACCGTTTCGAGATGGACGCCTGGGGCGTCGATGTGGTGGTAACAGGCTGTCAGAAGGGGCTGATGGTGCCACCCGGATGTGCATTCGTTTTCTTCAACGACCGTGCGCAGGCCGCGCGTGCCGCGATGCCACGGGTGAGTAGGTACTGGGACTGGGTGCCGCGCAGCGAGGGAACCCAGTTCTTCCAGTATTTTGCAGGCACCGCGCCCACGCATCATTTGTACGGGCTGCGCACATCGCTGGATATGATTCACGCCGAAGGGATCGAAAATGTCTGGGCGCGGCACGGTGTACTTGCGCGTGCGATCTGGGCGGCTTGCGATGCGTGGGCCACGCAAGGTGAAATGCGGCTGAATATTTCGGATCCTGCCTATCGCAGCACTGCCGTTACATCTTTGCGCCTGGGACAGGCTGACGGCACGCGTCTGCGCGATTGGGTGCAAAACCAGCTTGGTCTGACGCTGGGGATCGGGCTTGGCATGGCGGAACCGGGGGATCCGAAGCGGGACGCGTTCTTTCGGCTGGGTCACATGGGGCACGTCAACGGACAGATGGTCATGGGGATGCTTGGCGGGATAGAGGCGGGTCTGTGCGCGCTCGACATCGCGCACGGACGCGGTGCCCTGGATGCAGCAGCGGAGGTGATCGGCGGGGCCTAGCCCGCTCTGCGCACCTCGACGTAGCTGATCAGCCGATTGATACACCAGCCTGTTCCCGCGACTGCAACGAGGCCCCAGATCGCCCAGATCGCAAAAAAGATCCAGGCGATGTTCACGCCGAACATCACGATGCAGGCGGTTGTGAAATCGGGCGCACTGCCCCGCATGTCATCCATCGGCGTCGTTTCCCTTGTCTCGCCTACAAAGATAACGCAGGTTTCCGCCAAGTCAGCCTTTTTCTGCATCCTGCAAGGCGAGCGGCAGCGCCGCGGCGAACGCATCGAGCATCGGATCAGTGCCGCAGCTGACGCGAATACACCGGTTTTGCGGTGCGACGAACGGCATCCGGACAAATACCCCCCGCGTGACCAGCCCGTCGAGCACGGCCTTGGCGAACACCCCGTCGCGTCCACAATCAATGGCGACGAAATTGGTGGCGGAGGGCAGGGGCTGTAGCCCGTTGTCTCGTGCGATCAGTGCGATCCGGCTTCGCGCTGCTGCAATCCGCTTCTGGACTGAATGCAGATAGGGCTGATCGTGCAATGCCGCGAGGGCACCAGCCTGCGCCGCGCGGTTCATGCCGAAATGGTTGCGCACCTTGTGAAACGACCCGATCAGATCGGGATGCCCGATCGCGTAGCCGACACGCGCGCCGGCCATCCCGTAGGCCTTGGAGAACGTGCGCATCCGGATCACCCTTGGATCATCTGCCGGCAACAGCAGCGCCGTGCCTTCGGGCGCGCAATCGATGTATGCCTCGTCGAGCACCAGCAGCGTGGTATCGGGCAAGGCGTCCATGGCGCGCAGGATGTCGGCACCGGTGTGATGGCTGCCCATCGGGTTGTCCGGATTGGCGAGATAAACGAGCTTTGCGTCGACCTCACCGGCCTTGGCGAACAGGGCCACCGGATCCTCGTGGTCGCCGCTGTAGGGCACGGTATGCAGCGCACCGCCGAAGCCCGCCACATGGTAACTGAAGGTGGGGTACGCGCCTGCGGAGGTCACAACGGCATCGCCTCGCGCGACGAGCAGACGCACGAGATATCCCAGAAGGCCGTCGATGCCTTCGCCCACCATGATATGCGCGGGCGTTGTCGCGTGATAATCGGCAAGGGCTGCGCGCAGATCGTGGCTTTCGGGATCGCCGTACATCCAGTGTGCTGTCTCTGCCATGGCTGTGATCGCATCGGGTGAAGGGCCGAACACGCTCTCATTCGCTCCAAGCCGTGCGTCGAACGCGGCGCCCCGCGCACGCTCTTGCGTTTCCGGACCAACGAACGGAACCGTGGCGGGAAGCGACCGGGCGAGAGGGGTGAGGCGGGCATGTGTCATACCCGCAGTTATGACATGCGCGCGGCCAGGGGCAAGTCGTGTTGATGGGTGCCACGATTGCCGCCACGTTTCGCTGGCCAGAACGCGAGAGATGGTGTGAACTGCTGCCATTAAACGGAGGAAGCCCCCATGTCCCGCGTCACAGTCACCTTTGACAATCATATCGCCCACGTCCGCCTGACCCGTGCCGACAAGATGAACGCCGTCGATCAGGATATGATCGATGCAGTCATCGCAGCCGGAAACGACGTCGCCGCGTCCGACGCACGGGTCGTGATCCTGTCGGGCGAGGGAGCGTCCTTTTGCGCTGGCATCGACATCAGCGGCCTGTCTGGCATGGTCGGCAAAGACCCGGCCGAGCTGTTGATGCCGCGCACCCACGGAGACGGCACCACCAACCAGTGGCAGGAATTCGCAATGGTCTGGGCGCGCATGGATATCCCGGTGATCGCCGCCGTGCATGGCGCGTGCTTCGGGGCGGGAATCCAGTTGGCGTTGGGGGCAGATATCCGCATCGCCTCGCCCGACGCGAAGTTCGCGGTAATGGAAATGAAATGGGGAATTGTGCCGGACATGGGCGGCATGGTGCTGCTGCCCAGGTTGGTGCGCTCGGACGTGCTGCGCCGGATGACATATACGGCAGAGCCTGTCGGAGCGGCGCAGGCGGAGCGTTGGGGGCTTGTGACTGAACTGGCCGATGATCCGCTGGCCGCAGCGCAGGCGCTGGCCGAGACGATTGCCGGCAAGAGCCCTTCAGCGATCCGTGCCGCCAAGCGGTTGATCGCGGTTGCCGAGACGGCGGATGCCGTTACGGTGCTCGACGCCGAATCGCGCGCGCAGGTCGGGCTGATGGGCAAGCCGCATCAGATGGAAGTCATCGCGGCGACCATGGCGAAACGGCCTGCAGTCTTCGACTAAGGGGCGAATTGCCTGTCGCGTTCCAGGCCGGTTAACCGGCCTGGCGCAATCACATACTAACCGATCTCGGCGAGCCGGTCCAACGCGGCCTGAAGCTGATCGGCCTCCGCCTGCCGGGCATCCAGATTGGCCCGCGCTTCGGCCACCACATCTTCGGGCGCTGACGCGGCAAATTTGGGATTGCTCAGCCGCCCTTTCAGGCCGCCGATCTCCTTGCCCAGCTTATCGAGCGATTTCTGCAACCGCTCCTGTTCTGCGCCTATATCGATGATCCCCTCGAGCGGCAGGCCAAAGGTGGCACCCGGCGCGCCGATGGCGACTGTTCCCTTGGGAAAGGCATCCGCCTGTTCGAGTGTTTCGATGCGGGCAAGCCGCTTGATCATGACTTCGTTCTTGTCCCAAGCAGCCTTTGCGGTGTCGTCCATGTCGGTGGTGATCATCGGAACCTTGAGCCCTGCAGGCACATGCATCTGCGTCCGCGCGGACCGGACGCTTTCGATCAGGCCGATGACCCAGTTCAGCTCGCGATCGGCCTCGGGGTCAAGCAGGTCGTCGGTCGTGTAGGTGGGCCAGTCCGCGTGCACAAGCTGTTTGCCGCGCTGCGCGGTGGTGCCCCAAAGCTCTTCTGTGATGAAGGGCATAATAGGATGCAGCAAGATCAGGCATTGATCCAGGACCCAGGCGAGCGTCTGACGGGTTTCGTCGGCTTCAGGCGCATTATCCTGCAGCAGCGGCTTTGATAACTCGACGTACCAGTCGCAAACCTTGCCCCAGACAAAGGCATACAGCCCGTTGGCGGCATCGTTGAACCGGTAGGCGGCAAGTGCCGCGTCGGTTTCCTCGCGGATGCGGGCGGTCTCGCCGACGATCCATCTGTTGAGCGTGGCGTGCGGTTTAGGCATCTGCGCGGGCGATCCAGTGAATACGTCGTTCATTTCCGCAAAGCGGTGCGCGTTCCATATCTTTGTGCCAAAATTGCGGTATCCCTGAATGCGCTGGGTCGACAGCTTCAGATCCCGGCCCATTGCGGCCATCGCGGTGAGCGTGAAACGCACGGCGTCGGCACCGTATTCGTCGATCAGCTCGATCGGGTCGAGCACGTTGCCGAGAGATTTCGACATTTTCTTGCCCTTCTCGTCGCGCACGAGAGCATGAACATAGACGGTGCTGAAAGGTTTCTGCCCGGTGATCGCGAACTGCATCATCATCATGCGGGCAACCCAGAAGAAGATGATGTCGAAGCCCGTAATCAGAACGGACGTGGGGAAGTATTTCTCCAGTGCTTGCGTCTGCTCGGGCCAGCCAAGCGTGCCGATGGGCCACAGGCCCGAGGAGAACCAGGTGTCGAGCACGTCGGGATCGCGCCAGACGGGATAAACCAGATCGGTCGGATCCTGGCTGAACGAATAGGCCGAAAGCGCCTCTGCCAGAACATGAACCGCTGCGGCGCGGTTGTCGACCTCGACCACGCGGGCGTGATCGAGCGGGGTAGGCAGATTGACCAGTACTTCGTCGAACTTCTCGCGCACGGCATCGAACGCAGGCGCGCAGTGATAGTGATCGCTGCTTTCGGGAAGCGATTGCTGCAACAGCAGGCGCGAGATTTCGACCAGATCCAGCGCACCATCGCCTTCATCGTCGATGAAGCCCGCGCCCTTGAGGTCCAGTCCGTACCAGACCGGAATCTGGTGCCCCCACCACAGCTGCCTTGAGATGCACCACGGCTCGATGTTTTCGAGCCAGTGAAAATAAACCTTCTTGTCTTGCTCCGGCAAGATTTGTGTATCGCCGCTGCGCACGGCGTCGATGGCGGGCTGCACGATCTGGGCGGTGTCGACGAACCACTGATCGGTCAGCATCGGTTCAATGACAACCTTGGAGCGGTCACCGAAAGGCTGCATGATCTTCTTGGCCTCGACCAGCGGCACCAGCGTGTCCCCGCGCGCCTCGCCGCCCTCTTCCGGGGCAAGGGGCTTTGCCGCAGCCTTGCCCAATCGTGGATCATGCGCCTGCGTCATCACGGCGAGGCCTTCTGCGGTGATGTCCTCAACCACCAATTTGCGCGCCTCGAACCGGTCGAGGCCACGGTAGGCATCGGGGACGAGGTTGATCTCGGTCGCGTCCTGCGGCGCGCGCGCGGTACCTTCGGCGATCGCTCTGGCGCGTGCGGCAGCCTCATCATAGGGCAGGCCGTCCGCCCGCATCGCGGCCCGGGTATCCATCAGCGCGTAAAGCGGGATGTTGTTGCGGGTCGCGACGCCGTAGTCGTTGAAGTCATGCGCGCCGGTGATCTTGACTGCACCGGAGCCGAAGTCCTTGTCGGGGTATTCGTCCGTTATGATCGGAATCATGCGGCGGTGCTCTTTCGGGCCAACCGGTATTTCACATAGTTTTCCGATGATTGGCGCATAACGTTCATCCGATGGGTGAACGGCGACGGCACCATCGCCCAGCATGGTTTCAGGTCGTGTCGTCGCGATGGAGATATAGTCGCGCACTTCCTCGAACAGCGTGTTACCGTCCGCGTCCCGTTCGACGTAGGTATAGGTCGCACCGCCAGCGAGCGGATATTTGAAGTGCCACATGTGACCGTCGACTTCGATGTTCTCGACCTCGAGATCCGAAATCGCCGTTTCAAAGTGCGGATCCCAGTTGACGAGGCGTTTGCCGCGATAAATCTGGCCCTTTTTGTACATCTCCACGAAGACCTTGAGCACGGCGTCATGAAAGTTGCCGTCTTCTCCTTCGGGTGCACCAGGCGCGCCGGACATCGTGAAGGCGTTGCGGGACCAGTCGCAAGATGCGCCAAGGCGTTTGAGCTGCTCTATGATGGTATCGCCGCTTTGGGTCTTCCACTCCCACACCTTTTCGAGGAAGGCCTCGCGTCCTAGCTCGCGCCGGGAAGGTTGCCCAGCCTCGGCGAGTTTGCGTTCGACGACCATCTGCGTGGCGATCCCGGCGTGGTCCTGGCCCGGTTGCCAGAGAGTGTCGAACCCGCGCATGCGATGCCAGCGGACGAGGATGTCCTGGAGCGTATTGTTGAAGGCGTGCCCCATGTGCAGAACACCGGTGACGTTCGGCGGCGGGATCATGATGGAAAAGGTCTCATCCCGCGTCGCGTTCGCACCGGCGCGGAAGGCTTCCGCCTTTTCCCAGGCGGCATAGAGGCGCGCTTCGGCGTCTTGTGCGTCGAATGTTTTTTCAAGTGCCATGAGATCGCTTTCCGAATATGTGTTTGAAGGTGATGTAGCGGAGGTCGGGCGTGAGTGGAAGGGGCGGCGGTTCGCCGCTCTTGGGCCTGCGGCCCAAAACGCCCCGCCCGCCATCCCGTCAGGCCGGCAGGACCGGATCGAAAAGGTCTTCGAATTTCGTTCGGTTTACGGTTTGTTAAGCAAGCTTTGGCCAGATACGGACAGGCGGTGCGCAAAGTCTGGCGAAGGGCCGCCGGGACGACAATGGGCGTTCTCGCTCCGTGCAAGCACCTGCCGCAGGCGCAGGCCGACGGAACGGGAACGTCCCCCTGTAAATTGCACCGATAGAGGTACACCCGGTGATCGGTCTGCACCGGCTCGTTGGGCTTGTGCAAATTGCCGTGAGGGACTGGACAAGAATGTCTCTGCCGTTAGTGTTCGGAGTGAGAAATGGCCGGCAACGGCGAAAGGATACTCATGGAAAAGTTCGGTAAAAGCCAGCCCGTCAAGCGGGTCGAGGATGTGCGGTTTCTGACAGGAAAAGGGCGCTATGTCGACGATATCGCACCCAAGGATGCTTTGCACGCGTTCGTCTTTCGTTCTCCGGTCGCCCATGCCGTGATTTCCGAACTGGACGTTGGCGATGCGTCCGAGGCCGATGGGGTGCACCTGATCATAACCTGTGATGATCTGGAGAAAGCGGGCGTTGATATTTCGCTTCCGAACGCAATACTGAAGAACCGTGATGGCAGCGACGCGGCCAAGCCGTTGCGCCCATTGTTGGCAAAAGGAAAGCTGAGATATGTGGGCGAGCCTGTGGCCATGGTCATAGCCGAAACCTACGAGCAGGCGCGTGACGCAGCCGAACTGATCGTCCTGGAATTTGACGAACTGCCTGCAAAGGTCGATCTGGTGCCGGGGGGGGAGACCTTGCACGACGCCGCACCGGACAACCGCGCATTCGACTGGGGCATGGGGGACGAAGCGGCCACCGAAGCGGCGTTCAGAGCAGCAGCGCGGACAGTCGCGCTGAACGTGGGCGACAACCGGATCATCGTGAATTCGATCGAGCCGCGCGGATGCTACGCGGAATGGGACGGCAAGCGGCTGCATCTTGCCAACAACGGTCAGGGCGTTTGGGTGCACAAGGATAATCTGGTCCGTGCTTTCGGCCTGGACCCGGAAAACGTGCGCGTTACCAACCCGGATACAGGCGGTGCGTTTGGCATGAAGGGCATGGCGTACCATGAATATTTTCTGATTTCTCATGCGGCGCGGGCATTGGGCAGATCGGTGCGCTGGATGTCGGACCGGACCGAGGCAATGCTGAGCGATAATGGCGGGCGTGATCTGACGTCGCTGGCGGAGCTTGCCTTTGACGAGAACAACAGGATCACCGCCTACCGGGTGCGTACGAAATGCAACCTTGGCGCGTACAACAGCCAGTTCGGTCAGCCGATCCAAACCACCCTTTTCAGTCGGGTCCTGATGGGTGTCTACGATGTTCAGACCACATGGCTGCAGGTCGAGGGCTACTATACCAACACCGTGCAAGTAGACGCCTACCGTGGCGCGGGGCGGCCCGAGGCGATCTATGTACTGGAGCGGATCATGGACCGCGCCGCACGCGAGTTGGGCGTCGATCCATTCGAGCTGCGCCGGATCAATTTTATCAAGCCTGAACAATTCCCCTACACAACCGCCACGGGCGAGACGTATGACGTGGGCGATTTCGATCGGATCCTGACTCGGGGGGCCCGCGAAGCGGATACCGCAGGATTCGCGGACCGCCGTGCCTCGGATGCCAAGCGTGGACTGCTGCGGGGGCAGGGTCTTTGCTATTATGTCGAATCCATTCTAGGCGACCCCAGTGAAGGGGCACAGGTCATCTTCAACGAAGATGGAACCGTGGATATTCGGGTCGGAACCCAATCGGGCGGGCAGGGGCACGAGACGGTTTATGCCAAATTCCTGAGTGATCAGAGCGGCATCCCGATGGACGCGATACGCGTGGTTCAGGGGGACAGCGATTTGATCGCGAAGGGTGGCGGGACCGGCGGGTCGCGGTCTGTTACCACGCAGAACAACGCGACGTTGGCGACCGTGGCCGCGATGGTCGAACAGTTCACGGGGTTTCTGGCGGATGAGATGGGCGTGCCCGCGATGGAGATCGGATTTGACGACGAACGCTTTCGTGCCGAGGGATCGAACCTCACGCCGACCATGCTTGAAGTCGCACAGTTAGCGCGCGACAAAGGCCGTGAGGATTTGCTGACGCACAAGGCCCGCGCGGCGCTGGAAGCGCGCAGTTTCCCCAACGGCGCACACATGTGCGAGGTGGTCATCGATCCGGAAACGGGTATCGTGACTATCGACCGCTATACCGTCGTGGACGATTTCGGCAATCTGATCAACCCCTTGCTGGCCGAAGGTCAAGTGCACGGCGGGGTAGTGCAGGGCATCGGGCAGGCGGTTCAGGAGCGGGTGGTCTATGACGCGGACGGGCAGCTGCTGACCGCTTCTTTTATGGATTATGCGATGCCGCGCGCCGCGGATGTTCCATTTATCGCCTTCAACAGCGAGCCTGTGCCCTCGACCGCGAATGTGATGGGCATGAAGGGATGTGGCGAAGCCGGCACCGTAGGGTCACTCGCGGCGGTATCGAACGCCGTTCAGGACGCGTTGTGGGATCGGGGGGTTCGACAGTCAGATATGCCGTTTACACCGCACCGGGTATGGGAGCTTTTGCAGGGTGAAGCCATCGCCGCAGAATAAGAGAGATGTAAGGTCGCTGCTGAGACGGTTATTCGGTCGCCTCTGGACCCGTCCCGGCACGGATTTCGGTCCGCGCCGGGGCTCCCAAACCCACGTCATCCTGCTTGACGGAACGATGTCATCGCTCGTGCCGGGGATGGAGACGAATGTGGGACTTACCTACCGGCTGGTGCAGGAAATGGGGTCGCAGGTTTCCATCTTTTACGAACCGGGTCTGCAATGGCAGGAGTGGGCGAGGTTTCATGCGGTTGTCGCGGGAAAGGGCATCAACGGCCAGATCAGGCGAAGCTACGGCTACCTCGCATCGCGCTATCACGACGGGGATCGCATCATATTGATCGGATATTCGCGGGGTGCATTTGCGGCGCGATCCCTTGCCGGGATCATCGACCGGATCGGCCTGCTTGAGGCGCGGCACGCAACGGAACGCAACATACTGCAAGCGTACCGTCATTATGAAGGTGCTCCCGACAGTCCCGCCTCGCGCACCTTCGCAGCGCGGTATTGCCGCAAGAGTGTCCCGATCGAAATGATCGGGGCCTATGACACGGTCAAATCACTGGGTATCAATATGCCTTTCTTGTGGCGGCTCAGCACCGCGCGCCATGCCTTCCACAACCATAACCTGGCGCGCGATGTGAAACACGGTTTTCATGCGCTTGCACTGGACGAGACGCGTTTCGTGTATCGGCCGTTGCTATGGGATTGCGATGTCGCGGGGCCGCAGCGGGTCGAGCAGGTCTGGTTTCGTGGGACGCACGGCGACATCGGCGGGCAACTCGGCGGGCGGCATGCATCACGGCCACTGGCCAATATCCCGCTCGTCTGGATGCTTGACCGTGCCGAAGAAGTAGGGTTGCCACTGCCGGAAGGATGGCGCGAAAGGTTCCCGCAGGATGTTAACGCGCCCTCTATCGGTACCTGGGCAGGCTGGGGCCGCATGTTCATCACAAGACGCCGGCGTGTGATGGGGCACGACCGCTCGGAACGGATCCACGATTCCGTGCAGGACGCTCAGGGACGGGTTAAATCTGCCGCGCGGCTCGCCGCGCGGACATAGGTGCCGTCTCCGCCGCGTGGAGTGAGACGAGGGTCAGGCGATCTTCATCACAATGCATGTCGTGGAGCCCGTTGCATAAAGCTTGCCGTTGTCGACACCTCGGATTTCCCCGTGGGCGACGCCGGTAGAGCGTCCGACGTGATCGCTTTGGCCGATACACTCGATCTGCATACCCAAAGGGATCGGGCGAAGAATATTCACCTTGTATTCCAGAGTCGTGTAGACCGACCCGCGTGGCACCTTCGTCATCACAGCACAGGCCATTGCGGAATCCAGCAAGGTGCCGTACCAGCCGCCGTGCACGGTTCCCAACGGGTTCGTCACATTGAATTCCGGCGCGCCGCGGAACACGCATATGCCGTCTTCGACGCTGTGAATTCGATATCCCAACGTGGCACCGATCGGCGGCCCCGGATTGGTCCCATCCAGTATCTTTTGCATGAATTCGAGACCCGAGAGCGACAGTGCTTCTTCGTTGCTCAAAAGCTCTTCGGGCGAGGTGGCTATAGACGGCATGAAAAGGGCTCCAGTTTGCGGTTCAGCGCAGGCTAGAGCCCTTCCGGTTTTGCGGGCAAGCCCTTACGCTACGTTCGCAATGCTGTTCTGGGTCGTGACGCCCAAGGCCCGACAGACGTTTCGGGTGAGATCGGGGCGATTAAGGGTGTAGAAATGCAACGCATCGACACCTTCATCGACAAGTGTACTGCACAATTCGGTACACAGGGCTGTCGACAGAAGCTCGGTGCGGCCATCGCGCTGCGCGGCGCGGTAGGCTTCGTCGACCCACGCGGGGATCTTTGCGCCGCAGCTATCCGCGAACTTGCGGGCCGAGGTCCAGTTGGTCACCGGCAGGATGCCCGGTACAATCGGTTTGTCGATACCGGCCGCGGCGCATTGATCGCGGAACCGCAGATAGCTTTCGGGCTCGAAGAAGAACTGGGTGATCGCCTCGGCTGCACCGGCATCGAATTTGCGTTTGAGATACTGGATATTCGCGTGCTGGCTCGCCGCTTCGGGGTGGCTGTCCGGATAGGCGCCGACCCGGATGGTGAATTTATCAAGCAGGGCGAGCGCTTCGATCAGCTCGACCGAATTGGCGAAGCCTTCGGAATGTGCTACGAACCGGTCGCTTCCGGCCTGCGGATCGCCGCGCAGTGCTACGATATCTGTCACGCCCGCTTCGGCAAAACGCTCCGCCACATCCATCGTTTCCTGCACGCTCGCCCCCACGCAGGTGAGATGCGCCGAGACCGGCAGCTTGGACGTGCGGCGCAGAACATGGGCCGCATCATGCGTCAGATCGCGGGTGGAGCCGCCCGCACCGTAGGTAACAGAGAAAAAGCGCGGTGCCAGAGGGGCGAGCGCCTGTGCCGTGTCCCACAATTTGAACGCGGCATCGACGGTCTTGGGCGGAAACACTTCAAAAGAGACGGCGGGCGTGGTCATCGGGGATCATCCTTGTTCATTTCGCTACTTGTCGCATAAAGGCTCTTGTGAGACAAATTCATAACTTTCATCTTCAACATGAGTAATGCCTCATATGCACATCGAGTTCCGGCACCTGCGCACGATAAAGGCGATCCACGAGGCAGGCGGTCTGGCGCGGGCCGCAGAGATCATGAATATCACCCAATCGGCACTGAGCCATCAGGTGAAGGGACTGGAGGAACAGGCGGGCGTCGAGCTGTTCGTGCGCCGTTCAAAACCGCTCAAGTTGTCGCCGGCAGGGCATCGTCTGCTGAAGCTGGCGCAGCAGGTGCTGCCGCAGGTGCAGGCGTTGCAAGACGAGTTTTCCGGACTGCGTGCGGGCAGCACCGGGCGCATGCACATCGCGATCGAATGTCACGCCTGTTTTGAATGGTTGTTTCCGGTTCTCGAACAATTCCGCCGCAGCTTTGGCGAGGTGGATGTCGATATCCGCCCCGGCCTCGCTTTCGATGCTTTGCCTGCGCTCTTGCGCGAAGAGGTTGATCTGGTGATTTCGTCCGATCCCGAAACAATTGCTGGCGTCGAGTTCATCGAACTGTTCGACTATCAGGCAGTTTTTGTCGCGGCGCAGCAGCATCCGCTGGCCCGTAAGGAATTCATCGAGGCAGAGGATTTTCGCGGCCAGACCCTGATTACCTATCCGGTAGAGCGCACGCGGCTGGACGTGTTCAGCCAACTGCTCATCCCGGCAAAGGTCGAGCCGGCGTCAATTCGACAGGTGGAACTGACGGCCGTGATCCTCCTGCTCGTTGCGTCAAATCGCGGCGTTTCCGTCCTGCCCGATTGGGTGGTGCGCGAGGTGAAGTATTCGTCCGATTATATCACCAGACCACTGACGCAGGACGGCATTACGCGCCGCCTCTATGCTGCGATCCGAAGCGAGGACCGCGAAAAGCCCTATATGCAGGAGCTTTTACAGCTTGCCGGTCGCGAAGCGCGCAAGCTTCAGGCGGTGTAGGTAGAGGGCGAGGGGCACCACACCGGCGCCCCTCGCGTGATCATCAGATCAATTTGACAATCGCCTTGCCGGTGTTGCCGCCGGTCAAAAGCTTGATGAAGGCTTCGGGCGCGTTTTCCAGCCCTTCGGTAATGTCTTCCTGCACCGCGATGGACCCATCCGCGATCTTGGGCGCAATGGCTTTATGGAACTCGCCGATACGGTTCCAGTGGTTCGAGATGATGAAGCCATTCACACTGAGGAAATTGACGAGGATCGTGCGCCACAACTTTGGACCGGTCAGCGTTTGTTCTGCCGCGTTCGCGCCTAGACCGCCTTCGTTGTACCACGCGATCATGCCGCAAATCGGAATGCGTCCGTGCTGGTTCATCATCGGAAGCACCGCTTCCAACACCTTGCCACCGACGTTCTCGAAATAGATGTCGATGCCTTTCGGGCATTCTTCCTTCAGTGCCTTGCGCAAGGAACCGGCATCATCGTAGGCGTGGTGATCAAGACAGGCGTCGAAGCCGAAGTGGTCGACGGCAAGTTTGCACTTCTCTGGCCCGCCTGCGATGCCGACGACCCGCAGACCCAACGATTTCGCCACCTGACCGACCATCGACCCGACAGGGCCGGTGGCAGCCGCAACGACGAGCGTCTCGCCTTCTTTCGGACGGCCATATTCCGTCAGACCGAACCAGCCGGTAAAACCAGGCATGCCTAGAACACCCAGCGAATAGGTGATCGGTGCGGTGTCAGGATCGACCTTGGCCAGACCGGCGGTGGGAGCGACAGCGTGCGTGGCCCAGCCGAAACCGCCCATCACGAATTCGCCGACCTCGAACCCATCGGCCTTTGATTCGATGATTTCGCCCACCGCAGCACCTTCCATCTTGCCGTCGATCGGCACGGGGGCGGCGTAGGATTTCGCGTCGTCCATCCGTCCGCGCATGTAGGGGTCGAGTGACATGTAATGCACCCGCACCAGCACTTCGCCATCGCCCGGCGTTGGCACGGCGGCCTCTTCGAGGCGGAAGTTGTCGGCGCTTGGCGCTCCGTCGGGGCGGCTGGCAAGTACGATCTGTTTCATCGTGTCTGACATGGGGTCCTCCTTTTGAACATTCACTTACCGTATCGCAGTTGTGCCGCGGTACAAGGGCCACGCCGCGTCAAGATGCGGCAGCCATTCGGCCCCTTGGCATTCGCGGCTTCAGCGCCTAAGAGAACGCTGTTCCAGTCAGAAAGGCCGTCAGCAATGGTAGGCAGTGCAAATCTCAACATCATGATCAAGGCCGCGCGCAAGGCGGGCCGTGCCTTGGTCAAGGATTTCCGCGAAGTGGAGAACCTTCAGGTGTCCATGAAAGGTGCCGGCGATTTTGTGAGCCGTGCCGATATCGCCGTCGAAAAAACGCTCAAGCAGGAGTTGATGACCGCGCGTCCGACCTATGGCTGGCTGGCCGAAGAGGGCGGCGGGCAGGAGGGCGAGGACCCTACGCGCCGCTGGATCGTCGACCCCCTCGACGGGACGACGAATTTTCTCCACGGCTTGCCACATTGGGCGATCTCGATCGCACTGGAACACAAGGGACAGGTCGTGGCCGGCGTCGTATTCGACGTGGCCAAGGACGAGATGTTCTTTGCCGAGAAGGGCGCGGGCGCATGGATGAACGAAAGCCGTCTGCGCGTATCAGGGCGCAGCCGTATGATCGAAGCGATCTTTGCGACTGGCATTCCCTTCGGCGGGCGGTCTGATCTGCCCGCGACGCTGCAGGATATTGCGCGGCTGGCGCCTGTGTGCGCGGGCGTGCGGCGCTGGGGGTCGGCGGCTCTTGACCTCGCCTATGTTGCGGCGGGCCGCTACGACGGCTATTGGGAGCGGCGGCTGAATGCCTGGGATCTCGCGGCGGGTATCATTATCGTGAAGGAAGCCGGCGGACTAGTCGAGCCGATCAAACCCCAGGGCGACATTCTGGCGGATGGTGAAATCGTGGCAGCGAACGAAGCGATCTTTTCGACTTTCGCGAAGGTCGTGCGCGGCTAGGCTGCGATTGCCTACGTCCGGTCGCTCACGTGGTTGATGCCGTCGGTCCAGCGGACCGGCTCATGCTCCCACACGTTCACCCCTTCGATACATCCCAGATTGACACCGCATTCTGCTGGATCCGACCGGCGCTGGTGGTACATGTAGATGCCACAGGTCTTGCAGAAGTAGTGCTTTGCCGTATGGGTCCCCCAACTGTAGCGTTGCAGATTGTCTGCACCGTGTGTGACGCTCAGGCTGTCGGTCCGCGCAGTGACAGCGGCGGCCTGCCTGCGGCGGCAAAAGCTGCATGAACAACGTGCCGCATCCGACAATCCGTAGGGTGCCGTCGCGGTCAGGCGAACCGCACCGCAGTGGCATGTCGCTGTGATGGTGGTGCTTTGGTCGTTCATTTTCGGCGCACTTTCGGGATCGAGCTTGGCAGCGGCGGTGGATAGGACGCTTGGGGATGTGGCGGATGTCCGTCAGTCGCCTGCCAGAACGCGGGCCCGCCGCGGCGCAGCCAGAGCGGCACGGTCAGAAGCAATCCCGCAACGAACCCGCCGGCATGCGCCCAATAGGCCACGCCGCCCGCTGTCGGATCGGCGCCGACACCTCCGATGAACTGCAACGCAAACCACAGCATCAGCATGATCCAGGACGGAATTGGAATAACCCGGAAAAATACGATGAAGAACAGTAGAATATCGACTCTCGCCTTGGGGAAGAGCAACAGGTACCCCCCCATCACACCGGCAATCGCACCGGACGCTCCGACCATCGGCACCGCCGACGCAGGCCCGCTGGCCACCTGTGCCAGACCCGCGATCACGCCGCACAGCAGGTAAAATCCCAGAAATCCGACATGCCCCATCTCGCCCTCGACGTTGTCGCCGAAGATCCATAAAAACAGCATGTTCCCCGCCAGATGCAACAGACCGCCATGCAGGAACATCGAGGTGATAAGACCAGAATAGCCGTCGCCCTCCATGAACAGGCGCGGCACCAGAGCGTAGTTGTAATACAACTGGCCAAGCGCCGCATCATTCTGCGCAATCGGCAGCGTGCTGAGATATATGCCGACGTTGAACGCGATCAGAGCGTAGGTCACGAAAGGGATACGCCCCGACGGGTTATGATCGCGTATGGGAAACATTGCGGCTAGGCTCTGCCAAGCGCGGGGGCAGGTCAATCACCCAAATGCGCCGGAAAGAGCGAAAGTCGATGCAAATCACTTTTTTACACACGGCGTCCGTTCATGAGGCGACATTCGACGCTTTGGCACAGGCGGCGGCTCCTCACGCAGTGCTGCGCCATCTTGTTGCGCCCGACCTGTTGGCCGATGCTCGGTGCTCCGGTGCCGACGCCGTCCGGACGCGCACCCGGTCCTTGATCCTCGCCGCCATCCAGGAGGGCGCAGATGCCGTCGTCTGCACCTGTTCGACGCTCGGACCCGTCGTGCCGCTGCATTCGCGTGTGGTGCGCATCGACATTCCGTTGATGGAAGCGGCCGTGGCGCTTGGCCCGCGGGTCGGGGTTGCCCTGTGTCTCGACAGCACGCGCGCCGCCACGCTCGGTCTGCTTGTGACCTGTGCGGCGGCGGCGGATTGTTCCGTCAGGCCGCAGATCATCGATTGTGCCGCCGCGTGGCCGCTGTTCGAGGCCAGCGACACCGGTGCCTTTGCGGCGGCGGTGGCACGGCAAGTGCAACAGGCGACCACGGACAGGACCTTTGATTGCATCGTTCTGGCGCAGGCGTCGATGGCCGGCGCCGCTGCGTTCCTGCGCGATGCAGGCGTGCCGGTTCTGTGCGCGCCCGCACTTGCGGTTGCACGGGCAGTC
Organism: uncultured Sulfitobacter sp.; assembly: GCF_947497275.1. Lineage (GTDB taxonomy): Bacteria > Pseudomonadota > Alphaproteobacteria > Rhodobacterales > Rhodobacteraceae > Sulfitobacter. The sequence goes on from NZ_CANMFS010000001.1 coordinate 117,917, forward strand.
GAAGTTGCATCGCGCGCGCCAGCGTCCTGACACGTAGACGCAAACTGCATCGCGTTGTAACGCCGCGCGCGACACGTTCCTTTGCGTACATGCCGTGCCGGAGATTTGGCTAGTGCAACCTATGTTTTGGAGGCATGTTGCGCGAGGTGCTGTCGGTGATCGGGTGGCAAATTCAATTAACTGGGGAAATCATGGCTGACAACATTTCCGATCTCGACCGGTTCGATCATGCGATCCTCGCCACGCTGGCACAGGATGGCAGGATCAGCATAACCGATCTGGCCAAATGCATCGGCTTGTCGAAATCGCCGACGCAGGCGCGGTTGCGCAGGCTCGAAGACTCCGGTGTCATCGTGGGCTACCGCGCGATGCTTAATCCCATCCGGTTGGGGCTGGATCATGTGGCGTTCGTCGAGGTGCGGTTGACCGATACGCGTGCGCCGACCCTGAGCGCGTTCAATGCGGCCGTGGCGCTCGTGCCGCAGATCGAGCAGGCGCATATGATCGCCGGCAGTTTCGATTATTTGCTCAAGGTGCGCACCCGCGACATGTCGAGCTACCGCGCGTTTCTGGGCGATACGATATCGGCGCTGCCGCATGTCAGCTCAACATCTACCTACGTCGCGATGGAAGCTGTCAAAGAGGTCATGTTGTCCGAAGGATCATAGCGACCTGCGTACCTTGACCTGGGGGCAATTCACACCATTCTTGATACCATGCGTATCTTGTTCACCATGGCCCTTGTGATCGTCCCCGTCCTGACGCCTGCTTTTGCCGCCGACTGTCCCGCGCCGGCGGACGTCAGCGCCGAGATGCAGGATCTGATCGCGCGTGCGAACGACGCCCCGGATTTGCGGGAAGGGCGCGGGATATCGAACGAGATGTGGCAGGTTTGGCTGCGCGCACCCGACGAAGCGGCGCAAGCGGTACTCGACAGGGGTATGTCGCGGCGAGACAGCTATGATTTTCAGGGTGCGTATCAGGAATTTACACGGCTGACCGAATACTGCCCCGACTACGCGGAAGGTTGGAACCAGCGTGCATACATTAACTACCTTCGGGAGAACTACGCAGCGGCGCTCGAAGACCTGGACCGCGCCCTTGCACTTCAGCCGCATCATGTGGCGGCACAGTCGGGCAGAGGGCTGACACTGATGCAGATGGGCCGTACCGAAGAAGCACGCGCGCAGATGCTCGCAGCGGTCGCGAACAATCCGTGGCTGTCCGAAGCGGCTCTGCTTGCGAAAGGTGCCCCGCTGGGTCCTGTCGGAGAAGACATCTGACCGCTCGCCCCTGGCGCAGACCGCGCACAGAATAACGCTGAAGATCCTTGGCCCTGGACAAGTCGGCGGTTTGAACGTCTTGTGCCTGTGCGAAAAAGTGAATACGCAAATGATGTTGCTGTAGGCAAGCTGCTTCGGGGCTCAACATCCCGGGACGGGCCTGTGACGGCAACGCCTGCTGCGGGCGTGATGGAATGGTAGACATACCAGACTTAAAATCTGTTGGGCCCTGTGCCCGTGTGGGTTCGAGTCCCACCGCCCGCACCATCGATGCCTCATCAACTACAGCACTGCTGAAGCGCGCTTCTATGCCGTCCACCGGGTGAAGATTAAAAGAGTCACACCGGATCTGGATGCGCAAAGTAGGAGCACCATCAGGTATCTGGGCGTGACATGTACCGCGTCAGTCGCGATTCCCCGCGAACCGGCCTTCCCACTCTTCGCGCTGCTCGTCCGTGATTTTGGCAAACAGAACTTCGGGGACCTCGAACACATGCCCTGCAGGCAGTTGCGCGACCGCGGAACCCACGTCGTCGGGCCAGCTGGCATCGGTGATCTTCATCCCGGCCAGCATTTTCTCCGCAGCATCCGGTATGAAGGGCGCGGCAAGTGTCGCGTAAAGCGGAATGAGATTGAGGGCCAGGCGCACTTGCGCTGCTGCGCGGTCCGGGTCGGTCTTGAACGTCGTCCACGGTGCCTGCGCCTGGAGGTATTCGTTGCCCGCAGCCCAGATCGCGCGCAGCTCGGCGGCGGATTTGCGCACTTCCATCGCATCCATCTGCTCGCCATAGCGGGCAACCCGCGCGGTGATGTCGGCGATGAGGGCGTGTTCCGCCTCGCCGTATTCCCCCGCTTCGGGCACCGCCTCGCCGAATTTCGAGCGGCAGAATTTCGTGATACGGCTAACGAAGTTGCCGAGCACATCCGCCAGATCCTTGTTCACCGATGATTGGAAATTCTCCCAGGTGAATTCGGCGTCCGAGGTCTCGGGCGCGTGGCTCAGCAGCCACCAGCGCCAGTAATCGGCGGGTAGAATCTCGAGCGCCTGATCCATGAACACACCGCGCCCGCGCGATGTGGAAAACTGGCCGCCGTCGTAGTTCAGATAGTTGAATGACTTGATGTAATCGACCAGCTTCCACGGCTCGCCCGAACCCATGATCGTGGCCGGGAAGCTGAGCGTGTGAAACGGCACGTTGTCCTTGCCCATGAACTGGGTATAGCGCACGTCGTCCGCGCCCTTGTCGGTGCGCCACCAACGCTCCCAGTCGTCGCCTTTGCCTGCATCCACCCATTCTTGCGCGCAGGCGATGTATTCGATGGGCGCATCGAACCAGACATAGAAAACCTTGCCCTCCATGCCCGGCCAGTCTTCATCACCGCGTTTGACCGGCACGCCCCAGCTGAGATCGCGGGTGATACCCCGATCCTGCAAACCGTCGCCGTCGTGCAACCATTTTTTGGCGATGGAAGTGGTCAGAACGGGCCAATCGGTCTTGGAGTCGATCCACGCATCCAGTTTGTCTTTGAGACCGCTCTGCTTGAGAAACAGATGCTTGGTCGCGCGCATTTCCAGATCGGTGGCACCCGATACGGTCGAGCGCGGGTTGATGAGGTCTTCTGGGTCTAGCTGTTTGGTGCAGTTGTCGCACTGATCGCCGCGTGCATCTTCGAACCCGCAGTTGGGGCACGTCCCCTCGACATACCGGTCGGGCAGGAAACGGCCATCCGTCTCGGAATAGATCTGGCGCTGTTCGACTTCCTCGATCAATCCGCGATCCGCGAGCACACCGGCAAAATGCTGGGTGAGCTTCTGGTTTTGGATGCTGGAAGAGCGCCCGAAATGATCGAACGAAAGCCCGAAGCCTTCCGCGATGCGCGCCTGCACGTCATGCATCTCGGTGCAGTATTCCGCCACCGGCTTGCCCGCTTTGGCGGCGGCAAGTTCGGCGGGGGTGCCGTGTTCGTCCGTCGCACACAGGAACAACACCTCGGCACCGCGCTGGCGCTGGTAGCGGGCATACAGATCGGCAGGCAACTGGCTGCCGACGAGGTTGCCGAGATGCTTGATCCCGTTGATATAGGGGATCGCGGAGGTGATGAGGTGGCGGGCCATGTCGGTCTTTCCTTGGATAGGAGTTCCACATACCCCGCGTGCGTCAAAGGATCAATCAGCGTCGCGCGGCGCGGTGCCGCTCTCGCGCTCGAGGGGCTTGTCCCTGTCGCGCCGGAACAGCCGCCCGACCAGGAAAGAGGTGCGCGGTACGAACACGAACGGGGTGCGCCGTTCCTTGGTCGGACGCGCACGCATCCGCGCGATGCCAAACACGATTAGCACCGCGTGCCCTGCCGCCAGCATAGCAAACAGCGCCTCGGGACCATAGGTATCGATCAGCACCGATGCGACATAGGGGGCCGCGATCGCCCCCATGGCGAACCAGAACATCAGCGCGGCGGACAATTCGACCCGCTCTTCCGAGCTTGCGAAATCATGGGCGTGGGCGGCGGCGACGGAATAGATCGGAAAGGTGGTCAACCCGAAAAGCGCAGACGCGAGCAGGATGCCTGTGACGCCCAGACCGGCGGCACCCACCGTGACGCCGCAACTTGCGATCGCGGCGACCGACAGCCAGATCAGCACCTTGCGGCGGTCGTACTTGTCCGCGATCCAGCCGACGGGGATTTGCGCCAGCGCACCCCCGACGACGAACGCACCCAGAAAATAGGCGATCTGCGGCGCGGTCAGGCCGACTTCCTGTCCGTAGATCGGGCCGACCATTCGGAACGACGCGCTGGACAGCGCGGCGACGATCACGCCGGCGGCGGCAAGTGGGGAGCGTTCGTAGGCCAGACCCGGACGCAGGCGTGGTGACTTCGGTGTATCGGGCTGCGTGGTTTTCGACAGGGTGATCGGCAGCAGCGCCGCACAGCACAGGATGGCCAGCAGGTTGTAAGAGACATAGCTCGCCGGAGCGAGAAACCCGATCAGCATCTGCGCGCCCAGACTGCCGGTCATGTCCATCATCCGGTAGGTGCCCATCGCACGCCCGCGCGTCTCGTTCGTGACCTTTGCCTGAAGCCACGCCTCGACCACCGTGAAACAGCCCGCCACGCACAGACCCGATGCCACCCGCATCAGCGCCCATGCGTAAGGGTCTATCACCATCATATGCGCAAGCAATCCAATGCTGCCTGCCGCCGTGAAGGCGGCGAAGGCGCGGCTGTGGCCGACGCTGCCCATCAGGCGCGGTGCGAACCAGCAGCCGATGAAAAACCCGAAGAAATGCGCCGATCCCAGAAGACCGATCTGTTGGCGTGAAAAGCCCAGCGCAGTGCCCGACAGAACGTCCAGCGGGCCGACGCCCCCCGATGACAGTTGCAATAGAACGACCGAAAAAAACAATGCCGCAAAGGAGATAATCATCCGCATGGTTACTAAATGCGCGGGTTCGGCGCGGAAATATAGCCCGTTCCGACGGCAAATGGCGTTTTTTGACATTATTCGGTGATTGCGCTTGCGGTGCGCGGGGTCTGCCATAATTTGGCGCCGAATCTGGAAGAGGACCGTGAAATGAGAATGAATACACTGGGGCGCACCGGCATCGAGGTTTCGGCGCTGTGCCTCGGCTCGATGACCTGGGGTACGCAGAACACCGCCGAGGAAGGCCACGCACAGATCGACCGCGCACTGGAGGCCGGGATCAATTTCATCGACACCGCCGAGATGTATCCGGTGAACCCGAACAGCGCCGAGACGATTGGCCGGACCGAAGAGATCATCGGCGACTGGTTTGCCGCGTCCGGGCGACGCAAGGATGTTGTGCTTGCGACCAAGCATTCGGGCGAGGGGTCGGCGGCACGGGATGGCGCGCCGATCAGCGCCAAGACGATCCACGCGACGGTTCAGGGCTCGCTCGACCGGCTCAGGACGGACTATATAGATCTCTACCAGTTTCACTGGCCGAACCGCGGAAGCTATATGTTCCGCAAGAACTGGACCTATGATCCGAGCGACCAGAACCGTGCGGAAACGATCGCGAACATGGAGGAATGTTTGAACGCCTTGCAAGAAGAGGTGGAGCGGGGGCGCATCCGCGCCTTCGGCATGAGCAACGAGAGCGCATGGGGGCTGACGCAATGGGCCGATGCCGCCGGGCGCACATGCGGTCCACGCATAGCAACCGTGCAGAACGAGTATTCGCTGATGTGCCGGCTTGCGGATACGGATGTGGCAGAGACCTGCCATCATGAGGATATCGGGATGCTGTCCTTTTCGCCGCTCGCCGCGGGCCTGTTGACGGGCAAGTATCAGAACGGTGCAGTGCCCGATGGATCGCGCCTGTCGCTCAATAAGGATCTGGGCGGGCGAAAGGGGCCGCGCGCCTTCGAAGCGGTACAGGCCTATCTCGATGTCGCGGAAAAACACGCGCTCGATCCCGTTCACATGGCGCTGGCGTGGGCGCGGGACCGTCCCTTTATGACCAGCGTGATCTTCGGCGCAACCAGTATGGAGCAACTCGAGCGATCGCTGGGTGCTGCTGATCTGGTGCTGTCAAACGACGTCGTGGCGGACATCGACGCCGCACACCGTGCCCACCCGATGCCGTACTGACGCGCGGTTTTCCAGCGGAGTCGGCGCAAAGCATGCGCTGCCCCCGTTTTTCGAGTGGCCATCGCCGCGGCCCTCGCGCAGTATCGCGGCAAATCCAAGGGAGAGTCACATGCCACTTGCCATGAACCGCGATGTCTTCATCACCTGCGCCGTCACCGGCTCCGGTGCGACGCAGGACCGCAGCCACCACGTTCCGCGCTCGCCCGAGCAGATCGCGAATTCCGCCCTTGCGGCGGCGCGGGCGGGGGCGGCGGTGGTCCATTGTCACGTACGCGATCCCGAAACCGGTGCGCCCAGCCGTGATCTGAAACTCTACCGCGAAGTGACCGAGCGCATCCGTGACAGCGATACGGACGTGGTGCTGAACCTCACGGCGGGGATGGGCGGTGACATCGTGTTCGGTGACGTCGAAAACCCGATGCAACTGAACGAGACAGCGACCGATATGATCGGCGCAAGTGCACGGTTGGCGCATATTGCCGAATGTCGGCCGGAAATTTGCACGCTGGATTGCGGTACGATGAACTTTGCCGAATCCGATTACGTGATGACCAACACGCCCGGTATGTTGGTGTCTATGGGACGCATGATGACCGATCTGGGCGTGAAGCCCGAGATAGAGGCCTTCGATACCGGCCATCTGTGGTACGCTAGGCAACTGGTAAAGGACGGCGTGCTCGACAGCCCTGCGTTGGTGCAGTTGTGCATGGGCGTACCCTGGGGTGCCCCGGACGATCTGAATACCTTCATGGCGATGGTGAACAACGTGCCCGATGACTGGACGTTCTCGGCCTTTGGTCTGGGGCGCAACCAGATGGCCTATGTCGCGGCATCGGTGCTGGCGGGGGGCCATGTGCGCGTCGGCCTCGAAGACAACCTGTGGCTCGACAAGGGGGTTCTGGCCGAAAACTGGCAACTGGTCGAACGCGCGCGGGGGATCATCGAAAGCATGGGAGCCAGATTGATCGGGCCTGCGCAGGTGCGCGAAAATCTTGGCCTGCAAAAGCGGGCGCCGAAATGAAACGAACACTGGCCGCGCTTGCGCTGTGCGCGGTATCGGCCTGCGTGCCGCCGCCCCCCAAACCCATCCCCGCGATCAGCTACCGCGACGCGGCGCAGCCGATCGGCGTGACTTCGCGGTTCAACGAGGAACGGTTTGCGGGGTTGTGGTACGTCCGCGCAGGATTTGATCCGGATCTCGGGCGCATGGCGATCAAGCTGACGGGTACGCCCGCTGGCCTGCAAATGCGACTCGGTGCGTTCGTCTGTGATCCGGCGGGCGATTGCGGCGATTTCGCCGAAGATCTGCCGACCGAGCGTCTTGGCAAGGGGCGCTACAGGATCGTTATGCCGGACGGGGCAGAGCGGCAGTTCTGGGTGCTGTGGGTGGATGAGGGGTTTCGCACGGCGGTGGTCGGCAACCCGGAAGGTACGTTTGGCTGGATCCTCGACCGCGCCACAACCGGCGGCAGTGACCGGATCCGCGCGGCGCGCGAGATTCTCGATTTTAACGGCTACGACCTGCGCAACTTGAAGGTGATGGAATGAGCAAGACAGCGGCAATCATAGGCGGCGGTGTAATCGGTGGAGGATGGGCCGCGCGCTTTGCTCTCAATGGATGGGACGTGCAAATCTTCGATCCCGACGCGCAAGCCAAACGCAAGGTGAGCGAAGTAATGGCGAACGCGCGCCGGTCCCTTCCGGGTCTGACCGACGTGGCCTTGCCCGCCGAAGGAAGCATCAGCTTTCACGACACAATCGCGGAAGCCGTTGCGGATGCTGCATGGATACAGGAAAGCGTGCCGGAACGTCTTGACGTGAAACACGCCACATTCGCGGAAATCCAGAACGCCTGTAAGGCGGGCGCTGTCATCGGTTCGTCCACGTCCGGCTTCAAGCCCTCGGAGTTGCAACAAGGTGCCGCCCGCCCCGAGCAGATCATGGTCGCGCATCCGTTCAATCCCGTCTATCTGCTGCCGCTGGTGGAACTGGTGACGACCGATGCATCGCCTGCATTGGTCGAGACCGCGAAAGATATTCTGACTTCGCTGGGGATGCACCCGCTGCACCTGAAAAAGGAAATCGACGCCCATGTTGCGGACCGGTTCCTCGAAGCGGTCTGGCGCGAGGCATTGTGGCTGGTCAAGGATGGTATCGCCACAACCGAAGAGATCGACAACGCGATCCGTTACGGTTTCGGTATCCGCTGGGCGCAGATGGGCCTGTTCGAGACGTACCGCGTGGCGGGCGGCGAGGCCGGAATGAAGCATTTCATGGCGCAGTTCGGACCGGCGCTAAAATGGCCATGGACCAAGCTGATGGATGTTCCGGAGTTTACCGACGAGCTTGTCGATCTGATTGCAGGCCAGTCGGACGCGCAGTCGGGCGCTCATTCGATCCGCGAACTTGAGCGCATCCGCGATGCCAACCTCGTTACCATGATGCGCGGTCTCAAGGCACAGGACTGGGGCGCGGGTGCGCTGATCAATGCGCAAGAGCGAAAAATGCGGGCAGGTACCGAACACGGCGCACGGGCCGCCGACTTGCCAGCCGATGCGCCGGTGATGACAGCGCACCGCACGGTGCCGCTCGATTGGACGGATTACAATGGGCACATGACAGAATCGCGGTATCTGCTTGCCTTTGCCGACGCGACTGACCGATTCATGGAGATCATCGGCTGTGATGCCGCCTATATCGCCTCAGGGGGCAGCTATTTTACGGCCGAAACCCACATCCGCCACATCGACGAGGTTCATGCCGGTGCTGTGATCACAATCCGCACCCGCGTCATTCTTGGGGAAGGCAAAAAAATGCATCTGTGGCACGAGATGTTTGAAGGCGACAGGCTTCTGGCTACGGGAGAACATTTCCTGCTGCACGTCAGCCTCGACACCCGGAAACCGGTACCGCCAAGCGCCGCGATCGAGCAAGCGCTGGCGCGTTTTGCGCAGGGGCATGCTGGCCTGCCGGTGCCCGAAGGGCTTGGCCGCGCGATCGGCGCTGCGCGGTAAGCGATGATCCCATCGGGCGCTTCGGGTATCGGACATGCGATGCGCCTGGGATGGGCGCCGCATAGGGATGACCCGCAACCGGATCTGTGATGGATCCGCCGGCTGCACTATGGTAGGCAGCTTTCTAGAAGCCGCAGATGTGGCCAACATGGCGGTTGGTCCTTGGATCAAATCGCGCGCGGCTGGCATCCGGGCAGGTTATCGTGCTTGAACGGCCATACGGATAACCCTTATCAAAAACCCTCGGTGCGAGGGGCAGGCTTTCAAAAGAACACTGGTTGTGCCGCGCACAATCGGGCATGTGAAACCCCATGACATCGCCTCAGCCCGATCTTTGGATTCTCGTCACGCTTGCCGCCGCCGCGTTTCAAACGGTACGCTTCATGCTGCAAAAAGTGCTGGCGACCAGTACGTTGAGCGCGGCGGGCGCGACGTTTTCACGTTTTATCTATTCGGCGCCGTTCATCGCGCTGTTGCTCGTACTTTATCTTCGTGTGACCGATGCTGCAATTCCGGCGCTGAGCGTGCGGTTCTGGGGCTTTGGTCTGCTTGGCGCGGCCACACAGATTCTTGCGACGGTCTGTGTCGTGGCTTTGTTCAAGCAGCGAAACTTTGCTGTTGGGATCACCTTCAAGAAAACCGAGGTGATTCAGACGGTTCTGGTCGGTTTTGTGCTTTTGGGCGAAGCCGTAAGCTGGCAGGGTTTCGGCGCGATCGCGCTTGGGTTGATTGGATTGCTGCTTTTGTCGGGGGACGAAGACGCGCGCGGATTTAGCCTGCGTGATCTCAGCAAACCCGCGGCAGTTCTGGGAATCGCGTCCGGCATCCTTTTTGCGTTTTCCGCAGTGAGCTACAGGGGCGCATCGCTGACACTTGCGACCGAAGATCCGTTGTTGCGCGCGGGCGTGACACTGGCGGCTGTGGTCGGAATGCAGACGGCGTTGATGGTTGTCTGGCTTCGGCTGCGTCAGCCGGGAGAGATCGCGCGGGTCTGGGCCGCGCGTCGCGTCGCGCTCTGGATCGGCCTGACGTCGATGGGTGGCTCATTGTGCTGGTTCATCGCCTTCACACTGCAGAATGCGGCCTACGTCAAGGCGCTGGGTCAGGTCGAACTCATCCTGAGTGTGCTCGCGGCCACCTTGTTTTTCCGCGAACGCATTACAGCGCGCGAGGCACTGGGGATGGCGGTCCTTGTGGCCTCTATCGTGCTCCTGATCCTGGTGATCTAACCTTTTTCCGCGTACTTGTCGTGATGTCCCGTCAGTCGCAGAAAACGACTTTCTTCATCATCGTTGCGAAAGAAAGGTACCGAAACGGGCGGCTCGAAATCCTTCGCACGGGCCTCGACCTCGGCCAATACGACCTCGGTAATGAACGGCATATCGAATTTGCGGGCTTCGCTCAGCGGCACCCATTGCAGGTGAGAAAGCTCGTCGCAAGCGGCGTCGAAATTGTCGGGGTCGCTGGCAATATCCTCTACGTCGACGAGGAAGAAACGCGCGTCGAACCGGCGTGGGCGCCCGGGCGGGGTCAGAGCGCGAAAGACGAACTGCAAAGGGGCGGCATGGGGCAGGTGCCCCGTTTGCGCAAAGGTCTTCCAATCATCAGGCACCGCGTCGGGCCATTGACCGGGCAACCCCAGGACCAGGCCGGTTTCCTCCCACAATTCGCGAATGGCGGCGACTGGGATCGCACTGGTGAGAGCGGGATCGGTGTCTTCCGCGATGCGTGCAGCGCAGACGTCGGTCAGCATCGAGGCAAGCGGGATGTTCGCATCATCTTTGTCAACAGCGCCGCCCGGAAAGACGAATTTGTTTGGCATGAATGCAGCCTTGGCGCCGCGCTGACCCATCAGGATGGAGGGAGCGTCCATTCTGTCGCGGATCACGATGACGGTTGCCGCGTTTCGGACAGCGCTTTTATCGATGGTCATGAGGGGGCCTCTCGCTATGGCGGACCTATCCGACACGGGCGAAACCGCCCATCTCCCTGGCCCATTGGAACCCGATTAGGGCACCTTTCAATCTTGGCAAAAGGTAGAGCGACAAACCAACGGTGCCAACAGCAAAAATCGTGAACAGTACAATCGGCTCCGGCCGCCATGTCACAAAGACGACGTGCAACAGCGGTGCCATCAGATGCCCGACCAGCAGAATCGTCAGATAGGCAGGGCCATCGTCGGCACGGTGGTGGTGCAACTCCTGTTCGCAAACGGTGCAGTGATCATGCACTTTGAGATAGCCGAACAACAAGGGACCCGCGCCGCAGTTGGGACACCGACCACGCCACCCGCGCAGCATGGCTGGCAGGCGCATGCGCTCTTCGGGCTGCGACGTCTCGTTCTGGGCGGTGACAGCTGTATCGCGCATCATGGTTTCCTGATTGGCTGGTCTTGCCCCTACATGGAGAAATTCAACGGGGATGAAAAGGTGGCGATTTGTCTCAAGGTTCGCGGGGTGGCGCGAATCGCGGTCGAGATGTTTATAAGGCACACTGGACAGCCATTGACCGGCGGTCCGGAAAGCATGCCTGATGTGTTGCGGTCTTGGCACGTGCGATCGCCTGTATGGTCAACGAAAGCTGGATCCGAAGTTGGCAGCGGCCTCGCTGCGGAAGCGGGCCGGAGCCGCGGTACTTGGACCGGTTCGGAAAAGGCGGGGGGATCCGGCCGCGCGACCGGATCAGCGGCGTGCGGTTCGGGCGTCGTGGGCCTGTATCAGGCAGCCGGTCGTTTTTCAGGCTGGCTCAGATCGAAACGGTTTCGGCCTTTCGTCTTCGCGGCATACAGCGCCTTGTCCGCACGGCAAAGCAGGTTCTGAACCGTTTCCGTGCGCCCGTGTTGCGGTCCTGCACGGGACGCGGTTGCGCTGCATCCGCCCAGTGCGAGACCGATGCTGACGGTGATGCCAACGGGGCGATCGACACCGGGAATGGCGAACGGTGTATCGCCGATTGTCTTGCAGAGTGTCCGAGCGTTGGATTGCGCCGTCTCCAGATCCGTGCCGGGCATCACGATCAGAAATTCCTCTCCACCCAGACGGGCAACCATATCGACACTGCGCACGGCACCACGCAACCTGCGCGCCGCCTCGACAAGAACGGCATCGCCCGCAGCGTGGCCGTACAGGTCGTTGATCCGCTTGAAATGGTCCATGTCGGCGATGATTGCCGCATAGGGCCGGTGCGTCGTGGCAGCGCGGGCGACGACGTTTTCGAGGTGTGGCATCGCATAACGCCGGTTGTACAATCCCGTCAGGGGGTCGTTTATCGCGTCTCGCAGACCTGTGCGTACGCTTTGGTGCATCCGTTCGATCTGGCGCTTGCGGCGCAGCAGAACCCTGAGCCGCAACGCCAGTTCGGGTGCGTCGAAACCGCCGAGCATTAAATCATCCGCACCCAGATCAAGCGCCTGAGTCGCCCATAGAGGATCGGGCGTCTGCTGAATGACCAACAAACCGATCTGGCGGGTTTGCGCAGATGCGCGCAGCGTGGATATCAGCCGCAAGAACACTTCCGCCTCTTTGGGGGCTGTGGGCAGGGACAGAACGACCACATCGGCAGGGGAACCCGCGTGGAGGTTGGCCATGGCGTCTTTGAGCAGGGTCAGTGCGAATTTGCCGCGCAGGTGTGGCGTGAGGTTTTTGGCCCACCCGCGTAACTGGGTAGGGTCGTCACCGACAAGCGTGATCCGACCGGGCGGCGCAAAATCCGCTACCGGCTCGGCCATCCCTTCCGGGCAGGGTGTCTCGTCACGCATCCGCCATTCTTCCAAAGCGTTGTGCGAACGGATCATCCCGCGCACCCGTCCGAGCAAAAGCAGATCGTCAAGGGGGCGATCCATGACATCGAACGCGCCAGCGGCCAGTGTCGCAAAGCGCGTCGCCGCTTCGGTGGCCTGGCCAATCGCGAGGACCGGAATGTTCGCGGTGTCCGGTCGCGTCCGCAAAGCGGCGCACAGGTCAGCAGCAGTCCCATCCGGCAGGGAGACCGCGCTGATTATCAGATCGGGAAGTTCGCTTGCCAGAACTTTTGCGGCATCGCCGATGCTCGCCGCTTGCAACACCTCGTAGAACGCAGCCCCCAGTTTCACCTTGAGCACGATACGGTTGGTCGAAACGGCGTCGATGACGAGGATTTTTCCCTGCACGTACGATCCTTTCCTGCACTGGCCGTTAGTTCTGGCTTTAGTTTTATGAGTGATTGGTTAACAAAGCGTTGAAGAACTCTTAAACGAAAGGCCGCTTCCATGAGCCTGACCCGAAATACCGCCGAAACGACCGCCCTGCAGGCGTTGGGCTGGCTTGTTGGCAACGATGAGATGCTTCCGGTTTTTTTGGGGGCGACAGGGGCCAGCGAGGCAGATCTGCGGGCCGCCGCGGATGATCCGGCGTTTCTGGGTGGTGTGCTTGACTTTATCCTGATGGATGATGCCTGGGTCATCGCCTGCTGTGACGCGTTGGGGATTGCCTATGATCAGATGCAACAAGCCCGCGCCGCGCTGCCAGGCGGGGAGCAGATCAATTGGACGTGACCGCGCAGATCAAGGGCCTGTGTTTCGACAAGGACGGCACGTTGTTCGACTTCGCCGCCACCTGGGAGGTTTGGGCCGCGACGTTCATCGCGCGTGTGGCGCAAGGCGATAGTGCCGAACCAGAGCAGATCGCCGCGGCCATCGGGTTTGACCTTGCAAGGCAGCGATTCAGCCGCGACAGCATCGTGATCGCGGGCACGGCGCAAGAGGTGGCGCGCGCATTGTTTCCCGTACTATCGGATCTTTCTTCCGCGCAGGTGCTCGATATGATCGACGAAGAGGCGACCAGGGCGCCGCAGGTTCCGGCGGTGCCGCTGGTGCCGCTGCTTTCTGATCTGCGCGACCGGGGTCTGCGGCTTGGCGTGGCAACGAACGACAGCGCGGGCCCCACTCGCGCGCATCTAGCCAGCGCCGGGATCACGCGCTTTTTCGATTTCATCGCCGGGTACGACAGCGGCTATGGGGGCAAACCCGCGCCGGGACAGCTTTTGGCCTTCGCACAGGCCATCGGTGCGGCACCTTCACAGGTTGTGATGGTCGGCGACAGCACTCACGATCTGAACGCGGGCCGCGCGGCTGGTATGCGCACGGTTGCTGTCCTCACCGGGGCGGCAACTGCCGAGGAACTCAGCCCGTTGGCAAACACCGTTCTCGCCGATATTGGCGAAATCCCGGCCTGGCTCGACGCGCTAGCAATCGGCTGAGCCAAAAAAACCGACCAGATACGTTGCGATCAGTGAGCTCGCGCGCACCTGTTTCGGACATTGCGGCAAGGGTGATGAGACCCGCAGTAACCACAGATTCCAAACGCCGCGAGCGGGCGCGCAGGTGCCGTTGACCCCGCCCGTCAATATCGACCTCAAAACGGAGCCGCTAACCCCCGAAGGGGTTGCCGCGAACCACGATGATGCCTTGGGTATTCTCCGAGAGATCGGGGTTGAGGTCCTAACCATGAGACGCCGGCAAAGCTGCGCGAGCTTGGCTGCACGATCAACCACGAAAATGTCCGGATGAACCGGGAGATGGTGATGGAGTACATCGCCAGCGCCCCGCCCGAGTTTGCGCCGCTGCCCCGGGATGCCGACCACAGGATCACCGGCAGGCTGGCTTGAGGGAGGGCAGATCGCCCTTCCGGAGTAGTTCCTTATGGGTCGTGAGACATTGCAGCAGATTCAAGGGCATATGGATCCACCCATCTGCGCGACCGGTCCGGACGAAACCGCACTCGACGCGGTCAAACCTGTCAGCATCTATGGTCACTTCTTCGGCATCCAGTACACCCAAGACCGTTAAAAGACAGCATTCTGCCGTCCGTCCCTCAGCGATCGGATGAATTATGAAGGCTGGGAGGCGGCCTGCGGGATCTGGCCCCGGGAACGCGCGCACCACTTGGCCAATAAGATCGTCGCCAGTTTCGAGCCGCCTCGGATGCACGATGCGATCCGCAAGGCGCTTGCCGTGTTCGTGGCACGGCGTAAGTTCGAAGGCGGCGCGCCAAGAGATTTTTAACCAATCCGACAGAAATCCAAAGTAATTAGCCGCCTGTTAATGCGACTGGGACATCACTGGGCACCAAGCAGATCGCAAGAGGCAGACATGCATGGGCTCATTCTCCGCAGTATCCAGAACTACATGACCGACAGCTACGGTCGCACTGCATGGCTGCAGGCGGTGGCGCAGGCGGTGCCGGACCATCCCGATTTCGAGGCGATGCTCAGTTATAACGATACGCTCGCACCCGCAGTGCTGGACGCGATGGGCGCGGTTCTGAACCGACCGCGGTCCGAGGTGATGGAGGACATCGGTACCTATCTGGTATCGCATCCCAATACCGAAGCGGTCCGGCGCCTTTTGCGGTTCGGTGGCATGAATTTCGAAGATTTCCTGCATTCATTGGACGATATGCCCGACCGTGCGCGAATGGCGGTGTCAGACCTGCACTTGCCCGCGATCGAGCTGCACGAACACGATGAAGGGCGCTACAGTCTCATTTGCGACAGCCCGCTTTCGGATTTCGGGTATCTGATGATGGGGGTCCTGCGGGTCATGGCGGACGATTACGGGGCGCTGGCGATGCTGGATCACGCCGGACACACAGGGGGCCGCGAAACCGTGAGTATTCAACTTATCGAACGGGACTACGCCGACGGTCGCTCCTTCAATCTTGGCGCATGGGCCTCATGATGGGAGTTGTGGCCCGAACGATGCCCAACCGCGATGTTCTGGACGTGCTGTGCCCGATGCACCTGCGTATCGACGCGCGCGGCCTCATCATCGGCGCGGGTCCGACCATACAAAAGCTGCGGCCCGACGATCCACTAGAAGGGCGCGCCTTTCTCGACGTGTTTCGCGTCTCGCGTCCGCGCGGTATCCTCACAATAGACAACCTGTGGAAGGCTAGGGACATCAAGCTGCACCTCAGCATGGTTGGCGCGCCGCCGGCACAGCTCAAGGGGGTGATGGTTGCCGACGCGCAGGGAGGGGCAATCGTCAATCTTTCGTTCGGCATTTCCATCCTCCAGGCCGTCAGCGATTATGCTCTGACGAACGCCGATTTCGCGGCCACGGATCTGGCCATCGAAATGCTGTATCTGGTCGAAGCGAAGTCGGCGGCGATGGAAGCCTCGCGCAAGTTGAACCTGCGTCTTCAGGGCGCAAAGATTGCCGCCGAGGTGCAGGCCTTTACCGATACGTTGACAGGTCTGGGCAACAGGCGTGCGCTGGACCAGACACTGGAGCGAATGATCACGTCTGGAGCGGCTTTCGCAGTAATGCACATCGACCTCGACTACTTCAAGACGGTCAATGATACGCTGGGGCACGCCGCAGGCGACCACGTGTTGCAGGTGGTCGCCCGCGCCATGGTCGAGGAAACCCGGGCGTCCGATACAGTTGCACGGGTGGGCGGAGATGAATTCACCGTGATCCTGCCCGACGTGCGCAACATCGACGTGTTGGAACGGGTGGGGCAAAGGATCATCGACCGGATTGAGGTGCCGATCCCCTTCAACGGTACTGATTGCACGATCTCCGCAAGCATTGGGACGGTCTGGATGCAGGCAAGCTCGGCCATCACCCGCGAGCTGGTTCTGGAGCACGCGGATATCGCCCTGTACGCTTCCAAACATAAAGGGCGCGCCTGCCAAACCTTCTATTCGCCCGACCTGCGGGAAAGCGCCAACAGCGGCACGCCGCCCTCCGGGCGCGAGGGGCGCAAAGTCTGATACCCATGGATCTGTGGCGGTTTGAGATAGGTTTCCGGGCGGCACGCTCCGCTGGAGTATAGACCGTCGGTCGGTGCTCGCGTATGCACCGGTAATGATGCACTCTTTTTCCCTTGTTACCGCGATCCGACGAAGACTGGCGGAAAGTGCGCGACGGCGGCGCTTTGCGCGGGCATTGGTTCAGGTGCACGGCCACAAAGGTTTCGCGGTGCCTGAGGGTGCCGTGCTGGCCATCGTGCTGGTGCGCGACGGCGCCTATTATCTGGACGCTTTTCTCGAATACTATCGCGCGATGGGGATCTCGCATTTCGCGTTTATCGACAATGGATCGCAAGACGCTACGCTGGACCGGCTCAAAACCGAACCGGGTGTCGTCGTCGATCAGGCCTGCCTGCCGCTGCCACAATACGAGGATCTGTTGCGATCGCATCCGGCGCAAACCTACGGGCGGAACCGCTGGTGTCTCTACGTCGATATGGACGAACAGTTCGATTTCGAGGGACGGAAGGCGCATGGGGTGCGGGCGCTCGTGCACTATCTCGAAAAGCGCGGGGATACGGGGATGCTGGCGCAAATGGTGGAGATGTTTCCCGATGTACCCTTGCGGGAAACCCGCGATTTGACGTTCGAAGAGGCGCTTGCAAGATTCCGTTTTTATGACGTGCGCAGCATCGAAAGCTTGCCCTACCATTCCGATACCATCGAATTTTCCGCGCTGCTGCGCGACAATCATGCGCCCACAGCTGCGGTATTCAAGTTCGGGGGTGTCCGAAAGAGGGTTTTCAACGAAGACTGCTGCCTGACCAAACATCCTCTGATATTCAATGGTCCTTCGGTCACGCCCGCACCACACCCGCATCTGTCGTCAGGCGTGCGGGTATCGGATGTGCAGGGGGTGATACGGCACTATAAATTTGCCGGCAACACCGCTGCGCGAGATGGTGCCAGCGCAGGGTCCGGCGCTCTCGCCCACGGCGAGGATCGGGCACGTCTCGCGGTGATGAACGCGCAACCGGATGTGAGCCTTTTCAGCGACGGCGCGCAGCTCTGGTCGGGGATCGGGCCTTTGTATGCGGCAGGGTTTTTGCAGGTATCCGATGCCTACCGCGCCGATCTGGAAGAACCGCGCGGATGAGCGTCGCGGCAATCGTCATCGGGCGCAACGAAGGCGCGCGGCTGATTGCCTGTCTCGACGCGCTCGAAGAGGTAGCACCTGTGATCTATGTCGACAGTGGCTCTACGGACGGGTCGGTGGCTGCGGCGCAGGCGCGCGGAGCGCGGGTCGTCACCCTCGACATGCAGCGCCCATTCACTGCCGCGCGCGCGCGCAACGCGGGGCTTGCCGCCTTGCCGGACGCGGCAGAATTCGTGCAGTTTCTGGATGGCGATTGTGTGATGCAGAAGGGCTGGGTGGAAGCGGCCCGCGCGCATCTGGCAGCGCATCCGGATACTGCCGTTGTGTGCGGACGTCGGCGCGAAATGCATCCGCAGGCCTCGGTCTACAACGCTTTGATCGATGCGGAGTGGGATACGCCGGTGGGCCAAACGCTGGCCTGCGGTGGCGACGCTTTGATGCGCGTCGATGCGGTGCGCAGTGTCGGCGGCTACCGCGACGATCTGATCGCGGGGGAGGAACCGGAGCTGTGCGTCCGTCTGCGACGGGCGGGCTGGCACATCTGGCGGCTGGACGCGGAGATGACAGCCCACGACGCGCAAATCACGCGGTTTCCGCAATGGTGGCGGCGCAGCATGCGCGCGGGTCATGCCTTTGCCGAAGGTGCCGCGCTGCACGGGGCCGCACCCGAGCGGCATTGGGTGGCGCAGACGCGGCGCGCCTTGCTGTGGGGGGCAGTCTTGCCCGCGCTGCTGATACCGGCCTCAATGATTGTCGGCGTCTGGGTCTGGCTGATCTATCCTGTGCAGGTGGCGCGCCTTGCGCGGCGCGGCGGAATCGCATGGGCGTTCTTTACCGTGCTGGGTAAATTCGCGGAGGCGTTTGGCGCGCTGGGCTATTACTGGCGGCGCCTGCGGGGTGGGCGCATCAGGCTGATCGAGTACAAATGATCATCGCTGGCGCAGCGCCTGTACAGTCAGCCGGGGCAGCACGGCGAAACATTTTGCATAACGCGGGACCATGCGGCGCGGGCTTTGTGCCGCGCGCCACAGCCATTCCAACGCCAGAAGCCGCATGATTTTCGGCGCGCGGACCTGATGACCCGACAGGAAATCCAAGCCCGCGCCGATCGAGGCGAAGCCGACAGCGGGGCATTGCGCGCGCGCGTAAGCCGCAAACAATTCCTGTTTCGGCGCACCGAGCGCGAGAAAGCACAGCCGGGCGCCGCTTTCGGCGAGCTTGTCACAAATTGCGGCGGCCTCGCCGCCGTGCGGATCGAAGCCGTAGGCGGGCGAGTGGCACAATACGATGTCGAGGTTCGGCACACGGGCCTGCATTGCTACCTTGGCCCCGGCCAGCGCCGCGTCCGAGCTGCCGACAAGCGCGACCGATACCCCCGACTGTGCGGCAAGATCCGCTAGCGGCAGCACAAGATCCGAACCCGGCAAGACATCGAGCCGTTGATCCGCAAGCCGTGCGAGCCAGCCGACGGGACGCCCGTCCGCCACGACCAGATCATGGGCACGGTAGGCGGCGGTGAATGCCGGATCGTCCGGCAGTTTGACCAGATGATCGAGGTTCAGCGTCGCCAGCGCGAATCCGCGGTTTTGCGCGAAGCGGTCTTTCACCGCCTGAAACAATGCCGCACGCGAGGCGATATTGATCTCGACTTCGGACTGTCCCTTGCCAAATTTCATGGTTCTGTCTTGCGCATTGGCCACAGATCATGCGTGGGAGCAGGGTGGCGGGGAATAAGAATACAGTGGAATTTCATTATCTTGAGGCAGGGTTCTAATTTTCTCATGCGTATTGGCAGGAATCTACCGTGGTGACAGCAGGCTGCCTAGAGTGTATTTCTGTATATCGCCTCTCCCGAAGGAAGCCGATGCCCAACGCGATTGCCTATCTCATGCTGCTGATCTGGCCTGCGGTCTGCCTTGTGTTGTTCCGCACGCTCAAGGTCGAGCGGGCACTGATCTGGTCAATACTCGGTGGATATCTGGTGCTGCCACCGCTGGCGGAGTTCAATCTGCCGCTGGTGCCCGGCCTCGATAAGGTGTCGATCCCCAATCTTAGCGTGCTGGCGATCCTGATTTTCGGGACGAGATACAAACTGCGCCTCTGGCCCGAAAGCCGGATCGTGCGGTTGTTGGTCGTGGGCCTGGTGCTCTGTGCGATTCCGACGGTGCTTACGAACCGCGAGCCGATCCTGTTTCAGGTGTTGCGCGAAGCCGAGCCGATCATGTTCATCGTCGATGCGCTGCCCGGTCAATCGATCCGCGATATCGGATCGGTGCTCATCGCGCAAATGCTGACGATCGTGCCTTTCCTGCTTGCACGGCAATTTCTCGGCAGCGACGAAGGACTGCGCGAAATCCTGCTGGCGCTGACCGTCGGCGCGATTGTCTATTCGATCCCTTCGCTGGTCGAAATCCAAGTATCGCCGCAGATGAACATCTGGGTCTACGGCTTTTTCCAGCACAGCTTTGAGCAGACGATGCGCGCGGGCGGGTATCGGCCCATCATGTTCCTGCCACACGGCCTCTGGCTTGCCTTGTTCGTTTGCACAGCGGTTCTGGCGGCGGCCGCCCTTGCGCGGGCCCAGCCGGTGCAACACCGTTGGAAAGCTGTGCTGTGGACGCTTTATTTGCTGGGTTTTCTCGTGCTGTGCAAAAGTGCCGCGTCGATTGCCTATGGTTTTGCCTTGCTGCCGGTCGTCTTTTTCGCTCCGCGTCGCTGGCAGATCATGCTTGCGACGGCCTTTGCGCTTTTGGCAGTGACCTATCCGATGCTGCGCAATCTGGGCGCGATCCCCACGGACGCGATCATCACGCAGGTCGAACAGATCAATCCCGCGCGGGCGCAATCGCTTGAGTACCGTTTCGACAACGAGACGCAACTGCTTGCACGGGCGGCGGAAAAGCCTGCTTTTGGCTGGAGCGGTTGGGGCAGAAGCCTGATCCGCGACCCCGAGGATGGCAGGATCATATCGATTCCGGACGGGCGCTGGATCATTGTTTTCGGCACATTCGGCTGGCTTGGCTACCTCGCGGAGTTCGGGTTGCTCGCGCTGCCGTTGGTGCTCACGGCGCGCGGGGCGTGGGGGCGCAGCGATGCAGAGATATCGCCCTACATCGGTGCGGTCTCGCTGATCCTGGGGGTCACATTGGTCGACATGCTGCTCAACGCGACACTGACGCCGGTGACCTGGCTGATCGCGGGCGCCGTGCTGGGGTACGCGGAGCGTCTCAATCCGCGTGTGCAGAAAGCGCCGCGCCACGCGTTGCGCCATGCGCCGGTCATGGGAACGCCTCCGGCGCGGCCGGTTCGTCATGCGTTGCGCTGAGCGGCGGGCGATATGCCGCGTAATGCGGCATCACTATTCACTTGATGGCTGTAATTCCGTTACGTTAGGATGATCCACCGGAAAAGTTCCCCGCTGGCCTTAATCTTGAAAAGGCCAATTGTTGTCACGAAATAAACAGCATTGGCGCGTAGAGCAAAGGCTGGGCAACCGCATTTGTCCGACAAGTTTGACTGATTTCGATTAAAATGCCGTGGGGGCGCCTGCTTGCACCGCGAAGGCAGGCCGAGGGGTAGAATGAGATGACCAATCACAGCCGCCAAGACGGACCGGCACGTGAAGATATCGCAATTGTCGGAATGGCAGTGAACGTACCCGGGGCGGATACAGTGACGCAATACTGGCGAAACCTGCGCGACGGCATCTCCTCGATCCGCAAGCTGAGCGAAGAAGAACTGCTGGCCGCAGGGGAAACGCCGCAGAACATCGCGCGCAAGAACTATGTGCGGGCCGCGGCTGTTCTTGACGGCTTCGAGACATTCGATGCAGAATTTTTCGGATTCTCCCCAAAGGACGCTGCGATCCTCGATCCGCAACACCGCAAGTTTCTTGAAGTCGCATGGGAAGCGATGGAACAGGCGGGGCACGTTCCTGAAACCGTTGCCGGACCCGTTGGCGTTTATGCCGGGTGCGGCATGGGCAGCTATTTCTATTTCAACATCTGCTCGAACCCGGACCTCGTCGACGAAGTGGGCATGTTTTTGCTGCGTCACACCGGCAACGACAAGGATTTCTTGTCGACCCGGGTAAGCCATGTGTTCGATCTCAAGGGCCCGTCGATCAACCTGCAAACCGCCTGTTCAACGTCATTGGTTGCGATCCACTATGCCGCTGCCGCTTTGCGCGCGGGCGAAGTGGATATGGCGCTTGCCGGTGGTGTGACCATCGAATTGCCGCAGGGGCGGGGGTATATCTTCAGGGAAAACGAGATTCTGTCGCCAGACGGGGAATGCCACGCCTTCGACCATCGCGCGCAAGGCACGGTCTTTGGATCGGGCGCGGGCTGTGTCGCGCTCAAGCGGTTGTCGGATGCGCAAGCGGACGGGGACCACATCTGGGCCGTGATCAAAGGATCCGCAATCAACAACGACGGCGCGGCCAAGGCCGGATACCTCGCGCCATCGGTCGACGGACAGTCGGCAGCCATTGACAAGGCGCTGGAAGCCTCAGGTGTCCCGGCAGAGCAGATCGAGCTTGTCGAATGCCACGGCACCGGCACTTATCTGGGCGACCCGATCGAGGTTGCCGCGCTGACCGATGCCTATCGCGCTCAAACCGCGAAAGACGATTTCGCCCGCGTCGGGTCGGTGAAAACGAACATCGGCCATCTCGATACGGCCGCAGGCGTGGCTGGTCTGGTCAAGGCCAGCCTCGCGCTCCATCACGAGGCGATGCCGCCGTCGTTGGGATACGAGGCACCCAACCCCGCCATCGGGTTCGACGGCAGCCCATTTCGGGTGAACGACACGCTGACCGCTTGGCCGCGCGGCACCCGTCCGCGCCATGCCGCCGTGAACGCGCTGGGCGTGGGGGGCACGAATGCGCATGTGGTCCTTGCCGAGGCGCCTTTGCGCGCGGCGTCCGAGGAAAGCGATTTCCCGTTCCAGCCATTATGCATTTCGGCAAGGTCCAAGGCCGCGCTCGAGGCGAATACGGCGGCACTTGCGGCGCATCTGCGCACGCATCCGGACCTTGATCTGGCCGATGTCGCACACACGTTGAAGAATGGGCGGCGGGGCTTCGAACATCGGCGCGTCGTCGTGGCCGAAACTACAACCGAGGCGGCGGATTTACTGGAGGCGAAAGACACCCGCCGGGTTTTCACCCACCAAAGATTGGCTGACGCGCCCGGCGTGGTCTTCATGTTTCCGGGCGGCGGCGCGCAGTATCCCGACATGGCGCGCGATCTCTACGAGACCGAGCCGGTCTTTGCCGAGGCGATGGATCGCGGGCTTGATCACCTCTCGCAACAGCTTGATTACGATATTCGCGCGCTCTGGTTGCCCAAAGCGCAGGACAGCGCGGCTGCTGCGCAAAGGTTCAAGACACCTTCCGTCCAGCTGCCGCTGATCGCCATCGTGGAGTATGCGCTGGCGCAGCTGTGGATCGGCTGGGGTGTGAAACCGGCAGCGATGGTCGGCCACTCGATGGGCGAGAACGTCGCAGCCTGTCTGGCGGGCGTATTGAGCTTTGAAAGCCTGATTGACCTGGTGCTTCTGCGCGGCCGTCTGTTCGATACCGTTCCCGCAGGCGGTATGCTCAGCGTACCGCTCTCGCAGGCGGCGATCCGCCCGTATCTTACTGACGATCTGGACATCGCCAGCGTCAACGGCCCCGAATTGACGGCGATCTCTGGACCCGTTGCCGCATTGGATGCGCTTGCTGCGCAGCTTGCCGCATCGGATATCGACAGCCATCGGATCGCCATCGACATCGCTGCGCACAGCCGCATGTTGGACCCGATCTTGCCGGAATACCGTGCGTTCCTCGCAGGGCTGGACTTGCAGGCACCGAAGATACCGTTCCTGTCCAACCGCACCGGGGTTGAAATCACGGCGCAACAGGCCACCGATCCGGATTACTGGGTCGGGCAGCTGCGCAATACCGTGAATTTCGCCGATTGCATGGAAACGCTGGCCAGTGGCGCGCCGCGCGTATTTCTCGAAGTCGGGCCCGGAAAAGCCCTGTCGTCGTTGGCGCAATTGTGCGCGGCGGTAAAGCCCGCGCAGGTGCTCAGCTCATTGCGCCATCCCGATCAGGCGCTGCCGGATGATCTGTATTTCATCGGTGTGATGGCGCGTCTGTGGGCCTGCGGAGTCGAGGCGGACTGGCAGCAGGTCTGGGGCGAGGCCCGGCGCAACCGGGTGATTTTACCGACCTACCAATTTCAGCGTAGCCCGTATTTCATCGAGCCGGGTCGACACACCGCCGAAGCGCCGACCGCCGCTATCGCGCGGTTGGACGAGATGTCCGACTGGGGCGCGGTGCCAAGCTGGCGGGCGCAGTTCGCGGATGTGGACGCCGATCTGGACGCCGCGCTGGCGACGGTGCGCGGGCAAAACTGGCTTGTTTTCGCGGATCAGGCTGGCGTCGCCGATGAGGTGATAGCGCGGCTGGAGCGCGCGGGTGCACGGGTCATTACCGTACGGGCGGGTGACAGCTTTGCCGATCTGGGGCAGGGGCGCTATACGCTGGCGCCCGAACAGGGGCGCGAGGGGTATGAGGCGTTGATGACGGCGCTCAAGTCCGCCGATTGTTTGCCGGACCGCATTGCGCATTTCTGGCTGGTCACCCGGGGTGCGAGCTTTCGCGCGGGCAGCGATGAATTCAGCCGTAACATGGAGCAGGGCTTCTACAGCTTGCTGTGGCTCGGTCAGGTGTTGGCAGAATTGGAACCTGTCGCGGACCGGCATCTGACGGTGATCACCACCGGTGCCGCGTCCGTCGCGGCAGAGCCGCTGCCCCATCCCGAGAAAGCGATGATCAGTGGCCCCGCAGGCGTCATGCCGCGCGAAATTCCGGGCGTTACCTGCGCCACGCTTGACATCGAACTTGCGCCACAGCCCCGGCAGCGCGGGCGGTTTAGGCGCAGCGCGCCGGACGCACCATCGGATATGACCGACCGATTGCTTGAAGACCTGCTTGCAACCCCGGCCAACACCGTCGCCGCCCTGCGCGGGCCACGACGGCTGGTGCGCGGGCTTCGTACACAGCCGCTGCCCCAGCCGGAGGAACCCGCGTTCAAGCGGGGCGGTAGATATCTCATTACCGGCGGTTTCGGCGGCATCGGGCAAACCATCGCCGCAGATCTGTTGGCCCGTTACGATGCGCATGTGGTGTTGCTGAGCCGGACGGCCATCCCCGATCGCACGGCCTGGAAACGTGTCCTCGAGACAGTGCCGGCCAGCGATCCCGTGGCCCGCCGCATCCGCGCGGTCCAACGTCTGGAAGCTGCCGGAGGGCGTATCGACGTGCGCACGGCGGATGTCGTCAACGTCGCGCAGATGCGCAGGGTCATAGACGCGCTGGAGACCGAGGGTCGGATTAACGGCGCCATTCACGCGGCGGGTGCGCTTGACGACGCGCCGCTGTTGGGAAAAACCCAGGCGCAGGTGGACGCGGTTCTGGCGCCCAAGGTAATGGGACTACGGGTTCTGGATCAGCTTTTGCCGGACGGGCGGGTGGATCTAATGGTGCTTTTCGCCTCGACCTCCACTGCAACGCGGGGCGCGGGGCAGGTCGATTATGTGGCTGCCAACGAGTATTTGAATGCCTATGCGCTTGCCCGCAGGGGCGGACAGACGCGGGTTGTCGCGGTCAACTGGGGCGTCTGGGCCGATGTCGGTATGGCCGCCGAAGCTGTCGGCACCGCAACGGTGGACGTTCTACCGCCACGCCCGATCAAATTGCCGCTACTGGATTGCGTCGCAATGCATGAAGACGAGACGCAGTTTCATGGCACGCTGGATGCGCGCAACGATTGGGTGCTGAACCAGCATCGTATGGCCGATGGCACACCGGTCATGCCCGGCACCGGCATCATCGAAGCATTCGCCCAAGGCGCACGGGGTGCCGGGATCCACGGGCCGTTCAACCTGCGCGATCTGTATTTCCTGCGGGCCTTGACCATGGACGATACGTCGGCGCGTCCGATCCGGGTCAGTCTTGTCGCGCAAGACGACGGTTTGACCGCAACGCTGGCAAGCGCGTGCCGTTTCGAAGGACGCGACGGCTGGCAAACCCATGCAGAGGCCCGCATCGAGCGCGGCACACCGTCGTTGCGTTCAATCGATCTTAAAGAAATTTCTGCACGGCTTGGTTCGGTCGAGGAGGCGGAGGGTACGTATCTGCGGATCCCGCAAGAAGCGCATCTGCGCTTCGGCGCGCAGTGGCATGTATTGCGCAGCCGCCAGATCGGCGTGGACGAAGGGCTTGCGCGGCTGGTCCTTGATGCACCGCTTGAGCAGGGGCAGGTCTTGCATCCGGGGCTCTTGGATCTGGCAACAGGATGGGCCGTCGGTCTTGCCCCCGATTACGATGCGACAGACCTCTGGGTTCCGGTATCGTATGGCGCGCTGGAGGTGTATGCACCGCTGCAGCGCGAAATATACAGCCATATGCGCCGTGCGCAGGGGGCAGATGGCGCGGCGCGGTTCGATGTGACGATATGCGACGTCGAAGGCCGCGTATTGGTCGAAGTCCGTGATTTCGCAATGACGCGGCTGAGGGACGGTTTTTCGGCACATACCGCACCGCTGACACCGGCAGAAGTACATTTCGATGCTGACCCCGATGCACCGGCGCGGCCGCTGAGCGAGGCCGAAGAACGTCTGGCCTATCTTGTTTCGCAGGGTATCGCTGCGGCGCAGGGCCCGCAGGCGCTATCGCGCGCGTTGGGCACCGGCGCGTCGCAGATCTATGTCTCATCGCTGCCCCTTAACGCGTTGATCGCACAGGCGGACATGCCGCCGCGCAGCCAGGCGCAGGGCCAGAGTTTTGAGCGTACCGATCTGGAAGGCTACACGGCGCCGCGCGGTCCGGTGGAGCAAAAGCTCGCCGGCATGTGGTCAAAATTGCTAGGCGTTTCACCGGTGGGGGTGGATGACAGTTTCTTCGATCTGGGTGGACACTCCTTGATCGCCGTGCGCTTGTTCGCGGCGGTAAAACGGGAATTCGGTGTCGAGTTCCCGATCTCTATCCTGTTTGAAGCCCCGACAATCGCCGAATGCGCGGCCCGGATCGTCGACCGGACGGGCGCGGATGGGACAGGCACGTCCCATGACCCGGCGCCGACACAGCATAGTTTTACCCACCTGGTACCGCTCAACGGCGTTGAGCCGTCGCGCGCAGCACCGTTGTTCGTGGTCGCGGGTATGTTCGGCAATGTATTGAACCTGCGCCATCTGGCATTGCAATTCGCGCAGGAGCGGGCGGTTTTCGGTCTTCAGGCGCGCGGCCTTATCGGCGATGCCGCGCCGCATGAAACGATCGAGGAAGCCGCCGCCGATTGTATCGCCGAAATGCGGCAGGTGCAGGCGCACGGCCCCTACCTGCTGTCCGGTTTTTCAGGCGGGGGGATCACCGCCTACGAGATGGCGCGTCAACTGAAGGAAGCGGGCGAGGAGGTGGCCGTGCTGGCGCTGCTGGATACGCCTTTGCCGGTGAGACCCGCACTTGGCCGTCGTGACAAGGCGCTGATCAAAATGGCCGAGTTGCAGCGCAAAGGCCCCCGATACCTGCTCGAATGGGGTCGTGACCGCCTTGCGTGGGAGCGTTCCAAGCGCGCGATCAAGGCGGCAGCGCCAGTCGAGGCGCAGTTCAACAATACCAAGATCGAAGCGGCGTTTCTGCGTGCGGTCAGCCGCTACCAAACGCCGGATTGGCAGGGGCAGATGATCCTGCTGCGGCCCGCATTGGACCGTCAATATAAGGTCAGTGATGGCAACTGGATCAGTGCCGCGCGCGAATATGTCTTTGCCGACAATGACTGGACCCGCTTTGCGCCCCATGTGCGGGTGATCGAGGTGCCCGGCGATCACGACAGCATGGTGCTGTCACCGAATGTTGTCGTGCTGGCCGCCGAGCTGCGCGAAGCGATTGCGGACGCCTTGGTGCAAGAAGATACCGCGCCGCAAGCGACGGCGGCAGAGTAAGCACGATGGCGCGGCCCACACTCCTCTGTGTCCTGTTGAACTACCGCACGCCGGAGATGACGCTGCGCGCGGCCACGGCGGCTTTGGCCGACCTTGACGCGATGGGCGGTGAGCTGGTGATCGTGGACAATGCGTCGGGCGACGGATCAGAAGATATGTTGCGCCGCGAGGTCGACGTGCGGGGCTGGCACGAAGGTGGACGCGTCCGCGTGATCGGCTCGCCAGTCAATGGCGGCTTTGGTGCAGGCAACAACATCGGCATACGGGCCATGCTGAGCGATGGCGGGGCACCCGACTATGTCTACATCCTGAATTCCGATGCATTCCCGGACGCAGGGTCCATTCGTGCGCTGATCGACCATCTGGAGGCGACGCCGGACGCCGGCATCGCCTGTTCGCATGTGCGTGGAGAGGACGGGCAAACCCACACGACGGCCTTCCGCTTTCCGTCTATCGCGGGCGAATTCGAAGGAGCCGCCCGTCTGGGCGCGGTTTCACGGTTGTTGTCGCATGCTCGGGTTGTGCTGCCGCAGCCGGGCATCACCCAACAGGTGGATTGGAGCGCCGGCGCCAGCATGATGCTGCGTCGATCGATGCTGGATGATATCGGCATCTTCGACGAGACTTTCTTTCTGTATTTCGAGGAGACGGACCTGTGTCTGCGGGCCGCGCGGGCGGGGTGGTGGTGTTGGTACGTGCCGCAAAGCCGTGTCGTACACATCGGATCCGTTTCGACCGGTATGAAAACCAAATCACGCATGCCGCAGTACTGGTACGATTCCCGCCGCCACTATTTTATCAAGAATTACGGGCGTGTTTATGCTGCTTGCGCGCTGCTCGCCCATGTTGGGGGGGGGCTGCTGCACCGTTTGCGCATGGGGCTTGCGGGACGCAAACCGCAGGATCCGCAGTGGTTTCTCAGCGACATGATGAGCCACGCCATCACCAGATACCGCCTGTCCCGGGAGGACCGACCATGACCGCACCGTTCAACCCATCCGCGTTTTCCTGTGTGATCCTCGGCGACCAGTCGCTGACGATTGCCTGCGCGGACATCATCCACGCTGGCGGACACAGGATCAGGGCGGTGGTGAGTGATGATGCGGATGTCGCGGCGTGGGCGCAGGCGCACGGCATCACGGTTTTCCACCGTGCCAACGATCTGTATGCTGCGGACCTGGGTCCATTCGACTGGCTTCTGAGCATTGCAAACCTGCGCATCTTGCCGGACGCTGTTCTGGCGCTCCCGGTCAAAGGCGCGGTGAATTTTCACGACGGCCCCCTGCCGCGCTATGCCGGGTTGAACACGCCTGCTTGGGCGGTGATCAACCGCGAGGTACGCCACGGAGTCAGCTGGCATCTGCTCGAAGGCGGAGTGGACGAAGGCGATCTGTTGGCGCAGCAAATCATCGACATCGCCGATGATGAGACCGCCTTCAGCCTCAATTCAAAATGCTATGCAGCGGGTATGGAAAGCTTTGTGCGGGTGATGGCGCAGCTGGAAAGCAGTACGCTGGCGCGGCAGCCGCAGGATTTGCGCGAGCGCAGCTATTTCGCCAAGGACCAACGCCCTACTGCTTTGGGTTTGCTGGATTTTGGTCAACCGACGGCTGATCTGCTCGCCTTGGTGCGCGGGCTGGATTTTGGTGGCTACTGGAACCCATTCGGTATTTCAAAGATCGCCCTTGCCGACGTTGTTTTTCTGGTCAAGCGGGCTGTGGCGGCGGTGGGACACGGGGTGGCCGGCACGGTGCTGGAAGCGGACGGGGATCGGCTGCTGGTCGCTACGGCGGACGGCGCCGTATCGCTGGAGGGGGTCGAGGCGCTGGGCGAAGGGGTGGCGTTGCCGGATGTCGGTGCGGTTTTGCTGCCGCCGGGGCCCCGTCATGCGGCCGCACAAACCTCTTTGGTCGCGGACGAGGCGCATTGGCGCCGGGCGCTGGCGCGTGCCGATGCGCTTGACTTGCCCCTCGCGCGGGGCCGCGTGACGGGCGAGTGGATCGTGCGGACGGTTCCGGTTCCGACCGGCGTAACCGCTCCGGAAGCACGCGAGGCGGTTGCGGCGTTTCTGCGGCAAAGCGTGGGCAGAGCGGGCAGCGTCGGTCATGCCGTCACACCGGTGCTGCGCGGGTTTGCAGGCGATTGGGTGCCGCTGGATATCGGCGCCCCGATTAAGCCGCAGATGGCTCGAATCGGCGCAACAGGCGGCTTCGCGACGGATCTTGCCATGCGGGATCCGGCCCTTGCAGCGAACCGCCCGTCGATCATGGTCGGCGATGCGCCGGTTGCCGGCGCCGCGCTGACCGTGGTACTCGGCCATGGCGAAATCACACTGCACGCAGATGCGGGGGTGCTTTCGGTGGCGGCGCTTGATCTGCTCGCAGCGCGGCTTGCGCACGCTTTGCAGGGGAATACCGGCTTGCCGGAGATCGAGCGCAAGCTTCTGACCAACGACTGGAACGCCACGCAGACAGATTATGCCGCAGTACCGATCCACGAGAGCTTTGAAGCGCAGGTGGCGCGCACACCCGACGCCACCGCGCTGGTTTTTGAGGATCAAAGCCTTACATTCGCGCAACTCAATGTAGCCGCGAACCGGCTGGCACATGCGTTGATCGCGCAAGGCGTGACCGTGGGCACACCCGTTGGCCTGTCGACGGGGCGTAACCCGGATCTGTTGATCGGGGCGCTGGGCATCCTCAAGGCGGGCGGGGCCTATGTACCGCTTGATCCAGCGTATCCCGCCGATCGTATCCGGCACTATATTACCGACAGCGGCGCGCCGGTTATCGTGACGCAAAAGGCTCTCGCGCAGGGACTGCCGAATGGCGAGGCGAAGCTGGTGCTGCTCGACGATGGTACTCTTGACGGTTTTGCCGACACCAACCCGGCGGCGGGGGCGGGCGCGGATACGCTTGCTTACCTGATCTACACGTCCGGATCGACGGGCACGCCCAAGGGCGTAATGGTGGCGCACGGGAATGTCGCCAATTTCTTTGCGGGCATGGATGCGCGGATCGAACATGTGCAAGGCGATGCCTGGCTCGCCGTGACGAGCCTGTCATTCGATATCTCCGTGCTTGAACTGTTCTGGACCTTGTCGCGCGGTTTGAAGCTGGTACTGGCGGGCGACGACAGCCGCACGGAACTGTCGCGCGGGCCAATCGGGATTTCGGATCGCAAGATCGATTTCAGCCTTTTCTACTGGGGCAATGATGACGGTATCGGGCGCGAAAAATACCGGCTGCTGCTCGACGGCGCCCGGTTTGCGGATGCTAACGGATTCAACGCGGTCTGGACGCCGGAACGGCATTTTCACGCATTTGGCGGCCCATATCCCAACCCGTCGGTGACCGGTGCCGCCGTTGCGGCCGTCACGCAGAACCTCGCGGTACGGGCGGGATCGTGTGTCGCACCCCTACACCACCCCGCGCGGATCGCGGAGGAATGGGCGGTGATCGACAATCTGACCAATGGGCGCGTTGGCCTCGCCATCGCCAGCGGCTGGCAGCCCGATGACTTTGTTCTGCGCCCCGAAAACACGCCCCCCGACAACAAACCCGCAATGTATTCCGCCATCAAACAGCTACGCAGCCTCTGGCGCGGCGATGCGGTGGACTTTGCCACGAAAGAAGGCACTCCGTTCCCCGTCGTCACCCAGCCACGCCCGGTGTCGACCGAATTGCCGATCTGGGTCACGACCGCAGGCAACCCCGAGACATGGAAAGAAGCTGGTGAGATCGGCGCAAACGTGCTGACCCATCTGCTGGGCCAATCGGTTGCGGAAGTCGGCGACAAGATCAAGATCTACCACGCCGCCCTGCGCGGGGCGGGGCATGATCCGGCGAATTTCAAGGTGACGGTCATGCTGCACGCCTATCTGGCGGATACCCGTGCGCAGGCGGAGGAAGTCGCACGCGCCCCGATGAAGGACTATCTGCGCTCTGCGGCCGGACTGATCAAGCAATATGCCTGGGCCTTTCCCGCATTCAAGAAGCCGAAGGGCGTGACCAACCCGTTTCACGTGGACCTTGCCGGACTTGATTCCGAAGAAATGGAAGCGATCCTCGAATTTGCATTCCAGCGGTATTTCAACGACAGCGGACTGTTTGGTACGGTCGAGGATGGCATTGCGCGGACCGAAGAGCTGAAACGCATCGGGGTGGACGAAGTCGCCTGTCTGATCGATTACGGCATCGACGTGGATACAGTGCTGGAAGGGTTGAAGCGACTTGCCGACGTCCTGGCGCGCGCCAATGCAGGGAGCGCCCTTGAAGCCGACGATTTCTCGCTGGCCGCGCAAATGGTGCGCCACAAGGTCAGTCATCTGCAATGCACACCCTCGATGGCGCAGATGATCGTCATGGATGACACCGCACGACACGCGCTTGGCGGGCTGAAAGAGCTCATGGTCGGCGGTGAAGCCTTGCCCGGTGCGTTGGCAACGGATTTGATGCGGGCGACATCCGCACGGCTTCAGAACATGTACGGTCCGACGGAAACGACGATCTGGTCCACAACGCATGAAATGACGCAGGCCGAGAGTACCGCAGCTATCGGTACGCCCATCGCCAATACGCAGGCGTACGTTCTGGACGAGCGCCTCTCTCAGGTCGCTGCGGGTGTTCCGGGTGAGCTGTATATCGCTGGCGACGGGGTAACGCAGGGGTACTGGAACCGCGCGGCGATGACTGCGGAACGGTTTGTCGACAATCCGTTCGGTGCGGGAAAGATGTACCGCACCGGTGATCTGGCAGCATGGCGCGAAGATGGCATCCTCGGCTTCATCGGGCGCGCCGACGATCAGGTAAAGATCCGTGGCCACCGGATCGAATTGGGTGAGATCGAAAACGCGCTGACCGCTGTTGCCGGGATCACGCAGGCGGTCGTGATCGCCCGTGAGGCGCCGGGCGGCACACAATTGGTCGGCTACGTAACGGGCAAGCTGGACGATGAGGAGGCGCTGCGCCGCGTACTTGCAACGCGACTTCCCGGTATCATGATACCTGCGCGCATCGTTGAAATAGCCCGGATGCCGTTGACACCGAATAAGAAAATAGACCGCAAAGCCTTGCCCGTGCCTGCATCACCGGTCACTGCCAGCGCCCCGCTGGCACCCGCCGACGACATGCAAGAGGCCATCGCCGCAGTCTGGCGTACGGTCCTGGGTGTCACGCAGGTGCAGCCGACGGATAGTTTTTTTGCGCTGGGTGGTCATTCGCTGCTGGCGGTGCAGGCCCACCGCGACATCAGGGCTGCGCTCGACACGGACCGGCTCAGTATCACCGACATCTTCCGCTATCCCACGCTGGAGGCATTGGCGGCACACCTTCAGCAGGCGGGGAAACCCACGCCGGAGGAACCGACCGGTGCACAGCAGGAAACGCCGGTGAAATCGGAGACTATGTCAAAGCGGCGTGCGATGCGGGCAGGTAGGACCAGGGCCGGCACGTGACGGCGCAGATCGACCTCATCGCGGATCTTACGCGCTCGGTGCTGCCGCTGGGTCTTGGCGTTGCGGCGCGCGATCCCCGACTGATGCCCGATCATGTGCACGCGTCCGAAGCGGCTCTCGTGGGCCGGGCGGTGCCAAAGCGGCAAGCGGAGTTTCATTCCGGCCGGGCAGCGGCGCGGGCGGCAATGGCGACACTCGGGCTGCCGCCCGCGCCGGTGCTGGCCGGGGCTGACCGTGCCCCGATCTGGCCCGAAGGACTCTTGGGGAGCATCTCACACACCGCAACGGCATGTGTCGCGACCGTCGGGCTTTGCACCGACTGGGCCGGCATCGGTGTGGACATCGAAGATGACGCGTCGCTGCCTGATGATCTTGTTGAGGAAATCTGCACCTGCCCAGAGCGCGACTGGCTTTCCAGCCTTCCCCATGCAGAGCAAGGCGTGATGGCGAAGCTCATTTTTTCCGCTAAGGAAGCGGCCTACAAGGCGCAGTATCCGATGAGCGGCGCCTTGTTCGGCTTCGACAGGCTGTGGGTAAAAATTGACCGCCGCCGGGCCCGGTTTGATGCACATTTCGTCGACCCACCACCGCCATTTCACCGCATGGAAAGTCTTGCCGGCGCATACGTCCATGCGGCGGGAATCCTTGTCACCGGCGTGGCAGTTGGGCAGTCTGAGGCAAAGCGGTTTGCGGGCTGAACAGGTGACAGGCAAGACATACACTAGACGCGGCATGGCGCGGGTCGCGGCGGGGGCCGTAATAGGTGTGGGAGTGGCATTGGCACTGCGTGCGGGGATGCGTCGCGCGCGCGAGACGCAGGCGCGCGCGCTCTACACCGCCCCGCTTGATCCGCCCCCGGGGGCGTTGAACGTGTTTCATCTGGGTCACTCTCTGGTCGGGCGCGACATGCCTGCCATGCTGGCGCAGCTTGCACCTGCGGGGCACAGCTATGCCAGCCAATTAGGCTGGGGCGCGAGCTTGCGGGCGCACTGGCATCCGGACGTGCCGGTCGGCGGCTTCGACATCGAGAACGATCATCCGCGTTTCGTCCCGGCGCGCGAAGCGTTGACTTCGGGGACGTTCAGCGCGGTGGTACTGACCGAAATGGTCGAACTGCGCGATGCACTGACCTATCACGACAGCGCGCAATATCTCGCAAATTGGGCGCGGCTGGTCCGCGCAGGCGGTCCCGATGCCAAGCTGTATCTCTATGAGACATGGCATCATACGGATGATCCTGCCGGTTGGCTTGACCGCATAGATGCCGATTACGAGGCGCTTTGGCTGCGGCAACTCGCCTTGCCTGCTGTCGCGGAACTGGGAACGCCGATCCATCTGATCCCGGCGGGGCAGGTGTTGGCGGCGTTTGTGCGGGCGCTGGACGAGGCGGACGGCATCGGCAACGTCGATACCGGATCCGATCTGTTTGCGCGCACGCCTGAAGGCGCTGTGGATACGATCCATCTGGGTGATCTGGGGGCCTATCTGGTCGCGCTGACCCACTATGCGGCCCTGTACCACCGGGACCCTGCCGGTCTGCCGCGAAGGTTGCTGCGGGCGGATGGCAGGCCGGCGCAGGCGCCTGATGCGCAGGCGGGCGCCGCGATGCAACGGATCGCCTGGAATGTCGTGCGGCGCACCCCGTTCAGCGGGGTCGCGGCATGAGCGATCTTGCAAGCGCCCTCTTTTCGGTCGTCATGGTAGGTCACAGCCTGTTCGGGCAAACCAGTCCGGACATGCTGCAAAATGCGTTGCAGGCGACAAGTCCGGGCGCACGCGTAGAGGCGCAGATTATCAACGGTGCGCCCCTCCAATACAATTGGGACAATTCGGACAACGCTGAAGGGATCGACGCGCGTATGGTCTTGCCGCAGGGCACCACGACCGATCTGGTCCTGACCGAAGCGATCCCGCTGGCCAACCACCTGAAATGGAGTGACACGGGCGTTTACGCTGAGGCCTTCGCGGGCCTTGCGCTTGCCGCCAACCCCGATGTGCGCGTTTTCGTGCAGGAAACCTGGCACAGTCTGAATAGCGGGACGGGCGTGGCGATTGCCCATGACGCAAAATCCGATGTGGCTTGGCGCACGCGGATTCGTGACGATTTAGCGGCATGGGAGAACATCGTAGCGCTGCTGCGCGAAGGGCATCCCGATACCGCCAGCCAGATCGGCCTCATTCCCGCCGGACAGGCTTTGGCGCGGCTCGATGATGCTATTGCCGAGGGGACCGTGCCGGGCCTTGCGGGTATCGCGGAGGTGTTCGATGACGATATCCATCTGAACGCGCGCGGGCATTACTTTGTTTCCATGGTGCAATACGCGGTGTTAACCGGGAAGGACCCCACAGGATTGCCGCACGAGCTGACCGATCGTTATGGCACCCACATCGATGTTGTGAATGCGGCGATGGCGGCGGGTTTGCAGCGCGTCGCGCGCAATGCAGTCGATGCGTACCAGGGTGGTCAGTTCACGGCGGCACCCGCCGAAACCGCGCCGCCCGCGCCCATCGGCAGCCGCGCGCCGCCGGTCATCCCTGCTGTACGGACGACTGCACAGCCATCGGCAACAAGTGCTGGGATTCCCATGGCGGTGGGGCTGGCACCGGTAACGGACTGGAGCGCGCAACAGCCGTTTCTAGATGTAATGAAAACGGCGCGTCCGTGGCTGGGCCATTTGCCCGGAAGGTTCGGTGGTATCGAATACGATGCACTTGTCAGTGGTGGTTTCATCGACGCCGACGGCTGGGTGACAGGATTGCCGCGCGAGGCCGGGTCTGTCGGTACGTTGATCCTGACGGACCAGCCCGAAGCTGCGGTATCGCTGGCGGGGCGCTATGTGTTGCGTTTCGAGGGATCGGGGGTGGTGGAGCCATTGGGGCGCGCGTCCAACATCCGTTACGGGCGGGGCGAGGTTCGCTTTGACTATACACCGGGTCCGGGCAGCGTCGAAATCCGCATCCAGCGTAGTTCGGCGTCGGATCCGGTCCGTCACATCAGCGTGGTGCACGAGGACCGACTGGCGATGTGGCAGAATGGGGAAATTTTCAATCCCGACTGGCTGCGCCGGTTGGAACCGTTCGGGACACTTCGGTTTATGGATTGGATGGAGACCAACAACTCAGACGTGCAGAAGTGGGAGGGGAGCCCGAGGGTAAACGACGCAAGCTGGGCGCATCATGGTGTGCCGCTGGAAGTGATGTTGAAGCTTGCTAACACCCTTGGGGTGAATGCATGGTTCAACATGCCCCATCTGGCCGATGACGCCTATGTCCGCGCCTTCGCCGCACAAGTGCATGACGGGTTGGATCCTGACGCACAGGCTTTTGTCGAGTATTCCAACGAGGTTTGGAATTTTCAGTTTGCCCAGACCCGCTGGGCCGATTCGCAAGCGCAGGCGCGCTGGGGAAAGAAGGACGTCGGCACACAGTTCTATGCGCTGCGGGCGTCACAGATCGCTCGGCTGTGGTCGATGGAATACGGGGATCACGAAGACCGGCTGGTCAATGTGATCTCAAGCCAGACCGGCTGGCTCGGACTTGAAAAGGACATCCTGAATGCGCCGCTGGTGGTGGCCGAAGGCGCGCCTGCACCCGTCGAGGCGTTCGACGCCTACGCGGTGACGGGCTATTTCGGCGGTATCCTCGGGCTGGAGGCGCGCCGGGACATGGTCCACGGCTGGCTCGACGAAAGCCTCGCGCAGGCAACCGAAACAGCGACGGCGCAGGGACTGACCGGCGACGCGCGCCAACAGGCGATCGAGTCGTCAAAGTATGACTACGCCACCGCCGTCGCCGCGCAGGAACTGACGGACGGCTCGGTGTCGGGTCAGCAGGCGGATACCGTGTTGGATCTGGGCAGCCGCGTGTGGCCGTATCACGCGGCGGTGGCGGCTAGGGCGGGCCTGGATCTGATCATGTACGAAGGTGGCACGCATGTGGTGGGCATCGGCGCGCAGGTCGATGATGACCGATTGACCGCGTTTTTCCACCATCTGAACTATACGCCGCAAATGGGCGCGCTGTACGAGGCTCTGTTCGCGGAGTGGCGCGCGGCGGGGGGCGGCATGTTCAACGCTTATGCGGACGTCTATGTGCCGACGAAATGGGGCAGCTGGGGCGCTTTGCGGCACCTCGACGATGACAATCCGCGCTGGGACGCGTTGGTGAAAGCGGCGCGATGACCGTTGATCTGAGTGTCCTGATCCCCGCCCATGACGAGAGCGACTATATTGCGCAGTGCCTCGATGCGCTGTTGGGCAGTGACCCGTCGGGTGCTGCGGTCGAAGTGATCGTTATGGCCAACGGGTGCAGCGATGCAACCGCCGATATCGCACGTGCGCACGCAGCACGTTTCGAGCGCAGGGGCTGGCCGCTGACGGTGCTCGATTTGCCTGAAGGTGACAAGATGAAGGCGCTTAACGCCGGGGATGCGGCGGCGTGCCACGGCGCAAGGGTGTATGTGGATGCGGATGTGGTCGTTGGCGCAGAGCTTTTAGCGCAACTGGCAGATGTGTTGGATGCAGATACACCACGCTACGCCAGCGGCAGCCCGATCGTGACGACGGACGCAAGCGCGTTCACCCGTGTCTACGCGCGGTTCTGGGCGAGCCTGCCGTTTTGCACGCACGGCGTGCCCGGATTTGGCGTGTTCGCCGTGAACGCGCAGGGTCGCAAACGGTGGGGACCCTTTCCCAACATCATCTCCGACGACACTTTCGTGCGGCTCAGCTTTCTACCCAAGGAACGCTTTCGAGTGCCCGCGACCTATCGCTGGCCGATGATCGAGGGGTTCGGACCACTGGTTCGGGTGCGCCGACGCCAGGATATCGGGGTTGCGGAAGTAAGATCGCTCTATCCGGAACGCTGGGCGAACCACGATCCCACCCCGCCAGAGGCGCGCACCCTTGTGGGTTACGCCCTCCGGGACCCGGTGGGTTTCGTCGCCTTTGCCGCAGTCGGCGTGTCGGTGCGATTGCCGCACCGCGCGCAGCCCCGGTGGGCGCGCGGACGCTAGCCGGCAGCTATAAGAGTGGCAAGCTTTGCTGCTTCTAGCGCGGCATCGTGCCGGTCGAGTACACGCGCCCGCGCGGCTTGTGCCATTTCCGCTGTCTTCGTGTCCGGTGTCTCCGCTAGGGCGCGCATCGCACCCGCAAGCGACGCGACGTCGCCTGCCGGGACGAGCCAGCCGTTTGCACCGTCCTGCACAAGTTCGGGAATCCCCGCGATATAAGTGGCGATCACGAGACGCCCGGCGGCCATCGCTTCCATGATGACCATTGGCAGGCCTTCGGCAAAGCTGGGCATCAGCAGCGCATGGGCTGCATTGAGTTCTTCGAGGATCCGCGCCTCATCGACCCACCCCGTAAGCGTCACACGCGCTGCAAGATCAAGTGCGTCGATCCGATCTTCGATCTGAGTGCGCATTTCGCCATCGCCGATCAGCGTCAGGTGCGCATCCGGATGCGTTTCGCACAATTGCGCCAATGCGTCGAGCGCCAGAAGCTGGCCTTTCTGCTCGACGAAGCGGCCTATGATGACGAAACGCGGGGGACCGGCAGGGAGAGGTTGGGGCGCAGGAAAGCGCGCCTTGTCGACCCCGCAGTGGACCACCCTGATCCGGTCCCATTGGTCCGGTCCCGCCCAGCGGGCAAGCTGGCTGCGGCCAAAGCTGGTGATCGCCACGGTGAATTTTGAACGCGCGATCTTTGTGCGGAGAGACAGGGCGCGCGGAGCATCGAATTCTTCGGGACCGTGGACGGTAAAACTGTAGGCCGGACCGCCAAGCGCGTTCGACAGCATGGCCACGGCAGCCGCATTGGTGCCGAAATGCGCGTGGGCGTGGGAAGCTCGCGCCGCACGGCAAAGCTGTACGACATGGGCCGCCTCCGCAAGATAGATCAGGTGTTTGGCCACACCTGCCTCGGACCTTCGGCCACACCGGATCGCCAGCCGCATGGCGGCCGCGAACCGGGCAGGTGCTGCAAGAAAGCTGCGCAGCGCGGCCATTCCCAGAGCACCCGCGCCGGCGCACAGCACGTAAGTCGTCGCCGCTGCTTCCTCGACATCCTGCGCGTCGACCAGCGGCGCATCGCCCGCCCGCATCGCGATCCGGGTGACGTTGTGACCCTGGGCCTCAAGCGCCCGGATTTCGCGGCGAATGAAACTGTGCGACGGCTGTGGATAGCTGTTGAGAATATAGACGATGTTCAAAAGGGCTGTGTCCTGTCGTGGCTTCATTGTCGTCCTACGCGCGCTCTTGGCACTGGCACAAGAGGGCTGTGCGCGATAGCAAGAGCATAGCAGGCAAAGCAGGGAATATTACGGCGAATGGGTGGTCTTTTGCAGCATCTGGGCGACACCGGACTGATGGCGCGGGTGCTGCGCAGCACATCGTGGATCATGCTGGGATATGGTGCATCGCAGGGGCTTCGGCTTGGCTCGAACCTGATACTGACACGGATATTATACCCGGAAGCTTTTGGCCTGATGGCGTTGATCAGTCTTGTGACGGTCGGGTTGATGTTATTCTCGGATGTCGGCATCGCCCCCTCAATCGCACAAAGCAAAAGGGGCGACGATCCCGATTTCCTGAATACCGCTTGGAGCATACAGGTGGTGCGCGGGCTCTGCCTGTGGCTCATTGCCAGCGGCCTCGCGGCGCCGCTGTCCGGGTTCTACAGCGCCCCCGAATTAAAGCTTTACCTGCCGATCGCCGCCTTGGCCCTGCTGGTGTCGGGGTTCAACCCGACGCGGATCGAGACGGCGCATCGGCACCTGTTGATGGGGCGGCTGACGCTGCTGGATCTCGCTTCGCAACTGATCGGAATCCTGGCCATGATCGCGCTGGCGTGGTGGTGGCAGTCCGTAGCGGCGCTTGTGGTGGGCGGGGTCATCGCCGCGTTGGCCAAGCTGGCGCTGACGTGGACGGGATTGCCGGGCGCGTCCAACCGGTTCCGGTTCGAGCGCCGGGCGTTTGCCGAACTTGTCGGTTTTGGCAAATGGGTGTTTCTCAGCACGGTTTTCTGGTTCTTCGCCTCACAGGGCGACAAGGCGGTGCTTGGCAAATACCTCAGTCTCGAAACGCTTGGCGTTTATAACATCGGCTTTTTCCTTGCGAGTTTCCCATTGCTGCTGGGTGCCGGTGTTACGGGGCGTGTGATGATCCCGGTGTACCGCGATGCCAAACATCAAACACGCAAGATCGCCAGCTTGCGCTACGGCCTGAGCGGGGTGATCCTCGTGCTCCTGCTTGGCATGGCGCTGGCCGGGCCTTGGCTGGTGGGGGTAATGTATGACGTGCGGTATGCGCAGGCAGGTGCGATGGTGACGCTGCTGGCGCTGGCTCTGGCGCCCCAGGTCATCGGCCTGACCTACGATCAGGCGGCGCTTGCGGCCGGGGATTCGCGGCGTTTCTTCATCGTGACCGCGACGCGTGCTGTTCTGCAGATCAGTTTTCTCGTGGTCGGCGTGATCGGTTTCGGCCTGATCGGTGCGCTGGTCGGAATGGGGCTCGCGCAGCTGTTGACCCACGCTGCGGTGGTCTGGTTGGCGCGGGTGCACGAGGTCTGGGACTTGCGTCACGACGTGTTGACGGGGGGAATCGCGGCGCTTGTTGCGTGTCTGGCGCTTTGGTTGCACCAGGACGTGCTGGTGGCGCTGGCCGCCGGGTGATCTCAGGAGTGACGTGCGATGCGTGCAGCGCGGCCTGCCTGACCGTCGGCGCGCCTTTTTTCCCGCATCCTGCGCCAATTTGAGCTTTGATATTTCGGTGAAAGCTCCGGAATCGAGACCACAGGAACCACGCCGGTTTCGCGCTCCATCTGGCGGGCCGACCGTATGATCGGTCGGCGCAACTCCAATAGCCAAGCGAGAAGAAACGCGAGTGCAACAAAGGCTGCGGCCCCCAGGATCGCACGTTTCTTGCGGCTCATCGTGATGGGATAATCGGGTATCCGTGCCTCTTCGAGGATCGCCAGCCGCTCCCCTTGCGCCTCGCTTTCAAGCGAGAATCCGACCTGTGCCTCGTTGCGGCGGGTCGAGACCACCTCCAGCTGGGCTTGCAGCTGTTCCCGCCTGCGCTCAAAATTGTCCAGCGCGCGCTGGACCTCGGGTGAGCTTTGGATGGTTTCACGCAGCGCGGTGCGGCGCTGGTCAAGCAAGGCGCGTTGTTCCGTCAGGGTCTGAAGCTGTGCGTCGAGATCCTGCTCCTGCCGGGCGACGGTTGCGGCGCGGGCGCTGCGGTCGATCTGCGTGCGCGCGAGCTGTGCTGCGATGATGCCACGGTCCAGTTCCAGGATACTCACATTAAGCTGTGCAATCTCCGCGAGACGGAATTCGACGCCGCCTTCTACGGTAATATCGTTCTGCTTGCGAAAAGTCGCCAGCTCCGCTTCAAGACCGGCAATCTCCTCGATCAGTGCATTTTCCTGTTGCTGAAAAAAGGCAAGTGTCTGAGCGGTTTGTTTCTGACGTTGCGCCGCCATCAGAGCACGGGTGCGCAGGCCGAATTCATGCGTCACATCGCGGGCAAGCCTTGCGCCTTCCATTTCGGCGGTGATCGTCAGAACCGAAATTGTGCCGTCGTCCGAGACACCTTCGCGCGCAGCAGCGACGCCGTTGATGCTGACCGAGCGGCGCAGCAGGTCCACTTTCTCGCTGGGTGTGAGTGCATCGAGATTTGTGTAGAGGCCGAATTTCTCGATCATCGACGCTAGGCTGTCACGGGCCATCAATTGCTGTTGGATCAACTGCAATCGCCGGGCCGAGGAACCTTCGACAGTCGAGCGCGCGAGATCATCGTTGATCATCGGCTGTTCCACCTGAATCACTTCGGAAGAGCGGTACACATGGACATAGCTCAGGGCCCAGAAATAGGAGCCGACGCAGCCAAGGATGATCACGGTCAGGATCAGCGGCAAACGCCGTCGTGTCATGTCCAGGAAATCCTGCAAGGTATAAATCGGACCCATTCTGTTCCTGTCCCTTGTCATGCCGTCCGGCCGTTGGCGTGGCATCATGCCGAAATGCCGTTGAACCGGTACCGGACGCTGTTATCGGGGAATCTTGGCTATAGTATGACAGCCCCTATCGGAAGCAAAGCGATGCCGGAAGGGTTTGGTTCAATACCGCGGGATGCTGGAGGCGCGGGCCCGGTTCAGGATCACGCCGAGAAGCGGAACCTGGCCGTCGAGCATCCGCTCGCATTCGGCAAGGTGCTTTGCCATTGTCTGGGTGCCATCGGAAACCAGCAGAACACCGTCAAGCTGCGGCAGAAAAGCGGAGGTGTCGTCGTAACCGAGCAGGGGAGGCATATCGTAGAGCACGATATCGGGGCGC
Source organism: uncultured Sulfitobacter sp. (assembly GCF_947497275.1). Classification (GTDB taxonomy): domain Bacteria; phylum Pseudomonadota; class Alphaproteobacteria; order Rhodobacterales; family Rhodobacteraceae; genus Sulfitobacter. The sequence goes on from NZ_CANMFS010000001.1 coordinate 160,503, forward strand.
AGTGCCTCGCGCATCGCGGCAAGGCTGCGCGCGGTTGCGGGATTCTGCAATATCTCTGCCGCGTCGTGTTCCATGGCGTCGTTCAGGCCAAGTGCCAGCGTCTCGCCGATGCGCACGAAAAAGTCGCTGATGGCGATGTCACCTTCGAGAAAGTCACGCGTGTTACCACCCGACGCCGGTACGGAGATGTCCAGCGCTGTGGCAAGGCCGGGTGCGCGCATGTTCAGATCCATCAAGACAGTGCGCGAAGAGGGGACGCGGGCCAGACTGGCTGCGAGGTTGGCGGCGGTGAATGTATTGCCGCACCCGGCGGTCGGTGACGCGACGGCGATGTTGGTCCAGCCGTGTTGCCCGACGGTCTGGCGCAGGCGCGTCCGCAAGAGATCAAAGGCCCGCGATACGTCGGTTGCGCGGAAATCTTCCGCCGCCTGGCTGCCTTCGAGAATGTGCTGATCAGTGCCCGGCGACTGCACATGTAGCAGATCCCAGAGATCGCGGTGGTGAGAGATGCGCGACGTCCCCGTGTCAGAGGGGATGTCCACGACCCTTCCACGCGGATCGACGATCATGGAAATATCCTCTGGCCGTATCACGTCTTCTGGTGAGACGTATTGCGGTGTCGCGTCCTCGCGTGTCGCAAAGAAGCGGCGGGGACGTGTAAAGCTGCCACCCGCAGGCACCATGCGGTCATTTTCCGAGGCCGCATCGCATTCGGATTTGGGCGTGTAAGTATCCTTCATTGGATTGGACTTTCGGGTTACAGACATGGTCTGAAGATAAGACATGCAAGATTTATTTCAAAGTATACGATCTGCACAGATCAACATCCCGTACGGCGTAACATCACGCCCACGGTCTTGAAGATAATCGATACATCGGACTTGAGTGACAGGCTGAGGTCGTATTCTGCATCCACTTCATTGCGGAATGAAAAACGGTTCTCGTTGCGGGCCGAGACTTGCCAAAGACCCGTAATACCGGGACGCAGTGCAAAGTAATGCGCCGGTGCGCCGTACATTGCCAGCTGCTCGGGCATCATCGGGCGCGGGCCGATCAAGCTCATTTCGCCGGTCAACACGTTCCAAAGTTGCGGTAGTTCGTCCAGTGATGTGGACCGTAGAATTGCACCGATGGGCGTGACGCGGGGATCGTCGTGCAGTTTCTGCTTTTCGTCCCATTCCCGGCGCAACTCTGGATCAATAGACAGATAGGTTTCCAGAACGTCATCGGCATCGCGTGTCATCGTGCGCAGCTTGAGAATCGAAAATCGTGTACCGTCGCGTCCAAGCCGGGCCTGGCGATAGAACGGGTTGCCGCCCTCGATCCATAGCGCCAGCGCGGCGACCACCACTATAGGCAGGAAAAACGGAAGGCCCATTACAATAAGCAGCACTTCAAGGGCCCGCTTGCCGCCATTGCGGTAGATGGAACGCGGCACATCGGATGCGACCGGCGAGTGTCCCAACTCGGCCGCCCGAACGAGTGTCAGATGTGCGCCCAGATCACCGCCGGCCGCCGCGAGACGTGCTAGACCGTATCCCGGCTGGTCGGCATCAAATTTCTTCATGGTCCAAACCCCCCCAGGGTTCATACTCTCAAATGGCAAGGCACACGGCAGACTATATATTGCCGTTTTTTGTGCAGTCTGTTCGGCGGACGGATCGAGTGGCAGCATCGACGCATCTTTTCGGTCGTCATCGGCATAGAGCCGTTACCGGCTCTATGTCACTTCACACCCGCGTGTAATGGTACATCGGGTTCAGATCGCATGACGAACAAAATGCTGCCTGCGTATTGCCTATTAGATAACAGATTTTCGACACATTTTACGGGGAATTTTCGAAACAATCTGTTTCTGCGCTAATACGTTAGCCTGCAAAAACGCTGAATGGTCAAACGCGATACTGCCATATGGTAAGGAAAATAAGGTGGCAGCACGGGAGGACGAAGTATGTGCTGCTATTATACTTGAATTATGATCAAACCATCGCACTGTCAACGGGCGAGATTTGACCGGTTCGCCAGACGTGTTCGGCGTTTAAGGATGGTCTGTTCTTGAACCGAAGAAACAGACGATTAAGCGATCAAGATGCACGGAAGAACAAAATTGCGGGATTTCAATAATGCACCAGTGTGGGTTTCGTGCGAAGAGGACTATGACGCCAGAATAGTTCAGGCGATGTGAACATCTATGAATGGTGTGCGACTTTTAGCCGCATAGAGGTGTCCGATGCCAAAAAGCCGAAAGACTAATATTCGGGATGTCGGCTGTTCGGACAATCGCTGACCGGTAGGATCGCGCGAAGCATGATCCCCAAAAGGACGCTTGCAGCTTTCGCTCCGGTGCAAAGGCTGGTCTTTGGATTGCGGGGGTCTTACCCGGATTTATCGTGAAGAATGGACAACTGTACGCAAACGTGGGCCCGGACGCCGATGGGATTTCTAGGGCCAAGCCCATAGGCGGAAGCTGTCAGGTGCGTGCCGTCCAAGAACTGGATCGCTTCGCCGAATTGCGTGGATATCCCTGCATACTAGTTCGCGGTTGCGGGGTAGAACTGGCTTCGAATGCGGTCTGGAAATGGCAGGGAAAAGCCAAGATCGACTGACACTACAACGCGCCGGGCAAGCCATTCCGAACGAATCAGCGCAAAGCTAACTGGTAAGATGCGCGATGGATTCCTGAACGAGCTTTCGTTCGACAGCCATCCCCATATCCGCAATCTTGTGGCCACATGACGTCCCGATTTCAACCGCCACCAACCGCATACAAGTCTTTTTGGCATGACCCCGACGGACTATGCCAAACGGACGAAAGAGGGCCGAAACCTGAACGAAGCTGATCCAATTTAGCGGATTCGATCGGAAGCAAATTAATCCTGGACCGGTTGCGAACCGGCGGAAATAGTAGGACCGCTTCTTTACAAGACCGTGAGCAGAAAGTTTATTGGTGGCGTCATCGGTCGAAGATCTAACGAAATTCGACCCGCAACAGTAATCGAGCAATACATGACAAATACCAGAAATCTTCTTTTTATCGCGGTTGCCGTGGTCGGCGCCGTATTGGGTTTCCTGTTCTGGAAGGGAAACGGCAATGGCGAGGTTCCCGAGGGTTTCGCGCGCGGCAACGGGCGTGTCGAAGCGGTTGAGATCGATTTGGCCTCGAAGCTTCCCGGACGAATTGAAACGATCCTGGTGCGGGAGGGCGAGCTTGTCGAGGCTGGGCAACCGCTGGCCGCGCTTGACGTTCGTCAGCTGAAAGCCAACCGGCACCAGGCAGAGGCGGAACTGCGCCGTTCAGAGATCGCGGTCGAGAACGCCCGACTGATGATCCAGCAGCGTCAGGCGGAAGTACGTGCAGCCGAGGCGGTTCTGTCACAGCAGCAATCCGCCCTTGATGCCGCAGAGCGCCAGTTTGCCCGCTCTGAGGCGCTGGCGGGAAGCAGTGTCGCGTCCGAGCGGCAACTCGACATCGACCGATCGAACGCGCTGGGTGCCGAGGCCGCTGTCGCCTCTGCCGAGGCGAAATTTACGGCGGCGCAGATCGGAGTGTCCGCAGCCGAAGCGGCAGTGGTCGGGGCCGAGGCGGCGGTGGCAGCGGCAACTGCGACGATCGAAGCGATCGATGTCCAGATCGAGGACAGCACGCTGAAAGCGCCCCGCCCGGGACGGGTGCAATACATCGTAGCACAAGCAGGTGAAGTCATAGGCGCAGGCGGACGCGTGATCAACATGATCGATCTCAACGACGTGTACATGACGTTCTTTCTGCAGACCGCCGCGGCGGGGCGGGCCGGATCGGGGACCGAGGTGCGCCTGATCCTGGACGCGGCACCTGACATTATCATTCCGGCCAAGGTCTCATTCGTGTCGGACGTGGCACAATTCACCCCGAAAACGGTCGAGACCGAAGTCGAACGCCAAAAGCTGATGTTCCGGGTCCGCGCGCGGATCGCGCCGGAACTGCTGGCAAAATACCTTGATTACATAAAGACCGGTCTGCCCGGCGTCGCTTGGGTGCGCCTTGATCCCGCGCTGCCCTGGCCGGAGGTCACCGACGGCAGGGTGCTGGAATGACGGCCGCCGGACCTGTGGTGCGGACAGAGGGGCTTTCGCTTCTCTACGGCAAGGTCCGGGCACTTGACGCGGTTTCAATCGACCTGCCGGCGGGCTGCATCGTCGGTCTGATCGGGCCTGACGGGGTGGGAAAATCCAGCCTCCTGGCGCTGATTGCCGGGGCGCGAAAGATGCAGGCAGGGCGGCTTGACGTACTTGGCGGCGACATGAGCCGCGCAGGCCACCGCGCCCGTATTTGTCCCCGGATCGCCTATATGCCGCAGGGGCTGGGGCGTAATCTTTATCCGACGCTTTCAGTACGCGAGAATGTGGACTTCTTCGGCCGGCTTTTCGGCGAGAGCCGAGGCGAGCGCGACAGGCGGATCGCCGATCTGCTGGATGCGACTGATCTTGCACCCTTTGCCGATCGCCCGGCGGCCAAGCTCTCGGGCGGCATGAAGCAAAAGCTGGGCCTGTGCTGCGCGTTGATCCATGACCCCGATCTGCTGATCCTGGACGAGCCTACAACGGGCGTCGATCCGCTGTCGCGGCGTGAATTCTGGGCCCTGATCGCGCGCATCCGCCTGACGCGTCCCGGCATGAGCGTGATTGTCTCCAGTGCCTATCTGGAGGAGGCCGCCGAGTTCGATCACCTTGTTGCGATGGACGAGGGCAAGGTGCTTGCCACCGGCAGCCCCGCCGAGATCCTGAACCGGACCGGTGCCGCCGATCTTGACGAGGCTTTCATAGCCCTTCTTCCCGCAGAAATGCGCGACCGTCACCACGATCTGACCGTTCCCCCGCGTGACCCCACAGGGCACGACGGCTACGTCGTAGAGGCCGAAAACCTGACCGTCCGGTTCGGTGACTTCGCAGCGGTCAAGAACGTGAGCTTTCGCATCGGGAAGGGTGAGATATTCGGCTTTCTGGGGTCAAACGGTTGCGGCAAGACGACGACGATGAAGGCGCTGACCGGGCTTGTGGAACCTGCCGAGGGAACCACGCGGATCGACGGCCGAACGGTTGATGCACGCGACATGGCCACGCGCAAGCGCATCGGCTACATGACACAGTCCTTCTCGCTGTACTCCGAGTTGACGGTTCGTCAAAACCTCGATCTTCACGCGCGGCTATTCGACATGGAGCCCGACGAGATCGTGCCGCGGATCGCCGAGCTTGCGGAGCGGTTCGATCTTGAGGCGGTTCTCGACAGCCTTCCACTGCGGTTGCCGCTTGGGATCCGTCAAAGATTGTCGCTGGCCGTGGCGCTGATCCACCGCCCGGAGGTGCTGATCCTGGATGAGCCGACTTCGGGCGTCGATCCGGTGGCGCGCGACATCTTCTGGCAGGCGCTGGTGGATCTGTCCCGAAAAGACGGTGTGACGATCTTTATCTCCACGCACTACATGTCCGAGGCCTCGCGATGCGACCGGATTTCGCTGATGCATGAAGGCCGCGTGCTTGTCAGCGACACGCCCGAAGCCATTCGCGAAGGCGCCGGGGCGGCGACGCTGAACGATGCCTTCATCCACCATCTGGAACGCGCGCAAGGCGAGGGCGGCAAGCCTGAGGCTACCGATGAATTGGATCTGGACGCCGAGGTGCCAGCCGCACCACGGCGGCGGCGCGGACGGTTCAGCCTTGCCCGACTCCTGAGCTTTTCGTGGCGCGAGTCGCTGGAGTTGCGCCGCGATCCGATCCGCCTGACGCTCGCAAGCGTTGGCAGTGTGATCCTCATGATCGTACTGGGATACGGCATTTCGATGGATGTCGAGGATCTCAAGTTTGCGGTGCTCGATTTCGACCAGACCATTGCCAGCCAGTCCTATGTCAACGATCTGGCCGGGTCGCGTTACTTCGACGAACAGCCACCGCTGATTGATCATGCCGACATCGACCAGCGAATGCGCGCGGGCGAGATCAGTTTGGCGCTGGAAATTCCGCCGGGGTTTGCCGCAGATGTCGAACGCGGCCGGCCCGTCGAGATTGGTGCCTGGTTCGATGGCGCCATGCCGATGCGTGCGGACACGGTGCGCGGCTATGTCCAGGGGATGCACCTTCACTGGCTGACCGATCAACTGCGTCAGGTCTATGGCGACGACGCGGTCGCCGGCAGCTATAGCCTGGAAATGCGCTATCGCTACAACCCCGATGTCGAAAGCCTGTCTGCGATGGTGCCTGCGGTGATCCCGCTCTTGCTGATGCTGATCCCGGCGATGCTTGCCGTACTGTCCGTCGCGCGCGAAAAAGAAACAGGCTCCATCGTGAACCTCTATGTCACCCCGGCCCTGCGGCTGGAATTTCTGCTCGGCAAGCAGGTACCCTATGTTGTGCTGGGGTTTCTCAACTTCCTGTTGCTGCTGGCGCTGGCGGTGTTCGTCTTCGGGGTACCGGTCAAGGGCAGTCTTTTGGCGCTTTCGGCGGGGGCGCTGATCTATGTCATCCTGGCGACAGGGCTGGGCCTGCTGATTTCGGCCTTCACCCGCAGCCAGGTCACGGCGCTGTTCTTTACCGCGTTGGCGACACTGATCCCGGCCACGCAGTATGGCGGTATCATTGATCCGGTCTCATCGCTGGAAGGCATGGGTCGCATCATTGGCGAAGTGTTCCCGACCAGCCATTTCGTCACCATATCGCGCGGGGTTTTCGGCAAGGCACTGGATTTCGGTGATCTGGCCGGATCCTTCCTGCCGATGCTCCTGTTGGTGCCGGTGCTTGTGGCGCTCGGGTCGTTTTTCGTGCGCAAGCAGGAGGCCTGAACGATGCGCCCCCGCCATGTGCTGTCCCTTGCGGTCAAGGAGCTTCGCGGGCTGATGCGCGATCCGCTGCTTCTGGCGTTGGTGTTGTATGCCTTTACCCTGGACATCTATTCCCACGCCACCGCCATGCCCGAAACGCTGAACCGCGCGACGATCGGTATCGTTGACGAGGATGCCTCGCCCCTGTCGCGGCGCGTGGCAGACGCATTCCTGCCCCCTTATTTCGTGACGCCCGACCAGATTGATGTGGCCGAGATGGATGCGCGCATGGATGCGGGCATAGATACGTTCTCGCTGGTCATTCCGCTGGATTTCCAGAGTGACCTTGTGGCGGGCGCACGGCCCGAATTGCAACTTAACGTCGATGCGACACGGATCAGCCAAGCCTTCACCGGCGCGGGCTATGTTCAGGCGATCGTCAATCAGGAAATTGCCGGCTGGACAGGGCAGGAGGCCGTTGTGCCCGTCGATCTTGCGTTGCGTGCGCGATTCAACCCCGCCCTGGACCCAGGCTGGTTCGGCGCGCTGACGGCGGTGATCAGCGCCGTGACAATGCTGTCGATCATCCTGTCGGGTGCCGCGCTTATCCGGGAGCGTGAGCACGGCACGGTCGAGCACCTGCTGGTCATGCCGGTCAGCGCGGCCGAGATCATGACTAGCAAGGTGCTCAGCATGGGCGGCGTGGTGCTGGTGGCGGCGGGGTTGTCGCTGACTTTCATGGTGCAGGGGGTTTTGGGGGTCCCGGTGGCGGGGTCGGTGACGCTGTTCCTCATAGGCGTGGCGCTGCATCTGTTCGCCACCACCTCGCTGGGAATCCTTTTGGCAACGATCTCGGGGTCGATGCCGCAATTCGCCATGCTGCTGCTTCTGGTGCTGCTTCCGCTGGAAATCCTATCCGGGGGGATGACGCCGCGGGAATCAATGCCCGAGATGGTGCAATACGTCATGCTGGCGGCGCCCAACACCCATTTCATCGCGCTCGCACAGGCCGTGTTGTTCCGCGGTGCGGGACTCGCAGTGGTCTGGCCGCAGCTGCTGGCGCTGGCAGTGATCGGATCCGCGATGTTCGCCTTCGCCTTGCGACGGTTCCGCGGCTTCCTGCGATAACGCAGTCTATCCGCCCCCTCGACTGTTGTGGAGAGACCTTCTCACTAATAGTCTTCTGTGCCGGAAGAAAACTGCATTCCAGCGCGGTGCCTGACCCGGCAGCGGCCGACCGGCGCATCTGGAGGCCTTGCTGATGATGTCTTCCGACGACCGGATGCGGCAAGCGTGTTTGAACGAACACCTGTTCGGAAACCTACGTCATACCCGCTTTATCATTGCGGCGTGGCGTACCGACCTTAATCACTACCGGCCACATCCAAGCCTCGCTGAGGCGCCGATTTTCGGCGGTGGTCAGCTCGGCGGTCTGACCATTGTTGCTGTGCAGTTTCATGAGGTCCGGGTCCTGCGTCCAACCGGCGAAGGCACGCCGCCCTCTTAGGGGGCTTAAGGATTCCGGCGATGTGCGCCGCAGGTTCGCACGCACCGGCGCAACAACTCTCTCAGATTGAACAGTTTGACGAGGTAATCTACGGCCTCCAGTTCCATCCCCGTCCTCCCCCGGCATCAGTACGCCGAGAATGACAAGGTGAACGGTAGCCTCGGCCCACACCTCGGACGGCACGAGAGGCGGGGCGGATGCGAAACCCTTGCATTCGGAGATACTGCCCGAGGGGGCGCGCGAATATAGCGCGCGTCGTCGACGACCAATATCTGCGGCGCGATGGGTCTGTCATTGCGTGGATCGTCTGGCGCATTCTGCGCCTCTAGCTTCCTGAAATGCGCCCGTTTCTCTTAACTAATCAGCCGGATGACAGGCTGTTTTCGACCTGAATTGTCGCGAGATGTATCAGACTGCGGCCCTGCGACAAACGGCGACAAAGCGGCAGTGGTGCTGACAAACCTTCTGACCGAATACCCGCTAGATGAAGGGCACCAAGGCAACGCACGCTTTGCCGAAAACCTGAACCTGACAAGGAAACAACATGACGAATTCCAGACTTCTCCCGGGTAGCTTCATCGCCGTGGCCGCCCTTCTTTCAGGGCTGACAGTTGCGACTGCGCAGACTGCGTCTGAAACGACACCCGTTCAGAGAGAGGCCGCGACACAGGCAGCGGATGCCACAGACGTGGCTTCTCGCAAGGGTCAAGGTCATCGCGGCGGCCGCGGGATCATGGGCCAGATCATGAAAAAGGCCGACGCCGATGGCGACGGCGCTGTGACGCAGGCCGAAATCGATACGTTCCGTGCGGCCCTTGTCGAGAGTGCCGATACATCTGGCGAGGGTGACATCTCGTTGGATGAATTCGAATCGATCAATCTCGACCTGACGCGCAACCGGATGGTGAACGCCTTCCAGAGGCTTGACGAGGATGGCGACGGTGTCATCACCCAGGCCGAAATGGATGCCCGGTTCGGCAATGTTGTCGAGCGTATGGACCGCAATAACGATGGCAAGCTGGATCATGATGACAGGGGCCGCCGTGACAACAAAGGCGAGGGCCGCCGCGGCTGACGTGGATATGGCGGAGCTATGTCAGTCTCCGCCGTGACCCGGCATCTTGCAGGCCATCGTCTGTGGCGCGCCACACACGCCGGATGATCGACCGACCCCGTATCGAGCAGGGTTGCTGAAAATACCTTAGGGAGCTTTTCCAGATGCGCAAATTTCTGACGCTGATTGTCGCAACCGTAATCCTCGGCGGATCCTATGCGGTGACCTATGGCCTTCCCGCCTCGGTTTCCGCCGTGATCGGAGATCAGACGTCCGGGGATGCGACGAGTACGCGTGAAGCGCCAGCCGGAGCCGCGCCCGAACGCGGACCGCGGGCGGGCGGGCGTCGCGGTTCGGGTGGTGGTTCCGCAGGGACAACCGTCGTGTCCGAGCCGCTGGAACTGCAACCGTATGAAAGCGTTCTGAACGCAATCGGCACCGCATCCGCCTTGCGCAGCGTTGAAGTCGTGTCCGACGCGGCAGGTGAAGTGGTAGAGGCGGACCTAGTGGCGAACCGTGACGTGGTGGCAGGCGAAGTTCTGCTGCGGCTTGACGCGCGCACCCAGACCCTGAACCTTGAAATCGCACAGGCCGAGTTGGATCAGGCCAACGAGACGATGTCCCGTTACGAGCGGCTTCAGGCCGGCGGGAATTCGACAATCACGGATGTCGCCCTCAGCGAGGCCCGTGTGAACCAGCGGCTGGCCGAGGCTGCGGTCGGGCTGGCGCGGGTCGCGTTGGATGACCGTACCATTCGCGCGCCGATCGAAGGGCGGCTGAGCCTGAGCGATGTCGAAATCGGCGATATGCTGCCCGCCAACAGCGTTATCGCGAGTATTGATCAATCCGATGCGCTGATAATCGAATTCGAGCTTCCCGAGCGCGCCATTGGTCTGCTGGCAAAGGCGAAAAGCGTTCTTGCGAGCACTTCCACCTTCACTGGGCGGGTTTTTAAGGGCGAAATCGTATCCTATGATAGCCGGATCGACAGCGTCACTCGTAGCGTGACCGTCAAGGCCCGGATCGACAACTCCGACGGGCTGTTGTGGCCTGGCATGACCTTTGCCGTGCGCCTGACGCAAGAAAGCGATCCATTGCCATCCTTGCCCGCGACCGCAATCACGTGGTCGCGTGCGGGGTCCGCCATCTGGATCGACGCGGACGGCACTGCCGAACAGCTGCCTGTCACAATTCTGTTCCGCCAAGGCGACATGGTCTGGATCGACGCCGAGATCGCCCAAGGCACAATGGTCGTGACAGAAGGCGCACAAAAACTTCGCCCCGGCGCACAGATTTCCACACCCGGCGGCGCAAGAGACAAGCAGGAACGACCCGCTGCAGGCGAGCAAGCACCCGCCGCCCGATCAAGCAGACGTCAAACCGATGAAAACGTGCAGAGCACGGGTTCCGGCCAGCGCACACAACCCAGCTCGGAGGAGCCGACATGAGTACGCCCTTGCCCAAAGGAAAATCAGGCCTGGCTGGGCTGTTCGTCTCGCGCCCGATTCTTGGCATTGTCATCAATTTGCTGATCCTCATCGCAGGTCTGGCCGCGTTGGTTTCGGTCGATGTCCGGGAGATGCCCGACGTCGATCGCCCAGTCTTGTCGGTTCGCACCAGCTATGAGGGAGCCGTGCCCTCGACGGTCGACCGCGAGGTGACGCAAGTCCTTGAGGATGCATTGAGCGCGCTTGAGGGGCTGTCCTACATTGAATCGTCCTCTTCCACCGGCTCAAGCAGCATCACCATCGACCTGTCCGACGGCACCGATGTGAACGTCGCCGCCAACGAGGCACGCGAAATCGTGTCCGGCACGCTGTCGCGGCTTCCCGATGATCTGGACGAGGACCCGACGGTATCAAAAAGCGACAGCAATGCGGATGCGATCATTCGCCTGGCCATTCTGGGCGATGCCAGCTTGGACGAGTTGACGGCACTGGCCGAAGGTCAGATCTATGACCGCCTGTCGACCATCGACGGCATCGCCGAGGTGTCGGTGCGCGGCAACCGGGCCAATGAATTCCGCGTGACGCTGGATATGCCTGCGCTGCTCAGTCGGGGCTTGACGATTTTCGATGTCTCGACCGCGCTGTCCGCGCTGCGCGACGATACGCCGCTCGGCAAGCTGGAGTCGGCATCGCAAACCCTCGCGCTGCGCGTAGGTAATGCGGCTGTAACAGTGGATACTGTGGGCCAGGTTCCCATTGACGCTAATACGCGTGTATCAGACGTGGCTTTTGTACGCGTCGTTCCCGAGGAAAGCGCCGTGCTGACCCGTGTCAACGGGCAGATGGCTGTCGGACTTGATATCACCCGTCAATCGGTCGGCAACACGCTGTCTATTTCGAAACAGGTCGGCGCCGCAGTCGAAGATCTGCGCACGAACTTGCCGGACGGTGTGCAGTTGATTGTCGCATCGGATGACGGGACCTTCATCGAAGGGTCGATAGACGAGGTGGTCAAATCCATCGGGCTGGCCACCATAATCGTCATCGCGGTGATCTTTGCCTTCCTGCGCTCTCCTCGTGCGACCATCATTCCTGCCGTCACGATCCCCATCGCACTGGTGGGCACCATCGCGGCGATCTGGCTGACCGGGTTTTCCGTCAACACCATCAGCCTTCTGGCGCTGGTGCTGGCGACGGGCATGGTTGTCGATGACGCCATCGTCGTAATCGAGAACATCGTACGCAAGCGCCAGCAGGGGATGGGGGCCTTTGCCGCTGCTGCCGCCGGCACGAACGAGGTGTTCTTTGCCGTCATATCCACGACCGCGACGCTGGCGGCCGTGTTCATCCCGATCTCGTTCCTGCCGGGTCAGGCGGGGGGCGTGTTCAGTGAGTTCGGTTTCGTGCTGGCCTTCGCCGTCACCCTGTCGTCGATCACTGCGCTGACGCTGGCACCGGTGATGGCCGCGTTTTTCGACCCCGGCAAACCGAACCCGAAGACAAATGCGCTGGACAGACCCGGTTGGGCAGTGCGGACCTTCGACAAGGTCATGGACCATGCCATCCGCGCGCCGCTGCTCGTACTGGCCGTCGCGGGCGGTTTTGCCATCATTGCGGCGGGCGCCGCCAATACCCTGTCCTCCAGCATTACGCCGGACGAGGATCGCGGGTTTTTCCTGATCCAGGCCCGTGGCGCCCCCGATACGACGCTGGACTACCTCGATACCCAAGTCGCGCAGGTGGAGGACATCCTGCAGCCCTACCGCGAGAACGGGCAGATCGCCGCAGTGCAAAGCATCATCGGCGTCCGCGGCGGCACCAATGCGTTCATCATCGTGCGCCTGCCTGACTGGGCTGACCGCGACTGGTCGCAATCCGAACTCATCGCGGAAATCACCGTTCGGCTCGGCTCGGTTCCCGGCGTTCAGGTCAGCGCCCGGTCGACCAACAGCCTGAACATCCGCGGGGCCGGAAATGGCCTGCAATTCGCCGTCACCGGCAAGGATGTCGATGCGATGACCGATGCCGCGGACGATCTGGTGGCGTTGATGGCGCAGGACGACACGTTCCTTAACCCTCAACTGTCGGGCGATTCTGTGCAGGCCCAGTTCGAGGTGCGTGTCGATCCCGACATGGCCAGTGTGTTCGGCCTGACCGAAGCCGAGATCACGCGGACCGTGAGCGCGATGGTGCAGGGCGATATCGCGGTCACAGTGTTCCAGGACGATACCGAAATCAACGTGAACGTCTTGCCAGGCGGCCCTCCCATCAACGATCCCTCAGACCTTGAATCCATTTCCTTGCGGTTGCCCGGCGGGGCCTATGTTCCGCTGTCGTCAGCGGCAACGCTGATGCCGATCGTCAGTCAGTCTTCGATCGAGCGCCAGGGCGGATCACTGGCCGTCTCGGCGCAGGCCAACCTTGGCGAAGGGGTCGATCTTGGTACCGCCATGATCCGGCTCTCGGCCATTGCAGCCGATGCGCTTCCGGATGGTATGGGCATTACTTTCACCGGCGAAGCGGCCAGTCTGAGCGATAGCCAGGCGAGCATGTATCTGGTGTTCGGCGTGGCCTTCATCGTCGTGTTTCTGGTCCTCGCGGCGCAGTTCGAAAGCATCGCCAGCGCCATCGTGATCATGCTAACCGTGCCCTTCGGGCTGGCGGCGGCCCTTATGGCGATCTCGCTGACCGGTGGATCGCTGAATTATTACAGCCAGATCGGCCTTGTCATGCTGATTGGCGTCATGGCCAAGAACGGCATCCTGATCGTCGAATTCGCCAATCAGTTGCGCGAGGCGGGGCAGGACATCGACAGCGCTATTCGTGACGCTCTTCGGTTGCGGATCAGACCGGTGATGATGACGATGGTCTCGACTGTGTTCGGCGGCCTGCCTCTGATCCTGACCTCCGGCGCGGGCGCAGAAGCGCGTATCGCCGTAGGCTGGGTGATTGTCGGTGGCCTTGGTTTTGCCACCGTGTTCACCCTGTTCCTGACGCCCGTTTTCTATCGCTGGATCACCGTCTGGGGTGCGCAACCCGGCATGGCGTCCAAGCGTTTGGAACGCGAAAATGCGGAGGCGATGGAGCCACACGCCGGGGCAGAACCTGTTTGATCTGCGACCGAAATGTTCGACGGAAACACGCGGTTCGCGCGTGAAACTTAAAATTCGGGCCGATCAGCCCGATGGAACAAACCTACGAGAGACATATGAAAAATCTAATCGGTAGCGGATTGATCGCCCTCATCGCCCTGACGAGTGCCGCACCTCTCGCGGCCGAGCCGTCGCGGGTCCATCACGGTCGCGCCCATGGCAAGGTCATCAAGGTCCCTGCAAAGCAGCATCATCGGCACAGGGTCGGACACCGCTTGGAGCGCAACAAGGTTGTAATCGTGAAGGACTGGAAAAGGCACGGCCTGCGGCGTCCCGGTCGCGACGAGGTTTACGTCATTGACGGGCGCGATATCTATTTGGCCGCGGTCACTTCATTGATTGTCAGGGCGGTGATGAACTGACAACCGAAAAGGCTCGTTGTGAAAGAACAATTGGTCGCGACGATCATCCCGGCTCGCGGACCATAGGTATCGCGTGAGCCGAGGCCGCTTGACGGTGAGCCTACCCGTGATCACCTCTGGTGTCCTTGGTCGCATAGTCCCTCGATCAGGATACCTAGAGGTATCCGGTAACTGATGGTAACAGGTTTTTCATTAATAGCGTCTTACGCGTGTGCATGGGGTTTGATCCTGTCACGGTTTGATGCCGCTCCTTTAATGGCATTTTCACAGCCGAGGGGGTCTGACGTCGGTCATGGGAGATACGGCGGCAGACCGGGATGGCAGCCTTCGAATATATAGACTGCCTCCATAGCCTGCGACGCCACCACTCACTCAGTGCCGGGCTTGAAGGGCCCGGTCACCTTGGGGTGGAACGGGGCTTATAGATTGGGCAGATATCACTGATCGGACCATCTGGTATGCGCATGGAAAGACTGACGTAACGACGAGTTTGCCGATCCTTCCAAGGCTGGCGGCAGGGCTCTGTCACCTGCCCAAGTACCGGTTTCTGTTGGCACCCATTCTGGCGGTTTGGCCTTCAAGACAACAACGTGCGGAAATTAACTCACAGCCGCGCATTGGAAGCGAGCGTGACCGCACATGGCGGATTCAGGAAGGCTGGTGCCACGCGCCTCGCCAACCGCGGGGCCACTGAATGTGAAATCGCAGCATACCTTGCACACGATGCCATCAAGTTGAGGGCGAAATACGTCTAAAGGCGAACCGTTCGATATTCGGTGCTAGTGGAATATTACGTTTGAGCGACACGAGAACGGAACAAAACTATTCCAACCTTGCCGTCGGGTTGGACATCAACACTAAAAAAGTGAGTAATACCAGCATGGTACATAAAAAAGTGGCAGCCCGTAGGGGAGTCGAACCCCTCTTTTCAGGTTGAAAACCTGACGTCCTAACCGATAGACGAACGGGCCACTGTTTGTGAGCGCCTATCTAGGCAATAGCCGGGATCGGTGCAAGATGAAATTTCGGCTTTTACAGTTTTTTATCTCAGGCGGGTGCTGCGTCTTCGAGACGCAGTTGAACGGACTGTCGGCCTTGCCACGTGTTGATGTCGAGACGGCCGGCCAGGTGGAAATGGGCGCCGTTGTGACGTTCAAGTGCCGGGCCCAGTGCTGAATCGAAAGCACCAAAGCAAATCGCTTCGAGACGTGCGCCCAGACCGTCGCCAAAGGCGAGCTTGAGGTGCTGTTCGCCGACACGGCGGGCGGAGAAAATGCGCATATCCGCGAAGACATAGCGAGGCGCGGGGGCCCCTGCACCGAAGGGGCCGGCCGATTCGACCTGTTCGGTCAGCTCCACGTTCGCGGCATCCGGCATCAGCAAACCGTCCAGCCGCAGATCGGAAGGCCCCATGAGATGCGCGCCCTGCTTTTCCAACAGATCAGCCAACGCCTGCATGGCCGCGTCAAGATTGTCTTGCGCCACCGTCAGGCCGGCAGCCATCTTGTGTCCGCCGCCCTTTATCAACACCCCGTCGCGCGCCAGCCGCTGGATCGGTGCGCCCAGATCAATGCCTGAGACAGAGCGGCCCGAGCCTTTGCCAATGCCGTCTTCCAGTCCGATCACGACGGCGGGGCGGCCTGTGGCTTCTTTCAGGCGGGCCGCAACGATGCCGACGACGCCAGGATGCCATCCCTGTCCCGCAGCCCAGACCAGTGGCCCGTCGGTACCGCGATCTTCGGCTTGGGCAAGCGCGGCTGCGCGCACGGCGTTCTCGACCTCGCGCCGCTCAGTGTTGAGCTGATCAAGCCGCTCGGCCAGCGCCGCGGCCTCGTGCGGATCGTCCGTCGCAAGCAACCGCGCGCCCAGATCGGCCTTGCCCACGCGCCCGCCCGCGTTGATGCGCGGACCCAGCATGAAGCCCAGATGATAAGCAGCGGGCGTGGTGTCCATGCGCGCGACGTCCGACAGGGCGACAAGTCCCGGACGCTCACGCCGCGCCATGACGCGCAATCCTTGGCGCACAAAGGCGCGGTTCACGCCGATCAGCGGTGCGACATCCGCGACCGTTGCAAGGGCAACAAGATCGAGAAGCGCCATCAGGTCGGGGCCCTTTACCTGTGCCTCGCGCAATTGCCGGCCTGCTTCCACCAACATCAGGAAAACCACACCCGCGGCACAAAGATGCGCCAGCGCGCCGTCTTCGTCCTGCCGGTTCGGGTTCACGACCGCCATACAGTCGGGCAAGGTTTCACCGCCGAGGTGGTGATCCAGTACGATGACATCCGCGCCCTGCGCCGCCGCGATCGGTCCATGAGACAGGGTGCCGCAATCGACGCAGATGATCAGATCGTGATCTCGGGCGAGGGTGGCCATCGCTTCGTCGTTGGGGCCGTACCCCTCGTCGATACGGTCCGGAACGTACAACGTCGCTTCGCGGCCCATCTGCCGCAGCCAGACCAGCAGCAGCGCGGCGGAGCTGCCGCCGTCGACGTCGTAATCCGCAAAAACCGCGATCCGCTGCCTTTCCCGCACGGCGGTCAGAAAGCGGGTCGACGCTTTCTCCATATCCCGTAGGCTGCGTGGATCTGGCAAGAGATCACGCAGCGACGGGGCAAGAAACGCTTCGGCCTCCTGCGCCGCGACGCCGCGCCGTGCCAAGACCTGACACACAGCCATCGGCAGGCGGGTCTGCTGGTGGAGCGATTCGGACGCCCGTGTCACCTCTACCCCGGGACCGACCCAACAGCGCCCGGTGAGCGACTGCGCGACGCCGAGAAAGGCGGCAGGCATCAAACCTCTTCGATCCGCAAGGCAACGGGATCACCAGCGACGACGGATGTCGTCTTCATCGCCGAAAGCGCGTGACCGATGTCTACCCGTGTCGTCTTGTGCGTCACGATCAGTACCGGGGCCTGGTCGTTTTCGTGGCCATACTGGCGCATCCGGTCGATCGACACGCCTGCTTCGCCCAGCACGGCAGCAACCTTGGCAAGCGCACCCGGCTTGTCCTTGAGTGTCATGCGCAGGTAATAGGCGGCGGGTCGTTTGCTGAGCGCCGCTATGGGCGTGTCCAGCGTTGCGGCGGGTTGGCCAAAGACCGGGCCGCGATGGCCCCGCGCGATATCGCAGATATCGGAGAGCACGGCACTGGCTGTAGGGCCCGCACCCGCACCGGCACCGCGCAGCACGATCTGACCTACCGCGTCGCCTTCCAGCACAATCATGTTCGTCCCGCCCTGCAGCTGTCCCAAAGGTGAGGTATCGGGAACGAGGCACGGCTGCATCCGCTGCTCCAACCCGCGCCCTGTCATCTGCGCGACACCCAGCAACTTGATCTTATAGCCCATGTCCGCCGCCGCCCGAATGTCTTCGAGGGTGACGCGCTGAATGCCTTCCAACTCGATACCCTCAAAGTTCACCTGCGTCCCGAAGGCGAGCGAGGACAGGATCGCCAGCTTGTGACCCGCGTCAATGCCGCCGACGTCCAGGTTTGGATCGGCTTCAAGATAGCCGAGTTTCTCGGCCTCCGCGAACAGTGCATTGTAGCCTTGTCCCGTCGCCTCCATGTGCGTCAGGATATAATTGCAGGTGCCGTTCATCACCCCCATCACGCGGGTGATTTCGTTACCGGCAAGCCCTTCACCCAGCACTTTGACCACCGGAATGCCGCCCGCGACGGCAGCCTCGTATTTGATTACACATCCCCTGGCTTCCGCCGCTACGGCCAACGCCTGTCCGTGCATGGCCAGCATCGCCTTGTTGGCTGTCACCACGTCCTTGCCCAGCGCAAGGGCCGCTTCGGTCGCCGCCTTGGCGGGGCCATCCTCACCGCCCATCAACTCCACGAACACGTCGACATCTTCACGTTTCGCCAGCGCGACAGGGTCTGATTCCCAGTCATAAGAGGACAGGTTCACGCCGCGATCCTTGTCACGGCTGCGCGCGCTTACCGCGCTTATGACCACGGCGCGACCGGTCCGCGCCTCGAGCAGGGCGGCCTGACGACGGATGATCTGCACAACACCTGCGCCGACCGTTCCCAAACCTGCAATCCCGAGACGAAGTGGTTGTGACATGGGGCGGTTCCTTCTTGGATGATCTGATTGGTTCTTGCGCGATGTAGCTCTTTACGCAGCAGCGTGCAACGCGGGCAGGCGCGCTTAGTGCAGGCCTTGCGCCAACCGCTGGCTTTCGCGCCCGGTCAGGACCGATCCGCGCAACCGTGCCGCGCGCGCCCTGAGCGCCGCCACCCGCGCATCCAACACGGCGTTGCCGCGCACCGGATCGACTCCGGTGGCTTGCGCGCGCGCCAGAACCGGGCCCAGCGGTACCAGATCGGGATAGGGCGCCGCTTCGAGCGCGGGCGTGATCGTGCGGTCCAGCTGGGGAAACTGGGCACATCCCGCGAGGGCGGCGGTGGCGAGGCAAAAGAACAAGAGCGCGCGTGTCATGGCGATGGTTGTGCACCAGCGTACCCGCTCCATGCAAGCGGCTTGCGCGCCCGCGTGCCGATCGGTGCGGGGTTTACTTTTGAACGCCCGTTCAGATAATTCGCCCATGGCCCGAACCGCAGGATCACATTCCGACATCACCGGCCCGCGTGTGCGCGCAGCGGCCCTGCGGCTTTTTGCACAGGGCGGATACGCTGCGGTATCAATGCGCGCCATCGCGGCGGAGGTGGGCGTTCAGGCGGGGGCGCTTTACAACTACACGCCCGACAAGCAAAGTCTGCTGTTCGATCTGATGCAAAGCCATCTGACCGAGCTGTTGGCCGCCGTTCCCGACACCCGCGATGCCGAACCGCGCACCCGCCTGCGCAAGCTGGTCGAGTTCCACATCCGGTTCCATGATGCGCGCCGCGAAGCGGTGTTCATTGCCTATATGGAGTTGCGCAATCTCACGGACGTAAACTTTGCCCGCATCGAGGAGCTGCGCCGCCGTTACGAAGACCATCTGGAGCAGATCTTGCGCGACGGTGTCGCGTCTGGTGATTTCAGGGTTCAGGACACCAAGATCGCGACACTTGCAATCATTGCCATGCTGACAGGCGTAAACACCTGGTTTCGAGCGGGTGGCCGGCTGTCGCTGGACGAGATAACGGGGCAATATTGGGACCTTGTCCGCAACGGGGTGGCGGCGGACGGCTGAGCGGCCGCCGCTCGAAATGGGCAAGACCTGCGGATCAGTGGGCCGGCTTGATAAAAGTGCCGTTTTTGAGATCCTGAACCGCCTGGCTGATTTCGGCGCGGGTGTTCATCACGATCGGACCATGCCACGCGACCGGCTCGTCTATGGGCGCGCCGGAGATCAGCAGAAATCGCAGGCCTTCCGGCCCCGCCTGAACCGTCACTTCATCACCGCTGCCAAAGCGCACGAGGGTGCGGTCGCCCGACATGTCGCGGATATTGAGCTCTTCACCTCCGATTTCTTTTTCCAGCAAGACACCGGACGGGCGGCTGGCATCGACAAAGGCACCTGCACCCTGAAAGATATAGGCGAAGGCACGGCGGTAGGTGTCGATGCGGAACGTCTTGCGCACACCTGCGGGCACCGTCACGTCAAGATACTGCGGATCGGCGGCGATGCCGTCGATCGGACCTGTCTTGCCCCAGAATTCACCGGTGATCACCCGAACGCGGGTACCGTCATCGTCGATGACCTCGGGAATGGCGTCGCAGGTCACATCCTGATAGCGCGGCGCGGTCATCTTCTGGTGCGACGGCAGATTGCCCCACAGCTGAAATCCGTGCATCTGCCCGGCGCCGTTTCCGTGCGGCATTTCCTGATGCAGGATACCGGATCCGGCTGTCATCCACTGAACGTCGCCCGCGCCCAGTGTGCCGGTATTGCCCAGACTGTCGCTATGCGCCACCGTCCCTTCGAGAACGTAGGTGATGGTTTCGATGCCGCGATGCGGATGCCACGGAAAACCCTTCTCGAAATCGGCGGGGTTGTTGTTGCGAAAGTCGTCGAACAGCAGGAAGGGGTCAAGCTCGCTTGGGTCCTGAAAACCGAAGGCACGGTGCAGCTTTACGCCCGCACCTTCGAGCGTGGGTACGGCAGCGCGGGTTTCCAGTGTGGGTCTGAGGGACATGGGTGTCCTCCTGTTTTTGTGGATATTGGAAACGTAAGAGCGCCAGTGGTGGGCTGCAATGTCAGGTACCGCACCACGCATGTGCAAAGATGCAGAAGGCGCGGGTTTGACGATGCTGCCGCACGTTACGGAAGGCAAGATACGGATCGAGATGTCGACGACTGACGCGACCGCGATTTGTATGCGCGGCACTGGTGATCGGTGCGTGCGGTGCGGCGGTGGTTTGTCTGGTGTCTGGCGGATGCCGGAACCGTCAGCGTATTCTCCAGTTGCAACCGCGCGACGTTCGAGCGCGTGCTGCCGGCGTTCACCTACATGGGCCGCTGGATCACGCATGTCGGACTTGGGAACCGCCAGTGTTCCCAAGGCGATGACAAATCACCTCGCCACAGACAACCTGCTGACGCTGACAGTGATGAAGGCGCAGGGCGCACGATGTGAACTTGACGGTGGATCTGATCCAGAAGAACATTGGCCTGTTCCAGAGATGTGCGGACGGTGTGGCCGTTCCGCCGGAAACCTCCCCGTTGATGATCGCAACGATGACCGATGGGCAGAACCGCTTTGGCTTGTGCGCGCAAACCGACCGAATGATCGAACGCCGCGAAGAAGCGACCGGCCTGCGCGTTCTGGAAGACGGTTTCCCGCAGGAGCTTATCGGCGTTGAGCCGGAAGAGCGCGGTTACGAGGTGAAGCCGCGCCGCCTTGCGTGAGGCCTGGGTCTTGTGAGCGGACCGGACAGCGGCTAGGGGAGGCAGGCAACAGGAGCCTTGCCCCCATGACCCATTCACCTCGACAGCCGACTGCCGCTGATCCGAACGAAGAAGTTCTCGCCACGGTTTACGCCTCCGGCGGGCGGCGCATGTTAGGCTTGGGATCGCTACTCGTTCTCGGCGTGATGATGCTGTATTTGGCTCTGACACAGTCGCCCAACATCGAGTGGCGGGTGTTCATGCTCTTGCTCGGTGCGGTCTCCTTGTGGATGGCCCAGCGGATGCGTGTGGCGACGGCCAACAGGATCGAGCTGACCGAGACGGTACTGCGCGACAGTGATGGCACGGTGATCGCCCGGACCTCCGACATTGATGGCATCGACCGCGGCTTTTTCGCCTTCAAGCCCTCGAACGGCTTTTTGCTGCGGACCGCGACCGCGCAGCGACGGGAATGGCGGCCGGGGCTGTGGTGGCGCATGGGGCGCCGGATTGGGGTCGGGGGCATGACGCCGGGCAGTCAGACCAAATTCATGTCGGAAATCATCGCCGCCATGATGGCACAGCGCGAACTGGATGACGACGCGCAGCTTTGATGCCAGCGCGGTTCAAAATGCGAAATCCCCGAAGGGCCAGCGCCTTTCGGGGATTTGTTTTGTTGGCTTTCGATCAGATTGTCTACGCGTCGGTCCAGAGGATCTGGGGCGCATAACGTGGACGGGTAAAGATGAAGTTCTTGATCTCGCGCTGCTCCAGCCCGGTGTTGAAGGGCGGATCGTAGGATGCGGCGGTCTCCACGATGATGATCCGTTCGCCATTCACCAACTTCGGCAGGCGGTCCGTCCAAGCGCGGATGCTCTGCTCTTCGAGCGCAGCAGACGATCCGCGCGTCTTCGACCAGTCAAGCTTCATCCGGTTGTTCTGACCATCGTACTGCAGGATGGAGACGCGGATGCTGCTGTCTTGCGGTGTCCGGGTCAGCGCATCGAATAGCGTATGCGCGCCATCGAGATAGGCACCGTCTATGGGCAACGTCTCGCGGGAGATCATGTCGCTGATGGTATAGGCGGCCTTCTGGTGCATCGAATACTGACGGTAGGCGTCAAAGGTCGAGAACATGGCCATGAAGCCCCAGAACAACACCGGAAAGATGATGATCGTTTCGATTGCGATGGCACCGTCTTCCTTGCGCAGGAAATCCGCGCGGAGAATGGATTTGAGTTTCAGTTTCGACATTAGCTTGGCTCCTGTACGAAGGCGCTGATGGTAGACATGGCCACTTCGCCGTTGCCATCCTTGCTGAAGGACGCGCCCAGACCGGTGGTCGGGAAGATCGGTTTGAACTTGTAGCAGGCGCGCAGGATCATCAGATCGTGCTGCTTGCCCAAGGCCCAGCCGCGCACCGGTGTAACGGGTTGTGAGGTGTCCACGCAATCCACGGTAGCGGGAAGGCCGGTAAAGGCGCGCGGGTTCGTAGGCACCATTTCGAGGCGCAGGTTGTCCATGCAGCCGGGCAGGTTGCCCGCGTTCTGGCAGATGGCGCGCTTGAGGTCGTCATGTTCAAAGTACATGTCGGTGTTCAGGCGCACTTCGCGGGTGGTGACCTCAAGCCCGCGGTCCAGGAGCATCTGGCGGATCGAGTAGAGCCCCATTTCAACGCCCATGAAGAAGGCGGAGAAGATCAGCGGCGCCATGATCATGAATTCCAGGGCGATGATGGCGCCGTCATCTTCTTTGCGAAAAAGGCGCAGGCGGTTTTTCAGACGGGTAATCATTGTGTGAGCCTCAACTGGTTGATCTGGCGTGCGATCGCTCTGAACGCCTCGGTAATTTCAACACCCTCGACCCGGAAGAAGTGGCTCGGCGAGGACGCGCAGTTTTTCATGACGTTGGCACCGTTTTCTTCGACTTCAAAACCAATGGACCAGATTACAATGTTCTTTTCCTTGGCGGCGTCGCAGACGCTGTGAAGCAGCTGGTTGCCGTAGGATGGCCAATATTTCATGTACTTGAAATCATCGTGGTAATACCGGTTCACGTAATTCGCGAGGTACCAGTTGAGGTTGTAGCGGTTCCAGTGCGACGCATGGCTGTAGTTGGCGTAATACTGATCCGCGATCCGGTAGGAATAGTGGTTCTCACCGTCTGTCATCAGGATGATCGTCTTGAGCGTTTCCCTGTCCGTGTAGGATTCAGGGCGGTTGGCAAAGATCGCGTCGACCTCGTCGTCGTTCACGAGCGATTGGGTGATCGTGTTGAAATCGGGGTCGAGCATGCCTGTCGCCCATTTCATACCCGCAAATATCGACGTGCTTCCGCGCGCTTGAAGCCGGTTGATCTGGTATTTCAAAGCGGTTGCATTCTGGCTGAAGGCGGTAATGCTCTCGTAGGTGCCGTTCGGACAGACAGGGTTCGACACGTCGTTATGATAGCCATTATAGCCCCACTGGAAATGCGGCACCTGCCTATAGGTCTTGTCGCGCCGCATCCGTGCAACGTCGAAGTCGCTTTCGGAAAACTCCAGACAATAGCTGTAGCTCTGGTCGTAATCGACGTTGAACTTGCTCATCAGGTTTTGACCGGCGCTGACATGCTCGGAATAGGGGATAAGAGAGATCGACACCAAGTCCTGTGTTTCTGGACGAAGCACAGTATCGACAAAGACCTTCGCGGCCTGCTGAAGGTTGGGCATCTTGTCGCCCGATCCCATCGATCCCGAGATGTCGAGCACCATGGAGATTTCGACGTTGGTCACGCGCTCCTCGGCGGTGGCCTTGCTGCGCAGCGGCAATTCGTCGACGCCGACCAGCCGCATGAAGTTCGTTGGCGTCACGGAGTCCGAGTTCACCGAAACGGTGCGGAAGTTCAGGCCCTCGTCCACCGTTACGTTGTTGATACGGTCCGGGATACCGGCCTTCGTGAAATAGTCTGCGACAACTTCGGCGGGCACAAGTTCCTGGTCCAGATCGGCTGCGGCCAGCACCGCCCGGTCGGCGGTGTTCTGGATGCGCACCCGCTCCATTTCGTTACGCATGAGGTCGACGGCAATACCACCGACCATGAACATCATGAGCAAGACGCAAATCGCGATAATTGTGATCATACCATCTTCTTCACGCGCAAATCGGCGCAGAAACGGTGTTTTGATCCGACCGGCAGAATCGGGAATGCGGGTCGTCGGAAATAGCTTTGACATTATCATCACCTCTCAGGCCGCAGGCATGTCGGAAAGACACGTTTGGCGCTTATCTGTGCAAGATATTTGGCAGAAAAAGGTGGCAAAAATTGGGCGGATATACGCCAAAATGTCATATTTTACAGGGTTTTATGGATCAATCCCGCCGTTTCGCCGAGAGTGTTGCTTCACGCAGAACAATCAATCGAATAGTCGGTAAAACCGAGCCGAATTCGTTAACCGAGTCGCAGGCCGCCGGATGGCACCCTACCGCCGTGCCATCAGTCTCGGACTCAATTGTGTCCAAACATTGACAGGAATGTACCATCGGCGCCCTTCCGCCTGCGCCGATGGAAAGGGCGGCGCGAGTACGGCCAGATGACAATTTAGTCTTGGCCCGGATGGGGTGCTCTATCAGTCCTGATTATAAAATGATCGAAAAAGTGGCAGTGTTGCAGGGACCGCTCTACGTTCAAGACCTGTTACCGGATTCGCCGGACCCGCCCCGCGCGGCCCCCTGACCCAGAAGGCAGCCATTTCAATGATCCATTCCTCCCCCGAGCCGAGTTTCCGAGAAAGCGTCGATATGATGTTTAACCGCGCGGTCAGCCTGATGGACCTGCGTCCGGGTCTCGAAGAGAAAATCCGCGTGTGCAACGCCACGTATACCGTGCGGTTCGGCGTGCGCCTGCGCGGCGAAATCAGGACGTTCACCGGTTACCGGTCGGTCCATTCGGAACATATGGAGCCGGTGAAAGGGGGGATCCGCTTCTCCATGGGGGTGAATCAGGACGAGGTAGAGGCGCTGGCAGCCTTGATGACGTATAAATGCGCTCTGGTTGAAGCGCCATTCGGCGGGTCGAAGGGTGGGCTTTGTGTCGACCCGCGTGAATACGAAGAGCATGAAATGGAGATGATCACGCGCCGTTTTGCCTATGAGTTGATCAAGCGCGACCTGATCAATCCGGCCCAGAACGTACCGGCGCCAGACATGGGCACGGGCGAGCGTGAGATGGCCTGGATTGCGGACCAGTACAAGCGGATGCACACCACCGACATCAATGGCGCCGCCTGTGTGACCGGCAAGCCGATCAATGCCGGCGGTATCCAGGGCCGCACCGAAGCGACGGGCCGAGGCGTGCAATATGCATTGCGCGCATTTTTCCGCGACGACGAAGGGGTCAAGAAGGCGGGCTTGAAGGGTGGTCTCAATGGCAAGCGGGTGATCGTGCAGGGCCTCGGCAACGTGGGCTATCACGCCGCCAATCTCCTCAGTGAAGAAGACGGCTGTAACGTGGTGGCCGTGATCGAATACAACGGCGCGATCTGCAACGACGACGGCATAGATATTCACGCGCTTAAACGGCACATCATCGAAGAAGGATCGCCGAGGGGCTTCGCGGGAGGCATCTTCGTCGAGGACGGCGATAGCGTTCTCGAGAACGACTGCGATATCCTGATCCCGGCGGCGCTGGAAGGGGTGATCAACCTAAAGAATGTGCGCCAGATCAAGGCGCAGCTTATCATCGAGGCAGCAAACGGGCCCGTGACCGCTGGCGCGGACGATGTGCTGCGCGAGATGGGGGTGGTGATCATCCCAGACATGTACGCAAACGCGGGGGGCGTTACGGTGTCGTATTTTGAATGGGTCAAGAACCTCGGCCACATCCGGTTTGGCCGGATGGGACGGCGGCAGGAGGAATCGCGCCACCAGCTTGTCGTGGACGAGCTTGATCGGATCAGCCGCGATACATCGATCAACTGGACGCTCAGCCCCGATTTCAAGGACAAATATCTGCGCGGCGCGGGTGAGCTGGAATTGGTGCGCTCCGGCCTCGACGATACGATGCGCACCGCGTACCAATCAATGTCCGACATCTGGCACGGGCGCGAGGATGTCACGGATCTGCGCACCGCTGCCTATCTCGTTGCGATCGGCAAAGTCGCCGCAAGCTACCACGCCAAGGGGTTGTAGGACGCCGGCCAAGCGCGCAACATCCTCAACGTCGGGAGAGTGCAGCGTCCGGGGTGGCCCGCGCCAGAACAGCCCGCGACGCGAATGCAGCATTGCTGCCCTACTGGGGAATTTGTCCGGTAAGCCAGCTTCAGAGATCGCGGAACCAGCGATGCGTCTTTCAGGATGGCGCGTGCTGCGCGAAGGACACATCGGCAACAAGGGCGGGCAACCGCACTGGCAGGACACGACGTCTAGGGCGGAATACGACGCGGTCATCATTGGTGGTGACGGTCACGGTTTGTCTACGGCGTATTACCTTGCCAAGAAGCGTGGCCTGACGGATATCGCGGTTCTGGAAGGATACCCCGGCGGCGGAACAGTGGGGCGGAACACGACCATCGTGCACGGAAATAATTTCCTCGATGGTAATACGCAGTTCTATTCTCACTTTCTCAAGCTCTGGGAGGGGCTTGAAGAGGACCTCAACTACAGCCTGATGCATTTGCCCGGAGCGGCCGGCGGCCATGATGCCGTGGCCTTGGGCTATGTTCCCGTCGCGTCGCCGCGCGGTGTCGATCTGATTCAGCAGTGCGAAGTGACCGACATCGACATCGAGAACGAACAGGTACGCGGGGTCTGTAACACACGCAGGCAGACCAGCGCGAAGTAGGTGGGCATCGTGGTCGCGGGCCGCTCGGGGCAGGTGGCGGAATTGGCAGGCATGCGCCTGCGCAAGGCACGGCATAAGGATCACGGGAGTAGGCGGGCGGCGATCCTGTTCATTTCCAGTACAGCGGCATCCGCTATGAAGGGCGGTCCGGTAAGACGGTCGCGGCGGCGTTGTCGGCCCAATGGCGTGCGCCTCATGGCGCGGTCGTTCAAATATCACCGTCCGCGCGGCGTGGTGACCGCCGGATCGGAGGAGCCGAACGCCCTCGTCATGGCCGGACGCGGGATCTGCCGGACTTATGGCGGCAAAAACGGCGGCCAGGTCCGGACTAGGCGTGATCCTGTGCGACGACGACGCGCGCCCGGGGGACGATTGTTGTGCGAAGAGGAACGTGTGGGCATTGCAAATGGCCGACACGCCCGGCGCCTACGACGGCGGAGTTTTCAGCGCGTTGGAACGGGTGGACCAGCACCACCGGAAAGACGGTCGACCGCCTGAGTGTTTCTGGCGGATCCCGGCGGAGCGCACGATCCTGTGCGCCCGTGTGCTGGAACGTCCGGTGGCGTTTCGCAACAACGATCGTCCGGGCATCATGATGGCCGGTCCCGTGCGCGACATTCGGCTCTGTCGACTTTCTGGCGATGTTCGGCGGCTGGAATCTCTCGGTGCATCTGAGGTGCCACTTGAACGGACATCCCGTCTGGCGCGACGAAATCGCGGCGTTCGTGCCACCCGACGTGGTTCTGCCGGCGACGACATTGGTTCACGATTTGCGGCGGGTACTGGAAGCGCAGGCTGCGTGGCGCTAGCTTGCACAGAACAGAATTGTGGAGTGAGTGTTATGAAGCGTGTTTTATGTGCGATGGTTCTGATCGGGGCCGCGGCCCCCGTTCTTGCGGCGAACCCGGAGGACTGCGGGTATCAGTCCGAGGTGGTCAAGACCGTGCAGGAAGCGCGTCTGGCGCGCGTGAAAGAACGTGAGGTGCTCGCCTACGTCGCCAAGACAGCACCCACGTGGCCCGAGGCCTACAACAACGTGGTGCCGCTTGTGGCACCGTGGATCTACGAGATGAAAATGGGCGAGATCAGAAAGGCCGATCTAGGCGCCGCGTGGAACGAGATGTGTCTCAAGCAGTGAGCCCTGTACCCGCACCAAAGGAAACGGGCGTGCCTGCGGGCGCGCCTTTTTCTTTTTGGATGGTCTGGCCCGCCGACTGGACTCTGAACCGCCCAGATCAATATATACCTATATGAGCCTGCCACCCGGATTTCTCGAAGAACTGCGCACACGCTCCAGCCTGTCTCAGGTTGTGGGGCGCAAGGTCATGTGGGACCAGCGTAAATCCAATCAGGGAAAAGGCGACATGTGGGCGCCATGTCCTTTCCACCAGGAAAAATCCGCCAGCTTTCATGTCGATGACCGGAAAGGGTTCTACTATTGCTTCGGCTGTCACGCCAAAGGCGATGCGATCTCTTTCGTGCGTGAGACAGAGAACGTGAGCTTCATGGAGGCGGTGGAAATCCTCGCGCGCGAGGCGGGGATGCCGATACCCGAGCGCGATCCACGCGCGCAGGAGAAGGCGGAGAAACGCACCGAACTGGTCGATGTGATGGAGCTGGCCGTAAGATGGTTCCGGCTGCAACTGCGCACGGGTGCGGGCGCCCCCGCGCGCGATTATCTAGCGCGGCGGGGGTTGGACGAACGTGCGCTTGAGCGGTGGGAAATCGGCTTTGCCCCTGACAGTTGGCAGGGGCTTTGGGACGCGCTCAAAGGCAAGGACATCTCGGACGATCTGATCCTCGGGGCGGGTCTTGCGAAACCGTCGTCC
Organism: uncultured Sulfitobacter sp.; assembly: GCF_947497275.1. Classification (GTDB taxonomy): domain Bacteria; phylum Pseudomonadota; class Alphaproteobacteria; order Rhodobacterales; family Rhodobacteraceae; genus Sulfitobacter. Next base: position 189,255 of record NZ_CANMFS010000001.1, read on the forward strand.
AAGGTCGGCAAGCCCTACGATACGTTCCGGGGCAGGATCATGTATCCGATCCGCGACGCGCGGGGGCGCGCCATCGCCTTTGGCGGGCGTGCGATGGACCCGGATGACAAGGCGAAGTATCTCAACTCCCCGGAGACGGAACTCTTCGACAAGGGCCGCAGCCTTTATAATGTCAAAGAGGCGCGGGTGGCGGCGGGCAAGGGGCTGCCGCTGCTGGTGGCCGAAGGGTACATGGACGTCATCGCACTGAGCGAGGCGGGATTTGGCGCGGCCGTCGCGCCGCTGGGCACGGCGATCACGGAGAACCAGCTTGCGATGCTCTGGCGGATTGCAGACGAGCCCGTGATCATGCTCGACGGTGACACGGCCGGTCAGCGCGCCGCCCTGCGCCTGATCGACCTGGCGCTGCCCTTGCTGGAAGCGGGGCGGTCGCTGCGTTTCGCGATGCTGCCCGAAGGTCAGGACCCTGACGATCTGCTCAAGGCGTCCGGTGCCGGTGCGGTGCAAACGCTGATAGAGGCCGCTGTACCGATGGTGCGGTTGCTGTGGCAGCGTGAAACGGAAGGTCGCGTTTTCGACAGTCCTGAACGCAAGGCCGCGCTCGACAAGGCACTGCGTGAAAAGATCACGCTGATCAGGGATCCCAGCATACGCAGTCACTACGGACAGGAAATCAAGGATCTGCGCTGGCAATTGTTCCGCGCGCGCGCTCAGGGTCGCGGGATGGGCGGCGGTCAGTCGCGCCCAGGTGGTCCGCGCGCCGCTTGGAACAGCAAGGCGCCGTTGGGCCCCTCTGCCGGGGCGAAATCTTCGGTTCTGGCCACGGCAGCGGATGCGCGCGCCACCGATCATCTGCGCGAGGGGGTTATTCTGGCCGCCTGCATCACTTGCCCCCAGGTGGTTGAGGCCTTTGAGGGCGGCCTTGAATCGATGCCCTGCCTTGACGGCGATCACGCGCGCCTGCGTGATCTGATCCTGCGCCACGCGGACGAGGGGGCGGAGCCACTGCGCGCGCAGATCGACGCGGCGCTTGGGCCGGAAGCACTTGAAAACCTGCTGGCGCAGCGCCATGTCGCTATTGCGCCCTGTATGCGCAAACCGGGCGATATCGAGACTGCTACGATGACCATCACCGAAGAACTGGCAAAGCTGAAGGCGGCGCGTGGGCTGGCCGAGGAGGTGACGGATGCGGTCGATGACCTGAGCGGTGAGGCGGACGAAGGGGTGACTTGGCGACTTGCCGAGGCGGCGCGCGCGGCGGATCGGGCGCAACGCTCTGGTCAGGAAGACAAGGCGGAATATATCATTGCCGACAACGGCGCGCGGCTCGACCGTGAACAGGTCGCAAAAAGCCGGAGCATGTTCGATCAGATAGATTTCAGCAAAGGCGGGCGAAAAGGTGGATGACGGCAGATCGATGCATGCGTGACCGGAATACGCGCAGACGGGCGTGGTCTCGCGTGTCCTGGGGTGAAAGTGGCGCAGAGGTGACCCTTTCTTTGAATTAAGCCAAAAAATAACGATGCGGGTTTAAGAATCACTCCAAACCCCGCATGATTCGAAAAACCCGAATCACTCTGAGGTGATTCGCTAGGGATGTGAGAGGAGCTTTCATGGCTGCCAAGGACACAAACGAAGACATCAAGACTGACGATCAGGACGGGGGGCATTCCCTTGATATGAGTCAGGCTGCCGTGAAAAAGATGATCAGTGAGGCCCGTGAAAAAGGGTATATCACCTACGATCAGCTCAACACGGTGCTGCCGCCGGATCAGGTGAGTTCTGAACAGATCGAGGACGTGATGTCGATGCTGTCGGAAATGGGCATCAATATCATCGAAGACGAAGAGGCCGAAGAAGAAGAGAACAAGGGCTCGACAGAAGTCACGACGACCGAAAGCAACCGCGAGATCACACTCGGTTCCGGCACCTCCGAAAAGTTGGACCGGACCGACGACCCGGTGCGGATGTACCTGCGCGAGATGGGTTCGGTCGAACTGCTGAGCCGCGAGGGCGAGATCGCCATTGCAAAGCGGATCGAGGCGGGACGCAACACGATGATCGCGGGCCTATGCGAAAGCCCGCTGACATTTCAGGCCATCACTATCTGGCGTGACGAATTGCTGTCCGAAGACATCCTGCTGCGCGATGTGATCGACCTTGAGGCGACCTTCGGCACTCAGATGGGCGAAGAGGAAGAGACAACGCCCGTAGTGCCTGTCGGAGGGGAGACCGCCGAAAAGAAGGATGAGGACAAGCAGGAACTCGACGCAGACGGCAATCCGATCACAACCGACGATGACGACGAGGACGATGATGATCAGGCCAACATGTCGCTGGCCGCGATGGAAGCGGCCTTGAAGCCGCAGGTCCTCGAAGCGCTGGATTTGATCGCGGATGACTACATCAAGCTGAGCGAGATGCAGGACAGCCGGATTTCGGCCACGTTGAACGAAGACGGCACATTCTCCAAGACAGACGAGGCGACCTATCAGAAGCTGCGTGCCGAGATCGTCGCGCTGGTCAATGATCTGCACCTGCACAACAACCGTATCGAAGCCTTGATCGACCAGCTGTACGGCATCAACCGCCGGATCATGCAGATCGACAGCGCCATGGTGAAGCTCGCCGATCAGGCGCGCATCAACCGCAAGGAATTCGTCGACGCCTATCGTGGTTACGAGCTTGACCCTAACTGGATGGAGCGGATGGGCGAAAAGGCCGGGCGTGGCTGGCAGATGTTCATTGAACGCTCAAGCGACAAGGTGGATGAGTTGCGCGCGGACATGGCACAGGTCGGGCAGTATGTCGGTCTGGATATCTCCGAATTCCGCCGCATTGTGCAGCAGGTCCAGAAGGGCGAGAAAGAAGCCCGGCAGGCCAAGAAGGAAATGGTCGAGGCGAACCTGCGTCTGGTGATTTCGATTGCGAAAAAATACACGAACCGTGGCCTTCAATTCCTTGATCTCATTCAGGAAGGCAACATCGGCCTGATGAAGGCGGTGGATAAATTCGAATATCGTCGTGGTTACAAATTCAGCACCTATGCCACATGGTGGATCCGTCAGGCGATCACGCGTTCCATCGCGGATCAGGCGCGGACCATCCGTATCCCCGTTCACATGATCGAAACGATCAACAAGCTGGTGCGCACAGGGCGTCAGATGTTGCACGAGATTGGCCGCGAACCGACGCCGGAGGAACTGGCCGAGAAGCTGCAAATGCCGCTCGAGAAGGTTCGCAAGGTGATGAAGATCGCCAAGGAGCCGATCAGCCTGGAAACGCCCATTGGCGACGAGGAAGACAGCCAGCTGGGCGATTTCATCGAGGACAAGAATGCCGTGCTGCCGTTGGACAGCGCCATACAGGAAAACCTCAAGGAAACGACCACGCGGGTGTTGGCATCGCTGACGCCGCGCGAAGAGAGGGTGCTGCGGATGCGCTTCGGGATCGGCATGAACACCGATCATACGCTTGAGGAAGTCGGCCAACAGTTCAGCGTGACCCGCGAACGCATCCGGCAGATCGAGGCGAAAGCACTGCGCAAGCTCAAACATCCTTCGCGGTCGCGCAAGTTGCGGTCATTCCTCGACCAGTAACTTTGGACGCTCAGGTCTGCTGAAACCGCCCGGAGCCTGTCCGGGCGGTTATCGATGTGACGTTCACGCGGGTTTGATTTTGACCTTCACGTTTCGGCTTCTACCTTGAAGATAATCAAGAGGAGCCTTCCAATGCTGAAAAAGACATTTATGGCGGCGACGATTGCGGTGTTGCCGCTGGCGGCGCACGCCCAATCCTTTCGCGCGATTAATGATTTGTTCGTTGTACCGCTCGGGGGTGCGACGTTCGAGGTGATAGAGGCGAATGGCGAAGGGCCTCGTGGCATCTGGTGCGCTGCGGCGGAGTACGCTTATAACCGGCTTGGTGCGGACGACCGCGTCTATCTGCGCGTCGGTCGCAGTCCTGCGCAGAGCGTGGCAGGCCGCAAGGCTGTCGGGTTCACGACGGATCCCGCCGCCCTGCCCAGAGCCCCCTTTACATCGATATCGCTCAGTACGTCGCAAGTGGGCATGGGACTTCCTGTGCTTCACGCCATCCAGTTCTGCCACGACGATGAGCTGGAGCCTGATTTCGGCTTTTGAAACTTGGGATGGGAATAAAACCGATGATCCGTTTGGCCGCTGCAACTTTTCTGTTAAGTGCTGCACTGGCGCAAGCCGGCCACGCGAACACGCTGTGGGAAGAAAGCCGTTTTGAAATCAATCCGACACCCGGCCAAAGCTTTGAAGTGATCCGGCAAAGGAAGATGGGCGCAGCAGAATTCTGGTGCGCAGCCGCAAGCTATGTCGAAGTGCGACGTGGATTGCCGATAACCACGCCGATCTATCTTGAACGTGCGATGGCCCCGTCCCTGACGGTGCCGGGAAAGCGGGCCGTTACCTTTACACTCGATGCATCTGGCCTGCCGGCACCGGACCCGGCGAGGACAACCCTTACGATCGACGAAATCGGCGAGATGATGAAGTCCGCCCAAGCGCGCCGTTTCTGTCGAGACGCTTTTACGCGGTCCACCAAGTAGCGGTAAGAGTATGCAATTCGAGATTGAAATCGCGACAGATGGTCCGGGGCTATACGAGTTCACCGACGCCGCCGCACATCCGCTGCGCGACAAAGGCGATGGGCTGTTGTCCCTCATGGTCCGGCATACATCTGCCTCCCTTCTGATGCAGGAGAATGCTGACACGGATGTACAGCGTGACCTGATGGCGTTCTTTGAAAAGCTCGTGCCGCACAGCCACAGTCCTGCGATGTCGTATTTGACGCACACCGCAGAAGGGCCTGACGATATGCCTGCGCACATCAAGGCATCGCTGTTGCCGGTCAATCTGTGCATACCTGTGCGCAACGGCCGCATGCGGCTTGGGACGTGGCAAGGGCTGTACCTGTTCGAGCACCGTGATGCGCCGCGCACCCGTCAGGTGGCGGCGCATTTCAGGGCGGATTAATTCGTCGGCGTCAGGAATACTTCGCGGATGTTCGCGCGCTGCGGCGCGTCGAGGGCGTAGAGCAATGCCGCCGCGACATCCTCTGGTTGCAGCTTGTCAGGTTTGGGACTGTCAAAGAATGCGGTATCAACCATGCCGGGCGCCACCACCATGCAGCGGCCACCCCATTCCGCCATCTCCTGCGCAAGATTGCCGGCAAAACCGTGGATGAACCATTTGGTCGCGCCATAGATCGACCCTTTAAGGTGCGTGCGCCCTGCTTGCGATCCGGTGACAAGAAACTGCCCCTTCGACTCTTTCAGATGCGGCATCGCGGCGTGGGCGCTGTACAACGCGCCCTTGATATTGAGGTCGATCATCCCGCCCCAGTCTTCGGGATCGCCTTTTTCGACTCCTGCATCTTTCGTACCGCGGCCCGCGTTCGCGAACACGGCCTCAATGCTGCCGAAACGATCCTTGAGCTCTGTCAAAGCACGTTCCTGCGCGTTCAAATCTGTCGCATCGCCAGGCAGCGCCATCGCCCTTTCCCCGATTTCGCCCGCCAGTTTTTCTAGTTTTTCTTCGCTGCGCGCAAAAAGGCCGACGTTCCAGCCTGCCTCTGCCGCCGCCTTGGCTGTTGCAGCACCGATACCACTGGACGCGCCAGTGATGAATAGCGTCTTGGACATTGGGTTCTCCTGTGAATTTTTCGTTTCGTCGACCCAACGCGCGCGGATAGAATTCGATCCATTCCGGCCCGACGCATCATCTAGCGCCTCAAATCGGCACTACCCAAAACCTTGGGGGTCGCGTATACCTGTGGATAAGTGGGGCAATGATCCCACAATCGAGGCGGATCAAGGATAAGGGGACCGGCCAATGCGCTGCCCGTTTTGCGGAAATATCGACACACAAGTCAAGGACAGCCGACCGGCGGAGGATCATGTGTCCATCCGGCGGCGCCGATTTTGCCCCGCTTGCGGCGGGCGTTTCACCACCTATGAACGCGTTCAGTTGCGCGATTTGGTCGTGATCAAGTCGTCCGGCAAGCGCGAGGACTTCGACCGCGACAAGCTGGAACGCTCCATCCGGATCTCCATGCAGAAACGTCCGATCGAGCCAGAGCGCATCGATCAGATGATCAGTGGAATCGTGCGCAGGCTTGAAAGCATGGGCGAGACCGATATCGGGTCCAAGCAGATCGGCGAGATCGTGATGGAGGCATTGGCACGTATCGATACAGTCGCCTACGTCCGCTTTGCCAGTGTCTACAAGAACTTTCAGGCCGCGGACGACTTCGACAAGTTCGTGGCGGAGCTTCGGCCGGACGGCCCCGGCGAAACTTGAGCGATGCGCGATACATGTCGCTTGCGCTGTCTTTGGGGCGGCGCGGCCAAGGGGTGACCTGGCCCAATCCCGCTGTCGGTTGCGTGGTGGTCGCGGGGGAGCGGATCGTCGGGCGGGGGTGGACCTGCGCGGGTGGCCGTCCTCACGCCGAGACCCAGGCGCTGGCACAAGCGGGTGAGGCCGCCCGCGGTGCGGATGTATTCGTCACCCTCGAGCCCTGTGCGCACCATGGCAGGACCCCCCCCTGTGCGCAGGCGCTGATCGACGCCGGTGTCGGACGCGTCGTTGTCGCGATCGGCGACAGCGATCCGCGTGTCTGCGGCAGGGGCATCGCGATGCTGCGCGCAGCAGGGATTCCGGTGATCATGGGTGTCCTGGAAGCCGAGGCCCGGATAGATCACGCAGGCTTCAAATCGCGGATTGAACGCGGGCGTCCGATGATCACCCTCAAACTGGCCAGTTCTTTCGATGGCCGGATTGCGACGGCGAGCGGTGAAAGCCAATGGATCACCCATAGCGGTGCGCGGCGGATGGTGCACGCCATGCGGGCACGCCACGATGCCGTGATGGTCGGCGGCGGCACGGCGCGCAAGGATGATCCGGCGTTAACAGTGCGCGGTCTCGGCATCCGCCACCAACCGGCACGCGTCGTCATTTCACGCCGACTCGATCTGCCGCTGACGGGCAGGCTTGCACAAACTGCGCGGCAAGTGCCGATAATCTTGTGCCACGGGGCGGACGCACCGCATGGGTTGGTCGAAGCGTGGCGCGGACTGGGCGCTACGCTATTGTCATGTGGTATATCGGGTGGTCAGCTCGACATCGTGGATGTGATGCACAAACTGGGGGTGCACGGGTTGACCCGCGTGTTCAGCGAAGGGGGCTCTGCGCTCGCCGCCGCGTTGCTGCAGAATGATCTTGTGGATCATCTCGTGGGATTTACCGCCGGTGTGGTGATCGGGGCCGAAGGGGTGCCGGGAATCGGAGCGATGGGCATCTCGCGTCTGAAGACAGCGCCTCGATTCGATTTGTTGCGCACGCAGACGGTTGGTCCGGATGTGCTGCACCACTGGGTGCGCGCGCCGGAATGATCCGGCTCATCGGCGCCAAAGGTGCGCGCGGCTGGCAAACACGCCCTGCAATTTCGCCAACACACGCAGCCGTTTCCCGCCACGCGGCAGGTCCGCCAGTGAAAGCCGTTCCACCGCGACTTCGACCGGGCAGGGTAGCCGGCTGATTGGATCGAAGTAGCGTGGATAGTCGATCAGGCTGGCATGTACCAACCCTTCAAGAGAAGGCAAGGCACGGCGGCGCGGAGGTACATCCCCGAAATCGGTCGTGAGACCCCAGCCCGCATAGAACGGCACGCCGTATGTCGTCACCGGTATGCCGCGCAACAGCGCCTCGAACCCCAGCAGGGATGTCATCGTGTGCACCTCGTCGATTTCGCGCAGGAGGGCCGCCGGGTCCGTATCCGTTATGACCAGATCGGCCTGCGCCGCGTCGGTCAAGCCACCGTCGCGCAGCCCGGCCTCTACATCGGGGTGCGGTTTATAGAGGATTACGGCGTCGGGGTGGGCGCTGCGAACGGCGTCGAGCAGCGCTTGATTGCCGGCGATGCCGGTCGTGCCACAGCGGATGGAGGCATCATCGGAGACTTGACCGCAGACCAGCAGACGCCGACCCCTTGGCAAATCTTCCAACACCGGGGGGGCACCGAGATTGTATTTGCTGACTCCGCTTTCTCTTAGCGACTTGATGAGCCGCGCGGCGCGCATTTCCTGGTCCGGGCGCAACGTGCTGCGTTTCTCGATCCATTTCTCCAACCGCGATGGACGGGCCGGATCGTAGTAGATGCCCAGATCATCCGTTACGAGCGAGAGCGGCGGCACCAGATCGGCGCCAAGCCCGCGCGAGCGCAGGAAGCCGTCCTCTACGCGGACAGCATCGCCGTGGCCCACGCCTGCCTTACCGGCCCAGACCATCCAGGGCCGTTGTGCCGCACGGGCACGTACGGGATCGTCTTCGAACGCCATCGGCGTGTGTGCGCCGTAAAATGCCTGTAACGGAGCGCGCTTCCAGAGCCGCATCCCCGAAGCGACCCAGCCAAGCCGGTCCTCACGCCAGCTACGCGCCTGTGCCTCCAACGTGTCGATCACCGTTTCCAGTTGGCAGAGGCGGTCGCGATAGGGGTCGTACCAACGCGGATACAGGATCATCGCGGCAGCAAAAAGCTGTGCGCGGGTGAGGCTGCGTTGGCGGCGCTGGATCTCGAAGGCGTCCTCCGTCAGCCCCCAGCCGGCATAGAACGGCTGCCCGAAAACCCGTGGCCTGTGACCGGCAAAGATCGCCTCGAAACCCAGCCCGGAAGACACGGTATAGACGGCGCGGGCGCCTTCGAACAATGTCCAGGGACTGATCGGATCGGTGAAAAATTGAACGCGGTCGGACAGATCGCTGTCGCGGAAATACCCCTCACGGTGGCCTGCCGCGGTCTCGGGGTGGGTCTTGATCAGAACCGGCGCGCCAAGGTTGTCCTGCTGCGCATAATATAACATTTCAAGAAACCGCGCGCGGTCCGCACCTGACGCCGTGACGGAGGCATCGCCCAAAGTCTGGTCGATGACCAGAACATAGCCGGGGGCAGGCGCCGGAGTGTCCGTTGAAACGGCGGCGTATTTTGTCAGATCCGCTTCTTGCAGACGCGTGATCGCCGCACGCGCACGGTTCAGCAATGCAGTGTCATCCAGTGGATGTGTCGCCAGCAGCACTTCCAGATCCGACGGTGCGGAAGGATCGAAATGCACCGCGCGGCGGTCCACCAGCAAGCCCAGGGGCGGCTCGCCCGACCGACCGGGAAAAAGCGAGCGCAGGAAAGCGTCTTCGACCCGCACGATTGGCGCATCACGTGCCTCAGCCACGGCTTCACCCCGGTGCGCGGTGGGCGAGTTGCCCCAGACACCTATTGCGTCACCGGGCCCTTTCGGCAGACCGATGTGGATGGAGTACCCCGCCAGATGCAGGATCCGGCGGACGCGGGACTGAGTCAGAAATCCGCCGTTGTAGACGAAAAGCCGCCGGTTCCTTTCAGAACCGGCGGCGGAGACGTCGTGTATTTCAGGACCAAGGCCCATGGTGCATCAGCCGCCGGTCAGTGTCGTCAGACTGGTTGCGGAGGAGGCCGTGCCGGTGATCGCGGAAATCACCTTGGTCCACTGAGTGAACGGCGCTTCGGTAACGTACAGGGTATCGCCGTCTCGGATCACGAAATCGCGCGCCATGAACATGCCGTTGGGTTCGGTCAGATTAAGAACATAGACCACACGCTGCGCGCCGCGCAGATCAGTACGGCCCAGCACCTGCGAAGCCACCTCTTCGGGCTCGTTGCGCATCACGAAAACACCGGTCGGATCGGCGGCACTGGCCAGCAGACCGCCAACTTGTGCGATGGCTTCGATCGCGGACAGGTTCTGACTTTCGAACGGAACACGCGCCTGTCCGGCCATGGCGCCCAGCGCGGTGAATGAACGTGTGTCCTGCTCAACAAGGATCTTGTCGCCGCCGCGCAGCGCGATGTCGAGTTCGGGGTGGCTGTAGAGATCCTCGAACCAGATCGTGCCCTTGGCGTTGCCGCGTATCACGGTGATCTGGGCGATTTCGGGCTCTATGGTGATGCCGCCGGAACGTGCCAGCATGGTGGCCAACGTGCGGGTTGGCCGCTCGATCGGATAGACACCCTGTCCGCCGATGGCCCCGACAAGTGACACAGTCGCGCCGTCACCTGCGGCACGGCGCACTTCGACCTGGGGGTCGGGGGTCTGGTCGGCGAGCTTGGCGGTGATGATACGCCGGATCGCTTCGGGGGAATTGCCCGCCGCCCGGATGCGGCCCGCGTAGGGAATAAAGATGAAGCCGGCGCCGTCGACCTGCACTTCTTCCAGCGTCGCGGGCGCGCCTTCGACGCCCAATAGACTATCATCCACGTTTTCGTAGATGGTGATGCCAAGAACGTCCCCCGGACGGATGGTGTCGGAGCCGAGCTGCCCCGCGTTCTTGAAGCTCTCGGAGAAGCCGAGGGCGGGTACCACAGCTGTTGCGCGTGTTACACGGTCGTTCACGGAGACAATGAACGCATCGCCTTCACGCTGGACCGAGCCCGCAAAAATTTGTTTTTTGTTCGGCCCCACCTGCGGCAATCCGCAGGAGGCCAGCACGGCGCAAGCCGTGGCGAATGCGATGGGGCGGGCCCACCGGATGCTTAGGGTTTTCACTGCCCGGTCTCCTCGACCTATTCAACTGCCTCAAATCGCCGATTTTTTCGACGTATTGAAACAGAGCGTAGCCGAAGGGTTCAGAAAAATCTACTGTAGCGGGCGGTTCAGGTCATCGGACAAGACGCAACTGTTGCCGGGGTGCTGCAGTTCCCTGGTCCAATGCGTCGTAGGGGTCATCGGGGCTGAGCATCATATCGACGACCTGCCGCATCAGTTGCCTGCGTCCGCGCGCCGAATAAAATCCGCCTGGAAGTTGGCTCGTTTCAAGCAAATACCGGCGGAAATCCTTGTACGCGCGGTTGTCAGGGCGGGCTGCGGTCTGAAAGAACTCCGGCAGCGGCTGATCCGACACGAACTCTGGTTTCGCATAGACCGCGCGACCGAACACCTTAAGCGGAATTCCGCGCCACAGCACCTGCTGGCCGGCGGTGGAGTTTACCGTCACGGCACTGCGGGCGTCGTTGAGCAGCCAAGCCAGCTTGCCGCCGCGCACGAAATGCACCCGCTTGCCCACGCCGCGTGCGTGGGCGAGGCGGCGGATCTCACGGCGCATCGGTACGCGCCCGTCTTCGAGCGGATGCGCCTTGACCACCAGATGATGGTGCTGCGGCGCGCCGGTGGCGAAGCCGTCGATCACCAGTTCCAGAAAGTCGGTCATCGTGTTGAAGGGGGAGTGCTGTTTGAACGAGCTGTCGTGTTCGAGTTGCAGCAGTGTCAGATGATAGGGAAAACCGCCCCACCGGATGCGAAGAGTGGCAAGGCGCCGCTCGATCCCCTGCCACGGCATCAGCAACAGCCGCTTGAGGTAGAGCTGGAATTCCTGCGTCACGGAAAGATCCCGGTGGGGTCGGAAATTTCGGTAGTCGCCGTTTCGGAACATGATGAACCAATGGTACAGTGCCCCGTAGAACACATGCTGGCGCATGTCGCCCCAATGTCCGGGCGGCAGCGGCGCTTCCATATCGGATTTCTCAAGTGCCCTTTGCATCTGGGAGATCGTCATGTCCATAAGGCGCGAATTGCCGTTTGTGCCGCCACGTTCATAAGTGACCCAGTAGGGCCGCATATAACCCTCTTCGAAGACATGAACCGTCAACCCGCGCGCGCGCGCGTATTCTACAGCCTGCGCATGAATGGGGCGGGTGTCGCCGTATAGAACGATGTCCGTAACAGTTTTTTCAGCGACCAATCCGCGAAATGTCGCGATCCAATCCTCGGCGGTGCCGCGATAGGGGATATAGGTGTTTGGGTGAAACCAGAAGGCGCGATCACCCGCATTGAAGCCGACGCGCCATACCTGTGCCCCCGCCGCGCGCAGCATCTTGCCCAACCGGTTGAAAAAGGGTCCGTGCGGCCCTTGCAAGAAGAGGAATACCCGGTCATCCGGGGCGGTGCAGGTCATGGGGGGGCTTTCTTTGGTTGCGCGCCGGGTTATTTAGTCTCAAAACTCTGACCAAATTATGGCTGCGCGGAAAATTCGCCCAGCCGGAACAGCCCAATGCAAAGGACATGCGATGTTTACGGGGATCATCACCGATATCGGTACCATAACCGACCTCAAGCAGGAAGGCGATTTGCGGGCACGTATCCGTTGCGGATACGATACGTCGCGCATTGACATGGGGGCCTCCATTGCCAGCGACGGCGTTTGCCTCACGGTCGTCGATCTGGGGCCCGACTGGTACGAAGTGCAGGTCAGCGCCGAGACCGTGGACAAAAGCAACCTGGGCGATTGGAAAACGGGCCGGCGGGTCAATCTGGAACGCGCGCTGAAGGTGGGGGACGAGTTGGGCGGCCATATCGTGTCGGGTCATGTCGATGGCGTGGCCGAGGTCATCGCCATGAACGACGATGGCGACAGCACCCGTGTGACACTGCGCGCGCCGCGTGCGTTGGCGCAGTTCATCGCGCCGAAAGGATCGGTGGCGCTGAACGGCACATCCCTGACGGTGAACGAAGTGGACGGGTGCGACTTCGGCATCAACTTCATCCCGCACACCAAGATTGCCACCACCTGGGGCGATGTTACTGTGAGCGACCGCATCAATCTGGAAATCGATACGTTGGCGCGCTACGTGGCGCGGCTGGCCGAGATGCGCTGATCGCGACGGTGAGGCCGCTCTGGCCCCAAGGGGCCGACTGCGGTACGGGAGAAGGCGAGAATATGAGGAAAAACCATGAACTTTGATAAACCCGGTCCCGTCGAAGCGACCCTTTCGGATGCGATCTCGCCCATCGAGGAGATCATCGAAGAGGCGCGTGCGGGGCGGATGTATATTCTCGTTGACCACGAGGACCGCGAGAACGAGGGCGATCTGGTAATCGCAGCCGAATTTGCGGACGCCGATGCGATTAACTTCATGGCCACACACGGCCGCGGGCTGATCTGTCTGCCGTTGACGCAGGAGCGGGTGGATACGCTGGAGCTGCCGATGATGGCGACGAACAATTCCTCGCGCCATGAGACGGCGTTCACCGTCAGCATCGAGGCGCGCGAGGGTGTGAGCACCGGTATATCCGCCGCCGACCGTGCGCTGACGGTGGCTGTTGCGATCGACCCGGCGAACGGGGCCGCTGATATCGCGACACCCGGCCACGTCTTTCCGCTGCGCGCACGCGACGGGGGCGTTCTGGTCCGTGCAGGCCATACGGAGGCATCGGTGGACATCAGCCGCCTTGCCGGGCTGTCGCCTGCGGGCGTGATCTGCGAGATCATGAAGCCCGACGGCACGATGGCGCGGCTGCCCGATCTGGTGGAATTCGCGCAGGACCACGGAATGAAGATCGGCACGATCAGCGACCTGATCGCCTACCGCAACAAGCATGACAATATGCTGGTGGAACGCGTGAACCGGATGGTGCAATCGGCCTACGGCGGTGAATGGCGGATGCGTGTCTTCGAAGACCAGATCTCCGGCACCGATCACGTTGTCCTGAGCAAGGGCAATATCGGCGACGGCGCGCCGGTGCTGACGCGCACCCATGCGCTCAACGCGCTCGAGGACGTTCTGGGCCTTGGTCCCACGGTTCCCGACGAGTTGCCGCGCGCCATGCGGATCATCGCCGAAGAGGGGCGCGGTGCCGTCCTGCTTTTCCGCGAGCCGAAGCCGCGCCTGCAGTTGGACAAGGAAGACGAAGGGCCGCGCACGATCAAGCGAACCGGTCTTGGTGCGCATATCCTTGCGACACTGGGTGTGCATGAGTTGATCCTGCTGACGGACAACCCGCAGACAAAATACACGGGGCTCGAAGCCTACGATCTGCGGATCGTAGAGACCCGCCCGATCACGAAGGAGTAGATCATGGCAGCGCACGAAGAGCACACGGTTTTGCCGGCCCCGACATTTGAAAAACCGGTAAAGATCCTGATTGTGGTATCGCCCTACTACAGCGATATCGCTGAGGGGCTTTTGACAGGTGCGAAAGCGGTGCTGGAGGATGCCGGTGCGACGTATGACGTGGCGCAGATGCCCGGCGCGCTCGAAATACCTACCGCCATCGGCATAACGGACCGAAGCAGCAATTTCGACGGATATGTCGCGCTGGGCTGTGTCATTCGCGGCGAGACGACGCACTACGAGACGGTGTGCAACGACAGTTCACGCGCGCTCACGCTTCTCGGATTGCAGGGGCTGTGCATCGGCAACGGGATCCTGACTGTCGAAAACCGCAAACAGGCGGAGGTTCGCGCGGATCCGGACGGTCAGAACAAAGGCGGCGGTGCGGCACTCGCCGCCTTGCATCTGGTTGCCTTGGGACGTAAGTGGGCGAATACCAGCAAAGGTGTCGGATTCAGGCCTGCGGGCGACGACACGCTGATGGCCGGAAACAACGACGGAAACTCGATTGCATGACCATGCCGCCGCGCACAGACAACATGACCGGTAACATGAAGCGCAAGATGCGGACTGCATCTCGTCTTTATGCCGTCCAGGCGTTGTTCCAGATGGAACATTCCAGCCAGACGCTGGATCTTGTGCGGCTTGAGTTTCTGGATCACCGTTTTGGCGCCATGTTGGACGGTCAGGAGATGCTCGAAGGCGACGAAGCACATTTCACGCGTGTGCTTGAAGAAGCGGTTGCCCATCAGGCCGCAATCGACCAGATGACTGACCGCGCGTTGGTTGCCAAATGGCCGCTGGGGCGCATCGATCCGACCTTGCGCAGCTTGTTCCGCGCTGCCGGTGCTGAGTTGCGCGACACGGCAACCCCGCCGAAAGTCGTGATAGCCGAATACCTCGATCTCGCCGCAGCCTTTGTCCCAGACGGGAAGGAAGCGCGTTTCGTGAACGCGGTGCTCGATCATATGGCACGTGAAGCCCGTCCAGCCGATTTCTGACCGCTGGCGAGCCTGCACGACCTGTCAAAGTTCGCCGATACCCGACGCGGACGTGATGTTGCAGCTTGATAAATTCTCATAGTTGATCACGGATAATGAGGTGTTCTCGGTGTTGCCGAACCATCACGGTCCGTTTCATCGCTGTCTGGTCGGCCGTTTAGGCGATCTAATCGCATTATCGCACCGGCACGACCGTTAACCTTTTGATAATACTTGAATTTATTCGCTCATAGCGTTTTCTTCCACTGCTCCGCATGGCTTTTTAGCACCGTGCAGGACGACTCCGGGCTATTCGCCTGCGAAACTGATTTCGCGTATTGAGTGTGTTTTCGTTGCCCTGAAGCAGGACGTCATAGACGTTTGTGTAAACGAGATGCAAAAAGCAGATCGACGGAAAGTGATATTTTGACGGTTTGGCTCGTGAATGTTGCGTTGTTCTTGTTGTCGCACAAGGCGGATCCGGTGCCGGTGCGCTCAAAGACCGGATCGAGGTTTGAAACGACTGCGTCGCAGCCGCAACAAACAGCCGCAGAACCACGCACGCCAACAACCCGTGACACCGTCACCCGTGCGGAAATCGCGCGGCTTTTCGGAAACGGGTTGCGTGAGGAATAGCCGATCAAAATAGACAGTTGTGTGACGGGACCGCCGTTGCCGGGTCGGTTTTATTCCCGAGGACCTGTATGTACAGGTGGGTGCCAGATAATCTGACCAGGGCCAGAACAGAGCCAGCTCCCTCGGATTTGCTTAAGGCCACTGGAATGTAAACGTCAGTCGAGCAGGGCAGAACCCGTCACCCCCCACACATAGGACGGCGTAGATGGTCCGACAAGGGATCACGTGTCAGGATCGGGAATAAACCCGTATCGAACCAATTCTTGTGGCAACAGGACATAGATCTCGTTGGGCGGCGTCACCAGCGCATGTTGCATCACCAGCGGATCGATCCCCATCGCATCGAGATACCGCATCACCTCTCCCTGACCGCGCTGGATATTCTCCACCGCGACAAACGCGGGCAACAGCGTGCTTTCACCGAAAAAATGCTGATGCACACCGACCGATGCGGTATCGGGAACACTGCGCGTCACGCCTGCCGCAAGAAGGTAGGGACAGGCAGAATAGCAGATGTCGCCATCGCGCATCTCGGTATCGACACTCCGTTGTCGCAGGGCACGGCCCAAAGTCAGCGCGTCGCGTACCGATCCACCCGGTGAATTGAGTAGTACGCGAGTGGGGGGCAGCCGCAATTCGTCGATCTGTTTGAGGATCCGCACCGCGTCGCCGTCCGCGATCGCGCCTTCGAGCAGGATCGTCTCCCCGCCGGCCACGGTGGTCAGGATCAGCCGTTCGGGCAGTGGATCGCTGGGCATCGGCTGACCACCCGGCGGGGCGCGGTCGGGGGAAAATCGCCGTGTCTGGTCGCCGGGACGCACCGGTTCCGTCAATTGTGGTGCTTTGGGGCCGAAGCCGGGCATCCGAACCCCGATTTGCAGATCGCCGAGAAACAGAAAGGCGGCCAGCGCCAGCTGAAACACCAGTATGCCCATCAGCATCCGCCCGACCGAAGAGCTTTTCTGCGGCGCGGGCTTGGTCATTCGGCGGCCGGGTTCGGTTTGGGCAGTGGGGTCAGCACCTGCGCAGTTTCTTTGACCGAGCCGTCCAGATCCCTAACGACTGCAAGTGCAGCGCGCAATTCGGCCAGCGTCATGCTGTCTTCGACAGCGGTGCCTTCGCGCCCCGACCGGATCGCGCCGTGAGTAATGGCGAGGATAAACACCAGCACTGCGGGAAGCAGATCGATAGCAATGGCACCCGCCCAGGACGGGATGAAATTACGCGCATAAAGAATGACGGCGTCGGCGGATGAAATCGGTGTATATGTTGTATCGGGGGGTGCGGGAAGCGCGAGAACGGCCTGCGCCGCGCGCTCCAGGGTGGTTGCACGTTGGGCCAGTACTTCGAGTACCGAGGAGATGGTCGCTGCCTGATCGCCGCGTGTCTCAGCGGAACGGCCGTCGAGTTCAGGCAGTACTACGGAGGCGGACAGATCCTGCGCCGCGCGCTCTACCAATGACGCGACAGAGAGCTGTCGCAGCTGCGTGATCAGCCCGGCGAGCCGAACCGCCTGTTCGGAAAACTCGACTGAGCGCGCCTCGACCGGGCCAGGCTCGACCGTCAGGGCGCGCATCCGGCTTAGTATGGCGTTGCCTTCGGAGAAGGCCGACTGAACCAATGGCGTCTGCGAGGCGATTTGCGCCTCCAGACCGGCCAGCTCTGAGGATTTCTGCCGCAGCACGCGGAACACCGCACCGCGCCCGGCAAGGCCCGACAGATTGCCGGTCGCTTCCTGCTCGCTGAGATCCTCGAAAGATTGCCGCACGCGCGCCACGTCCCGCTCCAGCCCCTGTGCGGACAGCGCGATCTCGTGGGCGCGCTCCAGTGAGGATTGATAGTCCTGTACAGTCTCGGCCAGATGCTGTTCGACCGCCGCGGATCCGGCAAGTGCTGCGGCGTTCAGCCAACTCGACATCGCGATGATCGCAATTGATCCAAGGCCCATCGCTCCCATCAGCCCGACGCGCGCACGACGCTCGCGCACGGCCGGGAACAGGCGCAGCATGTAGGACCAGAACACGAATATGCCAACCGAAACAGCCACTGAATAGGCAATGGCAGCAAAAGCGGACATCGCGCCGTTGTCGTCAAGCAGCGAGGACACACCAAGATAGGTATAAATGCCGGATGCAGTAGCCAATACGCCCAGAGCCGTGCCCGAGAATGTATCGAGCCATGTCAGGTGGCCTTCAAGCTCGCGCGCATAGCGCACACCACGGGCGTGCGTGGCGGAATCCTCGGAATTGCTCATCGTGGGTCCTTTTGCTTGTCTTTGCTCAAGATAGGGTGGCGCAGGCAAATCGCCAAGACACGGCACAGGGGCTTGCGCGTGTTCATGAAATGTTCATATTGACGCCATGAACGACGCGATAGTCCAAACCTACCAACCCGGCCAGCTTCTGCAGCGTGGCGTGTCCCGCCATCTGGCCTCGCATGGCTTTGCCTGCGTAGAAGAGCTTGTGCCCGCGCGCGGATTGCGGGTGGATGTCATGGCGCTGGGCCCGAAGGGTGAGGTCTGGGTCGTGGAGTGCAAATCAAGCCGTGCGGATTTCACCTCCGACAGCAAATGGCAGAACTACCTCGAATGGGCGGACCGTTTCTTTTTCGCAGTGGACGAAGAGTTCCCGACGGAACTGTTGCCCGATGACCAGGGGTTGATCATCGCAGACGGCTACCAGGCAGAGATCTTGCGCATGGGACCGCAAGCCAAGCTGGCACCCGCTCGGCGCAAGGTCGTCGTCCAGAAGTTTGCCGCTACCGCAGCGCGCAGACTGCAGCTGATGCGCGACCCGGACATGCACCCGGAGTGGGATTAGCGCCTTTTCTTGCCGCCCATCTGGGCCGCGCGGGACGCTGCGGCCATGATCTCTTCGGCGATTTCGGTCGCCTCTTCGGGCGTAAAATCCATCGGGATCTCAATGCCGGCGCCTTCGATGAAGAGACGTACCATGCCCAATTCGGTAGGGCCGATCTGAAGGTTTGCTTCGATGTCGCGTTCGTCGTTGATGCTCATGGCGGGGTCCTTACGGTCTTACGGTAGGTATCGCTACCGCCGCGCCGGTTGAAAGGCAAGACGATCCAGCGGTAGGGTTCGCCATGACGGAGATCGAACTGCATCCCTTTGAGGCGAACGACCGCGATTGGCTGGTGGCCAATCATTCGGATCATTATGCCCGCGAGGAAGACTTCGATGCGAGCTTTGGTGCGCTGGTGGCGCAAATCGTCGATGCCTATCTTGCCGACCATGATCCGTCCGATGAAGCAGGGTGGATCGTATGGCAGGGGGCAGGCGGCTGGGCTCGATATTTTGCGTCCGGCTGGACGAGACGCGGGCGAAACTGCGGCTGTTTCTTTTGGTGCCCGAGGCGCGCGGCACCGGCCTTGGCCGGAGATTGCTCGACACCTGCACGGAGTTCGCGCGCGGGCGCGGGTATCAGGGTATGCAGCTGTGGACCTACAAAAGTCACGCGGCCGCCTGCGCGCTCTACCGTCGCAACGGCTGGCGTCTGTTGTCCGAAAACCCGGTCTTGGCCTTTGGCAGGCCCAACGTCGAACAGACATACACCATTTCATTCTGAACGATTTTCGTCAGGTCAAAAGGGTTGCAATCCCCAGACTGGGCGGCTAAATCCTCCGTGTGTGCCGCCTTAGCTCAGTTGGTTAGAGCACTGGTTTGTGGAACCAGGGGTCCCCCGTTCAAGCCGGGGAGGCGGTACCATCAAAACCCCCGTCGCCGGAAACCCGTTTCTATTTGTCTGCCGTGACGTCGACGGTTTGACGCAAAGCGCCTGTAAGCCGGTCGAAAATCAGGATCTGGTCCCTGTCTGTCACCACCGCATACCAGGTGCCCCCTTGGGTGAACGCCTGCGCGCGCGCGCCGTCCGGTAGCGCGATCTCTGACGGCAATACCGGCGTGTCGCGGTTCAGGCGGGTGACAAGCAGACCGATAACGAGTACGACGCCGCAAATCATAACTGCTGTCAGCACCGTCACCAGCCGCCGCAAGAAGCGTAAGCTGCCCGGTTCAGGAAGATCGTCCATGTCGCACCGCCGTATCACATTCATTCTGGCGGACATGCCGCCGCCGCGCCTTGATAAGGCGCTTGCCCGCGATGTGCCAGAGGAGGCGTCCTTGTCGCGCACACGGCTTGGCAAGCTGATCGAGCGCGGGGCGGTCATGGTAAACGAAGAGATCACCCGCGACCCCCGCGCCGTCGTGGCCGCCGGGGCCAAGATCGACATCGACGTGGAGGATGCGGAACAAAGCCATATCCTGCCGGAAGATATCGCACTGGAGGTTGTGTACGAGGATGCGGATCTGATCGTGATCGACAAGCCTGCGGGCATGGTGGTGCATCCCGCACCCGGATCGCCATCGGGCACGCTGGTCAATGCCCTGCTGGCGCATTGTGGTGATGACTTGTCCGGTGTGGGGGGGATGAAGCGCCCCGGCATTGTCCACCGGATCGACAAGGAGACATCCGGCCTGCTGGTCGTTGCCAAATCCGACGCGGCGCATCACGGCCTTGCAAAGCAATTCGAGGCGCACACCGTGGAGCGCTATTACCAGGCACTGGTCTACGGCGTACCGGATGCCAATGATCCTCGCTTGCGCGGTGTGCGGGGCACCAGTTTCGAGCCCGGCAATATTCTCAAGCTGACGACACAGCTCGCCCGCCACAAGACCGACCGGCAGCGGCAGGCTGTTCTGTTTCAGGGCGGTCGTCATGCAGTGACGCGGGCACGCACCATCGCCCGCTACGGCACGCCGCCGGTGCTGGCTTTGATGGAATGCTGGCTGGAAACGGGGCGGACCCACCAGATCCGGGTGCATATGGCCCACGCCGGGCACGGCCTCGTCGGTGATCCGACATATGGCGGTACGCGCAAACTGGCCAAGGTGGCGCTGCCGGAAGCGGTCGCCGACGCGGTAAAGGCATTCCTGCGCCAGGCACTGCATGCGGCGGTTCTGGGTTTCGTGCATCCCGTTACCGCCGAGGCCATGCGCTTCGAATCGCCGCTTCCTTCCGATATGGCGGATCTGCTAGCGGCCCTGTCTTCGGTTCAGGGCTAGTGTTTCGATGTTCGGTTGCACTGTCACATCGCGCACGAAATGGTGTGTTGCGCGATGGATCGTTTTACGGGGCGTGGCGTTGTACCAATGAAAACAGAACAGTTCGGGTGCTTCTTGTAACTGTGATGCGACGAACCCATATCATATGTTAAGCTCAGTAACATGCGCACCTAGATCAGGGAAAGGGACTTGAACATGGCGAACTATGCAAATCTGCCAGCCCCGACGCCGGAAGGCGGTCTGAACCGGTATATGCAGGAGATCCGCAAATTTCCCCTGCTGGAACCCGAAGAGGAATATATGCTGGCGAAGCGGTGGGTCGAAGAACAGGACACCGAGGCTGCCCACAAGATGGTGACGTCGCACCTGCGTCTCGCCGCAAAGATCGCAATGGGCTACCGCGGCTACGGCCTGCCGCAGGCCGAAGTGATTTCTGAGGCGAATGTCGGCCTCATGCAGGCGGTCAAGCGGTTCGATCCCGAAAAGGGGTTTCGGCTTGCGACCTATGCCATGTGGTGGATCCGCGCCTCTATTCAGGAGTACATCCTACGCTCGTGGTCCTTGGTCAAGCTTGGCACAACATCGGGTCAGAAAAAGCTGTTTTTCAATCTTCGCAAGGCCAAGAACAAGATCGGCGCCTTGGAAGAAGGCGATTTGCGACCGGAGAACGTAGCGACGATCGCCACCCAGCTGGGCGTGACCGAAGCGGAAGTGATATCGATGAACCGACGGATGTCGGGCGGGGATGCGTCGCTGAACGCTACCGTCGGATCCGAAGGCGAAGGCACCATGCAATGGCAGGACTGGCTTGAAGACGAAGATGCTGATCAGGCCGGTGATTATGCGGAGCGTGACGAGCTTGAAACGCGCCGTGAGATGCTCGCCGAGGCATTGGGTGTGCTGAACGACCGGGAGAAAGACATTCTGACCCAGAGACGGCTCAGCGACGAGACCATTACGCTTGAGGATCTTTCGTCACAATACGGCGTGAGCAGGGAGCGGATTCGTCAGATCGAAGTGCGCGCGTTCGAAAAACTACAGGACGAAATGCGGTCGCTTGCCAAGGCGAAGGGTATGGCGACGTCCGAGGATGCTTGATTGAGAGTGTTGTGGAAAGTGCGGACCTCACACTTGGGAAGCCGCTTTTTTGCAGTCTTCGACGAGGCGGACACGCCACACGGGAACCTTTGGGCCTGGTAATGAATTGCACCCAGACGGTATCACTAGCGGAGGCAGGTCGACATGGCCGGTGGATGGGCAAGGGACGGCGCGGTATCTGAGCAGATTGAAGCGTCGATAAACGATGAATTGGCACGCCTCAAATCGCGGCGTGCCCCCACGGGCGAGAGCCTGACGCATTGCGCAGAGTGTGAGGAGCCGATCCCCGAAGCACGTCGACGTGCCTTGCCGGGCGTAAAGCTGTGTATCGACTGCGTTCGGGAACGCGACCAGAAGCAAGCTTTCCGCGGGGGTATCAACAGACGCGGCTCTAAGGACAGTCAGTTGAAGTAATGGGCCCGTCCCGCGCGACCGGTCGCGCAGCGGATAGGACAGGTCAGATGATACCGTGTCATGCATCATGGTATGGCTATCTGCGAAGGATCTTTAAGGCAGGTCTCTTTCGGACCATCCTGCAGTAGCGTCCTGTTCGCAGAGACGCGAATGCAGTCAACCGTGGTCCAAGTGATCATACATTTCCGGATGACAATCCAGGGTCTCACGCACAGTCTGCGCCGTAGCTCTGCACAAACTGACAAACGCAACCGTCCATAGATGAAGCTGGTGCCGTAATGAGTAATGCGAGGGCAGACTGATACGCATATCCCGCCGTTACTGTCCATAACACCGATGCCCCCGTCATATTGTGCGAAAGCTTGCTACCACCGCAATCTTGTCCCGCAGAGCGAAACCACTATCGAAGCGCGGTTCAGAGGGGAGAGGCCGGGAATCGGGGCGAAAGGCAAGATCCGTCGCGGACCAGCTTTGCAAAGCGGACCGGTCCGGCCGCCTCGATGAACTTTAAGACTTCGCCGAAAATGAGATCTCCCCTAAGGCCAATTGCGCGCGCTTTCTCCTGCGTAACGTATTTCGTCTAGGTCGCCAATCGTACCTCGGGGCGAGCGGGATGAAACAGCCGACATGGGTACAGAGACTAGCTGCTGACGATCCATGCGCCGTCGTACTGGATCACGTCGCTCGCCTGGACCGGCAACAGGACCGCGGCTGCTGCGTATCGGCGCGCTTGTCCTGCTGCCCCGCAATTTCCAGATCAAGTGCCTGCGGCTTCTGGCGGGTAGGCAGCAGGTCGAACTGATGTTTCGCTGTGAAATATACATCGGGCAACTGCATGGGGCGAACTGCTGACCCTAAATTAAGTGCCGACCAGCCGCAATTTGGTCGCAGATGAACTTGCCCCAATTGCCGTGCACTTCCATGACAGAACAGCCGATCAGCATCATTGTGAGGTCATCGCCGGTCCGATGCCTGCAAGCTGCTGGGCGACGATCCGATTATCGTGCCTGCGCTTAAAGATCCGGTGTGAAGAAGCTTCGATGCCCTATGCGCGCGGCTTGGTGTACGGTCTGTGCTGACTGCGGAAGCCGACGATATGGTTATGATCCGTCTGCTCGCGCGAAGATATTCGGCTGGCGGCCATGCCGTCTCCACCTAACCTAAATTTCCCATCCGCTTGTGCTCGAGCTTTTCGCGCCGCGACAGCGATAGCGGCCACAAACGCGTTTGACGCCGGACCATCTGCGGCCCGGCGTGGATTTAGGGCATGGCACGAAAGCTACCGCGTCAGTCCTCCATCGCTTCCAGTTCGTCGATGAAACCGGAGATCATCGCGAGGCCCTTGTCCCAGAATGCCGGATCAGACGCATCGAGACCAAAGGGAGCCAGCAGTTCCTTGTGGTGTTTCGATCCGCCTGCCTTGAGCATGTCGAAGTATTTGTCCTCGAACCCTGGCTTGCCTTCTTCATAGACGGCGTAAAGCGCGTTCACGAGACCATCGCCGAAGGCATAGGCGTAGACGTAGAACGGGGAGTGGACGAAGTGGGGGATGTACGCCCAAAACGTCTCGTACCCTTCCATAAATTCGAATTCCGGCCCAAGGCTTTCGGCCTGCACGGACATCCACAGCGCGTTGATGTCATCCGGCGTCAATTCCCCGCTGCGGCGCGCGGCATGCAGCTTGCATTCGAAATCGTAAAAGGCGATCTGCCGGACAACGGTATTGATCATGTCCTCAACCTTGCCCGCCAGCAACACCTTGCGTTCATTTTGCGTCCTTGCGCCCTCAAGCATCTTGCGAAAGGTCAGCATCTCACCGAACACACTTGCGGTTTCGGCCAGCGTCAGCGGGGTGGAAGACAGCATTTCGCCTTGATTTGCCGCCAGCACCTGATGGACGCCGTGCCCCAATTCATGCGCTAGGGTCATGACGTCACGGGGTTTTCCAAGATAGTTGAGCATCACATACGGATGCACATTGGTGACCGTGGGATGAGCGAAAGCGCCGGGCGCCTTGCCGGGCTTTACACCTGCGTCGATCCAGCCGTCGCGAAAGAACGGCGTGGCCAATTCACCCATGCGCGGATCAAACGCGGTATACGCTTCCATCACGGTCTTTTCGGCGGTTGGCCAGTCGACGGTTTTGGGGTCTTCCATGGGCAGTGGCGCGTTGCGGTCCCAAACCTGCATCTTGTCGACACCCAGCCACTTGCGCTTGAGCGCGTAGTAGCGGTGCGACAGCTTGGGATAAGCTCTGACGACCGCATTACGCAGCGCCTCGACCACTTCGGGTTCGACGTCGTTGGACAGGTGCCGACCGGTCTGGGCCGTCTCCATGCCGCGCCACCGGTCCAGAACTTCTTTCTCTTTGGTCTGTGTATTGTGGACCCGTGCGAACGTCTTGACGTTGTTTTGGAAAACCGTCGCAAGCTCGCGTGCCCCGGCTTCGCGTTTGGCGCGGTCGGGGTCCGTCAACAGGTTCAACGTCCCCTCGATGCCGAGCACCTCGCCGTCCACATTGAATTCCAGACCGGCAATAGTTTCGTCGAACAGCCGCTCCCACGCATCCCCGACCACGCCCAGATCGTGAAGAAATTTCTCCATCTCGTCGCTAAGTTGATACGGCTTCATCGCGCGGATGCGGTCGAACACAGGTTTATACCGTGCAAGATCGGCATTTCGGGATAGCAACTTGTCAAGATGATCATCCGCAAGGCGATTCAGTTCCAGCGTGAAAAATACCAGCGGCGTCGTGAAATTCGTAATCTTTTCCTGCATGTCCGACATGAACTTCGTGCGGCCGGCATCGGTGGTCAGTTGGTAATAGCGCAGGCCGGCGAACGACATGATCCGTCCGGCGACCTGGTTGATTTTTTCGTTGCGCAACACGCAATTCAAAAACTCCGCGGCATTCAGATCCGCCAGTTTGCCCTCGTAATCGGCGGCGAAACTGGCACAGGCCTCTTCAAGCCAATCAAGATCGCGCTTCAGCTCGGCGGCGTTTTCGCCCGTATAAAGATCGTCGAGATTCCATTCCGGTAGATCGCCGAAGGGCGTGTCCACGCCACTGGCATTGGCATCGCGGACGGCGAAGGGAAGCTTGATCATGGTCTATCCTTTGGGGTCTTTTCAAGTGTTCCGGTATAGGTAAGCGCGTGTGCCACGCGCGGCAAGGTGCGATACCTGCTATCCGTAAATCCGCAGCATCTCGTTGAGATCCTCAAGCGTGTTGGCTTCTTCAAGGGGTTTGTCGTGCCGCCAACGGAGCATGCGCGGGAATCGCAGCGCGACGCCCGATTTATGACGCGGGCTGGCTTGTATTCCCTCAAAGGCGATTTCGAAGACGTGATGCGGTTTGACTTGGCGTACCGGCCCGAAACGCTGAAGTGTGTTCTTGCGGACCCACGCCGTAATCTTGCGGAACTCAGCGTCGGTCAGACCGGAATAGGCTTTTGTGAAAGGAACCAGATCAGGGCCGTCACGCACCGCAAAGGTGAAATCGGTAAACAGGTTCGCCCGTCGTCCCGACCCCGACTGCGCATAGATCATGACAGCGTCGATGGTCAGTGGCGCCAGCTTCCATTTCCACCAGTCACCCTTCTTGCGCCCCGCCAGATACGGGCTGTCCGCACGTTTGAGCATCAAACCTTCCGCTTGCGCGTCGCGTGCGCCGTCGCGAAAGCTATGCAAATCATCCCATCCGTTAAAGTCCAGCTGCGGAGAAAGCCGTATCGGCGCATCCGGTGGCAAATCTGCACAGGCTTTTTCCAGCAAAGCGCGTCGTTCCTTGAACGGCGCTTGCCGGATGTCTTCGCCTTCCCACTCCAACAGATCATAGGCGTGCAGAAGCACCGGCGCGTCCTTCAACAGCTTTTTCGGTACAGTCTTGCGCCCGATGCGCGCCTGTAGCTTGTTGAAACTGTCCGGCGCATCGGCACCATCTTGCCAGACCAGCAATTCGCCGTCGAGCACGGTGCCGTTAGGCAGGAAATCAACCGCGCGGGCAAGCTCGGGAAACCGGTCCGTCATCAATTCTTCGCCACGCGACCAGACAAAATGCGCGCCGTCCCGCACGATCAACTGGCCGCGGATTCCGTCCCATTTCCACTCCGCGCGCCAGTCCGCCGGTGCCTTCAGATGCTCGGGGCCGTTCTCCAGGGCGTAGGCCAGGTAGAATGGATAAGGCCGCGAGGCGTCCGCGCTTGCATCCTCTGCCTCGATCAAGGCGTGCCAAGTTGTATCGTCGGGGTGCCAGTTGCCCATCAGACGGTGCGCCATCTCCGCTTCGTCCCGGTCTGTGGCGCGGGCAAGGGCACGGGTCATCAGTTTCTGGCTTACACCGACACGCATACCGCCAGTGATCAGCTTGTTGAAAATGAACCGCTCGGTCCCGCCAAGCCGCGCCCATGCATCCAGTACAAACGCTTTCTTGGCTTCGTCATCCGCCTTATAAACCTCTCGCAAGTTATTGATCCATTGCGAGATTGATCGGTTATCGCGCGTCTCGTTCGGCGGCAGGACCAGCGCGATCGTCTCGGCAAGATCGCCGACGATGGGATAGCATTCCTCGAACAGCCACAGCGGGATACCCGCAACCTCGGCACCCCATTCCCGCAGACGCGTCGTCGTCACGGCGCGCTTGGGCCTGCGGCCGGAGAATAATGCGATGGTCCACAACTTGTCGATATCGTCGGCCGCGTTGAAGTACGCGGTCAGGGCGTTCACCTTGACCGTAGTCTTGGTGCTTTGATCGATGGTGCTGAACAGGCTGGCGAATTGTTTCATGCGGCGTTGTCCCGCTCGTCGGACGCCTCCAGGCTTTCACCTTCGAACTGCGTCGGGACCACCTGTGCATTCCATCCGTTTTCGTTGAGGTATCGCGAGAAGATTTCCGTATAACCGTGCGTGACGTATATATTTTCTGCCTTTGTTTCTCTGATGGCCCACAGCAGACCGGCCCAGTCCGCATGATCCGAGATTATGAATCCACGGTCTCCGGCACGGCGCCTGCGGACACCGCGCATGGCCATCCAACCCGACGCGAACCCGCTTTCCTGTCGTCCGAACTTTTTGGACCATGCGGAGCCGAGCGCGGATGGCGGTGCCACGACGATCGCGCCGGGATGTGTCTTTGCTGTTGCGTCCTTGTCCGCAAGGATGGTGTCGGGCAAGGCAAAGCCCTGATCGCGCAATACCGCATTGGTATTTTCAATGGCCGTATGGCACAGGATGGGACCGATTTCCGGCGCAAGCATCGATAAAAGGCGCTGCGCCTTGCCTAGAGAGTAGGCGCCGAGGATCGCTGTTTTGCCGTCGGAGGCGCAGGTCCGCCACCAGTCGTTGATCTGCCTCGCGACCGTCTCTTGCGGCTCCCACCGAAAAACCGGAAGGCCGAATGTGCTTTCAGTAATGAAGTGATGACAGGGTAGGGGCTCGAACGGGGCGGACAGTCCGTCATCAATGACCTTGTAATCCCCCGAGGCGACCCAGATTTGGCCAGCGACTTCGACCCTGATCTGCGCCGAACCGGGCACATGCCCCGCCGGATGAAATGACACGACCGCACCGCCAATGGTAAGCCGCTCGCCGTATGCGATGCCCTCCGCGTTGATCTCGCCCAATCTGTGGCGCATCACGGGCAGCGCATCGTGCGTGGCAAGGTATCGCCCCATACCTCCGCGCGCGTGGTCGGCGTGACCATGCGTGATCAACGCGCGGTCGACGCGTTGCCACGGATCAATGTAGAAATCTCCGGCGGCGCAATAGATGCCTTTCGGCGTGAATGTCAGAACAGGTTCATGGCGCATTATGCTGATTTAGGGGCGCGCCGGCTGTTTGCCAGCGATGGGCGGCATTATGGCGGTCAAACTGTGGTCGTGTTGAGAAACAAGGCGACCATCTCGTCAAAGATCGGATCACGAATGGCAGGCAAGTCCATCAGAACCTCGTGCTCGCCACCGTCGATCACCCTGATCTGCCCACCTTTCCAGTTTTCCATCCGGTTGTGGATGCGCGGCACATCGACGATACGCTCGTTGCTGCCGACAAACGTGATACTGGGCAGACTGGGCGCCGCGCGGCTTGCCAGATGCTTTGTTTCGGCCAAGGCCTCGCGCAGCCAGACATAGCTGGGACCACCGAGTTGTAGGTCGGGATGGGCGATGATCTGATCGCGCATCATATCATACATTTCGGGATCGGTCGTAAGCAGGTTGTTGTCGAAGGGTTCCGTCAGGACATAGGGTTCGCGCTTGGTGCCGAAGGGTAGCAGATGCCCCTTGTGAATCCTTGGCATCAGGGTGCTGAGAATTTGCGCAGGTACGCGCATGTGGGGACTCATGTAGATGCCCCACATCGGCCCTGTAAACGCTGCCGCCTGCACGGCGAGACCTTCCATGACTGCCCGCAGGCCGATACATCCGCCCATCGAATGCGCAACAAGGAAGAAGGGCCGCGGGAGGTTCAGTTGCCGCGCCGCGCGCATCATGGATGCCACGTCCTTTTGATAATCGGAGAAAGCGTCGACATGACCGGTCAGCGGGTCATCGAACAGACGGTCAGACAGGCCCTGGCCACGCCAGTCGATCGCAAGAGTGCCGAACCCGCGTGCGGCGAATTCCGACGCTGCGAGCCCGTATTTCTCGATGTATTCGGTCCGACCGGGAAAAAGCAGAACAGTGCCCCGCGCGTCCGGCACCCTCCATAGCCCGAGCCGCAACCGTCTTGCGTCCGATGTGTCGGTCCAAAAAGCCTCCCCATTCGGCGGTCCGGGATGTACGTCGCTATATAAAGGAGCTGGCGCGAGGGTCATTTCGGTCCGGTATCAGGCAAGCGCCGCGGCAAGCTTCATCGCGAGGCCCATATCGCCGTCTACCTTGAGTTGGCCGGACATGAACGCGGCCGTCGCGTTGGTGCTGCCATCCATGATGCCCTGAAATGTTTCCGCGTCGGCAGAAAGGGTTACATCGGCTTCTTCATTTGCGGCACGCGCGCCTGCATCGTCAATCATCACGGCACCTTCGCCTTCAATGTCAAACTTTGCAGTGCCGCCAATGCTTTCGCCAGCCATCTTTTCGTTCAGCACGACGACAGCTTCGTCTACAATATCGCTCATCTTCAGCCCTTTTTTTGGCAAATGGTGACAGACCTCTCTGGAAATCGGGCGTCCACCTGTTACATTCAGTCTTGTTATGCGTATAGACCCCGTCAACCTCAAACATACCGTCGCGGCACTTGGTGCGGCTTTGTTGCTCTGCGGTCCCGCAGGCGCGCAGGAAGGCACGTCAGACCTGTTGGAAAACCTGCGGACAGCGTCGCCTGAACAGTCCCGGGCGGCTGAACGGGATCTGGAGCGCGCTTGGTCGAAATCGGGCTCTGCCGCGATGGATCTGTTGTTGCGTCGGGGACGGGCCGCGATGGCGAAGGGCGATTTTGATCTGGCAATCGACCACTTCACAGCGTTGACCGATCACGCACCCGGCTTTGCCGAAGGCTTTCACGCCCGCGCCACCGCATATTTCCGCGCCGAGTTGTACGGTCCCGCGGTAGATGATCTTGAAACCGCGCTGTCGCTCAATCCCGATAATTTCAACGCGATTTTCGGTCTTGGCACTCTGTTCGAAGAGTTCGGCAGAACACGACGTGCGGCGGACTTGTACCGTCGCGTTCTGGCGTTGCACCCGCACCACGAAAATGCAACCAAGGCGCTCGAAAGCCTCAGGCGCGACGGGATCGGGCGGACGCTCTGATCCGGGAAGGATGTTGCGGTGCAGACGCAAGGAAGGGTTGTGGCCGTTTTGGGCCCGACCAACACAGGCAAAACAACCTATGCGATAGAGCGGATGCTGGGGCACCGGACCGGTGTGATCGGTCTGCCGCTGCGACTGCTTGCGCGCGAGGTTTATGACCGGATCGTCGCGGCGCGGGGGCCATCGGTTGTGGCTTTGGTCACCGGAGAAGAACGGATCGTCCCGCCGCGCACACAGTATTGGGTCTGTACGGTGGAGGCGATGCCCGAAGGCATGGGCGCTGATTTCGCCGCGGTCGACGAGATACAGCTGTGCGCAGATCCCGAGCGCGGTCATGTGTTCACGGATCGTTTGATGCGGATGCGGGGCCTGCACGAAACCTTGTTCATGGGGTCCGATACGATGCGTGGGACGATTGCCGCGCTGGTGCCCGAAGCGCAATTCGTTCGTCGCGAGCGGATGTCGGAATTGATCTACTCAGGTCAGAAAAAGATAAGTCGCATGCGCCCGCGCAGCGCAATCGTTGGTTTTTCGGTTGAAAATGTATATGCCATTGCAGAGCTGATCCGTCGTCAGAAGGGCGGTGCAGCGGTTGTGATGGGGGCATTGAGCCCGCGTACGCGCAACGCGCAGGTCGATATGTACCAGAACGGCGAGGTCGATTTTCTGGTGGCGACAGACGCCATCGGGATGGGTCTCAATCTGGATGTTGATCATGTCGCCTTCTCGGCTCTGTCGAAATTTGACGGGCGTCGCATGCGCCCGCTCGCGCCCAACGAACTCGCACAGATTGCCGGACGGGCCGGACGCGGTTTCAAAAGCGGTACTTTCGGCGTGACGGGCGATGCGCGACCGCTGGACGACGGGGTGGCACGCGCCATCATGGACCACAGTTTTACGCCACAGAACAAGATCAACTGGCGCAACCCTGCGTTGCAGTTCGGGTCAATCGACCGATTGATCATGACGCTCGAACAATCCCCCGATCACGAGCGTCTGGTCAAAGCGCGCGAGGCGGACGATCTGCGTGCGCTCAAGGCACTATCGGATGACGCCGAGATTGCGGCGCGTTGTACGGATGGGCCTTCGGTGCGTCTATTGTGGGATGTATGCCGGATTCCCGATTTTCGCGGCATCAGCCATGCCGAGCACGCGGGCCTTCTGGAAACGATATTCAATTATCTCCATCAACGTGGTAGTATTCCCGATGATTGGCTTGCGCGACAAATTAAGCGCATCGATCGAACCGATGGCGACATTGATGCGTTGTCAAAGCGATTGGCGTTTATCCGCACGTGGACCTATGTCACCCAGCGCAAAGGCTGGACAAGTGATGAAAGCCATTGGCGCGGACAGGCCCGTATCGTAGAAGACAGATTGTCGGACGCCTTGCACGAACGTCTGACCCAGAGATTTGTAGATCGGCGCACATCCGTGCTTTTGCGCCGGCTGGGACAAAAGGAAGCCATGGTGGCCGAAGTAAACGAGACCGGTGAAGTAACCGTTGAAGGCGAATTTGTAGGCAAGTTGGACGGTTTCCGTTTCCGCGCTGACAAAGGGGCCGGGTCGGCGGAGAGTAAAACGATCAAGACAGCTGCGTTGCAGGCACTTGCCCCGCAGTTCCATCTGCGCGCGGATCGGTTCTATAACGCACCGGATACCGAGATCGACTTTACCGAGCAGGGCGGCCTGATGTGGGCCAAGTCCGCCGTGGGCAAGCTGGTCGCGGGATCGGACGGTCTCAAGCCAACCGTTGAGGTTTTCGTTGATGACGTGGCCGGGCCAGAAGTAGCGCAGAAGGTGCAACGTCGCTTGCAACATTTTGTCGAGCGCAAGATTGCGGCCCTTTTTGAGCCGTTGATCGCTTTGCAGAAGGACGAGACCTTGAGCGGCCTCGCACGGGGGTTTGCGTTCCGTCTGGTCGAAAACTTCGGGATTATCGCCCGTGCGGACGTGGCCGAAGACGTCAAGGCACTTGATCAGGAAGCGCGCGGCGCGTTGCGCAAGCACGGCATTCGTTTCGGACAATACACGATTTTCATGCCTGCTTTGCTAAAACCCGCTCCGACCCGGCTGCGGCTTGTCTTGTGGTCGTTGCAGCAGAACCTTGGTGAGTTCCCTGAATCCCCACCACCCGGTTTGGTCACCATACCCTCTGATGCGGGCGCACCTGCGGGGGCCGATACGATGTCGGGCTATCGCAAATCTGGGACGCGGGCGATCCGGATCGATATGCTGGAGCGGTTGGCCGACATGCTGCGTGCCGAAGATTCGCGCAGCGGGTTCGAAGCCAAAGCGGATATGCTCTCTATTTCGGGCACCACGCTTGAGCAATTCGCCGACCTGATGCAGGGGTTGGGTTATGCCGCCGAGAAGGGTGAGCGGGCCAAGGTAAAGACGGTAGCCGAAGTGATACCGGAAGCCGCGAAGGACGTGACCGACACGACGCCTGTGATGGACGTTGCGGATGCACCTGCGGCCGGTGGTATCATCGAAGATCCGAGCAGCGTACCGCCTGCTGATGTTCCCGAAAATACAGCCGCTATCTTGGATGACGGCGTAGCACCGATCGCAGAGGAGCCGACGGACGAAGCAAAGGTCGGTCCGGGTGTCGATGCAGTTTCGGAGACGGAAGTACCGCAAGGTACAGCGCCTGACGCGGACATCGCTGGCGCAGAAATGGAGACGTTCTATACGTTTACCTGGGCACGTCAGCCGCGCAGGCAATCGGGCAGCGAGCGGCCAAGGGGCAAGGGCAAGCCCGGCGCGCGCGGCAAGAAACCTGCAACGCGTGCGGGCGATAAGCCGAATAAATCGCAGAACTTCTCTTCTCGGCCAGCGAAGAAAGAGAAACAGATTGATCCCGATAATCCGTTTGCTGCGGCCCTGATGGGGCTCAAGTCAGACAAGTGACGGCTCAGACGAGTGACGGCCACACCTGATCAGAAACTGCGCCTCGATAAATGGTTATGGTTCGCCCGCTTCTTCAAGACGCGGTCTTTGGCGGCAACAGTCGTCGCGTCGGGGGCCGTTCGGATCAACGGGACACCTGCGGCAAAACGTAGCGCGACAGTGAAGGCTGGCGATACGCTGACCTTTCCGAAAGACGACCATGTCCGTGTCATCCGGATAGAGGCGTGTGGGGTCAGGCGCGGTCCGGCGCCCGAAGCGCAGGCACTCTATAGCGATCTTTCCCCGCCCGTACGTAAATCGAACGACCAAAGCACACATAATCCCGCTTTTGAAGGCAAGGGGCGACCTACGAAGCGTGATCGTCGGATGCTGGATCTTTCTAAGGCGCGCCACCTTGAATGATCCGGGCGGCTGAATTAGCAAGGTCGCAAATCGAGCTTATAGAGACATATCCATGACCTATATCGTGAATGACGCCTGCATCGCTTGCAAATACACCGACTGCGTCGAAGTCTGCCCGGTGGACTGTTTCTATGAAGGCGAGAACATGCTCGTCATTCATCCAGACGAATGCATTGACTGCGGCGTCTGCGAGCCCGAATGCCCGGCGGATGCGATCCGACCCGACACCGAACCGGACATGGAGAAATGGGTCGAGTTCAACCGCAAGTATTCCGAGCTTTGGCCGGTCATCATCACGAAGAAAGACCCGCTTCCTTCCGCCGATGAAATGGACGGGAAGGATGGCAAGATCGATCTGTTTTCCGAAGCCCCCGGCGAAGGCGGCTGATTCGCCAGCCATTGGCGCGATTATTCGGCGTCGAAACTTGCTAATGAGTTGTTATTGCTCTGACTTCTCCGTGATGACCCTAGGTCCACTTTCACGGAGAGGTTTTTTGTGGTATGCTGTCTGCAATGACATCAAATAATGACCATAAGCATCTTGCCGCACAGCCACGGCATATCTGAATAATCAATAATAGCGCACGTCTCTCGGACCATTGGTCTGACAACTTGCGTGTTTTTGCGTGCCTTCCTGAAATAGGTCGGACCGCTTAGGAGCCTGAAACGTATGACCAAATCCAAAAAGCTTGAATTCCGCCCGAATGAATTCGTTGTTTATCCCGCGCACGGCGTCGGGCAGATCGTCTCTGTCGAGGAGCAGGAGGTCGCGGGCATCAAGCTGGAACTGTTCGTTATCTCGTTCGAGAAGGACAAGATGACATTGCGGGTGCCTACACACAAGGCGACCGAAATCGGAATGCGCGCACTCAGCTCGCCCGATGTAATCACTCACGCCATGAAGACGCTCAAGGGCAAGGCCAAGGTCAAGCGGGCGATGTGGTCGCGCAGGGCACAGGAATATGAACAGAAGATCAATTCCGGGGATTTGATCGCGATTGCCGAAGTGGTGCGCGATCTGCACCGTACGGACGACCAGCGTGAACAATCCTACTCAGAGCGGCAGCTGTACGAGGCGGCACTGGAAAGGCTGACACGTGAAGTGGCCGCTGTTTCGGGTGGTGACGAGTTGGCCGCCGCCAAACAGGTCGGTGACGTTCTGGAAAGTCGCGTTGCAGCCTGACCGGTCCGAGGATATCTGATATTCTCCACATTCTCCGTGCGCAGCGATGCGCACGGTTTTTCGTTACAGAATAAGCGCCGTGCCGGTCAGCAGCACAGCTGTTTCGGTCAGTTGTTGCACTGCGCCCAAGACATCTCCGGTATGCCCTTTGATCTTCCGTCTTGCGATACCTGCGATGACGGCTGCGACCACGATCACAGACGCCAGTCCAAGGATGGCGAAGCCGCCTGTCGCCAGCACCCCGATGCCTGTGCCGACAGCAAGGGTCCCGAATGCCATCGACGCGCTTGGCCGGCCAACGCTGTGGGCAAGCCCGTCGCGGCGCGCGTACGGAAGGAACGACATCAGCGGTGCCATCATCGCGCGCGACAGGGCGGAGGCCACGATTATCACCGTGATTCCGTGCGGCAAAAGGACTGTCAATGCGCTCCACCGCAGTACTGTCACCATGACCAATGCGAGTGTTCCGTAGGTGCCGATTTGACTGTCGCGCATGATCTGCAGGCGGCGCTCCGGCGTGGTGGCCCCCCAGAACCCGTCGAAGAGATCTGCAAGACCGTCCTCGTGCATCGCCCCGGTCAACAACATCATGCACCCCAGCGAAATGGCAGCCGCCGCAGTTGCAGGCAAACCCATCAGCAACGCCGCTTGTCCGGCTAGCGCACTCGCCAAACCGACTACTGCACCGACGAGCGGATAGGCCCAGACTGCGCGCGTACTGTTGTCGAAGGCCGTGCGCGGCAAATGCGGCAGCGGCAACCGTGTCAGCAGGACTGCCGCCAGCCAAATATCAGTCTTGGCAGCTTGCAAAGCGTTGATTTTTCTCATGCGCGTGTCCGTTCCGTGCTTGTGAGCAGACGTGCATTGAGTAAACAGACTGCACCACTGTGGCAATGAGGTTTACGATATGGCCGATTTTATAAATCCCGACGGATTTCGGTCCTTGATCGCGGGGCAGCCGGTGCAGGACACACACGCCCGCGCCGCCGCCGCCGATCGAAACGCGCAGTTGACCAAACCTCCCGGAGCTTTAGGTGATCTCGAGACGCTGGCGCAGTGGTATGCCGGTTGGCGCGGGGATGCGCGTCCGCGGATTAAAGCGCCCCAGATCATTGTTTTCGCGGGCAATCACGGGGTCGCGGCGCGTGGTGTTTCCGCTTTTCCACCCGAGGTCACTGCGCAGATGGTTCTCAATTTCGAGCATGGCGGTGCTGCGATCAATCAGCTCGCCCGTGCGGCGGACGCGCGGCTTGATGTGCATGCGCTTGACCTTGACCGCCCCACACAGGATTTCACCCAAGTGCCCGCAATGACGGACGCGGAGCTGACGGCGGCATTGACGGCGGGGTGGGACGCGGTGCGTGTCGATTCCGACGTGCTGGTCGTGGGGGAAATGGGCATTGGCAATACGACATCGGCGGCGGCCATTGCCTGTGCCCTGTACGGGGGACCAGCGGCGGGATGGACGGGACGCGGCACGGGCGTCGACGATGCGGGCGTGGATCTGAAGACGCAAGTGGTCGCGGATGCGGTCGCGCTGCATGGGGGGCAGGGCGACGGGATCGAGACGTTGCGCCGATTGGGCGGACGCGAGATGGCTGCTATGGTGGGGGCAATCGCCCGCGCGCGCTTGAACAGGATTCCGGTCATTCTCGACGGTTTCATCTGTACCGCGGCGGCGGCCTGTCTCGAACAGGCAGTGACAGGCGCGCTGGATCACTGTATCGCCGGCCATCAGAGCGATGAAAGCGGGCACGCAGAGTTGCTGCACAAGCTTGGAAAAACGCCGATCCTGTCGCTTGGCCTGCGGCTGGGCGAGGCTTCGGGCGCCGCGCTTGCGATCTCGATCCTCAAGGCCGCAGTCGAATGCCACAGCGGTATGTCGACCTTTGCCGAAGCGGGTGTCAGCGGCGGCTAAGCCGCCACGCTCACGCGCTTTTCTTCTCGTCGTCTTCGCCGCGGTTCAGAAACGCCGTTTCAAGATCTTTTTGCAACTCTTTGGCGCGCGCGACATACGCCTCGTTGTCTTGTGGCGCGACGTCGGGACGCCAGACATCGGCCAGTTCGCGCACCGATTTACGGTCGTGATGATAGAACAGCCGCTGTGCCTCTGCTGCCTCGTACTCTGACAGGCCCATTCGTTCGAGCACATAGCGTCCCGCACGCAAGGAGCTGTCGAACATCTCCCGTACGATGTCATTCGCGCCCGCCTGATACAGGTTGTAGACGTCCGTACGGTCATGCGCGCGTACGACGATATGCAGATCCGGGCGCTCCTTGCGCGCGTAGCGGACAAGGGCGCGGGCCGATTTTTGATCATCGAGCGACACGACAAGCACCTTTGCGTCGGCAAGACCGGCCTTGCGCAGGATGTCTGCGCGGGTAGGGTCGCCCAGAAACGCCTTGAACCCAAAGCGGCGCATTACCGCTATGGTTTCGGGGTTGTGATCAAGCACGACGGTATCGAAGCCCGACGCCTGGACCATCCGGTTCACCATCTGCCCAAAGCGCCCGACACCCGCGATGATAATCGGCCCTGCGGTGTCGATTTCGTCTTCGGGAGGGGCAATCGACGTATCCACACTGCGTTTTGAAATGACTTCGTACAGGATGAACAGCAGCGGTGTGATCAGCATCGACAGCGCAACGACCAGCAACAGGGTTTCTGCGACGGCGTCGGGCATCACGCCGGTCGCGACCGAAAAACTGACGAGCACGAAGCCGAATTCACCTGCCTGGGCCAGCCCAAGGGCAAAGAGCCACTTGTCCCGTCCCCGCAGTCTGAATAACCGCCCGAGGATGGACAGGATCAGGCCTTTTACAATGATGACGAGCAAGGCCATGCCGACAATTACCAGAGCATTCTCGGCCAGAAGCGTGAAGTTGATACCGGCACCGACGGTGATGAAGAACAGGCCGAGCAACAGGCCTTTGAATGGCTCGAGATCGGTTTCGAGCTCGTGTCTGAATTCAGAGCTGGCCAGCACCACGCCCGCCAAAAATGCGCCCAACGCGGGCGAAAGGCCGACAAGCATCATGATGAACGAAATGCCGACGATGATGAGCAGGGCAAGCGCGGTGTACATCTCGCGCAGTTTGGCCAAGTGAATATAGCGGAACACCGGACGGGTGAAAAACACACCGGTTAGTATTATTCCCGCGATGGCACCAACCGTCACAAGCGTCACACCCCAGGCCGGTAGGCTGTCGATCAGATTGAACGCGGCTTCGGCGGCAGCCGGGCCATGGGTGTCTGCATGTCCCTCCGTGGGCAGATCCGTCACCCGCGAGATCGAGCCGTCGGGCGATACCAGAGCTTCGGAGCGCGACACCGCGAGCAGCGGCAGAAACGCGAGGATGGGGATCACGGCGATATCCTGCGTGAGCAGAACCGAAAAGACCGAGCGTCCGCCTGCCGTCTGCATCAAGCCCTTTTCCGTCAAGGTTTGCAGAACGATGGCAGTCGAGCTGAGCGACAGGGTAAGCCCGATCGCCAGTGCGACGCTCCAGCTTTGGTCGTAGGCCATGGCGATGCCCATGAGCGCGAGCGTGCTGACGGTGATCTGCAACCCGCCCAGACCCAAGAGTCGGTGGCGCATGTCCCAAAGGGTACGCGGTTCAAGCTCAAGCCCGATGAGGAACAGCATCATCACCACGCCGAATTCGGCGAAGTGCTGAACGTCCTGCGTTTCCGAGCCAACGAGGCCGAGAAGGGGACCGATCAGGATACCTGCAGCCAGATAACCCAGCACCGATCCCAGCCCCAGCCGAGCAGCAATCGGCACCGCGATGACGGCGGCGGCAAGATAGATCGACGCTTGAAACAGAAACCCTTCCATGGCGGTCCTTGTATGTTACCTGCACGATCAGGTGGGAAGAGGACCATCCCGCTTGAGCTGGTCCATAACGATCTGGCTGTGGACGCGTGACACAGCTTTATGCGGCAGCAGCACGTCGTGAATCAACCGGTTCAACGCAGGTAGGTCGACACAGTAGACCCGCAAGAGATAATCCGCATCCCCCGTCATCGTCCACGCGCTCACGATTTCGGAACGGGCAGCGACCAGTCGCGCAAAGCTTTGCGAATGATCGGGGCCGTGAATGGCAAGATGAACCTGCACAAACCCTTGGACCTGCAAACCGAGCCGGCGGGGATCGAGGCGAGCGGTATAGCTTTCGATCACACCGTCCGCTTCCAGCTTCTGGCGACGTCGTCCGGCCTGTGAGGCCGAGAGATTGAGCCTGTCTCCAAGTTCCTGCGCTGTCATCTGCGCGTTCTGTTGCAACGCCTCGAGCAGCCGGGTGTCTGTGTCGTCGATCACTATGCGGGACTTTCACGCTGTTTCGTCATTATATGCGCAGAAGGCACGCAAACATCTATAAGTTTAAGTGAAAAAGCGCGAATGTCGTGCCTTCGGTGCTGTATCTTGAAACAAACCGCACATTCAAGGAGGTATCCAATGGGTCCGTTTCCCCACGACGCGCCGAAATCGAAGATCACGCAAGATAACCCTGCGGGTACCGACGGGTTTGAATTCGTCGAATTCGCCTCTCCTGATCCCGAGGAACTGCGCGTGGTGTTTCGCAAGATGGGCTATACCCACGTTGCCAACCACAGAACCAGGGACATCGAGCTATGGCAGCAGGGAGACATTACATATGTGCTGACCTATGACCGGGATTCCTTCGCCGCCCGGTTCGTTGATCATCACGGCCCTTGCGCCCCCTCGATGGGATGGCGGGTCGTCGACGCGCAAAAGGCGCTGGCCCATGCAGTGGCCAATGGTGCGCAGGAATACACCGGCGACGGCAAGGTTCTG
The DNA here is from genome assembly GCF_947497275.1 of uncultured Sulfitobacter sp. Classification (GTDB taxonomy): domain Bacteria; phylum Pseudomonadota; class Alphaproteobacteria; order Rhodobacterales; family Rhodobacteraceae; genus Sulfitobacter. The sequence goes on from NZ_CANMFS010000001.1 coordinate 228,470, forward strand.
GACGTGCCGGCAATCATGGGAATCGGCGGATCCCTTCTGTATTTCGTGGATCAGTATTACGACACGTCGCCCTACAACGGGGAATATGACTGGATTGCACAGTCCAAGCCTGAAGGCGTCGGTTTCTATTACCTCGATCACCTGACGCATAATGTGTTCAAGGGGAACATGGACCGGTGGTTCAAGTTCTACGGCGATCTATTCAATTTTCGGGAGATCCGTTTCTTTGACATCGAAGGGAAGTTCACGGGCCTTTTCTCGCGGGCGCTTACCTCGCCTTGCGGGCGGATCCGAATCCCCCTGAACGAGGATCGTGGCGAGACGGGACAGATCGTGGCCTATCTCAAGAAGTATAACGGGGAGGGAATCCAGCACATCGCGGTCGGTGCGCGCGATATTTATGAGGCGACAGATGCGATCGCCGAAAATGGACTGAAATTCATGCCCGCCCCGCCGGCGACCTACTACGACTTGTGCGCGGACCGCGTGGTTGGGCACGCAGAGCCGATCGACCGGATGAAGAAACACGGCATCCTGATTGATGGAGAAGGTGTGGTCGATGGCGGTGAAACGCGGATCCTGCTTCAGATCTTTTCGAAGACTGTGATTGGTCCGATCTTTTTCGAGTTCATCGAACGTAAGGGAGACGACGGCTTTGGCGAAGGCAACTTCAAGGCATTGTTCGAAAGCATTGAGCAGGAGCAAATCGACAGCGGGGAGTTGGCCGGGATATAGCGCGCGAGGTCTGATCCAATTGCGCGCAGGCCCTTCGGCCCCGCGCATTACATTTATTCGGACATCGCCCGTCGCTGCGTAGGCGCGCCGGACGCATCAGCTGCTCGGGATTTTCAGGACGACATTCCGTCCTCTTTTGGTGTAGCGCAGTTCGTTGTCTCCGATGGCAGAGACCTGGCCGCCGTCGATGCGGTCACCGACACGTACTTTCTGGTATCTGCCGTTAGACAGGCGCACCAGCGCGCGCCGGCTCGAAGGTTTTCCATAGACCCCGATCAGATTCACACTACGCAGATTGATTGCATTCTTCACCGTTGCGCTGCGGGCGACGGAGGCCTTCGAAGGGATGCTGGGGGCCACGGCGCGTGGCGCGACAGAGGCGGCGACACGTTGCTCCACCGGGGCTGCACGGGCTGCCCGCTTGACGATACGGGAAAAGTTGCGCGGGCGAGTGTCGGGACGCCGTGATTGGGCGATGGCGAACTTCGTTGCGTCGCTGATCACAGGATCGCTTGCCGGTGGCAGGGCAAGGGCTGCGGCAGCCGCCGCCGCCGCTGCAGCAGCCGCACGGTTTTGCTCCGCTTCCCGGGCCGCTTCCAGTGCAGCTTGCTCGGCCTCTTGAGCTTCGCGCGCCCGGTCTTGTATGGACCGGGGGCGTAACGCCGGGCGGAACACGGCCAATTCGACCCGCGTGACGCCGCCCAGCTGTGATCTCTCGGTATTTTCAGCGAACCCGATGGGCCGTGTCCTTGGTCGAACATCAAGAAGCGGCGAGACGGGCGCGGCCGCCGGCGGCGCAACCGTGTCGCGTGAGACGATTTGGGGCGGCTTGAGCGGCGGGCTTGCTGCGACCAAGGTGTAACCTTCGGGCGTTACGATTCCCTCGGGCGTGGGGACCCACAGGCCTCGGCTATCGATATTCGCCGGTTGACCGAAGGGCGGCGGCGACACGACGGCGGCCAGCTGGACATCGGTGTTCAATCCTTCGGGCGCGGGCAGGGCAATGGCATCGTTCGAGGCGCTGACGGGGTCGAGGCTGCTGCGATATGCGGTCTCCGCCGGGATCTCGGGCTGTGCAAGCGATGTATCAGGTGCAAGAGGCCAGATGCCGCTTACAGCGTAGCGCGCGGCGGCTTCGCTTTGGGTGATTACGGGCCGTTCGGGTTCGCCGCTGGGGCTTTGAAGTGCGTCCAGGATCGCGCTGTCCTCGGCTGACAGCACAGGATCGAGTGCTGCCAGATCGACCGCCTCGTCGGCTGCCGCGTCGTCCGGGCGCGCATCGTCGGGAACGCGAATGACTTCGGTCGTCGCTTGGTTCTCAGGTGCGGATGCGACCGCGCGATCATCGTTGCCCCGCAGAAGGCCAGCGATGCCGTCGTCAAGGAATACAGCCGCCCAAGCGGCGACGCCAGCAAGCAATATCAACAGGATCACCGTCATGATCAAACCGAGAAAACGTGGCTTGCCACCGATCTCGTCGGAGCTGCGTGCACCGAAGACGGTCATGCGTTGTTGTTCGTTGCCAGCTGCGACTACCGGGGCCACGGGCGCGGGCACCGGCGCGGCAGCACCGGTACGCGGTTTGCGACGGCTCAAAAAGCCGCCTGCCTTGGCGATATCATGGGTCGCCGCTGCGTCTGCGGCAACGGGGGTCAGCGAACTGCTGTCGGGGGCGGGAGTTGCGCGCGAGGCGCCGCCCAGAGAAGGTGCCGCGGCTGGATTGGGTGTGCCGCGAACCGTAGAGAAGCCGAGTGTAGCTTTGTCGTCGGACGGCGCGGCAGGTTTCGGTTGGCTTACCTTGCGCGCCGACACGAGCGCCGGTTTTTTCGGCTCGGATGAAACATCCGGCGATGTGTCCGCGGCAGTCGATGCGTCCGCAGCGGGCGGTGTGTTGTCAGGCTGCGGGGACTCAGAAGATGTGGTGGCTGCGGCGCGTGGGGGCGTTGGCTCCGGTTTTGCGGCGGCATCCAGTGTCGCAGTGTCCTTGGCGCGAGAGGGTGCGGGTTGTGCTTTTGGTGGCGGGGCTTGGGCCGCGGTCGACTGTTCCGTCACATTCGGCGCTGCGCCGGCGGGCGCGGTTTCCGGCTCAGCGGTGGGCTTCGCAATGGAAGTGTCGGCGGCAGGGGGCTCGGAATCCGAGGGGGAAGGCGTTTTTTCGATCTGGCCAACGACAACGACCGCGATGCCATCCGGCTCGAGGGTCTCATCTTCGCCAAGAAGTGCCGCCGCGGCATCCGTCATGCCAAAGAAAGGCTCTCCCAGAAAAGGTGCATCGCCCGGTATGGCGACAAAGCTGACCGGGTGGAAACGGTGCTCCTGCGCGAATCCCTCAGCTTCGGCCAGCGTCTCGCGGGCGACAGCGGCCACGTGAGTCGTCGGTCCGTCCATTGAGATGTCGTAGGCCAGTTCCTCAATCTCGTAGGGGGTCGCGTTGAAAAGAGCCGTCTCGGCGGCCTTGCGCCGCGCGGCATCGGACAATCCGGGGGTTTCGACGGTCAGATATTTGATCTGTTCAGCGGGAATGATCAGCTTGGTCCGCAGACCGGATGGATCAAGGCTGACGGCGGTGCGGCGCAAAACAGCCAACTCTCCCGCCAGGTCCGGAGAAGCGACCCCGACTTCACCCACTTCGCGCCAGCCACCGGCGGCACGATGGAGGAGCTTGATCCCTTCGAAGGACAGCGAAAGAGCGAAATTAGGCTTCATGCCATGCCTTTATCACGGGTGCAGTTGACCGACAACTTTATCGAAAGCCAGACTAGAACAGCACGCAGCGCATGAAAAGACCGGACACGGGTTTCGGCGGTCTGCCGCAGAGCGCTCCCATCGCACCGCGCTGGCACGATGGGAGCACGTCGTGTCACGCTACGCGACTGCTTTGGCAAGCGCCTGATCAAGATCCGCGATCAGATCTTCGGGGTTTTCGGTTCCGATGGACACGCGCACCAGACTAGGCCCCGCACCGGCGGCTTCCTGCTGTTCGGGGGTCAACTGCCGGTGGGTGGTCGATGCGGAGTGGATGATCAGCGAGCGGGTGTCGCCGAGGTTTGCCACATGGCTGAAGACTTCGAGACTGTTGACCAGCTTCACGCAAGCCTCATAGCCCCCCTTTACGGCGAAGGTGAAAAGCCCACCCGCGCCTTTGGGGCAAACTTTCTTGGAACGCTCATAGTAGGGTGAAGATTCCAGACCGGCATAGGTCACGTAATCGATCCGGTCGTCCGCTTCGAGCCACGCCGCGATCTTTTTGGCGTTCTCGACGTGACGATCCATTCGCAGGCTCAGTGTTTCGGTGCCCATCAACGTATAATGCGCGGCTTGCGGGTTCATCGTCATGCCCAGATCGCGCAGGCCGATGGCGATACCGTGGAAGGTGTAGGCCAGCGCGCCGAACGTCTCTTGGAACTTGAGCCCATGATAGGCAGGTTCCGGCGCGCTCAGGGACGGAAACTTGTCCGTCGCGGACCAGTCGAACGTGCCCGAATCCACGATGCAGCCGCCAGTCACTGTGCCGTTACCTGTCAGGTATTTTGTTGTCGAATGGACGACCAGCGTGGCGCCGAGTTCGATCGGGCGCACCAGATAGGGTGTGGCGGTGGTGTTGTCGATGATCAGCGGAATCTGCGCATCGTCCGTAATATCGGCGATGGCGCGCACGTCCATGATGTATCCGCCGGGGTTCGCGATCGCTTCACCGAACACTGCGCGCGTGTTTTCATCGATCGCGTCGCGTACGGCGTCGAGATCATCGAAGTCGACGAATTTACATTCCCACCCAAATCTCTTGATCGTGTGCGTGAACTGAGTGACGGTGCCGCCATAAAGCCGGGTCGATGCGATGATATTCTTGCCCGGGCTCATCAGTGGAAACAGCGCCATGATCTGTGCCGCATGGCCTGACGAGCAGCATACAGCACCCGCACCGCCTTCGAGCGTCGCGATCCGCTCTTGCAAAACCGCGACGGTCGGGTTGGTCAGGCGGGAATAGATGAAACCGACCTCTTGCAGATTGAACAGTGCCGCCGCGTGATCGGCATCGCGAAAAACATACGCCGTCGTCTGATAGATCGGTGTCTGTCGTGCGCCAGTAGCCGGATCCGGGCGGGCGCCTGCATGAATTTGCAGGGTATCGAAACCGTAGGTAGGGCCGTCTGTCATCGGATTGTCTCCTGTTGAAAATTCTGATTTCTGGTTACGGGATTGGCTTTCGCCAGACAAGGGATCGGGTTGTCCAAAGGAAATCCTTTGGGGGTGCAACCCCGCCCCGGGAAAACATTCCGTTGCCGCCGCGTGTTCCGGAACCTGTGTTCTTCGGGAAACAGGTCGGCCAATCGGAAGCATACTTGTAAAGTATGTTGACGGGTTGCTGAGGATAACATACATGCAAAGTATGTTTCAGCAGGAGTCTCAGAATATGGGCAAAGTAGAAAATATCTCGGCAGGTAAACCTTCGAAAAATGTGAAGGGCGCACCCTCGTCGACAGCGGCCACGCGCGCGGAGCGTCGTGAGCGGCGGATGGAAAAGATCTCGAAAGCGTCGACCGTGACGTTCACGCTCGAGCTTCCGGTGCGCAAGTTCATGGATGCGCAAGCCAAAGCTGCGGGTATGAACATGACGCATTACATGCAGATGTTGGTTGAGACACATGTGATCGACACAGCGCCTGCGGACGATGCGCTTGCGCTGCGGCTGGCGGCAAAACGACATGTGATCGCGCGCGTTGTTGCCTTGGCGACGGACATGGACGCGGCCGGTAAATTCGACGACGATTTCATCCTGAAAGTCATCAATGAAGCACAGGAAGAGGACGGTTTTGTGGAACAGTACGATCTTGCGCTGGGCGGGCCGGAAACCGCGGGAACCCGTGCGGGTGACCGTGCGCGCACGTCGATGAACCAGCAGATCGGTCGCGTGATAAAGAAGGCTGTTGGTGCGCGCTCGAAGCGAACCGAGAAAGGCAAGATCGCCCGGGCACAGGTCCAGGACGCGATGATTTCAACCTACACGCTGCTCGAAAAAGCGGCGTAACCCAAAGACGGCCCAGTCACCTTGGGTGACAGGGCCGTTACCTGCGCCGCTGAAGTGCGGTTATCTCATCCAGTATCCGTTTGATTTCAATTGATTGCGGATCGCTTGCTCCTTTCGGGGCAGGTGGTTTCGATCAAAAAGCGCGCGCGCTTTCTGCCCACGGCCCTGATAGATCATCCGCTTTATCGGCTCGTATGACTTGAGCACTTTCTTGAGCTTGTTGGGCGCCGTCACCCGTTCGAGCACCTCGACCACGTGATCGCTTTCGCGCGCATACAGCAGCGGCAACATTCGGTAGTGGCAACTGACCGCACCGTCGAGAAAGCCTGCGGGAAGCGTATCGCGCCCACCGCCCAGTGCATGGATCACGAGGGGCAGGGCGACTTGGTCCAGCCACGGATCAAAGCTTTGCGCGCAAAGCTCGACTGGCGGTGCGTCACGTATCGCCAGCGCGTATTCGAGAAACCTGGCACCGAATTCATGCGGACAGCGGTAAAAGAAAAAGCCCGCGTTAAAATAGAGATACCGGCGCCAGTATTCATCGGGTTGCGAGGTATCGAGCGAGCTTTCGAACTCCAGCCCGAACTTGTCATACAATGATTTCCACAGGCCAGTGTAGCCCGGCCCGTAAAGCTGCGGATCGGGCCAGGTATTTTCACGCCGCATCGACGCTGTCGGGCGGTCGAAATCAAAGGGTAACGTCTCAAGATCCCCTGTGATCAATGTGTCCGTGTCGAAGAAAACGAAAGGCTCGCCTTCGGGCAGGGCGGACAGCATCTCGATCTTGTTTCCGAATGGATAGGCCGCGCCGAAATGACGGCTCTCGAACGGAACGATCTGCGCGCCCATCTCTTGAAGTGCCTCGCGTACGGGCGGGTTGCGGATCGTTGGATCCTTGGGCCACAGCGGCCCCGCCTGCGGCTCCGCGACAATGATTTTACCGCGGAAACTTGGGCTTGCCGCACGCAGAGATGCAACAAAGATAAGCGCCTCATAGGCTAGCCGCCCCTGTTGCCCGACGATCACCACATTGAAATTTTGTCGAGACGCAGCCTCGGGTGCCATGCTCAGTCCTCGCTGGCCGTTTTGCGTGGCCTCTTGTTTTTGCGTCAGTATAGGGTGCACCGCATATTTTGAAAGATGCCTTTTCCGGTGAAGAATACCCGAAGACGTGGATCCCCGCTCTCATTTTCGCCGTTCTCGTCCTCGCTTCGCCGGCAGAAAGCGGACCATAGATACATGTGCCGCCAGTAAAGAATGCTGGCGCAGGGCTGGCAGTATCCAAGGACCGACATTCTCTCTGATTGCGAAAACACGCAACTTTGCGATCGCGCGACGGTCCTGGTGCCGCGCGCGCGGTCACAGCCAAGCCTGATGCATCGCTTACAGTCCGCGATAAAACCGCTGCGGGGTAACGATGTCTTTCGGAAGAAGTGGTGGGCGACCCTGGAATCGAACCAGGCGTGCGTCTCCGCGAGGGAGTTACAGTCCCCTGCCACACCTTGCGGCCTGTCGCCCACTGGCGCGGTGATTACCTGTGAGGACCCAAGGCGTCAACCGCAAAACCAACGCCCCACACTGAAATTCGCATGGCGCGAAAACGGGATCGCCCCAACGATTGTAGCGCCGGATCGCTGAGTTTTTCCGGGCCAAGAGATCTTTCAAACCTGAACCCTGCAGTGCTGCGTCTGCCCCCCTTTCGAAGGTGTCGCAGCAAGGGCGCGGTTGATCTAATGGTAACGCGGGGGGGGGCTGTTGAAGGGAGCGATGCACGGTTCCGGGCGAGAGAGGCTTGGCTCGCTGAGCGCGATTGGATAGACGACACGAAGCGCGCCGATGCGGCGCAGGATCAGGGGGCCGCGATGAAAAAACCCAAGTGGGTCGTTCAGAAAGAACAAGACAAGAAGGTCGAGGCGCGTGAGACGTTGTGGCTGTTCGGGTTGCACGCGGTGCGCGATGCGCTGGAAAATCCCGCGCGCGAGAAACTGCACCTGATGGTGACACCCAACGCACAAGCGAAGCTGGAAGAAGCGATCGCTGCGTCCGGTATCGAAGCTGAGGTCGTCGATCCGCGCAAATTCCGTCCGCCGATTGATCAAGGGTCTGTGCACCAAGGCGCGGTGCTGGAGGTCAAGCCGTTGGACTGGGGCCGGCTGGAAGATGTGTGCATCGGCGATACGGCGCCGCGTGTGATCCTGCTTGATCGGGTCACGGACCCGCACAACGTCGGCGCGATCCTGCGGTCGGCTGAGGTGCTGGGCGCGTCTGCCGTGATCGGCACGCGCCATCACTCCGCGCCTGAGACAGGCGCGCTGGCCAAGACCGCATCAGGCGCGCTGGAACGTCAGCCCTATTTGCGGATCCGCAATCTGGCGGACGGTATCCGCGCGCTTCAGGACATGGGGTATCTCGTGCTGGGTCTGGACGGCGAGGCCGAGCAGACAATCGAAGCGGCGGTGGCAGGCAAGCGAGATCGGCCCGTGGCCCTGGTTCTGGGCGCGGAAGGACCGGGATTGCGCGCCAAGACTCGCGAAACGGTCGATGCATTGGTGCGGATTGACGCAGGAGGCGGGTTCGGATCGCTCAACGTTTCAAATGCCGCTGCCATCGCCCTATATGCCACCAAGAACCATAGTTGAAGGAGAGCAACCATCGCCCGGCCAACGAAAATCGCGACGTGCTGCCATTGCGGCACCCGCGCCATGCTGACACTGGATACGGATCATCACACGTTGACCTGTCAGTCCTGCGGCGCACCGCTCAGCGCGCTGAAAGCATTGCCGGTGCCGCAGACGCAAGCAGCACCCGCTGCCGTCAGCCATCAGACCCCCGCGAAGATCCGCAAACTTCCCAAGGCGCGGCCGGTCAAGAGTACTCGCAAGCGGAAAAAGGGTAAAACCATGTGGCGCAAGATCGCAGAGGAAGCGTTTGATCTGGTTGAGGATATCTTCGACTGAACCCCGGTATCCGGCGGATTTTTGCGCATCTCAGCGCTGAAATGACCGGTGCCTCTGTTGTCGTGTGCCTGAATGCATATCTGATGTACTGAGCGGCGGTGCCCGGAACGCACCGTCGCAAATTGTCCCTGTTCCGCACTTTACGCCCTTTGGTTCACCTGAAGGGCGTTTTTTTTGGGGGCGGTGCCCAGTCGGGGCTTTTCGGGTGTGCCGCAACGCGGGTAGACTGTTCTCATGCGGTATTCCGATATTTTTCTTAAAGAGATCCTGTCGCGCACCAAACGGATCGCGGTTGTGGGGGTATCGTCGAACCCCATTCGTCCGAGTTACTTCGTCGCGCGGTATCTCTCGTTGCGCGGCTATAACGTGGTGCCGGTCAATCCCGGCCTCGCGGGCGAGACGTTGTTTGGTGCGCGCGCCGTCGCAACGCTTGCCGATATCGAAGGCCCGGTGGATATGGTCGATATCTTTCGCCGTTCGGAGGCTGTGCCGGCAATTGTGGACGAGGCGCTGGAGGTCCTGCCGGATCTGCGCACGATCTGGATGCAGATCGGGGTCGAACATGTCAAGGCGGCGGCCAGGGCCGAAGCGCGCGGTATCGACGTCGTTCAGAACCGCTGTCCCAAGATCGAATACCAACGCCTGTTCGGTGAATTGCGCAAGGGCGGTTTTGCAACCGGTGTCATTTCGAGCAAGTTGTAAGACGCGCAACCCGTGGTTATCGCGACGCTTTCTCGGCGACGCCGGACTGCGATTGGCGCTGTGCAAGCTCGGCCAACACATCACCGAGCGGTACATCCCGCGCCGCCAGCATGACCAGAAGATGATAGAGCACGTCGGCAGCCTCGGATGTCAGCGCCGCCTTGTCGTCGCGCACGGCTTCGATGATCGCCTCGATGGCTTCCTCGCCGAATTTCTCGGCGCATTTCTCGGGCCCTTTCGCCAAAAGCTGTGCTGTCCAGCTTGAAGCCGGATCGGCGCTCTTGCGCGCGAGAATGGTGGCGTAGAGATCGTCGAGCGTCATGCGAGCCTCATCGGAATACCGGCGTCGGCCATGTGTTGTTTCGCCTGTTGAATGGTGAATTCGCCGAAATGAAAGATCGACGCGGCCAGAACTGCCGATGCGCCGCCCTTTTTTACCCCTGCCACGAGATGATCGAGCGTTCCGACACCGCCAGAGGCAATCACCGGCATGCTCACCGCGTCCGAAATGGCGCGGGTGAGCGGCAGGTTAAAGCCTTGTTTGGTGCCATCGCGGTCCATCGAGGTCAGCAGGATTTCACCGGCGCCTTTTTCCATCATGGTGATGGCGAATTCGACGGCATCCATACCGGTCGGCTTGCGTCCGCCGTGGGTGAATATCTCCCACCGACCGGGTGCCACCGTCTTGGCGTCGATGGCCGCCACGATGCACTGGCTGCCGAACTGGTCGGCGGCGGCGGCGACGACATCCGGGTCGGCCACGGCGGCGGAATTAAAGCTGACCTTGTCCGCGCCCGCGAGCAGAAGCGCGCGCACGTCTACGGCGGTCCGCACGCCGCCGCCTACGGTCAAAGGGATATAACAATGCTCTGCCGTGCGGCGCACCAGATCGAACATGGTACCGCGGTTTTCATGGGTCGCGTGGATGTCGAGAAAGCACAGTTCGTCCGCGCCCGCCGCATCATAGGCGATAGCGGCATCGACCGGATCGCCCGCATCCCGCAGGCCGACGAAATTGACGCCTTTGACCACACGGCCATCGGCGACATCGAGACAGGGGATGATGCGGGTTTTCAGCATGTCAGTGGTGTAATCCGGTGGCCCGCGCGTGGCAAGCGGGGGCAGGGGGCTAGGTGCGCAACGCGTCCAGCGCGGCCCGCAGATCAATTGCTCCATCGTAAAGCGCGCGGCCCGAGATTGCACCGTCTATCACGCCGGTCGCCTTTAGCGCGTGGAGATCATCGAGCGAGGACACCCCGCCGGACGCGATCACCGGGATCGACACGGCGCGCGCCAGATCGGCAGTCGCAGCGACGTTCGGGCCGCCCATCGCACCATCACGCAGGATGTCGGTATAAATGATCGCGGCGACGCCTGCATCTTCGAAGGACTTCGCGAGATCGGTTGCCATCACCCCGGTTTCTTCAGCCCACCCCTTGGTGGCGACACGTCCGCCCCGCGCGTCGATGCCTACGGCGACCTGACCGGGAAACGCGCGCGCCGCGTCGCGCACCAGATCGGGGTTTTCCACCGCCACCGTGCCCAGGATCACCCGCGCAAGGCCCTTGTCGAGCCACCGTTCGATCGTGGCCATGTCACGGATGCCACCGCCCAACTGCGCAGGCACTTTGCAGGCCTTCAGGATCGCCTCGACCGGTGCGGCATTGACGGGGGTACCTGCAAACGCGCCGTTGAGATCAACAAGATGCAGCCAATCACAGCCCGCAGCCACGAATTCAAGCGCCTGCGCGGCAGGATCGTCGTTGAACACGGTCGAACGCTCCATATCGCCGTGCACAAGCCGCACGGCCTGACCGTCTTTGAGATCAATTGCGGGGTAGAGGATCATGCGGGGCATCCTTTGCAGACTGTTGCGGGGAGGTTTTGCACGGAAATCGGTAATGTGCAACGCGAGCCTGACTTGTCGGAAGTGGAGAACCGATATAGCGGCTCTCATGTGCTGTTTATGAGCGGCGCAGGCAGAAGTCCCACCCGGATTGTGCCAAAGCCCGCCCGATGTGACCGGATCGGTCGTGCCTGCTCGAACAAGGCTTCACAGTGCTGTCATGATAGGTCTGGGCACCGTCGGACGAAGGGATGCGCGAGGCGCGTGTGGTGTAACGGGGTAACATCCCGCAAATACGTCCGTGTGACGGTCACGCCGGTCGTGAAGAGGTTTGGCAGAAGCTGCGCTAGGGGGTCCAGCGCAGAAAGTTCGCGATCATGCGCAGGCCGGTGGTCTGGCTTTTCTCGGGGTGGAATTGCATCCCGATCATATTGTCACGGCCGATCACGGCGGTCACATCCGTCGCGTACTCAACATGGGCCAGCCTCTCGCCAGGGGTGGCGACCTCCATGTGATAGCTGTGCACGAAATAGGTGTGATCGCCGGTCTTGATCCCGTCGAAAACCGGATGCGGCACATCGATGACCAGATCGTTCCAGCCCATGTGAGGTACTTTCAGCGCCGGATCGGAAGGAACGATGCGTGTCACGTCGCCCGCGATCCAGCCAAGCCCGTCCGTCAGCGTATACTCATGGCCCCGGCTCGCTATCAGCTGCATGCCGACGCAGATGCCGAGAAAAGGGCGCCCCTTGACCTCGACGGCCTCGACCATCGCCGCGTACAGCCCACTATGGCCCTTCAGTGCTGCCATGCACGCAGGAAAAGCACCGTCTCCCGGCAAAACGACGCGGTCGGCGGAGGCCAGCACATCGGCGTCCCCGGTCACGACAACATCACCCGCGCCGACCTCGCGCGCCATCCGCTCGAACGCCTTGTGCGCCGAGTGCAGATTGCCGCTTTCATAGTCGATAATCGCGGTCAGCACGCTAAAGTGCGCCTTTGGTCGACGGTATCGCATCCGCCTTGCGCGGATCGGTTTCAAGCGCGCCGCGCAGCGCCCGCGCTACAGCCTTGAACGCCGCCTCGGCGATGTGGTGGCTGTTGAGGCCGTGCAATTGATCCATGTGCAGCGTGATACCGCCATGGGTAGAAAACGCCTGAAAGAACTCACGCACCAGCTCGGTGTCGAACGCGCCGATCCTGGATGTCGGCAGATTGACGTTCCAGACAAGGAAAGGCCGCCCCGACAGATCGAGTGCCGCCCGCACCAACGCGTCGTCCATCGGCAGCAGGCACGCGCCATAGCGCACGATGCCGCGCTTGTCGCCCATCGCAAGCGCCAGCGCCTGACCGATGGCGATGCCCACATCCTCGACAGTGTGATGATCGTCAATGTGCAGATCGCCCTCGCAGCGCACCGTCATGTCGATCAACGCATGGCGCGACAACTGATCGAGCATATGATCGAAAAAGCCGACACCGGTCTTGTTATCGTAAACGCCCGACCCGTCGATGTTGATCTCGACGCTGATGTCTGTTTCGGCCGTCTGGCGAGTGATCTTGGCGGTGCGCATGTGGACATTCCGTAACTGTTCGGCGTCTTTATAACAGCGCGCGGAGGTGCAGCAAGACACGATCAGGGATTGCGGCGCCTCGGTGGTTCGTGCCAGCCTTGCTGCAAACCCGTCAGGAGGCCGCCCATGAGCACATGCGTATTTATCCAGATCAGGTGCCGCCCCGGCACGACCTACCGTGTAGCCGAGGCCATCGCCCTGCGCGAGATCCATTCAGAGCTCTATTCGACCTCCGGCGATTTCGATCTGTTGATGAAGGTCTATATCCCCAAAGGCGAGGATGTCGGTGTTTATATCAATGACAATCTGCTGGACATCGAGGGCATAGAACGGTCGTTGACCACCATGACGTTCAAGGTCTTTTGATGCGTTTTATGATCGTATCGTGCATGTGGTTGCTGTCGGTCGCCGCGCCGTCGGCTGCGGTTACGCCAGTGGGTCAGCGTGTCTACGAAGGCGAGGAAGCCGCCGCGATCCGCTGCGCGAACATGATGGCGCTGACGGGGGTTACGCTGCACCGTGCGGGTATGATGAGCCGCGCGGAAAAGGAGATTTTGCTGGGTATCAGTTTTCTGATTCTCGATCGGCATGTCAGCGGCAACTGGACCGAGAAGAAACGTGCGATGGAGGTGATGCGTGACCGCCGCAGCCTCGACGAGACGTTGGAGGACTACCAGCGCAATGCACCGCGATGCCTGGAGCGTTTTTCGATAAACTGAATCCGACCGTGCCTACCGGTGGTGCGCTAAGCGACCTCAAATGCACATGGGGTCGAACTGGGCAGCATCGTGATCCACCCGGCTGCCGGCAGCGGCACCGGTACGATACCGTCGTGCAGTTCGACAGCCCTGCCGGTAACTCGGAGTGGCCTGTCTTGGCTTGCGAATTTGTCGGCCAGCGTCCGGATATGGCGGCCGGGGTCGCTGTTCCTGCCATGATCTTGCAGTGCACGACCGCCTTGAACCGATCCTCGCACAGTGGATCAAAGCGGACATGTGCGATGCCGCTCATCGCTTCAGGTATCGCGCACACCGATGCGATGTAGGCGCGGCCTTCGGCGCTTTTTTCTCCGAAGTATCGAACCATGGGAATTTCGTAGGCCTGCAGGTCGCCTGCATCAGCGCGCGGGTCCACTAGCCTGCACCGTCACCCTCGATCGCGCGGGGCGTGTCGAACACGGCTTCGGGGTCTTGCCGGAAGTGGCGGGCCGCTACGCGGTGAATAAAGAACCCTTCGCCGTGGACGTCCGGGGTGCCCCTGTTTTCCGCCATGAGCAGCACTGCGTCCTCTAGCGTTCCCGCGAACCATATTCCTTGGGGGCCCACGATGCCTATACGGCGGCACTGCTCACCCAGACAGCTGCGCATAAACTGAGCGTGCACGAAGTAGCGATCTCAGACGGCACAACTTGCGTTACCCGAACTAAGGATTGGTGAACTTGTCATCCTGTTAAACACGCAATTTGATTCTGTGCTGGGCGGTGCTGCGCATACAGAATGTCGCGCCGCAAACACGCGCCGCTTGCAATCCCAGCGCACCCTATAATCCCAAACAAAAAGGCCGCCCGAAGGCGGCCTCATTGTAACTAACCGGGTTCGTTAGTTTATTTGGAGCGGGCGAGGCGATTCGAACGCCCGACCCTAACCTTGGCAAGGTTATGCTCTACCCCTGAGCTACGCCCGCATCCCGTTAGTGGGGCTGATTTAGCTGTCCGTGCCTGAAGCCGCAAGTGCTATTTCGATGAATATGAAAAAAATTCGCATCTCAGGCAGGGGCCGATGCGGTCGGTTCAGGATTCGGATTTTCCGAGCGCAAGCGGCAGGTATCCGGCGAATTTTTCGTCTAGGTATCCTTTGATCTGCGCAACCGTCTCGGGAGGCAGCTGGTCGAGCGACTGAATGCAGCCGAACAGCGGACCGTCATCGGACAGCTGTCGCAGCCCGTCTGCGGCATCCAAGAATGATTTGGGGTGTAGATACACCATGTCGGGCGGACCGACAAAAGGTGCGCCGTATTGCATGATTTCGATCATATTACCTAGGGTGATCGCATTGTGACGTGAGTGGTGGCGGAAACGATGCTCTAGTTGTTCCACCAGAACATCGGGGTGTTTTGCGTAGAAATCCCGCAAAGTGCTACGGCGCATGGGGCGTGGGCTGTGATAGGTGCGCACGTATGTGTTCGACGCACCGGCCAGCCTCGCTCCTTTGGATTGCGCCAGCTCAAATCCAGGCGACGGTGCAGACAAAAATCCAAAGCGGTCGCTCAGAATTGCACGCAGGCCCAGCAACCGGTGGCGCAGCTTGTGGCTGCGCATAGCACCACGGACCACGGGCAGACCGTCGTCGGTAAAGAATGTTCGGCGGTCGCAGGGACCGTTGAGGTAGAAATCGTCGTTCAGAAAGATATAGTTTTCGGCAAGTCCCTCAATGTTCCACAGCATGGCTTCGATCGACGAAGAAGCGAAGGTGGGCAGGCATGCCGCATATTCGCCGAACATGTCGCGGTGATCGACGATACGCAGCCGGGACGCGTCACAGATGCCCGCCCGGATCATGTCGTCGACCACGGCGGGGCGCTGGGCGTCGGTCACGATCCATATGCAGCGCAGGAACGGTGCGTTCTGAAGCAGGGAGGCAATGCACCATCTGATCTCGCCCTGTTCGTCAAAACGGGTTGCGTCCGTCGCTTTGGCATGTGCGGCTGGGCTGTTACCGGCACCATCGTGCCATTTCTCGCGTTTCGCACGGTGCACCGGATCGCCGCCATCGACCCAGGTGATGACGGCATCGACCGGTTGTGCACCTTTCTGCACTATTCGAGTTCCACCAGTAGATCCTTCGCGTCGATCTGACCGCCGGGCTGGATGTGGACCGCCTTGACGACGGCGTCGCGCTCTGCATGGATCCCGGTTTCCATTTTCATCGCCTCGATGGTCAGCAATAGATCGCCCTGCTTCACGCGGGCACCGACCACCGCGCCGACCGATGCAACGACACCCGGCATCGGTGCGCCGATGTGATCCGGGTTGCCGGGTTCTGCCTTGGGGCGCTGGTTTGTGGTCGCTTTGACCAGACGGTTGGGCACACGGATCACACGAGGTTGCCCGTTAAGTTCGAAGAACACCTTGACCTCGCCGTCTTCCATCGTTTCGCCGATGGCCTGAAGGCGGATCTCCAGCGTCTTACCGGGATCAATTTCGGCCGAGATCTCGTCGCCCGGCTCCATACCATAGAAAAAAACCGGCGTCGGAAGGGTCCGGACCGGTCCGTACATCTGGTGGCGGCCCATGTAGTCGAGGAAAACCTTGGGATACATCAGATAGCCCGCCAGATCGTCGTCCTCAATGGTCATGCCGTCTAACTGTTCGGACAATTCCTTGCGCGTCGCTTCCAGATCAATCGGTGCGAGATGCTTGCCGGGGCGTTCGGTATTGGGTGTCTCGCCCTTCAGGACCTTTTGCACGATGCCGTCCGGGAACCCGTCGGGCGGCTGGCCCAGATTGCCGCGCATCATGTCGATGACGCTGTCGGGGAAGGAGACGTCGGTATCGGGGTCCTCGACCTGCGCGCGGGTCAGACCCTGCGATACCATCATAAGCGCCATGTCGCCGACCACTTTCGACGATGGCGTCACCTTGACGATATCACCGAACATCTGGTTCACGTCGCGGTAGGTGCGCGCGACTTCGGGCCAGCGGTCTTCAAGCCCGAGGCTTGCCGCCTGCGCCTTGAGATTGGTGAACTGACCGCCGGGCATCTCGTGCAGATACACCTCGGAGGATGGCGCCTGCATGCCTGTCTCGAAGGCGAGATACTGATGACGTACTTCTTCCCAATAGTCCGAGATTTCCCGCACGGCCGTGATATCCAGCCCGCTGTCGCGGTCGGTGTGGCGCAGCGCCTCGACGACGGATCCAAGCGTTGCCTGCGAGGTATTCCCCGAAAACGCGTCCATTGCGCAATCGACGGCATCGACGCCCGCTTCGCTCGCCGCAAGGATCGTGGCACAGGCGATGCCGGCGGTGTCATGGGTGTGGAAATGGATCGGCAGGCCGACCTCGGATTTCAGTGCACGTACAAGCTGGCGCGCCTGTGCGGGCTTGAGCAGGCCGGCCATGTCCTTGAGCCCCAGCACATGCGCGCCTGCGGCTTTCAGATCCTTTCCCATCGAAACGTAGTATTTCAGATCGTATTTTGCCCGGTCCGGATCGAAGATGTCGCCGGTATAGCAGATCGTGCCTTCGCAGATCTTGCCGCTCTCGATCACTGCGTCCATCGCAACGCGCATGTTTTCCACCCAGTTTAGGCTGTCGAACACGCGAAACACATCAACGCCGTTCGTGGCGGCGGTGCGCACGAACTGTTGGACGACGTTGTCGGGATAGTTGGTGTAGCCCACGCCGTTAGAGGCGCGCAAAAGCATCTGCGTCATGACGTTCGGCATCCGCTCGCGAATGTCGCGCAGGCGCTGCCAGGGACATTCCTGCAAGAACCGGTAGGCCACATCGAAGGTCGCACCGCCCCAGCATTCGACCGAAAACAGCGTCGGCAGATTCGCGGCGTAGGCGGGCGCCACCTTGATCATGTCGTGACTGCGCATGCGGGTCGCCAGAAGGCTCTGGTGGCCATCGCGCATCGTGGTGTCGGTGATCAGAAGCTGGCGTTGCTGGCCCATCCAGTCGGCCACGGCCTGCGGTCCTTTTTGCTCCAGCAGGTTGCGCGTACCCATCTGCGGCTCTGAACGTGCAGCAGGCGGCACCGGCGCGCGATGTGCGGCGGCGGGCAGCGGCTTGTCCTTCGTTTCCGGATGGCCGTTTACCGTGATGTCGGCAATGTAGGTCAGCACCTTGGTGCCCCGGTCACGGCGCGCCTTGAAGGTGAACAGCTCCGGTGTCTCGTCGATGAATTTGGTATGATAGGTATTGTTCAGAAACGTCGGATGTTTCAGCAGGTTCTCGACGAAGGAAATGTTCGTCGAGACACCGCGGATGCGGAACTCGCGCAGGGCGCGGTCCATTCGCGCGATTGCCATTTCGGGGGTCGGTGCCTTTGCTGTCACCTTGGTCAGCAGGCTGTCGTAGTAGCGCGTGATGACCCCGCCCGCATAGGCTGTGCCGCCGTCGAGCCGGATGCCCATGCCCGTAGCCGAGCGGTAAGCGGTGATGCGACCGTAATCGGGGATAAAGTTATTTTGCGGATCCTCGGTGGTGATGCGGGTTTGCAGCGCGTGACCGTTCAGGGTGATATCGTCCTGTGAGGCCTTGCCGGTGGCCTCCTGAATGGTCTTGCCTTCGGCGATCAGGATCTGCGCCCTGACAATGTCGATGCCGGTGACTTCCTCGGTCACGGTGTGTTCGACCTGAACGCGGGGATTAACCTCGATAAAGTAGAATTTGTCGTCCGCCATATCCATCAGGAACTCAACGGTGCCCGCACATTCGTAATTGACGTGGGCGCAGATCCTGCGGCCCAAATCGCAGACCTCGGCGCGCTGGGCGTCGGTGAGATAGGGGGCGGGAGCGCGCTCAACCACTTTCTGGTTGCGCCGCTGGACGGAACAGTCCCGTTCGAACAGGTGGTAGATCTCGCCGTGCGTATCGCCGAGGATCTGAACCTCTACGTGCCGCGCCTTCTGGATCATCTTCTCAAGATAGCCCTCGCCATTGCCGAACGCGGCTTCGGCCTCGCGCCGGCCCTCGCGGACTTTCTCGGCCAGCTCGTCCTCGCTCATGATCGGGCGCATCCCGCGTCCGCCCCCACCCCATGACGCCTTGAGCATGAGGGGATAGCCGACATCGGCGGCTTCCTTCTTGATCGCCTCCATATCGTCGCCCAACACTTCTGTCGCAGGGATCACCGGCACACCGGCTTCCATCGCCACACGTCGCGCCGACGCCTTGTCACCCAGCTTGCGCATTGTTTCGGCCCGGGGTCCGATGAAGGTGATGCCGTTCTGCGCGCAAGCGTCCACGAAATCTGGGTTCTCCGACAGCAGACCATAGCCGGGGTGGATCGCATCAGCGCCGGATGCCTTCGCCACGCGGATCATCTCGTCAATGCTCAGATAGGCGGCAACCGGTCCCAGATCCTTGCCGATCCGGTACGCCTCGTCCGCCTTGAACCGGTGCAGCCCCAGCTTGTCTTCCTCCGCGAAGACAGCGACCGTTTTCTTGCCCATCTCGTTGGCAGCGCGCATGATGCGGATGGCGATTTCGCCGCGGTTGGCAATGAGGATCTTGTTGAAATCTGTCATGGGTAGGTGCCTTTGCGCTATCAGCGGGAATGCCAATGTGTAAGCGGAACCGCCGTGCTGCTGCAATGCGGTAGACCGGGAAGGGACATTGTTTTAGGCACCGGATGCACCTGCATGCCTGTTTTCTTGCCAATCGCGGGCGGATCCGACCGCATCGCGATCGTTCCCGATGCGGTGTTCAGCGCGGGCTGAGCGGGATCGCCTCGGGCAGGTCGGAAAGGCTGCGCGCGCCGATCTGTCCCATGTTCGCGGTGATGTCCCTTGCCAGAATGTCGATGAGGTGGTCGATGCCCCGTGGCCCCAGCGCGCCCAGAGCGAAGTGGAACGCACGCCCCAACATGACGAAATCCGCGCCAAGCGCCAGCGCGCGCAGGATATCGAGCCCGCCTTCGATGCCGCTGTCAAAGACGATCGGCAGCCCGGTCGCGGCGCGGATATCCGGCAGAACCTCGATCGCGGCGGGCGCGGCGTCGAACTGCCGACCGGCGTGGTTCGAGACCCAGATGCCGTCCGCCCCCATTTCCTCAAGGCGCACGGCATCGTCGGCGCGCATCACCCCCTTGATCAGGAAGTTGCCCTGCCATTCATCGCGAAGCCATTTGACGTAATCCCAGTCCGGAGCGGTGCGCAGCAGGTACCCCATGTGGGCAGTGGGAGAGCGGCTGTTGATTGCGGCATCACCGTATTTGTCCAACCCTCGCATGTGCGGCATCCCGCGTCGGGCCATGCCAGCCGCCCAGGCGGGCCGCAAAGCCACCTGCGCCAGCAGCCGCGGAGTGAGCCGCGGCGGATTGGTCAGGCCAGAGCGGACCTGCCGCTCGCGACGGCTTGAGACCGGGACGTCGACGGTGAGGATCAGCGTGGTGAACCCTGCTGCTTTCGCGCGCTCCAGCATGTCGCGGCGGATCTCGGGATCGCGTGGCGGATAGAGTTGAAACCAGGCGTGTTCGCCAAGGTGGGGCCCAACGTCCTCGGGGCTTTGGGTGGCGACGGTCGAAATTGAATAGGGAATGCCGGCGCGCGCCGCCGCACGTGCAAGGTGCCCTTCGGCGTCGGGCCACATGAGGCCGGACATTCCAATTGGCGCTACACCGAAGGGCAGAGGAAACTGGGCCCCCAGAAACCGTGTGGACAGATCGGGCGTGTACTCGCCGCCCAGTATGCCGGGCATCATCCCGATGCGGTCCAATGCCGCACGGTTGCGCGCTTTGGTTGCTTCATCGCCGGTGCCGCTGTCGAGATATTCCCAGACGAACTTGGGGATGCGTCGCCGGGCGCGGTGGCGCAGATCGGCAAGTGACGGGTATTGATTGTGTAAATCCATTCCGTCTTATGGCGATATGATTACCGCCTTGTCCAGCTTGCGTGCGGCCGCCGCCGCTCAGGTCTGGCGCAGCTTTTCAAAGACCGTACGGGTCGAATTTTCGTGTAGCGCAGGCGCGGATTGCAGGTTGCTGCCGCAAGGCAGTTCGTCTGTCACCGCGATCAGGCACGATGGCGCTGCCCACGACCCTTTCGCGTCGGTCCGGCAATTCGATCCGGCTTAGCGAGGTGTCCCAAATCACCGGCCCTCTGGCCACTGATCGGGCGCCAGATGACGTCGGTCATCGTCAGACCGGGTTGCGCCTCGTACGCCTTGTTCGGTGCGACGAGTTCGAATTCCGCATCGCTGGCACGTAGGTCCGCGATAAACATCGGTATCGTGAACTAATCGAGCTGACGGCGCAGGCGATCTGTGTCATCTGATTTGAACATGTCGATACCCTTTCCGAACAATTTATGGGAATACGCTGTGCGCAAATGATCATTTTTGTGGGAATAGGGGTCCGTTTGAACCGAATTATTCCCAAACCATCAAGTTTTCGGTTATAGATGGACAGGCAGCCGAGCGGATGGACAGTCAAATTCTGGTAGAACAGACTGCGAACGTCTCTTTATTTTATCGCCGCTTCGCGGTAGGTTCGCCCGCATGAGCAGTTTTGATGAGAACAGCGCCTTCGAGGGCGCATCCCTGTCCGCGCGCGCGATGGCCGCGCGCCCGCAGCCCTATCTCGACGGGCTCAACCCGGCGCAGCGCGAAGCGGTTGAGCAAATGGATGGGCCGGTTCTGATGCTGGCGGGGGCCGGTACGGGCAAGACGCGGGCGCTGACCGCGCGCATCGTGCATTTGCTCAACACCGGACGCGCACGCCCGAACGAGATCCTGGCCGTGACCTTTACCAACAAGGCCGCGCGCGAGATGAAAAACCGCGTCGGTGCGATGTTGGGCCAGCAGATCGAGGGGATGCCCTGGCTGGGCACCTTCCACGCGATTTGCGTGAAGCTGCTGCGCCGCCACGCCGAACTAGTGGGTCTGAAATCGAACTTCACCATCCTCGATACCGACGACCAGCTGCGCCTGCTCAAGCAACTGGTTGCTGCCGAAGGCATCGACGACAAAAGATGGCCCGCGCGGATGCTGTCGGGGATCATCGATTCGTGGAAAAACCGCGCCCTGACACCCGACAAAATTCCGGCGGCGGATGCCGGAGCCTACAATCATCGCGGTGTCGAGATCTACGCGCAGTATCAGGCGCGGCTGAAAGAGCTGAACGCCACCGATTTCGGTGATCTTCTGCTTCACATGGTCACGATCTTTCAGACCCACGAAGATGTGCTGGCGCAGTACCAGCGTTGGTTCAGATATATTCTCGTGGATGAGTACCAGGACACAAACGTCGCGCAATACCTGTGGTTGCGGCTGCTAGCGGGTGGTCACAAGAACATTTGCTGCGTAGGCGACGATGACCAGTCCATCTATGGCTGGCGCGGTGCCGAGGTAGGCAACATCCTGCGGTTCGAAAAGGATTTTCCGGGTTCGCATGTCGTACGGCTTGAGCAGAATTACCGCTCGACGCCGCATATTCTCGCCGCCGCGTCGGGCGTGATCGCGGGGAACGAAGGGCGGTTGGGAAAGACGCTTTGGACTGAGGCGACCGAGGGGGAGAAAGTGAGGCTCATCGGTCATTGGGACGGTGAGGAGGAGGCGCGCTGGATCGGGGAAGAGATCGAATCGATGCAGCGCGGCACGCGCGGCCTGCGGCCAATCGAGCTGGATCACATGGCGATACTGGTGCGCGCGTCGCATCAGATGCGCGCCTTCGAGGACCGGTTTCTGACCATCGGGCTGCCGTACCGGGTGATTGGGGGGCCGCGGTTTTATGAACGGTTGGAGATCCGCGATGCGATGGCCTATTTCCGCGTCGTGACATCGCCCGACGACGATCTGGCGTTCGAGCGGATCGTGAACACGCCCAAACGAGGCTTGGGCGATGTGGCACAGCAAAAAATTCAGCGCACAGCGCGTGAACATGGTACAAATCTGGTCGAAGGCGCGCGCATCCTGCTGGCGCACCAAGGCATCGGCGGCAAGGGCGCCGCGCAGTTGAAGCTGCTGGTCGAGGGCATCGACAGGTGGTCCGCAATGTTGCGCGGCCCGCGCATCGAGATGAGCGAGGACGACACCGTCCTTGACGATGGGGTGGCACCTCTGCGCATGGAATACGGGCCACCGGAGGTAAGCCATATCGAACTTGCGCAGATCATTCTCGACGAATCGGGCTATACTGGTATGTGGCAGAATGACAAAACGCCCGAGGCGCCCGGGCGCTTGGAAAACCTCAAGGAACTGGTCAAGGCACTGGAGCAATTCGAAAATCTGCAAGGGTTTCTGGAACACGTCAGCTTGATCATGGACAACGAACAGGACGGTGAGGGGGCGAAGGTGTCTATCATGACGCTGCACGCGGCCAAGGGACTGGAATTCCCCGCCGTGTTCCTGCCCGGATGGGAAGACGGGCTTTTTCCCTCCCAACGCTCAATGGACGAAAGCGGACTGAAGGGCCTCGAAGAGGAACGGCGGCTGGCCTATGTCGGCATCACCCGCGCCGAGGAACTCTGTACGATCTCATTCGCCGCCAACCGGCGGGTGTTCGGCCAGTGGCAAAGTGCAATGCCCTCGCGCTTTATTGATGAGTTGCCGCAGGAGCACGTCGAAGTGCTGACCCCGCCGGGCCTTTACGGGGGGGGCTACGGTGCGGCGATGCCGCAAAGCACGCTGCATGAGGCGGCGGCCGAAGCAAACGTCTATAATTCTCCGGGATGGCGACGGCTTCAGGCACGCGCGGGACAGCGCAGCGTCAGCCAGCCGTCGGAAGCGCGCAATGTCACTATTGATATGACCGCGACCAGCAGTTTCGTGATGGGAGAGCGGGTCTTTCACCAAAAGTTCGGTTACGGCACCATCAAGGGAATCGAAGGAGACAAGCTTGAGGTTGCGTTCGAAAAGGCCGGGGATAAGAAGGTCGTCGCTCGTTTTCTGTCCGCCGCGGATAGCGTGCCGTTTTGAAATCGACCTGCAGCGTCGCGCCAGGGAATTTCCCGCCCCGCCACATGCCCGTGTCCTCGCGCGTACAGTCGCTGCCGCTTGTGTTCATCTGATCGCCCATTCCGGGAGTGTCGAACGCGCAATTGTCGAGGCCCAGTTTCAAATCGACGCCTCGCGTTTACGTCGCTTGGGTGGAAATGACATCCACAACGGCAAAGTTGTTGTTCAGCGCGTCGTGTAAATAGGCGTTTCTACAGAGATCGACATCTTCGTCGGGCGCACAGCCATCTACGCTTTCACCGGGAAGAGTGGAAAGCACCAGAAGCTCGCTGAAAAATTTAGTATTCTTCCCCGAAAGCCGATCCCAGCGGCGCGGGAAAGGACGTGGGATGGATGAACTCTCTTAGCCAAAGCCGACCAGCGTTTCTTGGATCAAACGCACTGCAGGGGGAGGATGGCAGAAACCGCAGAGGCGGAATACTTGGACGTCGCAGCGGACCGCTGTTCGCACCTATTACTGCGGATCGTTTCGGTCGGATGAGGCCGCAGTCTCAGGCGGCAAGGGCATCTTTGAAAAACAGCGGCTCCCCGGGAGGAGGGGAGCCGCCGCCTTTTGGGATGCACCCATCCTAAAGGGAGGAGTGGAGAGATGCATCTTTGTGCAACACGGGGTCATCGGTGATCCGAGACTCTGCCGTGTTGCGAAGTTCCCCGTCCCGATGGGAGAATCGGTGCGGGGAATTCGGATGTCCGTGTTTAGGCCGCCATGTCTGCTGCTTCTTGCGACAGACGGCGGATGTCGCCGCGCGTCATCCCCAGATCGGCAAGCTCGCGATTGCTCAGACCGCACAGCTCGTTGTAAGTCGAACGGTAGGCTTTGTGTTGGCGCATTTTATGAGACAGTGTGTCCAGAAGTGCTGCAATGCGGCGTGGTGCTGCGGCGCGGGCGGTTGTGTCGGTATAAAAGGTCATTGTCGCCTCTTTCGGAAGTGTCGTGTTTCGTTATGATCTATAGATAGGCGCAAATGCTGCACGAGCAACATGTAATGCTGCAACGCGGCTATGCGCTGGATGCATAGAGAACGTTGCGTTAAGTAATTGATATGCGATTGAAATAAATCGCTACCGTTCCAAGGTCTGGCTTCTGAGCTTTATCATTGGGAAAAAAATGGCGACGACATCAGGGAGGAGGAAGATGTCGCCGCCTTAGAGAACACAGACCCCCGGGAGGAGGATGGAGGCCTTATGTCGGTTTGAAAACCATCGGGAGGATTGTTTTCATGTCCTAGACATTGCCCTATTTGCTGCGCTTGCACAATAGTTTTTATTTGCAATGCTGCCATGCAGCATACGCAACAGTCGAATTGACCGGGGCAGCACACGCAAATCAGCGCTGAGGTTGTGTTCCGGTATTCACCTCCACGCGACAGCTATGTCGCAGGGATCGGCCTTGCGGTCGCTCTGTGTTTCATGGTGTGAAGACGACCAAAGGAGAATTCCAATGGCGGTCACGAAAGCCGATATCGAAGCAGCTCTGTCGCGGGTGATGCTGCCGGATGGACGCAGTCTCATTAAGCACGATCTGGTGCGCGCGCTCAGTGTAGAGGCGGGCGTGGTCCGCTTTGTCATCGAAGCGCCCAGTCCCGAAGCGGCACGTGCGATGGGCCCGCTGCGGGACGCAGCGGAACGGTGTGTAAAGGACATACCGGAGGTAACGCAGGTGACGGTCGCCCTCACCGCGCACGGCCCCGGGGCAAAACCCGCTGCGCCTCCGAGCCTCAAGGTGGGTGGCCACCCCAAACCACAGGAAGGGCCAACAAAGCCCAGCGGCGTCCAGCGCATTCTAGCGATCGGATCCGGCAAGGGCGGTGTCGGAAAATCCACCATCAGCTCGAACCTCGCGGTCGCGCTTGCGCGGGCTGGGCGCAGGGTAGGGTTGTTGGATGCCGATATCTACGGCCCCAGTCAGCCACGTATGATGGGCGTCAACAAGCGCCCGGCCAGCCCAGATGGCAAGACGATCATCCCGCTGCAGGCGCATGGGGTTACGCTGATGTCCATCGGGTTCATGATGGAAGAAGGCAAAGCCGTCGTCTGGCGGGGGCCGATGTTGATGGGCGCGCTGCAACAGATGCTGGGCCAGGTTGAGTGGGGCGAACTCGACGTGCTGATCGTC
Source organism: uncultured Sulfitobacter sp. (assembly GCF_947497275.1). Classification (GTDB taxonomy): domain Bacteria; phylum Pseudomonadota; class Alphaproteobacteria; order Rhodobacterales; family Rhodobacteraceae; genus Sulfitobacter. The sequence continues at coordinate 254,110 of NZ_CANMFS010000001.1, forward strand.
GATCTGCCGCCAGGCACCGGCGATGTGCAGCTTACCTTATGTACAAAGACCGAGCTTACCGGCGCGATCGTCGTTTCGACACCGCAGGACGTCGCGCTGATCGACGCGCGCAAGGCGCTGGACATGTTCGCCACGTTGAAAACGCCGGTGCTTGGCCTGATCGAGAACATGTCGATGTTCGTCTGCCCCGATTGCGGGGCGCAGCATCAGATTTTCGGCGAAGGCGGGGTCAGGCGTGAGGCCGAGAAGATGGGCGTGCCGCTGCTTGGCGCGCTGCCCATAGATCTGGAAACGCGGCTGGCCGGGGATGCGGGCACGCCTGTTGCTGCGGGTGACGGTGTGATGGCCCAAGCCTATGCGAAGATCGCCCAAGGGCTGATCAAGGGCGGCATGGCCTGAGCTCAGGCGCGCGTATTTTTCTGGATTAACTGCGCATAAAGGGTGGTCAGCACGCTGAAGATCAGGAGGCCCTCGATGACGTAGAGGGGCAATTCCAGCGCGAGCGCGCCGCCGGGGCCAAGCGGACCGAAGAGGGTTACAAGGCCACTGAGGACCGTGTTGGTCACGGCCAGTATCGCAGCCACGCCCCAAAGCGGACGTGATAGGCCCAGTGTCTGCTCCCAGCTGTGCTTGAGCGAGATCGGCCTGCCCAGGGCAGCTGCGGGCAGGATCAGGCTTAACCGTAGCGACAGCCAGACCAGCACCAGCTGCGTCGCGAATGTCGTCAGCAGGATCGAGTAGATCGACGGCGCGTCTGCGTTAGCGGATTGCTCGGCCATCAACAGTGGCATCACAAGGACCAGGCTGACCGCGAGCTGGATCATGGCAAGCACTGCAACGCGCCACAGGTACCCCAGCAACAGCTGCGCCGTCATGGGTTCGGGCGCGTGACCTGCGGACAAGGTGTGCCGGTGCCACAGGATCGCCATCAACGCATAGCTAAGGATGAAGACGGTCAGCAGAGCGACCGGCAGCAGCCGGATTGCGGAACCGCCGATTTCCAGATTGCTTGTGCTGATTAACAGCATTTCCGGCGCGAAAAGCGCCATCAAAACCCCGACACCTGCCATCAGAACGACTGCGGGCGCAATGACGCGCGCGGTCACGAGCGGATGGCGCGTCAGGAGGCCGATTGCGTGTTTGAGAAGTTTAAGCGCCGTGTTCACTTTGGGCATCCGATCCAGGTTCAGCCAGTTTTGAAGGGTGCTAGGTGCGAAATCAAGCCGCGAGCGGACCATTGCGTGGAATGTAAGTGAGAATTGAGCCTTACAGTAACGGCATTATGCGGGATTAGCCGGTAAGAACCGGCAAATCGCCTTTATGTAGAGCGTTTCGGACGACGAGGACGGCAGGTGAGAAAAACGGACGTGTTGCAGTTTAAGCGAATTAGCGCAACTTTTGCAATATTTCGGTCTTTAAGCGATAGAAGTGATCTCAGTTTCACGCAGAAATCGAATCTCTCTTATAGGGCGTTCGAAGGTCACTTCTAAGTGCCTATTTGCGCCGTGATCGAGCCGGTCGCGGGGCTGTGAACTGGCACCCGATCCTTGGGGATCATATCTTTATGCGATCAATTTGCGGCGCAGATTGCATTGACTATCTGGCTGACTGCGGTCCGGCAGTACTCGGAAAATGAGATGCACTGCTGGATGTACCGCGAGTTCCCGCATCGGACCAGCCAGAGCATCGGTCTCACTAGGATCACCGAATACCTCGACGGCCTGTTTGAAGGCTACGCGGGCAGTGTCGGCGCGCGCGGCGTGCTGTTCGAAAGCGTCACCGGCATCGAATCGTCCCGCGCGCGAACATCGAGATCCTTGGGCCCATCGCCCATGCGTTCGCCCAGTTCGCATCATCTATAGCACAGTCGGAGATGCATAAATGTCCGCCTTTTACGAGTATTCTGCCCTCAAATTACCTGACGTGAACTCCATTTGTCGTATCCAGACGACCTTCGAAGACGTGTATGTGGTGGCGTTCCCGGCAAGGTGATTTGGCTCGACGCTGGACATGTCATCCGCTCGGCGGGTCTGATCCAGAACCGCGCCGGTCATCCGTGATGACGGTGAGATCCTCAGCGACAGATCGCCTCAAGAACTTCGACGGGCGCACGCTTGTGGCGTCGGAGGCGACCGACCTTGACACGTTTGAAGCCGGCTTTGTCGCCCGACAATGGGAAGTGATGCGGCTCGCGCGCGACCTGTTGGGCATGGTCGGACTGTTCAACACTGACCCTCCCAGCTGACCCGGCCGACTGGCACCTTAATCCAGAACGCCAACCTGTTCTCCGATCGGATCAGCACGGCCTCTAAAAAGCGGTTTGGAAGGCCAGGTCGAACGCGCCTCCAAAAAACCTGCACTTAACCTGAAAACTGAAAGCTAATCCAAAACCCTGCAGTAACGAGATAAATGAGAGTAGGCGCCGAAAAGCGTTACTTTCAACGCGCTCAGGGCAGCTATTGGAGTTGTGACGGATATAGTGGATGTTTCGCAGTAGAGGCAGGAGAAGGGTCACCCATGTTTTTTTCCCGGTCGCGTGGCAGAAAGGATTTCAGCCACAGACAAAAGCTGAAAAAGGTGGTCCTGCTTTTTCGACCAGTTTGCAGCGTTATCAAGGTGAATCAGGTTTTCAGTCACGCTGCTAATCTCATTGGTTCTGTTTTGCTGGCATGGTTATCAGGGGGTCAATATACCGTGCGTCGAATGGGGCCGATCAGAGTTGTAGCAGGTTAGCCATCTATTGATACCAGCTCGCATCCCTGAACCCGTCTCAAACGCGTTCAGATAGACGCTTTGTATTTCAGTGATCGCCAAATCCACTCATCATCCCATTGTCGCGCCAAGCGCCTTCACCATCCATGCTGATTTTGATTTTTGCATCGTCAGCACGATGATCCACACACACTACTGGTAAACTGGCTGCCTTGGACGCCCTGCTAAGTGTCAAGCCGCGACATGGGCCTGATTTATCTGTTTGTGGCGCCGTGAAATGATGTTGAAAACTTCTCGGGCTATGTATCGTTTCAGGCAGCGGATTGCCTCGAGTTTGGAATGACCATGGCCTACCCGGCGGGCGTGCAACATACTCTCGGATCTTCGGATCAATCCGCAACCTTCCGATCGCGATGGTGTGGAGCGCGCTGTTGACTCAGGATTGTGGCCTGCAATAGGCAACAACTGGGCCGCGCTGTTCAGGCCGACGCCGTTACGTGCAGCCCGCTCTTTGACTATTGCCTCGGTCATATCGGCAAGGTTCGCGACTTCATCATGCAGCTCGAGACAACGAAGTGCCAGCAATTTGAGCGCGAACTTGTAGGCTTCTGTTCACGATCCCAAGTTGAGCAACCCCCCGACATTTGGACACTGACGTAAGCTGCGGCTTGCTGTCTGCTGGTCTTCAATAAAACGGGAATCAGAGATGTCGAAACAGAGACAGCTTCATCCGGAGTCCAAGGCCAGGGTCGCGTTGGAAGCGTTGAAGGGTGAGCAGACAGTCAGCGAGCAGGCCGGTCGGTTCGGGGTGCATCTATTACCGGCAGCACATGCAGAGCATGTGAGAGGCGACAATGATTTATCAATGGAAATGAGCTTTGCTTGAAAATGCGCCAGGTGTGTTCGAGCGGGGCGGCCGAAAAGCCCCCCGAGATAAACGAGGAACAGGTCAAGGGCCTGCACGTCCAGCTGACCGGCACCACATGCTTGCATGTGTGAGAGGTAAGGCTGGGGAGCTGGCCGTCGTCAACGATCTTTTGGCCAGAAAGCTCAAACCCTGGGCCGGCAAGTGAGGCGCAAGATGATTGAGCCGAACCTGCCGGGCCTGTCTGTTGGAAAGCAGTGCGCCTTGGAGCACGAGGCGTTGTCGACACGTGAGCTGGCCACCAAATACGCCGATAAATGAAGTATTTTGCCTCTGAATCATCAGCTTACCGTATCCTGAAGGATGCTGATCTGATCACGGCCCCGGATTATGTTGTGATCAAGGCCGCTGATGAATTCACTGATAGAACCACAGCTATCACCGAGATGTGGCACCGACTTCACCTACTTCAAGATTACCGGCTGGGGGTGGTGTTATTTCGGCACGATTTTGGACGATTATAGCCGCTACATCGTTGCCTGGAAGTTCTGCACAAACATGCGTGCTGAGGGCGTGACCGACACCATCGAACTGGCTGTGGCTGCATCAGGATGCGAGACAGGCGGTCGTTCGGCACAAACCGCGTCTGCTGAGCGATAATGGGGCCTGCTACATCTCTGGCGATCTGGCCGAATGAAAAATCGAACGCTGGCATCAAGCCGTGAAGAACCGCATCCTGCTGGAAAACTACTTCCTGCCACGCGATCTAGAAGCCCAGGTCGAAGCCTTCGTCCATCATTACAACCACCAGCACTACCACCAGAACATCAGCAACGTCACACACGCCGATGTATCCTTCGGACGGGACGAGGCTGTCCGGTGCCGACTTCCACGAGCGTAACCGGACGGGCGGTCACTACTACTGGAATGCCGAAGTGTACGATCAATCCGAGAGTGATGCGTCTCGCTCTTTATTGACGCGATGGACGCGACGTTTGCCCAGAACAGGGGCCGGCGCGCATCGACATGGCAGATGACCTAGAGGCTTACGGCGAGGCGGTCGGGCGGTCGTTGGTCCGCATGTACGCAGCTCGCCAGATGCCGGATCGGACGAACGGGTGAGGTCGATGGACGCTGTTGTAGATAGGTGAATTGGAAGGGCAAAAACATTTGCTGCAAGACTCTCTGTAATTCGCTGCAAGATTCGATGTCACGCTACAATACTACAACTGTGACAGGATTGTATGGGAAACGATGGGACCGGGCGCGGGATCGTCCATGGCAAATCATGATGTGGACGCCCAGGCACCGGGAGGCGCCCGAATCTGTCCTCATGTGGCGGCCGATTCCCTCCCTGGCGTCGGCTTGGTTGCCGGATTTCCAGTTTTGTGGCGGAACAAACAACGAATACTCATTGTGGATAACTCTGTGTGTGAATATATTTGGGATTTCGTGGGACATTATGCTCGGTGAAATTCTTCACTACATATAGTCCATATCGTAGGAAACTCTACTATTTGAGCTAATTCTTGCCGATCTGACGCTACTAAATCTTGTTTCCGGCTCCTGTGCAGAACAAGATCATGTAGTGGATTGGCAAAATAAATGTAGACGCCCATGAATTCCCATGGCATCCCTAGTGCATCGGATGAGACGAGACACGGGGCACCAAACGACCCCACGCAACAATAAACTCTAGCAGGTTTCATACAGGCACCTCGCTTTCATCAGACCAGGAGATCCGGTGCGCGGGCGAGCAGACATCCCCCCAGGTGGCGCGCGCAGTCGGACTTACCCGCAAGGCGGGACGAGAGTGGCGGGTTGATCAGTGGCAGCAGATCAATCCGCCCTTTCTACATCCGGGGAACAGGTTCGCAAGGACGCAGGCAGGGACAGATACAGTGAGCCGACGGTTCAGAGGCGAAAGCCAGCACAAGGTCGATGCGAAGGGGCGGGTGTCTATCCCGGCCTCTTTTCGCCGTGTGCTGGAGGCCAACGACCCCAACTGGCAGAACGGTGGCACACCCGAGCTCGTGATCGTCTACGGCGATCACCGCCGCAACTACCTTGAGTGCTATACCATGGCCGCGATCGACGAGGTCGACGACAAGATCGACGCCCTGCCGCGCGGCTCGATGGAGCGCAAGATGCTGCAACGCCTGTTTCATGGCCAGTCGCACCCGACGACTGTCGATGAAACCGGACGTCTGGTCCTGCCCGCCAAGCTGCGCAACAAGATCGACCTCGAAGGCGAGGCCTTCTTCATGTCCGCGGGCGACACTTTCCAGATCTGGAAGCCGGAAACTTACGAGACCGAAGAGAAGGCCCGCGAGGAAGAGTGGCTGGAGCAACTACCCGAAGACTTCGATCCGCTGGAATTCCTCGACAGGCAACCGGAGGTATAAGGGTCATGGCTGCCACCGAGACCTCCGATCCACATATCCCGGTTCTGCTGCGCCCCCTGTTGGCCGCAGTCGCACCTGTGGCTGGCACCTGGCTCGACGGCACGTTTGGTGCGGGCGGCTATACGCGCGGCTTGCTCGAGGCGGGCGCGGAACGGGTGATCGCCGTGGACCGTGACCCGATGGCGCACCAGATGGCGGCACCCTGGGCCGGTGATTACGGCGACCGGATCGTCATGCAGCAGGGCGTTTTCTCTAAAATGGATACCTACGCCACGGATCTCGACGGCATCGTGCTCGATCTGGGGGTGTCCTCGATGCAACTCGATCTGGCGGAGCGGGGGTTTTCGTTCATGCGCGATGGGCCACTCGACATGCGCATGTCGCAAGACGGCCCGTCGGCGGCGGATCTGGTCAATGAAGCCGGGGAAGAGGAAATCGCCAACATCCTCTTTCTCTATGGCGAAGAACGCGCCAGCCGCCGCATCGCCAAGGCGATCGTGCGTGCGCGTGCCGAGGCGCCCATCACCCGCACGCTCGAACTGGCGGGGCTGGTCGAAAGCTGTCTTCCGCGATCAAAACCCGGCCAGAGCCATCCGGCAACACGCAGCTTTCAGGCTCTGCGCATCGCTGTGAATGACGAGTACGGCGAACTGTTCGAGGGACTGATGGCGGCGGAACGCGCGCTCAGGCCCGGCGGCAAGCTGGCTGTCGTTACGTTTCACTCGGTTGAGGACCGCATGGTCAAACGGTTCCTGACGGCGCGGGCAGGGGCGGGCGGCAATGCCAACCGCTTTGCGCCGCAGATCGAACAGGACGCGCCGCAATTCGAAATAAAATCACGCAAGGCCATCGGCCCCGACGCGCAAGAGCTTGCCGAAAATCCGCGCGCGCGCTCCGCCAAACTGCGGATCGCTGTACGCACCGATGCGCCTGCTGGCACCATCGAGGGCAAGGCGATCGGGATGCCGATGTTGAGGGGGAAGAAGAAATGAAATCTGTGCTTTACGTGCTGACGGCGCTTGGTGTGATCGGTCTTGCCTTCTGGGCCTACCGCGAAAATTACGCGACGCAGGCCGCGCTGAGCCAGACCGATAGGCTGCACAGCGAAATCCGCACGGCACACGCGCGTTTGGCGGTGCTGCGCGCGGAATGGGCGTTCCAGAACCGGCCCGACCGCCTGCGCGATCTGGCCCAGATCAATTTCGACCGGTTGCAGCTGTTGCCGTTGCATCCCGACCAGTTCGGGCAGGTCGATGAGATTGCCTATCCGCAACCTGATTTGCTGCCAATCACGAACCCTGTCGATGTCTCGACGATGAACGCGGAGGATCCGCTATGATCCGCACGCCGCTGCGCCCGCTGGCGCGCATCCTCGACGCCCGCGCCAAGGGCGAGAACCCCGACGCCATCGAGAACGAGAACCGCCGCATCCGCCACGAGCAGATGCGCGACCGCGACCGCAACCGCGCCGAGGGGCGCCTGTTGGTTTTGGGCGTGTTCTTCTTCTGTGCGTTCGCCGTGGTCGGTGCGCGCATGGGCCTTTTGGCAGTGTCTGAACCGATGGAGCCGCGCGCACAGGCGCCGGGCTCGATCATCTCCAACACCCGTGCCGACATCGTGGACCGCAACGGCAGCATTCTGGCGACGAATTTCGACACCCACGCGCTTTATGCCCAGCCGCCGCATCTGATCGACCCCGAAGGGGCGGTGGGCAAGCTGGTTGAAATTTTCCCCGCTCTGGATGCCGAGCGGTTGATCAAGGATTTTACCGGCAAGCGCAAATTCCTGTGGGTGAAGAAGAAAATCAGCGCCGAGCAGATGCAGGCGGTGCATGACATCGGCGATCCGGGGCTGTTGTTCGCACCGCGCGACATGCGTCTGTACCCCAACGGTGAGTTGGCCGCGCATATCATGGGCGGCGCGAGTTTTGGCCGTGAAGGCGTGCGGGCGGCAGAGGTGATCGGCGTCGCGGGCGTGGAGAAGTATTTCGACGACTATCTCAGCGATCCCGCGAACGCGGGCAAGCCGCTTGAGCTGAGCCTTGATCTGTCGGTGCAAGCGGCGTCCGAGCGGGTGCTGAACGGCGGCATGAAGCTGATGAACGCCAAGGGTGCCACGTCCATCTTGATGGACGTGCACACCGGCGAGGTAATCAGCGTGACGTCGCTGCCGGCATTCAACCCCAACAACCGGCCACGTCCGGCGGTACAGGGCGATCCCTCGGACAGCCCTCTGTTCAACCGCTCGGTGCAAGGGGTGTACGAGCTTGGCTCGACCTTCAAGATCTTTGCGGCGGCGCAGGCGATGGAGTTGGGTCTGGTCAATGCGAACACGATGATCGATACCGCCGGTCCGATGAAGGTCGGTGGGCACAGGATCGGCGAGTTCCGCAACAAGAACTACGGTACCCTGAGCGTGTCACAGATCATCGAGAAATCCTCGAACCGTGGCACAGGACGGCTTGCCCTGATGATCGGCAAGGAACGCCAGCAGGAGTTTTTGCGCAGTCTTGGACTTTTCGACAAGACCCCTTTCGAGATTGTCGAAGCGTCGGGTGGCAAGCCGTTGCTGCCGTCTAAGTATACCGACCTGTCAGCGGTGACCATCTCCTACGGCCACGGTTTGTCGACGACCGCCATGCATCTTGCGGCGGCCTATGCGGCGATCGCCAACGGGGGCCGTGTGGTAAAACCCACACTGGTAAAGCAAAGCGGCCCGCAGATGGGCGCGCGGGTGATGCGCGAGGACGTCGCCGCGGCGGCCCGCGCGATGCTGCGGGATGTCGTTGTCGGAGATGACGGCACGGCGAGCTTTGCCGAGGTGCCGGGGTATTTCATCGCGGGCAAGACCGGAACGGCGGACAAGCCTAACCCGCGCGGCGGCGGCTACTACAAGGACAAGACCATCACCACCTTCGCCTCGATGTTCCCCGCGCACGACCCGCGCTATGTGCTCGTGGTCACGCTGGATGAGCCGGTGGAGACATCTTCGGACAAACCGCGCCGCACGGCAGGCTGGACCGCCGTGCCGATCGCGGCGGAAATGGTACGCCGTGTCGCGCCGCTTTTGGGGATGCGTCCGGCCATTGAACCCGCTCCGCTCGCTGGTATAACGCTCACCAGCAGCAACTAGATCAAGAGCAACTCCATGACCGTTCAGGCCAAACCGCTTTCCTCGCTCGGCCTGACCGCGCGGGGCGGCAAAACCGCCCAAGTGACTGGCATCGCCGTGGACAGCACGGCGGTCAAGGACGGGTTCCTGTTTGCCGCGATGCCGGGATCGCGGGTGCATGGCGGTGAGTTCATACAATATGCGCTCAGACAAGGCGCGGCCGCGGTGCTGACCGATGCCGAGGGCGCACGAATTGCGGCGGACGTCATCGCCGAGGTCGATGTTGCCCTGATCATCAGCGATGCGCCGCGCGAGGCGCTGGCGCGGGCGGCGGCCTTGTGGTCGGGCGCACAGCCCCAAACGATGGTCGCGGTGACGGGTACCAACGGGAAAACCTCCGTTTCGACCTTCGTGCGCCAGATCTGGATCGAAATGGGGATCGCCGCCGTCAATCTCGGGACCACCGGCGTTGAAGGCGCATGGGCCGCTCCCCTGGCACACACAACGCCCGAGCCGATCACTTTGCACCGTACGCTCGCGGACGCGGCGGCGGCGGGCATCACCCATGCCGCGATGGAGGCGTCCTCGCACGGGCTGGACCAGCGCCGGTTGGACGGTGTGACGCTGACGGCGGCAGGTTTCACCAACTTCTCGCAGGACCATCTGGATTATCACCACACGTTCGAGGCGTATTTCGACGCGAAGGCGGGGCTGTTCTCTCGGGTGTTGCCTGACGACGGGACCGCTGTGATCAACATAGACGACCCCAAGGGCGTGGACATGGCCGCAATCGCCAGCGCGCGTGGCTGCGACGTGATCACCGTGGGGCGCGACGGAGGCGATCTGCATCTGACGGCGCAGCGGTTCGACAGCACAGGACAGGACCTGCGATTTGTCTGGCGCGGCAAAAGCTATCAAAAGCGGCTGGACCTCATCGGTGGATTTCAGGCGGAGAATGTCTTGCTGGCTGCCGGTCTCGTGATCGCCTGTGGTGGCGATCCTGCGGAGGTGTTCGACACGCTGCCACACCTGACGACGGTGCGCGGCCGAATGCAGCTTGCGGCGACACGCGACAATGGTGCGGCGGTGTTCGTCGATTACGCGCACACTCCCGATGCGGTGGCAACGGCGCTTGCCGCGATGCGCCCGCATGTGATGGGACGTCTGGTCGCCATCATCGGCGCGGGCGGGGACCGCGACACCGCTAAGCGCCCGATGATGGGCGCGGCGGCAGCGGCGCAGGCCGATGTGGTGTTCGTCACCGACGACAACCCGCGTAGCGAAGACCCGGCCGCGATCCGCGCCGCGGTACTGGCGGGCGCGCCGGAGGCGACCGAGGTGGGCGACCGCGCCGAGGCGATCCTGCGCGGCGTCGATGTGTTGGAGCCTGGCGATGCGTTGCTGATCGCGGGCAAGGGGCACGAAACAGGGCAGACCGTCGGCGACGACGTATTGCCGTTCGATGATGTGGAGCAGGCCAGCGTTGCCGTGGCCGCTCTGGACGGGAGGCTGGCATGAGCTTGTGGACAGCAGCAGAGGCAGCGGCGGCCACGGGTGGCCGTGCGGTCGGAGAGTGGTCCTGCGACGGCGTGTCGATCGACACACGCACCCTTGCACCCGGTGATCTGTTCGTGGCCTTGCACGCCGCACGCGACGGGCATGAATTCGTCGCGCAGGCGCTGGGAAAAGGGGCTGGCGCGGCCCTTGTTTCGCACGTCCCCGACGGTGTGGCTGCGGATGCGCCGCTGCTTGTTGTCGAGGACGTGCTTGAAGGGCTGCAGCGGTTAGGCGCTGCGGCGCGCGCGCGCACTCAGGCCAAGGTGATCGCGATCACCGGATCGGTAGGCAAGACATCGACCAAGGAAATGCTGCTGACGATGCTGGCGGATCAGGGGCGCACGCATGCGTCCGTCGACAGCTACAACAATCACTGGGGGGTGCCGCTGACGCTCGCGCGGATGCCTGCCGACACCGAATTCGCGATCATCGAGATCGGCATGAACCATCCCGGTGAAATCGCGCCACTGAGCGCGCTGACAAGACCACATGCGGCGCTGATCACTACAGTCGCGCCGGCACATCTCGAAGCGTTCGACGACATCACCGGCATCGCCATCGAAAAGGCGAGCGTTTTTGACAGCCTGCCGATTGGCGGTGCGGCTGTGTATAACGCCGATCTCGAGACGTCGGCCATACTCGCGGCCAAGACAATCGACAAGCGGCTCAATGGCATCGCCTTCGGCGTGCACGGCTTTGACTACAGGCTGAAGGACGTCAGCATTCAGGGCGATGCCACGGTTGTACAAGCCGAAACCGATGAAACGCCGCTTTTGTTCAAGCTGTCGACGCCGGGGCGGCATTTTGCGATGAACGGTCTGGGCGCGTTGGCGGTGGTTGCCGCCGTCGGCGGCGACATCGCGCGCGCGATCATCGCTTTGGGGCGCTGGGCACCCTACAAGGGGCGCGGTGTGCGCGAGACGATACAGCTCGACGAAGTCGAGACGTCGATACAGCTTGATCTTATCGACGACAGCTATAACGCCAATCCCACATCGATGGCGGCATCGCTGGAGGTGTTGGCCGCAGCGCAGGTCATCGACGGTGTTGGCCGGATCGGCAAGGGCCGCCGGATCGCGATTCTCGGCGATATGAAAGAGCTGGGCCCGGATGCGGTCGCCCTGCACGCCGGGCTTGCGCATCTGGAGGCAACGCAAAAGCTGGATGTCGTCCATTGCGTCGGACCGCTGATGCGATCGCTCCACGACCTGCTGCCCGAACAGCAACGTGGTAAGTGCTATGAGACCGCAGAAGAGATGATCGATGACCTTGGCCAGAAGCTCGACGCGGGTGACGTCGTGCTCGTTAAAGGCTCTCTGAGCATGAAGCTCGGGCAGATCGTTGACGCCATCCGCAAAATGGGCCATCCGGTTGCGCAGACGTAAAATTCCCTGACAAGGGGGATGCAGTGGGGGGCCTGCCCACGTACTTGGTAAGGACGACCTATGCTCTACTGGCTGACGCTGCTCTCCGATGGTGGTGATTTCTTTAATCTTTTTCGCTACATCACCTTTCGGGCAGGCGGTGCGTTCCTGACGGCGCTGGTCTTCGGGTTTCTGTTCGGCAAGCCACTCATCGACGTGCTGCGGCGTCGCCAGGGCAAGGGACAGCCGATCCGCGACGATGGACCGGAGGGACATTTTGCCAAGGCAGGCACACCGACGATGGGCGGCCTTCTTATCGTTGGGGCATTGCTGACGTCGACGCTGCTTTGGGCGCGGCTCGACAATCCCTTCGTCTGGATCGTGCTTTTTGTTACGATGAGCTATGCCGCCATTGGGTTCGCGGACGATTATGCGAAGGTAAGCAAACAGACGGTCACCGGGGTGTCGGGCAAGGTCCGGCTGCTGCTGGGGTTCGCAATCTCCGGCATTGCCGGGTTCTGGGCGGCGCAATACCACCCTGAGGCGCTTCAATACCAGTTGGCGCTGCCGGTCTTCAAGGACACGCTGATCAACCTTGGCGTGCTGTTTGTACCGTTTTCTATTATTGTCATTGTCGGATCTGCGAATGCGGTCAATCTGACGGATGGCCTCGACGGGCTTGCCATCATGCCGGTGATGATTGCCGCCGGCACATTGGGCGTGATTGCATATGCTGTAGGCCGCGTCGACTTCACCGACTATCTCGACGTGCATTATGTGCCCGGTACCGGTGAGATCCTGATCTTCACCGCCGGATTGTTTGGCGGCGGGCTAGGGTTTCTGTGGTACAACGCTCCGCCGGCGGCGGTGTTCATGGGCGACACCGGCAGCCTTGCGCTGGGCGGTGCGTTGGGGGCCATCGCGGTTGCGACGAAGCACGAGTTGGTACTGGCGGTCGTGGGCGGTCTGTTCGTGGCCGAAGCACTGAGCGTGATCGTTCAGGTGATCTATTTCAAACGCACCGGCAAGCGGGTGTTCCTGATGGCCCCGATCCACCACCACTACGAAAAGAAGGGCTGGGCCGAGCCGCAAATCGTGATCCGATTCTGGATCATCTCGCTGATTCTTGCGCTGATTGGTCTGGCGACGCTGAAGGTCCGTTAGGCGCCGCGCTCAGAACACCGACCAGCCCATGATGCGCGCCAGCCGTGCCATCGCTTCGGTGCCCTTGAGCGAGTTGCCATAGCGGTTCAACCCCGGGGACCAGACCGCAACGCTGGCCACGCCCGGAACGACGGCCAGGATGCCGCCGCCGACGCCCGATTTTGCGGGGATGCCGACGCGGTAGGCGAAATCGCCCGACCCGTCGTAGTGACCGCAGGTCATCATGAGCGCATTAAGACGGCGAATCCGCTGCGTCAGAATCATGCGGGGCAGTTGCGGGCTGTCAATCAGGAAGCGGCCCGCCATGGCAAGCTGCTTGACCGACATCTCTATCGCGCAGTGGTGAAAATAGGTGCCAAGGGTCTTTTCGGGAGAGTTGTTCAGATTGCCTGTGGATGCGAGGAAATGCGCAAGCGCGTAATTGCGGTGTCCGTGGACGTTCTCGGACGTGGCGACCGTCTCGTTGATGTGGATGTTGTCATCGCTGGCCGCCGTGCGCACGAATTGCATGATTTCGCCCAGTGTTTCGCGCGGCTCACAACCGGTGAGGACCTGATCGGTGACCACGATGGCACCGGCGTTGATGAACGGATTGCGGGGACGACCGCCTTCGGCCTCAAGCTGCACGATCGAGTTGAAGGCGCGTCCGGAGGGCTCGCGTCCAACGCGCTTCCACAGGTGATCGCCCGCCCGGCCCAGCGCAATGGCCAGAGTGAAGACCTTGGTGATGGATTGCACCGAAAAAGCCGTGTCGGCGTCTCCCGCCGCGTGCAATGCGCCGTCTGCGGTCGCGACGGCGATGCCGAATTGCGCGGGGTCAATCCGGCCCAGTTCGGGAATATAGGCCGCAACCGCGCCCCAGTCAGGATCTTCGCGCATGTCTGCGTTGAGTTGATGCAGAATTTCTGGCAAGGGAGCGGACATGGGGCCTCTGACGTCAGGGGTCATTTGAATTCAGCCCTCGCTAGCAGGAGATGCGCGATGATACCAGTTCAGGGACTGTCGGGCGCGCGCGTCGCCGTTTTAGGTCTCGGTCGGTCGGGTCTGTCGGCGGCGCGCGCATTGCGGGCGGGCGGTGCCACGCCGGTATGCTGGGATGACAATCCGACTGCGCGCGAGGCCGCGGAGGCCGAAGGGTTCGACTGTGCGCCGCTCCTGCGCGAGGGAGCCTTTGACGATATCGCGCGCCTGATCGTCAGCCCCGGCATCCCGCATCTCTATCCGACGCCCAACCCCGTCGTTGCCGCAGCACTCGAGGCGGGTGTGCCGGTGGATAATGACATCGGCCTGTTCTTCCAGAGCTTCGCCACCGATGAATGGCAAACCTTCGACGTCGCCCCGCGCATCATTGCGGTCACCGGATCGAACGGCAAATCCACGACCTGCGCGTTGATCCACCACATCCTCGAACATGTGGGACGCAACTCTCAGCTTGCGGGCAATATCGGGCGCGGCGTTCTGGACATCGAACCGGCGCCTTCGGGTGGGGTCGTAGTGCTGGAACTGTCGAGCTATCAAACGGATCTGGCCCGCAACCTCACCCCCGACGTTGCGGTGTTCACCAATCTCAGCCCCGACCATCTGGACCGGCACGCGGGCATGGGGGGATATTTCGCGGCCAAACGACGCCTGTTCGCCGAAGGCGGACCGGACCGGGCCGTCATCGGAGTTGATGAAGCCGAGGGCGCGTATCTGGCTGGGCAACTTGCTGAAGGCCGCGCCGATGATCGGGTGATCCGGGTGAGCGTGGCGCGCAAGCTTTCCGGGCCGGGCTGGCAAGTTCATGCGCGCAAGGGGTTTCTAAGCGAAATGCGCAACGGTAAACAGGTCGCTTCGATTGATTTGCGCGGTGTTATGGGCTTGCCCGGTGCACATAACCACCAAAACGCGTGTTGCGCCTACGCCGCGTGCCGTGCAATCGGCATCGCGCCGCGTGTGATCGAACAGGCTTTTCACAGTTTCACCGGCTTGCCGCACCGCAGCCAGACCGTTGCCGAAGCGGGCGGCGTGCGGTTCGTGAACGACAGCAAGGCCACCAATGTAGATTCCGCCGCCAAGGCACTGGCCGCGTTCCGAAATATCAGGTGGATTTGTGGCGGGCTTGAAAAAGAAGGCGGGTTGTCCGGACTTGAAGACGCGTCCGCCTCGGTCCGAAAGGCCTATGTGATCGGGCGGGATGCGGCTGCCTTTGCGCTGCAACTGAACGTCGAGGCCGAGGTATGCACCACGATGGCACAGGCGGTTGCGCGCGCGACTGCCGACGCCGAGGAAGGGGATGTCGTTCTACTTGCGCCCGCCGCTGCCAGTTTTGACCAATACGATAGCTTCGAGCGGCGAGGCGACGATTTCATCGCCTGCGTGAAGAGCGTGCTGGATACGTACGATCAATAATGGCGATTGCTGGCCCCGCATCGACGCGCGCGGCTCCGTTTTCCGGCAATCGTGTGTGGGTGCAATGCTGCGATCCGAGCGTCAGCGTCTGGATGCGCGTATGCGCTTCAGGCGCATGAAGGGATCCCCTTGGCTCAGTTATTTATCGCTTCTGCCGCAGCCATCGCGGACGACCATGCCCATTGAAAGTTATAACCTCCGAGCCATCCGGTGACATCAACGGCCTCACCGATGAAGTACAGATCTGAATGCTCCTTGCTCGCCATCGTTTTCGATGACAGGGCATCGGTATCGACCCCGCCCAGCGTTACCTCGGCGGTGCGGTAGCCTTCGGTACCGGAGGGGTGCAGTTCCCAGCATTGCAAATCCGCTACGAGGGCGTCGAGCCTGCGATCTGACCAATCCGCGAGGTTGCCCGAAAGATCGAAGACCCCGGCCAGATTATCGACCAACCGCGCGGGCAGGTGGCGTGCAAGCTCGGTCGTGAAATTGCGCCGGCCTCCCGCGCTGCGCTGTGTCCGGAGTGCGTGCAGCATTTGGTCGGGCACCAGATCCACCCGGATCGGCTCTCCTTCGTGCCAGTAGGAAGACGCCTGCAGGATCGCCGGACCGGACAGGCCACGATGGGTGAACAACAGGGCTTCGTCGAATGTCGTCCCACCGGCGGAGACCCGCGCCGGAGTGGCTGTTCCGGAGATCGCGGAAAACCGGCCTTCGGCGAAGGTGAAAGGCACCAGCCCGGGGCGTGTGGGCACCACCGGCAGCCCGAATTGGCGCGCGATGTCATATGCAAACCCGGTCGCGCCCATCTTGGGAATGGATTTGCCGCCGGTCGCAATGACAAGATTACGCGCTGTGACCGCATGTGTGCGATCCGGTGTGTGCAGGTCAAACCGGTAGCCGCTACCGCATTTATTGATCCCGTCGATGCTGCTTTGCAGCCGCAGATCGACGCCCCGTTCCGTCATCATGCCGCGCAGCATCGCCACGATGTCCCTGGCGCTGCCGTCGCAAAAAAGCTGGCCGAGCGTTTTCTCGTGCCACGCGATGCCATGCGCACCGACGAGGGCGATAAAATCCCACTGGGTATAGCGCGCCAAAGCCGACTTGGCGAAGTGCGGGTTGGTGCAGATGAAGGCCTCAGGCGTGCAGTACATGTTGGTAAAATTGCACCGACCACCGCCCGAAATGCGGATCTTCTCCCCCGGCGCTTTGGCATGATCCACGATCAGCGTGCGGCCCCCGAGATGCGCTGCGCACATCATGCCGGCGGCCCCTGCACCGATGATTGCCGTGTCAAAATCCATCGACACGGCGTGCCCGATGATTGCAGCAGGGTCAAGCGTTTGTGAGGACTGTTGTGCCGCCGTCCGCGCAGGCCTAGCTGTATGCAAACAGAATGGAAAAGGAGATAAACATGTCTTACCTCACTGCAGGACAGAGCTTTCCGAAAACAGACGTCGCCCTGTTGGGCGGCGGTACGCTGACTCTCGGTACGCCGCGCGACGGGCACGATTGGCAACTGGTCGTGGTCTACCGCGGTCTGCACTGCCCGATCTGCAAGAAATACCTCAAGGCGCTGAAGCCGCTGGAAGAGAAATTCAACGAAATCGGCGTCGATGTGGTGACGGTGTCCGCCGACCCACAGGAAAAGGCGCAGGCCTTTGCCGATGAAACGGAATTGAGCCTTGCTGTCGGATACGACCTGAGCCTTGCGCAAATGGACACACTTGGGGTGTATGTATCCGATCCACGCAGCCCAAAAGAAACCGACCGGCCCTTTGCCGAACCTGCGGTATTCGTCATCAACGGCGAGGGGAACGTGCAGATCCTCGATATCTCGAACGCGCCGTTCGCGCGGCCAGATCTGGAAAGCCTGCTCGACGGTGTGAAGTTCGTGCGCGACAACGACTATCCCGTACGCGGCACGCACAAGGATTGAAGGCAAGAGACGGGCGAAAAGATGCTGCAGGGCGGGAGGCAATCCTTCCTGCCCCACAGATCGGACCGGCCCATAGTGTGGCAATGGCCGGTCAGTCCGCGAGAGTGTCGCCGTAAACTTCTCGCTCTATTCCAGCCCAGACGGGATTGCAGGCATAGATCAGGCGGATCTCGTTCTTGGTAAACCAGAACCGAGGATTCTTGACGTACCCAAGCTTCGTTTCATTGCTGCGCCCACGGAACAACGCTTCACTTTCCTGAATGCCGAATGCGTCCTGAAGATCCTTGTGAAGACGTTCGACCCGGATCCATCGGCTGACATCTTTTGAGAATTTCGACATCACCGTGTCGGCGGATACGATCCGCGCTTGCATGCCGTCGGATTTCGCAGAAGTTATTACTTTGAAGCGCCCTTGGATGATCTGTTCTCTGGCGATTTCGGAGGGCTTGCCGTGCCGCTGTATTTCGAAGTGGATGCGGCTCAAGAGCCATGCAGGCAGCCTGCGGATATTTGCGAATACCAATTTATTGGTCCGAACGATTTTCTGATTGTGCTGTCGACGTTCGCTCAGCGATTGATGCCAGATCGGATTGGTCTTATCGTCAAGATTATCAAACTGAACATCCGGGCGATCCTTGAAGGTCGTTTTTAGAATTTGTTCCGTGGTCGTCCCTCCTGCTTTCGGGAAATGAAGCCAAATCCAATCGTCTGATATTACCATGATATTACTCGTTCTTTGGGTACGGGGCGGAAGATTTCACACTTCATACGGGAACGCAATATTCGTGCCGCCGGGTCAACTCGGCTTCCGAACCCACTAGCCCCTTGGGCGAATTCGAGTTATACTCGCAAACAGACCTCTGCAAAGGAGGCGTAACAGGCAGTGTAAGGCGTACCCCATGACAGAGATGGTCTATGGTGCGGTCCCGGTCAGGGATGGCGAACCGATTCTTCCCAAATGGTGGAGAACGCTTGATATATGGGCGTTATCCTGCATTCTGATGCTATTCGGTGTTGGAATTCTGCTGGGCCTTGCGGCCTCACCGCCGCTGGCCGCGAAAAACGGATTCGAACCGTTCCACTATGTACAGCGTCAGGCGGTGTTCGGCGGACTCGCGATGATCGCGATGTTGTTGACTTCGATGATGACACCAACGGTGGTGCGGCGTCTTGCAGTGGTCGGCTTCATCGTCTCGTTCGTCGCGCTAATATTCCTGCCGTTTTTCGGCACCGATTTCGGCAAGGGCGCGATGCGCTGGTACAGCCTTGGCTTTGCATCCGTGCAACCGTCCGAGTTCCTCAAACCCGGTTTCGTGGTGATTGCGGCGTGGATGATGGCGGCGAGCCTTGAGATCAACGGACCGCCGGGCAAGGCGTGGTCGTTCGGTCTGTGTCTCACCATCGTCCTGATGCTGGCGCTCCAGCCCGATTTCGGTCAAGCCTGTCTGGTGCTGTTTGGCTGGGGTGTGATGTATTTCGTTGCCGGCGCGCCGATGGTGCTGTTGGTCGGCATGGCGGGCATGGTTGTGCTTGCAGGGACCGTGGCCTATTCCAATTCGGAACATTTCGCGCGCCGCATCGACGGCTTTCTCAGTGTCGAGGTCGATCCCACCACGCAGCTTGGCTATGCCACGAACGCAATCCGCGAAGGCGGTCTGTTTGGGGTTGGAGTCGGCGAGGGCGAGGTGAAATGGTCGCTTCCCGATGCGCATACCGATTTCATCATCGCCGTTGCGGCAGAGGAGTACGGGCTGGTGTTGGTGCTGTGCATCATCGCGCTCTACACATCAATCGTGGTGCGGTCGCTGTTACGGCTGGTGCGCGAACGTGATCCTTTCATCCGGCTCGCGGGCACCGGCCTTGCCTGTATGTTCGGCGTTCAGGCGATGATCAATATGGGCGTTGCCGTCCGGTTGCTGCCGGCCAAGGGCATGACGTTGCCCTTCGTCAGCTACGGCGGCTCATCCGTGATCGCGTCAGGCATCGCGCTTGGCATGTTGCTGGCGTTCACCCGCACCCGTCCACAAGGCGAGATCAGCGCGATGCTGTCGCGGGGGCGCGGGTCGTGAGCAAGGCACCGCTTCTCATCATTGCGGCGGGCGGCACCGGTGGACACATGTTCCCCGCGCAAGCGCTGGCCGAGGTGATGCTGACGCGGGGCTGGCGGGTCAAACTGTCGACGGATGCGCGCGGCGCGCGCTATACGGGCGGCTTTCCCGATGCGGTCGAGATCGAAGAGATTTCAAGCGCCACCTTCGCGCGCGGGGGTGTGTTGGCAAAGCTGCTGGTGCCGTTTCGGTTACTGAGCGGCGTACTGCGCGCGGGCTTTCGCATGCTCAAGGAACGCCCCGATGCTGTGGTGGGTTTTGGCGGATACCCGTCGATCCCGGCACTGGCGGCGGCATGGGTGCTACGCGTCCCGCGGATGATCCACGAACAGAACGGCGTTCTGGGTCGCGTGAACGAGGTGTTCGCCAAGCGCGTCGGCATTGTGGCCTGCGGCACTTGGCCCACGACACTGCCCGAGGGTGTCGATGGCTATCACGTTGGCAATCCGGTACGCGCGGCCGTTCTGGAACGCGCGGGATCGGGCTATATCGCGCCGGGCGACTATCCGATGGAGCTTTTGGTGATGGGGGGCTCGCAGGGGGCGCGCATCCTCAGCGATGTCGTGCCGCCCGCCATCGCTGCCCTGCCGATGGATATGCTGCGCAACATCCGCGTCAGCCACCAGGCCCGCGACGAAGATGCCGAACGCGTCTCCGAATACTACGCGCAAAGCGGCGTAACCGCTGATGTGCAACCGTTTTTCCACGACGTGCCACGCCGGATGTCCGAGGCGCAGCTTGTCATCAGCCGCGCAGGCGCTTCGACGATTGCGGATCTGACAGTGATCGGACGCCCCTCGATCCTCATTCCCTACGCGGCGGCGGCAGGCGATCATCAGGTCGCGAATGCGCACGGGCTGGTCGAATCGGAAGCGGCGATCATGATCCGTGAGGACGTGGCGAACCCGGACAATCTGACGCAGTACATCGAAATGATCCTTGGCAACGGGGCTGCGGCCCTGCAAATGGCGCAAAGCGCCCAAGGATTGGGAAAGCCGGAGGCGGCCGAGACGCTGGCCGATATGGTGGAAGAGATTACAAAGAAGGAAGGTGCCGCATGAACGCCGCAACCAAATTGCCCATGGATGTGGGCCCCATCCATTTCGTCGGCATCGGCGGTATCGGGATGTCCGGCATCGCCGAGGTGTTGTTGAACCACGGCTACCAGGTGCAGGGCTCCGACCTCAAGACGACGCCGATCACAGACCGTCTGCGCAAGCTGGGGGCAAAGATATTCGACGGCCAGCGTGCCGAGAACATCGGTGCCGCACAGGTGGTGGTGATTTCGTCGGCGATCAAACCGGGCAATCCCGAGTTGGACGCAGCGCGCCTGAATGGTCTGCCCATCGTGCGCCGCGCCGAGATGTTGGCGGAACTGATGCGGTTGAAATCGAACATCGCCATCGCCGGTACCCACGGCAAGACCACGACCACGACGATGGTTGCGGCCTTGCTGGATGGCGGCGGATTCGATCCTACGGTCGTGAACGGCGGCATCATCCACGCCTATGGCTCCAACGCGCGCAAGGGCGAGGGCGAATGGATGGTCGTCGAGGCCGACGAGAGCGACGGCACCTTCAACCGGCTGCCCGCCACCATCGCCATCGTCACCAATATCGACCCCGAGCATATGGATCACTGGGGCAGCATCGAGAACCTGCGCCGTGGTTTTCTGGAATTCACCTCGAACATCCCTTTTTACGGTGTCGCGGTCTGCTGCATCGACCACCCGGAGGTGCAAAACCTGGTGGGCAAGATTACCGACCGCCGCGTCATCACCTATGGCTTCAACGCGCAGGCGGATGTGCGGGCCGTCGGGCTGCACTACAAGAACGGCGTCGCGCATTTCGACGTGCATCTACAGGCCGAGGATATCGTGATCAAGGATTGCGAGCTGCCGATGCCGGGCGATCACAACGTGTCGAACGCCCTGTCGGCGGTCGCGGTGGCGCGGCATCTGGGCATGAAGGTCGATGAGATCCGCACAGCGCTCAAGGCGTTCGGCGGCGTCAACCGCCGCTTCACCCGCGTGGGTGAGGTCGACGGGGTGACGATCATCGACGACTACGGACATCACCCGGTCGAAATTTCCGCCGTTCTCAAGGCCGCGCGACAGGCCACGTCCGGTCGCGTGATCGCGGTACATCAGCCGCACAGATATTCACGTCTGCATCACCATTTCGATGAATTTTGCGCCTGTTTCAATGACTGTGACGTGGTCGGCATCGCACCGGTGTACGGCGCGGGCGAGGACCCGATCGCAGGCGCCGACCGCGACACGCTGGTAGCGGGCCTCATCCAGCATGGCCACCGCCACGCCCGTCGCATCGACGGCCCCGAGGATCTGGCAAGACTGGTGATCGAACAGGCGCGGCCCGGTGATATGGTGGTGTGTCTTGGCGCGGGGACCATCAGCGGCTGGGCCAATGGCTTGCCGGACGCGCTGCGCGCGCTCAAGGGGCAGGCGGCATGACGGTTGCGCTGTTTTCGATGCTCGCGGGGCTGGTGGCGGGCATGTCGCGACAGGTCCTGGCAAAGCTGATCTTGCTGGCATGGTTCATGATCTACGCGGCCATACTGGGACCAATGCTGATGATGCCCGGCGCCAAAGGGGCGTTCGGTGACAGCGCCACCGTCGGGATGATCGCCCTGCCCGCTGCCCTGGGGGCAGGATGGCTCGTCGGTCTGTGGTTTTCGAAATTGTGGGGGCAGCGCGTCTCATGACATTGATCTGGCTTTGCATCTTGTGGGTATTCGCCTCCGTGGCCGTGGCGATGCTGCCCATCCGGCGGCAGTATGTGCCCGGTGTTGCACTGCTTGTCGCCGCACCGATCCTGATCGGGGTACTCGGTTATCAATACGGCTGGATTTACGCGCTTCTTGCGTTGGCGGCCTTTATTTCAATGTTCCGCAATCCGCTGCGCTATATCGCGGCGCGGTTGCGGGGGGAACGGCCGGAGATCCCTGAATGAGCCTCTCTCTCATCCTTGCCTGCGTCTGGGCGCTGGTCGCCAATGTGCTGGCCATGACACCAAGCCGCGATTACCACTGGCGCAACGCCTATATCCTGATCGCGGTCGGTATTCCCATCGTTGGCTACGTCGTCACGCAGCACGGACCTTGGGTCGGGTTGCTGGTCCTCGCAGGCGGCTGTTCCGTGCTGCGCTGGCCGGTCATCTATCTGGGGCGCTGGGTACGCGACCGAAGCCGCCGCGGCGGCGCGGCGGCGGAATAGACGGATGTTGGTTCCCGTCCTTGTCGTCATTCTCGCGCTGTGGATGCTTGGTTGCGGCTACGCAGGGTATACGCGCCGCTTTGGCCTTTTTTTTGCTGTTGCCGCTCTCGGTATCGGGCTCAATACGCTGTGGATGATGATCGGGCTCGACGCGCGCCCGTTTTCGCCTCCCGCATTGATGGCCCATGCGGCGGCGGTGCTGTATGCGCTGTGCGCGCTTGCGACGGGCTGGCTGGCGGGACGTCTCGCGCGCAGTTGGCGTAACAGCAGGGTGGACGCGGAATGACAGAGATGCCCGAGGTGCGCGGCAAGCTGACCCCGCACCGTGCCTTGTCAGAGCTGACATGGTTGCGCGTCGGAGGGCCTGCGGATTATCTTTTCCAACCCGCCGATGCAGAGGATCTGCAAGGGTTTCTGCGCGCGCTGCCAGGCACTATTCAGGTGTTCGCGATGGGCGTCGGGTCCAATCTCATCGTGCGGGACGGCGGGTTGCGCGCGGTGGTGATCCGGCTCGGTCGCGGATTCAATGGTATCGACATCGACGGCGGAACCATCACGGCCGGTGCCGCGGCGCTGGATGCGCATGTGGCGCGCAAGGCCGCCGATGCGGGCCTTGACCTTGCGTTTTTGCGTACCATTCCGGGCAGCATCGGTGGCGCGGTGCGGATGAACGCAGGGTGCTATGGCACCTACACCGCCGATCACTTTGTCAGCGCGCAGGCGGTTACGCGCGGCGGCGATCTGGTCACACTCGGTGCGCGGGATCTGGCATTCGGCTACCGGCACAGCACGCTCGCAGAGGGCGCGGTGCTCGTGAGTGCGACGTTCGCGCCGCCGAAAGGTGTGCCCGAGGCGCTGCACGACCGCATGGCCGAGCAACTGAGCAAGCGTGACGCGACGCAACCTACAAAGGACCGCAGCGCCGGCTCCACGTTCCGCAACCCTGCGGGCTACAGCTCGACGGGTCGCGGCGACGATGTGCACGATCTCAAGGCATGGAAGCTGATCGAGGATGCGGGGATGAAAGGCGCGGTGCGCGGCGGCGCGCAGATGTCGCCCAAGCACGCCAACTTTTTGATCAACACCGGCTCCGCCACCGCCGCCGACCTGATCGGACTGGGCGAAGATGTGCGAAAAAAGGTTTACGATTCCAGCGGTATCACGCTAGAGTGGGAGATACTGCGGATCGGTGAAGATTAGAGCCCTCCCCAGACTGGCAAAAACCGTGCAAAGCGGGTTCAGAAAATAAACCAAGGGCCGCAAACGGTCCGGGACATTGAAGGCAAATGGGTATGTCGAGCAGGACAAACCCGACAGTTGCGGTATTGATGGGCGGCCCCTCGGCAGAGCGCGAGGTGTCACTCGCTTCGGGGCGCGCGTGCGCCGCTGCACTGCGGGAATATGGGTACCGGGATGTGGTCGAGGTCGACGCAGGCCCAGACTTGTGTGCCGTACTGACGCGGATCAAACCGGATGCCGCTCTCAATTGCCTGCACGGTCGCTGGGGCGAAGACGGGTGTGTACAGGGCCTGCTCGAATGGCTCGGCATCCCCTATTCGCATTCCGGTGTGTTGGCCTCCGCCGTCGCGATGGACAAACAACGCAGCAAGGCCGTGTTCCGCGCCGCTGGTCTGCCGATCGTCGACAGCATCATCGTCAAGGCGGACGCGGTGCGCGCGGCGCACGTCATGCTGCCCCCCTATGTAGTCAAGCCCAATAACGAAGGGTCGTCGGTGGGCGTGTATCTCGTGGACGTTGAAAACAACGGGCCACCGCAGCTTGATCCTGAGATGCCCGATGAGGTGATGGTGGAGACATTCGCGCCGGGCCGGGAGCTGACGACGACCGTGGTGGGCGATCGCGCGCTGACCGTCACGGATATCGTCACGACCGGCTGGTACGATTACGATGCAAAATACAAGGAGGGCGGCTCGACCCATATCGTGCCCGCCGACGTTCCCGAAGAGATCTTCAATCTGTGCCTCGATTATGCTCTGCGCGCGCACCGCGCTTTGGGGTGTCGCGGGCTGAGCCGGACCGATTTTCGCTGGGACGAGGCGCGCGGCACCGAAGGTCTGATCCTGCTCGAAACCAATACACAGCCCGGCATGACCGGCACGTCGCTGACGCCGGAACAGGCGCAGGCGACGGGCATGAGCCTTCCCGAATTATGTGCCTGGATGGTGGAGGATGCCTCATGCGGACGTTGATCCGGCGCGCGCCTAAACCCGGCAGGCCCGATCCCGCGCCGTCGCGCTGGGCGTGGCGCATGCAGCGATTGATGCTCACGCCCGGCGTCCGGTTCGGCCTGCGCGCGGGTGTGCCGTTCTGCCTGACGTTGCTGGCTGGTACGTGGTATCTGGCGGATGATACGCGCCGCGGTGCGATCGAGCAGATAATCGTCGACGCACGCGCCAGCATCGAGACGCGGCCCGAATTCATGGTCAACCTGATGGCCATCGACGGGGTCGAGGACAAGCTGGCCAGCTATATCCGCGAAAGCCTGCCGCTAAATTTCCCGATTTCGAGCTTTGATCTGGATCTGGACGCGATGCGGCGCACCGTCAGCGAGATTTCAGCCGTCAAATCTGCCTCCGTGCGCATCCGCCCGGGCGGCGTTTTGCAGATCGACGTTCAGCCGCGCGAGGCGGTGGCCCTGTGGCGGTCAGCGGCCGGGCTTGTCCTGATCGACGAAAATGGCATTTACGTTGCGACCGCGACAAGCCGCCACGCGCGGCCCGATCTGCCGTTGATCGCGGGCGAGGCGGCGAACGCGCATGTGGACGAGGCGCTGGGCCTCATGCAGGCAGCGGCACCCCTTGGCGCGCGGCTGCGCGGTCTGGTACGCATGGGCGCGCGGCGCTGGGATGTTGTGCTGGACCGCGACCAACGCATCCTGCTTCCCGAGCAAGAACCGATGCGCGCGCTCGAACGGGTGGTGGCGCTGGAAGGCGCGCAGGACGTCCTGTCGCGCGATGTGGCGGGAGTGGATCTGCGGCTCGATCGCCGTCCGACGGTACAAATGACAACAGAGGCCGCCGTTGAGAGGCAGGCCCAACAGGCAGCGTTTAGGGCAGAAAACAAATGAATGATCTGTATCAGAGCCAGCGGACCATGCGACACATGCGCAAACTCGCCATGCAGCGCGGCGTGGTGGCCATCTTGGACGTAGGCAGTTCCAAGATTGCGGCCCTGGTCCTGCGGTTCGACGGGACCGCGCGGCTCAACGATGACGGCGAGGTGCGATCGCTGGCGGGCGGATCGGGCTTTCGTGTGATCGGGGCGGCGACCACGCGGTCGCGCGGTGTCCGCTTTGGCGAGATCGTCGCGATGCAGGAAACCGAGCGCGCGATCCGTACCGCGCTTCAGGCCGCGCAAAAGATGGCCGGTATCCGTGTCGATCACGTGATCGCCTGCTTTTCGGGCGGCGAACCGCGCAGTTACGGACTGGACGCGCAGGTGGGGCTGGAAGATCAGGTCGTCACCGAGGATGATGTCGGCCGGGTGCTGGCGTCGTGCGATGTGCCCGAATACGGCGAGGGCCGCGAGGTGCTGCACGCGCAACCGGTAAATTTCACGCTGGATCACCGGACCGGCCTGGGCGATCCGCGCGGGCAGCTTGGCAATGATCTGAGCGTGGATCTGCACATGCTGACGGTCGATGCCGCCGCCGTGCAACATCTGGCCTACTGCATCAAACGCTGCGATCTGGAACTCGCGGGCATCGCGTCTTCTGCCTATGTGTCCGGCATTTCCTCGCTGGTCGAGGATGAGCAGGAACTCGGCGCCGCCTGTATCGATCTGGGCGGCGGAGCAACCGGCGTCTCGATCTTTATAAAGAAACACATGATCTACGCCGACAGCATCCGCATGGGCGGCGATCACGTGACATCCGATATCTCAATGGGCCTGTCGGTGCCGACGGCCAATGCCGAGCGGATCAAGACATTTTACGGCGGTGTGCAGGCCACCGGTATGGACGACCGCGAGATGATCGAAATCGGCGGTGAGACGGGCGATTACGAGCACGACCGGCGCACCGCCAGCCGCGCGGAACTGATCGGCATCATGCGCCCCCGCGTCGAGGAAATTCTGGAAGAAGCGCGCGCCCGACTGGACGCTGCCGGGTTCGATCATCTGCCAAGCCAGCAAATTGTCCTGACCGGCGGCGGCAGCCAGATCCCCGGTCTTGATGGTCTGGCAAGCAAGATCCTGGGACAGCAGGTGCGCCTTGGCCGCCCCTTGCGGGTACACGGGTTGCCGCAGGCGGCGACCGGCCCCGGATTTTCGTCCTCTGTTGGGTTGGCGTTGTTCGCGGCACACCCTCAGGATGAATGGTGGGACTTCGATATTCCAGCCGACAGGTACCCCGCGCGGTCACTCAAGCGGGCGGTGAAATGGTTCAAGGACAACTGGTAGCCGCAAGATCGGGTAGCTCCCTGCGAAATGCGGTAAGAACTGGCGAAAAATTGCCTAGATTTAGCTGTAAACTGGCCTTTTTTGCGTGACGCCAGAGGTTATGACGTCTAGAATTGAGCAAATTTGGGACAAAAATGACCCGCGCGGTGCGGGCAAGCAGAACAGGCGGATCCAAACGATGACTTTGAACCTTTCGATGCCGGGACAGGACGATCTCAAGCCACGCATTACCGTATTCGGTGTGGGCGGGGCAGGCGGCAACGCCGTGAACAACATGATCGACAAGGAATTGGACGGGGTCGATTTCGTCGTGGCCAACACCGACGCCCAGGCGTTGCAACAGGCCAAGGCCGAAAACCGTGTACAGCTGGGCATCAAGGTGACCGAAGGTCTGGGTGCCGGTGCGCGCGCTACCGTCGGTGCTGCTGCCGCTGAAGAGAGCATTGAGCAGATTGTGGATCATCTCGCCGGTGCGCACATGTGCTTTATCACCGCTGGAATGGGGGGCGGCACCGGTACGGGCGCCGCGCCGATCATCGCACAAGCCGCGCGCGAGCTGGGTGTTCTGACAGTTGGCGTCGTGACCAAGCCGTTCCAGTTCGAAGGTGCCAAGCGGATGCGCCAGGCCGAAGACGGCGTGGAATCGCTGCAAAAGGTCGTTGATACGCTGATCATCATTCCCAACCAGAACCTGTTCCGTCTGGCCAACGAAAAGACGACCTTTACCGAGGCGTTCAGCATGGCGGACGATGTGCTGTATCAAGGTGTCAAAGGCGTTACTGACCTGATGGTGCGCCCGGGCCTGATCAACCTCGACTTTGCCGATGTTCGCGCCGTGATGGACGAGATGGGCAAGGCGATGATGGGGACCGGTGAGGCCGAGGGCGAGGATCGCGCCATCCAGGCCGCCGAAAAGGCGATCGCGAACCCGCTGCTCGACGAAATTTCGCTGCGCGGTGCCAAGGGTGTGCTGATTAACATCACCGGCGGTCACGACCTGACGCTGTTCGAACTGGACGAAGCCGCCAACCGCATTCGTGAGGAAGTGGATCCCGAAGCCAACATCATCGTCGGCTCCACGCTCGATGAAACGATGGGCGGCATGATGCGTGTCAGCGTCGTGGCCACGGGGATCGATGCGCTCGACGTCAACACCGACATGCCCGTACCGCGCCGCTCCATGTCAAAGCCGCTTAACCAGGAGACACGCGTCGAGGAGCCGCGCGAGGAGCCCGTCGCCGCATCGGTGGCGGAGCCGGTTGCAGCCGTGGCCGAGTATCAGGAGGAGCCGCAGGCGCGCAGTTTCTTCGACGACGCCCCACATGAAGCGGCCCGTCAGGAAAATACCCGCGATATGTTCGCGTCGTCGCGCGCAGAGGAGAATATGGGAGCGGACGACGATCTGCCGCCTCCTGCCTACACTCCCGAGCCTGTGGCGGAAACACCGTTGCGCGATCCAATCGAAGCTGAGCCGGAAACATTCGTCGCACCACGTGCGCCGACGCCCGGCACGCCTTCGCCCGAAGCGATGGCACGTCTGCGCGCCGCAGCTCAGCGCGCTGCGCCGACAGGCGAACGTTCTGCTGCGTCCAAGCCCGCGCCACAGGAGCCGCGCCAGCAGCAACCTGCCGCCGGTCAGGGCGAGCGTCCGCGCTTTGGCATCAACTCCCTGATCAACCGGATGACCGGCACGCAGGAAGGCGAAAGCCAGCCACGCGCGGTGCAACCTCAGGCCGCGCCACGTCGTCAGCCACCTGTTCAGGGCAACCAGTCCGCAGCGGCGCCACAGCCCCGCCAGGAACAGGATCCCGACCAGGAACGGATCGAAATTCCTGCATTCCTGCGCCGTCAGGCTAATTAATTCACCGAAAAGCGTGATGTGAGGAGCCGCCTTCCGGCGGCTTTTCGCGTTTTATAACATAGGCTTATTTCAAATCGGGCGGTATCCGGCCAGTTTGTTTCCGGTATGTTTCAGACGGTTGCAAAGTTTGAGTTGTGATGTGGCAACCGGCTTTCTACTTAGGAGTTGATCAGGTGGAAACTTGACCAAGATTTGAGGTGACCCAGTGCAGACAACAGTTAAGACAGCGATCAGCTTTCGTGGCAACGGACTGCATTCTGGCCGCCCGGCGACCGTGACGGTCCGTCCTGCGGGCGTGCATCACGGTATCTGGTTCAAGCGGACCGACGTTCATCTGGGTGATACTATGATCGCTGCCCGTTGGGATGCGGTCAATCGTTCTCCTTTGTGCACCAAGCTGGAAAATGCTGCCGGTCTTCAGGTCTCCACCGTCGAACATCTCATGGCGGCATTGGCCGGCTGTGGTATCCACAATGCTTTGGTCGAGATCGACGGACCCGAAGTGCCGATCCTCGACGGATCTTCCGCGCCTTTCGTGCGAGGCATCATGACGCGTGGCGTGCGGTTTCAGGCGGCTCCGGTCATGGCGATCGAAGTTCTGAAAGAAGTGACGGTGCGAGACGGCGATGCGATGGCAACGCTGGTGCCGTCTGACACGCTGCGCATCGATTTCGAAATTGATTTCGCCGATGCGGCGATCGGGCACCAGCGGAAAACGCTGGTCATGAACAACGGCTCTTTCGCGCGTGAGTTGTGCGACAGCCGCACCTTCTGCCGGCAGGCCGACGTCGAAGCGATGCAGGCCAACGGATTGGCGTTGGGCGGTGCGGCGGGTCTGAATGCCGTGGTCTTCGATGGCGACGCGGTGGTGAGCCCGGGCGGTCTGCGTCATGCGGATGAGCCCGTGCGCCATAAAATGCTGGATGCGTTGGGTGATCTCGCACTCGCCGGGGCACCTTTGCTGGGTCACTACACAGGCGTGCGTGCGGGGCATTCACTGACCAACACACTGCTGCGCAAGCTGTTCGGGACACCCGGAGCGGTGCGGATGGTTGAATGCGACGGCGCCATCGCCGCGCGTCTTCCCGGCTTCGGTCTGGTCTGGAACGAAATTCCGGCAGTCGCATGACAATAAGGCGCTTTCCGTTCCTGAACCAAGAGTGTTAAAAGGCCCGTAGCACCCGCTTCGGGCCTTTTTCCAAAGTGGTAAATCGGCGTTTTGCCCCGTCGGTTATTGTGCTAACACGAGGGCACGCGGGCATCATGTATCTGCCCGCGAGAGTTTTGTGATCGAAGAATAAGGATGGCCAAGGATGGGTTTTCGGGGGTCTGCGAAAGGTCTTTCCGCCACATTGGCGGTTGTTGCGACACTCGGCGCGTGTGGTGTCGGCACCGATGCCGGCAGGGTCACCGACAGTTTCTTCAACCCGCAGGAAATCCCGCTTGAAACCTACACGCCCGAACAAATTTTCGAACGGGGCGAGTTCGAACTGAACCGCAAGCGCCCGGAAGAGGGCGCGTTCTACTTTTCAGAGATTGAACGGCTTTATCCGTATTCCGAATGGGCCAAGCGGGCGTTGATCATGCAGGCGTTCGCCTATCATCAGGACGGCGACTATCCCAACAGCCGCTCCGCGTCGCAGCGGTTCATCGACTTCTATCCCGACGATGACGATGCCGCCTATGCCGCCTATCTGCTCGCGCTCAGCTACTATGATCAGATCGACGACGTTGGTCGCGATCAGGGGCTCACATTTCAGGCGCTGCAATCACTGCGTCAGGTGATCGAACGCTATCCCGACAGCGAATATGCACGTACCTCGATCCTCAAGTTCGATCTGGCCTTCGATCATCTTGCGGGCAAGGAAATGGAGATCGGGCGCTATTACCTGCGCCGCGATCACTACACCGCAGCAATCAATCGCTTTCGTGTCGTCGTCGAGGATTTTCAGACCACGACGCATACCGCCGAAGCGCTGCACCGGCTGGTCGAGTCGTACCTGAGCCTCGGCCTCGTCGAAGAGGCGCAGACGGCGGGTGCCATACTGGGCTACAACTACCAATCGACTGAATGGTACGCAGACAGTTACAAATTGCTGACCGGTCGCGGTCTTGAGCTGAAATCGCTGGGCGATAACTGGCTATCGACGATATACCGTCAGACGCTGAAAGGCGAATGGCTGTAATAGTGCGGCCACGCCTTCTTTCGACGGATACATCGTAATGCTGCGCGGTCTGGATATTTCCGATATGCTGATCATCGAACGGCTGGAACTGGATTTCCAGCCGGGGCTTAACGTCCTGACGGGCGAGACGGGCGCGGGCAAGTCGATCCTGCTCGATTCGCTGGGGTTCGTGTTGGGCTGGCGCGGACGCGCCGATCTGGTCCGGCAGGGGGCTGCCCAGGGGGAAGTGACCGCCTGGTTTGATCTGCCCGAAGGACATCCCGCTCATGCCGTACTGGAAGAGGCTGGATTGCCTGGGGGCGATGAGTTGATCCTGCGCCGGATCAACACCGCAGAGGGCCGCAAGACGGCGTGGGTGAACGACCGGCGCTGTTCCGGCGAGGTGCTGCGCCAGTTGAGCGAAACGCTCGTCGAGCTGCACGGCCAGCACGACGATCGCGGGCTGCTCAATCCGCGCGGGCACCGTGCGATCCTTGACGATTTCGCACAGCTCGACACGTTGCGCGCGCGCACCCGCGCGGCATGGACCGACCGCAGCAGGACCCGCAAGGCGGTAGAGGCGGCGGCAAAGGTTCAGGAAGAGATCCGTGCGGAGGAGGAGTTTCTACGCTACGCGGTGGCCGAACTGGACAAGCTGGCCCCCGAGGAAGGGGAGGAAGCCGAGCTTGATACGAAACGCCGGGTGATGCAGGCGGCGGAGAAGATCCGCGCCGATGTCGTGAATGCCTATGAGGCGATGGGCAACAACGGGGCAGAAGCGCAGATGGCCGATGCGTTTCGCTGGCTCGACGGAGCGGCGGACCGCGCCGAGGGCGCGCTGGACGAACCGATGGCGGCCCTGAACCGCGCAATGATCGAACTTGACCTCGCGATGGAAGGGGTGGTGCGCGCCATCGAAGTGATGTCGTTCGACGAACGCGAACTGGAAGATGCCGAAGAGCGGCTTTTCGCGATCCGTGCCCTCGCGCGCAAGCACGATGTGATGCCCGATACGCTCGCCGGGTTCGCGGACACGCTGCGCGCCAAGCTGGAGACGCTGGATGCAAGCGATGCGCGGCAGGCCGCTTTGCAGGCCGAAGCGAAAGCGGCAGACGCGGCTTATGAAACGGCAGCGGATGCCTTGGGGGATGCACGCCGTGCGGCTGCCGTACGGCTTGATAGAGCCGTGAGCGCCGAGCTTGCGCCACTTAAGATGGAGCGCGCCGTTTTCGCCACCCTGATCGAGAACGAGGCGCCCGGACCGGAGGGCCGCGACGCGGTGTCTTTCACCGTCGCTACCAACCCCGGCGCGCCTTCCGGCCCGCTCAACAAGATCGCATCGGGCGGCGAATTGAGCCGCTTTCTGCTGGCGCTCAAGGTGTGCCTTACACAGGCGCAATCGGGGCTGACGCTGATTTTTGACGAAATCGACCGAGGGGTAGGAGGCGCCACGGCGGATGCCGTCGGACGGCGGCTGGCGGCCTTGGCGCAGGACGGTCAGGTTCTTGTGGTCACCCACTCGCCGCAGGTTGCCGCCCTTGGCGCGCACCACTGGCGCGTAGAAAAATCGGTCCGTGACGGCATGACGACAACCGATGTAGTACCGCTCGGGCGAGAGGAACGTGTGGACGAGGTGGCCCGTATGGTCTCGGGCGATACCATTACGGATGCCGCGCGCGAGGCCGCACGCGCCCTGTTAAGTGCCTGAGCGGGCCGCACGTCTTGCATGCGCGGGCGCGCTGTGGTCTGAGCAAATCGTTCCGGACGGGGACCACCGGCGAGATGAGGGAAGATGAGCGAGCCAGGCCGCTCTTTTTTGTCACAACAGATGACGTCGGCTGTTACCAGCTGCCGGATCGGCTGGCGCGTCCTGCGCCATAAGGGACCAAGCAAGGTTACCTTCTGGTTTATCGCCTTGTTGATCGGTATTGCGGCGGGCTTTGCCGCCCTCTTTTTCCGCAAGGGCATTAACCTGTTGCAGGAAACGCTTTACGGCACCGACGATGTCCAGTTCCTGCACAGTTTCGTCACCGGACTGGAGTGGTACTGGATTGTTCTGATCCCGACGATCGGGGGTCTGGTCACCGGATTGATATTGCACAACTTTACGAACGACGCGCGGGTGCGGGCGGTGGGGGACGTGATCCTGGGTGCGGCGTTGCACGAAGGGCGGGTGGAAAAACGTGCGGGTATCGCATCGGCCCTCGCATCACTGGTGACGCTTGGAACGGGCGGATCGTCGGGGCGCGAGGGACCTGTGGTGCATCTGGCCGCCGTCATCTCTGCCTGGGTTTGCGTGCGGATCAATGCGGACGGGATCACCGGGCGCGATCTGTTGGGCTGCGCCGTCGCGGCGGCGGTATCGGCGAGCTTCAATGCGCCAATCGCCGGGGCGTTGTTCGCGCTTGAGGTGGTGCTGCGCCATTTCGCGGTCCACGCCTTTGCGCCCATCGTGATCGCCAGTGTCGCGGGCACCGTGATCAATCGGATCGAATTTGGCGGGGTGACGGAGTTCAAGCTGCCAACCAGCGGAGATTTGCAATTTTACGTGGAGTTGCCTGCGTTTCTGCTGCTGGGGCTGACCTGCGGTCTGGTCGCCGTCGCGTTCATGCGCGCGATCTTCTGGGCGGACGACGTGGGTAATCACATCCAGGCGCGCAGCAAACTTCCGCGCTGGACTCGCCCGATGGTCGCGGGGGTTTTGCTGGGGGTGATCGCGCTGTGGTATCCTCACATCATCGGCGTCGGGTACGAGACGACGTCCCTGGCCCTCACCGGCGCGCTCAGCTTGCATGAAGTGGCGGTGTTCGCGGTGCTCAAGGTTGTCGCGGTGGCGATCACGCTGGGGGGCCGCATGGGGGGAGGCGTGTTTTCGCCGTCATTGATGGTGGGGGCGCTGACCGGGCTCGCGTTTGGTCTGATCGCGACCGGCATATTCCCTGATGTATCGGGTTCTACCTCGCTCTATGCGCTCGCGGGCATGGGGGCGGTCGCGGCGGCGGTTCTGGGCGCACCCATATCGACGACGCTGATCGTGTTCGAACTGACCGGAGACTGGCAGACCGGACTTGCGGTGATGGTCGCGGTCAGCATTTCGACCGCACTGGCCTCCAATATCGTTAACCGCAGTTTCTTTCTGACCCAAATCGAGAGGCGGGGCATCCACTTGGCGGCGGGTCCGCAGGCCTATCTGCTGGCCATATTTACGGCCGCGAAAACGATGCGGGGACCCGACCACCCGAAAGCGGCGGACGAGCAGCAATGCTGGGAAATGATCGGTGACGGGATCTATGTCGATGGGGCCGCGACCCTCGAAGCGGCAATGCCGCTTTTCGAGCAGGCTGGTGTGCCGTTCATTCCCGTCGTCACATTATCTGCGGATGCCGCCCCGCCCGAACTACTGGGCGCACTGTTTCACGTCGATGCCTTGCGGGCGTACAACCGGGCGCTGGCCGCTACTGCTGCCGAGGAACATTCCTGACGGGCGATCAGATGCGTTCGACCGTTATTTCGTCCATTGGGTAGAACGCCATGTGATCCTTGATCCGTGCCACCGCCTCTTTGGGGTCTTCATATGACCAGACCGCGTTTTCCAGCGTGCGGCTCTTGGTGACAACGGAATAGTGGTTCGCCACGCCCTTGTGCGGGCATTCCGTGGTCTTGTCGCTGGCGTCGAAAAAGGCCACGGCAATGTCTTCGCGCGGGAAATAGATCACCGGCGGGTAGTCACCCTCGACCAGTTCCAGCGCATTGTTGCTCTCTCCCAGGACGGCGCCGCCTGCACGCACGGTATAGGTGCCCTCAGCCTTGCGGATGGTAATGTTATTGGCCAACTGTTCTCTCCCCCGACCTATCGCTGTAGCGCCTCAAAGCGGCGCCGTTGCCGCATCTAACCACCGTTTCGCAGCGGGTGTAACCCGTGGTCCGATATTAGTAGCCACCTGCGCGTGATAGTCATCAAGCCATGCGCGCGCGTCACTGTCCAGCATCTCGGCGACGATCAGACGTCGGTCGATCGGCGCGAAGGCGAGGGTGCGCCAGTCGAGCATCGCCCGGTGCGCAT
This sequence comes from uncultured Sulfitobacter sp., assembly GCF_947497275.1. Taxonomy (GTDB): domain Bacteria; phylum Pseudomonadota; class Alphaproteobacteria; order Rhodobacterales; family Rhodobacteraceae; genus Sulfitobacter. The sequence goes on from NZ_CANMFS010000001.1 coordinate 289,472, forward strand.
CGCCGCCGGGCAGAGCCGGTGCGTCCTGCACCACAAGCAGGTTTTCAAGACGGATGCCAAAGCCGCCTTCGCGGTAATATCCCGGCTCGTTGCTCAGTATCATGCCGGGTTGAAGCGGCACCTGACTGATCCGGCTCAGTCTCTGCGGGCCTTCGTGGACACTCAGGTAGGCGCCGACACCGTGGCCCAGGCCGTGATCAAAGTCCTGACCGGCAAGCCAGAGCGGCATCCGCCCGATGGCTTCGATATGACAGCCGGCAAGTCCCGCAGGCCAGCGCAAACGGCTCATCGCGATCATGCCCGCCAAAACACGCGTAAAGGCGGCGCGCGCTTCCTCGGGCGGTGGTCCGATGGCCACGGTTCGGGTAATGTCGGTCGTCCCGTCCAGATACTGACCACCGCTGTCGATCACGATCAGATCGCCGCTTTGCAGCGTGCGGTCGGTTTCCTCGGTCACGCGGTAATGCATGATAGCGCCGTTCGGCCCGCTTCCGGCGATGGTTTCAAAGCTGATGTCCTGCAACATGTCGTCACGGCGCCGAAGTTGCTCCAACTGCGCGACCACCTGCGTCTCTGTGATGCTGGCGGGAGGCTGCTGGTCGAGCCAGTACAGCATTTCGACCATCGCAGCACCGTCACGCAGATGCGCAGACGCTGATCCTTCTATTTCGGCGGCATTCTTGCACGCCTTGGGCAGCGCGCAAGGCTCAACACCGGTTACGCCGCGCGCACCGAGCTTGTCGCCAATAATCCGGGGTGCAGTACCCGCATCTATCCGCACAGGACTTTCCAACGCCGTCAGCGCATCCAGAAATGTTTCGGGCGCATGAATGGTTACGTCCGGCCCCAGGTGCGCTTTCATCCCGTCGAACTTCGTCGGAATAGCGTAAAGGTCGACCTTGCCCGTCACATGCAGCACCGCAAACCCGTGGACCACTGGATTGCGCTCGATATCTGTGCCGCGGATGTTCAGAAGCCAGCAAATGCTGTCGGGCAGGGTGATGACGGCGGCTTTCTCTCCAGCCTGCGCCAGTGTCGCCGCAAGCCGCGCCCGCTTCGCTTCATGAGGCTCGCCCGCGAATTTCAAAGGATGCGGGCGCGCCGGGTGGTTCGGCGGTGCGGGCTGGTCCGGCCAGATCTTATCGACCAGATTCTCGCTTTGAACCAGCGTTATGCCGCTGCCGGCAAGCGCGGCCTCCGCTTGGGAAATCTGTTCGACGGTATGCAGCCATGGGTCATAGGCAACGCGCCCGCCCTGCGGCAACTGCTGGCGCAGCCAGGCCGACATCGACGTCTCGGGCCAGGGAACGGGAATGAACTCGGGTGCGACCTGCGCCTTGACCTGCGTGCGGTAGCGGCCGTCAATGAAAACCCCCGCGCTGTCCTGCAATGCGATGCAGAAACCGGCGGACCCGGTGAAACCGGTCAACCACGCCAGCCGGGCATCTCGCGGAGCGACGTATTCGCCCTGATGTGCGTCCGCGCGGGGCACGATAAACCCGTCCACGCCTTCGCTTTCAAATACGTCGCGCAGAGCGGCAAGCCGGGGCGGCCCCTGTTCGGGCCGCGCAGTGACATTGAATGTCTGAAGCATCGCTGGTTCCTTTGATTGACAGCCGTGTTGACGTGCGGCGGATCAGCTGGCGCGCTTGATTCCCATCACGCGCGCCCGTGCGCGCGGATCGCTGTCGAACAAAGAGGCAAGCTGTTCCGTCATCGCCCCGGCCAGCTGTTCTACATCCGTAATCGTGACCGCGCGGTCATAGTAGCGTGTCACATCATGTCCGATGCCGATTGCCAGCAATTCGACGGCTTTGCGCTTTTCCACCATCGCGATCACGTCGCGCAGATGCTTTTCCAGGTAGTTCGCGGGGTTCACAGAAAGCGTGCTGTCGTCGACCGGCGCGCCATCCGAAATCACCATCAGGATCTTGCGCGATTCATGTCGCGCCACCATCCGCCGATGCGCCCATTCCAGCGCCTCGCCGTCGATGTTTTCCTTCAGCAGACCTTCCTTCATCATCAGCCCAAGATTGGGCCGGGTGCGCCGCCACGGCGCATCCGCCGATTTGTAGATGATGTGACGCAGATCGTTCAGACGCCCCGGTCCCGTGGGCCGACCTTCGTTCAGCCACGCCTCGCGGGCCTGTCCGCCCTTCCACGCCCGCGTGGTGAAACCAAGAATCTCGACCTTGACGTTGCACCGCTCCAGCGTTCGGGCGAGCACATCGGCGCAGATGGCGGCGATAGAGATGGGGCGACCGCGCATGGAGCCGGAGTTGTCCAAGAGCAGCGTCACGACTGTGTCGCGGAACTCGGTGTCTTTCTCGACCTTGAAGCTGAGCGGTGTCGTCGGGTTGGCCACGACCCGCGCAAGGCGGCCTGCATCCAACGTACCTTCCTCGAGGTCGAACTCCCAGGATCGGTTCTGTTGCGCCTGAAGGCGGCGCTGCAACTTGTTGGCAAGGCGACTTACGGCACCTTTAAGAGGCTCCAGCTGTTGATCGAGATAGGCGCGCAGGCGCTCAAGCTCGACCGGCTCGGCGAGATCTTCGGCGCCTACGACCTCGTCGTGATCGCTCAGATAAACAGCATAGTTCGGGTCCGCGTCCGATACAGGTTGCGGGGCAGGCGGCTCCATCGGGGCTTCGCCATCGGGCATTTCCGCCTCTTCGCCAAGCTCCTGATCGGCCATATCGTCCATCGACACCTGGGCCTGGCTCGCATCCTGCTGCTCTTCCTGACTTTGCTCGGGTGACGCGTCGGCATCATCCTGATCCTGTTCGTCCTGACCGGTGCTGTCGGGGTCCTGCTCCTCTTCGGTGCCTTCCTCGGCCTCGTCCTCTAGGTCGTCGTCGGCCCCGTCAGGATCATCACCCAGTTGATCGGCATAGCCCAGATCGGTGATGATCTGCCGCGCGAATTTGGCGAAAGCGGTTTGATCGGCAAGGTTCTTGTCGAGATCACCCAAGGTTCCCCCCGCCTGATCCTCGATATAGCCGCGCCAAAGCTCCATTACGTTTTCAGCACCCTCCGGCATGGGGCGACCGGTCGCCAGATGGCGCACGAGATATCCCGCCGCCACGGCCAAAGGCACATCCGAAGCCTGGGTTACCTGATCGTAGCCCTTGCGCAGGGCCTCATATTTGATCTTGGCGTCGATGTTCCCCGCCGTACCGGGCATATCGCGCGCGCCCATCGCCTCGCAGCGCGCGGTTTCCATTGCTTCGTACAGATCGCGCGCCATCTCTCCCTGCGGCTGATACCGCGCGTGGGTCTGGCCGTTGTGGTAGCGTCTGTTCAACGCCAGCGCATCCGCCGTGCCACGGGCCAGCAACACCTCATCTCGCGTCATGCGCCGCGTGACCTGAGGCAAGCGCATAGCATCACCCGACAATCCGGACGGATCAACGGAATAGCTGACCGTCAGCTCGGGATCGTTCGCCATCACCTTGGAGGCTTCGGCCAAAGCCTTTTTGAACGCGTCCGCAGGGTTGTCAGATTTGGTCATGCAGCCCTCTCAAGCAAAAAGTAACGTCTGTTTCGCAGGTTTCATGCTTTGCGTCAAAACACGCCTTATCCTTACGAGATACCGCCCGGAACCCCGCCACCGGTTTGCGGGGCTCCGGACGAGGGAAGCGACGACAAGGCTCAACCGAGGCTCAGGCTTGCCGCGCTTTCAGGGAGTTCCTCGTCGAACAGGCGCTGATAGAATTCGGCCACTGTCTGACGTTCCAACTCATCACATTTGTTGAGGAAACTCAGTCGGAATGCGTAGCCCACGTTCTTGAAGATCTCGGCGTTCTGCGCCCAGGCGATGACGGTCCGCGGCGACATCACCGTCGACAGGTCGCCGTTCATGAACGCCGTCCGGGTCAGATCGGCAACGGTAACCATCTGTTTGATTGTCTTGCGACCGGCGGCGGTGTTGAAATGCGGGTTCTTCGCAAGAACGATCTGCGTTTCCGCGTCGATGCTGAGATAGTTCAGCGTGGACACGAGCGACCAGCGGTCCATCTGACCCTGATTGATTTGTTGGGTCCCGTGGTAAAGACCCGTCGTATCGCCCAGACCCACGGTATTCGCGGTGGCGAAAATGCGGAAATGCGGATGCGGTGTGATCACCTTGTTCTGGTCCAGAAGCGTCAGCTTGCCGTCAACTTCGAGAACGCGCTGGATCACGAACATGACGTCCGCCCGGCCCGCATCGTATTCGTCAAATACGATCGCGGTCGGCGTGCGCAACGCCCAAGGAAGGATTCCTTCCTGAAATTCAGTGACTTGCTTGCCGTCCTTAAGCTTGATCGCATCCTTGCCGATCAGGTCGATCCGGCTGATGTGGCTGTCTAGGTTCACGCGCACAGTGGGCCAGTTCAGGCGGCTCGCCACTTGTTCGATGTGGGTGGATTTGCCCGTCCCGTGGTAACCTTGGATCATGACACGACGGTTGTGGGAAAAGCCGGCGAGGATGGCCAAGGTCGTGTCGGGATCAAACTTGTAGGTGCTGTCGAATTCCGGCACGCGGTCCGTGCGGTTTTCAAAACCCCGAACGGTCATGTCCGTATCGATGCCGAATACCTCGCGCACCGAGATCTCTTTGGTGGGGGTTGCGTTGAGGTCGAGTGCGCCGTCAGCCATACTACTACATCCTACTTTTATCTGCCCCGTGGATGGGGCCGTCTTTCGTCAGGTGCAACATATAGCGCGCAGGTTCAAGGGAAAGGCCAAAAATTGCCTGTCGGGGCGCGGCCGTGTGCCGTTGCAAAGCGGACGCCTTACCGCAGTGCGCCGCACTAGTCGCGGAAATTCCTACTGGCCTTCAACTGGTCCCACGCCCAGACGACGAGCTGAAGCTGTTCTTCCTGCGAGCGATCGCCACCGTTCATGTCTGGATGAAGAACCTTGATCAAGGATTTGTAGATCTTGCGAATTTCCGGTTTGCTCATGTTGTCTTTGGCTTCCAGAACCTCCAGTGCCCGGCGTTCCGTCGGCGGCAGCCGGCGTCCCGCCTGCGGGCCCTTGCCGGGGTTCTGAGTGGCGTTCGCACCCAACACCTGATGCGGATCCTCGATGCCCAGCCGCGCCCAGGCGCGTTGCTCGGGATCGCCCATCGGTTTGGTCGGTCGTTCCCACACCTTGCCTTCGGACAACTTTGCATTCATCTCCGCTTCGGTTGTTCCGTCAAAGAAATTCCATCTGTTGTTGTATTCGCGCACATGCTGCTGACAAAACCAGAAATAGTCATCCAAAACGTCGGGCGCCTTGGGCGCGCGGTATTTGCCCGCCTCCTGACAGCCTTCATGATCGCACAGCCGGGTCGACGTCTCCGATGCGCCGGACATGCCCCGCCGGCCGCGTGGGTTCTTCTTCTTGGCAGAAGATACAGACATATCAAAACCAAAGGGATCGTCTTTTCGCATTGGGGCACCTTTCCGACTCAGGGCGATCACTCTAAACCTATGGCTGACAGAGGAAAGGGGGCGGCGCGAAAAAATCGCTCCCGTGGGAGGGAATATGCCGGTCAGGGACGAGATCGAGGGTGCCTTGCGCGCCGGGTTTCAGGTGCAGCGGCTTGAAGTGACGGATGTGAGCGAAGCGCACCGGGGGCACGCGGGTTTCCGCGAAGGGGGGGAGACACATTTCGACGTTTCCATCACCGCACCCGAATTTGCAGGGATGAGCCGTCTGGCACGGCATCGCGCCGTTCATTCAGCACTCGGTCCAGATCTGATCGCCCGAATCCACGCACTCTCTTTGGATATCAGCTCTTAATTTCAGGGCTTTGGCGTGTCATCTTCATCCGTTTCAGCCGGAGTCGGATCGGCTTTTCCGGTAAGGCTGCGCGCGTGCGCAAGGATGCTGAGTGACGAGCCGATGCGGCTGTCGCTCTGGACGTCTTCAACGCCGTTGTCGGGCAACGGGTCGTTGGGCGTATCGGCTTCGGGGTCGGTCCCTTCCGGTGCCTCCGGGGCAGGAAGCAGCTCGGGTTGGAATGCATCGACATCGCCGTCACGCAGGCGGCGAAACACCAGGACATTGCGCCATTCGGTGGTAGATCCAGTCAGGCCGGACCGCTCGATCGAGGGCAGCGTCTCGGCGCGTTGATACTCCCAGCCGTACCCGGAAAGCCCGTTCATCAGTTCCTGAATCGCGTATGAAAACCGTGCTTCGGATCCGCGTATGCCTTTGCCCTTCAGGCCCTTGGTCGGAGCGGGAACAACCTTGTATTCATAGCGTGGCATGGGCTGGCTTTCGTGGTGTTGTTGCGCGGTTTTAGCGCGCAGAGCCGCAAAAGGGAACCTTCCGGCCCCCGGTCGCGTGCTCGCGTGCTATTTGTGCACAATGCCGATCTTTCGGCCCGCACGCTCAGGCTTGGGGTGGTCTTTCTGTGCCTCTTTCATGACCGACAGATTGTGCAGAATGTTCTGCGGCATCGGAGCCACCTTTGGCACCTCGCCGGATTGATCGACATGCAGCGTCAAGGCTTCGCCTGTCGCGGCCAGCCAGCCATCCTCGTGCCAAAGTTCCTGAAAAATGTGGAATCGCTTCGCGTCGAAATCGACAAGATGAAAGGTCGACGTCACGACATCGCCTTCGTGCAGTTCGCGCAGATAGCAGATGTGAAATTCGGCCACGTAGGTCGTGCAACGGGTCTCGTCGCGGTAATCGGGGCCGAAGCCCAGCGCCGGATAGGCCTGATCGGCGCATTTATCCATCAGCACAGAGTAGTAGGCCATGTTGAGGTGGCCGTTATAGTCGATCCATTCGGGAAGCACGGACATAGGAGCGGAGCGGAATTCGGTCATGAAGGCCTCTTGCATGCGGTTTGTTTGCGCGCAGGGTGCGGCAATCCTGCGCGGGATACAATCAGTGTCGGCGGGAAACAACTTGAACTAAAAGAGGCTTAAGGCATCGACGGCCTGTGGTTTATGGTCGGTTTCCCATTGGGCAAGCAGCGCCGCCCCTTGTCCTGTGAAATACTGCGTGTCTCGCACGCAAGTTTGCATACGGTCCAATCGGAAATGACGGATTGCGCGCCGCAGGGTGCACCGGGCGGCGAGCACAGTGCTGTCCGCATAGAAAACGAGGGCGAGTGGCCAGATGATGCGGGTGGTCACAGTGTCGGTGCCATCAGCGTAGGTGATTTTAAGCGCCTGTTCGGCCCGTATTGCGGCGCGGACCAGAGAGGCCGTCGGATCATTGGGCGTGCCCCAACTGGACGCCACAAGCTGTTGGGTACCCGGCGCGATTGTGCGTAGTTTCCGCGCTGCACTTCGGGCGGCTTTCCACAATCCGGGATCGCCTGTTCGCGCGATCATGGCAAGGCCGAGGGCCACGGCATCCGCCTCGGAGGTGTCAAGGTTGAGAGGCGGCAGATCGTAACCTGCGCGCATGATGTACCCGACGCCCGCCTCGCCCTGAACGGGGACTTGGCGTGCCTGCAAGATCGCCATGTCACGGTAGATCGTGCGGGGCGAGACTTCGAGTGCAACGGCGATTTCTGCTGCGCGGAGAGGGGATTTTGACTGACGCAGCATCTGGATGATCTCGAAGAAGCGGTCGGATTTCGGCATGGGCCCTCGCGTCATTACTAACAAGCTGTTGTCAGCAGGGTTGGAGTAGAAGGAGGGAGGTGTCAATTTAGGAGAGTGTCGTGGATTTGAACCAGATCAATGCAACATTGGAAACATGCGCGTTCGAAGCGGCGTGGATGGTGTGGGTGGAACTGGCGGAGCGTGATGATGCAAGAGTGCGCGAGGCGGTGACCGAAGCGGTTGGGCTGAGCTATGGAAACTATAAAGGGGTCTCGTTCGAAAGCGGGCCCGGCATGCAATTTTTCCAACCGATGGAAGGGTCGGTGATGGGGGACGCAGGGCGCACGGTAGAAATGCCTGTGCGGGTGCTGACGTTTTGCGTACCGCGTGATACGGCAACGCTGGCGCTTGCGGTGGAGGCGGTGCGCAACAGCCATTCCTATGAGGAGCCGGTGATTACCGTTCTGGAGGTGCTTGCTTGTCGCGCCGACGACAGGAGTCAGCGCGACAATCCTAACAGATGGTGGAACCGTGGGTTTTCGGAATAGCGGTTACTCCGCCAGCTTCTTGGCCACCAGTTCGTTGACCGCCTTGGGGTTGGCCTTGCCGCCGGTGGCTTTCATCACCTGACCGACGAACCAGCCGGCAAGTTTCGGGTTTTCGCGGGCCTTCGCAACCTGTTCGGGATTGGCGGCGATGATCTCATCCACGGCGGCTTCGATCGCGCCCGTATCGGTGACTTGCCTCAGGCCCTCGGTCTCGACGATCTCGGCAGGGTCCCGTCCGGTGGTATAGGTGATCTCGAACACATCTTTCGCGATCTTGCCTGAAATCGCGTCGGAGGCGATCAGGTCGATCACGCCGCCGAGTTGCGCAGGGCTGACGGGCGATCCCGAGATGTCTTTCTCGTCTTTCTTCAACCGGCCGAAAAGCTCATTGATGACCCAGTTCGCGGCGATTTTGCCGTCACGTCCCTGTGCCACTGCTTCGAAATAGTGGGCCGAATCCAGATCCGCTGTCAGTACGGATGCGTCGTAATCCGAAAGACCAAAATCACTGATAAACCGGGCCTTCTTGGCGTCGGGGAGCTCGGGCAAGCTGGCTTCGATCTCATCCACCCAGGCCTGTTCGATCTCCAGAGGCAGCAGATCGGGATCGGGGAAGTAGCGGTAGTCATGCGCTTCTTCCTTCGACCGCATGGAGCGGGTTTCCTGTTTGTCGGGATCGAACAGCCGCGTCTCCTGCGTAACCTCGCCGCCCGCCTCGACGATCGCGATCTGACGTTTGGCTTCGACTTCGATCGCTTGCTGGATAAAGCGCATGGAGTTCATGTTCTTGATCTCGCAGCGAGTGCCGAGATGGGAAAAATCGCCCGTCGCCTTGTATTTTTCGTACTGCCCCGGCGCGCAGATCGAGACGTTCACATCCGCGCGCATCGCACCCGATTGCATGTCGCCGTTGCAGGTGCCCAGATAGCGCAGGATCTGGCGTAGTTTTGCAAGATAGGCGGCGGCTTCTTCGGGGCCGCGAATGTCAGGGCGCGAGACAATTTCCATGAGCGCGACACCGGTCCGGTTGAGATCGACGAACGACATGTTGGGGTCCATGTCGTGAATGGATTTGCCCGCGTCCTGTTCGATGTGGATCCGTTCGACTCCAACAAGGCGCGCGGTACCGTCGCCCATCTCGACCAATACTTCGCCTTCGCCCACGATGGGGTGGTAGAGTTGAGAGATCTGATAGCCCTGCGGCAGATCGGGATAAAAGTAATTCTTGCGGTCGAAAGCGGAGAACAAATTGATCTTGGCCTTGAGGCCCAGACCGGTGCGCACGGCTTGCTCCACACAGAACTCGTTGATCACCGGCAACATGCCAGGCATCGCCGCATCGACAAACGCGACGTTGGAATTCGGCTCGGCGCCGAACCTGGTAGAGGCCCCCGAAAACAGCTTCGAGTTGGAAGAGACCTGCGCATGGACTTCCATGCCGATGACTAGCTCCCAATCTTGCTTGGCGCCGGCAATGGTGCGGACTTTGGGAGTGTCATAGTTGAGGTCGAGCATCGGAAGCGCCTTCTCTAGGTTGATTATCGTCGGTTTAGCGGGGGGGGATCACGGGAGCAAGAGGTGGCGAACCCTTCAGGCTCTGCTGCGTAGGCCGATCGGAGCCGTGCGTTAGACACGACAGGACTGTGCACGCGGCTGCGGTGCGGTGAAGGGGCCGTTCAAGTGCCGCATCAACAAAAGTGCCTCTTTCATTTTCAGAACATGCCTCGCGGTGGAAAAGGTCCCGCCATCAACCGTCATCGAGCCGTGCAGGGCTCGAAAAGCGGGATCGCCACCAAGCGAATGCCCTGTCTCGTCTCCGAGATACAGGCTCTCGCACGCGGCGCCCTCGGCCCACACAACGTGATGTTGTTCGAGCAATACGTGGACATATTTGATCCGCGAGGTCGGAACGATGCGTATGTCATGGTCGTTTACGCATGCTTTTGCGGGCACAAACACTTCGTCATGACCGAAATAATATTGCGCAAGCGGCGATTTTATCAACATGCGGTGTTGTTGCGACACGCGCAGGGGGGCGGAATTTCCGATTGTGCCGCGCTCGAATACAACTGGTGCATTCTTTCCGGTTGCCGAACAGAAGCGTTGGCCTGCCCAAAGAATTGCCAGATCGCCGCTGTCTTTGGTGGATACCAGATCGCCGGCCCGCAAGGTATCGACAGTTCTAGGTCCCAAGGGGGTTTTCAGGCGCGTCGCGGATGCGAAACAGATGTACCGGTGATCATAGGAGGCATCCATGTCTTCGGTGTAGAATTGCGGCTCCTTCGACGAGTTGAAGTTATTGTCGTACCATTCTTCGGCGTCAAAACCCGGAGTCCATATAATTTGGGCGGGTGCGCCGTTTTCATCGACCCCTTCGAACACGATGATACCGGTGCCGTTCCCGTCGGGTGACGGATCAGAACGGATAACTACGGCATCCGTCAACGCCTTGTTGCCGCCCTGTCCGCTCCAGGAAACATCGTAAACATCCCCAATTTCAAAGAGCCGCGGGTCCTCATCGCCTGCTTTCATGGTGATACGCAGGTTTACGGAGTCTTTAGGCGATCCGTCGAAGGTCGATGAGTTCGCAGTTGTACCGACGTTACCGCCCGTAGACACTGCAAATTCATTGTCCACTCCCTCGATTGTAAACGGCATCTCATCTTCCCCTTTTCCGTAGGGGTATCGGAACTGCCGGCTAAGATCGCGTTAAGCGGCCGTGGGTGTTGTCGTTCAAGTTCTAATGAACAGGTCCGCGAAATGCCTGAACGCGGACCCGGCTAAGGCGCTCTACCTGTCAAGCGGCCGAGCGCGGAGTATTATCCAATGACGTTATGCGCGGGGCCATAGGGAAAGCCGGTGATATTTTGCGGGCCCGTCTGATCCAGCACCACGATATCATGCTCACGGTATCCGCCTGCACCGGGCGTTCCCTGTGGCACCCAAAGCATCGGTTCCATAGACACGACCATGCCGGGTTCCAGCACGGTGTCGATGTCCTCGCGCAATTCCAGCCCCGCTTCACGACCGTAGTAGTGCGACAGGATGCCGAAAGAGTGTCCGTAGCCGAACGAGCGATACTGCAGCACGCCTTGCTGTGCCAGAAAACGGTTGATCTCGTCGCAGATCGCCGCACAGGTGATGCCGGGTTTGATCAGCGAAAGCCCCAGTTCATGCGCGGCGATGTTCGTTTGCCACAGCTTGAGGCTGGCGGGATCCGGATCGCCCAGAAAAAGGGTGCGTTCCAGTGCCGTATAATAGGCTGAAATCATCGGGAAGGTGTTGAGGCTGAGGATGTCGCCGGGCTCCAACATGCGGGTGGTAACCGGGTTGTGCGCGCCGTCCGTGTTGAGACCGGACTGGAACCAGACCCAAGTATCGCGCAACTCCGATAAGGGATGACTGCGCGCGATTTCACGTTCCATCGTATCGCGCCCCGCCATCGCCACATCGATTTCGCGGACGCCAGCGTGAATGGCATCGCGGATCGCTGCGCCACCCAGATCGGCAATGCGCGCGCCTTCGCGGATCAAGGCGATCTCGGCGGAAGATTTGATCAAGCGTGCCTGCATCGTAGCTGCGGCGACATCATTCACCGACGCCGGCTCAAGATACGTCTGCAACGCCTCATACATCGAAAGTGTCAGGTGATCCCCCTCCACGCCGAGACGCCGGCCCGTGCTGGCCAGGGAGGTAACAGCGCGCCAGTAGTTGTCGCGCTGCCAGTCGGTGTAGATCACATTATCACAATGGCTGCGCCGCCACGGTTGCCCGCCGTCGATATTCGCGCTGACCGTGGTGCAGGCATCATGCGTGACGACGCAACCATAGGGCCGACCGAACGCGCAATACAGGAAACCCGAATAATACGCGATATTGTGCATGGAGGTAAGAAGGACTGCGTCCAGGTCCATCCTCGCCATAATACCACGCAGCGCGGCGAGCCTGTCGTCGTATTCCGCCTGCGAAAACGGCAAGGCCGCCTTGTCGCCATTGTGGCTGGTGAAGGTTTGCGCGCGGTCAAAGGGGTTTTGCATGGTGCATCCTCGTCTTTAAAGCCGGGGTCTGCGTCATGCACAACCCGGAGATACATCCGGGCGTTCAGGACAATGCTGCGCGGTTGCGCAGATGATGTGGGTCTGGTTCCGCGCGACGCCATCGCACGGCACATCGCAGTCAGTTAGCGGATGACCTGGGCGCGGGTCAAGTGGCCATCGTCACAGCGCCCTTTTCGGTAAAAACGATGCGATTGCCCTGATCGATTTCATGGCGGAACAGACCGACGATGATGCGCATCGCGTCGTCATGGCCCGCACGGGCGAACCGCGCTGCCGAAGAGACCCTTAGATTGTTGACAAATCCCTGTGCGGCATGAGCCCAGATCATCGGGTGCAACTCGGTCAGGTGCTCTCGTACAATCCAGTCCGCGCAGTCGGCGATTTGCGCGCGGGTATAGTCGGCGGCGTCATTGCCGGAAAATGCCTGCCCCATCGTGTTGGCGCAGTAGGCCGCAAGCAGATTTGCGGTATGCGGTTCGGGCCGGCGGCGGACGATATCGCGCAGCCCCTCGATGAAGAACGGAAGATCGAGACGCGCGCAGGCTTCGTCATCGACCGAGATCGCGTCGAACATGACCCAGGCATAGCCACCGGCGCCCCAAACGTTCTGTGTGCGTGCGGCAGTACGGCGAGCCTCAAGTTCCAGACCGGGATAGGAGCCGTACCAGCGCGGCAGCATATGCGTGCCCAGCGTGCGATAGGGGGCGGTGTTGTGCGGATTGAGATCGATCAGAGCTTCGTAGCGGTCCGCCACCCGTTGCGCGCTGCTGCTGTTGCCACGCAACAGGCTACAGATGGTCTGTGCCAGCAGCGGCGACTGGCTGGCACGGGATTTGAAAGGCGAGATGATGTCGCGGGCGCGGGCGAAATGGGCCTCGAAGGCCTCGCGGTTGCGAGGCGCGATCTCGACATCCCATCCGATGCCGCGCCAGGCCCACGCAAGATCCATATGCGCCTGCGCGACGATGCAGGCGACTACATGGTTTCCCGAATGATCCGCGAGAACGTATTCAAGCGATTCGATCCCACGCAGCAAAGGGGCGTCGTGGTCGGGTTCGCGGTCGATCAATGCATGCTCCACCGCGAGAACGACGTCTGCGCGCGCGCCGAATGCCATCAACTCCGCCACCGGCATACCGCCCGGCGTCATTGATCGACGTTTGTCTGCGTGTGAAATCATCTCCGACAGTTCGTCCCATTTTTCTTGGCGCACCAACCGCAGCGCGCTGTTCTGATGGGCATCGCGCGTGCGTTCTTCGAGGGTCGGATCAGGGCAGGGGATCGACAACCGGTCGAGAACGGCAGGCGTGCGTAGAGGATTTTGCGCTGCTGCATCGAAAGGGAGTACCGGCTGCGCGCTTTGCTTGGGGGTGGACTTGGCCACGGCGGTGGGGCGGCGCTTGCGCTTGAGCGGGCGCAGAGGCTGAAGGGCCTGTGTCGAAGTGACCTGTGTTTGATCGCACAGCGGAGGTCGACCCGCTTTGCGTGTGATCCTGGCAATCAGGCTCGACATCAGATCCATAGAAGGGTCCTCCGGACAGGCGTTGGTGATGCCGGACAGAATGGCCGTGCATTGGGGCGCGATAATGGCGCGCAAGGGGAGATGATAAGAAGCCGTCGCAAGGCAGGTGGCGCGATTGCGTCAACAGACGTCCGATGCAGAGACAATGCGCGCGCGAAGACGGGATTGGCCTCCCGATGTGCACACTCTTGCCGATCGCGCGGACACGGCCGCTTGTCAGCCGGGGTATGTCCGGCTCATACTTAGGCGTATGAGACTGTATTTCATTCTGACGATCTGCGGATTGCTTCCCGCCATCTGCAACGCTGATGCATTAAAGGCCTATCGCCCGCCCGAGCGCGCTGTCCTGCTCGCGCCACCGGTTCCGTCGGATCCAGCGGTGGGTCCGTCGCTGCGCGTGACCGCCGTTCCGCCGTATGGCCAGGTGCGACCCTTCGCGCGGCCCACGCAGCTTCCGCGCACGCGTTGGCAGCACATGTCAGGGAACGCGCTCTGGACGCGCGCCGCGCTGTCGGCACTCAAGGATCATGGCAAACCGCTGGTCGACAGCGTGCCACGCGATATCGAGCACTGGTGTCCCGCGTATGCGCGCAACGGTGAAGCGCTTCGTCGGGCATTCTGGGTCGGGTACATGTCGGCGCTTGCAAGGCACGAAAGCACCTATAAGCCTTGGGCTGTCGGCGGCGGTGGAAAATGGTTCGGTTTGCTGCAAATTCTGCCTGCGACGGCACGGGGGTACAAATGTCGGGCGGGCAACGGCGAGGCGCTCAAGAACGGTGCGGCAAATCTGAGCTGTGCGGTGCGCATCATGGCGCATACGGTACCGCGAGACGGTGTCATCCACGGGCGCGACAGCCGGTGGCGCGGCGTGGCCGCAGATTGGGGGCCAATGCGCAGTTCGGGCAAACGTCGCGAGATCGCCGGCTGGCTGAAACGGCAGAATTACTGCAAGCTGCCCAATGACCTGCGTCCCAAGGTACGGCCGGCGGCGTGGACGAAAGCGCCGCCGCAGGGCGGCGCTGCCTCCGGCGGGGATACTTCCAGCCAAAAGAAATAGCCTTCGGGTTATCCCATCAACGAAAAGTGGTGTCGTTGAAACGCGATACCGGCGCGATCGGCGGCCTTTTCGATCGCGGCAGCGGAGGGCGTTGCGGGATAGGGGACCCGGATCTTGCGGCCTGACGGACGGACGACAGTGAGCCGGACAGACATGTCCAGCCGCGTGTCGAGACGCAGATGATCAATTTCGGATACGGCAATCTGCGCCCGCTGGCGGCCCGCGCGCCATACCAGTGTTTTGTCGTCGAGATGAAATGAGGCCACCGGATTGGTGATGAGGTCGTAAACCGCGGGCAGTGTGAACAGCCATAGCACCATTAGGACGAGCAGGGCCGCATCGATCAGGATGTAGGCCGCAAGAAGGGTTGCCCAGGACAGAAGAACGACAAATACGGTTGCGGGACATCTTCCGCGGTTTTCAAAGAAGAGTGGCAGTGTCATGCGGTGTGGAAGATGCGGGTCAGTGCGGTCCCGACATACGGGGGCATTTTGTGCGATTCGCCAGCTCCCGCCACGCCAAGTGCAGTAGGGCACGCGTTGGACCCGCAAAGATCAGGCCATAGAGCATCCAAGGCGTCTTCCGTCATCTGTCGTATATGCCTAGCCAGGCACTCGGCCGCACGCAGGAGGGTTAGGCGCGGCTTCATGCGGCTGCGATCCGGCTGAGCATTTCAGTGGTGTCGCGGCTGAGGTCCGGTACCGCGAGAATGCGCGTGACCTGTGTCTGGATCATGTTCTGCCGCGTCGTGTCGTAACGTTTCCACGTCTGGAAGGCCGAGCACATGCGCGCAGTCGTCTGCGGATTGACAGGATCGAGTTTTATCAGCCAATCGGCGAGCAGGCGGTAGCCGTCGCCCGAGGCGTGGTGAAAGCCTGCGTGGTGCATAACAAGACTCCCGAACACAGCGCGGAACCGGTTGGGATTTTTCCAGTTGAAATCGGGGTGGCGTGCCAGCGCGTCAGCGGTGGACGCGGCGGCGTCCGGTTTGGCTTCGATCACTTGCAGACCGAACCATTTATCCATGACGAGTCGATCGTGAGACCACTGGTTTTCGAATGCAGACAGCAGCGTTGCCCCGTTGCCTGCGCGGATGGCGCAGGCAAGCGCGCCGAGCTGTTGGGTCATGTTGTCTGCAGCGGCGAATTGCTTTGCCGCCTGTGATCCGCCGTCGCGCCGCGACAGCAACGAGAGCATGGCGCCAGACAGCGCCCGCGCGCCCGATTGTGCGGCATCCGGCGCATATGGCGCTGCGACCTGATGTGCGGTGTAGAGCGTTTCGAGTGCATCGCCGAAACGCGAGGCCTGCGCGTCGCGCATGGTTTCGACGGCAGTGTACAGCTTTGCGGGATCCGGCGTCTCGCCCGCTTCGCTGAGAGCGTTTGCCAGCTCGGACTGGCTTGGCAGTCCGAGCATCAGCGCGCGAAACGCGGGATCGAGGCTTTCGTCCGTGATCACGGCATGTAACCCGTCGAGATAGGCGGTATCGGGGTGCGCATCGCTGCGGATCATGGCGAGCAGCGCGCTGCGTGCGAGGCTACGGCCTGCCTCCCAGCGGTTGAAGGGATCGGTGTCGTGCGCGAGCAGATGTGCCCGCCCGGCGTTCGACGTGGCCTGTTCAAGCACCACCGGCGCGGAGAATCCGCGCAAGATGGAGGCTGTGGGCCGATTGCCGAGGCTGTGAAACGTGAAACTCTGGGTCGCCTGCGTCATTTCAAGCACGCGGGTCGGCGCGACCTCGCTACCGTCCGGACCGATCAGGCCGACGGCGATCGGGATCACCTGGGGCTTGGGGTCCGGCGTTGCGGTGCTGGGCGCGAGGCTTTGGGTAAACGTAAGCGTCAGGGTGCCGTCCTGCCAGTCTTCCGCCACCGCAAGACGCGGCGTCCCGGCCTGCGAATACCACAGCTTGAACTGCGACAGGTCGCGGCCTGTGGTATCTTCGAAGACTTTCAACCAATCCTCGATTGTCGCGGCATCGCCGTCGTGCCGGTCGAAATAAAGATCTAGCGCCTGGGCATAGGCCTCGTCGCCCACCAGGGTCTTGAGCATGCCGATGACCTCGGCGCCTTTTTCGTACACGGTGGCGGTGTAGAAGTTGTTGATTTCCTGAAAGCTTTCAGGGCGGACTGGATGCGCGAGCGGGCCTTGGTCCTCGGCAAACTGGCGCGCGCGCAAGTCGATCACATCCGAGATCCGTTTAACCGGTGCGGACCGCATGTCAGAGGTGAACTGGCTGTCGCGGAACACGGTCAACCCTTCCTTGAGGCACAGTTGGAACCAGTCGCGGCAGGTGATGCGGTTGCCGGTCCAGTTGTGAAAGTACTCGTGCGCGATAATCGCCTCGATCCGTTCGAAATTGCTGTCGGTCGAGGTTTCCTGCGATGCGAGCACGGCGGAGGAGTTGAAAATGTTCAACCCCTTGTTCTCCATCGCGCCCATGTTGAAATCATCGACCGCGACGATGTTGAACAGGTCGAGATCGTATTCGCGGCCATAGACGTCTTCGTCCCACTTCATCGACGCCTTCAGCGCCTGCATCCCGAAAGCGCATTTGCCCTCGTCGCCTGGGCGGACATAAAGGTTGAGATCGACGTCGCGGCCCGAACGGGTGGTGAAACTGTCGGAATGGGCGACGAGATCGCCGGCCACCAATGCAAAGAGATAGGCGGGTTTGGGCCAGGGATCGTGCCATTCGGCGCGGTTTTCTGCCACACTGATCGGGTTGCCGTTGGACAAAAGAACCGGGTGTGGACCCTCCACCGTGACGGTAAAGACGGCCATGACATCGGGACGGTCGGGATAATAGGTGATCTTGCGAAAACCCTCGGCCTCGCATTGCGTGCAGTACATGCCGTTCGACATATAGAGACCTTCGAGGGCAGTGTTGCCGGCGGGATCGATCTCGACCTCCGTCTCCCACAGAAACGCTTCTCCTGGAACATCGCAAGTCAGGCCTTGGGTGGTCACCGTGGGGGCTACATCCTTGCCGTTGATGCGGGCGCGGATCAGCTTGAGGTTTTCACCATGCAAAAAGAAATCCTGCGGCGGCGCGTCACGGTTCGGGGCAAAGGCGATGCGACTGCGCACCCGGGTTCTGTGGGGGTCCAGATCAAACACCAACGAGACGCTTTCAACCACCCAGCCGAACGGCGTGTAGTCGGAAAGGTAAACTGTCTGGGGCACCGCATCGCGCATCACAACATCCTTGATTATTGTATGGAGTTCCAGTTTTCGGGAACCATTCGTTTCATAGGGAAGTTAGGCTTACAACAGTTTGTCTGCAAGATTGGGCAAGCCCCTTGCGCGGAGGCATCATTCGCGTGCAATGAAAAGGAGAGTTACACATGTCCGCACCCGACACGAACGTAAAACGCCAGGAAAAGAGGCACAAGCCATCGCTATTCGGTGTGAAGGGGTCGCTGCTCGTCGTACTCGTGATCGTGATCTGCTTTGTGTTGTATAATGTATTCAAACCTGAGGAAGCAGGCCAGACCGTTACACAGGACACCGATACAGGCACGGTTGCGACCGATACTTACGCGCCGGGGACCAACAGTTCGGACACCGGAACCGATCCGGCATCGACCGCGCCCGCAGCCGATTGAAACAAACAGATATCGACCAGTTAGGCGCCCTACGGAAGGGCGCCTTTTTTGTGTCACGCAAGGGGAGAGGGCCAAAGCGTGCCGAAGCGGATAGAAAAATCAGTCCTGCCTTCCAGACCGTGCGTGACATGCGGGCGTCCATTTACGTGGCGAAAGAAATGGGCGACGGTTTGGGAAGACGTGCGTTACTGCTCGGAGAGGTGCAGAAGAACTCGACCGAAACAACGGTAAAACACAGAAATCCGCTGATTGGTAAGGTGGTTTTACCAGTGCGTCTTGCGATACCGCGAACTTGGCTCTAACGATACGGAAACACAATTTCCTATCGGAAACTTAGACAGGCCGCGGATTGGGAGCTGAACATGGACAGAGTGGATCGTAACGGACTTCAGGTGGATCGCCGGTTGGCGGAGTTTGTCGAGACCGAAGGGTTGGCTGGGTTGGACGTAACCGCCGATGCCTTCTGGAAAGGGCTTTCGGAGCTGATCCACGAGATGGGCCCCAAGAACCGTGATCTGCTGGCAAAACGCGCGGAATTTCAGCAAAAGATCGACACTTGGCACAGAGAGCGGCAGGGCCAGGAACATGATCCGCAGGCGTACCGCACGTTTCTGGTTGAGATCGGGTATCTGGTGGAAGAGGGCGCGCCGTTCGAGATCGATACCCAGAATGTCGATCCTGAGATCGCGCAGACGCCGGGGCCGCAATTGGTTGTACCGATCACGAACGCCCGCTTTGCGCTGAACGCGGCGAATGCGCGCTGGGGGTCGCTGTATGACGCGTTCTACGGTACCGATGCGCTGGGGGATCTGCCGAAAAGCGGGGGATATGACGCGGAACGCGGGGATCGCGTGGTGGCGCGCGCCAAGGCGTTTCTGGACGAAGCGGTGCCGTTGATGTCGGGCGCGCACGAACAGCTTGTCGGATACCGCGTGGTGGACGGTGCGCTGGAAGGGCTGATGCTTAACAGCTCTGATTGGCGGGGCGCTGCACGCACGCAGTCCGAAGTGCCGTCGACGGGTGAGGCGCCGCCGGTGGTTCACGGGATCGGACTTGCCGATCCCGCGCAATTCGCGGGCTTTGTCGGCGATGCGGATGCGCCTTCGGTTATTCTATTGAAGAACAACGGGTTGCACATCGAAGTTCATATCGATAGCACCCATGCCATCGGCGCGCATGACCCGGCGCATGTGTCGGATGTCATCATCGAATCTGCGATCAGCACCATCATGGATTGCGAAGACAGCGTCGCGGCGGTCGACGCCGAGGACAAGATAGTGGCCTACGGAAATTGGCTGGGCCTGATGAAGGGCGATCTTTGCGAGAGCTTCGAGAAAGATGGCGAGACCGTCACGCGCGAAATGGCGGCGGACCGTCACTATACTGCCCCCCACGGTAGCAGCACTTTCTCGCTCAAGGGACGCGCGCTGATGCTGGTGCGCAACGTCGGCCACCTGATGACCAACCCCGCGATCCTCGACAGAGAAGGCCATGAGGCCGGGGAGGGGTTGATGGACGCGATGATCACCACGTTGCTCGCGATGCACGACCTCAACCGCGAGGGCGGCAATTCGGTTACCGGTTCGGTCTACGTGGTCAAACCGAAGATGCACGGACCCGAGGAAGTCACCTTTAGTGACGCAATCTTTACCCATGTCGAAAACGTGCTGGGCCTGCCCGAAAATACCGTCAAGCTGGGCATCATGGACGAGGAACGACGCACGTCTGTCAACCTGATGGAGTGCATTCGCGCGGCCAAGTCGCGCGTGGCGTTCATCAACACCGGCTTTCTGGACCGGACGGGAGACGAAATCCATACCTCCATGGAGGCCGGCCCGATGGTGCCCAAGGGTGAGATGAAGTCCGCGCCGTGGATAGCCGCCTATGAAGACCGCAATGTCGATATCGGCCTTGCCTGCGGGCTGAAGGGCCGGGCGCAGATCGGCAAGGGAATGTGGGCGATGCCCGACCGGATGGAAGAGATGCTGGAGGTCAAGATCGCCCACCCCGAAGCGGGAGCGACCTGTGCATGGGTCCCATCGCCGACGGCGGCGACGTTGCACGCGATGCACTATCATCAGGTGGACGTTCTGGCGCGGCAGGACGAGATTGCGGCAGTTGGGCCGCGTGGCACCCTTGACGACCTGTTGACCCTCCCGCTGTTGCGGGGACGCAATCTGAGCGCGGAGGAAATCACCCGTGAAATCGAGAACAACGCTCAGGGCATCCTGGGCTACGTGGTGCGTTGGGTCGACCAAGGTGTCGGTTGTTCGAAGGTGCCCGATATCAACGACGTCGGCTTGATGGAGGATCGCGCGACCTGCCGGATTTCGGCGCAGGCGCTGGCCAACTGGCTGCATCACGGAATGATCAGCGACGCGCAGGTGATGGCTGCGTTGAAAAAGATGGCGGCGGTCGTGGACAGGCAGAACAAGGATGATCCGGCCTACCGTGCCATGGCACCTGATTTCGACGGGATCGCGTTCAGAGCGGCGTGTGATCTGGTAATGAAAGGGGCCGAGCAGCCGTCGGGCTATACAGAACCCGTGCTGCACGCCCGACGGCTGGAACTGAAAGCGGCGAACTGAGCCCTGATTGCGATAGGACGGGACCGAAGGGAGCTGCCCTTCAGACATCCCGGGATATCTGT
The DNA here is from genome assembly GCF_947497275.1 of uncultured Sulfitobacter sp. Taxonomy (GTDB): domain Bacteria; phylum Pseudomonadota; class Alphaproteobacteria; order Rhodobacterales; family Rhodobacteraceae; genus Sulfitobacter. The sequence continues at coordinate 310,450 of NZ_CANMFS010000001.1, forward strand.
GGCCAAAAGAAACAGGAAGTTTGGGAATGAATGTATCATTGAGAAAAGCCCGCACGGTGATCCGCAAGGCGTTGGAGAAGGGCAGCGAGATAGACTTGAAGCCGTTGTCGGTGGTTGTTCTTGATGCGGGAGGGCATGTCATTGCGTTCGAGCGTCAGGATGGCGCGGCACCGGGGCGTTTCGCGATCGCGCATGGCAAGGCCTACGGTGCCGTCATGCTGGGCATGGCCGGAACCGCACAGATGGCGCGGGCCGAGGCGCAGGCATATTTCATGATGTCGGTGAACGGTGCCTTCGGGGGACAAGTCATTCCGGTGCCGGGCGGGGTCTTGTTGCGGTCGCCCAAAGGAGAAGTCATCGGCGCGGTCGGTGTCACGGGCGACACGTCCGATAATGACACGACAGCGGCGATGGCCGGGATTGAAGCGGCGAACCTTATCGGTGAGATCTGAGGTGAGATTATGTGAATGCCGCATTATTAAGCGGCGCCAATCGCACGGGGCGCGGGCCTCTCTGCGTGCTTGAGCCTTTCGATCACCTTCGCTAGGGTTCCTCAAACGGTAAGCACCAGAAGGAAACGAGCATGACGCGCCCTGTCGTCGGTATCATGAGCAACAGCCACCTGATCAACGATCAGTACGAGGTCCACGGAGGCGGGCTGATGAATACGCGTGCGATCGCCGAGGTTTCGGGATGTGTGCCGCTCTTGGTGCCGAGCGATCCGACGGTTGTTTCCGTGACGGATCTGATGGAAAGCTGTGACGCCTTCCTGCTCACCGGGGGGCGTCCCAATGTGCACCCCGAAGAGTATGGCGAGGACGAGACCGAGGCCCACGGTACTTTTGACCGGGGGCGGGACGCGCTGGCGCTGAATCTGGTGCGGGCCTGTGTCGCCACGGGACAGCCGGTTTTGGGAATATGCCGAGGCTTTCAGGAGATCAACGTTGCGATGGGTGGATCCCTGTACCCGGAGATCCGCGACCTTCCTGGGCGGATGAACCACCGGATGCCGCCGGACGGTACGATCGCCGAAAAATTCGAACTGCGCCACGATGTGCGGTTTACCCCGGGCGGGGTCTTTCACCGCGTCATGGGGGCCGAGGTGGTCCGGACCAATACCTTGCACGGGCAGGGGATCAAGACGCCCGGCACGCGGATCGTAGTGGATGGCCACGCCGAAGACGGCACGCCCGAAGCGATCTACGTCGATGGTGCGCCGGGGTTCACGCTTGCCGTTCAGTGGCATCCTGAATACGAGGCGGCGAAAGACCCTGTTTCGCGCCCTCTGTTCGAAGCTTTCGGCGCGGCGGCCCGCGCCTGGGCATCCGGGGAGCGAACGGCAGCATTGCAGCAGGCGGGCTGACGGGCGCGATGCCGACGGGCGACTGTCCTTGCGCGGCAGCCGCCCGAACCAGCGGTCACATTTGGCCGCCGGCAATCTCGATGCTCTGGCCGTTGATGCTGTCGGAGCCGGGGCCGACCAGCCACGCGGCGGCGGCGGCGACTTCGTCGACGGTGATCAGCCGCTTGTGACGATTGGCCTTGACCATCATCTCACGCGCTTCGTCCTCGGATATTTTCGCGCGCTGGGAGATCGAGGCGGTGTTTCGGCTCACGATGGGGGTATCCACGTAACCCGGGCACAGTGAATTGAAGGTGTAGGGTTGGCCGATATATTCCTCGCTCAGCGCGCGGATGAGGCCGATCATGCCGTGCTTTGACGCAGTGTAACAGGCCGCACCCGGCAGACCCTTCAGCCCCGCCATGGATGAGATCGCGACCACGCGGCCCCAGTCGGTCTCGCGCATCGACTTGAGGCTTTCGCGTACGGTCATGAACGCACCGTCGAGATTGGTGGCCATCATATCACGCCAGAACGTCATATCGGTCTTGTGCGCTGCCTTGCCGGTGGCGATACCGGCGTTGGGGACGCAGATCTGAACGGGGCCGTTCGCCTTTACGGCCTGCGCGACCTTGGCCGTTACATCGTCTTCGTTGCGCACGTCCATGGCAAGCGGCGTCATGCCATCTGTTGCGACCTCCTCAAGCACGTCCTGTCGTCTGCCGGTGATTGTCACATGTGCACCCTTCTCGACCAGCATCTGTGCGATGGCCAGACCGATGCCGGTGCCGCCGCCGGTGATAAAGGCGTGTTTTCCTGTCAGTGTCATAATTCTCTCCGCTCGTTTCGCGCAGTATGTGGCGAGGGGAGCAGAATGAAAAGCGGTGGCTTTCGGTATCATGCGCGATGATGCAACGACAACGGTCTGCGGTGATTCTCCGGGTTCCGGTGTGAGATCCAATATTGCGCCCGCGATTGCGCTGACGAAAGAAAGTTTCGGGCAGGACGCGCCGCTGCGGGCACCGCAAAACTGGCGGGTAGGGGCAAAAAAGCGGCCAAGAAGCGCATCTATCGGCCAAGCGATGCTTGTTTGTCGGGAAACTGCGCGGTAGGTCAGTGTGATATCTGCGACACGCCAGTTTCGGCACCAACAAGAGTTTGGGAGATTTTGAGTGAAGATCGGGACACCTAAAGAGGTATTCGAGGGCGAACGCCGCGTGGCGATGACGCCGGAGAGTGCGGGGCAGCTGCAAAAGCTGGGACATGATTGTTTGATCGAAACCGGCGCAGGTGCGCTTTCGGGCTTTGACGATGCGGCCTATGAGGCGGCGGGTGTCACTGTCGTGAAAACGGCGGCGGCGCTTTGGAAAGAAGCCGACGTGATCGCCAAAGTCCGCGTGCCGAACGACACCGAGATGAAACGGTTGCGCGAGGAGCAGACCCTGATCTCGTTCTTCAGCCCCGTCGCCGACGAGACAAAGATGCAGGCTGCGGCCAAGAAGGGCGCGACCGTCGTTGCGATGGAAATGATCCCCCGCATCAGCCGCGCGCAAAAGATGGACGCGCTGTCGTCGATGGCCAATATCGCAGGCTACCGCGCGGTGATCGAGGCGGGCAACAACTTTGGCCGTTTCTTCACAGGTCAGATCACCGCCGCTGGCAAGGTGCCGCCGGCCAAGGTGCTGGTCGTCGGTGCCGGTGTGGCCGGTCTGGCTGCCATCGGTACATCGACGTCACTGGGCGCGATCACCTATGCGTTCGACGTGCGCCCCGAAGTGGCCGAGCAGGTCGAGAGCATGGGCGCGGAGTTCGTCTATCTCGATTTCGAGGAAGAGCAGCAGGACGGTTCCGCTTCCGGCGGTTATGCGTCTGTGTCCTCGCCTGAATTCCGTGAGGCGCAGTTGGCCAAGTTCCGCGAACTTGCGCCCGACATCGACATCGTGATCACCACGGCGCTGATCCCGAACCGCGAAGCGCCCGAACTCTGGACCGAAGATATGGTGAAGGCCATGAAACCGGGTTCCGTCATCGTCGATCTGGCGGCGGAAAAGGGCGGCAACTGCAAGCTCACCGTGCCGGACGAAAAGATCGTGACGGACAATGGCGTCACGATCATCGGCTACACGGATTTCCCCAGCCGGATGGGCACGCAGGCCTCGACGCTTTATGCGACCAACATCCGCCATCTTTTGACGGATCTGACACCGGAAAAAGACGGTGTGATCAATCACGACATGGACGACGACGTGATCCGGGGCGCGACCATCGCGCACGGCAAGGAAGTCACCTTCCCGCCGCCCCCGCCCAAGGTGGCCGCGATTGCGGCTGCACCGAAGAAGGAAAAGCCCAAGGAACTGACGACGGAAGAGAAGAAAGCGAACGAAATAGCGGCCTTCAAGGCGCAGACTAAAAGTCAGGTCACGCTGTTGGCTGTCGGTGGTGTGCTGCTGTTGGCGGTGGGACTGGTGGCGCCCGCAAGTTTCATGCAGCACTTCATTGTGTTCGTGCTTTCGGTATTTATCGGGTTCCAAGTCATTTGGGGCGTGGCGCACAGCCTGCACACGCCGTTGATGGCGGTGACCAACGCGATCTCCTCGATCATTGTCTTGGGCGCGCTGATGCAGATCGGCTCGGGCTCGTGGCTGGTGATCCTACTCGCTGCCCTGTCGGTCTTCATGTGCGGGATCAACATCTTCGGCGGCTTCCTCGTGACACGGCGCATGCTCGCCATGTTCCAGAAATCTTAAAGGAGCGGGGATCATGGAATTTGGTTTCACAACAGCGGCCTATGTGGTCGCAGCAGTCCTCTTTATCCTGTCGCTCGGCGGTCTGAGCGGACAGGAAAGCGCGAAACGCGCAGTATGGTACGGGATCGCGGGCATGGCGCTTGCCGTGGTGGCAACGCTGATCGGGCCCGGATCGGGCTATTGGCTCCTGTCAATCATCCTGATCTTGGGTGGCGGTGCCATCGGGTACCAGCTGGCCACTCGGGTGCAAATGACGCAGATGCCCGAACTTGTTGCGGCGATGCACAGCCTCGTGGGTCTGGCGGCGGTCTTCGTCGGTCTGATCGCCCATTTCGAGATCGGTCGGGTGGGCGGCTACCTCGTCGCCGGCGGAGACCCCAAGGATCTGGGTACCTTCGCATCACTGATCGCCAAGAAAGACGCGGTGGAAATCAACATTCTGCGTGTCGAGCTGTTTCTCGGGATCTTCATCGGCGCCGTGACCTTCACCGGTTCCGTCATCGCCTATGGCAAGCTTGCGGGCCGGGTCAGCTCGGCGGCGGAAAAACTGCCCGGTGGACATATCCTGAATGGTGCTGCGGCGGGGATCTCGTTGCTCACACTGATCTGGTACTTCAACACCGGTGGCTTCCTGCCCCTGTTCATCATGCTGCTGTGCGCGCTGTTCATCGGCTATCACCTGATCATGGGCATCGGCGGCGCGGACATGCCCGTGGTCGTCTCCATGCTCAACAGCTACTCGGGCTGGGCGGCGGCTGCGATCGGCTTCTCGCTCGGTAACGATCTGCTGATCGTGGTGGGCGCGCTCGTCGGCTCGTCCGGTGCCATCCTGTCCTACATCATGTGCAAGGCGATGAACCGGTCGTTCATCAGCGTGATCCTGGGCGGCTTTGGCGGACCCGCGGGCGAGCAGATGGCCGTCGAGGGCGAACAGGTCGCCATCGAAGCGGACGGTGTCGCACAAGCACTCAACGAGGCCGACAGCATCATCATCATTCCGGGTTACGGCATGGCGGTGGCGCAGGCGCAGCAGGCGGTGTCGGAACTGGTCAAGAAACTGCGTGCGAAGGGCAAGAACGTGCGCTTTGCTATTCACCCCGTTGCGGGGCGTCTGCCGGGCCACATGAACGTGCTGCTGGCGGAGGCGAAGGTGCCCTATGACATCGTGATGGAGATGGACGAGATCAACGACGATTTCCCGTCAACTGACGTCGCTATCGTGATCGGCTCGAACGACATCGTGAACCCTGCGGCACAGGACGATCCAAACAGTCCCATCGCCGGCATGCCGGTGCTGGAATGCTGGAAGGCCAAGACCGTGTTCGTTTCGAAGCGCGGGCAGGGCACCGGATACTCGGGCATCGAGAATCCGCTGTTCTTCAAGGAGAACACGCGCATGTTCTACGGAGACGCGAAAGCCTCGTTGGACAAGCTGCTGCCTTTGATCGAGTGATACCGGCCCGACCGGTAAGCGTTCCGGTCGATGGAAGAAATACAAGCGCCCCGCCAGAAATGGTGGGGCGTTTGGGGTTTTGGGACATAGATGCTGGGAAACAATTTGTTTCCCAGCTAGCTTCTTTAGAACGGATTTCTCTCTATCATGCTACCGGCAGTCGCAGGCGGTGGACCATTTATTGATAATCGCCGCGGCATGCTGTGGTCTAGTTCATGACCGAAGTTCGTAATTCGTTCATCGGTCATCTGTAAAACTGATCGCGCCATTGCGAGGACAGTTTATTGCGTACTCCCCTTAAAAGCCTCCAGCCGCTCAGTGAATCGCGCCATACGCTCTTTGCTTTTCTGCCCGGAGACTTCTTTGTCTAAGGAGATCACGAACCACTCGAACATGTCTTCCTTGATCATGTCGCGGGATATGTGTGGCACGACGCGAATCATCATCGCCTCCTGCTCACCGACCAATGTGATCTTTCCCTTGGGCAGCTTATCCCGGAGACAGCCAGGATGGGCAGCCTTGGTGTATGTCGGTTTCACAACGCTCCCATTGAAGTTGCCGCGAGAGTCCCGGTCCGTGTCGTGGAAGCCGAAATACCCCTGCCGGATCTGGTCCAGCTGATATCTCTTGTCGTCGGCTTCGGCGATCGTTTCTTGGGCTTCAAGAGGAAGGGCAAAGCCGGCATTCAAGGTCTTGTCGTAGGCATTCCGCGCACGCTCGGAAAACACCGACCAGCGGCCTTCCGCGATGGCGAAAAGCAAGGCCTTATCGAGCCGTCCACTGAGGCGCTGGAATTGCATCTTGGGTGCAGTGAAGGTGGTGCCCATTTTTGGGAGTAATGTTGACGGAGATTCGTGGCGTGGCCTGTGTCGTCGAGGTAGTGCTCTTGGACAAACTCGGCGGGATCGACATTCGGATGGAAATTCGCGTCAATCCGAAAGACATATCCGCTCCGAATGTCGGCGGGGACCGAAAACTGGAGGGGCGTCAGCCGTCGATCGAAGCGTCTTTCCCAGTTGACCGAGATCGTGACGTCGTCATGGGCGATCCGCATGTGACTGAAGCGGTCGGACGCCTCCACTCGCTGCTTCCATTCCTTCAGCTTCGCGCGCTCGCAGGCAAGCAAGGTCTTCTCCAACCAGAAGATCCGGTTGTAGAGTGTCGGCTCACACCGATTTTCTTCCCGGTGTCGGGATCAGCCAAGAAACGGGACATGGTTGTGATGCTGTCGCCGTTGACGATACATCTCAAGATGCGGACGTTGTCGCGCAGTTTCTTCTTCGCCTGGTGATCCAAAGTTACCGGTGCCGCGCTGATGACTGCACTTCATGAAGCGACCATCATCCCAACCAACCGAAACGCCGGCGTATTCGAAGACCTCCGAAATACGCGGATGGTGATCGTTGCACGACATGGTGTAGAAGCCGAGCCCGGTCTTCCGAGGAGGGATGCTCGCTGCCGCCGCATGCTTGCGTTGAGTGGCGTTCTTTCCCTTGAACACCGGAATCGAGAAATCCGGCGCAACTCCGAAGTTGCCGGAATCCGGATCGCCAAAAGTATCGAGGCTGAAACCTGCAAGCACGGCAGGGTAGACTTGAGACAGGTTTAGCTGATGAAGCTTCTTGACCATACGATCTCCGATCTGTCGGTATTGATCTGTCAAGAAGGCCTCCAGGACCGAATGGGATGCTGGCAGTTTTCCTTGTCGACGAAACCTCGGAACGATTTTTCTGCTTACTATTGCATCGGGGCAATAGTCCCGCAGTTCGTGTAAACGATCCGCAAAAATATACCGTTGCAATTGTGTCCCAAAACCCGGAACGGGCTAAAGAAATGGTGGGGCGTTTTGGTTTGGCCGGGTGGCTTTCGCTCGCGCTTCGTGAAAGGCAGGCCGCGACATTCACGTAGGTAACGCCCATCCACGAACAGGCGTTAATCAGGACGCAGGTTTCATGGTGGCTTGTCTGTATCGCTTCTCGGCAAGCAGGAAACCCCCCAAGATACACCTTATCACCAGCGCCCCGTTCCGGGTTTGGAACTTATTCGTTCTATTGGTTCTGATCTCGCTGCCCGCGCTGCGCGAACGCACCGCACCTGTGCAGCTGATGTACGCCCTACCAATGCTGAGAGTCCTCGCGATCCGTTCGACTTCGATACTGATCCGGGCGGCAAAGAGGCACCGGTCCGCAGCACTCAAACGGCGGTCTGGTGCGATTTGATGAAGGGGATGCGCCCTATATTCAGTGTACTCAGCCCCGTTCCGCGCGCCGCGATCACCGCCGCCCAGCCCGCGATCACGTTGGCGGCGACCGCCGCCGCGACGATGCCGGGGAATCCGAGCGTGAGCGCGCCCAGCCATGCCAGAGGCAGATAGAGCACGAAAATCCGGGACAGGCTGAGACCCATGGACCATAGCGCCTTGTCGCGGGCGTTCATCGCGGCATTGGCAGTAACGACCATGCCGTATCCGAACATCGACAACCCGACGTAGCGCAGGTAGGTCGCCGCATAGGCGGAATCCTGTTCGCCTGCTGCCAGAAGACCCGCGATCGGTTCGGCGAACAGCATCAACACCGCAGCAACCAGAGCGCCGTATCCAAGACAGAAGAGAAACGCCGCCTCCATCGCCCCTCGTGCGCGGTCCTTCGCTTGCGCGCCCCAGTTCTGACCGACGACCGGGCCAATACCCGCAGACATCGCCATCAGCGGAACCAGTGCCACAGCCTGAACGCGTGTTGCCGCGCCAAAGCCCGCCACCGCAGCTTCGCCGACCGTCGCCACGGCGGCGGTTACCAGCGCCATGCCGGCCGGATTAATCGCGTTGGAAAAGGCCGCAGGCCCGCCCACGCGGAAGATCTTGACAGTCGATGCCCACAACCCGTCAAAAAGGCCGCCGCACCAGCCCAGAAGGCCCCGGCGCCAAGCGATATAAACTGCCAGCACCGCCCCCACGGCGCGACCGATCAGGGTGGCCACCGCAGCACCCTGCATGCCCATTTCGGGAAACCCCCACATGCCAAAGATCAATAGCGGATCAAGTCCGATGTTGATTACCGCCTGCAAGCTCATGAGCAGCGCCGAGGTGAGACTGTCGCCGTGCGAACGAAAGACCGCATTCGTGATCATCATCAGCACGAGAAACGGAAAACTCAGCGCCCAGACCGGCGCATATTCGGCGATCCGCTCGGCGGCGGTGTCATCGGCCCCCATCGCCGCGAAAAGACGCGGGTAGGCAAGGTAAAACAAGGCGGCCATTATGAGGGCAGCGGCCAGACCGATGCCGATGGCGTGCAGGCCCAGTCTGCGGGTGGCCTCTCCATCGTCGCCGCGCCCCACACCCTGGCTTAGCGCCGAATTCGCGCCCGCGCTCATCCCGATGCTAAGCGAGGTCACGGCGGCGGTCACCGGATAGATGAAGCCGACAGCGGCAAGTTCCGTCTCGCCCAGTTGGCCCAGAAAATAGGCGTCCGCCAACCCGACGCTGAGCACGGCGAGGATACCAAAGCTCATCGGTGCGGACATCACTGTAAGAGCCCGCCAAACGGGCCCTTCGGTCAGATCCCGTTCGCCCTTGGCCGAAGGGTTGGCGGTGTTTTCGGCTTGGTCGGGCAAAACGGGCGTTCCTTTCGCGGTGATCCGGGAAAGCTAGCGCCTCGGTGCGCGCTTCCAAGGGGCGGCCGAGATTCTGTCCGTGCGACTTTCCGATAGGTGGAAAAGTATACGGCGGTACGCCTAACTCGCGGCCATACCCGCTGTTTTTTGAGTTGTAGATACCGGCGATCGTGCTCCAAAGCTCATGCACCGGTTTGCGAAGGACAACGACATGCCCCCGATAAAAGACCATCCGCTGCGCTATGCCCTGACGGGAGAACTGCACGCTCGCCCATTTCCCGATGTCAAAGTGCCGCAAACCGTTGCGTTGCTGGCGATCAAACAGGCCGGCGATGCGGCGACGCGGGACCGGTCGGGCGATATCGGGCATCTGGTCAAACTGCTCCGCCATTACGGCGCGCCGCTGCCGGACAAGGACGCCACGCATTATTACGGCGCGATGGGAAAGTACTACCTCAAATGGGAGCAACACACCGAGTTCGTGACCTACACCGCGTTTTGCGACGAGCTGACCCATCGTCCCTTCGATCCTGCAGAGTTCGACGTGTTCCCCGCGACTTGGCTCGAGGAAGCGCCGGGCGAGCGTCTGACGTCGGCGCTGTTGCGGTTGGTGCCGCTGCCCGAGCAGGAGGCGACGGTCGTTGAACAGCTGCGTGAATGGTTCGTGCCAGAAAGCCTTGCGGTGGCGCATGTGCTCGACAGCGATGCCGTCGTGGCCACGGATTTCAGGATTGATCCGGCGGGGCACCTGCGGTTCGCGGTGTTTGCGAGCGCTGATACCGGCGCGCGCCGGGTGGGCCGGATCATCCAGCGCCTGTTCGAGATTGAAACCTACAAGACGATGTCGATGCTCGGGTTTGCCCTCGTACGTGAGGTCGGCGCGGATGTGGGCCGGATGGACCGCCAACTGAGCGATCTGATGGTTGCGATGAGCGCCAAGGAGACCGAACCGGAAGCCACGTTGGACGCGCTGCTGGATGTCTCGGTCGAATTGGAGAGCCTGGTGGCGCAGAGCGCGTTCCGCTTTGCGGGCACCGCTGCCTATCAGGCGATCGTGTATCAGCGGGTCGAGGCGCTGCGCGAGACGCGGTTTCAGGGCTTGCAGGGGTTTGGCGAATTCATGATGCGCCGCTACGAGCCTGCGATGCGCACGGTCAACTCGATGGAACGACGGCTGGAGCGGATGTCGGCGCGCGCCTCGCGGACCTCCGATCTTTTGCGCACCCGGGTCGACGTAGAACGGTCCGCGCAAAATCAGGCCATTCTGGAAAGCCTCGACCGGCGTGCGGATCTGCAGCTGCGATTGCAGCACACGGTCGAGGGCTTGTCAGTCGTCGCGATCAGCTATTACGCGGTGTCGCTGGTCAGCTATCTACTCTACCCGGTCGCGGAATACTCCGGACTGGGCAAAGGCGGGCTGACGGCTGCGGTCACTCTGCCGGTTGTAGGGCTTGTGTGGTGGGGCGTGCGCCGCCTGCGCCGGAAGATCGGCTAGCGGTCTTGCGCAGGACCAGATCCGTCGCCAGTGCGCCGGCTGCCATCATCACGATAGCCAGCACCGCAGCGACAGAGAGCGTTGGCACCCCTGCAAGGCCCGCGCCCACGGTGCAGCCCCCGGCCAGCACACCGCCGACGCCCATCAGCACTGCACCTGTCAAGTAGCGCCCGGTCTGGCGCGCGTTCTCGAAACTTTCCCAGACGAAAGTACCGGTGAGCAAGCTGGCGGCCAGAGCGCCGGCCAGAACGCCGCCGATCAACCCCGTGCCGAAGCCCGGCGATACCGATGTGCCCGCGATGGTCCAGAACAGCGTGTCCGATGCGGGCCGGGTAAAGGACAGGCTCTCGAACGCGACCGGATCGAAGTCATCATAAAGAATGAAGCCTGTTCCGACCCATGCGAGCGGCACCAACGCACCAAGAATCGCAGCCAGACCAAGCGTGGACAGGCGGGCGTTCGAGCGGGCGGCGATCACGACCGATACCGCAGCGATGAGCGCGGCGAAAACCCAGCCGCCACCGGGCAGGGCGGCAAGCGATGTGACCTCTCCCAATGGCACGGTGATCTCGCCAAGTGCCACGCGCATCGGGGCCAGAAGCCCTTTCATCGTGGTATGTGCGGCTACGGCAAAGACAAGGATTACCGTCAACGCGCGCAGGTTGCCTGTAGCGCCCAGAACCGTCAGACGTGAGGCGCAGCCGCGCGCCAGCACCATGCCCGCGCCGAACAGCAGACCGCCAAGTGAAATCGCGAGCCAGGACAGCTCAGCCGCCATGAAGCGGTGATCGTCGAAAGCGATGAGTCCTGCGCCGACGGCGGCCTGTGTGCCGATAACGGCGACGGCCAGTGCGGCAAACCAGACACTGGCAGCGGCGCGGCGATCCGCACCCACAAGGGCCCGCCGAAAGCAGAATTTAGTGATCTGCGCGAGCGCCCCGAACGCGACGCCGATCACGAGCGCGAAATAGACGACCGCCTGCGGCGCGGTGAGGTTCTGAAATCCGAGTTCTTCAAACATGCGACGGCCCCGTACAAGGTGGATTATTTTCCCATTTGGAGCGTGGAACGGCGAAGATCAAGGACGGCGAAGGCGCGTGGCGCGACGGGATCGAGAAAATAATTCTGGATGCGGCGCTAGATCAATGCTCTGGTCCCTCAACGGCAACCGGCGCCGCACAGGTGTCCCGTCCAGAGTTGATTTCCGGTCAGTTCGCTCTTGTTTGGTGGATCGCGATCACCGGCCGCGTATGCGTGGATCAAGCGCGTCGCGCAGCCCATCGCCCAGATAATTCACACTCAGCACCGTCAGCGAAATCAGGATACCGGGCAGCAAAACGCGCTCGGGGTATTCCTGCATCCGGTCCACGGCGTCCGCCAACAGCTTACCCCATGTCGGGAAATCCGACGGGAAGCCCACACCCAGAAACGACAGCGCGCTTTCGGTGATGATCGCGGTGGCAAGGCCCAGCGTCGCCGAGACCATGATCGGCGAGATCACGTTGGGCAGCAGGTGGCGACGTATGATCTTGCCCGAAGTTGACCCGATGGAACGGGCGGCGAGAATGAACTCACGTTCTTTCAGCGCCAGAATATCGCCCCGCACGATCCGCGCTGTCTGCATCCACGAGGTAAAGCCGATGACAGAGACGATCAGCACGAACATACCGGCCTCCGGACTGCCGAAAAAGCTGGTGAGTGGCTGTCGGAACAGCGTGACCGCGAGCAGCACCAGCGGCAGGATCGGCAGCGACAATGCAAGATCGGTCAGACGCATGAGTGCAAAATCGAGCTTCTTGAAGTAGCCCGACAGCACGCCTACGGCGGTGCCGATGAGCAACGCAAGTATCATCGCAGTCCAGCCCACGGCCATGGAAATGCGCCCGCCGTAGATCATTTGTGCGAGAATATCGCGGCCCAGCTGATCTGTGCCGAACGGGTGCGCCCAGCCGGCGCTGGCCTCGTTGTCCCACAGCAGGGTGTAGACGGGCCGCCAGTTCTTGTTGCGGATGTCCAGTTTGGTCGGGGCGAGATCCCACAGATACGGGCCGAAAAGGACGCCGAGCGTGATGAAGATCAGGAAGCCGCCGCCGAACAGCGCGCCCTTGTGCTTGCGGAACTGGTCCCAGACGTCGCGCCACTGGCTGCGCGGCGGCTTTTGCGGATCCTTGTCGACCAGCGCACCGAAGGTTTCGATGTCCGCCTCGACGGGGCTGGCGGGGATCGGTTGCTCAGTCATAGCGGATCCTCGGATCAAGCACGCCGTAGAGGATATCGGCGATCAGATTGAAGAGAACGATCAGGATGGCAAAGATGAACGTCAGCGTCATCACCATCGGCAGATCGTTGGCGAAAAGCGCGGTCAGCAAAAGCTGTCCGATGCCGTTCACCTTAAAGACGTTTTCGGTGATGATCGCGCCGCCGAAGATGGCGGGCATCCCCAGCGCAATGATCGTCACCACCGGGATCATCGAGTTACGCAGCACATGGACCATGACGACAACGCTTTCGCTCAGGCCCTTGGCGCGGGCGGTCCGCACGTAGTCCTGGTTGAGATTGTCGAGCATGGCTGAGCGCATGTAGCGACTTATCTGTGCTGTCGTTTGCAGTGCCAGAACCATCACCGGCATGATCATCTGCAGGAACTGCGCCTTGAATGTGGCCCAGCTGTTGACCACCAGCGTCGTGTCATAGATCGACGGCAGCCAGCCGAGGCTGACCGAGAAGATCACGATAAGCAGCGGACCGGTGAAGAACGGCGGGATCGAAAAACCGATCATGGTGACGAATGTGCCCGCCTGATCGAACAACGAATAATGACGGTAGGCCGAATAGATGCCGATCGGGATCGCGATAAGGATGCCCACGACATAGCTGAGCCCCACGACCCACAGTGTCTGGGGCATCCGCTGGATCACGATGTCCATGACCGGCGAGCGTGTCTGCCAGCTGATGACGCGCTGGCGCTGGACCATTTCGCCGGTCGCTTCGTCCAGAACGAGGCTGAGTTGAGTATCGGGCAGCCAGCCGAAGAAAAAGCTGTTGGCCGTCAGCCAGTCGATGAACACCGCCGGTTCGATCACGAAGAACTGGTGCAGCCATTTGATGTACTGGATGTGGATCGGCGCGCCGAGGCCAAGCGCGTCGCGCATTTTCTGTTTCACTTCCGGCGGCACCGTCAGCGGCACCTGCGCCATGGGATCGCCGGGGGCGAGTTGAAGCAGCAGGAAAATCACCAGGCTGATGAATAAAAGCGTCGGGATCGAGAGGACAAGTCGTCGGATGGTGAAATTCAGCATCAAGCGGCGCCTTTACAAGAGCAGTCTGGATATAAAGGGCGGGCGGGGAATTCCCCGCCCGCGTGCATCAGGGGTAAGACGGCGAAACCCCCGCCGCAACCCTTATTCCGTGATGCGATACCAATCCGCGACATTCCAAAGCTCGGAGTCCCAAACATTGAGCACGACGCCACCCAATGTGTTGGAGGCTGCCGACACACGGCCACGGTCCACAAGAGGCACGATGGTCATGGTGTCTTTGGTAATCAGGTTGTTGAGCTGCTTGGCAATCTCGCCGCGCTTGTCCAGCTCGCCGGTGCGGGCCAATTCGTCGAGCAGCGCATCGTATTCTTCGTTGCAGAAGCGGTTGATGTTCTCACCCTGCCACTGGCTCGACGGCTTGGGCTCGTTGCCGCAACGATAGGCCGCCAGATACGACTGCGGATCGGTGCCGTCAAAGTTGTTGGCGTACATTTCCACGTCCGCATAAAACTTCTGGAAGGTATCGGGTGATCCGGGATCACCGCCGAAGAACACTGACGAATCGACGTTGCGCAGTTCGGTTTCAACGCCGATCTGGCTCCACCAATCCTTGATCAGTGCCTGGAAATCCTGCCGCACGGCGTTTGTCGACGTCTGAAAGAGGATCGACAGTTTCATGCCGTCCTTGTCGCGGATGCCGTCACCATCGCTGTCAGTCCAGCCTGCTTCTTCCAGCAATGCTTTCGCGCCTTCGATGTCCTGTTCCAGACATTCGGTGTTGTCGGACGCATAAAGCGCCGGCGCTGGCACGAGGTTGCACGTCGCACGACCCGCAACGCCATAGCCGACTTCCACCAGCAATTCACGGTCAATGGCCATCGAGAGCGCCTTGCGCACCTTGAAGTCCGACAGGAAAGGGTGAGGCTCAGCCACGGTAGCGCGGGTTTCTGGCGGCAGGTCTGGCGAGGGGTTCGTCAGGTTCATTTCCAGACGCTCGACCAATGTGCCGAAGGCCGAGACCGGCTTGCCCTGACCGCCTTCGGCCATTTTCGCCAACACGTCAGGCGCCAGCTGCATGTTCCAGGCGTAATCGAATTCGCCTGTTTCCATGACCGCACGGCCTGCCGCCGTCGCGTCGCCACCGCCTTTGAAAGTCACGTTCGCGAACGCGGGCTTGCTCGGGTCGCGGAAATTCGGATTGGCTTCCAGCTGGATCACGTCGTTGGGACGGAAATCGGTCACCATGAACGGGCCGGTCCCGATCGGGTTAAAGTTCGCATCGGTGCACTCGGGCGCCTTGGCACCGAGGCAGTCGGCGAATTGAGCGGCCTGAATGATCGGCGATTGCGCACCCATGAACGGTCCGTACGGGTTTGGCTTGGCTTCGGAGAACGTGACCTTGATGGTCAGGTCGTCGATCGCCTCGACGCTGTCCACACCGTCAAATTTCGCGCCCTGCGCACAGCCGCCTTCGGGGTGCATGCAGTATTCAGCGGTAAATTTCACATCGGCGGACGTCACGGGCGAGCCGTCGGACCAGACAAGGCCTTCCTTCAGCTTCCATGTGACCGATTTGAGGTCCTCGCTGACGCCGCCGTTTTCGACAGTGGGAATTTCCGCCGCGAGGTAAGGCACCAGCGCGCCGGTCTCGTCGTAGCGGCCCAGCGGTTCGATGACGATCGAAGAGGCTTCCAGATCTTTCGTGCCGCCCGACAGGTACGGGTTCATGATTGATGGCGCCTGCCAATAGATGATGTTGAGCTGACCGTCGCGGCCGCGCTCTCCCGAATGACCGTCGGCAATTGCCATCGGCGCCAGGGCGGTCAATGCGACTGCGCCCAGCAGGGTTGATTTCAGGGTCATAGTTTACTCCATGTTGAACACGTCTGCGCGTGCTGTTTTGGCCGGATTACCGGCGGTCGTGCGCTTCCTCGGCGGGGGAGGGACATGAGGTATGAACTCACAGCGAAGCGAATGACCGTCAGTCCAAGCGTACCCCCAAAGCCGCATTGCGAGATTGAAACAGACCCGGCGGAAATTGCAACCCTCTGCACCCGCATCGGCCGCCAAAACTCCCTGCTCTGCGTGCAAGATCGCAAGCTTTGCCGCCGTAGCCACGGGCCTGATCGTTTGACCTCCCCCCGGCTTCGCCCTAGCGTGCAAGCCGACGCGGAGTCGACGTCTTCGCAGCTTTTCCCGAGAGGACCAGAATGCTTGACCAGCCAGCCAAGGGCCCGATTGCGCAAATCGAGGGTCTGCGCGTTGAATTCCAAACAAAAGATGGCCCCGTCGTCGGGGTCGAGGATGTCTCGTTCGAGATCAACGCGGGCGAGACGGTATGCGTGGTCGGCGAATCCGGGTCAGGCAAATCGGTGTCGTCGCTGTCCCTGATGCGGCTGGTCGAATACGGCGGCGGCGAGATTGCGGGTGGCCGGATGCTGTTCGACCGCTCGAAAGGTGACCGGCTGGATCTGGCGACCGCCTCCGCCGATACGATGCGCGCGATCCGCGGCAACGAGATCGGGATGATCTTTCAGGAGCCGATGACGGCGCTGAACCCGGTATTCACCGTGGGCAGGCAGCTCACCGAAGGGTTGCGTCTGCACAAGAGCATGAGCCGCGCACAGGCCGAGGCGCGTGCGCTGGAGCTGATGAAGCAGGTGCGTATTCCCGAGGCCGAAAAACGGCTGGAGCAGTACCCGCACGAGCTGTCGGGCGGGATGCGGCAGCGTGTGGTCATCGCCATGGCGCTCGCCTGCGAGCCGCGCCTGTTGATCGCGGACGAGCCGACGACGGCGCTCGACGTGACCATCCAGGCCGAAATACTCGCGCTGATGGACCGTTTGAAGCGCGAAACCGGCACCGCCGTGATGTTCATCACTCACGATATGGCGGTCGTGGCACAGATGGCCGACCGCGTTGTCGTGATGTTCCGCGGCAACAAGGTCGAGGAAGGCACCGTCGAGCAGATATTCGAGAACCCGCAGCACGCCTATACCAAGGCACTGTTGGCGGCAGTGCCGAAGCTGGGCGAAATGACCGGCAAGCAATACCCCGAGCCGATGAAGCTGCTGGGCACCAAAGACAAGGAAATCGTGCCGATCAAGGGTACGAACAAGACATTGCTGACCGTCAAGAACCTGACCACCCGGTTTCCGGTGACGGGCGGGTTGCTGCGACGGACGGTGGCGAATGTGCATGCGGTCGAGGATCTGTCCTTCACCATCAACAAGGGCCAGACGCTGAGCCTTGTCGGCGAATCTGGCTGCGGCAAATCCACCGCGGGCCGATCGATCCTGCGACTGGTCGAGCCGATGCGCGGCGAGGTCGATCTTGACGGCAAGGACATCATGGCGCTCAACGCGCGGGATCTGCGCACCGCGCGGCTGGACATGCAGATGATTTTCCAGGATCCGTTTGCCTCGCTCAACCCGCAGATGGGGCTGGCGGATCAGGTGGCCGAACCGATCCACAATTTCAAAACTCTCAAGGGCGCGGATGTGACCAAGCGGGTTGAAATGCTGTTCGACCGGGTCGAGCTGCCGCGCAGCTTCATGCGCCGGTTCCCGCATGAGTTGTCCGGCGGGCAACGCCAAAGGGTTGCCATCGCGCGCGCGCTCGCGCTCAATCCCAAATTGATCATCGCGGACGAGGCGGTATCGGCGCTGGATGTGTCGGTGCAGGCGCAGGTGCTGAACCTGATGATGGAATTGCAGGCCGAGATGGAACTGTCGTTCCTGTTCATCAGCCACGACATGGCCGTGGTGGAGCGCGTCAGCCACCATGTCGGCGTCATGTATCTGGGCCGGATCGTCGAGATGGGACCGCGCAGCGCGGTTTTCGAGAATCCCCAGCACCCCTATACGCAGGCGCTGATGAAAGCGGTGCCAATTGCCGACCCGCGCAGGCGCAAGGCGGAAAAGGATCTGGAATTCAAGCCGATCCCGTCGCCGATCCACCCCGTCAGCTATACCGCCGAGCCGAGCGTCTACCGCGAGGTAGGCGACGGTCACAAGATACTAGTCACCGACAGCGGGTACTGATCCCGCCCGCCAAAGGAGCCTTCGTCATGGCCACCCGTCTAAGTCCGTTCGAGCTGATGGAAAAGCTGATCAGCTTTCCAACGGTGTCGCGCGATACCAACATCCCTCTGATAGACTGGGTCGCGGAATACCTCGAAAGCCACGGCATCGCGTCCCATCGCTACGTCGATCCCGATCAGCCCAAGCACGCGCTGTTCGCCCATGTCGGACCACAGGAGGAGGGCGCGATCGTGCTGTCGGGACACACGGATGTCGTGCCGGTCGATGGACAGCCTTGGGGCAGTGACCCTTTCGCCGTGGTGGAACGCGACGGGAAATACTTCGGGCGCGGCACCTGCGACATGAAAGGGTTCGATGGTCTGGCCCTCTGGGCGCTGGTGGAGGCGAAGTACGCCGGTATCAAAAGGCCGCTACAGATCGCGCTCAGCTTTGACGAAGAGGTTGGGTGTACCGGTGCACCTCCGATGATTGCCGCCATGCAAGGCGTGGTGCCGAAGGGATCCGCAGTCATCGTCGGCGAGCCGTCGCTGCTGCAGGCCGTGACCGGGCACAAGGGCGGCATCGGCTTCAATACTCATGTGTTGGGCTTCGAGGTGCATTCGTCGCTGTTGCACAAGGGGGTCAACGCGATCATGGTCGGTGCCAAACTGATCGAGTGGGCCAACGAGCAGAACAGCGAAAACATGGCGCTCAAGCCGACCGATCTGGCCGCGATGTTCGAGCCTCCTTTCACGACCTGCCATGTCGGGCTGATTTCGGGCGGCACGGCGCATAACATCACGGCCAAGGATTGCCGTTTTCCGATGGATTTCCGCGTGGTGCCGGGCGAGGACAAGGACGCGTGGGGAACCGCGTACCTCAAGAAAGTCCGCGAGGTCGAGGCGCAGATGCGCGAGGTGCGGCCGGACACCCGCATCGAGGTGACACCGCGCTTTGACGTGCCTGCGCTGAAACCCGAAAAGGACGGCGCGGCCGAGACACTGGTGCGCCAGATCACCGGTGACAATGCTAGTCACAAGGTCAGCTATGGCACCGAAGCCGGACAGTTTCAGGAGGCCGGTTACAGCGCCGTGATCTGCGGACCCGGTAACATCGCGCAGGCGCATCAGCCGAACGAATTTATCGAAGTATCGCAATTCAACGCCGGCCACGACTTCATGCGCAAACTGGTCGACCGGCTGGGTGTGTAGGCCGGGAGCCGGGGTCCGGGCATGACGGCAGGCTTTCCGATCACCGAAGCACAGGTGCGGCAGTATCGCGCCGCGTTACCGGATGCCGCCGATCTGGTGGTGATCGGTGGCGGCATCATCGGCATTTGCACCGCGATTTTCGCCGCGCGTGGCGGTGCGCGGGTCGTGCTGCTGGAAAAAGGGCTGGTCGCGGCGGAGCAATCGAGCCGGAACTGGGGCTGGATCCGCCAACAGGGCCGCGATCCGGCAGAAATCCCGATCATGGTCGAGGCCAACCGCCTGTGGCAGCAATTCGCCCGCGAGACCAATGAGGACATCGGGTTGGTGCAGGCCGGAGTTACCTATCTCGCGACGAGCCGTGCGGCCATCGAAGGTTACGATCGCTGGCTCGTGGATGCGCGCGCCAACGGGCTCGACAGCCGTTTGTTGAGCGCGGCAGAGGTGGCGCAGATGTATCCGGGAATGTCCGCCCGGCCCGCAGGCGCGCTGCACACGCCATCCGATCTGCGCGCCGAACCATGGGTGGCGGTGCCCGCACTGGCCGAGATCGCGGCGCGCGAGGGCGTGACGATCATCGAGCGGTGTGCGGTGCGGTGCCTCGATCTTGCGGCGGGACGGGTAGCGGGCGTCGTCACCGAGATAGGCCGTGTGGCCGCTCCGCGGGTCGTGCTGGCGGGGGGTGCGTGGTCGGCCCTGTTCCTGCGCAACCACGGCGTCGCGCTGCCGCAGCTGTCGGTGCGCGCGCAAGTGGCCGCGACCGAACGCTTGCCCGACATCGGCCAGATCGCGACGTCGTCGGCCAAGCTCGCGTTCCGCCGCCGTGCCGATGGCGGCTACACGCTCGCACCGAAGGGGCTGGCGCATCTTTATATCGGTCCCGATGCATTTCGCAGTTTCACGAGCTTTCTGCCGCAGTTGCTGATCGATCCGTTCGGGCAACGGTATTTCCCCGCCGCCCCCACAGGATTTCCCGACGCGTGGAGTACCAAGAGGCGCTGGAGCGGTGATGCATTAAGCCCCTTCGAGCGGATGCGCATCCTCGACCCCAAGCCCGATGCGAAGCGTATGGTGCGGCTTGCAAGGGATTTCGAGGCTCTGTTTCCAAAGCTCGGCACCGTGCGACTCAAGCGGACCTGGGCCGGAATGATCGACACAATGCCCGACGTCGTGCCGGTGGTGGATCACACCCCGATCAACGGGCTGATCGTCGGCACTGGGATGAGCGGGCACGGATTTGGTATTGGTCCCGCAATGGGTCGCATCCTCGCCGATCTCGCGGCGGGCCGCGCGGCGGGCCACGACATGCGGCGCTTTCGGTTCAGCCGATTTTCCGATGGATCGGCGATTGTGCCCGGACCTGACGTTTGACACGGGGCCGCTGATTTCAACCGCCGCAAGTGGCTTTCGGCGCGCGCTCAAGGTGTTAAAAGCGCATCAGAGACTGACGCCCGTGCCCACTCTGCCGGCCACCGGCGGGTCACGCAGCAGTGGCCGCTCCTGTTCAAACTAACGCAAGGATCCTGACCGATGCCCGTAAAGAACCGATTTGCCGAGCTCCATTCCGATATCACCGCCTGGCGCCGCGATCTGCACCAGCATCCCGAAATCCTGTTCGAGACCCACCGCACCTCGGCCACAGTGGCCGCGAAACTGCGTGCGTTCGGCTGTGACGAGGTGGTCGAAGGGATCGGACGGACCGGTGTCGTGGGGGTGATCAAGGGACGCAGCACCGCGTCGGGCAAGGTGATCGGCCTGCGCGCGGACATGGACGCTTTGCCCATCCACGAACAGACCGGTCTGGACTATGCGTCGAAGACGCCGGACGCAATGCACGCCTGCGGACACGACGGGCACACAGCCATGTTGCTGGGGGCGGCGCAATACCTGGCGGAGACGCGCAACTTCGATGGAACGGCGGTCGTTATCTTCCAGCCCGCCGAAGAAGGCGGTGGCGGCGCGAAGGTGATGTGCGACGATAATCTGATGACACGCTGGGGCATTCAGGAAGTATACGGGATGCACAACTGGCCCGGTATGCCCGCGGGCAGTTTCGCCATCCGCCCCGGCGCGTTCTTCGCCGCCACGGACCTGCTGGATATCGAGATAGAGGGCCTCGGCGGACACGCGGCCAAACCGAACGAAACGGTAGATCCCACGGTCATCGCGTCTCAGATCGTTACCGCGCTGCAGACAATCGCAAGCCGCAACGCGGATCCCGTCAGCAATATCGTGGTGTCGATCACATCGTTTCAGACTGCGTCGAACGCCTATAACGTCATCCCCCAGACTGTGACCCTGAAGGGAACCGTGCGCACAATGTTGCCCGGGATGCGCGATCTGGCGGACAAGCGGGTAAACGAGATCTGCAGCGGTATCGCAGCGGCAATGGGCGGGCAGGCGCGGGTCAGCTACTACCGGAATTACCCGGTAATGGTAAACCATCCTGACCAGACGGAATTCGCGGCACAGGTGGCCCGATCGGTCGCCGGATCGTGCGAAGATGCGCCGCACGTCATGGGGGGCGAGGATTTCGCTTTCATGCTCCAAGAGCGCCCCGGCGCCTATATTCTAGTAGGCAACGGAGACAGCGCGCGGGTGCACCATCCGCTATACAACTTCGACGACGAAGTTATTCCCGCCGGGTGCAGCTGGTGGGCCGGCATCGTGGAACAGCGCATGCCCGCCGCCTGAACGCGATTTGATCAGCGACCCTGCGTCAGCAATTTGCGGTAGATCGCCAGCAGACTTTGCGCTTCGGTTTCGAGCGAGAAATGATCTTCTACGCGCTGGCGCGCGGTCTCTCGCCACCGCTGCAACCGGTCGGGATCCCCGAGCGCCGCGTCGATTGCGGCGGCGAGGGCAGGGATGTCATCGGGTGGTACCAGCGTGCCGGTTGTACCGTCGTCGACAAGCGCCTCGAATGCGCCCACGCGCGTGGCGACCACCGGGCAACCGGTCGCCATCGCCTCGATGGGCGTAAGGCCGAAACCCTCCCAACGCTGCGGCGCGACGTAAAGATCGAGGATGGCGTACCAGTCTGCCATCGCCTCGGTCGGGACTTCGGGCATGAACAGGATGCGCCCCTCCAGACCCGCCTTGCGGACGTCGTCGCGCAAGGCTTCGAGAAACCGCGTATCCGCGTCGCCGACGGCGCGGCCCATCACCAGTGCTTTGGCGTCCGGATGACGGTCGAGCACGCGGATCAGGGCGTGGACGTAGGCGTCAGTGCCTTTTTGCGCGCGGATCCGTCCGTAACAGCCGATCAGCGGGCCGTCCGGCGGCATACCCAACCGCATGCGCAACGCGCGACGGTCGCGCTCGGGCGCAAAGCCTTCGATGTCGATTCCATGCATGATTACGGTCGCGGGGCATTCAAGGTATGCGGCCGTCTTGTCCGACGTCGCGACGATGGCGTCCATGCGCCTGATCAACCACCGTGTGAGGCCGGTCTGCTTGCGCTGCGAGGCAGAGGTGAACATCAACCGCAGACGCTTGCCCAGCAGGTATTTCAGCGCCAGTCCGGCGATCATCTCAAGATTGCGCCGCGCATGCCAGACCCGCGCGCCGTCAGGCCCCGAACGCGGCATTGTGATCAGTGCACGCAGCGGGATCTGTGGCACCTCGGGTGGCAATACGGGACCGGTCGCGACGATGCCGATGTCGCGCGCCTGCACCGGCACCAGACGCACCACCGTCGCGGTCACACCGGACAGGCGGCGTTTGAAATTCGGCGCGATGACTTGCACGTCCTTCAGATGTGTCATGGGTCGAGCCTCAATGCGCTGATAAGGCGGGCGGCAATGGAATCGAGCTTGCCGGTTTCGGCCCGCGCAAAGCTATGGGCGGCGCGGATCGCCCTGTCTCGGGCGGCGTCATCCGCCAGAAGATCCGCCACCCGCTGCGCCAGATCGGCGCTGTCGGCCACCAACCGGGCAGCACCGGCTTGCTCCATTGCGGCGAAAGTCTCGGCGAAGTTGAACACATGATTGCCCGACAGGACCATCGCGCCCGATTGCGCCACCTCGAACGGATTGTGGCCTCCGATGGGGCGCAGGGAGCCGCCCAGAAAAACGATGTCGCCAAGGGCGAACCAATTGCCCAACTCGCCCAGCGTATCGGCCAGATAGACCGCTCCGCCGGGCGCATCGCCGCGCGTGCGGCGGGTGAAGGGCATACCGGTGTCCGCGATCAATCGGGCCACTTCGCCGCCGCGCTCCGGGTGGCGGGGCACCAGTATCAAATGCAGGTCGGCAAACTCTTTGCGCAACGCCGCATGGGCGGAGAGCACGATCTCTTCCTCGCCGGGATGGGTGGAGGCGGCGATCCAGACCGGGCGGTTGAGCAGGGCGGCACGTGCCTCGAAAAGCGTGTCATCGTCCGTGGGCAGAGGCCCGGCGAACGATTTGAGGTTCTGACCGCGCGCAACGCGCGGCGCGGGGGCATGCATCCGCAGCATCGTCTGCGCCATTGCGTCGTTCTGGGTCAGGATCAGATCGAAGACGTCGAACAGATAGCGCGCAAGCTTCGGTCGCTTTTCCCATGCGCGCACTGATCGTTCCGACAGCCGCGCGTTGACCAGCGCCATCGCCGCGCCGCTGGCGTGTGTGCGGCGCAGCATCTGCGGCCAAAGCTCGCTTTCGACAAAGATCGCGGCGTCGGGCCTCCAGTGACGCAAAAATCGCTTGAGTGGCCCGGGCGCGTCGAGGGGGGCAAACTGGTGCACCGTGCGCGGCGGCATCCGCTGCGCCACCAGTGTGGCGGAAGTGGCGGTCCCGGAGGTGATGAGGAATCGCGCCTGCGGCAGCGCCACGCCCATCCGGGTGATCAACGCCAGCACCGACAGGCTTTCGCCGACAGAGGCTGCGTGGAACCACACCAGCGCACCTGCGCGTCGCTCTTGTGTCGCGTGGCCCAGACGTTCGTGGCAACGCGGCACCGAGACACCCGCACGGCGCAGTTTATTAGTGGTCGCCCGCGCGACGAAGGGAACCAGCAGAACGCTCAGCGCCACATAGAGGCGATAAGAGGGAGGGGCACGCACGGGCGGGGGCCGGATCAGCCGCCGGTGTGGCTCATGTGGCGCGGCATCTGTCCGCCCGCCGTCTGGCGCGAATAATCGAAATCATGCCCCTTCGGCTTGAGATTGATGGCGGCGCGAATGGCCTCTTCGAGCGGTGCATCGTCGTTCGGATGGGCGCGCAGCGGCGCGCGCAGATCTGCGCTGTCCTCCTGACCGAGACACAGGTAGATTTCGCCGGTGCAGGTGATGCGCACACGGTTGCAGCTTTCGCAGAAATTATGGCTAAGCGGGGTGATGAAGCCGATCTTTTGACCGGTTTCCTCAAGCCGGACATAGCGCGCGGGCCCGCCGGTGCGCTCTGCCAGATCGGTCACGGTGTAGTGCTTGGCGTATTCGGCGCGTACATCGCGCAGGGACCAGTATTGATCCAGCCGGTCCTCATTGCCCAGATCGCCCATCGGCATCACCTCGATCCACGTGAGATCCATGTCACGCGACGCGCACCATTCGGTGATGTGGCGCAATTCCGGTTCGTTGAACCCCTTTAGGGCAACCGCGTTGATCTTGACCCGCAATCCAGCCGCCTGTGCGGCATCGATCCCGCGTAGAACCTGCGCGAGGCGCCCCCAGCGGGTAACTTCGGCAAATTTCGCCTCGTCGAGCGTATCGAGCGAAATGTTGACCCGGCGGACACCCGCCGAAAACAGATCCTTGGCGTATTTCTCAAGTTGGCTGCCGTTGGTCGTGAGTGTCAGTTCCTTGAGGGTTCCGGCATCCAAATGGCGCTTCATGCCATCGAAAAACGTCATGATCCCGCGCCGGACCAACGGCTCGCCGCCCGTGATGCGCAGCTTTTCGACGCCAAGCCCGATGAAGGTGGAACACATCCGGTCCAGCTCTTCGAGCGTCAGCAGCTCTTTCTTGGGCAGGAAGGTCATGTTTTCGGACATGCAGTAAACGCAACGGAAATCGCAGCGGTCCGTCACGGAAACGCGCAGATAGGTGATCGCGCGGGCGAATGGATCAATAAGCGGTGTTGTCATGGCCACAGTGGTAAAGGTTGGCCGAAAAGGGGGCAAGCGGCATTTCAGGTGATTGATAGCGGTCCGGCCACACTATAGTGTGATCTGCATGACTCGTACCAATTATTTCCCGTTTGCCCTTTTGCCTGCCGTGCTTGGCCTTGGCGCCTGCGCACAGTTCGGCATGGGCCAGCCCGATGATACCGTACGACCCGGCGCTGCCGCGCAGGTTTCGGTAAATGACAACGCTGCGGTGCCGTCGGATTCGGCGCTCACCTCGGCGCCGCCGCCGCCTGCGGCTGCCAGAACGCAGGAAGCGTTGGACACCACGTCGGCTGCACAACGGGCGCAGGCTGCGGCACCGGCGGCGAAGCAGACGGATTCGAAGCTGCTCGGAACGACCATCGCCAGTCTCGGCAGCCCGACTGAACCGGGGTTCTGGCTCAAGACGCCGTTGGTGAAGGACGAAACGAAGGGCCGGGTGACGAACAAGGCGACGGGCAAGTCTTCTGCCGTGACGCTGATCCCGATCGATGGACCGGCATCAGGGGGCAGCCGCCTGTCGCTGCCCGCGCTGCGGCTGATCGGCGCGTCGCTGACCGATCTCACCGAAGTCGAAGTCACGCTTGAAGGCTGAGCGCGGACTATTGAACGCGCCCGGTCCAGCTGATCATTATGCCATCAGACGTGCGGCTTCCTTGACCGCGAAAGGTTTCATCCGAGGTCCATGGTCTTGCAGAAACGCGCGCACCCGATCCGCGTCGTGTTTGCTCAAATCGCGCAGCCACCATGCGACGGCTTTCTGAATAAACCAGCGATGGTCATCGACATAATCCGCGGCCCAGCCGAGAATGCGGGTGCGCGCGGCAATTTCCTCGGGTTTCGGGTTGTTCTGTTTGGTCCACGGCAAGGTGACGATAAGGGCGGCGCGTTTCGTCCACAGATGGTCAGATCGGGTCCATGCCTCTACGTCGTCAAGCCGTGTGGGATCGGCGACCAGCCGCTTTTGACCCGCCATGCAGACGTGGTCGGCGATGGTCCAGCTGTCAAAATCGGGCACCCAAGACGCGATCAGCGCCCAGGCGGCGGAATCGTCGGGGCGCAGCCGGGCCTGCGTCAACAGTTTGGCGGCGGCGACGCGCGCCTCGAATATATCCGTCTGCCAAAGGCCATCCGCAACGTCCAGCCGCTCGGGAAGCGCAAGTTCGGTGCGCCACTGTTGGGTAAGATCGTTCAGCTGGGGGTTGGTCAGACCAAGATAGACGCGCGCGGTCTTGTGATAGCTGCGCATGCCCGCCGCGCGTTCGGGATCGGCCAGCGCTTCCAGCTGTGCCAGGAACGTCGCATGGCGCGCATCGTTTGCGGTGTTTTCAGGTGTCTCTGGCTGTTCTTCCACGATCAACTGCTCCGTTGCTGTTTGGCTTTTTTGGCCCGAAGCATTTCCATCAGCTTGCGCGCCATGCCCGCTTTTTCGACCTGCGGCGCGCGCGCGAGCGCCAGCGCATCCTCGTCCACATCCGACGTGATGACCGAACCCGAACCCGTCATCGCCCCGTCGCCGATGTGCACGGGCGCGACGAGCATGGTGTTCGAGCCAATGAAACTATGCGCACCGATATGGGTGTGATGTTTCATTACGCCATCGTAATTGCAGGTGATCGTGCCCGCGCCGATGTTGGCGGACGCGCCTACGAAGGCATCGCCGATATAGCTCAGATGATTGACCTTGGCCCCCTCGCTGATCACGGCATTCTTGATTTCGACGAAGTTGCCGACGCGGGCGTTCTCGGACAGCTCGGCACCGGGGCGCAACCGGGCGTAGGGCCCGACCACTGCGCCGCGAGACACGTGGCAGCCTTCGAGATGGCTGAACGCGCGGATGGTCGCGCCGCTCTCTACCGTGACGCCGGGTCCGAAAACGACGTTCGGCTCGATCCGCGTATCGCGCCCGATCACGGTGTCGCGGGCCAGAAACACGGTATCGGGGGCCTGGAAGGCAACGCCGTTTTCGATCAGAGCCGCGCGCGCGCGGGCTTGAAAAGCGGCTTCGGCCTCGGCCAGTTGCGCGCGCGAGTTCACACCGAGCGTTTCCGCCTCCGCGCAGGTAACCGCAGTCGCGCTCAACCCGCGGCTGCGGGCCAGTGCGACGATGTCGGTGAGGTAGTATTCGCGGGACGCGTTGTCGTTGCCGACGCCCGCGATCAGATCGAACAGCAGCGACGCCTTGCAGGCCACAACGCCACTGTTGCACAGGGTGATCGCGCGCTCGGCCTCCGTCGCGTCCTTGTACTCGACGATGCGCTCCAGTTCATTTCCGTCCAGCACCAGCCGACCGTAGCGGCCGGGGTCGCGCGCGTCGAAGCCCAGAACAACGACGTCGCTGCCCTCGGCCGCGCCCATCATCCGCTCCAGCGTGTCGGGCGAGACGAAAGGCGTGTCGCCGTACAGCACGATCGCGGTACCGTCGAAATCCTTCAGTGCGGCGCGGGCCTGATCTACGGCATGTGCGGTGCCAAGTTGTTCTTCCTGTACGACGACCGTTGCGGTTTCGTCGTAGCCGCGCGCCACTGCGCCGACCTGTCCGGCCCCGTGCCCGGCAACGACAACGGTGTGTTCGGGGTCGAGCGTTGCACCGGCGGCCATGGCGTGGACCAGCATCGGCTCGGTCGCGATGGGATGAAGCACCTTCGGAAGGTCCGAATTCATCCGCGTGCCTTTGCCCGCCGCGAGAATGATGAGGCTCGTTTTCATGGGAGGTCCGCCCTTGCTGTTTCGATGCCTTCTTGAGCGATATTGCGGTATGGTACAAGCTCATCGCGGGCCTGCGCGCATGGCGACTTGTTTTGGCACCGGCGCCGCGCTACGCCGGTAAAGACCATGGGGAGCGCGTGGATGAAAACAGTTGTATTCGATCTCGATGGCACATTAGCCGATACCAGCGGTGATCTGATCGCTGCGGCCAACGCGTGTTTTCGCGATATGGGGGCGGGCGATCTGTTGGATCCGCGCGCCGACGCGGGCACCGCGCTGCGCGGCGGTCGGGCGATGCTACGGCTGGGGATGGAACGGTTGGGGCGGGCAGCACACGATCCGTTGATCGACGCCTATTACCAGCCGCTTCTGGATCATTACGCCCGCGAGATCAGTACCCACACCCGCCTTTACGACGGCGCGATGGACGCGGTCGCGATGCTCAAGTCGCGTGGCTATCTGGTGGCGATTTGCACGAACAAACCGGAAGGTCTGGCGCGTGAGTTGCTGGGCCGGCTTGGTGTTCTGGAACACTTTGGGGCGATGCTTGGCGCGGACAGTCTCGCTGTGCGCAAACCCGACCCCGAGCACCTGTTCGAGACCGTGCGCCGCGCGGGAGGCGCGCCGGAACGCTGTGTGCTGATCGGCGACAGCGTGACCGACAGGGATACGTCGACAGCGGCGGGGGTGCCGTCGATCCTGGTCACCTTCGGACCGGCGGGCGACGACATGGCCGCGCTGGCACCCGAACGGTTGTTGCACCGCTACGGCGATCTGCCCGATATGGTCGACGACCTGTTAAGAGAGGCGTAGGCGATGCAGGAAGTCTTCAGCGGAAGTTTCACGCAACAGGAACCGATCCCAGAAGCAGGCATTGCAGCGGCAATAGACGTTATGCGGCACGGCCGGTTGCACCGGTACAACACCGCCCCCGGCGAGACGGCGCAAACGGTTCTGCTGGAACAGGAATTCGCACAGTCAGTCGGGGCGCGATACTGTCTTGCGGTGGCGTCAGGCGGATACGCTCTGGCCACGGCTTTGCGCGCGCTTGGCGTGACGGGCGGTGATACGGTCCTGACGAATGTATTCACCTTGGCACCGGTTCCAGGCGCCATCGCAGCCGTGGGCGCTGTGCCGGTGTTTGTCGGCGTGACCGACGAGCTGGTTCTGGACTTCGACGATCTCGAAGCGAAAGCTCAACAGGCGCGTGTCCTGCTGCTGTCCCACATGCGCGGCCACATCTGCGACATGAACCGGCTCACCGAGATTTGCGAGAAGCACGGGATCACGATCATCGAGGACTGCGCCCATACGATGGGTGCAGCATGGGATGAAAAGCCGTCGGGACGCTGGGGTAAGGTCGGGTGCTTTTCGTGCCAGACGTACAAACACATGAATTCCGGGGAAGGTGGGCTGTTGGTGACGGATGATCCGGAGGTTGCGGCACGGGCAATCCTGTATTCAGGGTCTTACATGTTGTACGAGCAGCATCTTGCGGGTCCGCCCAAGGAGGCATTCGATGATCTCATCTACGAGACTCCCAACATCTCGGGCCGGATGGACAACCTGCGTGCCGCAATATTGCGTCCGCAACTTGCGACGCTTGCAAAACAGTGCGCGCGTTGGAACGTGCGGTACGCGGCACTGGAGGCCGGGTTACGCGATGTGCCGGGACTGAAGGTGATCGAACGCTCCGAAAAAGAGCACTTTGTAGGGTCGTCGTTTCAGTTTCTCCTACCGGGCTGGTCGGCCGAAAAAATATCGCAAGCGGTTGAATGTTGCGCACGGCGCGGCGTCGCGTTGAAATGGTTCGGCGCGTCCGATCCATCAGGCTACACGAGCCGGTACGACAGCTGGGCCTATGCCGCGCCTGACCCGCTACCTGCGAGTGATCGGGTGCTTGCCGGATTGGTAGATTTGCGTGTTCCGCTGACGATCACGCCCAGCGAATTTAGCGTTATCGCGCGGATCATCCGCGAAGAAGTCGGGCGCTTGTACCAGACAGAGACGTGATCCGGATGAGCGCTTGCGCGCACGACATTTTTACGGTCGTGCGCGCGGCGGTCGGTGCGGTCAGCAACGGACGTCAGAACGTAATGGTCCCGTGATTGCCCGCATCGGGTGACTCGTCTGTCATATTGGCTTTGGCGATCTCGTAGAGGAAAGACAGCGCGCCGTCGGTTGTCCAGACTTCGGCCTGGTTTGGTGTGAATTTAACAAGTTGGGTATCGGGGTCGCGTTTGCCGTCTTCGAACCAAGCGGCGGCGACTGCATTCCACAGCTCGTCAAGCTTGTCAGGATCGGTTACCGCGCTCAACGTGCCGTCGATCCGCGCGTAAAGGCCTTCCTTGTCGCTGCTTACGATATACTCGGCCTTCGCTCCACCGGTAGCGGACGTTGCGACATCGGTACCGTTGGCGGTGATGAACCAGATGTTACCGGTCTCAGCATCCGTGTAATGGCTCATCGGCACAGCACGGGAGGTATCGGCGGACAACATCCCTGTGCGTACATCGGCGAGGCGGTCCCAGAAGGTGTTTTTCAGACTGGACATGGCGGGTTTCCTTTCGGCAATTCGTGATACGGTTGCAAGCTCAACCAAGGGGTTGCAATATTGTTCCCGGTGCGGCCTGCGCGCTTGACCGGTGCGCGGTGATCTGCAAGTAATGAACAAGCGTTCAATAAATCAGGTTCGAGGGAGAGTGCCATGTTTAACGCCGCCATGCAGTTTGATCTGGGCGAAGACGTCAATGCGATGCGCGAAACGGTACACCGTTGGGCCCAGGAACGGGTGAAGCCGATGGCGCAAGACATCGACAAGGAGAACCTGTTTCCGCCGACGTTATGGCAGGAGATGGGGGAACTCGGCCTTCTGGGGATGACCGTCGAGGAAGAGTGGGGCGGTACCGGTATGGGGTATCTGGCGCATACGCTCGCCGTGGAAGAGATCGCGCGGGCATCGGCTTCCGTTTCGCTCTCCTACGGTGCCCATTCGAACCTGTGCGTGAACCAGATCCGGCTGAACGGAACCGATGCGCAGCGGGCGAAATTTCTGCCCAAACTGTGTTCAGGAGAGCACGTAGGCGCGCTGGCGATGTCGGAGACCTCCGCCGGGTCCGATGTGGTATCGATGAAGCTGTCGGCGGAAAAGCGCAACGATCACTTTCGGCTGTCGGGCAACAAGTACTGGATCACCAATGGCTGCGACGCCGAAACGCTCGTGGTCTACGCCAAGACGGACCCCGACGCAGGATCGAAAGGCATCACGGCTTTCCTGATCGAGAAATCAATGAAAGGCTTCAGCACGAGCGCACATTTCGACAAGTTGGGCATGCGGGGGTCGAACACGGCGGAGCTGATCTTTGACGATTGCGAAGTTCCGTTCGAGAATGTGCTGGGCGAGGAGGGTAAGGGCGTGCGCGTGCTTATGTCCGGTCTCGATTACGAGCGTGTGGTGCTGGCGGGCATAGGCTTGGGGATCATGGCCGCCTGTCTCGACGAAATCATGCCCTACATGGCCGAGCGCAAGCAATTCGGGCAACCGATCGGGTCATTCCAGCTGATGCAGGGCAAGATGGCGGATATGTATGCGGCGATGAATTCGGCGCGCGCCTACGTTTATGAGGTCGCCAAGGCCTGTGATCGCGGCGATGTGACCCGCGCGGATGCGGCGGCGTGCTGCCTTTATGCCTCCGAGCAGGCGATGGTGCAGGCGCATCAGGCGGTGCAGGCAATGGGTGGGGCGGGCTATCTGAGCGACAATCCGGTCGGTCGCATTTTCCGCGACGCCAAGCTGATGGAGATCGGTGCAGGGACCTCCGAGATCCGCCGGATGCTGGTGGGCCGGGAAATGATGCAGGCGATGGGATAGGCAATGGCTGCCGAGCGGGAAAGCGCACTCGACGGGTTGATCGGGCTGGAACTGGAAGGCGGGCTGCTGCACGACGAGCTGCACTGGCTGACGGTAATTCTGGAGGCGGCGGCGGCGCTGATCGACCTTTTCGCGATCTTCGTCCTGCTGATCGGCGCGGGGCGGTTCATGGTTGGGGTCACGGTGGCCGAAGTGGCGCGGCGGGGCCCCGAACGGGTGCGCCGCACCAACCGCGAACGGATCGAGCTTGGGCGCTACATCCTTGCGGGGCTGGAGCTTTTCATTGTGTCGGACGTGATCCACACCGCGTTGTCGCTGCGCATGTCGGATCTGCTGTTCCTGTTGCTGCTGGTGGTGATCCGGTCGATCACCTCGTTCTTCCTCGACCGTGAACTGGAACAGCTGAAAACGGAGCTGGGGCGTGACTGAACCGGCGCTGTCCGAGCGGACCGTCGCAATTGGCTCGGATCTGCCGGTGATCAATTTGCCAGTGATCAATTTGCCGTGGATCAGGGTGCCAGGGACGAGATTACCGGTTCGGCACCTGGGCGGAAAGACGCGCGACGAGGAACGCGTAGCAGTGGGCGTGACGATCATTGAATATAGGGGCAAACCGAACGCAACGTGGTGGTGCGATATTCTCTTCGCATCCCGGTGCGATCGACTGGTCGATGCCCGCGTTACAAATCGCAGTTCCCGACAGCAGTGCGAACCGCACGGGCGGCGGGGGAGGACATGTGGTGCTACAGCGCGGTTCTGCGTCGACGATTCCGGGCGACTGGCAACGACCAGAGCCCAACCGAGCGCGACTGCGCTTTCGAGCGACGAATTGACTAGATCGAGGAGTAGATCATGAAGCTTTCATCACAGGCGTTGCCGTCCTCCGAAGGGTTCAAGGCAAACCGGGCCGCCCATCTCGAAGCGCTGGAGCAGGTGCGCACCGTCGCGGAAGCCGCGGCGCTGGGCGGCGGAGAGAAATCGCGCGCACGCCACGAGAGCCGGGGCAAGATGCTGCCGCGCGAGCGGGTGGCGAATCTGCTTGATCCGGGTGCGCCGTTTCTTGAGATCGGCGCCGTGGCAGCACACGGGCTCTACGACGGTGCCGCGCCCTGTGCGGGAGTGATCGCGGGGATCGGCAGGGTGCAGGGTCACGAGGTCATGGTCGTGTGCAATGACGCCACAGTGAAGGGTGGAACTTACTATCCGATGACGGTCAAGAAGCACTTGCGCGCTCAGGAAATCGCCGAGGAGAATAATCTACCTTGTATCTACCTCGTCGACAGCGGCGGCGCGAACCTGCCCAATCAGGACGAGGTTTTCCCTGACCGGGACCATTTCGGACGTATCTTCTACAATCAGGCACGGATGAGTGCGCAGGGGATTCCACAGATCGCAGTGGTCATGGGGTCGTGCACGGCGGGTGGGGCGTATGTGCCGGCGATGTCGGATGTTACGATCATTGTGAAGGAGCAGGGGACGATCTTTCTCGCCGGGCCTCCGCTTGTGAAGGCGGCGACCGGTGAGGTTGTCACGGCGGAGGAACTGGGCGGGGGCGATGTGCACACGCGGCTGTCGGGCGTGGCGGATTATCTGGCCGAGGACGATGCCCACGCGCTGGCGCTCGCGCGGCGTGCTGTCGGACATCTCAATCGTGCGAAACCGGAAACCGTACAGTGGCAAAGTGTCGAAGAGCCGGCCTATGATCCCGAAGAGATCCTCGGCGTGGTGCCCGGCGATCTGCGCACGCCCTACGATATCCGCGAGGTGATCGCGCGCATCGTCGACGGCAGCCGTTTCGACGAGTTCAAGCCGCGCTTCGGCGAGACGCTGGTGACGGGTTTCGCGCATCTCAAGGGGTGCCCGATCGGGATCATTGCCAACAACGGGGTCCTGTTTTCGGAGGCGGCTCAGAAGGGCGCGCATTTCGTCGAGCTGTGTTCGCAGCGCAATATTCCGTTGATATTCCTGCAAAATATTACCGGCTTCATGGTCGGGCGCAAGTACGAGAACGAAGGCATCGCGCGCCACGGAGCGAAACTCGTGACAGCGGTGGCCTGCACGAACGTCCCCAAGGTAACGATGCTGGTGGGCGGCTCTTTCGGCGCCGGCAATTATGGCATGGCGGGGCGTGCCTATAGCCCGCGGTTCCTGTGGACATGGCCGAATTCACGCATTTCCGTCATGGGCGGGGCGCAGGCGGCGGGGGTTCTGGCAACTGTCAAACGCGACGCGATCGAGCGGCAGGGCGAGACGTGGACCGATGCGGAAGAAGCCGCGTTCAAGCAGCCCACGATCGACATGTTCGAGGAGCAGTCGCATCCGCTTTATGCCTCCGCGCGGCTTTGGGACGACGGGATCGTCGATCCGCGCAAGACGCGCGATGTGCTGTTTCTAAGCCTGTCCGCCGCGCTCAACGCGCCTATCGAAGAGACGCGTTTCGGCGTGTTCCGGATGTGATCGGGCGGAGTCACATAGTGTACACCAGGCGTACACCGCCCGTGCAGTCGCCAAGGGATATGACGCTGAACGAGGCGGGAAAGAAATACCCCGGCGTGCAGACGATATCGTTTGCCGACACCCCGACGCTGATCGACAGGCTGACGGGGCTGACCAAGGGGGCGGACGATACGTGTGAAAGCTGGCGGGCCAAGCACAGACGATACCACAGACCGCTAAGCATTTTTGCGCAGGACAGGGAACTGATCCGGGAACGCTTCGCGATGGTGGAGGATTTCGGCGCATGACCCATGACCAGCGCGAGACGTGCAGGATGACGCGGCGGATGACCGACGCAGGGATTAGGAGAGGACGCAGCGATGTTTGATACAATTCTGATTGCAAACCGGGGCGAAATCGCCTGTCGGGTGATGGACACCGCGCAGGCGATGGGGGTGCGCTGCGTCGCGGTGTATTCCGATGCCGATGCCGGGGCGAAACACGTGGCGATGGCGGATCAGGCAGTCCACATCGGCGGATCGGCCCCGTCCGAAAGCTATCTGCGGGGTGACGTGATCATCCAGGCGGCGCTGGACAGCGGCGCGCAGGCGATCCATCCGGGCTATGGTTTTCTGAGCGAGAATCCCGGTTTCGTGGATGCGGTCGAGAAAGCGGGCCTGGTGTTTATCGGACCGTCGGCGGATGCGATCCGCGCGATGGGGCTCAAGGATGCGGCCAAGGCGCTGATGGTGGAGGCGGGCGTGCCGGTGGTGCCGGGCTATCACGGCAGCGATCAGGACGATGATCTGCTGGCGGCGGAAGCGGACAAGATCGGATACCCTGTGTTGATCAAGGCGGTCGCGGGCGGCGGCGGCAAGGGGATGCGGCAGGTGGAGACGCCGGAGGAATTCGCAGCGGCCCTGCAAAGCGCCCGGTCCGAGGCAAAGACAGCCTTTGGCAACACCGACGTATTGGTCGAGAAATTCGTGAGCCAGCCGCGCCACATCGAAGTGCAGGTTTTTGGCGACGGCACCCGTGCGGTGCATCTGTTCGAGCGCGACTGCTCGCTTCAGCGGCGCCACCAGAAGGTGATCGAGGAGGCACCGGCGCCCGGCATGACCGAAGAGATGCGCGGCGCGATGGGTGCGGCGGCAGTGCGCGCGGCCGAAGCCATCGGGTACAAAGGCGCGGGCACGGTGGAATTCATCGTGGACGGATCCGACGGGCTGCACGCGGACGGGTTCTTTTTCATGGAGATGAACACCCGTCTGCAAGTGGAGCATCCGGTGACGGAGGCAATCACCGGCGTCGATCTGGTGGAATGGCAGTTGCGCGTGGCGGCAGGGGAAGATCTGCCGATGCGGCAGGAGGATCTGACGATCAGCGGTCACGCGTTCGAGGCGCGGCTGTACGCCGAGGATGTGCCGAAGGGTTTTCTGCCCGCGACCGGGACATTGACGCATCTTGCCTTCGATCCAGCCTGCCGGGCCGACAGCGGCGTGCGGGCGGGCGACACCATCAGCCCGTTCTATGATCCGATGATCGCCAAGGTGATCGTGCACGGCCCCACGCGGGAGGTGGCACTTGCGCGGTTGCGCCGCGCGCTGGCGCAGTGCGAGGTGGCGGGAACCGTAACCAACCTTGCCTTTCTGGGCGCGCTGGCTGCGCATGACGGCTTTCGCGCGGGCGAGGTCGATACCGGTTTGATCGCACGCGACATCGACGCGCTGACCACCCCGCCCGAGATCTGCGCGCGTCACGCGGCATTGGCCGGTATGGCGGCACTTGGTCTGGACGCGGCGGGGGGTGCTGCGGGATTCACCGTCTGGACGCCGCTTTTGCGGCAGGTTCTGTTACGACAGGGTGACGACGAGACGCTGTTGAAAGTCGCGGTCGAGGGCCCGGACCGGCAGATCTGGCAGGTCGGTGATGCGCGCGTAACCGCCCAACGCATCGGTGGTGTGTGGGAAATCGACGGCCATCCCGTCGCCCCCTTCGTCGTAACGGGCGATACGGTCACCGTCTTCGACGGTTACGGCATGGTTTTCGAAAGGATCGACCCGCTGCTGCGTGCGGCGGGTGCGCAGGGCGACGGCAATTTGATCGAGGCGCCTATGCCCGGATTGGTGCGCAGCATGGCCGCGCAGGTGGGCCAGCAAGTAAGCAAGGGCGACAGGCTTGCCGTGCTCGAAGCGATGAAGATGGAACACGCGCTTTTGGCGGCGCGCGACGGTGTGGTCGCGGAAGTGCTGGCGCGCGAAGGCGATCAGGTAGAGGCGGGGGCCGCCCTGGTGCGGCTGGAAGCGGAAGAGGAGGCGGCGGCATGATCGTGCTCCACCACGTGCCGCAGTCGCGGTCCATGCGCAGCCTGTGGCTCTTGCATGAGCTGGGCATACCGTTCGAAGTGACGACCCACCGTTTGGACAAGGCGCTGAGGTCGCCCGAGCATCTGGCGCGCAGCCCTGCGGGCCGTGTTCCCGCGCTTGAGATCGGGGGGGAGAGCCTGTTCGAGACGGGTGCGATCACGCAGGTGTTGTGCGAGCGATATTCGCCCGATGATCTTGGCCGGATGCCCGGCAGCGCGGAGCGGGGGCAATGGCTTGTCTGGGTTCATTTCGCCGAAACCATCAGCCAGCACGCCGCGGCGTTGATCCAGCAGCATGTGATGCTGCGCGAGGACCACATGCGCAGCCCGGTCGTGATGAAGCTGGAAGCCGCGCGGATTGCGAAATGCTA
Source organism: uncultured Sulfitobacter sp. (assembly GCF_947497275.1). Lineage (GTDB taxonomy): Bacteria > Pseudomonadota > Alphaproteobacteria > Rhodobacterales > Rhodobacteraceae > Sulfitobacter. The sequence continues at coordinate 347,428 of NZ_CANMFS010000001.1, forward strand.
CGCCGCGATCGAGGCGCGGCTGGAGGGACGGGAGTATCTGCTGGACGGCGGGTTCTCGGCGGCGGATGTGTCGGTGGGGCAGGCGGTCTACATGGCGCTGCATTTCGCGACGCTGGCGGATTTTCCGCGCGCGGCGGCGTGGTACGACCGGATCACGGCGCGGTCTGCGTTTGTGGCCTCGGTTCCCGCGCCGCAGGAAGAGCTGTTTACCGAGACGTTCTTTGCGCCGTGGGACATCGCGTAGGCGCCGGGTGCGTATTTCATTGCACAATAGAGTGGGCAGGGTAGGTTTGACCAAGGCCGCATCAAAGGGAGGGCGCGACAGGTGACCATGGGAAAATGCGAGATATTCGAGGTGGGCCCGCGTGACGGTCTGCAAAACGAGGCGCGCGACATCCCGGTGGCGGAGAAGATCGCACTGGTGGACAAGCTGACGCAGGCAGGTTTTGCGCGGATCGAATGCGCCAGTTTCGTCTCGCCCAAATGGGTGCCGCAGATGGCGGGGTCGGCGGAGGTGCTGGCGGGGATCACGCGGGGACCGGACGTGCGCTATGCGGCGCTGACGCCGAACATGCGCGGCTACGAGGACGCGCTGGCGGCGAAGGCGGACGAGATCGCGATTTTCGCCTCGGCCTCGGAAGGGTTTTCGCAAAAGAACATCAATGCCTCCATTGCGGAAAGCATCGAGCGTTTTGCGCCGATCCTCGAAGAGGCGCGCCACATTGACCTGCCGGTGCGCGGTTATGTGTCTTGCGTCATTGAATGCCCCTACGACGGAAAGGTCGCGCCGGAACAGGTTGCGGAGGTTGCGGACAAGCTGTTTTCGATGGGCTGCTACGAGGTGTCGCTGGGCGATACCATCGGGGCGGGGACACCCGACAGCGTGGCGCGGATGCTGCTGGCGGTGCGCAATGTGGTGCCGGTGGGGCGGCTTGCGGGGCATTTCCACGATACCGGCGGTCGGGCCATTGCCAATATCGACGCCTCGCTGAGCCTTGGCGTGCGGGTGTTCGATGCGGCAGTGGGGGGATTGGGCGGTTGCCCCTATGCGCCGGGTGCCTCGGGCAACGTGGCGACAGAGACGGTCGCGGCGCACCTGGAGGCGCTGGGCTATGACACCGGCCTTGACCTTGACGTGATCAAGGACGCCGCCGACATGGCGCGCGCAATGCGCGGCTGAGGGGCGCAAAAGCACAACGCGATGTCAGTGCAGATTCTGGCGGCCGCGGGCAAGACCTTTAGTGCCGATCGGGATGGGTCCACAGACCCGCGCGCGAGGGAGGCACGCTGCTCTGAGGGCTGAACCGCTTGCCCGAACCCCTATCAACAAGCTGCGCGGCAACGCCTTCGGCGGCGGTATCGGCATGGGAAGTGTGTGCGACGTGGCAATCGGGGTTGTCACGCTCAAAATGGCGCTGACCGAGGCGCGGCTGGGCATCCTGTCCGCGATCAACCGGCCCTATGTCGTCGCACGCATCGGCGAGGGGCGTGCGCGAAGAAGCGGGTATGATGTCGATTGCGGCGCTGGCTGAACGCTTGGAAACCGAGGAAGCTGCCGAGGGGATCGGGGCGTCCTTTGATAAGCGCGAGGCGGCCTGGGTCGTCTGAGACGCGCGGTCTACTGCTGCTCGGCGTAGCGTCGGATCTGACCGATGTACCACAGGTTGCTCATCGGGCTGATGCCCCAGCTTTGAAAGGCGATGCGGCTGATTTTCAGCGAAGGATCGGCCTGTCTGAGGCGCGCGGCCAGCGGACCCTTCGTCAGACTTTGGGCGTAGGCGAAGGATCGGTTGATGAACTGCCGGTCCGGCCCGTCGCGCTGGGCGATCTGGCAGGCGCGGTCGGGCGTGGTATAGGCATCGGGCGCGGGTGCGGGGCTGTCGCGCGTGATGCTTTGGTCGCGGTAATTGCGGTAGGCCAGGAACAGCGGGATGGCCTGCGGCGGCATGCAGGCCACGCGCCCGCCGGTGTCGTTGGCAATCACCGCGAATGCAGGCGGGGGCCGGGTGCCGTTCACCCCACGCGAGGCACGCCACAGCGCCGCCATCTTGGCCGCGAAGGTGTCCGCTGTGCCGCCGCCGCAGCGGGCGGTCCCGGCCAGATAGCAGGCGGGATAGTCGATCCGGATCCATGTGACGAGTTGTCCCGCACCTTGTCGGTGAGCGGCAAAGCTGACGAGCATGTCGGAAATCGAGGTTTGCAGGTCGGGCCAGTTGGCCGATGCCAACCGGCCCTCGCGCCAGTTGGGAAGATTGATGGTAAGCGACACGGCGGGGGGGCGAGACTGGCGTGCCGTGATTTGGGCTGTAAGCTCTTCGATATAGGCATGCACGGCGGCGGCGGCGAATGCGCGGCTTTTGCCTTCGGCACCGTCGCTCAGCCGCTGACCGGCGCGGTTGCGGGTACCGGACGCGCAGCTGAACCCTTTCTGCGACCCCTGGACCAGTCGCAGAAACGGCCCGTCGATGGATATTTCGGCTACAGGGATGTCGGCGCGGTGCAGAAGGGACACGACGTGGGTGTATTCGGCCCGTGCCGCGGCGACACCCAGCTTCGCGGGGTCGCCGATAGCGCAGCGGTCCGCAGACAGCGCGATGCCCGCGTCGTAGTTGAGGGTAAAGCCCTCGGCCACACGGGCGCGCAGATTGGCAAGATCGGCATCGTCGAGATAGGTGCCGGGATAGCGCGGCAAAAGCGTGCCCCCTTCGGAGGCCCGTGCCAGTTCCACCCGCATCACGAACGTCGGGTTGAGGTCGATCACGGTGACGCCGGATTTCTTCAGTGCGGTCCATTCTGCTCGGCGCAACGGATCGCGCGCATCGAACACCGCCGCGTTGTCGAGCGCGCGCGGGTCGGGGCCGAACGTGATGTCGGCGGATGCGAGTGTGGCGGACAAAGCGAGGCAAAGAAACAGGCCGACGAGACGCAACATGGGACAACCTTTCAGACAGGACCGCGACAGACGGGCCACCGGTGGCGCACATAAACGGGTTCGCAGGCGGATGTATACCGCGATTTGGTCATCGGGACAGCCCGCCCTATGTTATGATTGCCTGCGACACCTTTCCGCCCTTCCTGCCGTTGACCCCGTCCCGTCGCACCGATAAACCCCGATATGAAGCGTAGAGCGGGGCGTACGCTGCCCTGTGCCATCCAAGAAAGGAGCCACCCTTGGAAGATATGCTCAGAGAATACTTGCCGATTCTCATTTTTCTCGCCGTCGCCATCGGTTTGGGCCTTGCGCTGATCCTTGCGGCGGTGGTCGTTGCGGTGCGCAATCCCGATCCGGAAAAGGTATCGGCCTATGAATGCGGCTTTAACGCGTTCGACGATGCGCGGATGAAATTCGATGTGCGCTTCTACCTCGTGTCTATCCTGTTCATCATTTTCGATCTGGAAATTGCGTTCCTGTTCCCTTGGGCGGTGGCGTTCGGCGACATCTCGATGACGGCGTTCTGGTCGATGATGATATTCCTCGGCGTTCTGACCGCAGGCTTTGCGTATGAATGGAAGAAAGGGGCTCTCGAATGGCAGTGAGCAACACCAAGCTACCCGCCGCGGGCGCCGCCAAGGAGCGTCTTGTCGGGACGCATGGCGCGGGCGTTCCTGCGACTGCTGGTATGGACCGCGACGTGGCGACGCAGAACCTCAACGCGTCGTTGCAGGACAAGGGTTTCCTGCTGACCTCGACCGAGGATCTGATCAACTGGGCGCGCACCGGATCGCTGCACTGGATGACCTTCGGTCTGGCGTGCTGTGCGGTTGAAATGATGCATACCTCGATGCCGCGCTATGATCTTGAGCGGTTTGGCACGGCGCCGCGCGCGTCCCCGCGCCAGTCCGACCTGATGATCGTGGCCGGTACGCTGACCAACAAGATGGCGCCGGCGCTGCGCAAGGTCTACGACCAGATGCCCGAGCCGCGCTATGTGATCTCGATGGGGTCGTGCGCCAACGGTGGCGGCTATTATCACTACAGCTATTCGGTGGTGCGCGGATGTGACCGGATCGTGCCGGTGGACATCTATGTGCCGGGCTGCCCGCCGACGGCTGAGGCGCTGCTGTACGGGATCATGCAGTTGCAGCGCAAGATGCGGCGGACGGGAACAATCGTGCGGTGATGCGCACGTGTGAAGGGAGCTTGCGATGAGCGATGCACTGAACGAATTGGGCGCCTATATCGAAGGCAAGCGGAACGACTGTGTGCTGGGATGGGACGTGACGCACGGCGAGCTGAACGTCGATACCACGCCCGCGCGTATCGTCGGTCTGGTCGAATTCCTCAAGGGCGACGCGACCTGCCGGTTCTCGTCGCTGGTGGACATCACGGCGGTGGATTACACCGGGCGGGCGAAACGGTTCGACGTGGTGTACCAGTTTCTCAGCATGTACCAGAACCAGCGCATCCGCATCCGCGTGGCCGTGCGCGAACAGGACATGGTGCCCTCGGTCGTGAGCGTGCATCCGAGTGCGAACTGGTTCGAGCGCGAAGTGTTCGACATGTTCGGCATCCTGTTCTCCGGCCACCCCGATTTGCGGCGTCTGCTGACGGACTATGGCTTCCGCGGCCATCCCCTGCGCAAGGATTTCCCGACGACGGGGTATACCGAGGTCCGCTATGACGAGGCGGAGAAGCGGGTTGTGTACGAGCCGGTATCGCTGGTTCAGGAATACCGTCAGTTCGACTTCATGTCACCGTGGGAGGGGGCCGAGTATATCCTTCCGGGCGATGAGAAAGAGGCGGCGAAGTGATGAAAGCCTTCCTGCGCGCAACAGAACTGGCAGTGCTTGGACCGTTTGCGGCCCCGGTGTGGCTGGTACGGGGCGCGCGCACTCAACGTAAATCCGACTTGGAGCAGATCTAATGGACGGCACCAAAGGTTTCGAAGACGCCCAGACGGGCGAACAGAAGATCCGCAATTTCAACATCAACTTCGGGCCGCAACACCCTGCGGCGCACGGCGTTTTGCGTCTGGTGCTGGAGCTGGACGGCGAGATCGTCGAGCGGTGCGATCCGCATATCGGTTTGCTGCACCGTGGCACCGAAAAGCTGATGGAATCGCGGACCTATTTGCAGAACCTGCCGTATTTCGACCGGCTGGACTACGTCAGCCCGATGAACCAGGAACATGCCTGGTGTCTGGCGATCGAGCGTCTGACCGGCGTCGAGGTGCCGCGCCGTGCTTCGCTGATCCGGGTGCTGTATTCCGAAATCGGGCGCATCCTGTCGCATCTGCTCAACGTCACGACGCAGGCGATGGACGTGGGCGCGCTGACGCCGCCGCTGTGGGGATTCGAAGAGCGCGAAGATCTGATGATTTTCTACGAGCGGGCCTGCGGCGCGCGTCTGCATGCGGCCTATTTCCGCCCCGGCGGTGTGCATCAGGATCTGCCCGACGCGCTGCTTGACGATATCGAGACCTGGACGCACAAGTTCCTCAAGGGCTTCATGGTCGATGTAGACGCTCTGTTGACCGAGAACCGGATTTTCAAGCAGCGCAACGTCGATATCGGTGTGGTCACCGAAGAGGAAATTCAGGACTGGGGATTTTCGGGCGTCATGGTACGCGGCTCCGGCCTTGCTTGGGACTTGCGCCGCGCACAGCCCTATGAATGCTACGACGAGTTCGAGTTCCAGATCCCGGTGGGCAAAAACGGCGACTGCTATGACCGCTACCTTGTCCGCATGGAGGAAATGCGGCAGTCGGCGCAGATCATGTTGCAGGCCGTCGAGAAGCTGCGCGCGCCCGAAGGCAGGGGCGACATCCTGGCACGGGGCAAGATCACGCCGCCGTCGCGCAGGGACATGAAAACCTCGATGGAAAGCCTGATCCACCACTTCAAGCTTTATACCGAAGGGTTCCACGTGCCGGCGGGCGAAGTCTATGCCGCTGTCGAGGCGCCGAAGGGTGAATTCGGCGTTTATCTGGTGGCCGATGGCACCAATAAACCGTATCGCGCCAAACTGCGTGCGCCGGGCTATCTGCACCTGCAGGCGATGGATCACATGGCGACGGGGCACCAGCTGGCCGATGTGGCGGCAATCCTCGGGTCGATGGATATCGTGTTCGGTGAGGTGGACCGTTGAGATTTGCGCTGGCCCTCGCTGCGCTTGCAAGCTCCGCGGTGGCGGTGCACGCCCTTGAGGTCGGGGAGGGCGCGTTCCGCTTTTCTTCTGACCTGAGCGCAGAAGGGTTCACACCATTCGCGACTTCGGGAAGCGGCTCTGCCATCTATGGCATGCGGCGGGACACCCAGCAATATCTCTGTTTCATAGCTGATCAAGGTGACGATCAGGCTGAACGGCAGCGGGTGCTTCTGGCGGAACTTGCGGGTGAGAACCCGGACAGGACCGTCCCGAATATTCCCGTCGTCTGTATTTTGACCCAATAGGACTGACCATGCTACGCCGCTTACACACAGACCAGCCAGACAGTTTTGCCTTCACGCCCGCCAACCAAGCGTGGGCCGAGGCGCAGATGACGAAGTTTCCCGAAGGCCGACAGGCGAGCGCCATAATTCCTTTGCTGTGGCGCGCGCAGGAGCAGGAGGGGTGGCTGACCCGTCCGGCGATCGAACATGTCTCGGAGATGTTGGGACTGGCGTATATTCGCGGGCTTGAAGTGGCGACGTTTTACTTCATGTTCCAGTTGCAACCGGTTGGGTCCGTTGCCCATATTCAGGTTTGCGGCACCACGTCCTGCATGATTTGCGGAGCCGAGGATCTGATCGGAATCTGCCGCGACAAGATCGCGCGGAACCCGCATGATCTGTCCCCCGACGGCAAGTTCTCGTGGGAAGAGGTCGAATGTCTGGGGGCGTGTTCCAACGCGCCGATGGCGCAGATCGGCAAGGATTACTACGAGGATCTGACGGCAGAGAAATTCACCGCGCTGCTCGATGATCTGGCAGCCGGCAAGGTGCCGACGCCGGGTCCGCAGAACGGGCGCTATGCGTCCGAACCGCTGGACGGGCTGACGTCGCTGACCGAATATGACAGCGGCAAGACGCAGTATAATGCTTCCGTGCAACTGGCGACCGACATCGGCGATACCGTAAAGCGTATCGACGGCACCGAAGTGCCGCTGTTGACGCCGTGGCAGGGCACGGCGACCGATACTGGCAAGCATCCGGGCCCGCCCCCCAAGGACATGATGCCGCCTGATGGACCCGACGGAAAACAGGGCGGGCGGTCGGAAAGCGAGGCCCCCGCACCGCGCGATCGCGGCGATGCGTCCGACCAGGTGTCGGAGGCTCCGGGCGAAGCGGAGGACGCCGAGGCCAAGGCCAAACCCGTGCGGGGCGACGTCGCGCCGGGCAAGGAAAGCGATGTGAAGGCCGAAAGCGGTGTGCCCACCGGCCCGGGCAGGAAGCCGCGTACGATGAAAGAGCCCCGCAAGGCGGGTGCGGACAATCTCAAGCTGATCAAGGGTGTCGGCCCGAAGCTTGAAAAGCTGCTGAACGACATGGGATTTTTCCATTTCGACCAAATCGCGAAATGGGGCGAAGACGAACTGGCATGGGTTGACCGCAATCTGGAGGGTTTCAAGGGCCGTGCATCGCGCGACGACTGGGTCGAACAGGCGACGCGCCTGGCGCGCGGAGAAGAAACCGAGTTCTCTGCCCGTGCGAAAAAGGGCCGACGTGACGAGTAGCGCCTGATCCGGAGATCCAACGGGAGATAAATGGCAGAGATGGCGACGAGACAGAACAATGCGGACTGCGCGCCCCCCTGCGGTGGGATCGCGGCGGTTGTCGCTGTGGTTGCGATGGGCGTGTTGTACGGGCTGGCCGGGGTCGGTGTTCTGCAAGCGTCGTTTGGGGCCGGGTTTTTCGGTAATGCGCTGGGGGCCGTGCTGTTTGTTTTGATCTGCGGGGTGCTGATGGCGACAGTGGGTCCGGGACCATCTGCCGCATCTTTGGGACGCCGGACCGAAGGGGCGTCGGCCGCGGATTATGGCCACGGGTGGCGGGATCGAATTCTCGCGGGCGAGGACGAAATGCTGCTTGCAGGAGTGCCGATGCGTGACGGACAATGACGACAAACTCTCGCGCGACGGTCGGCGGCTGGCCCTTGTCAGTGTGGCCAGCGCACTGGGTTTCTTGGCGATCGAATTCGCCGGGGCTACGTTCGGGTGGCCAAATCAGCTTATGGGCCTGCTAGAGCTCGGCATTGCCGCCGTGTTCTTGTGGGTGATGATACAAGCGTACAAGCTTTGGCGCGCGCGCCAGGGCGACAGGAATGGATGAGCGATATGCTACAGGATAAAGACCGGATCTTCACCAACATCTACGGGATGCATGACCGCTCCCTCAAGGGCGCGCAGGCGCGCGGCCATTGGGACGGGACGGCGGACATCATCAAGAAGGGTGCCGCCTGGATCGTCGATGAAATGAAGGCGTCGGGTCTGCGCGGGCGCGGCGGAGCGGGCTTTCCGACCGGTTTGAAGTGGTCTTTCATGCCTAAGGAAAGCGACGGGCGGCCCAGCTATCTGGTAGTGAACGCTGACGAATCAGAGCCGGGCACCTGCAAGGACCGCGAGATCATGCGCCACGATCCGCACACGCTGATCGAAGGCTGTCTGATAGCGAGCTTCGCGATGAACGCCAACGCCTGCTATATCTACATTCGCGGCGAATACATCCGTGAGAAAGAGGCGCTTCAGAACGCTATTGATGAAGCGTACGAGGGCGGGTTGCTGGGCAAGAACGCCGCCGGTTCGGGCTGGGATTTCGATCTGTACCTCGCACACGGGGCGGGCGCGTATATCTGCGGCGAGGAGACGGCGTTGCTCGAAAGCCTTGAAGGCAAGAAGGGGATGCCGCGGATGAAGCCGCCGTTCCCGGCGGGGGCGGGACTGTATGGCTGTCCCACCACGGTGAACAACGTGGAATCCATTGCCGTCGTGCCGACGATCCTGCGCCGGGGCGGCGCGTGGTTTGCGGGGTTCGGGCGGCCGAACAACACCGGCACCAAGCTGTTTGCGATCTCGGGCCACGTCAATAACCCTTGCGTCGTCGAAGAGGCGATGAGCATCACCTTCGAAGAGCTGATCGAGAAGCATTGCGGTGGCATTCGTGGCGGCTGGGACAACCTCAAGGCAGTGATTCCCGGCGGCAGTTCGGTTCCGATGATCCCCGGCAAGGACATGCGCGAGGCGATCATGGATTTCGATTATCTGCGCGAGCAACGCTCCGGTCTCGGCACGGCGGCGGTGATCGTGATGGACCAGTCGACGGATGTGATCAAGGCGATCTGGCGGCTGTCGAAATTCTACAAGCACGAAAGCTGTGGCCAATGTACGCCATGCCGCGAGGGGACGGGATGGATGATGCGGGTGATGGACCGACTGGTCAGCGGCGATGCGGAGCCGGAGGAGATCGACATGTTGCTGGACGTGACCAAGCAGGTCGAAGGCCATACGATTTGCGCGCTTGGCGATGCGGCGGCCTGGCCCATCCAGGGGTTGATCCGGCACTTCCGTGACGAAATCGAGGACCGGATTGCGCACAAGCGGACGGGCAGGATTTCGCCCGTCGCGGCGGAGTAGGCGCCATGGAGGGTTTGGCGATGTACAGCCATGCGATCGCGTCGCTGGGGCTGTGGGCTGTTCTGGTCAGCGTTCTGGCCGCATTGTCGACCATCGGGCGCACCGCAGAGGCGCGGTGTGACTGCGGCAAGCCCAAGCGGGACTACGGCGATCCGGTCTACCGGCGAGAGCGGGCGTTCATGAATGCGGTGGAGGGGTCGGGCCCTTTCATTGCGGCAACCGTCGCGGCCATTCTGATCGGTGCGGCGCCGTTCTGGGTCAATCTGTTCGCCTCCGTTTTCATCGTGGCCCGGATCGGCATGGCGGCGGTTCACATCGGAACGACCGTGCAGGGCGCGCGCTCGGCGTTTTTCATGGTCGCATTGGTCAGCGTTCTGGCGCAGGCAATCATGGCGGTCGTCGCGGCGTTCTGAGGCCGCGGACGTTCGTGGCAAAGTCCGCGTCGGGCAGCCGACGGGCATGGCGCGACGGGCGTGTTGTGGGCGGTTCGGGTCAGCCGCAATCACCACTGGCCCTTGCAGGCGTTTTGCGCGATAACGTGGCGAAAGACCGCAAGCACGAACCGCATGCGTCCAGATGCGCAGGAGTTGAGAATGAAGTATTTGACGGGTTTGGCGATGAGCGTGGCCTTTCTTGCAGGGTGTACCTCAGCCGAGGACCGGATCTATTTCGACGGTCAGTATTACAATTCTAAACTGCGCAAGATCGACGGGCAGATTGATGTATTCACTGTCAGCGTCGCCCCGGTGTCGCGGTCGCTTGCCGGTGCGGTTGAAGCGGGCGAATACGAAGCTACTGTTCATTGCGTGAACAATTACGGCAGTTCCGACGTTATCTGGACAGTTGGGCCGGACACGCCACAGACACTACTGCCGATCCAAAACGATACGCTGCTCTTTCAGGGGCGGTGCCCCGGCGGACGCTGAACGTGGTGCCGACCGGATCCGAGGACGGAAAAGGCGACGGGAAAGGCCCGGTGTTATTGCATAGCGGCACCACAGGACCACACATGCGATCTTCGGGCGCCCACGCCCGTCGCATTTGAGGAGAATGACATGCGTAAAACGATCCTTGCCCTGAGCATACTGGCCCTGACGGCCACCGCCGTGGCCGCAAAGCCGCCGCTGCGCGACATCAAGTCCATCGATGATGCGGTCTTTGACGTTGCGGTTGCCGACCAGATACGGAAGAAGTGCCCCGACATATCCGCACGGCTGTTGCGGGCGCTGTCGATGTATCAATCGGTGCGCACCGAGGCGCGCAAGCTGGGGTACAGCGACGACGAGATCGAGGCCTATGCGGATTCGGACGCCGAGAAAGCGCGCATGAAGGCCAGGGGTGCGGCCTATTTCAAGGCCAACGGGGTTGTGACATCGGACCCGCAGAGCTATTGCGCACTAGGGCGCAAAGAGATTGAAAAATCGAGCCGCATCGGCTCGTTGCTGAGAGTGAAGTGACATCATGAGCGATATTCGCAAGATCATCATCGACGGTAAGGAAGTTGAAGCGGAAGGGGCGATGACGCTCATTCAGGCCTGTGAGCAGGCGGGCATCGAAGTGCCGCGGTTTTGCTATCACGAGCGCCTGAGCATCGCGGGCAACTGCCGGATGTGTCTTGTCGAGGTGGTGGGCGGCCCGCCCAAGCCAGCCGCAAGCTGTGCCATGCAGGTGCGCGATCTGCGGCCCGGACCCGAGGGTCAGGCGCCGGTGGTCAAGACGAATTCGCCGATGGTCAAGAAGGCCCGCGAGGGTGTCATGGAATTTCTGCTGATCAATCACCCGCTCGACTGTCCGATCTGCGACCAGGGCGGCGAATGTGATCTGCAAGATCAGGCGATGGCATACGGCGTTGATTTTTCGCGCTACCGCGAGCCCAAGCGCGCGACAGAGGACCTGTATCTGGGGCCGCTGATCGAAACCCACATGACGCGCTGCATCTCGTGCACCCGTTGCGTGCGGTTCACCACCGAAGTGGCGGGAATAACCACGATGGGCCAGACCGGGCGCGGCGAGGATGCGGAAATCACCGCCTATCTGGGCGAAACGCTCGACAGCAACTTGCAGGGCAACATAATTGATCTGTGCCCAGTGGGCGCGCTGGTGTCCAAGCCCTATGCGTTTACGGCGCGTCCCTGGGAGCTGACCAAGACCGAATCTATCGACGTCATGGATGCGCTTGGGTCAAACATTCGCGTGGACACGAAGGGCCGCGAAGTGATGCGGTTTCTGCCGCGCAACCACGACGGTGTGAATGAGGAGTGGATTTCCGACAAGACGCGTTTCGTCTGGGACGGTCTGCGCAGGCAGCGGCTCGATACGCCGTATATCCGCGAGAACGGCAAGCTGCGCAAAGCCGACTGGCCCGAGGCGCTGGCCGCTGCGGCGGCGGCGATGCAGGGCAAGACGGTTGCGGGACTGGTCGGTGATCTGGTTCCCGTCGAGGCGATCTTTGCGCTGAAACAGCTGATCGAGTCGCAGGGCGGAGTTGTCGAGTGCCGTACCGATGGGGCGAAGCTGCCCGCCGGCAACCGCTCGGGCTATGTCGGGACGGCGCTTGTCGAGGAACTGGATACGGCGGAAACGATCGTGCTGATCGGCGCCAATCCCGCGATCGAGGCGCCGGTGTTGAACGCGCGCATCCGCAAGGCGTGGGTCCGCGGCGCGACTGTCGGCGTGATCGGTCCCAAGGTCGATCTGACCTATACTTACGATCATCTGGGCGACGGGCCGGACATGCTGACCAAGATGATGCAGCGCGACCTCAGCGACGTCAGCGAGAAACGCTCGGTCGTGGTCGTGGGCATGGGGGCATTGGCGCGCGCCGATGGTGCGGCGGTTCTGGGGCAGGCGATGGCGCTGGCGAACGCGACGCAATCGAAATTGATGGTGCTGCACACCGCCGCCTCGCGCGTCGGCGCGATGGACGTCGGTGCCACCTGCGATGGCGGTATCTCCGAGGCGGTGGCGGCGCAGGTGATCTTTAACCTCGGTGCGGACGAAGGCGACATCCCCGCAGGTCCGTTCGTGATCTATCAGGGCAGCCACGGCGACAGGGGCGCGCACCGCGCGGACATCATCCTGCCCGCTGCCGCCTATACCGAAGAGCCGGGCCTGTTCGTCAATACCGAAGGCCGGCCACAGATCGCGCAGCGCGCCAGTTTCGCGCCCGGTCAGGCCAAGGAAAACTGGGCTATCCTGCGCGCCCTGAGCGCCGAGATGGATGCGACGTTGCCGTTCGATTCGATTGCGGCGCTGCGTCAGGCGCTGGTCAAGGCGCATCCGCATCTGGGCAAGGTCGATCAGGTTGCCGAGAACGAATGGCAGGCGGAGGCGGAAGGCGACATCGAGGACCAGCCCTTTTCCTACGCGATCAAGGATTTCTATCTGAGCAACCCGATTGCCCGCGCGTCCAGCCTGATGGCGGAATTGTCAGCAAACGCAAAGGCGCGCCGGTCGGAGCCGTTGGCCGCCGAGTGAGACGCATGAGCGTGATCGCGCTGTGTGCGCTTGCCGGCTGTACCCCGCCCCCCCCGACAGCAGAGGACTTCATCCCCGAGTACAAGGGGGTGGAGACGGTGCTGCTTGACGGTGATCTGGTTCAGTTCAACGTGGCGATGACCAAGGCGCTGGCGTCGGCGAACGTCGCTGCCTATGCAGAATGTGCCGCAGCGCAGTACACTCTGATCCGGGGCTACGGTTTTGCGCGTCATGTCAGGACAAATGTGGCGATTGAGGGTGGCATTTGGCGGGCCGATGCTGTTTACACGATCTCGCCGAGCCTGCCAAAAGGCTTGAAGACTATTGATGCCGAAGTGGTGACGCAAAACTGCTTGGAGAAAGGCATCCCGACGGTGTGAGGACCTATGGCTGACTTCTTTTTCAACACCACCCTTGGGGCGATCCTGCTGATCGTGGGCCAGATTTTCCTCGTGGTGATTCCGTTGCTGGTGGCGCTGGCGTTCCTGATGTACGCCGACCGCAAGATCTGGGCCTCGGTCCAGCTGCGGCGCGGCCCGAACGTGGTGGGCGTGTACGGTTTGCTGCAATCCTTTGCGGATTTCGGCAAATACATCGTGAAGGAGATCGTCGTTCCGGCCGGTGCCGACCGTCCGGTGTTCTTTCTCGCCCCGATGATCAGCCTTGTGATGGCGCTGGTCGCGTGGGCGGTCATTCCGTTCAACGACGGTTGGGTGCTGTCGGATATCAACGTTGCGATCCTGTTTGTTTTCGCGGTCTCCTCGTTGGAGGTCTACGGGGTCATCATGGGGGGCTGGGCGTCGAACTCGAAATACCCGTTTCTCGGCTCGCTGCGGTCCGCCGCGCAGATGATTTCCTATGAGGTTTCCATCGGTTTGATCATCATCGGCGTGATCATCTCCACCGGGTCGATGAACTTCAGCGGCATCGTGGCCGCACAGCACGGCGACTTTGGTTTGCTGAACTGGTACTGGTTGCCGCATTTCCCGATGTTGATCTTGTTCTTCATCTCGGCGCTGGCCGAGACGAACCGTCCGCCGTTCGACCTGCCGGAGGCAGAATCGGAGCTTGTGGCGGGCTATCAGGTTGAATACTCGTCGACGCCGTTCCTGCTGTTCATGATCGGCGAGTTGGTGGCCGTGGTGCTGATGTGCGCGCTGATTTCGCTGATGTTCTTCGGCGGCTGGCTGTCCCCGATCCCCGGTTTGCCCCACGGCATCTTCTGGATGATCGCCAAGATGGGCCTGGTGTTCTTCTTCTTCTCGCTGATCAAGGCGATCACGCCACGCTACCGCTATGACCAGCTGATGCGTCTGGGCTGGAAAGTCTTCCTGCCGTTCTCGCTGTTCTGGGTCGTTTTCGTTGCGTTCGCGGCAAAATTTGAATGGTTCTGGGGTATCTATGCCCGCTGGACTTTAGGGGGCTGATATGACCGACTATACACGTCACGCCAAATACTTCCTGTTGCAGGATTTCTACCAGGGCATGAAGCTGGGCATCAAATACATGTTCAAGCCGAAGGCCACGCTGAATTATCCGCACGAAAAGGGGCCGTTGTCTCCGCGGTTTCGCGGCGAGCATGCGCTGCGCCGCTATGCCAATGGCGAGGAACGCTGTATCGCATGCAAACTGTGCGAGGCCGTATGTCCGGCGCAGGCGATCACCATCGATGCAGAGCCGCGCGACGACGGCAGCCGCCGCACGACGCGCTATGACATCGACATGACGAAGTGCATCTATTGCGGGTTCTGTCAGGAAGCCTGTCCGGTGGATGCGATCGTCGAAGGCCCCAACTTCGAGTTCTCCACCGAGACGCGTGAAGAGCTGTACTATGACAAGGCCAAACTTCTGGCGAACGGGGACCGGTGGGAAGCCGAGATCGCGCGCAACCTCGAAATGGATGCCCCTTACAGATGACCGACAAGAACCCCTGGGAAGACATGATGCGGCAGGCGCAGGAAATGGCAAAGGCCTTTCCGGCAATGAATGCGTTTTCGCCCAGAGGCTTCGAAGCGATGATGGGCCTGATGCCGAAAGAGCTGATGGAGACGTTTTTCGGCAACAAATACAACCCCGACGGGCTGGATGCCAGGACAAGGTTGCTGCTGACCCTGGCAGGGTTGACCATGCAGGGCGCGCAAAACGACATAGCGGTGCGTCAGACGGTCCGTCACGCGATCGAGGCGGGCGCGCACAAGCAGCAGATCATCGAGACGATCGGCCAGATGGCGTTGTTCGCGGGCATTCCGGCGATGCAGCGCGCGATGGATCTGGCGCAACCGGTGCTTGACGAAATGGCCGACGAGACAACCAAGGACAAGGAAGGTGACGCATGAGCGTTTTTGCATTCTATCTTTTTGCGATCAGTGTGATCGCAGGCGGGTTGTTCACGGTCATCAGCCGCAATCCGGTGCATTCGGTTCTGTGGCTGATCCTGTCGTTCCTGTCCGCTGCGGGTCTGTTTGTGCTGCTTGGCGCGGAATTTGTCGCGATGTTGCTGGTCATCGTCTACGTCGGGGCGGTGGCCGTTCTGTTCCTGTTCGTGGTGATGATGCTCGATGTGGATTTCGCCGAGCTGAAGGCGGAGATGGCGAAATACATGCCGCTGGCGTTGCTGATTGGTCTGGTCATCCTGATGCAATTCGTCATGGCGTTCGGGGTGTGGGAATTCAACGTGGGCGCCGAAGGGTTGCGGACGCAGGTGACGGATGTCGCGGTGACGAACACGGCGGCACTGGGGCTTATCCTCTACGATGACTACTTCTTGCTGTTCCAGCTGGCGGGGCTGATCCTGCTTGTGGCGATGATCGGTGCGATTGTGCTGACCTTGCGGCATCGGGGCGATGTGAAGCGTCAGAACGTGGTCGCACAGATGATGCGCGACCCCGCGAAGGCGATGGAGTTGAAAGATGTAAAACCCGGGCAGGGGCTTTGAAACCCGGTGCCCCGGCCGCAACGGGGATCGGAATTTTTGAAAAATTCCGGAGCGTTTTCTTTAAAAGAAAACGAGCCCGGAGCACCGACACAGAAGGAAAACACGGATGTCTCGCACTACTTTGGTCGCTTTGATCGTGATCCTCATCATTGTACTTGGCGGCTACAGCTTCCTGTGAAATACGCAGCGCTGTAGAGCCTGCGGTGCCGCGCGATGCACGCTCCAGAGGGGCGAAATGACCGACTACCACCTCGTTGGGGTGAGAAACTGAGGGACGACATGATCGGACTGGAACACTATCTGACAGTTGCGGCGACGCTATTTGTTATCGGCATCTTTGGCCTTTTTCTCAACCGCAAGAACGTGATCATCCTGCTGATGAGCATCGAGCTGATGCTGTTGGCGGTGAACATCAACTTCGTTGCGTTTTCCAGCTACCTCGGGGACATGGTCGGACAGGTCTACACCCTTTTCGTCCTGACCGTCGCTGCGGCGGAGGCGGCGATCGGTTTGGCGATCCTCGTGTGTTTCTTCCGCAATCGGGGAACGATCGCGGTTGAAGACGTCAACGTGATGAAGGGTTGAGAACATGGAACTAACGCTTCTCTTCGCCCCGCTTGTCGGCTCGCTTCTGTGCGGTTTCGGCTGGAAGGTTTTTGGCGAGACTGCGGCCTGCTGGATTGCCACCAGCCTGCTGTTTCTCTCGGCGTTGCTCAGCTGGGTCGTCTTCATCGGTTTCGACGGCACGTCCGAAACCATCCAGATCCTGCGCTTTATCGAAAGCGGCAGCCTGAGCACGGATTGGGCGATCCGCATGGACCGGCTGACCGCGATCATGCTGATCGTGATCACGACCGTCTCCAGCCTCGTGCACCTCTATTCCTTCGGCTACATGGCGCATGACGAGAACTTCGGCGAGGGTGTGAGCTACAAGCCGCGATTTTTTGCGTATCTGTCGTTTTTTACCTTCGCGATGCTGATGCTTGTCACCTCCAACAACCTTGTCCAGATGTTCTTTGGCTGGGAAGGGGTGGGCGTTGCCTCGTATCTGCTGATCGGGTTCTACTACAAGAAACCATCGGCGAACGCGGCGGCAATCAAGGCCTTCGTAGTGAACCGGGTCGGCGATTTCGGTTTTGCGCTTGGCATCTTTGCGCTGTTCTTCCTGACGGACAGCATCAATCTGGACGACATCTTTGCCGCTGCACCTGATTTGGCGGACACCACGCTGACGTTTCTTTGGGCCGATTGGAATGCCGCGAACCTGATCGCCTTCCTGCTTTTCATTGGTGCGATGGGCAAGTCCGCGCAGTTGTTTCTGCACACCTGGTTGCCGGATGCGATGGAGGGGCCGACGCCCGTGTCCGCGCTGATCCACGCCGCGACAATGGTGACGGCAGGTGTCTTTCTGGTCTGCCGGATGTCGCCGATCATGGAATTTGCGCCGGAAGCGATGGCGTTCGTCACTTTCTTGGGTGCGACGACGGCGTTCTTTGCCGCAACGGTGGGTCTGGTCCAGACGGACATCAAGCGTGTCATCGCCTATTCGACCTGCTCGCAGCTGGGCTATATGTTTGTCGCTGCCGGTGTCGGCATGTATTCCGCAGCGATGTTCCATCTGCTGACGCACGCGTTCTTCAAGGCGATGCTTTTCCTTGGCGCCGGGTCGGTGATTCATGCGATGCACCACGAGCAGGATATGATGAACTACGGCGGTCTGCGCAAAAAGATCCCCTATACGTTCGCGGCGATGATGATCGGCACACTGGCGATTACCGGTGTCGGCATTCCACTGACGCATATTGGCTTCGCAGGCTTCTTGTCGAAGGATGCGATCATCGAAAGCGCGTTCGGCGCGGGCGCGATGTACGGGTTCTGGCTGCTGGTGATCGCGGCGGCAATGACCAGCTTCTACAGCTGGCGGCTGATCTTCCTCACCTTCTTCGGCGAGGCGCGCGGCAACAAGCATACTCATGAGCACGCGCATGAAAGCCCGATGACGATGCTTGTGCCTTTGGGCGTTCTGGCGATCGGTGCCATCTTCTCGGGCATGGTGTTTTACAAGAGCTTCTTTGGCGCGACTGAATATGTCGCGGACTTCTACGGTATCCCGCTCGCCGAAATGGCAGAGGGTGGCGATACCGCTGTCGAGGGTGCCGAAGAGGCGCACGACAACGCGGACGCGGGCGCCCATGACGGCGAACACCATGGTCCGGGCTTTGGCGGGGCGCCGGGCGAGGGGGCGCTTTATTTCGGAGCTGACAACACCACGCTCGACGATGCGCACGGTGTACCGGTCTGGGTCAAGGTCAGCCCGTTCCTGGCGATGCTGGGTGGGTTTGTGATGGCGCTGTGGTTCTATATCTGGAACCCGACGCTGCCCGGACGTCTGGCGGCATCGCAGCGGCCCCTTTATCTGTTCCTCTGGAACAAGTGGTACTTTGACGAGATATACAATTTCATCTTCGTCCGTCCCGCGATGGCCATCGGTCGGTTCCTGTGGAAGCGCGGCGACGGCAGCGTGATCGACGGCGGCCTGAACGGTCTGGCGATGGGCATCGTGCCCTGGCTCACGCGGCTCGCGGGGCGCGCACAGTCCGGGTACATCTTTACCTATGCCTTCGCGATGGTGATCGGGATCGCGATCCTCGTGACCTGGATGACGATGACCGGAGGAGCGAACTGATGGAAAATAACCTGCTCTCCATTGTGACCTTCATGCCGGCATTCGCTGCGCTGATCCTCGCGGTTTTCCTGCGCGGAGAGGATGAAGCGGCGCAGCGCAACGCCAAATGGCTGGCGCTGATCACTACGACGGTGACGTTTATCGTGTCGATCTTCGTCTTTATCGAATTCGATCCCGCCAACACGGATTTCCAGATGGTCGACGAGGCCGCCTGGCTGCTTGGTCTGACGTACCGGATGGGTGTCGACGGAATCTCGATCCTGTTCGTAATGCTGACCACCTTCATGATGCCCTTGGTCATTGCCGCAAGCTGGGATGTGAAAACACGGGTCAAGGAGTACATGATCGCGTTCCTGGTGCTCGAGACGCTGATGCTGGGCGTGTTCATGGCACTGGATCTGGTGCTGTTCTATGTCTTCTTCGAAGCCTCGCTGATCCCGATGTTCCTGATCATCGGCATCTGGGGCGGAGCGAACCGCATCTACGCGAGCTTCAAGTTTTTCCTCTACACTTTCTTCGGCTCGGTTCTGATGCTGGTGGCAATGGTCGCGATGTTCTCGGATGCGGGCACTACCTGTATCGGTGGGTGCGACGTCAGCCTGCTGACGCATAACTTCGGGTCGGAGACGATCGACGTGTTCGGCTTCCAGATTATCGGCGGTGTTCAGACGCTGATGTTCATCGCCTTTTTCGCCAGCTTTGCGGTCAAGATGCCGATGTGGCCGGTTCACACCTGGCTGCCGGATGCGCACGTGCAGGCGCCGACGGCGGGGTCCGTCGTGCTTGCCGCGATCCTTTTGAAGATGGGCGGTTACGGCTTCTTGCGCTTCTCGCTGCCGATGTTCCCGATGGGGGCGGAAGTGGTCGGGCCGCTGATCCTGTGGCTGTCGGCGATCGCCATCGTCTACACCTCGCTGGTGGCGCTGGTGCAGGAAGACATGAAAAAGCTGATCGCCTATTCGTCGGTCGCGCACATGGGGTTCGTGACGATGGGGATCTTCTCGACCAATCAGCAGGGGCTGGACGGCGCGATTTTCCAGATGATCAGCCACGGTTTCATCTCGGGCGCGCTGTTTCTCAGCGTAGGCGTGATCTACGACCGGATGCACACCCGCGACATCGACGCCTATGGCGGGTTGGTCAACCGGATGCCCGTCTATGCGATGCTGTTCATGTTCTTCACCATGGCGAACGTCGGTCTGCCGGGGACTTCCGGTTTCATCGGTGAATTCCTGACGCTGATGGCGGTTTTTCAGGTCAACACCTGGGTGGCTGCGGTGGCGACGACCGGTGTGATCTTTTCGGCGGCCTATGCGCTGTGGCTGTACCGCCGGGTTGTGATGGGCGATCTGATCAAGGAGAGCCTGAAGATGATCAGCGATATGACCGCGCGCGAGAAATGGATTTTCGCGCCGCTGGTGGCGATGACGCTGTTGCTTGGCATCTATCCGGCTGCGGTGCTCGACATCATCGGCCCGTCCGTTACGGCGCTGGTGGATCAATATGACACGGCTGTCGCGGCAACGGATGCCGCCATGCAAACCGCCGAAGCCCAGAATTGAGGGAAGATAAAAGATGAACCACGATATCTCTCAAATCCTGCCCGAGATCATCCTCGCCGGGTTCGCTCTGGCCGGGCTTTTGTTCGGGGCCTATTTCGGTAAGGACGCGGTCGCGCGCCCGCTGTTGTGGCTGACAGCCGCGCTGATGGTTGTGCTGGCCGGTGTTGTCGGGACGAGCACGGACATGACGGTCGAGGCGTTCAACGGCATGTTCGTAAATGACGGTTTCGCGCGCTTTGCCAAGGTAGCTTTGCTGTTGTCCGCAGCGGCGGTTCTGATCATGTCCGAAAACTACATGCTGACGCGCGGGCTGTTGCGGTTTGAGTATCCGGTACTGGTCGCGCTGAGTGCTGTCGGCATGATGATGATGGTCTCGGCGGGCGACCTGATGGCGCTATACATGGGTCTCGAATTGCAATCGCTGGCGCTGTATGTCGTGGCATCGTTGCGCCGGGACAGTGTCAAATCCACCGAAGCCGGGTTGAAGTATTTCGTCCTCGGGGCGCTCAGCTCCGGTATGCTGCTTTATGGTGCATCGCTGGTGTACGGCTACGCGGGCACGACGCTTTTCTCGGGCGTTATCATCACGGCGCAGGCCGGGCAGACGTCCCTCGGGATGCTGTTCGGGATCGTGTTCCTGATTTCCGGTTTGGCGTTCAAGGTGTCGGCGGTGCCGTTCCACATGTGGACGCCTGACGTCTATGAAGGATCGCCCACGCCCGTCACGGCGTTCTTTGCCACCGCGCCCAAGGTGGCGGCAATGGCGCTGTTCGCGCGGGTGCTGCACGATGCTTTCGGCTTTGCGGTCAGCGACTGGAGCCAGATCATCGCGCTGTTGTCAGTGCTGTCGATGTTCCTCGGCGCGATTGCGGCGATTGGCCAGACCAACATCAAGCGCCTAATGGCATATTCCTCAATTGCCCACATGGGATACGCCCTGATGGGGCTTGCCGCAGGAACCGCGTTCGGTGTGCAGGCGATGTTGGTCTACATGGCGATTTACGTGACAATGAACGTCGGGGTTTTCGCCTTCATTCTGCTTATGGAGAAAGACGGGCAGCCGGTGGTCGAGATTTCGGCATTGAACATGTATTCAAAACATCATCCCGGCAGAGCGGCGGCGCTTTTGGTGCTGATGTTCAGCCTGGCGGGCGTACCGCCCTTCCTCGGCTTTTTCGGCAAACTCTACGTCTGGCGCGCCGCGTTGGATGGCGGAATGATCTGGCTGGTCGTGGCCAGTGCGGTGGCATCGGCGATCGGGGCGTTCTACTATCTTCGGATCGTTTTCCTCATGTACTTCGGCGCGGACAAATCCGCGGCGCTGGACCGTAACCGCAGCGGCGTGCTGAGCGGATTCCTGGTTGCCTCAGCGGTGATCATGGTGATCGGGATCGTCAACATGTTCGGTGTCGAGGGAGCCGCGGCGCTGGCGGCTCAGGCGCTTGTCGAATAATGTACACCGGGCGGGGCTGACAGGTGAGTAACTGGCCCGACGGTTATACGCGCCACGTCTTCCGCAGCCTCGATTCAACGCTGTCGGAGGCGGCGCGGATCGCGCCGTCGCTTACCGGATCTGCCTGGATCCTCGCGCGCGAGCAGACGGCGGCGCGGGGGCGACGGGGGCGCGCATGGTCGACGCCGGACGGGAATTTCGCCAGTACACTGATCATGAAGCGCAATGGATCCCTTGGCGACGCGGCCCTGCGCAGCTTCGTGGCCAGCCTTGCGCTGTGGGAGACATTCGTGGCGCTGACCGGGCGTGCGGACGCTTTTGCGCTCAAATGGCCGAACGACGTGCTTTTGAACGGTGGCAAGGTGGCGGGGATCCTGCTTGAGACGCTCGGGCAGCATCTGGTGATCGGCATCGGTGTCAACCTCGCACATGCGCCCCGGCCCGATCAGGTGGAGCCGGGCGCGGTGAAGCCTGTGTCGCTGGCGGGAGAGACCGGCGCAAGGATCAGCCCCGAAGATTTTCTCGATGAATTGGCGGTCCAGTATGACCGCGTCGAGATGCAGTTTCGTACCTATGGTTTTGCGCCGGTGCGCACCGCGTGGCTGGCCCGTGCCGCTCGGATCGGCGAGACGGTGACCGCGCGTACCACGCGCGATGAGACCACCGGCGTGTTCGAGGACGTCGACAGGTCCGGAAATCTCGTTCTTGCAACGCCGAATGGCCGCGTTTCGATTGCAGCGGCGGATGTTTACTTCTGAGAAGGGGAGGCGCGCATGCTTCTGGCCATTGATTGCGGGAATACGAATACGGTGTTCTCGATTTGGGACGGCACCGATTTCATCGCCACCTGGCGCACCTCGACCGAGTGGCAGCGCACGGCGGACCAGTACTATGTCTGGCTCAGTACCCTGATGAAGCTTCAGAAGATCGAAGCGGACATCACGGATGTCATCGTGTCTTCAACCGTACCGCGTGTCGTGTTCAACCTACGTGTCCTCGCGGACAGGTATTTCCAGACCCGGCCCATCGTTGTCGGCAAGCCCGAATGCAGGCTGCCGATTGACGTGCGCGTGGATGTGGGGACTGCGGTGGGGCCGGACAGGTTGGTCAATTCGGTGGCCGGGCATGATCTTTACGGTGGTGATCTGATCGTGGTCGATTTCGGCACGGCGACGACATTCGACGTGGTGGCGGCCGATGGCGCATATGTCGGCGGTGTGATCGCACCCGGCGTCAACCTGTCGCTGGAGGCGCTGCACAATGCCGCGGCGGCCCTGCCGCACGTCGATATCTCGAAACCGGCGCATGTTGTCGGGACGAATACTGTGGCCTGTATGCAATCCGGAGTCTTTTGGGGTTATGTCGGGCTCGTCCGTGAGATATGTGCGCGGATAAAGGCGGAGCGCGCGCGGGACATGTGCGTGATCTCCACTGGTGGGCTCGCGCCGCTGTTTCAGCAGGCCGAGGCGCTTTTTGATGAATATCAAGATGATCTGACAATACACGGGCTGACCGTGATCCATAAGTTTAATAAGGAAACAGCTGAATAATGAGCAGCGAAAGATTGATCTACCTGCCCCTCGGTGGGGCGGGTGAAATTGGCATGAATGCCTATGTGTATGGCTACGGCAAACCCGGCAAGGAGCGGCTTATCGTCGTCGACCTTGGCGTGGCGTTTCCCGATATGGATACGTCCCCCGGCGTGGACCTGATCATCGCCGATATCGACTGGCTGGTAAAGCGCCGCGACCAGATCGAGGCGGTGTTCGTGACCCACGCGCACGAAGACCACGTGGGCGGCATCGCCCATACCTACGACAGTTTGCAGGCGCCGATCTATGCGCGCCGCTTTACCGCCAACATCGCCAAGCGCAAGATGGACGAATACGGCCATCCCGATGACGCGGTTCGCATTGTGGGGGTGTTTCCGCATCAGGTCGATGCCGGCCCGTTCAAGGTGGGCTTTCAGCCGATTTCGCATTCGATTCCCGAAAGCTCGGCGTTGATCATCGACACGCCGGCGGGCCGGATCGTGCATTCGGGCGACTTCAAGGTCGACCTGACTCCCGGCGTGGGCGAGGCATTTGATCCCGCCGCGTTCGAGGAAATCGCCAAAGGCGGCGTCAAGGCGTTGATCTGTGACAGCACGAATGTGTTCAGCCCCGAAGCGGGCCGTTCCGAAGCCACGCTTGGCCCCGCCATCGAGGAACTTGTCGCGTCCGCCGAGGGCATGGTCGTGGCGACGACGTTCGCGTCCAACGTGGCGCGAGTCAAGACACTGGCCGAGGCGGGGGCGCGGGCAGGACGGTCCATCGTGCTGCTCGGTCGGGCGATGAACCGGATGGTGGATGCATCGCAGGAAACCAAGGTGCTCGAAGGCTTTCCGGCCACAATCAGCCCGGAACAGGCGCGGGACGTGCCGCGCGAGAATCTGATGTTGCTGGTTACGGGATCGCAGGGCGAGCGTCGCGCGGCGAGCGCGCAGCTGGCGCGCGGCAAATACATGGGGCTGGAGATGAAAGAGGGCGATATGTTCCTCTTTTCGTCCAAGACCATTCCGGGCAACGAGCGCGGCGTGATCCGCATCATGAACCAGTTCTCGGAAATGGGTGTCGACGTCGTAGACGACAGCAACGGCAAATACCATGTCTCGGGCCATGCAAACCGTCCCGACCTGGAAACGCTGCACGATTTGCTGAAACCGCAGGTTCTGATCCCGATGCACGGCGAACACCGTCACCTGCGCGAGCATGTGAAGATCGCGGATGCGAAGGGCATTACCGGTGTTCTGGCGGTCAACGGGATGATGATCGACCTGTCCGGCAATGCGCCGAAGGTGGCCGAGTATGTCGAGACGGGCCGGACCTATCTGGACGGATCGGTACAGGTTGGCGCGTTGGACGGTGTCGTGCGCGACAGGATCCGCATGGCGTTGAACGGCCATATGACTGTCACGGTGCTGATGGACGAAGAGGACGAGCCGCTTGGCGATCCATGGGTTGATACCATGGGCCTGCCGGAAGAGGGCATGAGCAAGTCGCCATTGGTCGACGTCGTGGAACATGATCTGGCGCAATGGCTGGGTCGCGCTGGTGCTAAGACGCTGCGCGACGACAAGGCGCTCGACGAGGGGCTGCGCAAAGTTGCACGGCAATCGGCGAACAATGAGATCGGCAAAAAGCCCGAAATCACCGTTGTGGTCAGCCGCCTGAGCTGATCCCAGCCGTAGAGCGCGTTAAACGAAAAAGACCCGCAGCGCGATGCTGCGGGTCTTTTTTATTGTTTCGGAAAGGTTTGCTTCAGGTCTCGCGCTCTTCAAAGCTGAGTTCGATGAATGCGGGCGTGTGATCGCCAAGACCGACGACCTTGTTGCCACCGCGATCATCGCGGTTATCGCTGCGGCGGTTCGACCCGCCACGCCCGCGCGATGATCCGGTGCGCGCGGTGGTGTTTTCGGCTTTCTGCGGGGCCGGGGCGCTGGCCTGCGCGGGCTCCCTGGCGTCCGGTGCCGGCGTTTCCTCGCGCGCCTTCGACGGCTGCTTTTCGGCATCCGCTTCTTTGGGCGCGTCGGATTTGCGGCTGCGTGACCTTGTGCGCTTGGGCTTGTCGGTCTTCGTAGCGGCGTCCGGTTTCGGCGTGTCCTGACCGGCGGCATCTGCGGCAGGCTTCTCGCTCCGGGACGTCGCCTTGTCGCCAAGCGGGTTGTCGAGGCGGGGGATCGTCTTTTGCACCAGCCGTTCGACATCCTCGAAATTCTTCTCATCGCGGGGCGTGCAGATCATGATCGCCTTGCCATCGCGGCCCGCGCGTCCGGTGCGACCGATGCGGTGCACGTAGTCTTCGGCGTGGCTGGGGACATCATAGTTGAAAACGTGGCTGACTGCGGGCACGTCGAGGCCACGGGCGGCCACGTCGGACGCCACGAGAAAGCGCAGATCGCCCGCACGGAATCCATCGAGGGTCTTTGTGCGTTGGCTCTGGTCGAGATCGCCGTGGATCGGGGCGGCGTCATAGCCGTATTTCTTGAGCGACTTGGCGACCGTATCCACATCCATCTTGCGGTTGCAGAAAATGATCGCGT
Source organism: uncultured Sulfitobacter sp. (assembly GCF_947497275.1). GTDB lineage: Bacteria > Pseudomonadota > Alphaproteobacteria > Rhodobacterales > Rhodobacteraceae > Sulfitobacter. The sequence goes on from NZ_CANMFS010000001.1 coordinate 373,173, forward strand.
TGCTGCAATTGTCGCCTTCGGCGTCGATCAGCGCGCGCAGGATCCTGCGCTTTTCCGTGCCTTCACGGTCCTTCCGCGACGCCTTGAACATCAGCACACCCTGTTCAATCGTCTCGGAGGTGGTGGCCTGACGGGCGACTTCGATGCGTTCGGGGTTGCTGAGAAACGTATTGGTGATCCGCTCGATCTCTGGTGCCATCGTGGCGGAGAAGAACAAGGTCTGGCGGGTGAAGGGCGTGAGGCCGAAGATCCGCTCGATATCGGGGATAAAGCCCATGTCGAGCATTCTGTCGGCTTCGTCGACGACCATCACCTTGACGTCCGTCAGGATCAGCTTGCCGCGCTCGTGGTGATCGAGCAGGCGGCCGGGCGTGGCGATCAGGACGTCAACGCCCTTGTCGATCAGCTTGTCCTGTTCCTTGAACGAGACGCCGCCGATCAGCAGCGCCTTGGTCAGCTTGAGGTGCTTGGTATAGGTATCGAAATTCTCGGCCACCTGCGCGGCAAGCTCGCGGGTGGGGCACAGCACGAGGCTGCGCGGCATCCGCGCGCGCGCGCGTCCGCGGGCCAGCGCCGTGATCATCGGCAGAACGAAGCTGGCGGTTTTGCCGGTGCCTGTCTGAGCAATGCCCAGAACGTCGCGGCCTGTGAGGGCGGCGGGGATGGCGCCAGCCTGAATCGGTGTAGGGGTTTCGTATCCCGCTTCCTCGATGGCTTTGAGGACCTTGGGGTTCAGGTTCAAATCTGAGAATTTTGTCATGTGTATCCGTATGTTGCGGACACTGGTCTGGCCCGCGGCAGCGTTCATATCGGCCCGCACGGCCCAATCGGCGGCCCGTGCCGCGACATGTTAGGGTTGCGCATAGCAAGTTGCGGCGGGGGCGTCAAATTTTTGCGAAATCGGGGAACTGTGATGCAATTGCGCTGTCGAAATCGAACCGTGCCTCGTAGAGCAGGCCATGCGCCGCGAGCCGCGCGCGCAGGGCGGGGGTGTCGGTGCAGACCTCGTCGAAGAAGTCGCGCAAACCGGCCTCGCCGGCCTCCTCTTCGATGAGGGCAAAAAGCTCGTGCACCGTCATGCCACCTCGGTCGCGTGGGCGGGCGGGGCCGAGATCAGCGCGGTAGGATCCGCGGGTAAAGCGGTAGTCGTAATGCCGCCGCCATGCGTCCCAGTCGGGCGCGTGGAAGTGCGCCAGATGCAGGTCGGGCAGCTCGCGCTCGGCGGGGTTCATTTCGCCGTCGAGAAAGGCGTTGTGGATACGGAACTTGACCGCGCCCAGCCCGGTCCGCACGAACAGCTTGCCCGCAATATGGCTCAGAAAGCCGCCTTTGAGGTGCTGTCCGTACTCTGGATAGAGGGCTGCAACGGTTTCTTCGCGGGCGCGTCCGGGGGGGATGAATTGCTTGAATGCCGCGCCGATCTGTGGATTGCCCCCTGACAAAAGCTCCATCGGGCGGGTGCGGGCGCAATAGACGTCGGCTGACAGCGCGCCCAGGTGCGCCGCGACCGGCGTTTCGCTGACCAGAAATTCGTCCACGTCCATGTGTATCAGCCAATCGACGTCGCTCGCGCGTCTGTAGGCACGGGTGGCGTTGAAGGTCTGGCGCGACTGGTGTTTCTCGGGGCGTCCGCTGTTGCGGCCCGTCCAATAGCCGTCGTCGCAGTGCACGACGCGCGCGCGCGGATGCGCCTCAAGCGCCTCCTGCGCTTCGGGGCAGGGCGCGTCGAGGTAGATGTAGATACGGTGTGCGCCCTGTTCCAGATGATAGGCCGCAAAGCGCAGGATCGCGGGAGCGTCGGACTTGATCGTGGCGACGATGCCCCAATTCATGCGCGCGGTTCACGGTTGGGAAGGGTGCGGGGCTGCATGGTCAGACCATCATTTCCTTGGTCGCGGTCAGCTTGATTTCGGGATAATCGCGGTCTACGCGGTCGATGTCCCACTGAAGACGGGTGAGGTAGACGATATCACCGTCGTGATCGTGCGCGATGTGCTGCTTGTTCGCCTCGCTGAATTTGTCGACGGCAGCCTTGGGGCCGTTGACCCAGCGGGCGGAAGTGAATTGCGATGGCTCGAAGCGGACGGGCAGGCCGTATTCAAGCTCGATCCGGCTGGCGAGCACCTCGAATTGCAACTGGCCGACGACGCCGACGACAAAACCGGAGCCGATGGAAGGTTTGAACACTTTCGCGGCGCCTTCCTCGGCGAATTGCATCAACGCCTTTTCGAGGTGTTTGGATTTCAGCGGATCGCCCGCGCGCACGCCTTGCAACAGCTCGGGCGCGAATGACGGGATACCGGTCACGCGGATCGCCTCGCCTTCGGTCAGGGTATCGCCGATGCGCAGCTGGCCGTGGTTGGGGATGCCGATGATGTCACCGGCCCAGGCCTCCTCGGCCAGTTCGCGGTCGGAGGCGAGGAACATCACCGGGTTGGTGATACTCATCGGTTTCTTGGAGCGCACATGGGTCAGTTTCATGCCACGTTCAAAGTGACCGGAGGCAAGACGCACGAAGGCCACGCGGTCGCGGTGCTTGGGGTCCATGTTGGCCTGCACCTTGAACACGAAGCCGGAGACGTTCTTCTCTTCGGGCAGGATCTGGCGCGGTTCGGCCTTCTGGATCTGCGGCTCGGGGCCGAACATGGCGATGCCGTCCATCAGCTCCTTGACGCCGAAACTGTTGATCGCGGAGCCGAACCAGATCGGCGTCAGCGAACCTTCGGTCATCAACGCGTGGTCGAGCGGCGGCATCAGTTCGCGCACCATCTCCAGATCCTCGCGCAGTTTCTCCAGCAGATCGGCGGGCACATGTTCGGCCAGCTTGGGATCGTCGAGACCTTCGATCCTGATCGACTCGGAGACCTTGTTGCGGTCCGCGCGGTCCATCAGTTCAAGCCGGTCGCGCAGGATGTCGTAGCAGCCGATGAAATCGCGGCCCACGCCGATGGGCCAGCTTGCGGGCGTCACGTCGATGGCGAGGTTTTGCTGGATCTCGTCGATGATCTCGAACACGTCGCGGCTTTCGCGGTCCATCTTGTTACAGAACGTCAGGATCGGCAGGTCGCGCATCCGGCAGACCTCGAACAGCTTCTGGGTCTGGCTTTCGACGCCTTTCGCGCCGTCGATCACCATCACGGCGGCGTCCACGGCGGTCAGCGTGCGGTAGGTGTCTTCGGAGAAGTCAGAGTGGCCGGGCGTGTCGACCAGATTGAAGCGGTAGTTCTTGTCGCGGCCCTGATAGTCGAACGACATCGCGGAGGCAGAGACGGAAATGCCGCGGTCCTTCTCCATCGCCATGAAGTCCGAGCGCGTGCGCCGCGCCTCGCCCTTGGCGCGGACCTGTCCGGCCATCTGGATCGCGCCGCCGAACAGCAGGAATTTCTCGGTGAGAGTGGTTTTGCCAGCGTCCGGGTGGCTGATGATCGCAAAGGTCCGGCGGCGCGCGATCTCGGGCGGCAAGGGGGGGCGGTTGGTATGCGTATCGAGCATGGCGGCTGGGGTATCCTGAGCGTTGTTTGGCCGGGCCTGTCGGACAGGCGCGCGGCGAGCCGTACACATATCCTACATGCACAGGTGTGCAAGAGTGTGGCGGCTAGCGGCCGGAGGCTTTGCGCAGAAGTTCGGCGGCATCGGGGCGGCTGAGCAATGCTTCGTGTACGTCGAGGCCCGCGTGCGGCACATCGGAATGGCCGGCGATGACATCGCCGAGCGCGTCGGACAGATCCTGCGGCAGCACCGGTTTGGTGCGGCTGTCGATCAGCATGGATTCGGCGGCGATGCCTTCGGCATAGATGATCTGGTGGCTATCAAAAAGCAGTTGGTAGTAATCCACGAAGCCACCTTCGGCCACGCGCACAGTGGTGCCGTTGACCAGATGGCGCGCCTTGACCAGCAATTCGGCGCGCCCCGCGCCAAGCTCGTCCGTGCGCTGGTAGATAAAGAGGCGGTGATCGGGGCTGACCACCAGATCGTTGGCGTTGCTGAGCGTTCCGGCGGCGATCACGATGGGGGCGAATTCACCGAGGGCGCGGGTGGTCGTGGTGCCGATCCAGCGCAGCGTCTGCACTCCGTCGTCGCGCGTAAGGATGCGGTCCCCGACGGCCAGACGCTCGACCGGGCGCTGTTCGCCCGAGGCCAGCGTGATGTGGGTGCCGTGGGTGAAGCTGACGCAGGCGACCTGCGCGAACTTGCGCCGCGCGCCGTCGCGGTCGATGCCCACAAGGCGGTATTCGACCTTTGATCCCAAAGCGATGAAAGGCAGCAGATATATTTCGGCGATCTGTCCGTCGCCGTCCACCTCGACAAGCAAAAGCGCGTCCGAGATCGCGCCGTCGGGCGACATGAAGGTAAGCGCGCAGTCAAGGTGCAGCGTCGCACCGGGCGTTCCAATGGCGGTGTCGTGACCCACCGAAAACGTCGCATCGTCGCGCGCGATCAGCGACAGGCGCGCGGGTTCGGCGCCGAATGCAAGCTCGTACACGTCATCGAGGATGAGTTCGTTCGCAAAGGAGAGCAGATCGCCCATGTTGGCGCCGTCGGTCGCATGGAATTGCGCGGCGACGTAGACTGGAACGCTTTGCGAGGAAGGGGTGCCTTTGGCCATGGGACGGATTGCCTTTGCGAACTGCGGTGCGAAAAATCTAGGGTAGGATTATGGCGGTGTGCGGTCAATGAGGCGGTCTTTTGCTGGCGTCTGTGCGCACGCTGGTGTTAGCTGCGTACAAACGCTCAATAGGGAGAGATGCGATGGATCTGGGGATCAAGGGTAAGCGCGCGCTGGTGTGTGCATCGTCGAAGGGGCTGGGCCTTGGCTGTGCAGAGGCGCTGGCCGCCGCCGGTGTCGATCTGGTGATGAACGCGCGCGGTGTCGAGGCGCTGGAATCCGCGGCGGAGCGAATTCGCAATGATTACGGTGTGTCCGTCACGACGGTGGCGGCCGATATCGCCACGCCGGACGGACAGGATGCGGTTCTCAAGACCGCCGAGGGCGTCGATATCCTGGTCAACAACGCAGGCGGACCGCCCCCCGGCATGTGGACGGATTGGGAGCGCGAGGATTTCATCAAGGCGCTGGATGCAAACATGCTGGCACCGATCGCGATGATTAAAGGGTTGGTGCCGGGCATGATGGAGCGTGGCTGGGGCCGCGTCGTCAACATCACGTCGCAATCGGTGCGCGCGCCGATCGGCGTGCTGGGGCTGAGCAATTCGGCACGTACCGGGCTTACGGGCTATGTCGCGGGCACCTCTCGGCAGGTGGCGGACAAGGGCGTGAACATCAACAATCTGTTGCCCGGTATCCACGCAACCGACCGCGCCGATGCGCTGGATGGGGGCGTGGTCAAGGCCAAGGGCATCACGCTGGACGAAGCGCGCGCCGAGCGGGCGGCGGGGATCCCGGCGGGCCGCTACGGCACGCGCGAGGAATTTGGCGCCGCCTGCGCATTCCTGTGCTCGCAGCACGCGGGATTCATCGTGGGGCAGTCGATCCTGCTGGATGGCGGGGCGACCAACATCACGATGTAGAGAGAGCGCGCATGCTTAACCGGCGTGCTGTTGTGCGCCGGATGATTCGCGCGAATTGTTTACGTTTGGTGGATAGTTTCCCTCTTTTTCAAAGACTTGCCACCAGTAAAACGGGAGGAGGGATGATGGTCCTCCCGTCAGACGTGAAAAAATGTGTTAATAATCCGTAAAAATCATGTTCACGTTGTGTTTTTTCTGCCTGCGAGCCACACAAGGTTCAGCTACGGACGGCGTTTTGGGAGATCACCAGCACCGTTTCGCAGCTTCGGGGCACCCTCGAAAAAATGCTTAATGCCAATTCCGGCATCTGCACGGGTTCCCGATCATTCTTTTCCACGAGGAGCGACCCATGAGTGCGAGTAAATTCATTTTGGCCAGCAGCACGGCCCTGACCCTTTCAATGTCCGCCGCTTTCGCCGCCGATGGCAACCAAGCCTATCTTGACCAGACGGGCAATGATCACAGTGCGCTGATCACGCAGTCGGATGGCGACAGCAATGTGGCAGGGACGGACACACAGAATGTGACACAGAATGGCTTTCTCAACCAATTGACGATTCTGCAGTCGGGCGATGGCAACAGCATCGGCGAAGGCGCCAACGCGAATGCCGCGGTAGACGGCGTCATTCAGCAGATGAACGGCAGCAACCCACGCGCGGGTGCGGTGGGCAACGATCTCTCCGTAACCCAGACGAGCGACGATAACACCGTCGGCGCGGTCTCGCAGACCGGTTCGACCACCGGCGTCCTGAAAGGCAACACCGCACAGATCGCACAAGGCGATGCTGCGGGAGATGGCGATGGCAATACCGTGGGTGATGTGACGCAGATCAAAGGCAGCAGCGCGCGGAATGAGTTGACTGTCTCGCAGACCGGCAACAACAACATGCTGGCCAGCGTCCGGCAATTGAACCGTAAGGGCGGAACTGCGGCAAACGACAACGAAGCATCCGTAACCATGACCGGCGACAACAACGGCAATGGCGCGTTGACCGGGTTTGCCCTGTCGTCCGGCGCGACCAGTTCGAATGTGATCCAGGGTCTGAGAACCTCGCCGATCGAGTCCAGCGCCTGGGGCAGTGCCGCCGATATCATCATCACCGGTGACGACAGCGAGTTCGGCGTCACGCAGGTCGGCGGTTACAACTCGATCGGAACGTTGACGATCGGCGGCAATCGCAATCAGGTCGGTACGTACCAGATTGGCACAAGCAACCTGATCTCGGTCGTGGGCGTTTCGGGCGATGACAATAACATCGGGATGCGTCAGGACGGCTTCAGCAACACCGGCAGCGTCGATGTGACTGCGGGTAACGGCAATGTGGTCGGGACCGATCAAACTGGGTCGGACAACTCTGTGACCGTTACCATCATTGGCAACGACAACGGGGCGCCAGACCTGTTCTCGGGCAACGCAGCAACGCTGGGCCTGACCGAAGGTCTGCTTGTTCAAGACGGCCTGAGCAACATCGCAACGCTTGACGTCGGCGGTTTGTCGGCCAGCAACAACAACCTGTTCGCAATGGCGCAGATCGGTGACGACAATATTGCGAACGGAAAACAGGATGGCGTGTCAAATCAGGCAGCACTGACGCAAGACGGCGGAAACAACGTCGGCGTGTTCAGCCAGAACGGCACCGGGAACAACGCCGCGATCTCTCAGTAAGGTCAGCGGCCTTAGCGATCATCGGGAGCGGCGTTTCAGACGCCGCTCCTTTTCGTTGCAGCAGGGTCGAAGGGCTGATAGCAGCTATCCGACAGAAATGATCGGATTAGCCGTCGATGGAGCAGCAGACACCGCGCCTTGAGATCCGCAACCTGATGCGCCGTTTCGACGGGCGTGCCGTGGTGGATGACGTAAGCCTGAGGATCATGCCGGGGCAGGTGACGTGCCTGCTGGGACCGTCGGGCTGTGGCAAGTCGACGACCCTGCGGATGATCGCCGGCGTCGAGATGCAGGACAGCGGCACGATTCACGTCGATGGCAACCTGATCTGCGATACCGTGTTTCGCGTACCACCCGAGCGGCGCGAAATCGGGCTGATGTTTCAGGACTTTGCCCTGTTTCCACATCTGAGCGTCGGTGACAATGTGGGTTTCGGCCTGAAGATCGGCACACGGGCGCACAAGCGCGCGCGGGTCGAGGAGCTTTTGGACCGGGTGGCGCTCAAGCAGTTTATCGACGGCTATCCGCACCAGTTGTCGGGCGGCGAGCAGCAGCGCGTGGCGCTGGCGCGCGCGCTTGCGCCGCGTCCGCGCATCATGCTGATGGACGAGCCGTTTTCCGGTCTCGACAACCGGTTGCGCGACGGCATCCGCGATGAGACACTTAGCATTCTCAAGGACGAGGACACGGCTGTTCTGCTGGTTACGCACGAGCCGGAGGAGGCGATGCGCATGGCCGACGAAATCGCGCTGATGCGCGACGGCAAGATCGTGCAGCAGGGCGCGCCCTATAACGTCTATACCCGGCCCATCGACCGTGCCGCAGTCTCGTTTTTCTCGGATGCCAACGTGCTGCGCGCCGAGGTGCGCGGGGCGCTTGCGCATACGCCGTTCGGGCAGTTTCTGGCCCCCGGTCTGCCCGATGGGACGTGGGTGGATATCGTGTTCCGGCCCCAGCATGTCCGCATCGATTTCGACCGGGCGGGCAAGGGTCCGATCCCCACTGCCGTCGATGGCACCCCCGCGCGCGCGGTCGTGGCGCGGTCGCGGTTCATGGGCAACGAGAGCCTTGTGGAGTTTTGCATGGATCACGATGGGTCCATGCTGCGCGCGACGGTGCCGAACGTTTTCCTGCCACAGCCCGGTACGGTGATGTGGCTCACGATCCGGCGCGACAAATGCTTTGTTTTCGACGCGGGTAAATGACACGCCCCGGGTATGGGGAATTGCAGGAACATGGACATGCAAAAGTTGTTGATCGAATTCGGTATGGGAACGTCGCTCAGACGCGGCGATTACACGCAGGCGGCAACGCGGGCGGTGCGCGATGCGCTGTGGCACAATTCGATCAACCTTGCCGAACTGTTCGGGTTTGATAAATCGGACATGCGGATCACGCTGGATGTCGGAGTGCAACAGCCCGACCGCGTGGATGTCGCGGCACTGGCGGCTGTTTTCCCCTACGGGCAGGTGGCGGTGAATGTGGTTCATGGGGGGCTGGATGTGCCGCGACCCGATGGCGACGGCCATCCGACGATTATGGCCAATGTGGCGCTGTCGGTGGGATTCGATATGGAGAAAGCCGATGGATGAACAGCGCGTGATAATTGAAATGGGCATGGGCAACGATTTGCACGGGATGGACTATACCAAGGCGGCCAGCCGGGCCATCGAGGATGCGTTGCGCCATTCGTCGTTGCCGTTGTTTGGTGTGCTGGACCTGCCGGACGACGCAATGCGGGTGCAGGTAACGGTCGCAGTGCAGGAGCCGGACAAGCTTGACCTCGATGTGCTGCGCGGGATGCTGCCGCGCGGGCGGGCCGAGGTGCAGGGGGTATCGGGCGGGCTTAACGTGGCGTCGGGCGACGAGACGATCGTAATCGCACAGGCGTCGGTCGAGGCGTTTCTCCCCGCGCAGGCAGGGTGGGCGTTAAAGCGCGCTCAGGGCGCGTAGTCCGCCAACGTCCGGCCCGGTTCGTCGTGGAACAGTTCCGGCAGCGCCTCGGCGGATTCGATCAGATCCAGACGAAAGACGCGGAAGGCCGCGCGCAGCTCGCACCACGCCGTCAGCGTCCAGACCCGGCCGATATGGTCGACCTGCAGGGGCCGGACGGTGCGCGAGGTGACGGTGCCGTCGGGGGCAGTATAGGTGAGGCGCAGTTTCTGGCGCGCCCGGATCGCGGCGCGCAGTGGCGCAAGGTGGCCAAAGCCGCGCGCGGCATCTGCAAAGGGCGATGCGGCGAATTTCCAGGCATCTGTTTCACGCTGAACGGACTGGGGCAGGGCGCCGTCGATCTTGTCCGCCAGGCGGTTCGCTGCGGCCTGCAACTCGGGGTCGGCCAACTGCGCGGCAATCGCCAGCCCGAGGTTCAGCGCCTCGACTTCTGTGGGCGTCAGGGACAGCGGCGGCAGGCTTACCACATCGGCAATGCGGTAGCCCGCGCCGCGTGTCCCCTCGACGGGAACGCCGGATGCGGCAAGCCTGTCCATGTCGCGGTAGAGCGTGCGCAGTGACACGCCCGTACGGGTGGCAAGCTGCTGTGCGGTGTGGGTGCCGCCATCGCGCAGGATCTGCACGATGTCGTAAAGACGGTCGGCGCGGGACATGGGATGGCTTTCGGTAACGCAGATCCTGCCATAAAGCTGTCAGGAGGCTTGCGCAAGTTCTCAAATTATGCGCCAGAAGAAGCTGGTGTAGCGGCAAAACGCATTTTGGGATTTTGGCGACAACGCAGGCTTGATAGGAAATGAGCGAATACCGCGCCCGCGGTGCGGGCAGAAACCCAATTATCGGAGAATGAAGATGCTGAACAATATTGGTTTGCCGGGTCTGCTGCTGATTGCAGTTGTCGTGTTGGTGCTGTTCGGGCGGGGCAAGATCTCGTCGCTCATGGGTGAGGTCGGCAAGGGCATCACCAGCTTCAAGAAGGGCATCAGCGAAGGCGAGAACGATCTGGCGGACGAAAAGACCGGTGAGATCGCATCGACGCCGCAGCCGTCTGTCGAGACTGAAACCGAGACCAAGGACAAGGTGTAAACCCGATGTTCGATCTTGGCTGGACCGAAATGCTGGTTGTGGGGATCGTGGCGTTGATCGTCGTCGGCCCCAAGGATCTGCCCGTGCTGTTTCGCAAGGTCGGCCAGTTCGTCGGCAAGGCCAAGGGCATGGCGCGCGAGTTCACGTCCGCGATGAACGACGCGGCGGACCAGTCCGGCGTGCGGGAGATGTCGACGAGCATCAATAAATCGCTCAAGGCCGCGACCAATCCGGTCGGCACCGCGATGGACGGGGTAAAGGATGCGGCGAAGTCGTTGACCGATCTCGACCCCGACAGCGAGACCGGCAAGATGGCGGCGCAGCGTGCACAGGACGTCAAGCGTATCCAGGCCTCGACGGCCCGGGCCGCCGCCGAGCGCAAGGCACGCGAGGCCAAGGAGGCGCAAGAGCGTGCAGATGCGATGGAAGCGTCGCTGAGCGAGAGTCCGACACCGGCGGAAGAACCCGAGAAGAAAGCTGACACATGAGCGCGAGCGACAACGACATCGACGACAGCGCGGCACCGCTGATCGAGCATCTGGCGGAGCTGCGCACGCGGCTTATCCGCTCTGTCATGGCGTTCATCGTCGGTATGATCATCTGTTTCAGCTTCGGCAGTTCGATCCTTGATTTCCTGCTGGTGCCGATCGAGAACACGATGCGCGATCTCGGCAACCCGAACCCCGTGATGCAGTATACCGCGCCGCAGGAGTACTTTTTTACGCTGATCCGCATTTCGATGGTCGGTGGCCTTGCGATCAGTTTCCCGATGATCGCGCATGAGCTGTGGCGCTTCGTGGCGCCGGGCCTCTATCGCAATGAGAAAAGCGCCTTCCTACCGTTTCTGATCGCCTCGCCGGCGCTGTTTCTGCTGGGGGCATCCTTTGCGCATTACATCGTCGTGCCGTTGGCGATGCAGTTTTTCCTCGGCTTCTCCGACGCGGCGTCGATTTTGACGGCGCTGGTTGTTGAAGGCGATGCCCGCGAGTCGGGGATCGACATCGTGTTTCAGGGTAAGGTGAACGAAAGCCTTGATATCACGTTGAAAATGATCGTGGCCTTCGGTCTTTGCTTTCAGCTTCCGGTACTGCTTACCCTGATGGGCAAGGCGGGGCTGGTGACGGCGGAGGGGTTGGGCAATGTGCGCAAATACGCGGTTGTCGGGATCTTGCTGCTTGCCGCACTCGTCACACCGCCCGATGTTGTTACCCAGATTATCCTCTTCGTCGTGGTCTATGGGCTTTATGAGATCTCGATCTTTCTGGTGAGCCGTGTGGACGCCAAGCGCGAGGCACAGCTGCGTGCGGACGGGTATTACGATGACGAAGCGGATTTCGACGCGATGGCCGAGGAAATGGACCGCGAGGACCCGATTGTCGAAGAGACGGACGACAGGGACCGAGACCTATGATCGACGATCCGATGGACCGTATTGCAGCGGCGCTGGAGCGCATCGCTCCGGCACCGCTTGCCGCGCCTGATTTCAACGCGGCCTCGGCTTTTGTCTGGCACACGGGGCCGGACCGGCTTGAGCCCGTTGCACGGGTGTCACGTGTGGACATAGGGTTGCTTGTGGGGGTCGAGCGGTCGCGCGACACATTGCTTGAGAACACCATGCAATTTGCCGCTGGATTGCCCGCGAACAACGCGCTTTTGTGGGGTGCGCGTGGCATGGGAAAATCCAGCCTGGTCAAAGCGGTACACGGTACCGTTCAGGTAAAGCATGAAGACCTGAAGCTGGTGGAGCTACAGCGCGAGGATCTGCCATCCGTGGGCCGTCTGCTTAACCTGCTGCGGGGATCCGAAACACGGTTTATCCTGTTTTGCGACGATCTGAGCTTTGGGCACGATGATGCGCATTACAAGTCGCTGAAAGCGGTATTGGACGGCGGAATCGAAGGACGGCCCGATAACGTGGTTTTGTATGCGACGTCGAACCGCCGTCATCTGATGCCGCGAGATATGATCGAGAACGAGCGCGGCTCGGCGATCAATCCGGCGGAGGCGGTGGAGGAAAAGGTGTCATTGTCAGACCGCTTTGGGCTTTGGCTGGGATTTCACGCCTGCGACCAGGAGCAATATCTGGCGATGATCCGCGGCTATTGCGACGCGCACGGTGTCGAGATCGACGATGCGACCCTGCGCGCCGAGGCTGTCGAGTGGCAAGCTACGCGCGGCAGCCGGTCGGGCCGGGTCGCGTGGCAGTACTTTACCGATCTGGCGGGGCGGCGCGGGATCGCCTTGGACTGAACGTGCCGACGGTTCGGATCGGAACCGGTGCCTAGACGCTTCATCCGGCAAACCTCTGCCTTTTCTGTCGGTTATGAACCGCCTCGCGTTTGTTGGATGCCAGTAACTTGAGGCTGGATGATGGGTGTGACAAAAAGCGAAATGGAAAATCGCAATCCGTACTAGTCCGCGCGCGGCAGTCTGGATGGGGGCACGCGAATGCGACTGCGGCCGTTATGTTCAGCGACCTGCGCCTTTTGGTCCGATCGGAAACATCCCGCCAGCAGGGAGCGAACCTCTGTGCGCAGCAGGACTCGCGCGGCTATGAGGAGCTTTCGATGCTGGGTCGTGGCGTGCCCAGAGGAATAGCGTTGTCAGAGCGCCTCAATCGGTTTTAACCTCTGTCCGTAAAGCGGAGGCGGTATGCACCATCGAACGGCCTTGTGAGTTTACCTCATCGGGCGCTATGGGAGCATTCGCCACACAGGTGTCGGGGCGGGGGGGCGCCGCCCCCTTGGCCCCGAAGGGCCAATTCCCCCGGGATATTTACGGCCAAAAGAAATGCGCAGGGCGGCGATTAGTTCAGGTAGGGGTTCGGATCGACGCTGTCGAAGCCTTTGCGCACCTCGAAATGAACGTAGGCATCCGATCCGCCGCGCAGTTTGGCGATGTTCTGGCCGCGGCTGACACTGTCGCCCTTGGCCACCGTCACATCCGTTACGTTCGCGTAGACGGTGAGCAGATTGTCGGCGTGGCGCACCACGACGATCGGCACCCCATCGGCGCTTTTGGTGATGGCCGCGACGGTGCCTGTATCCGCGGCCTTGACGGATGTGCCGGGGGCGGCCTTGATGTTGATGCCTTCGTTCTTGCCTTTGGAGTAATCGCGGATGATCGTGCCGCTGACCGGGCGGACAAATTTACCTGCCGATACCGGTTGCGTCGTGGGACCGACGTCGGCGACGGGGGGCGGGGCGGCAGGGCTGGCTGCGGCCGTTTGCGGCTCGGCTTCGGCTGCGGGTGCGATATCCTCGTCGGGCAGCGGTTTTGCGGCTGACGGTGGCGTGGGTGTTGCCGAGCCGGTTCCGGGCAGCGTCGTCGCGGCGGCTGTTGCGGGGGGGATGCGTCTGGGTGGATTTTGCGACGCGACCGGAATTAGCAGGAATTGCCCCTCGCGTATGGCGAAATCGGCACCGAGGCCGTTCCATTCGGCCAAGGCCTCGACCGGCACGGAATAGAGGCGCGCGACGGTAAAGGCGGATTCGCCGCGCTCTACCTTGTGGCGTATCGGTTCTTTGCCGGTTTGTGTTACGGGGGGGGCAAGCGGTTGGGTTTGCACGCCTGGGGTGGCCGGAACGCGGTCGATCGCACCGCCTGCAACGGCGGAGATGTCGACGGGCTTGATCGGGCCGGTGGCGCCTGCGCCTGTCGCCGGTGACGGCTCTGCCACGCGGGACGGGAGAGCAATCACTTCATCGGCCCGCAAGGTGATGTCCGGCGCGATCCCGTTGAAGCGCGCAAGCGTTGCGGGATCAATGCCGACGCGGCGGGCGACGTCGGCGAGGGTATCGCCCCGGCGGGCGACGGCGACCTGATAGTTGGGATAGGAGATCACGCCGCGGTCGTCGGGTTCCGGGCGCGCGGCAAGCGAGGTTTGGGCGGCGTCTGCGGTGCTGAATCCACCGCCGATGCCGCGCATGTCGAAATCAAGCGGTTGGCTGCATCCGGCAAGTGCCGCACAGGCGACGCCCGCAAGCAGTGAAAGACGCACGCGGCGGTCAGATGTGGTGAATGTCATCGAAAAGTCCTTGTCACTGCCCATCCCATGTCCCCGGGATTTGCGTCGTCTATACCAGATTATGTGTCCTTGCCCAACCCTTCGAGAAGCGGAACGAAGCGGACAGCGCGCATTTCGTCATACTCCAGGCCATCGGCGGTTTTCCGTACGCGGATCAGGTGCTGTACGGCGTCCGATTGGCCGACCGGCAGAACCATGATGCCGCCTTCCTTGAGTTGTGCCAGAAGAGGACCCGGAGGGTCCTCGGCCGCTGCTGTCACGATGATGCGGTCGAAGGGGGCCTGTTCGGGCAAGCCGAAGCTGCCGTCGGCGGTGATCGCGGTGATGTTGTTGAGATCGAGCGCCTCGAAGACGGTGCGCGCCTCCTGCACCAGACGGCGGTGCCGGTCGATGGTATAGACCCTGCGGGCGAGTTTGCTCAGGATCGCGGCCTGATAGCCGGATCCGGTGCCGATTTCGAGTACCTTGTCGCGTGGCGTGATTTGCAGCGCCTGTGTCATCAGGCCCACGACCGAGGGTTGACTGATCGTCTGGCCGCAGGCGATCGGTAGCGGCATGTCTTCGTAGGCGCGGCCCGCAAACAGGCCACGGATGAAAGGACCGCGGTCGATCGCCTCCATCGCTTCGAGCACGGTCTTGTCGGTGACCCCTTTGGAGCGCAACGCATAGAGGAACTGCATCTTGCGCTCCGCGTCGCTGACCATATCGGGGTCGTGGTTCATGTATCGAGGTCCGCCATCAGATCGAACACGTCATGCGCGGTCAGATCAGCGCGCATCGGAGTGACCGAGATATAACCGTCAAGGTTGACGGCGGCGTCGCTGCCGGCGGGCGGGGCGATTTGCTGGTTTCCGCCGCCGATCCACAGGAACCGTCGCCCGTTGGGCGCGTCATGCGGGATGGTGGAGAAATTGACGCCGGGTCTGCGTCCTTGCGGTGCGAGGCGGATGCCCTTGACCTCCGCGCCGGGAACGGGTGGGAAATTCACGTTCCAGAACAAAGTGTAATCGGCAGCGTCAGGCTTGGGCTGTGCGAGGATGCGCCGGATGACGGCGACACCGTGCTGCACGGCGGCCTCGAAGGGGTTGTCGAGCGCACTGTTGGCAGGGCCGTAGAACTGCGACAGAGCGATAGAGGGATACCCTTGCAACGCGCCCTCCATCGCAGCCCCGATGGTGCCGGAATAAAGCGTATTCTCAGCCGCGTTGTTGCCCCGGTTCACGCCAGACAGGATCAGGTCGGGCGTTGCGTCTTTCATCGGGTCATACAGTGCGCATAGCACACAGTCGGCTGGGCTGCCTTCGGCCATGTACCGGCGCGGTGCGATCTTGGTGATCAGGGTCGGCTTTGTGTAGTTGATACAGTGACCGACACCCGATTGCTCGAACGCGGGGGCCACGGTCCAGACTTCGCCGTCGGGGCTTGCGAGCTCTTCGGCGATTCCGAGCAGAACCGCGAGACCCGCGGCGTTGATGCCGTCGTCATTGGTGATGAGAATGCGCATGGAACCGCTCCTTTCCTGCCTTGATAGGCGAGGTGGCGACGGGCGGCAAGCAAGGCTCCGCCTATTGACCGGATTTCTCGAATTCGGCGCACAGGCGCGCGGCCTGCGACTGGGGATCGGCCAGAGCGGCGCGATCTTCACCAGGGTAGAACCGGGCGCGGGTGGCCGTGGGCATCGGCGCGGGCGTCAGAATGTGTACCTGGGGTCCGATACGGGCGGTCTCTGCCTGCCAACTGCGTGCAAGGGCGATCTGGGCCGCCTTGGTCGCACCGTAGCTGCCGAAGAACCTGGCACCGGCGGCGGGATCGTCGAAAAACACCGCCTGTCCGGCGGCGCCCAGCAGCGGCGCGACGTAGGTGATCAGCGTTGCGGTTGCGGTGACGTTGACGGCAACTGATTTTTCGAAATCCTTGGCGTCGATGTGCGGGGCCGGGGCCAGAGGGGCCGCGTGCACCGCCGTGTGCAGCCAAAGATCAAGCGTACCCCAGCGATCGTGGATACCGCGACACAACGTGGCCATCGCCGCAGGGGTGGTCACGTCCATTGGGGCCAGTGTTGCACTGCCGCCTTTGGCCTGGATGCGGTCATCGAGCGCCTCAAGCGCGCCGACCGTGCGACCGACAGCGATGATGTGATGGGTAGGGGCCAACGCTTCGGCGAGCGCAGCACCCAGGCCGCGCGATGCGCCGGTGATCAATGCGGTTTGTGTCATGGGGGCGATATGCTGCGGCGCGCGCGCGGCGTCAAGGGGACTTAGCCCTGCGGCAGGGACAGAACCTTTTGACCGCCCAGCCGGGACAGGATCACACGGTCGGCGGCAATCGCTTCGATCTTGCCACCCGCGACGCTGTCGCCGACGCTGACCTTGGCGATATCGCCCTTGGGCAGGCGGATCAGGGCCTGAAACGCGCCTTCGGTACCGAATACGCCGATCAGGGCCGTCCGTTCCAGTTTTGCGTTTTTCGTGGCAAGTTCGATTACCTTTTCGGGCGTCGGGGTGCCGTCGGTGGGGGTGGTCATGGTGTCTCCTGTGGGCCTTTGTGCTGCAGTGCAGCTATGCGAGGCCGCGACCGGGTTAAAGGGGCGGCGGGCCGGTCGGCGAACGCCTGCCACAGGGTGCGCGGAAGGGTGCCTGTCAGCGGGTGCGATGGTAGGTGAAGGTAAGCCGGGCGAGATGGTCGATAGCCTGTGCGGGCAGGTCGGCGTCCAGCGACAGATTGAGCGCACGGCTGGATTCGTACACAAAATCATGCGGATAGATGTCGCGCATCGTGGCGGCGAGCCTTGTTCTGCAGTCAACGAAGAGCGTCAGGGTCTGCGGCGATTTATCCGACCAGTTGGCCCGCAAGGTGGTGGCCTGACGCGGACGGGTGGGGCGCCACGCCGGCTGGCCCCATTTGAGGCTTTCGCAGATCTGGCCTGCATTTGCGTGGTGTGCGGCGCTGAGAATCAGGCCCCGGGCAACGCCGAATTTTGTCGACGCGGCGGGCGGCCAGGCGGCCAGTGTCTGGGCAAAGGGGTCGGTCATGGCAGCAACCCTATCACAGGCGATGACAGATCGTGCATCGAGGGTCAGCGATCAATCAGTGTGCGGCCCGGTACTTGCGCGATCTGGTGTCAGGCGGGATACCACGATCTCGCCGGGCACCGGCGCATAGGCCAGTTTCGATCTGGCCCCTTGTGCTACTCAGCGCAATTTGTACGCGGCAAGCCCGGAACAGGCCGAAGACCGCGAAGCGCCGCAACAGGAACACGACGAGGTATCGTATCGGCGCCAGACAGATCGCCAAGCCATCTTGCGTTCACCGCGCGAGGTTACTCGGCTGCCGGTTTCATCTCGAAGCCGTTCTTGATCTGGTCGGCTGGAACCACGGGGTATTCGCCTGAAAAACACGCATCGCAGTATTGCGGGCAGGACTTCTTGCGCCCGTCCGCTTCGCCGACGGCACGGTAAAGCCCGTCGAGCGATATGAACCTGAGACTGTCGACGCCCAGATGCTCGCACATTTCATCCTCGGACATGGTCGCGGCGAGGAGTTTCTCGCGCTCGGGGGTATCGACGCCATAAAAACAGGGCCAGGCGGTGGGCGGCGAGGCGATGCGAAAGTGTACCTCGGCTGCGCCTGCGTCGAGGATCATCTCTTTGATCTTGCGCGAGGTGGTGCCGCGCACAACCGAGTCGTCGACCAGAATGACCCGCTTGCCCCTGATCAGCGCGCGGTTGACGTTGAGCTTGAGGCGCACGCCCATGTTGCGGATCTGCTCTGTCGGTTCGATGAAGGTGCGGCCCATGTATTGATTGCGGATGATGCCCATCGCGTAGGGGATGCCGCTTTGCAGGCTGAATCCGATCGCCGCCGGCGTGCCGCTGTCGGGGACCGGACAGACCAGATCCGCCTCGACGGGGCTTTCCTTGGCAAGCTCGCGGCCAATGGCTTCGCGCGTTTCATAAACGGAACGCCCGCCCAGAATGCTGTCGGGGCGGGAGAAATAGACATGTTCGAAGATACAGAATTTCGACGGCTGGGGGCGGAAAGGGAAATGCGATTCGACGCCCTTGTCGGTGATTACGACCATCTCGCCCGGCTTGATTTCGCGCACGAATTCGGCGCCGATGATATCAAGCGCGCAGGTCTCGGAGCTGAGCGCCCAGCCTTCGCCGATGCGGCCCAGCACAAGTGGGCGCACGCCCATTGGATCGCGGGTGCCGATCAGTTTCGTGCGAGTCATCGCGACGACGGAAAATGCGCCCTCGACGCGGCGCAGCGCGTCTTCCATCCGTTCGGGAATGTTACGCTGGAGCGATCGGGCCATCAGGTGGATGATGCATTCGCTGTCGGAGGACGACTGGAAGATCGAGCCGCGCTCGATCAATTCGCGGCGTAGGGATTCGGCATTCGTGATATTGCCGTTATGTGCGATTGCAGCACCGCCCATTGCGAACTCGCCAAAGAAGGGCTGTACGTCGCGGATCGCGGTCGGGCCCTTGCTGCCGGCGGTGGAGTAGCGCACATGTCCGATGGCGAGCGCGCCGGGAAGGGTTTTCATCAGGTTTTCGCTGGTGAAATTGTCGCGGACATAGCCGAAACGGCGCGCCGACTGAAAGCCGGCCTCGTCATCGTAGGATACGATGCCGCCTGCTTCCTGGCCTCGGTGTTGCAAGGCATGCAGACCAAGTGCGACGAAATTGGCCGCATCTGCGACCCCGACGACCCCGAAAACGCCGCATTCCTCCTTCAGTTTGTCGTCGTCGCCAGCATCCGTCAGATAGGATGTGTCGAAGGGGTTGGCGGGGGGCATGGTCTTGGGCGGGACGTGGGACAAGGGAGTGCTCCTGCAGCCTACAAGGGTATGGGCGTATTACGGCAGCGGCGGCAAAGAGTCACGACGCGATTGCGTGAGATCGGTATTAGTTCGCCCGACGTGCTAATCGGATGTGCGATGCTGGCTGGGAAGGGGCGCAGTGCGGTGGAGTGCTGTTCGCCTGCTCAGTGAGTGTGCCCATCGGCAGCGTGAAGCGAACCGTGCTGCCACCATGCGCGCTGCAGTTCGATGCGGCGATGGTGCCGTTGCGCGCCGAAATAAGTCGGCGTATGCCCAAGAGGCCATAGCCGCTGTCGACGCGAAAGGTGCCGGTGTCGAGAAAGGCGTGCCCCGGATTGGCGAAGCCTGCGCCGTCGTCGTCCAGCGTCACCTCGATCCAGCCTTTTGCGGGTATCCGGGCAGAGCACTGCAACATCAGACTGTCCCGCGCGCCATGTTTGATCGCGTTTTCGATCAGATTGCGCAGAATGATCTGCAAGGTCGATTTCTCCCCCAGCAGGGGCACGCTTGCGCAGGTCATCCGATGGGCGTTCTGCGGATCGAGCACCTGCATCAGATCGACGGTCAGATCGTGCAGATCGAACTGTTCACTGGTTTCCGGGGCCGAGATGGCGCAAGCGTGCGACATTATGTCGTCGATCAGCGCGAGCGATTTGACCGATGTTTCCTCCAGCAGATTGATCAACTCGACCTTGCCGTCGCCCTGATCCTCGAAGTTTTCGCTCAGCATTTCGGCCAGCATCGAAACATTGCGCATCGGTGCCCGCAGGTCATGTGCCGCCATCGTGACAAATTGCTCGATCTCGCTGCCGATAATTTCCTGTTTGACCTTGGCGCGCTGCGCGATCCACTCGGCGGATATATCTTGCGAACTGCCGATCAGGCGGTACACCCGGCCATTGCTGTCCATCAACGGGTTGAGAGTGGTGCGCACGATGCCAAGACCGTTCCCGAACGGCAATTCGAACTCGTACGAACGCTGTGTCTTGGCAAGGATGGTTTTGCGCTGTTCGTCCAGCGCCGGTTGTCCGAACGCGGATCCATACGCCTGAACAGTGGAGAGACCCGTGAAATCGGACATCGGACGCTTTATTCGCGCAAGGGTCGCACGGTTGCAGAACGCATAGACAGGCAGGCCGCTTTCCAGCACATCCATCACGAAGACGGGGGTCGGCACACAATCCAGAACCGCAAACAGATCATCGAAGGCCATGGACGCTCCCTCTCTTCTTAAGGGAACGATAGCAAATAAGACTTTAACGAAGTCTGAACCGACGTCCCGGAAACGCTATTCCGCCGTGCAGGTCGACACGAGGTCCTCGTATTTTCCGGTGATCCATCCGAGCGCCTGATCGGGGTCGGAATTTTGGATGTCATCGGCAAAGCGCCCGAAGACGAGAGCAGAGCGGCTGTCGTCGACGATGGTGAACTGCTGGCCCGACATCACGGTCGAGTAGACGAAGAAAGCGATGGCAACCAGAAGGATGCCGCGTGCGACACCAAAGATGAACCCCAGCGCCTGGTCGAAGCCGCCGAGAACGGAGCGTTGCACGAGCGAGGAAAAGAGCGGCGTGAACAGGGACACGATGACCAGCGTCACCGCCAGCACCAGCGTGAACGCGCCGATCACGGACAGCTCGCAACTGTCGGCCAGAAACTCGCCAACCACGGGCAGTTCGCGGACCAAAGGTTCGACCTGCGGGGCGAACAGATAGGCCAGCATTGCTGCGGCGACCCAACCGACAATCGCCATCAGTTCGCGGACAAAGCCGCGTCCGTAGGCCAGCAGAGCCGACATCACAATGACCAGCGCAACAACGCCGTCAATGAGGGTAAAACCTTCCATGCTCGTCAAGCCTTTCGTCAGGGCGCGTCAACCGGCACCAAAAATTTCACCCACAAATCCCGTCAGATCGGCCATCGGCCGCAGCGTGATCCCGTCGACTCCCACGGCCTTGCCGCCTTTGGGTGCGATTGCGGTGGTAAAACCAAGTTTTTGCGCTTCTTTCAACCTGTTTTCGGTCTGGGTCGCGGGGCGAAGCGCGCCAGACAGGCTAAGCTCCCCGAATACAACGGTTTCCGCAGGCAGGGCGGTGTCCTCGCGTGCGCTCAGAAGCGCCGAAGCAACGGCCAGATCTGCGGCGGGTTCGGATATCTTGAGCCCGCCCGCGACGTTGAGATAGACGTCGAGCCCCGCGAACGGGATGCCGCAGCGCGCCTCTAGGACCGCGAGGATCATGGCAAGGCGGCCACCGTCCCAGCCGACGACCGTGCGGCGGGCCTGTGAGTGCGGGGAGGGCGCGACGAGCGCCTGTATCTCGACCAGCACCGGGCGCGTCCCTTCGACCCCGGCAAAGACGACGGATCCGGCGGCGGGCTGGCCGCGCTCGGACAGGAACAGCGCCGAAGGGTTGGTGACTTCGGCAAGGCCCCGCCCGGTCATCTCGAATACGCCGATCTCATCGGCGGGGCCGAAGCGGTTCTTGACCGAGCGCAGGATGCGGAAGGGGTGGCCGCGCTCGCCCTCGAAATAGAGGACTGTATCGACCATGTGTTCGACGACGCGGGGGCCTGCGATCTGGCCTTCCTTGGTCACGTGCCCCACCAGTATGACGGAGGTGCCGGTGCGTTTGGCAAAGGCTGTGAGTTCATGCGCGCACGCGCGGACCTGCGACACCGATCCCGGCGCGCTCTCGACGTTGTCAGCCCACATCGTCTGGATCGAATCGATGATGGCCAGCGCGGGGCGCTCCTTGTCCAGGGTGGTGAGGATGTCGCGCAGGTTGGTCTCGGCGCCCAGCTTGACGGCGGCTTTGGAGAGGCCCAGACGCTGTGCGCGCATACGCACCTGCGCGGAGGCTTCCTCGCCCGAGATGTAGACGACGCCAAGACCCTTGTTGGCGAAAGCCGCGGCGGCTTGCAGCAGAAGCGTCGATTTGCCGATGCCCGGATCGCCGCCCACGAGGATCGCCGAGGCGGCGACAAGCCCGCCGCCCAGAACGCGGTCCAGCTCTCCCAGCCCCGAAAGCGTGCGCGGCGGTGGCGCTTCTTCGGTCGCGAGATCGAGAAGGGCCATTGACGATCCGCGGCGCGCGCCGAGCGATTTCGCGGGCGGCCCGGCACTTATGCCCTTGTCTTCGACGATGGTGTTCCATTCGCCGCAGGCGTCGCAGCGGCCCGACCATTTGGGAAAGGACGCACCGCAGGCGGTGCAGGTGAATGTGGTGGGTGTTTTTGCCATTGCGCGTTGATGCCGAAGGCGCGCGGCGGGGTCAAAGGAAATCGCGCGGAGTGACGTCTGGTCCGGACGCGGACCCTATTCGGCGGCTTTGGGCAATTCGTACACGCCGTTGTCGAGTGCGGTGGGATCAAGCGGTTCTGCGTCGCCTTCAGGTTCGATACGCAGCGGCGTCTCGCGACCGAGCTGCGGCAGGATTTCATTCATCTCTTCGCTCAGCCGGGCAAGCTGCGCTGCGGCGACACTTTCTTCCAGTTCCACCTCATGCAACCAGTGCTTCATCTCGGTCGAGATCGCCTTGGCCTGATCAAGGCGTTCGTTGAACAGGTTGACCTCTTCCTGACGCTGCTTGAGGAAACTGCGGGCGCGGCCGATTTTCTCGTCGGAATAGACATCCGCCAATTCGCGGCTGATGTGGCTCATCTGTGCCGCCGCTTCGAGAAGCGCGGGTTCGAGGGTGCTCAGATCGGGGTGGTCGCGCAGGTAGGCAAGGCGTTCGCGCACGGCATCAAATTCGGAGCTTAACTGGAATACATGACCCCGGTCCGCGGCGTGCACGGCGGCATAGGCGCGCGCGACATCGTCCATCGACATCCGGAAGGACCGGTGTGACGTCTCCAGCTTGAGAATGCGTGCGTTTGCGGGCAGGAAAAAACAGATGCCGGCGGCAAGCACCGTTGCGAAGATCTGTACGTACATGCCGGCGTTTTCGACAGGCGTACCGCCATAGGTCAGGGGCAGGTCGATCCACGACCAGAAGCCAAGGGCAGCCATGATTGTGGCGGTGGTCAATGCGGCCGCACAAGCCGCGAAGAACAACAGCGCAAGACGCTGCATGAGGTACTGAACAAGAAAGCCAAAGGCTTTTACGTGGTGCATCAAACTTCCCTGAAGGGCTACCGTCGGCAAGAACACGCCGACTGGACCCAATTTAGGGTGCGGCGCGCCGTCTGCAAAGGAGTAATTAACCGTGGTCAGACCGTATTAACGCGCACTGTTTCAAATTGGGCACCTAATTTGACCAATGATTCGCTAATTGTCGCGTTTTCCAACCGATCCAGATGGAGGCGAGAATGGAGAACGTGAAAAGATACAACCCCCAGGCGATTTCGATGCGCCCGACACCGATTCCCTTGATCACCGTAATATAGAGCGCGATCAGGAAAACATCCGCCATCGCCAGCTTGCCGGTGGCCTCCAGTACGGCGTCGGTGCGCGGGCCGAGCAGACCGAATTGACGCAGTGCCAGACCGATTGTCTTGAGGTACGGCGCGGCGAGCGCGAAGGCGGCGACGACACCGGCAAGAAACATGTCCGTTTCCCAAAGTGATCGCACGCCGGACAGAACGGAAATCTCGCTCAGACCGAAGAGCGGCAGCAACCCCGCCCGCATCAGCGGCGCCGACCACGCAACCGGGTAGAGCACCAGCAGCGCGAGGTTCGCGGTCCGCAGCAGGGTGCGTTGCACGGGTCTCAGGTCTTCCAGGTGCGGGTGTAGCGGCTGCCGAGTGCCGTGAGGATTTCGTATCCAATGGTGCCTGCAAATTCGGCCACCGTATCGACGGATTGGTGTGCGCCGATCAATTGCAGGCTTTCGGGGTTTCCCTCCAGATCGGTCACGTCGACCGTAATCAGGTCCATCGACACCCGACCGACGACAGGCACCTTGCGGCCTGAGTGGGTCATCGTGGCACCGTCCCCCATCGCGCGGATAAGGCCATCGGCGTAGCCTGCGGAAACCGTGGCGATGCGCGCGGGGCGGGGGGCGGTCCAGCTGTTGGCGTAGCCGACCGTCTCGCCCGTCGTCACCTCGCGTATCTGGATGACGGGAATGTCGAGTGTGACCACCGGTTGCGCATCGACGAAGGGCAAACCGCCATAAAGCCCAACACCGGGCCGCACCATGTCGTAGTGAAAGGCCGAGCCCAGCAAGGTGCCACCGGTCGCGGAGAGCGAACGCGGCACGTCGACCCCTTGGGTCAAATCGTCGAACATGCGGCGTTGTCGCGCGTTCATCGGGTGATCGGGATCGTCGGCGCAGGCGAGATGCGACATGATCAGCGTCGGGTTCTGCGCCAGCGCGATGTCGCGCAGGGCGGACCATTCCGCAGGCTCCATCCCCAGCCGGTTCATGCCGGTGTCAAGTTGCAGACCGAACGGATGCCCGGGCAGCGCCTCGACATGGCGCAGCATCTGGTCGACGGAATTGATCATCGGTTCCAGATCGGCGCCGGCGATTTTCTCGGCGTCTCCGGCCATATGCCCCGAAAATACCCCGATCCGGGGGCCGGGCCCCAGCGTGCGACGTAGCGCGACGCCTTCTTCGGCGGCGGCGACGAAAAACCGGCGGGCACCTGCGGCGGCGAGGTGTTGGCTGACGCGGGCGGCATCAAGGCCGTAGGCATCCGCCTTGACGACAGCGGCGGTTTCGACCTGTGCGATCTGCGCCAGAGCGCGCCAGTTTGCGACGACGGCGCCCAGATCAATAGTGAGGGTTGCGGTACTCATGGTGACGGTTTTGACAATGTAGCCAGCCTCGTCAAGACCGCGCGACTACGGAGACATGAAATAGCCGCGGTTTTCCTCCCAGATCTTTTCACCGATCATGCAATCGTAGGGGGCGGGGGTCTGCACCCTGACGATCTGCGCGGATGGCACGGCGTCTGCAATTTCGAGCACCAGCTTGCGCCGCACGGCATCCGCAAAGCCCGACCATTCATAGACCGGCAGAACGAATGCGCCCGGACCGCCGATCACGCAGCGGGCATAGTAGACGTCCAGATCTTCGATGCCCCAAAGCGCGCTCAGGGGGTCATGGGTCATCAGGGGCAGGCCGTTGATGGTGATGCCCTGCGCCGTTACCACGTCGCGTGCGGCGCGCACGGGCAGGCCGGTGTTGTTCGGGCCGTCGCCGGAAATGTCGATCACCCGGCGCAACCCGTCAAAGTCGTTCGCCGCGATGCTGTCTGCGGCAAAGCGCAGCGCCGAGGAGATCGACGTGCGCCGCAGGCTGTCGGTGTACTGTGCTGAGATCCGTTGCGCAGCCGCAGCGGCATCGGTGCCCGTGGCGATTTCGGTCCAGGGCAGGACGACCCGCTGGCGACCGCTGCCGGCCCATTCCACATAGGTGAGGGCGATGCGGCCCAGAAGGCCCGCCTCTATCGCGTTCACGACCTGGGGGGAGATGAGCGCCTCGGCGTAGCCGCGCCGCTGAATTTCAAGCTCTGCGGGAGACATCGAGCGCGATACGTCGACGGCCAATACCAGCTCGATATCGACTTCGCGCGCCGCGAGGGACGCGGGGAGCAGGGCCACGACGCACAGGATCAGCAATCGGATCATCGTGGTATTGGGCCAGAGTTCTGCGGGTCTGTCCATTCACAAACAGGACAGGTGGCGCGACCACGTCTTGCAACCTGCACTTGTGCTGCGGCGCGGGACGCTTAAGCTGCTGCGAACATTGGAGGAGGACCCACCCATGACGACAACGCAAATAAAGCTCGGTACAGTCGCGATCGCCGCGACGCTCGCCTGTGCGCCCGCGGTTGCGCAGAACCGCATCGATACGCAATTGCCCAACGCGCCGGAATTGGCAGCCTACGGCGATATGAATGTCGGCATGCGGAAACTGGAGATGGTCAATCCCGACCAGATCGACATTCTTGCGATTGATTCAGCTGCCGAGAAGCCGGCGGAAATGCCGCGCTATGACCGGCCTTTGACGGTCGAGATGTGGTACCCTGCGGCGGACGGTGCGTCAGGGGCGACGGAATTCAACGCGTTCCTGCGTGACGGCTCCACCGAAGTGACGTTGACCGGGCAGGCCATGCGCGACGCAGCCACAGCGACACCCGACGCCCCTTTTCCGCTGGTCCTGATCAGCCATGGCTATCCCGGCAACCGTTTTTTGCTGTCCCATCTGGCGGAAAACCTTGCCTCGAAGGGCTATGTGGTCGCGTCGATTGACCACACCGACAGCACCTACCGCACGCAGGCGGCCTTTGGTTCGACGCTGGTGAACCGCTCGCTCGACCAGCTTTTTGTGCTGGAACAGATGGCGCAGATGGCCGGCGCGGACGGCGAATTCGCCGGGCTTTATGACGCGGAGAATGCCGGGCTGATCGGCTATTCGATGGGCGGATACGGCGCGGTGATCACTGCGGGCGGTGGTGTGACTGAAACATCTGTCGGCTATGCGTGGGGCGCGCCGCACGGCACACTTGCCATCCACCAGGCCGGATCGGACAGCCACGAGGCGTTGCCCGATCCCCGGATAAAGACAGCCGTGGCCTTTGGCCCCTGGGGCATGAACACCGGTTTCTGGAACGCCGAAGGGCTGGCCGGTGTGCAGATCCCGATGCTGTTCATTGCCGGATCACAGGACGGCACGTCGCTGTACGAGAACGGCGTGCGGGCACTGTGGGAGAACGTGACAGGCGTTCCGACCGCGCTGCTGACCTATACAAATGCGGGTCACAACGCCGGAGCGCCGATGCCGGCCCCCGAGGAGAGCTTTTATTTCAATGAGGATAAGGGGTTCAACATTTCCGAGCATTACACCGATGCCGTCTGGAACACCGCGCGCATGAACAACATCGCGCAGCATTTCGTCACCGCGTGGATGGACGAGCACCTCAAGGGTGAGGCGGAAAAAGGTGCCTACCTCGATCTCGTAGAAAACTCGAACGACGGGGTCTGGTCGATGAACGAGGACGGCACGGTGAAAGAGGATCATACCTACTGGAAAGGCTTTCCCGAGGGTACGGCCAAAGGGCTAGTCTATGAGACGAAGACGCCCGAGTAAGGCATTCGACGTATGAGCCGTGTGCGGATCATGTTCTCTCACGCCGCCGTCCGATTTATGGCGGTGGCGTGTCTGTCCGGGCGCGTGGCACGAACGGTCTGTGCCGCGCGGTACGCGTTATCGGAAGGCGGAATTGCGCGCGCCGCAGCCCGTTAGCGGTGCGCGGGCTCAGAACTCGCGCTCGTCACCGCCCTGTTGCCACGGCTTCACAAGGTTGCCGAAGCGCGTGAAGCGGCCCTCGAAACTCAGCTCGACGGTGCCGATGGGGCCGTGGCGTTGTTTGCCGATCACCACCTCGGCGCGGCCGTGCAGGCGCTCCATCTCTTCTTGCCAGACTGCCATCTTGTCCAGCTCGTGATCGCCGGGCTTTTCACGCTCTTTGTAATATTCTTCGCGGAACACGAACATCACCACATCCGCGTCCTGCTCGATCGAGCCGGATTCGCGCAGATCGGAGAGTTGCGGGCGCTTGTCCTCGCGGTTTTCCACCTGGCGCGAAAGCTGCGACAAGGCGATCACGGGTATGTCCAGTTCCTTGGCGATGGCCTTGAGGCCCATGGTAATCTCGGAGATCTCGTTGACGCGGTTCTCGTTCTTGCCGGTGCCACGTACCAGCTGCAGGTAGTCGATGATGAGCACATCGAGGCCGTGCGTCCGCTTGAGACGGCGGGCACGGGCGGCAAGCTGAGAAATCGGCAGGGCGGGGGTGTCGTCGATGTAGAGTGGGCAGGCTTCCAGCGCCTTGGCGGCATCGACGAACCGGCGAAACTCGGCCTCTGTCATATCGCCCGAGCGGATCTGCTGCGACGGGATCTCGGCGGCTTCGGACAGGATGCGCGCGGCCAGCTGTTCCGCGCTCATCTCGAGGCTGTAAAAGCCGACGACGCCGCCATCTGTCGCGCCCTCGGTCCCATCGGGAAGCTGTCCGCGCTTGTACGCCTTCGCCACGTTGAAGGCGATATTGGTGGCGAGGGATGTCTTGCCCATGGACGGACGACCCGCAAGGATCAGAAGATCCGACCGGTGCAGGCCGCCGAGTTTCTTGTCCATGTCGATCAGGCCGGTGGACACCCCCGACAGGCCGCCGTCACGCTGGTAGGCTGCGTTGGCGACATTAACTGCGTCCGTTACCGCTTTGAGAAAGCTCTGGAAACCGCTTTCGACCTGACCTTGTTCCGCCAGTTTGTAAAGCTGCTGTTCGGCCTCGACTATCTGCTCGCGGGGCTCGCTGGCGACATCGACCGTCGCCGCCTTGGCCGCGATGTCGCGCCCCAGCGCGATCAGATCGCGGCGTACGGCCAGATCATAGATCATCTGCGCGTAATCGCGCACCGCAAAGGCGGAGATCGCAGCACCTGCAAGACGGGCCAGATAGGCCGGACCGCCAAGCTCCTTGAGGCCTTCGTCATCCTCCATGAACGCCTTGAGCGTCACCGGGGAGGCGAGGTTGTTCTTGGCGATCCGCGCGGCGGCGATCTCGAATATGCGGGCGTGCACGGGATCGTAGAAATGGCGCGGGCCGATGATCGAGGCGACGCGATCGTAGATGTCGTTATTGGTGAGAATCGCACCCAGAAGCTGCTGCTCGGCCTCGATGGAATGGGGCATGGTTTCGGGTGCCTGCACCGCGAGTCCAGTGGTGTTCATCGATGCGATTTCGTTCATTTTCCGCCCCTGTTTGACCCGCAGCCGTCATAGCGAACGGGCGGCGCTGCCGCAAACTGTATATTTCTGTGGATAACAAGCTGACGGCGGCAGCCTTCTACATCTTGCGGTGAAACCGGTCGCTGCGTCAACCTGTAGGGGTTAGCGCCGGTTTGCTTCCTGCCATTCGCGCGGCGATTTCAAGAACTTTTCCACTTCGTCCAGCGTGGCGCCCGGGAAGGCGTCCTGTGCTTTCGCCTCTGCCAGAACGTCCCACCAGGTACACAAGTGATGCAGCGCAACGCCATGATCGCCTAAGGTCTTTTCCGTTTCTGGAAAAATGTCATAGTAAAAGATCACGGCGGTATGCGCACATGACGCACCGGTTTCTCTGATCGCGTCGACAAAGCTGAGTTTTGACCCGCCGTCGGTGGTCAGATCCTCGACCAGCAGAACGCGCTGACCTTCGCTCATATCGCCCTCGATCCGCGCATTCCTGCCGTAGCCCTTTGGCTTCTTGCGGATGTAAGTCATCGGCAGCGCCAACCGTTCGGCCACGAGGGCTGCAAACGGGATGCCAGCGGTCTCGCCGCCGGCGATGTTGTCGAACGCCTCAAAGCCTGCGTTGCGCATCACCGTGACGGTCAGAAAATCCATCAGCGTCGCGCGGATGCGCGGGTAAGAGATCAGTTTGCGACAGTCGATGTAGCTGGGCGAGGGCAGGCCGGAGGCCAGCGTAAAGGGCGTATCGGTGTTGAAGTTCACCGCCTTGATTTCCAGCAGCATGCGCGCGGTCAGGCGCGCCATTTCCGGCGCGTCGGGATAGGATGAGGGGATCATGGGCAAAGCTCCTTCAAACGCTCCAGTTGAGCGGCATCGCGGGATCGAAAACAGTGACCGGTCCGTCGGCTGTGTCGATGTGGGCGGGGTAATCCGGCATCTCGCGGATCAGCGTGAGCGTCGCCTCGTTGGGCGGCAGGCCATAGAACGCGGGGCCGTTGAGCGATGTGAAGGCTTCGAGCCTGTCCAGCGCGCCGTCCTGTTCGAAGACTTCCGCAAGGATCGACATCGTATTGGGCGCGGTGAAGCAGCCCGCACAGCCACAGGGCAGCAGTTTGTTGGCGTCGGTGTGCGGGGCAGAGTCGGTGCCAAGGAAGAACCAGGAATCGCCGGAGGTGGCGGCGGCGCGCAGGGCAAGGCGGTGCGTCTCGCGCTTGGCCACCGGCAAGCAATAATAGTGGGGCTTGATCCCGCCAGCGAGAATGTGATTGCGGTTGATCACCAGATGATGCGTGGTGATCGTGGCGGCCAGATTGGTGTCACCGGTCTTGACGTAATCAACTGCGTCGGACGTCGTGATATGTTCCATCACCACGCGCAGGCCGGGATGGTCGCGGCGGATCGGTTCGAGAACCCGGTCGATGAAAACCGCCTCGCGGTCGAAGATGTCGACATCCGCATCCGTCACCTCGCCGTGGGTGCACAACGGCAGACCGATTTCGGCCATCTTGTCGAACACCGCGGCGACCTTGGTAAAATCGCTGACACCGGAGGCGGAATTCGTTGTTGCGCCCGCGGGATAGAGTTTGACCGCCGCGATCAATCCGTCGGCATGGGCAGCCGCGACATCGGCGGGGTCGGTGTCTTCGGTCAGATAAAGCGTCATCAACGGTGTGAAATCATCGGCTCCCGGGATCGCGGCAATAATCCGGTCACGGTAGGCCCGCGCGTCGGCGGCGGTGACAACGGGGGGAACCAGGTTGGGCATGATAATCGCGCGGGCGAAATCGCGCGAGGTGTAGGGCAATACGGCGCGCAGCATGTCGCCGTCGCGCAGGTGGAGATGCCAGTCATCGGGACGGCGGATCGTATGTGTCTGGGTCATGGGCGCGGTGCTAGCACGCCGTCCGCAAAAGCACTAGTCGTCTTGAGCGGCGGCTTTCGCTTCGAGTTCGTTCAGCCTGCGGACGAAGCGCGGCGCGTGCATCCGGGCGGTGACGTTGCGCGCCAGTGCAAGGGCAAGAACATCGCGCCCGTCATTGTCGAGCGCGGCCAAGACGTTGCGCAAATAGGGCGGGTGCATCCGGCGAGCCCGCATCATTTTTGAGAACGCCACCTCGTCCAGGGTGCCATCTGCGATCGCGCCGAGCAGTGCGGGCAGCTGGTCCATCTCCAGAAGGTCTGTCTGGATCGCGCCGCCCATGTGGCGGATGCGCAATTTGCAGACATTGGGCCGGGTGAAAAGCGCCGCGTGCATGGCATCGAGACGCTCACGTGGATCGTAGACGATGTAGGCCGCATCGGCGGCATCCAACATGTCGGGCGCATAGCCGTAGCGAGAGGTGAAATCAGTCCGCCGCATCTCGACGAACCTGTCGTCCCATTCGGTCACGCGCGGATCGAGCGTCGCCTGCGGCTGGACAGCCAGCACCCGTGCGCCCGGTGCCGCCACCGAAAAGGCAGCGGCGGCGTAGCCACAGGGGCCGGCACCGTAGAAAACCACACGCTCGAACTCATCGAAGAATCCGTCGTCGATCAGCCGGTCGAAGTAGCCATAGACGGATTTGTCCCGAAACCAGGTGTCGCCGTCGGATGCGATGCACAGCGTCGACCACCCGTTGTCCTGCATCATCTCCCATCCCAAGGGCTGCGCCAGCGAGGAAAGCGCGGGGATCCCTTGCAGGGTTTCGAAAGTGACGAGCAGCGTATCGGATTTTTCCACGAAAGCGGCATAGTGACGTCTGCCCAGCCGCTCGAAATAGCCGTCTTCGTCACACAGCGTCTCGACCGCCGACAGCCAGTCGGCTTTCTTCATGCCGGCAAGCGACGTATCGAATGTCAGGCGGTTCTCGCTCATGGCTCTTTCCTCAACAGGCTCGAATTCCGCTTTGATCGAATGCGGATTAGACGAAACACTACAGGGCCAATGCGGCGAAAATGGGAAGGATTTGCGTAGGATTAAGGCGTTTCGGCGTTGGTCTTTCGGGCAAGATTGGCGTGATGGGCCATAAATTGCGCGGCTTCCCGGGACACGGGCCGGGATGGGGGCGCCATCATCAGCCGCCCGAACAGCGCGCGAAAGGGCTCGCGCCTCAGCAATGCCTCGAAATGCGATTTGCGCCATGTGACGGCGTCATCGTGCAACCGTGACAGGATCGCGTCAGCGCGCAATTCGGCAAGGGCGTGCGCGCGCGGTCCGGACATGGATTGGATGGTGGTATCGGTGTCGGTGTTGAAATTCCGCTCGATCCAGTAGTCGAGTCCCAGAAGCTGATCGCTGTGCACGGCCCGCCCTCGATCTGCTTTGAGTACAAAGCTTTCCATAGCGCCAAGCGGATAGTGGTTCAGTTGTACCAGCCCGTAATTGTCCTGTCCGAAGTTGGAGAATATCCGCTTGCTGCGGAACTTGTCGGGCAGGCGGGTGCCATTGCCGTCAAACCAATGCGCACGGTCGATCTTGCGCTCGTTGAGGTCGCGCGGGCGGTGGACACCGGGTTTGCGGTAGGTGCCGTCGTTGCGGTACAGCGTCTTGAACATTGCCGCGCGCCAGGGCCAGTACATCACCGCAGGTGCGCAGCGCTGGAACGTGTCAAGCACGGGCGCATCGGCATAGCGCACCTGTCCCGCCGCACCGAACAGCCGCCACGTCAGCGTGATCGCCGTGGCGTCGGGAATGGCCGCATGCAGCGCCGACAATGTATGATCGCCGCAACGGATGTTGACGAATTCGTCGACATCGAGCGGCAGGATCCAGTCGGCCTGTTTAACGACGCTGTGTTTGCCCGCGATCTTGAGTGCCGTGAACTGGATGCCGCCCTTGTCGTAGGGACCATCGTTGCGCAGGTGGGTGAGCATCCCCATCTCGTCCAGCCGGTCGAGCATCACATCGGTACCGTCATCACAATCGTTTGAAAATACGAGGAAATCGGTGAACCCGATCGCGCGGTGATGCGCCAACCATTCAAGCAGGAACGCGCCCTCGTTGCGCACGCACAGGATTGCCAGATGACGCATCAGCTTTCCATATCCAGCGCCAGCGCGTAGGCGACACGCTCCGTCTCGGTCAGTTTGACCTTGAGCGCCTCACGATAGAGATCAGCGAATTCGGGGTTCTGGTGCAGCTCGTCCGCCTTGGCCCGGTGCCAGCGCAGGCCGCTTTCATGCCAGCCACGCAGGGTTTCATCCTGCATCAAACGGTCGTATTCGAGCCGCAGGCGCGGCAGGTTGCGCTTAATCGTGTTGTCGCTGAAATCCGACCAGTCCATGCGAATCCAATAGTTGATCCCGATGGAGCGGTCCACATGCAGCGCACGTCCGCGCTGCCGCTTGATCAGAAAGCTCTCGGCAGAGCGCAGTGCGT
The DNA here is from genome assembly GCF_947497275.1 of uncultured Sulfitobacter sp. Taxonomy (GTDB): domain Bacteria; phylum Pseudomonadota; class Alphaproteobacteria; order Rhodobacterales; family Rhodobacteraceae; genus Sulfitobacter. The sequence goes on from NZ_CANMFS010000001.1 coordinate 406,305, forward strand.
AGTGGTTGAGTTGCAACAGATCGTAGCCGATGGATTTCTTGGACGAGCGCCAGCCGTTTTCCGCAGCTTCGTTGGTCATGTCGACGCCTGATCCGTTCACCCATTTGACGCGGGATTTAAACGAGGCATCCAGTTTGTTTGGGCGATGACAGGAGATTTTCTCGTAAGCGCCGATGTTCTTGAACATCGTCTTGAAGCCCCAGACCGTATGCGGCTTGGGGCAGTATTTCGGCGCGCAGGTATCGAACTGGTCGATCACGAAATCATCCGCGAGATCGGTCACACCGTTGTGTCCGAACAGCCGCCACGTCATTGCGACGTTGGTGGCATCGGGCACCGCGTCGAGAAAATCCTGCACCGTGCCGTTGCCGCAGCGCACGTTCATGAACTCGTCCACATCGATGTGGATGATCCAGTCGGCGTTCTTGATCACCGGTTCCCTGAGCGCCTGGTTGAGCGCGTACTGCTGGGGCGAGTTCCCTTTCCACGCGTCGTTGTTGCGGTGTTGCAGAATACCCATTTCCTGAAGCCGGTCGAGGATTTCTGTCGTGCCGTCCTCGCACCCGTTTGTATAGATGAGGAAATTGTCCACCCCCATCGCCCGGTGATAGGCGACCCATTCGACGATATAGGGTGCTTCGTTCTTCATGCACCCGACAATGACGGTGCCGCTGCTGCCGGCGGGCAATGTGCGCTGCGCAACCGGGGCATAGGCCGGGGCGCGCGTTTCTTCGTCGACGGATCCCATCCTGTTGTGCGGGGCGAAAGAGGATTTGCGCAGCTTCTCGTAGTTTTGCACCGCAAGGGGGGGCATGATATCGCGCGCGGCCTGTGTCAGCGCATCGGGTGCGTCGGCGTCCGATAGACCGGCGATTGATGCCTCCGGCGGTGCGAGCGCACCATCCACCGCATTGGTGAGTTTCTCCAGATCAGACGCCTTTGTCTGCTGTTCCTGCTGCGTCGCCTTGTCGATGCGCCACATGAAGCCCAGCAGATATTGCGAGGCGCGAAATCCAAAGAGCGGGTCAGCCTCCGCCCATAGCCCCTTGGCGGGGGGGGCGGTGAACGTGTGGGGGTCCAGCGTCGGGTGCGCCTTGACCAGGCGCGCGAGGCCGGGGGCGAAATGGTCTGCGATGGGGTGAAGCGATGCGATGTCCATCGGCGGGCCGTCAACTGCGACCTCCTGTACCAGCGCGCGCCACAACTGGCGGGGCAGTATGCGTTTGCGGCCCGCAAGCACTTTCAGGATCAACGCGTTCAACTGCCGCCCTCGCGCCAGGCTGGCAGCGGCAGGCATGGACGGAAGGACAACAGCAGGTGCGCGTCCGATAGTCTGCGCGATGCCGACCGTGGCGCAGATTTCGTCAGTGACCGTCTCCGCCGCGAAAGCTTCGGCATCATAGCTGCGCAACGTGACACATCCGCTGCCAAACCCGGCCTCCCAGAACGCCACCAGCGCAGGCAAGTCGATCCAGTGCACCGGCGCCTGAGTTTCGGCGAAAACGCCGGCGGCCGGGTCGATGGGCGGAGCGGCGTCCAGCGCGCTTTGCCACCAGCCTGCGCCGCCAACCAGATCGAGTTCAGCCTGCAATGTGATGCCGCGCCCTTCGAGGATCTGTTCGGCGTAGCTGCGCGCAAGCATCGCCACGGGATGATCCACATGCGCCACGATGCGGATATCGTCGGACAGGGGGACAAGCAGATCGCGCAGGCGTGCCACCTCATCGGCGGTGCGCAGGCTGGTGCCAAGCTGGGCACAGGACAGGATCAGCGTATCGGGCCTGTGCTGCGTCACCTCGCGGGCCAGATCCTCGGCCACCGTGGCGCGCAGAACATCCTGCTTTTCAACGGGGATATAGCCACGGTTGAAGCGGAGCGGATCCACATGACCGGGGTCCGTTACGGCCATGAAGAGCCGTGTGTGGTTTTTGTTTCCGGGGCTGCGGGCAAACAGCACGCCCTTGCCGATCAACTGGTCCCGCTTGGCCGCGAGTACCGATTGCAACCGCGCGGCACTCAATTCCTCAAGCCCGATATGCAGGACGATGCGCATCAGACCGCCCGGTGCTGCGTGTTCGCGTTCGCCTGACCCCACCAGGTCAGATCAGCACCCACATGCGCCGCGACGGCGTCGCGCGCGCCCGGATCCGAGACGTCGAATTCCAGGAAAGCGGGATCTCCGGCGAACACTGCGTTCAGATGTGCGTAATGCCCATCGATCCACTGAACGCGCTCTCTGGTCGTCTCGCCATAACCTTCGGGGAGCCCAGGAATATCGGACGCGGGCAGGCGGTCCGTGCCGAGATCGGACCATGCCAGCATCGACTGCGACACGTCCCAGCTATGGCGGCGCGAGGCAAGAAAGCGAACATCAGGGTGATGGGTGCGGATCGCGTCGATCAGCGCGAAATCCATTTGGGGCCAGAGCGACTTGCCCTCGCGCAGACAACTCAGTTCGGTCAGCGCCGTGAAATCGTCGAACTCCGATCCCGGATCCCCCGTCAGGAAATAGCCCCGATAGAGTACATCCGCGACGTAGGCATCGGCGAGCGCACTGTTGTCCGTCTGGCGCGGGCGGATCCGGTGATCGGCTACGCGAAAGCCCGCGATTTTCAGCGCGCGCGCGAGCGTCGTCGTGCCGGTCTTAGGCAAACCCAGATTGACGATCCTGAGCCGGCTCATCGTGCGGGTTCCAGCAAGCCAAGATCGCGCAGCATCTCTTCTTCCTGCGGTGGCAACTTCGACGCGGCAAGAAGCTGTTCGCGCATCGCGCGGTACTCCGGACGCTCCATCAACGCATCGCGGCGTGCGATATGGGCGGCAACGCAGGCATCGTGCAGAGCGCCTATGTCACCAAGTGATTTCAATGCCTCGACCTGCCTCTTCAACGCAGGAAGATAGCGGTGGATGGAGGTGTCCTCCCAAGCGGGATCGTTGCGCTCGCGCCAGTAGGTGTCGTCGAAATCGCGGTTTTCGCGGTTCACGTCGCCGCGATCGTTCTTGACCAGATAACTGTCAAGACTGCGCAGCGCGTAATGGTTCAACGTGGCGAAGCGGCGTGCGCCGGCGGCCGGAAACCGACGGATGCGGCGCGGATTGGCCGCGACGAGAAACCGGTGCGGCACCGGGCGCCCTGATCCGTCTGTCCACGAAGGCCGGGCGTTTTTCTTCACCTTCGGTTTGAAGAATGGCCGGTGGGCGCCGTAGTACTGCAAGGGAAAATCATCGCGCACCAATGACTTCACCTCGATTGCGGCCTCACCGCACCACAGATCAGGATTCTGACATCGGGTGAATTGCTCGATCACCGGCCTGTCCTCGAAACCTTCGATATCGCCGTTGGCGAAGAACTGAAAATTGAGACTGATGGTCTGTGGATTGCCGCACGCGTCGATCAACGCGGCAAAACTGTGATCGCCCACATGGATATTGGGAAATTCGTCGACATCCGCGATCCAGACCCAGTCGGCGGTGCGCACGACATCGCGCGCCTTGGCGTCCTTCAAAGCCTCCATCTGATAATTGCGTCCCTCGGCAGGGTTCGGCAAGTGCACGACAAGACCCTGTTCCGCCAGCGCATCCAGAAGAGTATCCGTCCCATCGTCGCAATCGTTCGAGTAAAACAGGAAATCCGTCACGCCAAGGATGCGGTGGAATGCAATCCACTCCAGCAAGAAGGGGCCTTCATTCTTGACGCAGGTTATGGCGGTGATTGTCGGATTATCCGCCATGGCGATGTACGCGGTGCACGGCCGCGCATGTCTTAAGGTTGCTCATGTCCGCCTCATTAAGGGTTCGGGTGCAGGTCTGCCCCAAACCTCTTTTATACTGGTAAACACGATGCCATTTCCCTCCGATTACGTCAATCTTCACGGTACCGTGGCCCGGGCCTCGGGTGACAAATCGAGCACGGCGGGCCTTGACCGCGCGCCCGCGGGGTGGCCTTCTGGCGCGAACGACGCTGAAGGGGGCGAATGCCGTGAAGGAAATAACATCCATTGACGCAGTGCAAGACATGCTGGCGCGGCAGGGATATGTCTGTGGCCGGCCATTGGCCACAGTGGTATTTCTCAGCCTGCGATTGGGTCGCCCGCTGTTTCTGGAAGGCGAGGCAGGCGTTGGCAAGACCGAAATAGCCAAGGCGATTGCCGCCGCGATGGAGCGTCGTCTGATCCGTCTGCAATGCTACGAAGGGCTTGATGCGGCGTCGGCAGTATACGAATGGAACTTTCCTGCACAAATGGTCGCGATCCGCACGGCCGAAGCGGCAGGCGACGCGGATCGCACGGCGCTGACCCAAGAATTGTTCAGCGACGCCTTCCTCATCGAGCGCCCGTTGCTACAGGCTCTGCGTCCGGACGAAAACGGCGCCCCCGTTCTGCTCATTGACGAGCTTGACAGAACGGATGCCCCGTTCGAAGCGTTCCTTTTGGAGGCGCTGAGTGATTTTCAGGTCACAATCCCGGAGATGGGAACGATCAAGGCGCCCGAACCCCCCATCGTCATCCTCACATCGAACCGCACCCGCGAGGTTCACGACGCGCTCAAGCGGCGCTGTCTGTACCACTGGGTGGACTATCCCGATTTCGACCGCGAGATGGAGATCCTGACCGCCCGGGCGCCCGAAGCGGCCCAATCGCTTAGCCGGGAGGTCGTGGCCTTCGTGCAGAAACTGCGCACGGAAGATCTGTTCAAGAAACCCGGCGTTGCAGAGACAATCGACTGGGCGAAATGCCTCCTGGCCCTTGATGTGCTCACGCTCAGTCCCGAAACCATCGCCGACACTCTGGGTGCGATCCTGAAATACCAAGACGACATCGCGAAGCTGCAGGGGTCCGAAGCCAAACGGATCCTCGACGAAGCCAGATCGAGCCTCGATGCCTAATGCCTATTTCTTTTGGCTATAAATATCCAATTCCGACATGCCCACACACCCGCGGCGAGCAGGTTGTGCGCTGATGGCCGAATATGTTCCTCTCGAGTTGCCGGAAAACCCGCGCCTCGCCGCCAATATCATGCATTTCGCACGCGCGCTGAGGCGGGCCGGGCTGCCCATCGGGCCAGGTCGGGTCATCGACGCGATCCGCGCCGTTCAGGCGGTAGGCTTCACCGAAAGGCGGGATTTTTACTGGACGCTGCACGCCTGTTTCGTCAACCGACCGGAACACGGACGGGTGTTCGCACAACTTTTCAGGCTCTATTGGCGCGACCCGCGCTATCTTGAACATATGATGGCCGCGATGCTACCGGCTATTCGCGGGGTGCAGGAAGAGCGTCCTGCACAGGCGGCCGAGAAGCGGGCTGCAGAGGCTTTGCTGGACGGTGCCGAAGCGCCCCAGCATGAAAAGCCCGAAAAGGACAGGAAAGAAGACACGATGGTCGAGGTGGACGCCTCGCTCACCATGTCCGCCTCCGAGCGGCTCAAGACTCTCGATTTCGAGCAGATGAGCCTTGCGGAGATGGCGCAGGCGAAGCGGATGTTGGCCAAGCTGCGGCTGCCCATCAAGCCGTTGCCGTCCCGGCGCAGCGCGGCGAGTTTCGGTCAGGGCCGGGTGGACGTGGCCCGCTCGATGCGTGCGGCGATGAAGCGGGGCGGCGAGATGGATGCGTTGGCCCTCAAAACACCGAAACCACGTTGGCCCAATCTGGTCGTGCTGTGCGATATTTCCGGCTCCATGAGCCAATATAGCCGCGTGATCCTGCATTTCCTGCACGCGGTGGCCAACGAGAGGGGCGCGGGCTGGGCGCAGGTACATGCTTTTACCTTCGGCACGCAGCTGACCAATATCACCCGCCATCTTTCGACCCGCGACGTGGACGCCGCGCTCAGGGCGGCGGGGGCGCAGGCGCAGGATTGGGAAGGCGGTACGCGCATCGGGCGCAGCATCGAGGCCTTCAATCGCGACTGGTCACGGCGGGTGCTGGGGCAGGGGGCGGTGGTGCTTTTGATCACCGACGGGCTGGACCGCGACGATCCCGGCGCGCTGGCGCGGCAAATGCAGCGGCTGCACCTGTCGTCGCGGCGTCTGATCTGGCTTAACCCGCTGCTGCGCTGGGATGGTTTTGCGCCAAAGGCGGCAGGCATCCGCGCAATGCTGCCGCATGTCGACAGTTTTCGTGCCGGTCACTCGATCGCATCGCTCGAAGCGCTGGCCGCTGCAATTTCCAGGCCCGACGACTCGGGCGAAAAAGCGCGGCTGATGCAGATGATTGAAGGTGCGTAGTCAGGTCACGGTCGCCGCAAAGCTTGCGCGGTAGATCTCGGCCAATTCTGCCAATGGCGCACCATCGCCGCCAAGTTGCAGGCTCTCGCCACCGAAACACCCCACCTCGGCCAGCACGAGGCCACCCGAAAGCGCACTGGCGCGCAAGGCGTCCGCATTCTCGGGCGTCGCGGCGATGAGATATCGGGCCTGATCCTCGCCGAACAGCAGGGCGGTATCATCAACGCCGAGCGTCAGGCCGAGACGTGCGTGGTTCGCCATCTCGAAGGCTGCAAGGGCCAGACCACCATCCGACAGATCGGTACAGGCGGCGATCTGCGCGCGGTTGGCGCGGATGAAATCGCCATGCGTGGCTTCGGCTTGCAGATCAACGGGCGGCGCCTCGCCCTCGGCACGGCCAAACGCCTCGACAAGCAGTGCGGATTGGCCCAGATGCCCCTTCGTCTCGCCCAGCAGCAGGGCGACGTAGCCTTCGCGCACGTCGAAGCCGATAATATCGTCCTGCGATCTCAAAAGTCCGACGGCACCGATTGTGGGTGTCGGCAGGATCGCGGATCCGTCGGTTTCATTGTAAAGCGACACGTTGCCGGACACGATTGGCATGTCGAGGGCGGCGACCGCCTCGCCGATGCCCTTGATCGCGCAAACCAGCTGACCCATGATTTCCGGCTTTTCGGGATTGCCGAAATTCAGGTTGTCGGTCGTGGCAAGTGGCGTGGCACCGACGGCCGTGAGATTGCGGTAGGCTTCGGCCACGGCCTGCCGACCGCCCATCGTCGGGTCTGCCTTGACGTATCGGGGGGTGACATCCGAGGTGAACGCCAGCGCCTTGTCGGTACCATGCACACGGACAATGCCCGCACCCCATCCGGGCGTGCGGGTGCTGTCGGCCATCACCATCGTGTCATATTGTTCGTATACCCATGATTTTCCGGCATAGTTCGGGCTGGAGAGCAGGGCGGTCAGACCTTTGATGGGATCGATAGTCGGCTGGTCGCCAAGCGCCGATGGCACGGGCGTCTCGATCCAGGGACGGTCGTACTCCGGTGCCGTTCCAGACAGCGCCTTGAGCGGCAGATCCGCTTTCACTTCGCCGTTCAGTCGGATCACGAAGCGGTCCTCTGCAATTGTCTCGCCAACGATGGCAAAATCGAGGTCCCATTTATCGAACACGGCCTTTGCCTGTGCCTCCAACTCCGGACGGAGCACCATCAGCATCCGCTCTTGTGATTCGCTGAGCATCATCTCGTATGCGGTCATGTTGGTTTCTCGGGTCGGTACCTTTTCAAGGTCCAGGATGACACCAAGGTCGCCCTTGTCGCCCATCTCGACCGCCGAACAGGTAAGACCGGCGGCACCCATGTCTTGAATCGAAATCACGGCCCCCGTCGCCATCAGTTCCAAAGTCGCTTCCATCAGTCGCTTTTCCGTAAACGGATCGCCGACCTGAACGGTCGGGCGCTTTTCCTCGATGGTGTCGTCAAACTCAGCCGAAGCCATTGTCGCACCGCCGACGCCATCGCGGCCCGTTTTGGCACCCAGATACACGACTGGCATGCCGACACCTGAGGCAGCAGAGTAAAAAATCTTATCCACGTCCGCGAGACCCGCCGCGAAGGCATTGACCAGACAATTGCCGTTGTACGCGGGGTCGAACCGCACCTCGCCGCCGACACACGGAACGCCAAAGCAGTTGCCGTAGCCGCCAACACCAGCAACAACACCGTGGACAAGCTGTTTGGTCTTATGATGCGCAGGCGCGCCGAAGCTGAGGGAATTCATCGACGCAATTGGACGAGCACCCATCGTGAATACATCGCGCAAAATTCCACCTACGCCTGTCGCCGCCCCTTGATAGGGTTCGATATAGGATGGGTGGTTGTGCGATTCCATTTTGAAAACGACGGCCTGACCGTCCCCGATGTCGACAACCCCGGCATTTTCACCGGGGCCGCAGATGACTTGCGGACCGGTCGTCGGCAGCGTGCGCAACCATTTCTTCGAGGATTTGTAAGAACAGTGCTCGTTCCACATCGCGGAGAAGATGCCCAGCTCGGTAAAGGTCGGTTCCCGCGAGATCAGATCGAGAATGGTCTGGTACTCGCTGTCGCTCAGCCCATGTGCGGAAATGATATCTGGCGTTATGGCTGGTTCCGACATGTGGCAATTCCCCGAAGCTGAAGCTGATCAAACCTGGCCCCCCTCATAGGGCAGGTCGGATACAGGGGAAAGAGCGGATCGCGAGACAGTGGTAAGCGGTGTATGCGCGGGTTTTCATCTGCGCGGACAGAGAATGGGCGAGGGTTACTTACGCGTAAAGGCGCCCGCATCGAAGTGCAGGCGCCTGGTACTCGTTATGTCGAAAGTTTACATCACCGAGATGGTGACTTCGCGGTCGGAACCACCCTGTGCGTCATCGCCGATGACTTTCACTTTGAGCGCGTCGACAGTCGTGTCGAGGATGACTTGCTCGTTGACTAGAGTAACGCTGCCGGGAAGCAGTCGCAGGCGCATCAAGTCTGCCTCGAAATCGGTGTCTTCCGGCAGATCCACCGCCAGTTCGACGTTACCTTGACCGTCGAATCCGACGCCGGTGATCGTGCCGATCGCTTCGTTCGCCGTTGTAAGCAGCGGTTTGCCTACGGATGCGGAAAGAACGTCATATTCTTCCTGCGTGACGGACATACCTGTGGGGTCATACTCGGCAATGCCCACACCGGCGCGTGTCTGTGAAATGTCTGCCGGGGTGATCTCTTCGGTCGTGGTCTGTGCGTAGGCCATCGGAGCGGCGATCAGGGCGGTGATTGTTGCGGTTGTCATCAAGAACTTGCTTGTCATTGTGAGGTCTCCTTCGTGGTTGTTTTCCAGTCGATGCTGGCGTCGGGAGTATAACGGGAAGGGCGCGAGAAGGTTCCGGACCGCAGTGCTCATATATCTGGATTAGCAATTCAACCCCATGATTTACATGGGAAATATATTCACGTTAGTTTTTCGACGGTTTTGATGGTGCTGTCAGGCTGACCGGTATTGCCTGATACCAGGCCAAAAAAAAGACCGGGCACACAGGCCCGGCCAAGTCCAACAGGGAGGTATAAAGTATGTCGCTCGGGAGCGTCAAAAACCTTATGATGTTCAGTTAGGGTGCAGGCTGCTTACAATCAAGGCAGTTTTTGCAATCGCAGCGGCATGTCTGCCATGCAGTTTTTGCATGGCTTGGTGTGACTGGCGGACGCAATGCGCGTGCGCACAGGGCGCAGAGGCATTTACCGTTGCACCAACTGTTTGCGGTAGGTGATGATCTCGTCCTGAACGAAATCCTTGAACGCGGCCACGCGTTTGGATTGACGCAATTCCTCCGGGTACGCCAGAAACACTGGCACTTCGGCCGATTCGACTTCGGGCAGCACCCGAACCAGATCGGGGAAGTCCCGAACGACGTAATCCGGTAATACACCGATGCCGAGATCGTTGATGACCCCCTGCAACGCGCCGAAGTAATTGTTTACCGTCAAAAGAGACCTGATCTCGTAGAGCATCAGTTGCTGCACCAAGTGAAGGCCCGCGCCCACCTGGTTGGTATGGGTGTTCTGACAGATCAGCCGGTGTGCGGCCAGATCGTCGAGCCGTTCGGGCATACCGTTGGCTTCGAGGTAGGAAGGGCTGGCAAACAGACACATTCGCACCGTCATCAGCCGTTTGCGGACAAGATCAGCCTGAGACGGCTCCTTGAGCCTGATCGCGACATCTGCCTCACGCATCGGCAGATCGAGCACCCTCTCTTCTAGCATCAGGTCGACCTTGAGATCGGGATAGCGGTCATAGAGTTTGGACAAGCGCGGTGCGAGCCATAATGTGCCAAAGCCCGTCGTCGTGGTCACACGCAACTCGCCGAATACCTCTTCCTCGCTGTCGCGGATCCGAGCGGAGGCGGCATCGACTCTTCTGGCCATTGCAGTCGTGGCATCGAATAGCAATTCGCCCTGTTCAGTGAGAATCAGGCCGCGGGCGTGGCGATGAAACAGGTTCGTGTTAAGCTGCTCTTCGAGGCCGCGCACTTGACGACTGACGGCGGATTGCGACAGATTGAGTTTGTCACCCGCATGGGTCAGTGACCCCGCGTCCGCGACCGCGTGAAAAATTCTCAGCTTGTCCCAATCCATGGTGCATCTCTTATTGCTTGCGCGTGCTTGTACCGGATCGACGCGGTTTAACCTACCTAAAAGCGAGGCGAAATTTCGCGAACGCCGCTTCTGACACTATACAGGTCATAATATATGACCTATTATGCCTTTAAACCATGCGATGCGCGCGGGTAATGTGCGCATGCATCACCGGTATTTTGGGAGGGACACCATGACGACGCAGAAAATCTCGCTGACAGACCGTTTCGATCTGGAGAAAAGCCCTGTTTTGCTGAATGGGACCCAAGCTTTGGTACGGGTGATGATGATGCAGGCGGCGCGTGATCATGCGGCGGGTCTGAACACCGCCGGGTTGGTGACGGGATACCGTGGATCGCCGCTGGGCGCGGTCGACATGCAGATGAGCCGCGCCGAAAAACAGTTGCGGGCGCATAGCATTACCTTTCAACCGGGGTTGAACGAGGATCTGGCCGCGACGGCGCTTTGGGGCGCGCAGCAGGCGGAAGTCCGCGGCGAGGGCAAGCATGATGGGGTCTTTGGTCTGTGGTACGGCAAGGGGCCGGGGGTAGATCGGTCCGGTGATGTGATGCGGCACGCGAACATGGCGGGCACCTCCAAGCACGGCGGCGTCATCATGGCGATGGGGGACGACCACACGGGCGAATCCTCGACCGTGCTGCACCAGTCCGAATTCGCGATGGTCGACGCCTATATGCCGGTGGTCAGCCCGGCGGGCGTTCAGGAGATTCTCGACTACGGACTCTATGCTTGGGCCCTGTCGCGCTATGCGGGCGTCTGGGTCGGGCTCAAGACCATGAAGGACACCGTCGAGGTGACGTCGGTCGTCGATGGCGACCCGTTCCGCATGTCGTTCGTGACCCCCGATTATCCGATGCCCGAAGACGGGCTGAACATCCGGCTGGTGGATGAACGCATCGCCCAGGAGGCGCGGCTGATTGATCATAAACGCTATGCGGCGGAGGCGTTTTCGCACGCCAACAAGATGGACAAGCGGGTCTGGGGCAAGAAGGGTGCGAAGATCGGATTTGTCGCTGCGGGCAAGAACTGGCTCGATCTGGTGCACGCACTGAGCCTTTTAGGCATCGATTCGGCGGAGGCCGAGCGGCTTGGTATCACGACCTACAAGGTTGGGCAGACATGGCCGCTGAACATGCGCGGCTTTCACGACTGGGCAGAGGATCTGGATCTGATCGTCGTGGTTGAGGAAAAGCGCAAGCTGATCGAGGTACAGATCAAGGAGGCGCTGTTCGACGACGACATGCGCCACCGGGTGTACGGCGGGCGCAAGAACGGCGCGGAGTTCTTCAGCGCGCGCTGGGCGCTCGACCCGGTCGATATCGCTCAAAAGCTGGGCGACGTGCTGTGCGAAGAGGGCCGTGGCACCGACGCGATCAAGGCAGGGTTGGCCCGGCTGGAGGAAGCGCGCCGCGCCGATAACGCCGAAGAGATCGTGGGACGCTTGCCGTACTTTTGTTCAGGCTGTCCGCACAACACCTCGACCAAGGTGCCCGAAGGCAGCCGGGCCTATGCCGGGATCGGGTGTCACTTCATGGCGCAATGGATGGACCGCGAGACGCTGGGCTTTACCCATATGGGGGGCGAGGGGGCCAACTGGATCGGCGAAGCGCCATTCTCGAAAACGCCGCATGTGTTCCAGAACCTCGGGGACGGGACATATAACCACTCAGGCGTGCAGGCGATCCGCGCCGCATTGGCCGCGAAGACCAATATAACCTACAAGATCCTGTATAATGATGCAGTTGCCATGACGGGCGGACAACACAACGAGGGCGATCTGGACGCACCGCGCATCGTGGCCGAGCTGCGCGCGATGGGGGTCAAGACGCTTGCCGTGGTCTACGACGAAAAGGAGGATGTGGATTTCACAGCCTTCAAGGGTGTCGACACGTTCGAGCGGGCCGAGTTGCCGAATGTGCAAAAGCGCATGGCTGAGACCGAGGGCGTGAGCGCCATTGTCTATATCCAGACCTGTGCGGCCGAAAAGCGCCGCCGCCGCAAGCGCGGGCTGTTTCCCGACCCGGACAAGCGGGTGTTCATCAACACCGATGTCTGTGAAGGCTGCGGCGATTGCGGGGTGCAATCCAACTGTGTCTCCATCGTGCCTGCGGAGACCGAACTGGGCCGCAAGCGCGCCATCGACCAGTCCTCGTGCAACAAGGATTTTTCCTGCGTCAAAGGGTTCTGCCCGTCCTTCGTCACACTTGAAGGGGCTACCGTCCGCAAGGAGGCCACGGCCGAACTTGATCTGCCCGACCTGCCGATGCCGGATTTGCCAACGATCGACGGCACGTTCAATGTGGTGATCACGGGCGTGGGTGGCACAGGTGTGGTCACGATCGGCGCGGTCCTCGCGCAGGCGGCGCAGATTGACGGCAAGGGGGCCGGTATGATGGAGATGGCGGGCCTCGCCCAGAAGGGCGGCGCTGTCAGCATCCATTGCCGTCTGGCCGAGCGCCCCGAAGACATCAGCGCGATCCGCGTCGCCACGGGCGAATGCGATGCGCTGATCGGGGGAGATCTTGTCGTTTCCGGCGGCAATGCGACGCTGGGCCTGACGAGCACGGGCCGCACCGGTGCGGTCGTCAATTCACACCAGATCATCACCGGCGATTTCACGCGGGAGCCTGAATTCAAGATGCCCTATGATCGCCTTGAACTGGCGCTTCAGGCGCGTCTGAAAGACCGGGTGGCTCTGTTCGATGCGTCCGATCTGGCAAAGGCAGCACTGGGCGATTCCATCTACTCCAACATGATGATCTTCGGTGCGGCGTGGCAGCGCGGATTGATCCCGCTCTCGCTCGAGGCAATCCGCCATGCGATCGAGCTGAACGGTGCGGCCGTTGCACGCAACCTGCGCGCCTTCGAGATCGGGCGCTGGGCGGTTCTGTTTCCCGTAGACGCAGAGGCCCTGATGACGCCCAAGGTGCTGTCGATGCCAAAGACACTGGACGACAGGATTGCGTTCCGCGTCGCGCATCTGACGCAGTATCAGGGCAAGCGGCTGGCAAATCGCTATGCCAAAATGCTCGACGGGATCACGGACAGGGACGTGAAAGAGGCGGTCGCGCTGGGCTATCACAAGCTGTTGGCGTACAAGGACGAATACGAGGTCGCGCGTCTGTTGCTGTCGAGCCGGGAAAAGGCGCAGGCGGAGTTCGATGGTGATTTCCTGATGAGGTTCCACCTTGCGCCGCCTATACTGTCGAAAACAGGTCCCGACGGGAGACCGACGAAGCGCGAGTTCGGACCCTGGCTGGAACGTCCCCTTCGGATAATGGCAGGGCTCAAGGGGCTGCGCGGCACGCCGCTGGACATTTTCGGGTACACCGCCGAGCGCAAGATGGAACGTGGCCTGATCCGGCAATACGAGGCGGATATGGCTGAGGTTCTGCCCAAGCTGAACGAGCGGACACGCGACGCGATCGTCGCGCTGGCGGAGCTGCCCCGGCAGATCCGCGGATTCGGCCCGGTGAAGCAGGCGAATGAAGCCAAAGCGGCCAAGCGGCGCGAGGAATTGCTCAGTGTGATCCGTTCGGGTGGCGCGCAGGCAGCGAAAGCGGCGGAGTGATGTCGTGAAGACGTCATGAACCTTTGCGATGCTTCGTTTGCGTTGATGAAGGTGAAGCGACACGGCAAGGATGCGGCTGGCGCCAGCTGCGCGTGATCTCAGTTTCGCACCGTCCGCGGATACGCGGGCGGGGAGGGCTGTGATCCGTCTGATGGAGACTGCGACAGGGCGGAGCGCCCTGATAAAGCGTGCGCTGATTGTGGTCGCGAACCACCCCTATGGCATCCTGGACGGGCTGATGATGGACCATCTTATACACGCGCGCGAACCGATTTCGGGATACTTGCAAATTCAGTGTTCATGCGTGCGCCCGGTGCGGCACAGTTGGTTTTGCCGGTCAATTTCGAGGGAACGCGCGATGCGGTCGCGCAAAACGTCGTCACCCGCCGTAAAGCGCTTGCGTTCCTGCGGCAGGGCAGGGCAGGGCAGGGCGGGGCGATCGGGGTATTTCCGGGCGGGACGATCAGCACGAGTGCGCGACCTTTCGCGCGGCCGATGTATCCGGTCTGGCGCGGGTTCACGGCGCGAATGATCGTGAAATAGGGTGCTGCCGCACTGCCTGTCTATTTTGATGGCCACACCAGTCGGGCCTTCCAGATCGCCAGCCATCTGCACCAGACCCTGCGCATAGGATTGATGATACGAGAGTTTCGTATCCGTCTCGGTATGCCCGTGCGGATGGTGATCGGCACGCCGTTCGATCCTGCCGATCTCGCGCCATGGAGGTGCAATGCAAAAGGTATGATGGATTTCCTGCGCAAAGCGACGTATGAGCTTGCTCCAGAACCGCTCGATTCCTTCGCGGCGGGATATGAATTCGAGGACCGGCATCGCAGCCGGTAAGGCGCATGGCGGTAGGCATCTTTGACAGTGGATTGGGCGGGCTGACGATCTGGGAAGCGGTGCAGGCGCGGCTGCCGGAGCAGGATTTCGTCTATCTCGCCGACAGTGCGAACGCGCCTTACGGGGTACGCGACGCCGATGATATCTATGATCTGACGGTAAAGTCGACGCAACGGCTGTTCGATTCGGGCTGTGATCTTGTAATTCTCGCGTGCAATACCGCCTCGGCGGCCGCGCTGCGCCGGATGCAGGAAAACTGGGTGCCGCCGGACAAACGGGTGTTGGGGGTTTTCGTGCCGTTGATCGAAGCGTTGACGGAACGGCGCTGGGGCGACAATTCGCCGCCGCGGGAGGTGTCCGTCAATAATGTGGCCCTGTTCGCCACTCCGGCCACGGTTGCCACGCGCGCGTTCCAGCGCGAATTATCATTTCGCGCCATTGGCGTGGATGTCGAGGCGCAGGCGTGCGGCGGTGTCGTGGATGCCATCGAGGATGGCGACATGGTTTTGGCTCAGGAGCTGGTGCGTAGCCACGTCGAGGCGCTCAGACGCAAGATGCCGAGACCGGAAACCGCGATACTGGGGTGCACGCACTATCCGCTTATGCGCGACGCTTTTCAGGATGCGCTGGGCGCGGATGTCCGGGTGCTGAGTCAAGCGGGTCTGGTCGCAGAAAGCCTTGCGGATTACCTGGTACGCCACCCCGGCAGGACAGGCACTGGCAGTGCCGCGTTCCTGACGACGGGGGATCCCAAACGCGTCAGTCAACGCGCCAACCAGTTCTTGCGACAAGAGATTTCCTTTCAGGCGGCCTGAGCCGTATACTGTGATACTGAATTTCACGAACGGATCCGAACCATGACTTACCAAATCGCAATTCTCGGCGCTTCCGGGTACACGGGCGCCGAACTGATCCGGTTGATTTCCGGGCACTCCTCCATGAATATCAAGGCGCTGGGTGGCAACTCCAAGGCCGGTCAGCGGATGGCGGATGTATTTCCGCATCTGCGTCATCTGGACCTGCCCGATCTCGTGAAGATGGAAGAGATTGATTTTGCGGATATCGACCTTTGCTTTTGCGCGTTGCCGCACAAGACGTCGCAAGAAGTGATCGCAAGGCTGCCCAAAGACCTCAAGATCGTCGATCTGTCTGCTGACTTCAGATTGCGCGAGCCAGCGGAGTATCAGAAATGGTACGGCAACCCGCACGCGGCGCTTGAGCAACAGTCCGAGGCGATCTACGGGCTTACTGAATTCTACCGCGATGAGATACGCGGTGCGCGGTTGGTTGCTGGAACAGGTTGCAATGCAGCGACCGGCCAGTTTGCGCTGCGTCCATTGATCGCGTCCGGTGTGATCGACCTTGATGAAATTATCCTGGATCTCAAATGCGCGGTGTCAGGCGCGGGTCGGGCGCTGAAGGAAAACCTGCTGCATGCGGAATTGTCCGAGGGATATCACGCCTATAGCGTCGGAGGTAAACACCGCCATCTCGGTGAGTTCGATCAGGAGTTCTCGAAGCTGGCGGGGCGTCCCGTCCGGGTTCAGTTCACTCCGCATCTGATCCCGGCGAACCGCGGGATCCTTGCAACGGTTTACGTGAGGGGTGACGCGCAAATCATTCGTGACACGATGAAAAACGCCTATATTGATGAGCCGTTCATCGAAGTGCTGCCGTTTGGCGACGCACCCAGTACGCGACACATCCGCGGATCGAACTTTTGCCATATTGGGGTGGTCGCGGACAGGATTCCGGGGCGGACCATTGTAATCGCGGCGCTCGACAATCTCACGAAGGGATCATCGGGGCAGGCGTTGCAAAACGCCAATCTGATGTTAAATATCAACGAGACGGAGGGGTTGATGATGGCACCTCTTTTCCCGTGAGGACACGATGAAAAGCCTGAAAAAGCAACGTCGTATACAACTGATTTGCGTGGCTGTCGTGGCGTTGGTCGCTGCGACCGCGTTGATCGGATACGGGCTGCGCGACGGCATAAACTTCTTTCGCGCGCCTTCACAGGTGCTGGCCGAGCCTCCCGGTCCGTCCGAAGTGTTCCGCATCGGCGGTTTGGTCGAGGAAGGTACGCTGCGGCGTGGCGAAGGTGAGCAGATCAGTTTTTCCGTGACCGATGGCGGCGCGAGCGTGCCGGTGATCTTTGCCGGGGTGTTGCCGGACTTGTTCGAAGAGAACCAGGGTATGGTCGGGACCGGGAACTACATCAACGGTGTTTTCCAAGCATCTGAAATTCTTGCTAAACACGATGAGACATACATGCCCAAAGAGGTCGTCGACGCGTTGAAGGAACACGGCGTCTATCAAGCCCCCGGAGGGTGACACCGCACGCACTGGTCGGCGTGGATTAACCTCTTTGATGCTTGCTGTCCTCCAAAATGGAGGTATGGCACATGCAATCAGTACGTCAAATTGCCGAAGAAATCGTCGTCCGCGAGGGTGGCTTTGTCAACGATCCCGACGATCCGGGCGGGGCTACGAATTTCGGTGTTACGATCCACACGATGCGGCGACTCGGGCTGGATCTTGACGGCGACGGGGAAATCTCTGTGCGCGATGTTCGCAAACTGACCCGCAGCCAGGCGATAGATATCTTTCTGGAGCACTATTTTCAGCGACCGCTGGTGGCCGAATTGCCACCCGCGCTGCAAGCCACGGTTTTCGATATGTACGTCAATGCGGGCAGCAACGCCGTGAGGATTCTGCAGCAGCTTTTGGGGCGCATGGGATTCGAGGTAACGGTTGATGGCGCACTGGGGCCGCAAAGCCTTGCCGCTGCGCGTGCCGCGTTCAAGGCGGCGCCGGATCACATGGTCAACGCCTACGGTATCGCGCGGCGCAACTATTATTTGCGGCTGGCCGACAGGCGGACGGCAAGCCGCAAATACGCCCGGACACGGGCGGGGGGGAAAGGCGGCTGGATCAAGCGGGCGGAGGAATTCATCGCACCCGAGTACCATCTCAGCAAAGCTGAGTTCGAGCAAAGGACGGCGCAATGGGATTGATCG
Organism: uncultured Sulfitobacter sp.; assembly: GCF_947497275.1. GTDB lineage: Bacteria > Pseudomonadota > Alphaproteobacteria > Rhodobacterales > Rhodobacteraceae > Sulfitobacter. Next base: position 424,147 of record NZ_CANMFS010000001.1, read on the forward strand.
AAAGGATTTTTGGCACGGTCTTCGGCAATGGCAGGAACGTCGTTCGCGATACCGTCGAGGTTTTCCGCGAGAACGCGGAGGCGAGCGCGGCGCGCGGCGCCGAAGTCCAGCGCGATGCGATGGGGCAGTACGGGGCGGAATTCGCGGCACCTGCCAAAGGTGGGTTCGACCGTTTCATGGACGGGGTAAACCGTCTGCCCCGTCCTGCGCTCGCGCTTGGTACTCTGGGACTTTTCGTTTCTGCAATGGTGGCGCCCCTGTGGTTTGCACAACGTATGCAGGGGATCGCGCTCGTTCCGGAACCACTATGGTGGTTGCTGGGGGTGATCGTGTCGTTCTATTTCGGGGCGCGGCATCAGGTGAAAGCCCAGGATTTTCAGCGCAGCATCGTCGCGACGGTCAAGCATGTGCCGCAGGTCGTGGACAATATTGATACGATCGGGCGGATGCGGGCCACTTCGCCGGGCGTTGCGGATGCCGGTCTCGATGCACGGCTCGCAGCGCAGGCATTGCGGACCGATGCCAATGCCGCGCTTGATGCATGGCGCGCGCAAAGGTGAACGACCTGCGGCTTTCTGACCACGCGAATCCGATTGGAACGGCATGTCGATAGGGGTATGTTTGCCCCCATGATTACAGAGCTTGGACATTTCGCCCTGCTGCTCGCCTTTGGCGTGGCACTCATTCAGATGATCGTTCCGATGGTGGGCGCCGCGAAGGGTTGGCCGGGTTGGATGGCCGTGGCCGAACCTGCGGCAGGGGTGCAGTTTGTCCTGATCGCTGCGGCTTTCGGGGCGTTGACCTGGGCTTTCGTCACCTCGGATTTCAGCCTCGCGGTGGTAGTGGCAAACAGCCATTCGATGAAACCGATGCTGTACAAAATCAGCGGCACGTGGGGTAATCACGAAGGTTCGATGCTGTTGTGGGTTCTGATTGTGGCGCTTTTCGGCGCAATGGCCGCGTGGTTCGGTGGCCAGCTTCCGACGTCCTTGCGGGCGCGGGTGCTGAGCGTTCAGGCCGCGATCGGCGTCGCGTTTCTTGCTTTCATCCTGCTGACCTCGAACCCTTTCGCCCGACTTGCGGTGCCGCCCTTCGACGGTCAGGATCTCAATCCGTTGTTGCAAGATCCCGGATTGGCGTTTCATCCGCCGTTTCTTTATCTGGGCTACGTCGGGCTGAGCATGGCGTTCAGCTTTGCCGTGGCCGCGTTGATCGAAGGACGAGTCGACGCGGCGTGGGGGCGGTGGGTGCGTCCCTGGACATTGGCGGCTTGGGTGTTTTTGACAATCGGCATCGCGCTCGGCTCATGGTGGGCCTACTATGAGTTGGGCTGGGGCGGCTTCTGGTTCTGGGATCCGGTCGAAAACGCCAGCTTCATGCCGTGGCTATTGGCGGCGGCTCTGCTGCATTCCGCCATCGTTGTCGAAAAACGCGAGAGCCTGAAAAGCTGGACGATCCTGCTTGCGATCCTCGCCTTCGGGTTTTCGCTTATCGGCACGTTCATCGTGCGGTCGGGATTGCTGACTTCGGTGCATGCCTTTGCGAATGACCCGGAGCGCGGTGTGTTCATTCTGATGATCATGGCGATCTTCATGGGGGGGGCGCTGATCCTGTTTGCGTTGCGCGCGGGCGCATTGGAGGCGAAAGGCGTGTTCAGCATCGCCAGTCGCGAAAGTGCACTGGTGTTAAACAACTTGCTGCTGGCGGTCGCTTGTTTCGTTGTATTCGTCGGTACGATGTGGCCTTTGCTAGCCGAGATGTTCTTTGATCGCAAGCTCAGCGTCGGGCCGCCATTCTTCAATGCGGCGTTCACCCCCTTCATGGTCGCCCTCGGGATCGTTCTGCCTGTCGGATCTGCGCTGCCCTGGAAGCGCGCCAACCTTGCGCGTGCGATGCGCCCTTTGCGCTATGTTTTCGTGCTGGCGCTCGCCATCGGGGGACTTGTGTGGACCATGCAGACCGGGCGCAGCCTGATCGGACCGGTGGGCATGTTTCTTGCCGCATGGATCATCATGGGCACTGTCGTGGATCTGATGCAGCGCACGGGGCGCGGATCGAACCGGCTGGGGCGCTTGCTCCGTCTGCCTCGGGCCGATTGGGGCAAGGCCACGGCGCATGCCGGACTGGGCGTCACCATGATGGGGATTGCAGGACTTACCGCATGGACGGTCGAGGATATTCAGGTCGCCCGGATTGACGTGCCTTTCGAGGTGTCGGGTTATGAGATGACGCTGCGCAGTGTGACGAAGGGCAACGGACCCAATTATGTCGCGACCACGGGTGTGATCGACGTGTTCAGAGACGGTAATTTTGTTGCGACGCTCGCACCGGAAAAGCGGTTCTATCCAGTGGCGCAGATGCCGACCACAGAAGCGGCGATCCACCAGAATCTCGCGCGCGATCTGTATCTGGTGATCGGTGATGAGCAGACCAATGGCGGATGGGCGATCAGGACCTACATCAAGGCGATGACGAACTGGATCTGGATTGGCTGCGCGATGATGGCTTTTGGCGGAGTGCTAAGCCTAACCGACCGTCGTTTCCGGGTCGCTGCCGGCGCGCGCAAGGCGCGGAGACAAGCGGTGCCGGCGGAATGAAACGGCTCGCCCTGATTTTGATGCTGCTGACAAGCCCGGTCGCAGCGGTCCAGCCCGATGAGATCCTCGATGATCCACAGCTTGAAGCACGCGCGCGTGTTCTCTCCAAAGGGTTGCGGTGCCTCGTGTGCCGCAATGAAAGCATCGACGAGAGCAATGCGTCGCTTGCGCGCGATCTGCGCATCCTGTTGCGGGATCGTCTTGTCGCGGGTGATAGTGATGAAGAGGCTGTTGCTTTTATCGTCGACCGCTACGGAGAATACGTTCTGCTCAACCCGACTGTAGGGGGCGCGAACTGGATCCTTTGGGGGGCCGGGCCGCTGATGCTGGTGCTCGCGGGTGGGCTTGGTCTGGTGTATCTGCGCGGACGGAGCCGCGCGGCGGCACCACAGGACGCAAGCCTCAGCGATGAAGAGGCCGCACGTCTGCGGGAGATCCTGAAGAAGTAACGCGCCGTTGTTCTGGTGGTGACGGACCGCTGTGATAAGCTTTCCCGAAGCGAATGCAAAGGGAGGCCGCGGGCCATGGACTATCAGACTATCACCTATGAACTGAATGACGGCCTTGCCATCGTCACGTTGAACCGTGCGGACAAATACAACGCGATGACGTCGCAGATGCGCGCGGAAATCGAACACGCATTTACAGTCGCGGGCAACGAAGCGCGGGTCGTGGTGATTACCGGGGCTGGAAAGGCTTTTTGCTCCGGACAGGATCTGGGCGATGCTGCATCCGCGGCCAATCTTGATATGGAACGGACCTTGCGCGACGAATACGCACCGATGCTGCGCGCCATCGTGAATTGTCCGGTACCGACGATTGCCGCCGTCAATGGCCCCGCCGCCGGGGCGGGGGCGAACCTTGCACTGGCCGCCGACGTGGTGTTCGCGACCGAAAGCGCCTATTTCCTTCAGGCCTTCACGCGTATCGGGCTGATCCCCGATGCGGGCGGGACCTATGCGCTGCCCCGGCAAATGGGCATGGCCAAGGCGATGGGCGCCGCATTGTTCGCGGACAAGATTAGCGCCCGCCAAGCCGATGATTGGGGCATGATCTGGGAAGCGGTCGAAGACCGGAAATTCAACGCACACTGGCGCGAGAAAGCTGCGCATCTCGCGGCCGGGCCGACGCGGGCCTATAAAGCGGTCAAGGATGTGATCAGGGGAAGTTGGGACAACACTTACGAAGACCAGATTGCACTCGAAGCTCGTGAACAGGGCAAGTGCGGTCAGTCACGCGATTTCAAGGAAGGTGTTATGGCTTTCATGGAAAAACGACCCGCGACGTTCGAAGGGCGTTAATTCCGGTTCTTTCGGAGTAAGGCAGCGCGGCCTAACCGTGTATCCTGCGTTCGACAAGAACGACATCGGAGACGTTCGGCACCTTGCCGGATGTCTTTGCGATGATTGCCACTGCGATGCCGTCAGCCAAAACGGTATGCACGGTGCCCGATACATGCTTGATCGTGATTTCCGGCGGGTTTTCTCCTTCGTCGTAGACGACCGCGATATGATCGCAGCTTTCGTCTGTGTCGGGAATCAGGGCGCCTTGCGGGCCTTTCTCGTACTGTGCCGTGCGGGGCATAAGACTTTTGGCCTGTGACCACTTGTAGTTGGGCTGGTGAGGGGCGGATGTCATGAAAGGCTCCTGTCAGGCAGTGGCGGTGTTGCGTGCCCGCAGGGGAGGGTAAGCCCCCCTGCGGCTTGCTCAGCCCTAGCTGGCAGCAGCGCCGTTCGGATCAAAAAGGCTTTCGACAAAGCTCTCTGAGATGAGCGAGATGTCGGGTGTCCCGATTTGTCCGGCGCCGCCCTCCACACGCGCCAGGATGACGTCGCCCATGCGGACCAGTGCATCGCCGTTTTCGTTGGTGACAGTGATATCCTGATCGGCATCGACATCGTCGACGATCACGGTAATCGCGTCTTCTTCGGCATTGAATGCACGGATCAGCGGCGCGTTGTCGCCGTAGCCTTCGTTCTGCTCGGAGAATACGTGGAAGGTGTCCTCACCGTCGTCACCGATCGCAATGTCGCCCGAACCGAGCACGAGATTGTCGTCGCCTGACCCGCCGCGCAGCGTGTTGCCGTGTGAGTCGTCACGGATATCGAGTGAGCCATTCACATCCGCAAGCGTTGCACCGTCACGCACTTGTGTCATCTCTTCGAGATTGAGGGGCGCACCTTCCAAAATCCCACCGAAGACAAGGTCGTCGCCTTCGTCACCGAGCATGGCGTCGGTGCCGCGACCACCGACCAGGGTGTCGTTGCCCTCGTTGCCATGGACCGTATCCATCCCGTAGTCGCCCGATGCCCAGTCGTCGCCTTCCTGGCCCTCGATCAGATCCCGGCCGACATTGCCGGTGATGATGTCATCGCCGTCGCCGGAGCACAGCATGTCGTCGCCATCCTCACCCTGAAGAACGTCTTCGCCGTCACGGCCAAAGAGCGTATCGTTACCGGCACGACCGTTCAGAACATCGTCGCCGGCTTCGCCGTCGAGGAAGTCATCTCCCTGAGTGCCCTCAATGCGATCGGCTTCGTCGGTGCCGTTTTCCGTCACCGAGCTTTCGTCGTCATCGTCGTCGAGTGCAATTCCAAGAAGTGCGAGTGGCAGCGCAAGCCCCAGTAACATTAACATAGCAAAATCCCCTCTGCGTACAGTGTTGCAAGCGAGTTAGTCAGCCTTTCGGCAACCGGTCAAGCGTCTGTTAACGATTGTCGTACAGAGCGAAACAATGCCTTATTATCGCCGTGTTTGGGCGAAACCCGCATGAAATGAGGCGTCTTTTGCACGAACAATCGGGGGTATTTTGCGCGATTGTGCGGGCGACTGACGGCTGGTACCGGAGCAAATGCGCGATTCGGATGGCCGTGGCGTGGATTTGGCACATCTGGCCAATTCGCGCAGGGGTGCCCAGACCCTGCCACATTTCCTCGGCGTCCCTTTCGGGAGAAAACAAAACGCCCGGACGTGGTGTCCGGGCGCTTGTCATTGCAGACCTGTCGCGTGGTATCAGCGGTTCTCGATATCCGTGTAGGACCGCTGTGTTTCGCCGAGATAGAGCTGGCGCGGGCGACCGATTTTGAGCTGTGGATCGTTGAGCTGTTCTTTCCACTGCGAAATCCAGCCGACGGTCCGCGCAAGGGCGAAGATCGGGGTGAACATGGAGGTCGGAAAGCCCATCGCCTCGAGAATGATGCCTGAATAGAAATCCACGTTCGGAAACAGCTTCTTGTCCGAAAAATACGGGTCTTCCAACGCCTGCTTTTCAAGCTCTTTCGCAACCTGCAAAGTGGGGTTGTTCTCGACACCCAGAAGTTCAAGAACCTCATCGGCGGACTGCTTCATCACGGTCGCCCGCGGATCGAAGTTCTTGTAGACCCGGTGGCCGAAACCCATGAGGCGGAACGGATCGTCCTTGTCCTTCGCGCGCGCGATATATTCAGGAATGCGGTCCGGCGTTCCGATCTCCTTGAGCATTTCGAGGCATGCCTGATTTGCACCACCGTGTGCGGGACCCCAGAGGCAGGCGATGCCGGCGGCGATGCAGGCGAACGGGTTCGCGCCGGACGAGGACGCCAACCGTACCGTTGAGGTCGAAGCGTTCTGTTCGTGGTCGGCGTGCAGCGTAAAGATCCGGTCCATTGCGCGGCTCAGGATCGGATCCACGACGTAATCCTCGGCCGGTACGGCAAAGCACATGCGCAGGAAGTTCGACGCATAGTCCAGATCGTTGCGCGGATATACGAAAGGCTGACCGATGGTGTATTTGTAGGCCATCGCGGCAATCGTCGGCATCTTGGCGATCAGACGGATCGACGCGACCTCGCGCTGCCATTCGTCGTTAATGTCGGTGCTGTCATGATAGAAAGCTGACATTGCCCCGACCACACCGACCATGACCGCCATGGGATGCGCGTCGCGGCGGAAACCGCGGAAGAAATTCATCATCTGCTCGTGCAGCATGGTGTGGTTCGTTACACGGTCCTCGAAATCCTCCAGCTCGGTCGGAGAGGGCAGCTCGCCGTAGAGTAGCAGATAGCAGACTTCGAGATAGTGCGATTTCTCCGCCAACTCTCCGATCGGATAGCCACGGTGCAGCAGAACACCCTCGTCGCCGTCGATGAAGGTGATCGTGCTGTCGCATGACGCAGTGGAGGTGAAGCCGGGATCGTACGTGAATACCCCTGCCTGGCCATACAATTTGCGAATGTCGATTACGTCGGGTCCGGCTGTCGGCGTGAAAACCGGAAGCTCAACAGTCTTGTCCCCGATCGTCAACTTTGCGGTTTTAGTCTCATCGGCCATGCATGGTTCCCTTCTAGGTTGGCTCGAGGCGGTTTTATCCACCCCCTTTACACGTTCCCCTCAGTCATAAGCACGGATCGGGGGCGTGCGGGTTATTTCTTATCTATCGTATCCCTAATGACAGATTTACGGTCGTCTCAGGACGCGGCCTCAGCGAGGCGGGCTAGGGTTTCGTCACGGCCCAGCACCAGCATCATATCGAAAACCGACGGCGTGACGGCGCGCCCGGCAAGGGCAGCACGAAGCGGTCCAGCCAGTTTGCCGAACTTGGTGTCACGCGCGGCGGCGAAATCGTTAAGAACCTCTTCGAGTGTATCACGTTTCCAGCTAACATCTTGCAAGTGCGGCGTCAATTCTTCCAGCATGCGGCGGGATACCGGATCGAGCGATTTTGCCGCCTTCCCGTCGGGTTCGATCGGACGAGATGTCAGAATAAAATGACCCTTTTCAAGGAGTTCCGGAAACGTCTTTGCGCGCTCCTTGAGGCAATACATCGCGCGCTCCAACCCGGCCGCCTGTGCGTCCGACAGCGCAGGTTTACCGGCAACCGCCAGATAGTCCTGAATTTCCTGCCGCAACGCGGCATCCTCTGCGGCTGCAATATGTTGTCCGCAGATATTTTCCAGCTTTTTCAAATCGAACTGCGCGGGGCTTCTGCGGATTCCGTCGATATCGAACCAATCCCTGGCTTGCGCGTCGGTGAAGAACTCATCGTCGCCATGGCTCCACCCCAGTCGCGCAAGATAGTTGCGCATGCCCGCCGCCGGATATCCCATCGCCTGGTATTCCTGTGCCCCCAGTGCGCCGTGCCGTTTGCTGAGCTTCTTACCATCCGGCCCATGAATCAGCGGGATATGCGCCCAAACAGGTACGTCCCAGCCCATGCCATGGTAGATCATCATCTGGCGGGCGGCGTTGTTGAGGTGGTCGTCGCCGCGGATCACGTGGGTCACGCCCATGTCATGATCGTCGACGACCACGGCAAGCATGTAGACCGGCGATCCGTCCGACCGCAGCAGGACCATGTCGTCAAGCTGGGCATTGTCTATGATCACATCCCCCTGAACGCTGTCACGGATCACCGTTTCACCGCTGTCGGGGGCTTTGATCCGGATCACGAAAGGGGCGTCGGGGTGGGCTGCTGGATCCGCGTCGCGCCAGGGCGAGCGGTAGAGCGTGCTGTGTCCTGCCGCGCGGGCTTCCTCGCGGAAGGCCTCGATTTCGTCGGACGTCGCAAAGCACTTGAACGCGGCGCCTGTTTCCAAAAGCCGGTGCGCCACCTCGGCATGGCGCGGTGCCATTTCGTGTTGGCTGATGACCTCTCCGTCATGGTCCAGACCAAGCCAGCGCAGGCCCTGCAGGATCGCCTCTGTCGCTTCGGGGGTATGGCGAAGCCGATCCGTGTCTTCGATGCGCAGCAGGAATTTGCCGCCGCGTCCGCGTGCATACAGCCAGTTGAACAGTGCGGTGCGCGCGCCGCCGATATGCAGAAAACCGGTTGGGGACGGGGCAAAGCGTGTGACGACTTCGGAGCACATAACAAATTCCTTTCGGGCAGCTCGTAAACCGCGCCGGCATTAATAATCAGGTCACATTTACCTTTTGGTAACCCGTTGCAGCGTAGATTTCCGGTCTGTTTATCCAGTGGAGCGAACGGGGGCAAGCTATGGAGGCCGCAGGCGGTTTCGCCGCGATGATGCGCGCCCAGCGGGGCGCTTTGTTCGGCTGGGTGCCGGTCTGTCTTGCGGTTGGGATCGGGGTCTATTTCCGGCTGGGTTTGGAGCCTGCCTTTGTGGTGCTGGCGGGGGTTCTCGCGACGGCGCTGCTTGCCGCAGCACTTGCACGGGCGGTGCCAGAAGCCGCGCGGCCCGTGATGGTGGCCGTGATGCTGGTATGCCTCGGAGGGCTGCTGGCAGCGTTCCGCGCCCATACCGTTGCGGCCCCGGTGCTCGAGTTCCGGTATTACGGCGCCGTCGAGGGACGTATCATCGCAATCGACCGCAGCCAGTCCGACGCGCTGCGGTTGACGCTGGATGAGGTGGTGCTGGACCGCGTACCGCACAACAGAACGCCCGCGCGCGTCCGGATATCCCTGCACGGAGACAGGTCATTCGACATTATCCCGGCACCGGGATTGCGGGTGATGCTGACCGGGCATCTGTCGCCTCCGTCCGGGCCGGTCGAGCCGGGGGGATTCGATTTTCAGCGACACGCGTGGTTTGTGCGCCTCGGTGCCGTCGGATACGCGCGCACCCCGTTGCTGGGGGTAGCCGAGGCGTCGGATGGACAGGCGGGTCTGGCGGTGTTTCGGCTGCGCATGGCAGCCTCCGAGCGCATTCAGGCAGTGCTGCCCGGCGACGCGGGCGGCTTCGCTACGGCGATCACCACGGGGGACCGGTCGGCCATATCACAGGCGGCGCTGGACGCTCTGCGCGCCAGCAATCTGGCGCATCTTCTGGCAATTTCGGGGCTGCATATGGGGCTGATGTCGGGGGTGGTGTTCGCCGCGCTGCGTATCGTTATTGCGCTTGTGCCACCCGTGGCGCTGCGGATTCCGGCGCGCGGGGTCGCGGCCGCGGGGGCGCTGGTGGTCGCGGCTGGATATCTGGCGCTTTCGGGGGGCAATGTGGCGACGCAACGCGCGTTCGTGATGGTGGCCGTGGCGCTGTGTGCGCTGATGATCGGGAGGCGGGCCATCAGCCTGCGGGCGGTGGCGATCGCAGCCACGATCGTACTGGTGCTGCGTCCGGAGGCGTTGATGGGGCCGGGTTTCCAGATGTCTTTTGCCGCCACCACAGCCCTTGTTGCCGTTTTCGGCATCTTTCGAACACAGGAAATACCCCTGGGGCCGAACTGGCTGCGTCCGGTGCTGGCCGTCGTGATCTCCTCGGCGGTGGCCGGTTTCGCCACCGCGCCCATTGCCGCCGCGCATTTCAACGCCATTGCGCAGTATGGCCTGATCGCCAATCTGCTCTCGGTGCCGCTGATGGGGATTCTGGTGATCCCGGCCGCCGTTGCGGCGGCGGTCCTTGCGCCATTCGGTATGGAAGCCTTCGGACTCTGGGCGATGGGCTTCGGAGTGCGCTGGATTCTCGGCGTGGCGCACACGGTTGCCTCCTGGCCTCTGGCGCGTACCTACGTCATAGCTCCGGATCCTTCCGTACTGCCGTTAATCGCCATCGGATTCCTGTTCGTGCTCTTGTGGCAAGGGCGTTTGCGTTGGACAGGGATCATGGCGATCATCGCCGGTTTCGTGATTTGGGGGCAAACGCAGCGTCCCGATGTACTGATTGCCGACAGTGCCACATTGGTCGGCGTCATGACGCCGCAAGGGCGCGCGCTGAGCAAGGATCGCGCGGCGGGGTTCATCGCACGCAATTGGCTTGAAAATGACGGGGACGGTGGGCCGCAGGAACACGCGGCCACCCGCTGGGCCAACGTGGGCGGCATCATCCATCTGTCGGGAAAGCGCGCGGCCGCTGCGTTCAACGGCTGCACAGAAGGTCAGATCGTGATCAGCACCGTACCGCTAGAACGGCAGTTGCCGTGTACTCTGCACGATCCCCAAACCCTGCGCTACACCGGTGCGGTCTCCTACCGTTTTGGCCCGACGGGTCCCGCCTTGCTTGAAACAGCGCGCCGAAGGTCGGGGGATCGTTTATGGACGCATTGGCCACCCGATGTCGCGCGACCGATGCGCATCATTCAATAAGATCGTATCAAGCCGACAAGGCGGCCTTGCACCTTGACCTGATCGGCTGGAAAGACACGCGTCTCATAGGCCGGATTGGCCGCTTCGAGCGCGATGGACGAACCGCGCCGCTTGAAACGCTTCAGTGTTGCTTCCTGATCGTCCACAAGGGCGACGACGATATCCCCGTCATCTGCAACAACAGATTCGCGGATCACGACGACATCGCCATCATTGATTCCGGCACCCGTCATCGAATCGCCTTGGACCTCCAGCGCATAATGCGCGCCGGCACCCGCCAGCATGGCATTGGGCACAGTAACGCCGTGGGATCGTTGGTTAATCGCCTCGATCGGAACACCGGCGGCAATTTTGCCCATCACGGGCAGTTCCGTCGCCTCGATCGTGGTGACTGGCTGCGCGAGGGCAGGGCGGGGCGCGTCGGGCAGATCCCCGTCGATGACCTGGGGTGTGAAGCCGGTCCCGCCCATGCTGTCGGGCAGCTTGACGACCTCGATCGCGCGCGCACGGTGAGCAAGCCGCCGTATGAACCCCCGCTCTTCAAGTGCGGTGATCAAGCGGTGGATTCCGGATTTTGACCGCAGATCAAGGGCGACTTTCATTTCATCGAAGCTTGGCGGTACACCGTCCCGCTGCACACGCTTGTGGATGAATGCCAGTAGATCGAGTTGCTTTTTGGTCAGCATATCACGTCCCTTGTCCCTGTTTATCTCGTTTTGTTCTAGGGATGTTCCGTGTTTGTGTCAACGCTTACAGGTCGATTACCTCGACTGGCGTCCCCTTTGCCTGTGCGGGGTGATCTTTAGGCCGCACAAGCAGCACATCGGCGTCTGCAAGCACGCTCAGAAGCGCGCTGTCTTGCCGATTTGCCGGGCATACCGCGCCTTCGGTGATACGTGCCCGCATGTAATGCTCGCGTGGACCGTTCGGGCCGATATCACACCCAAGCGGGACCGTACGACGCGGTGCAGCGCTCTGGCCGAGACCCAGCATGGCGCGGACCATCGGTGCGACGAAAACCGTGCCGCATACCAGTGCGGACACGGGGTTTCCCGGCAATCCGATCATTGGAGTACCGCTCAAGCGTCCCGCCATCAGCGGTTTGCCGGGGCGCATTGCGACCTTGTAGAAGGATTGTTCCATGCCCAGTTCAGCCGCGACCGGTGCCACCAGGTCATGATCGCCCACGGACGCGCCGCCGATGGTCACGATGAGGTCGGCTCCCCTTGCCATTCCGAAACTGCGCCGCAGCGATGCGGCAGTGTCGCGGGCGATGGGCAACATGCGCGCCACAGCACCCAGCGTCTCCAGCTGTGCGGCAAGGCCATAGGTGTTCGACGCGATGATCTGGTTTGGGCCGGGCGTCTCGCCGGGTTGCACCAACTCATCCCCGGTGGCCAGAATGGCGACCAGAGGTTTGCGAAACACCGGCACCTCGGCGATGTTCATCGCGGCGAGCAAGGCGATGTCCGCAGGGCGCAGGCGCCGTGGTGCAGCCATCTGTGCGCCTGCGGAAAAATCGGCACCGGCAGGGCGGATATTGTCCTTGCTTTCAAGCTTGTGCCCCAGCGTGATCAGATCGCCGCGTCGGGTCACATCCTCCTGTATGACGACACAATCGGCGCCGGTCGGCACCGGTGCGCCGGTAAAGATGCGCACGGCCTGACCGGCTTTGAGATCGCCGTCAAAGGCGTGACCCGCAGCCGCTTCGCCCACCACCTTGAACATCGCGTCCGGCTCGACCTCGGCGCGGCGCAGGGCATATCCATCCATCGAAGAGGCGGCAAAAGGGGGCTGCGTGCGGGCCGCCGATACGGGTCGTGCAAGAACGCGGCCTGCGGCTGCACGCAGCGGTACGTTTTCCACGTCCATCTCGCGGGTCAGGGTGAACAGCTGATCGAGTGCCTGCGCGACCGTGATCATTTTGCCTCGTAACGGCCTGATTTCCCGCCATCTTTCAGGATCACGCGGGTGCCGCCGATTTCCATGCTCTTATCCACTGCCTTCGTCATATCGTAGACGGTCAACGCGGTGACGGACGCAGCCGTCAGCGCCTCCATTTCGACACCAGTCTGGCCATTCGTCTTGACGGTCGCAGTGATGCGGATGCCGGGCAGGTCGGTATCGGGTACCAGATCGACCGCGACTTTGGTGATCGGCAGCGGATGACACAGCGGGATCAGATCGGCGGTCCGTTTCGTTGCCATGATACCGGCAAGCCGTGCGACGCCCAGTACATCACCCTTTTTCGCGCGGCCTTCGATAATGATTTCAAGTGTTTCGGGCCGCATCTTGATCCAGCTTTCGGCCGTGGCGATACGCGATGTCACCGCCTTGTCCGAGACGTCAACCATATGCGCGTGGCCCTCGCCATCGAAATGGGTCAGCGCCATCACCGGCCTCCGGGACGCAGCGGGTCAGCCAGAAGCCTGCGCGTTGCGGTCTCTACATCCGGCTGCCGCATCAGGCTTTCGCCGATCAAGAAGCAGCGCGTGCCGTAGCGTGCCATCTCCGCCAGATCTTCGGGGCTGTTCAGGCCGCTTTCACATACCATCAGCCGATCCCCGGGAACCTGTTTTGACAGTTTGCGGGTCACGTCGAGCGACGTCTCGAAGGTATTCAGGTTCCGGTTGTTGATCCCGATCATCCGCGATTTCAGCAGCAGGGCGCGTTCAAGCTCCGCCGCATCATGCGTTTCGATCAATGCGTCCATACCGTATCCGGTCGCCGCGTCCTCAAGCTCGGACGCCTGCGCATCGCTGACCGAGGCCATGATGATCAGAATGCAATCCGCGCCCAGACTGCGCGCCTGAGCGACCTGATAGGGATCGTACATGAAATCTTTGCGCAAAATCGGCAGATCGCAAGCCTCACGAGCGGCGGTAAGGTATTCGTTCGCGCCCTGAAAACTGGGGGTGTCGGTAAGCACCGACAGGCAGGTGGCACCGCCGTCGGCGTAGGCTTTTGCCAGGGTAGCCGGGTCGAAATCAGCGCGGATCAAGCCTTTCGATGGGCTGGCCTTTTTGATCTCCGCGATCAGTCCATAACCTTCGCGCGAGGCATCGAACAGCGTATCGGCGAAGGGGCGGACCGGGGCGGCGTGCGATGCCGCCGCTTCCACGTCCGACAAAGGCTTCGCGGCTTTGTCTGCGGTGATTTCCTCAAGTTTATACGCTTTGATTTTCTCTAGAATTGTTTGGGTCATGGTGCCTCCGGATCGCCCCAGTTTATGGACCCAAGGCCCCGGCTGCGCAACCACGCATTGGTCTGGCTGAAAGGCCTTGAGCCAAGGAAGCCGCGATGCGCGGACAGCGGCGAGGGATGCGCCGTTTCGAGTTTGAAATTGCCGGCGGGATCGACGTGCCTCGCCGCTTTGTGCGCCGGTGCGCCCCACAACAAATAGGCGCGCGGACGCGGCGCCAGTCGGTCCAGCACCTGGGCGGTCAATGCTTCCCATCCCAGCCCCGCGTGGCCCTTGGCTGCACCCTGCGGGACGGTGAGAATGGTGTTGAGCAACAACACCCCCTGGTCCGCCCAATCATCAAGCTGGGTGCGTGTACGCACCACGCCAAGATCGTTGTACAACTCTTTGAAAATGTTGCCGAGACTGTCGAGTCGTCCGCCGAAGTCCGCGGTGATCGAGAACGCCAGCCCGTGCGCCTTGCCGGGCGTGTGGTAGGGGTCCTGGCCGAGGATGACGACACGCACATTGTCGGGATGAACCCGTTCAAGCGCCTGAAAGACAAGGGGCGCAGGCGGCAGGACGGGGCGCGTCTCCGCGCTCAGCCGCGCCTCGATCGCGGGCAAGGTGTCGATGAAGAAAGGCAGATCGACCCAGCCGTCCAGTTTCGCCAGATCAAAGCGCATCAGCCCGCGTTTGTGATGCGGGCGACGGTCCTGATCTTTTCGCGCGCGGCCCCGGAATCGATGCTGGTACGCGCCATTTCGGCACCGGCTCTCAGATCGTCCGCCGCGCCCGCTATGACCAGCGCCGCAGCTGAGTTTAGCAACACCGCGTCGCGGTATGCCGAAGGCGCACCGTCGAGCAGCGCATTGAACGCGACGGCGTTTTCCTCGGGTGTCCCGCCGATGATGTCCTTGAAGGGATGGACCGGCAGCCCCGCATCCTCCGGGTGGATCTCGACGTCGTCGATGGTGCCATCGGCGCGCAGGGCGGCAACCCAGCTGACGCCCGTGATGGTCAGCTCGTCGGTACCGTCCGATCCATGCACCAGCCACGCCACCTCTGACCCCAGCGCCTTGAGCGTCTCGGCCATGGGACGGATCAGATCGCGGCGATATGTGCCGGTCAACTGCCGTTTGACCGCGGCGGGATTGGTCAGCGGACCGAGGATATTAAAGATCGTGCGGGTGCCCAGCTCGGACCGGGTGGGCATCACATGGGCGATGGCAGGGTGGTGCATCGGCGCCATCATAAAGCCGATCCCGGCCTCGTTGAGCGCCTTTTCCACCACTTTCGGGCCGACCATCGTCTTGAGGCCCATCTGCCCCAACGCGTCCGCAGCACCCGATTTCGAACTGAGGTTGCGGTTGCCGTGCTTGGCCACGACCACGCCCGCACCGGCCACAACGAACGCGGTTGCGGTCGAGATGTTGAGCGTACCCTTGCCGTCGCCGCCGGTTCCTACAATGTCCATCGCACCCGCCGGAGCGGTCACCTTGTGGCATTTGGCGCGCATCACGGCGGCGGCGGCTGCGTATTCGTCCACTGTCTCGCCGCGCGTGCGCAGCGCCATCAGCAGACCACCGATCTGGCTCGGTGTCGCCTCGCCCTCGAACAGGATCTGAAAGGCTTCTTCGGCCTGCGCGCGGGTCAACGGGCCGTCGGCGGCGGCGTCGATGAGGGGTTTGAGTTGCTCGCTCATGCGGGAATCTTCACCTCCTTGAGGAAGTTATCAAGCAGGGCATGGCCGTGCTCGGACCTTATGGATTCGGGATGGAACTGAACGCCGTGCAACGGCAGATCGCGGTGTTGCAGCCCCATGATGGTGCCGTCATCCAACTCTGCGGTTATCTCAAGGCACTCAGGCAGGCTTTCACGCTCCACGATCAGCGAATGATAGCGGGTGGCGGAAAACGGGTTCGGCAATCCCTTGAAAAGTCCTTTGTTGGTGTGATGCATCACGCCCATCTTACCGTGCACGATGTCGCGCGCACGCACGACCTTGCCGCCGAATGCCTCACCCAGCGTCTGGTGGCCCAAGCAGACCCCCAGCAGCGGTATGCCGGCATCCGCCGCCGCACGGGTCAGATCCAGGCAGATCCCCGCCTGTGCGGGATCGCAGGGGCCGGGTGACAGGACAATGCCCGAAGGCCGTTTGGCCATCGCGTCCGCCACGCTCAGCGTATCATTGCGGCAAATTTCCATCCGCGCGCCGAGGGTGCCGAGGTAATGCACGAGATTGTAGGTGAAGCTGTCGTAGTTATCTATCAGCAGGAGCATGGCGGGAAACTTCTTATTAGGGCTAGAGAAGCGCCGTCCAGACGCGGTATAGGGGGTGCGCGTAGATGTTCAGGCTTGAGGCAAATCGTCAAGGGGCAGGGGCACGGGCGCAGGGAGCGGGCTGTAAAATTCCGGGCGCATCGGATATTGGGCAAGAAACAGGACAAGGTGGCATCGGCTATGGCGCGTGGTGTGTTGAGCGGGATCGGATTGGGTGCAATTTTCAGCATTGGCGTGGCGGGTGCCATTTCGGTGCTCGTCCCGATCGAGCCCGCGCGCGCGCCCGAGATCGGCAATGCCGGTGACATTGCCGTGGCCGGTGACGGCGCCCCACAACCTGCGGCACGGGTCAGCGGCGCACGGGATACGGCAGTGCCCACCCGACAGCCGCAGATCACGATGCGCGCACCCTCGGACGCGCCCGTACCCAGCGAACCTCCCGCCGCCGCTCAGGCGCCACAAACTTCTTCGCAAGCGCCTGACAGCATGATCGCCCCGAGCCCGCAGACTGGCCCGGTAAGCGCGCCGATGCCAGAGCGTGACAATCGCACCACTGAACCCGCTGCGCCGGAACCGGTCGATTCCGTCGATCTGCCGCCCGAGATACCCCAACCGCTGGCGCAACCTGAAACCGGGCAGGCGGTCCAGTTGCGGACGCCCCTTCCGTTGCCCGAAAGCGTGGCCGCAACGCTTGAGGCGGACGCGCCCGTGCTGCCCAATCCGCAGGCGCTTGCACCGATGATCCCCGATGATGCACCCGACGGCACCCTCTCGCCGGACTCGGCGGCAAATCCGGACGCCGCGCCGTCTGCCGTTGGCCGAAACGACACGCTGCCGGTCGCCGCTGAACCGTCAGTTCCGACTCCGGAATTGGAGAGCGCGGACGGTGCCGGTGCGGAGACGGAAAGCGCCGCGCAGGCCAGACCGCGCATCTTGCCCGCGCCCGGCACCGGGGCTGCCGTATCATCAGGTCGCCCGCGCATCGGGACACCGGCCAGCACTCTGGCCACCCAAAACGCGCCGGACATTCCCGAAGAGGCCGTTGCGCAGACCGATCCGGCGATGCAGCAGCCGATTACCCGCTATGCAGCCGATTTCGATAACCCAGACGACAAACCCCTCATGAGCATCCTGCTGATCGATGACGGCACCGATCTCGACGCGGGCGGCATCGGACTTCCCGCGCTTGGCAGCTTTCCCTATCCGCTCAGCTTTGCCGTTGACGCCGCGCTGCCGGATGCCCGCGCGCGGATGGACCGCTACCGCGCCGAAGGGTTCGAAGTGATGGCTATGGTGGATCTGCCGCAGGGTGCGCGCCCGTCCGATGCCGAAGTGTCCCTTGCGGCCACACTTGACGATCTACCGCAGATCGTGGGCGTGCTGGACGGCACCGGCGAAGGGCTTCAGGGATCGCGCGAAGTGGCCGATCAGGTTACCGCGATCCTCAAAGGCGCGGGGCTTGGCCTTGTCGCACAAAGCAAGGGACTGGATTCGATGCCCAAGCTCGCGGTCAAGAATGGCGTTCCCGCCGCCGCCGTGTTCCGGGATTTCGACAGCAATGACCAGGGTGCGCGGGTCATCCGACGGTTTCTGGATCAGGCCGCCTTCAAGGCGGGGCAGGAGGGCAGTGTGATCATGCAGGGCCGTCTGCGTCCAGAGACCATTGAGGCGTTGCTGGTGTGGGGGCTGGCGGATCGGGCCAGTACCGTCGCACTCGCCCCGATCTCGGCGACGCTGTTGGCGCGGCAGTAACGCTCAACCGCGTCGCGGCAAAAGATGCGAGCGGAAATCTTGGAGCGGCCCTGTCCGCGCAGGACCGCGACGTCACCGCCCTGCTGGTCGCGCGCGCATTGGCGGAGATAGAAGAGCAGCAGCAACGCGACCTGCTTCTCTGCGTGTTGGTCGGCGATCAACAGATCAGGCGGGTCATTGCCCCCGATGAGGCTGCAATCGCGGCACGGAGCGATTGGGCGCTCGACATGTTTGCCCGTGCGGCGCACGGTCGCTGACTTTAAGGGTCAGTAACGGATTGCCGAAAAGGTCAGTAACGGATTGCCGAGTTGCAATGTCTGTACTTTTCGTATTATTCAATAGTTTGCATATGAAGGAATTGGAGGACCTATGACACTTTCCCGAACCAGCCCGTCGCGCGGTGACGGCTCCGCCGAAGTGACCGGCTTCTATGACCAGGCGACTGGCAGCGCGCAATATCTAGTCACCGATCCGCAAACGCGTAAGGCGGGCCTGATCGACATCGTGATGCCGTATTCGCCGGAGACTGCGGGAACGGACCCGGGGCCTGTCGACGACATCCTGCGGTACGCCCAACAGGAGGGTGTCGAGATCGAGTGGATCCTCGACACGCACCCGCACGCGGATCACCTGATGGCGTCGTCATACCTCAAAGACCGTCTGGGCAAGCCGAACGCGATAGGGCAGAAAGTCAATGAGATCGCGGAGTTATGGCGAGATTATTACAACACACCCGACGCCTTCGATCCAGCGCGTGATTTCGATCATCTGTTCGCCGACGGAGACACGTTCAGCATCGGCAATCTTCCGGTGCGCGTGATGCTCTCACCGGGCCATACCCTGGGATCCATCACCTATGTCGTCGGATCGGATGCCGCATTTGTCCACGACACCTTCATGCAACCCGATGCCGGCACCTCGCGGGCTGATTTTCCGGGTGGATCCGCCCGCGAACTCTATACATCGTTGCAGGCCATTCTGGCGCTGGACGCCGATACGCGACTGTTCATCGGCCACGATTACGGCACCGATTTCCGCAACATGCCCGAGTGGGAATCGACCGTGCGGGAACAGCGTCGCCACAACACGCACATCGGCGGCGGTGTCGACGAAGAAAGCTATGTGGCGTTGCGCGAGGCGCGTGACGAGACACTCTCGCTTCCCGACAGGATGCTGGAGGTCCTTCAGATGAACCTGCGCGCGGGTCGCCTGCCAGAAGCCGAGAACGACGGAAACAGCTACCTTAAAATTCCGCTTAACCGGTTCTGACGCTCAGGTGTTGCCGCTTCCATTGAACCGTGCGGCGTCCTCCGCCGCACGGCGTATGGCGCCGGATTTGTGGACCGTCTCCATATACTCCGCCTCCGGATCGCTGTCGTAGACAACGCCGCCACCGGCCTGAATGTACAGGGTTTCGTCCTTGATTACTGCGGTACGCAGCGCGATGCACATGTCCATGTCGCCACCCGCCGAGAAATAGCCGACCCCGCCGCCGTAAAGGCCGCGCTTTTCCGGCTCCAGTTCGTCGATGATCTCCATCGCGCGGACTTTGGGTGCGCCCGACACGGTACCGGCAGGCATCCCGGCAAAGAACGCATCAAGCGCGTCCTTGCCCGCGTCCAGTTCGCCCACCACGTTCGACACGATGTGCATGACATGGGAATACCGCTCGACGATGAACTCTTCGGTGGGGCGCACGGTGCCGATCCTGGCCACACGGCCGACGTCGTTGCGGCCCAGATCGAACAGCATCAGGTGTTCGGCAAGCTCTTTCTCGTCTGCCATCAGATCCGCCTCCAGCGCGCGATCCTCTTCGGGCGTCGCACCGCGGGGGCGGGTGCCGGCAATCGGACGGATGGTGATCTCGTTCCCGAACACACGGACCAGAATTTCGGGGCTGGCGCCCACGACGTGAAAACCGCCGAAGTTGAAATAGAACATGAATGGCGAAGGGTTGGTGCGGCGCAGGGAGCGGTAGAGCGCAAAGGGCGGTTGCCTGAACTGCTGCGACCACCGCTGGCTCGGCACCACCTGAAATATATCGCCCGCTTTGATGTACTCCTTGGCCTTCAGGATCGCATCTTTGTACCCCTCGCGTGTGAAATTGCTTACGGGGTCGGGTGCCGGTGCCGCATCACCCAGATCGCGGCTGCTGCCTGCGGGGCTGCGTTCGAGATCGCGCACGGCGTCCATGACGCGCTCTGCGGCCTGCGCGTAGGCGGCGCGCGCGCTTTGCCCGGCGCTGACCCACGCGGGCGAGACGACCGTGACCTCGCCCTTGACGCCGTCGAGCACCGCAATCACGGAAGGTCGAAGCATTACCGCGTCGGGCAGGCCAAGCGGATCTGGATTGACGTTCGGCAGACGCTCCACCAATCGGATCATATCGTAGCCGAGATACCCGAACAGCCCCGCCGCCGATTGCGGCAGATCGTCGGGAAGATCAATCCGGCTTTCGGCGATCAGCGCGCGCAGCGCGTCGAGCGGGTTGCCCGTCATCGCAGTGTAGGCGTCGGGATCGTAGCGCGCGGCGCGGTTCACCTCGGAGAAGGTGCCACGACACCGCCAGATCAGGTCCGGCTTCATTCCGATGATCGAGTAGCGCCCGCGCACCTCGCCGCCGGTGACGGATTCGAGCATGAAGGCGTTCTCGGCCGCACCGCCGAGTTTGAGCATCAGCGATACCGGTGTGTCGAGATCGGCGGCAAGACGGGTGTAGACGACCTGATGCCGGCCGGCGTCGTAGGCGGCGGAAAAGCTGTTGAAATCCGGTGTGAGTGGCATCTTACTGAAAATTCACGTTGACGGCGCTGATCGCGCGTTGGTCTATCGCCTGTCCGGCCCGCGCGAGGGTGTCGTTTGCGTAGAGTTCGAACAGATTGCGCGAAAGCTCCTGGTTTTGCTGCTCGCGCAGACGCGCGACGATATTTTTCATCTCTTCCGTTTCTTCCGCAGGGTTGACCGCGTCGAGCCGGACCAGAACCACCGTTTCTTCGCCTTCGAGGATCTCGACGTCGCCTACCTCCATGTCGAATACCGTGCTCATGAACCCCGCAGGCGTGCCGGTGATGAAGGCATCGCGGGTCTGGCCGGTGTCGACGCGGGCATCAAGGCCAAGCTCGGGCAGGGTGGTGCCGCCTTCGAGGGCTTCTGCCGCTTCTTGCGCGCGGGCGCCGAGGCGGGCCACGATTTCATCCGCGCGCCAGCGGTCCGCAACATCGCCCGCGACCTCGTCGTACAATGCGGGCCGTTCCGGCAGCGCCTCGTCGAGGCGCATGGCGAACAGACCGCCATCGCCAAGCTGCCGGATCTGAGGGAAGGCGCCCTCAACCACTGCAGCGGCTGCCTCGCGGAAGCCTTCATAGGCGGCCAGATCCTCGGTGCTGTCCTCGGTCCAGTCGATCTGGCCCAATGTCATGTTAGTCTCTTCCGCAAGCTGTTCCAGCGTGGCACCACCGGCGAGCCGGTCGTCCAGATCCTCCGCTTGGCTCTCGACGATCCGGATTGCACGGTCGGTGGCGAGGGCGTCGCGCAATTCGGGCTCGGCCTCTTCGAAACTGATGTTTTGCGCGGGCAAGATCGCGTTGACGCGAAAGAGGGCAGGCCCAAGCGGGCTGGGTGCCGGACCTACGATGTCACCGACATCGGCGGCGAACACGGCCTCGCCGGCGGCGCCCAGCTCGGCACGTCCCATGTCGCCCATATCCACGTCCGACAACTGCAATCCACGGTCCGCCACCAGCGTCTCGAACGTGGTGCCGCCCACTTCGAGCGCCGCGGTGGCCTGATCGGCTGCTTCCTGATCAGCGAATACCAGACGCTCGATCAGGCGGCGCTCGGGCTGGTCGTACTGGGCGCTGCGCGCCTCGTATTCCGCGCGCAGGTCGGCCTCCGGCAATTCGATCTCGTCGATGATATCTGCAGGGTTCAGCCAAGCATAGGTGATCGCCTTGCTGGCGGGCAGTACGAAGCTGTCTGCGTTGGCTTCGAAGTAGGCTTGCAACGTGCCGGCATCGGGGGTGCCGACGGGGCTTTCAAGATCTTCTTCTTCCAGCAGGGTCCAAGTGAAATCGCGGGTTTCACCGATGTATCCGACCAATGTTTGCGCATAACTTGCAGGCATCTCGACGCCGCTCAGGATCGCGCCCTGCAAAAGCTGGCGTGCCGTCTCCTCGCGCAGCGAAATCTCGAATTCGGTTTCACTCAGCCCGGCCTGACGCAGCGCCTGTGCGTATCCGTCACGATCGAAATTGCCATCGACCCCCTGAAACGTGGGGATGCTGACGATCCGGTCTCGCAGGGTTTCGTCGCCGATGGACAGCCCCATCTGAGCAGCCTCGTGATCCAGCGCGCGGTCACGCAGGATCCGCTGCAGCACGGCGCGGTCGAGGCCGATCTGCTGCGCCTCCTGAAAACTCATCGCACGGCCGGTCTGCTGGCCGATGGCGCGCAGCTCTTGCTGCATTTCGCGCGCGTATGTGTCGACAGTGATGGGCAGTTCGCCCACTGTCCCGATGGTGCGCAGATTGCCGTTCAGATTGACGGCACCAAAACCGCCCAGTCCCACGAAAAGCAGCGCCACGATGATCCACATTGCCGTTTTGGACAGGCTCGATTTCTTGGCCACGGTTGATGCTCCCCCTGCGAAGTTTGCAACTGTCTAAGGGCTGTGCGTCGCAGGGGCAAGAGGTGCTTGGCGCAGCGGCATATCCAGCGCGGCAAGCCTGTCGAAAAGCACGCCGATACCGGTCGCATCCAGATTGGCGAAGGCAATGCGCAACTCTGCCGGGGCGTCAGGATCGCCCGCCGGATAGAACATCGTACCGGGCAGGCACAGCACCCCCGCCGCGCGCACCAGCGCAGGTGCCAGATCGGCGCTCGACTGAGCGAAAGGATGGCGCAGATAGGCAAAGTAACCACCAAGCCCGAGAAGTTCCCAGCCGTTTGCGGCCAGTTCGGGAAAGCCTGCGGAGATCGCCGCGCGGCGGTGCAGGATCTCGTCGCGTTCGCCGGCCAGCCACTGGTCGAGATGGCGCATGCCCCAGAGTGCGGCGTGCTGGCCCAGCTGCGCGGGACAGATCGCCACGGTATCGAGAAATTTCTCGACCTCGGCCAGCCGCGCCGAAGAGGAGACGAGGCCGCCGACGCGGTGGCCCGTCAGGCGGTAGGCCTTGGAGAAGGAATAGAGATGGATCAGCGTCTTGTCCCAGTCGGGGCGCCGAAACAGGGTGTGCGGCGCGCCGGTGCCCGCATGGAAGTCGCGGTAGGTCTCGTCCACGATCAGCGCGATGCCGTGATCGCGCGCCAGATCAAAGAACGCATCGAGCAGCGTACCGGGATATTCCGCGCCGGTCGGGTTGTTCGGGGTGACAAGAACGATCGCGCGGGTGCGCGGGGTGATGAGCGCAGCGGCGTCAGCAACGCGGGGCAGCATGTGGGCGCCGGTTTTCAGCGGTATTGCCCGCGCACCCGCCATATCCAGCCACATCTTGTGGTTGAAGTACCAAGGCGTCGGGACAATGACCTCGTCGTCTTCGGCGCACAGCGTCGCGATGGCCGCGGCGAATGCCTGGTTGCAGCCTGACGTGATACAGACCTGATCCGCCGTGACTTCAGCGCCGTAGATCTGTTGCGTCCGCGCGGCCAGTTCTGTTCGAAGATCCAGGAGGCCCAGGACGGGGCCGTAGAAATGCGCGCTGTCGTCGGTCAGTGCCGCATCGGCAATGGCGCGACGCAGATCGGGGTGCGGCGGCTCGACCGGTGCGGCCTGGCTCACATTGATGAGCGGCCGGTCGGGTGCGAAGTCCACTCCGTCAAGCCAGCGGCGCGCTTCCATAACGGGGGGCGCGAATGTGGTGGCGGTGCGGGGAAGGGGCATAGGGTCGCTCCGGTTCGGTGTTTTGTCCGCGTCAGTCCTTGCCGCGGTAGGGTTCGACGTATTGCAGCGCCATGTCCCACGGGAAGAAGATCCATGTGTCCTGACTGACACCGGTGATGAAGGTATCGACCATCGGTTCGCCTTCCGGTTTCGCGTAGACGGTGGCGAAATGGGCCTGAGGGTACAGGGTGCGGACAAGCTCCAGCGTTTTGCCGCTGTCCACCAGATCGTCAACGACAAGGATGCCGGTACCGTCGCCCATGATCTCGGGATCGGGCGACTTGAGCACGCGGGCCTCGCGGCGTTCGTCGGCTTTGCCGCCACCCGAATGATAGGACACCACCGAGATCGTATCGACCGTGCGAATATCAAGTTCGCGCGCGACGATCATCGCCGGTGCCATGCCGCCGCGCGTGATCGCCACCACCGCGCGCCACGCACCATCATCGGGACCTTTGCCGTCGAGCCGCCACGCAAGTGCGCGGCTGTCGCGGTGGATCTGGTCCCAGCTGATGTGGAAGCCCTTTTCGTGGGGCAGGCGGCTGGGGTCTTTGATGTCGGGCATTTTCGTTACCTTTGCAGGAGAAGTTTCAGACCGAGGCCGCCCAGCAACAGGGCGGCGACCCGGTCGATAAAGAACTTGGCGCGCAGGAAGCGGGCGCGTGCCACGGGAGCTGTCAGGACGAGGGCACAGCCCGTGTAGAACAGGATCTCCAGCGTCAGGTGATTTAGGGTGATAAAGGCGATCTCGGTGCCCGCGAGGTTCGTCGGAAAGACCACCACCAGCACTGCCGCCGCGAACAGCACCGATTTTGGATTGCCCAAGTTGACGAGAAACCCGTCAAAAAATGCACGTCCCTGTGCTTTTGGTGCCGCATCGAGCGGCGTGGCCGCGCCGCGCCACGTCTTGACGGCCAGATAAAGAAGGTAAATCGCGCCGCCCGTCTTGAGCACCGCGAAAGCCCACGGGAACAGCGCGAAAAGCGCGTCCATCCCCAGCAAGGCCGCGAGGGTCCAGAGGCTTGCCATTGTGCCCAGGCCGATCCCCGTAGCGATCCCCGCCCGCCTGCCGTTGACGATTGCGCTGCGCACGGCCATGAGAAACGCAGCACCCGGGCTGAGGATCGAGACGATCAGCACCGCGTTGAAGGCAAGGACGTGCTCCCATGTCACGGCGCCGGTCCTCTTCAGCCCTTGGCCATGTCGGGCGCATCCACGGCCTTCATGCCGACGACATGATACCCCGCATCGACATGCAGGTTCTCGCCCGTCGTGCCGGAGCCCAGATCGCTGAGCATGAACAGGGCTGCCTTTCCGACCTCGTCGATGGTCACGTTGCGGCGCAGGGGCGAGTTATACTCGTTCCATTTCATGATATAGCGAAAATCGCCGATACCGGAGGCGGCCAGCGTCTTGATCGGGCCGGCGGAGATGGCGTTGACACGAATGCCGTCCTTGCCCAGATCCTCGGCGAGGTATTTGACCGACGCCTCCAGCGCGGCCTTGGCCACGCCCATCACATTGTAATGCGGCATCACCTTTTCGGCGCCGTAGTAGGTCAGCGTGAGGCACGCGCCGCCATCGGTCATTAGCTTCTCTGCCCGCTGTACGACGGCGGTAAAGGAGTAGACGGAGATATCCATCGACATCGCGAAATTCTCGCGGCTGGTGTCGACGTAACGGCCGCGCAACTCGTTCTTGTCCGAAAACCCGATCGCGTGGACGATGAAATCCAGAGAGCCCCATTTCTCTCTGAGCGCGTCGAACAGCGCATCCATCGAGGCCGCATCGCTCACGTCGCAGGGCAGCACGGTGTCGGAGCCGAGTTGTGCCGCCAGCGGATCCACCCGTTTCTTCAAAGCCTCGCCCTGATAGGAAAACGCGAGATCGGCACCGGCATCGGCAAGCTGCTTTGCAACGCCCCAGGCGATGGATTTGTCATTGGCCAATCCCATGATCAGCCCCCGCTTGCCGCTCATCAGGTTATTGGACATGGCTATACAACTCCGCAAATTACACGCTCATTCAGGGTCTATGCGATTGGTCGCAGCGCATCAAGACTAGGCTGCACCGGAAGACCGCCCCGTGCAGGTAGGTCGCGAACAGGTATGGCAGTGCTACTTTGCCGGGTCGGACCGAGGCGGGGACATCTCGTTTCGGGTTGCCACCCGTGGGGGGATCGTGACACTGTTTTGCATGGAAAAGCGCGGTTGCGTGCCTTCGTCGGTTGTTTGCGCGCTTCAAATCCTGTAGCGACGCCGTACGGCAGGGTAGGGTGCCGCCGCGACAAGGGAACGATATCATGTCAGATCGCTCTGGTATTTTTGCAGGTGACGACCCTTTCGCACTGGTGCGCGACTGGCTCGACGCGGCAAGTTCCGAGGAACTCAACGATCCCAACGCGATGGCTTTGTCCACCGTCGACAGCCGCGGTATGCCCAACGCGCGCGTGGTGCTGCTGAAGGACGTCGAGAATGGCGCGTTCGTTTTCTATACTAATTACGAGAGCGCCAAGGCGCAGGAGCTTGAGCAATCCGGCAAGGCGGCCTTTGTGATTCATTGGAAATCCCTGCGTCGCCAGGTGCGGGCGCGCGGTCTGATCACGCGCGAGGACGGTCCGAAGGCCGACGCCTACTACAAATCCCGGTCGCTCAGAAGCAGACAGGGTGCGTGGGCTTCGGCACAGTCGCGTCCGCTTGCCAGCCGCGAGGTGCTGGAACAGAAGTTGAATGATGTTATTTCCGAAAAAGGGGACGATCCGGCACGCCCGCCATTTTGGGGCGGTTTCCGGCTCGTACCGCTTGAAATCGAATTTTGGGCAGACGGCGACGCGCGGTTGCACGACCGGTTTCAGTGGCGTCGGTCCGCGATAGACGCGGATTGGTCCGTGACACGCCTGAACCCCTGATGGTATGAGTATGACCGCGTTTTTTGCGGTGGGGCCCGGAACGGCTCCAACATAGATTTAATTAGCGGTAGATCCAAGATGGCACACACGACGGATCCAGACGACGGCCCGGCCGAAACGGCCGGCACGGTCAAATGGTTCGATCCCGTCAAGGGATTTGGCTTCATCGTCGCCGATGAGGGCGGGGTGGACATCCTGTTGCATGTGAACGTTTTACGGAATTTCGGGCAAAGCTCCATTGCGGACGGATCGCGGGTGTCGCTTATCGCGCAAAAGACCGGGCGCGGTGTGCAGGCAACCGAGGTGCTGTCCATTTCGCCGCCCGAAGGGGTCCAGACCTCGCTGATCGACCTCGAAGGGCTGGACAAGGCGGCATTGGCGGACACGCCTCTGGAGGCTGCACGCGTCAAATGGTTCGACAAGGGCAAGGGATTCGGATTTGCCAACGTCTTCGGACGCAGCGAAGATGTGTTCGTGCACATAGATGTGCTGCGCCAGTCAGGCCTGTCCGATCTGCAACCGGGCGAGGCCGTCGCGATGCGGGTGATTGATGGTAAACGGGGCCGCATGGCGGTAGAGGTCAAAGCATGGGAACAGGTCACTTCACCAGACGGGCGCTCCTCCTAGGTACGCTGTGCGCGGCGATTGCGTCGGCCGCGGGACCGGGAGCAGCGCAAGACTGCGTGACCGACCGGCTGACGATCTCAGGCGATTTCGGGACGGCGGCGTTCAACGTCGATTTGGCTGCGGACGATGCGAGCCGCGCGCGCGGTCTGATGCATGTCGAATCCATGCCTGCCAGCACGGGTATGCTGTTCCTTTACGACACACCGCAACCGCTGAGCTTTTGGATGCGCAACACGCTGATAGAGCTCGACATGCTGTTTCTCGATGAATTCGGGGTCATTTCGCATATCCACCACCGCGCGCAGCCGTTGGACGAAACGCCGATCTCGCCCGGTGATCTCAAGCTGTCCGGTGTTCTGGAGATCAACGGTGGTCTGGCGCGAAGACTCGGTGTCGACGTAGGGGACACAGTGCATCATCCGGCCTTTGCGCCTGCTGATGCAGCGCCGGTATGCGATTGATGTAAATTGATCCGTCAAAGGCGCAGATTTCCGCTTTTCAATTCCGGCAGGCTTCGCTAAAGAAGCGTCAGTCGGGGCGTGGCGCAGCCTGGTAGCGCACCTGTTTTGGGTACAGGGGGTCGGATGTTCGAATCATCTCGCCCCGACCACTTTAGAAGATACCAGATCTTGTGAGGCCTCTCCGTTCATACGGAGGGGCCTCAAGATTTTTGCGGCCTGAGTTTTCTGCCACCGGGACAACATCGGAATCAGTCGGGTTCGGATCGGGCGTGCGCGTTTCCTGGGCACCCACATCATCTGGTATGTTTTTTGTGCAAAACCGGGTTTGCACGCTACGGTTTGTGTCTTTTGCGCACGGATCGGCGGGGCCTCGCCGGCTCTGCGGCAAAAATCTCGGCGCTCCGGAAAATAAATTTTCGTCCGGGTTTCGCGCGGTTCTGTTGGGCAACCGCCAACCGGTTTTTCGGGGTTGAAAATCGCCACTGTCCGTAACCCGGCGTGATCCATAGGTTTTTATGGTGGGGAAAAGGCAAGCCGGTGCGCCGCTCGAAAAAGGTTAACGGATCCGTGAATCGCGGCGGTCGGACCGGGGCGGTGTTAATGCCATCCGTCAACCGTGTTTTTGGTAACGAAGTGCTAATAATTACGTTGACCGGATAGGCCCAGATACGTCAGTTTGTGATGGCTGAAGGCAGCGCCACAATATGTAGTGGTCTAACGCTCAACGGGCGCGCCGCGCAGCGAAGGCAGGCAAACGGTCATACACGACGGTTCAACCAATGGTCGCCTCCCGGGTGTACGGGAGAAAGCGCTGGTTTTTGTCTGGTTTCGGGGCACAGCACACGACACGCCGGCCGACGCCAACGCGCGGTGGGCCGAGATTTTAACTAGCTGGACATGAGGCAGCGCGATGAAAATTGAACGTAGATTTACCACTCAGGGCCAGGACGCATACGCGGATCTGGATTTCGTCACGACCGTGTCCGAAATCCGCAATCCCGATGGATCGGTGGTGTTTCACCTCGATAACGTCGAAGTGCCGCGCAGCTGGAGCCAGGTCGCGTCCGATGTCATCGCGCAGAAGTATTTCCGCAAGGCGGGTGTACCGTCCGCCGTCAGACGGGTGAAAGAAAAGGGTGTGCCCGAGTTCCTGTGGCGCTCGGTGCCCGACGAGGATGCCGAAATGGGCGGTGAGACGTCGTCCAAGCAGGTGTTCGACCGCCTGGCCGGGGCCTGGGCCTACTGGGGCTGGAAAGGTGGATATTTCACCACCGAAGAGGACGCGCGCACCTACTATGACGAAATGCGCCACATGCTGGCCTCGCAGCGCGCCGCCCCCAACAGCCCGCAGTGGTTCAACACCGGTCTGCACTGGGCTTACGGCATCGACGGTCCTGCACAGGGCCACTATTACGTCGACTACAAGACCGGCAAACTGACCCGCTCCACCTCGTCTTATGAACATCCCCAGCCGCACGCCTGTTTCATCCAGTCGGTCGCGGACGATCTGGTCGGCGATGGCGGCATCATGGATCTGTGGGTGCGTGAAGCGCGTCTGTTCAAATACGGCTCCGGCACCGGCACCAACTTCTCCTCCCTGCGCGGAGCAGGGGAAAAGCTGTCGGGCGGTGGCAAGTCCTCGGGCCTGATGGGGTTTCTGAAAATCGGCGACCGCGCGGCGGGGGCCATCAAATCCGGCGGTACCACGCGGCGCGCGGCCAAGATGGTGATCGTCGACGCGGACCATCCCGATATCGAGGATTTCATCAACTGGAAGGTGCTCGAAGAGCAGAAGGTTGCGTCCATCGTTGCCGGCTCCAAGATGCACGAGCAAAAACTCAACCTGATCTTCAAGGCGATTGCGGCCTGGGACGGTCTGGAAGCGGATGCCTATGATCCCGCCAAGAACGAGCAGCTGAAAGACGCGATCCGCGCCGCGAAAAAGGTAGCGATTCCGGAAACATACGTGAAGCGCGTGCTGGATTACGCCAAGCAGGGCCACACCAGCATCGAATTCCCGACCTACGACACCGATTGGGATTCCGAAGCGTATAATTCCGTCTCCGGCCAGAACTCCAACAACTCCATCCGCGTGACCAACGCGTTCCTGCACGCCGTCGAAAAAGACGCCGATTGGGAATTGCAGGACCGCACGACGGGCAAGGTGTCCAAGACGATCCGCGCCCGCGATCTGTGGGATCAGGTCGGCCATGCGGCATGGGCCTGTGCAGATCCCGGAATCCAGTACCACGACACGGTCAACGACTGGCACACATGCCCCGAAGATGGCGCAATTCGCGGCTCCAACCCGTGCTCGGAGTACATGTTCCTCGACGATACCGCCTGCAACCTTGCGTCGATGAACCTGCTGACCTTCCTCAAGGACGGTGAATTCCAGGTCGAGGATTACATGCACGCCTCGCGCCTTTGGACCGTGACGCTGGAAATCTCGGTGATGATGGCGCAGTTTCCGTCCAAGGAGATCGCGCAGCGGTCGTATGATTTCCGCACGCTGGGTCTGGGCTATGCCAACATCGGCGGGTTGCTGATGAACATGGGGTATTCTTACGATAGCGACGAGGGCCGGGCGCTGTGCGGTGCGCTGACCGCGATCATGACCGGCGTTTCCTATGCCACCTCTGCTGAAATGGCGGGCGAATTGGGTGCCTTCCCCGGCTATACCAAGAACGCCGACCACATGCTGCGGGTGATCCGCAACCATCGCCACGCAGCTTACGGCGAGGCGAACGGATATGAGGCGCTCAGCGTCAAGCCGGTACCGCTGGATCACGACAACTGCCCGCAGGCCGGACTGGTCGACATTGCAATGTCGTGCTGGGACGAGGCGCTGAAGCTGGGTGAAGCGCACGGGTTCCGCAACGCGCAGACTTCCGTGATCGCGCCCACCGGGACCATCGGTCTGGTCATGGATTGCGACACGACAGGGATCGAACCTGATTTCGCGCTTGTGAAGTTCAAGAAACTTGCCGGTGGCGGTTATTTCAAGATCATCAACCAGTCGGTTCCGGGGGCTTTGGAAAAGCTGGGCTACGGTTCCGCCCAGATCGAAGAGATCGTGAGCTATGCCGTCGGTCACGGCACCATCGGTAACGCGCCGGGGATCAACCACACCACGCTGATGGGGCACGGATTTGGCCCCAACGAGCTGGCCAAGGTCGATGCCGCACTGGCAAGCGCGTTTGACATCCGCTTTGTGTTCAACCAGTGGACACTGGGCGAAGAGTTCTGCACGCAGGTTCTGGGCATTCCGGCGGAGAAACTGAACGATCCGACGTTCGATCTGCTGAAATCGCTCGGGTTCTCCAGAAAGGATGTCGATGCGGCGAACGACCACGTGTGCGGTACCATGACGCTGGAGGGCGCACCGCACCTGAAGGACGAGCATCTGAGCATTTTCGACTGCGCCAATCCCTGTGGCAAGAAGGGCAAGCGGTATCTGTCCGTCAACAGCCACATTTACATGATGGCGGCGGCGCAATCCTTCATCTCGGGCGCGATTTCCAAGACGATCAACATGCCCAACGACGCCACCATCGAGGATTGCCAGAAAGCCTACGAGTTGTCGTGGTCGCTGGGGATCAAGGCGAACGCGCTTTACCGGGACGGATCGAAGCTGTCACAGCCTCTCGCGGCCTCGCTGGTCGAAGACGACGACGATGCGGCGGAGGTTCTTGAGAGCGGTTCCGTTCAGGAAAAGGCAATCGTTCTGGCCGAGAAGATCGTCGAAAAGGTGATCGTCAAGGAAATCGTCAAGTCGCACCGTGAAAAGATGCCGCAGCGGCGCAAGGGCTATACCCAAAAGGCGAATGTCGGCGGCCACAAGGTGTACCTTCGCACGGGTGAGTATCAGGACGGCTCGCTTGGCGAGATCTTTATCGACATGCACAAGGAAGGGGCCGGTTTCCGCGCGATGATGAACAATTTCGCCATCGCTGTCTCCGTGGGCCTGCAATACGGTGTGCCGCTCGAAGAGTTCGTCGATGCGTTCACCTTCACCAAGTTCGAGCCTGCGGGCATGGTACAGGGCAACGACAGCATCAAATCCGCGACGTCGATCCTCGATTATATCTTCCGCGAACTGGCGGTCAGCTATCTTGACCGGACGGACCTCGCGCATGTGCAGCCCGAAGGGGCCACATTCGACACGCTGGGCCGGGGCGAAGAAGAAAGCGTGGCGAATGTTTCGGAGCTTAGCGAGACCGCCGCAGCGAAATCTCTCGAAGTGCTCAAGCAGATCACATCGCCCGGCTATCTGCGCAACCGTGTCCCATCAAGCCTGCGGGTGTTGCAGGGCGGACAGAGCGCAGCACTCGAAGCGCTGACCTCTTTTGCGCCGGCTGAAAACGGCGGTGTCGCGACAGCCGTGGCGACAAGCACGTCCGTCTCGTCTGGTACTGTCTCGCTGGATCTGCGCACCAAGGCGAAAATGCAAGGCTACGAGGGCGAGGCCTGTGGCGAGTGCGGCAACTACACGTTGGTGCGCAACGGCACCTGCATGAAGTGCAACACCTGCGGCGGCACCAGCGGCTGTAGTTAACAGGATAACAGGGTCGCCTCTGGGCGCTCCGTTTTGAAGACGATCACTTTCGGCTGATGCCCGGAGTGGAGATAGAGTGGCTCTCGGTGTTCCAAAAAGAACACCGGAAGTTTGACGCTCCCTTGGCGTTTCGCCAGGGAACCTTACACGGGGCGGGTGCGCTCGCCCCCTGACGACGCATAGGCCGCAGGCAATAACAATATCGAGCGGTTAACAAATTGAGCCTATGCGGCGACACTACGGGGGAGCGTTCGCGCTCCCCTTTTTTTGGTGGGGCTAGCGCAGGGAGAGGCCGATGATCGCGTATGTTGGCTTGTTTGCCTCGGCACTCGTGGCCGCGACCGTCCTGCCGATGCAGTCCGAAGCTGTCCTGAGCGGTCTTCTGATCGGCGGCGCCTATCCGGTGACGGCGCTGGTTCTTGTCGCTACGGTGGGCAACGTGCTGGGCGCGGTCATCAACTGGATCCTGGGGCGGTTCCTTTTGCGCTTTAAGGATCGGCAGTGGTTTCCCAGCTCGGATCGGCAGCTCGCGCGGGCTCAGCGCTGGTATCGTCGCTATGGCAGGTGGTCGCTTCTGGGAAGCTGGCTCCCGCTGGTCGGAGATCCTCTGACGGTTGTCGCAGGATTGATGCGCGAACCGCTGGTGCCGTTCGTGGTTTTGGTGACACTTGCGAAAGGCACGCGGTATCTCGTTTTAACAGCGGCGGTTCTGAGCTGGTTCTAGGGATCTGACGGGGTTCATTCCGTCAGACCGATGGGGAAAAGCCCCAGATCAGGTGGCGCAGACCCAACGCCGCACCGGCGACGATACAGGCCAGCGTCAAGGGCGCGCTGTAGGCGAGCACCGAAAATGCGGATAGCCCCTGTCCGACGCTGCATCCGACCGCCACCACCGCGCCGATACCCATCAGCGCCGCGCCCAGGATCTGGCGGCGCAACTCGCGTGGATCATCGCAGGCTTCCCAGCGAAAATGCCCCTTGATCAGGCTGCCGAGCACCGCGCCCAGCACGACACCGATCACCGACCCCGTTCCGAAACTGAGCGAATTACCAGAAGACGTCATGGCATAAAGCATCGTCTCACCGATGGGGGCCGAGAATGTGTGGCTGATGACCTGCGTCGCGGCAAAGCCGTGGCTGGCGATCCACTGCGTTCCGGCCCATCCGGACACAATTGCCACCCC
Source organism: uncultured Sulfitobacter sp. (assembly GCF_947497275.1). Lineage (GTDB taxonomy): Bacteria > Pseudomonadota > Alphaproteobacteria > Rhodobacterales > Rhodobacteraceae > Sulfitobacter. The sequence continues at coordinate 457,596 of NZ_CANMFS010000001.1, forward strand.
GACAACGGCCCCCCAGATCACATGGGGCGCGGAACGACGCAGCGCCGGATGCGCAAGGGTCAACAGCAAGATCGCCGCACCGATTGCGATGCCCGCACTCTCGACGCTCGTTCCTGTTGCGCGGGCCAGCAAACCGGCATAGCCCGGCATCTCGATTGCCGGGGCGGTGTCTCCGAAAGCCCAGATGCGCAGCCCGGACAAGGGCCCGCCGAGGGTGATGTAGGCGGACAGCCCCATGACCACCACGATCATGAACGACCGCAAATCCCCGCCGCCGACTCGCGCCAGCGCGCCGTAGCCGCAGTTGCCCGCGAGCGCCATGCCATAGCCGAAAACGAGCCCGCCAAAGACGCTTGCCAGCGGATTCCACGCACGCCCGAGATAGAGTGTCTGGCCGAGGTCGAGCAGACCAAGGGCCGAAAGCGCAAACGTACCGATCACCGAGACGCTGATAGCGATCCCCCACATCCGCAGACGCAGGCTGCTGTCACCATAGTAGAGATCCTCGATGGCGCCCAGCGTGCAGAACCGCCCCATCCGCGCGGCAAGCCCCAGCAGAATACCGCCCGCAAGCCCAACCAGAGCCACCAGTGCAGATTCGGAGAAGACGTCGAACATCGCCGCGGTTCCCTGTTGCAGCGCGCAGCGCGCGGATGGTGCGCCTATTCCTTTCGACAGAATAGATCGTAGACGACTTCCATGATCTGGCGCGGACGCTCGTCCGCCAGGCTGTAATAGATCGTCTTGCCCTCGCGGCGCGGTACCACCAGCCCTTCGAGTCGCAGCCGCGACAGCTGTTGCGACACGGCCGCCTGACGGGCCGACAGCAGATCCTCAAGCTCCGTCACCGATTTCTCGCCGGACGCGAGATGACACAGGATCATCAACCGGCCCTCGTGACTGATCGCCTTGAGGAAATTCGACGCCTCCATGGCGTTCTTTGCCATCCGGTCCATGTCTTCGGCGCAGATGTCTTTATCAAATACAGGCAAGCCCACGATCAATCCATTCCCTGTCTTGTTGTCCGCGCCGGTGTGTCGATCACGCAGCCCGGTATTTCACCCTATTTTGCCGGAAGTAGCTCAGCTTGTTCAAGCATTCGTTCCAGCAACCCCCAAAAGAAATCCTCCCCGGGGTACCCTTCGAGGCGCGAGACCTCCTTGCCGTCCTGGACCAGAACGAAGGTCGGCGTAAAGAAGAGGGATCCTTCAAATTCGATATCGTCGGGACGGGGTTCGTTGATATCCACGCGTCTGAGCGGTGCCGCCTTGCCTTCGGGCGTCTTGTGATAGATCGGCGCGATCTCCTCGTTCCAACGCGCACACCACATGCATCCGACTTCCTCCACCATCACAAGCGTAGCCTGCGCGACGGAAACCCCCGCCGATGCGATAAGCAGGATGGCGGCAAAAAAGATGCGGCGCGTGAACATGGCAAATTGACCTTTGCTTTATCAACAACCTAATATGAATATATGAATTTCACAAGGGCGGGCAAATAGTATGATGGACATCACGTTTCTGGGGGCCGCGTTTGCGGGCCTTTTGTCATTTCTGTCTCCCTGCATCCTGCCGATCGTTCCGTTCTATCTCAGTTATCTTGCCGGCGTCGGTATGAATCAGATTACTGCGGATGCGCAGGTCGATGCCGCGACGCGCAGGCGCGCGGTGATGGCCGCATGCTTCTTTGCGGCGGGTGTGATCACCATCTTCATGGGGCTCGGTGCTGCGGCAAGTGCGTTCGGGCAGGTTGTGCGTGAATACTTCGATATCCTGCGCTGGATCGCTGCGGCGATCATCATTGCGATGGGTCTGCACTTTCTCGGCGTGATCCGCATCGGTATCCTGTACCGTCAGATGCGTGCGGACACCGGCAGTACCGCGAACGTCAGCCTGATAGGCGCCTACGTCATCGGTCTGGCCTTTGCGTTCGGCTGGACGCCTTGCGTGGGGCCTGTTCTGGCTGCTATTCTGTTCACGGCTGCGGGGACCGACACGGCCACGACGGGGGCTTTGCTCTTGTTTGTCTACGGTGTCGGAATGACCGCGCCGTTTGTCGTCGCGGCGTTCTTTATCGGACCCTTCATGCGGTGGATGCAGAAATTCCGACGACATCTTGGGCTGGTAGAGAAAATCATGGGCGTGATGCTGATCGTTTTCGGCCTGCTGATCGCGACCAACTCGATGAATTACATCGCGCAATGGATGCTCGATGTCATACCGAACATAAGTGCACTGGGTTGATCGGGAGGATCAGAATGAAACACTTTATACTTGCAGCCGCCATGACAGTCGCGGGCGCGATGGGCGCCGATGCCGCGACGCTGGGCGACGACGGCTTGCACAAGGCGCCGTGGATGCGCGACACCTTCAAGGACCTGCGCGATGACCTGGCCGAGGCCAACGCCGAGGACAAGCGTTTGATGATCATCGTCGAGCAGCGCGGATGCATCTACTGCAAGAAGATGCACGAAGAGGTCTTTCCGGTACCCGCGATCGCCGAGTACATCGAGGAGAACTACTTCGTCGTGCAGATCAACATGTTCGGCGACGTCGAAGTGACGGATTTCGACGGCACCGCACTGCCCGAAAAAGACATGGTGAAACGCTGGGGGGCGCTGTTCACGCCGATGATCCTGTTCATGCCCGAAGAGGTCACGGATGACGCATCGGCGGGGAAGGCGGCCGTGGCAACGATGCCCGGCGCTTTCGGTGAACATACGACATTCAACATGCTGAACTGGGTCGTCGAAAAAGGGTATGAAGGGGATGAGCCGTTCCAGAAATATCACGCCCGTAAATTGGCGGAACAGCAGAAATAGAAGGTGCGCGAGAGCAGAGAGTCAAGTGACAATATAATTCATTTACTTGAATTTGTTGTTGCGTCGGTTTTGATCTGTGCGCTACGGTATACCACGTTAGTGTTTGGGAGGACGCATGAGGACTTTTGGAATAGCAGCCGTCGTGACGGGCCTTGCGGCCTTTTCAGCACAGGCAGAAACGATTGCACCGACCGCCGTCGGGTATAGCGATGGCGCCGTAGAGCAGTCATTGACCGGCGCGTCCGGTGATGCCGCCCGGGGTCGTGAAATCGTCGGTGACAAGGGCACCGGTAACTGCGTTGCCTGTCATCAGGTGACAGATCTGGCCGATGTGCCGTGGCACGGTGAGATCGGTCCGATGCTTGACGGTACCGGCGCGCGGTGGAGCGAGGCGGAACTGCGCGGTATCGTGAGCAATGCGAAGATGATGTTCGAGGGTACAATGATGCCGTCGTTCTACAAGACAGAAGGCTTCATCCGCCCTGGCGATGGCTACACCGGCAAGGCACCGGAAGGCGAGATCGAGCCCATTCTGAGCGCACAGCAGATTGAAGATGTGGTGGCGTATCTCGTCACACTCAAAGAGTAACAGCCCCACAGACGGGGAAGACGGAGGTTCACGATGGAACTTACACGACGCAATGCAATTATCATGGGCGCGGGGGCATTCTTTGTCGCTGGTCTGCCCCTGCGGGTGTCCGCTGCGGGCGAAGAGGCGATTGCTGCCTTCACCGGCGGTGCCGAAATCGGCACAGGCGATATCAAGCTGACGGCACCGGAAATCGCAGAGAACGGCAACACGGTGCCGATCGAGGTGTCCTCCGACGGAGCGGCCGAGATCATGGTGCTGGCGATGGGCAACCCCACGCCCGGCGTCGCAACGTTCAAATTCGGCCCCCTCGCGGCGTCGCGATATGCCTCGACACGTATCCGTCTGGCGGGAACGCAGGACGTCGTGGCGATCGCCAAGCTTGAGGACGGATCGTTCGTTCAGGCATCCTCGACGGTCAAGGTAACAATCGGCGGCTGCGGCGGCTAAGGGTTCAAGGAGACAACATCATGGCATCAGGTGTAAAACCACGGGTGAAAGTCCCGAAATCGGCGGCTGCCGGCGACTCGATCGTGATCAAGACGCTTATCAGCCACAAAATGGAATCCGGTCAGCGCAAGGACAGCGACGGCAACGTCATTCCGCGTTCGATCATCAACCGGTTCACATGCGAATTCAACGGCGAAAGCGTCATCGACGTGGCGATGGAGCCAGCGATTTCGACGAACCCCTACTTCGAATTTGAAGCGACAGTCCCCGAAGCGGGCGAATTCAAGTTCACATGGTACGATGACGACGGTTCTGTCTACGAAGAATCCAAATCGATCGCCATCGGGTAAACCAATAGTCTTGGGAGGGACGCGCATGAGAAAACTGACTGGAGCCGTGTTGGCGACTTTGCTGTCGTCGACACTTGTGTCGGCAGGGCCGGTTGATGACGAATTGGTCATCAATGATGAAACTGAAATCGTCACACGCACCGCTGCGCCCGCGCATGTCGCGGACGTGTTGGATGAGGTGATGTCCGGTTGGTTGTTTCGGGGCACCGAAACGCGCGCCATGGAAATGGACGACTTTGACAACCCCGGCATGATCTTTGTCGAGCAGGCCGAGGAACAGTGGAACACCGCCGACGGAAGCGAGGGGAAATCCTGTGCCGACTGTCACGGTGCGTCGACCGAAATGGCGGGTGTGCGTCCGGTCTATCCCAAGTACAACGAAGAAGCAGGCGAAGTCCGTACGCTCGAGATGCAGGTCAACGACTGCCGCGAGAACCGGATGGGCGCGGAGAAATGGAAATACACCGGCGGCGACATGGTTAACATGACGGCGCTTCTGGCATCGGTTTCCCGCGGCATGCCGGTGGATATCGCCATCGACGGTCCGGCGCAGTCCACATGGGAGCAGGGTAAAGATCTCTATTATACCCGCACCGGTCTGCTGGAACTGTCCTGCGCGAACTGCCACGAGGACAACTATGGCAACATGATCCGTGCGGATCACCTGAGCCAGGGTCAGATCAACGGGTTTCCCACCTACCGCCTGAAGAACACCAAGCTGAATGCGGTACATTCTCGGTTCAAGGGCTGTGTGCGCGACACCCGCGCTGAAACATTCAGCCCCGGCAGCCCGGAATTTGTGGCTCTGGAGCTTTATGTAGGCTCGCGCGGTAACGGTCTGAGCGTCGAAGGTCCGTCCGTCCGTAACTGATGTGTGAAGGCCCCGGCCCGAAAGGGTGCGGGGCCTTTCTTTCTTGAGTTAAATTCAATAATGCGCATACGTAAGCGCGAACTGGAGCGTCCCGATGATCTCACGCCGTGACTTTTTGCAAACCAGCATGGCCGCCGCCGCCCTTTACGGATCCTCCGGCTTTGGTAACTGGGCGCGTCTGGCTGCGCAGCAGTCGTTGACGCAGGACAAGCTGCTGGAGTTCGATACCTTCGGCAACGTGTCGCTGATCCACATCACCGACATCCACGCACAGCTCAAACCAATCTATTTCCGCGAGCCGGAAATCAACATCGGCGTGGGGGACAACAAGGGCGTGGTGCCGCATGTCACCGGCGCCGATTTCCGCAAGCTGTACGGCATCGACGATGGCAGCCCGTCGGCCTATGCGCTGACCTACAATGATTTCGCGGCGCTGGCGAAAACCTACGGACGTGTCGGCGGTCTGGACCGTGTCGCGACAGTCGTGAAATCGATCCGCGCGGCGCGTCCTGACGCGCTGTTGCTGGATGGCGGCGATACATGGCACGGATCCTATACCTGCTACCACACGCAGGGGCAGGATATGGTCAACGTGATGAACGCCCTCAAGCCCGACGCGATGACCTTCCATTGGGAATTTACGCTGGGATCCGAGCGGGTGAACGAGATCGTCGAAGGCCTGCCGTTCGCGGCCCTTGGACAGAACATCTTCGACGCCGAGTGGGACGAGCCGGCAGAGCTGTTCAAGCCCTACAAATTCTACGAATCCGGCGGCGTAAAGGTCGCGGTGATCGGGCAGGCGTTCCCCTACATGCCGATCGCCAATCCCGGCTGGATGTTCCCGGAATACTCCTTTGGTATCCGCGACGAACGGATGCAGGAGATGGTCGACGAGGTGCGTGCGCAGGGTGCCGAACTGGTTGTCTGCCTGAGCCATAACGGCTTTGACGTGGACAAGCAGATGGCCGGTCGCGTGCAGGGGATCGATGTGATCCTGTCGGGGCACACCCATGATGCGCTGCCCGAGCCGGTTCTGGTGGGCGAGACGATCATCGTCGCTTCCGGCTCGAACGGGAAATTCGTCAGCCGGGTCGATCTTGACGTGCGCAACGGCAAGATGCTGGGCTTCCGCCACAAGCTGATCCCCATCTTCTCGGACGTGATCACGCCGGACGCCGAGATGACCGCGCTGATTGACGAGCAGCGCGCCCCCTACGAGAGCGCGTTAACCGAAGTGATCGGGCAAACCGGCGACAAGCAGACGCTGTACCGCCGCGGCAATTTCAACGGCACATGGGACGATCTGATCTGTGACGCGCTGATTTCCGAGCGTGAGGCGGATATTGCCCTGTCACCTGGCGTACGCTGGGGGCCATCCATTCTGCCGGGGCAGGATATCACGCGCGAGGACATCTGGAACGTCACTTCGATGACTTATGGCGAGGCGTATCGCACCGAAATGACGGGTGAATTCCTGCATGTCGTTCTCGAAGACGTGGCGGACAACCTCTTCAACCCCGATCCCTACTACCAGCAGGGCGGCGACATGGTGCGTGTGGGTGGCCTTGGCTACCGCATCGATGTGTCCAAACCCCAGGGCAGCCGGATCACCGAGATGACGCTGCTTAAAACCGGTGAAGCGATTGACCCGTCGAAAACCTATCAGGTGGCCGGCTGGGCGTCGGTCAACGAAGACACCGAAGGGCCGCAGATCTGGGATGTGGTCGAAGCGCATATCGCCAAACAGGGGACCATTTCGCTTGATCCCAACAACAGTGTAACGGTCGCCGGTCTCTGATCCGCCGACATACATCCGTCCGTGACTCTTCGGACCTGTATGTAAGTTTTAACGAAAGGAGTTTGTCATGACGGATAAAACGTCACGTCGGAATTTTCTGGCAAGCAGCTTTGCCGCCGGAGCCGCTGTTACCGTCGCCAGAGGCGCGCAGGCGGCCACCCCGGATCCATTGATCACCCAAGTCCAGCCTTGGGCGCAGGGGTTTGGAGAGGGTGTGGACGCGACCCCGTACGGCTTGCCGATCCGGTTCGAGGATGACGTGATCCGCCGCAATGTGGAATGGCTTACGGCAGACACGATAAGCTCGGTCAACTTTACGCCGATCCACGCCCTTGACGGTACGATCACGCCGCAGGGCTGCGCGTTCGAGCGGCACCATTCCGGTGCGATCGAACTCAAGAAGGAAGATTACCGTTTGATGATCAACGGGCTGGTGGACACGCCGCTGGTCTTCACCTACGCCGATCTCGAACGCTTTCCGCGCGAAAACCATGTCTATTTCTGCGAATGTGCCGCCAATACCGGTATGGAGTGGGCAGGCGCGCAGCTGAACGGTGCGCAGTTCACCCACGGCATGATCCACAACATGGAATATACCGGCGTGCCGCTGCGCACGCTGCTCGAAGAGGCCGGGCTGAATACCGCCGGTGATCTCAAGGATAAATGGATCTTCGTCGAAGGGGCGGATGCGTCCTCGAACGGGCGCTCGATCCCGATGGAAAAGGCGCTCGACGATTGTCTGATTGCGTTCAAGGCGAACGGCGAGGCGCTGCGCAAGGAGCACGGATACCCCGTACGACTGGTGGTGCCGGGCTGGGAAGGCAACATGTGGATCAAGTGGATCCGACGGATCGAAGTAACCGACACGCCCGTCGAAAGCCGCGAAGAAACCAGCAAATACACCGACACGATGGAAGACGGCAGCAGCCGAAAGTGGACATGGGCGATGGACGCGAAATCCGTCGTCACCAGCCCCAGTCCGCAAGCACCGATCACCCATGGCTCCGGCCCGCTGGTGATCTCTGGGCTTGCCTGGTCGGGGCGCGGGGCGATCACCCGTGTGGAGGTGTCCAAGGACGGCGGCATGACGTGGGAAACCGCGCGCCTTGCCAAGCCGGGAGAAAAGATGGCGCTCACGCGGTTCTACCTCGATACCGACTGGGACGGTTCGGAAATGATGCTGCAATCGCGTGCCATGGACGACACCGGTTATATCCAACCAACCAAGGCGCAACTGCGCGAGGTGCGCGGGCTGAACTCGATCTATCACAACAACTGCATCCAAACCTGGCTGGTGCGCTCCAACGGGGAGGCTGAAAATGTCGAAGTATCTTAAATCAACTGCCATGCTTGCGGCGCTGGCGCTTGCTGCCGCACCGGCAGCGGCAGAAAAGCTTGGCCTTGGCCGCACGGCGCTGCCCGAGGAGATCGCCGCCTGGAACCTGGACGTCCACCCTGATGGATCCGGTCTGCCGGTCGGCTCCGGCGATGCCATCGACGGCGAAGAGATTTTTGCCCAGCAATGCGCTGTGTGTCACGGTGATTTCGCCGAAGGCATCGGCAACTGGCCCAAGCTCGCGGGTGGCAAGGACACGCTTGATCGCGAGGACCCGCTCAAGACAGTCGGCTCCTACTGGCCCTATCTGTCGACCGCGTTTGACTACATCCGCCGCTCTATGCCCTACGGCAACGCTGGCACGCTGACGGACGACGAGGTTTATGCCATCGTCGCCTACATCCTCTATTCCAACGATCTGGTCGAGGACGATTTCGTGCTGTCGAACGAGAGCTTTCTGGAAGTCGAGATGCCCAATGCCGACGGATTTTTCGTCGATGACCGGGCCGAGACGGAGTACAGCCAGTGGTCCTCCGGCGAGCCGTGCATGGAAAACTGCAAGGACGAAGAGGTCGAGGTGACGATGCGCGCCATGGTGCTGGACGTCACGCCGCAAGAAGAGACGGACGACATCGTGCCTGCGACCGAAGCCAAGGCCGAGGCGGTCGAGGAGGTGGCTGAAGAGGAAGAGGCCGTTAGAGAAGAGGTCGTCGAGGCCGAATTCGACGCCGCGCTGGCTGCGGATGGCGAGAAGGTATTTCGCAAGTGCAAGGCCTGCCATCAGGTTGGCGATGGCGCGAAAAACCGGGTCGGCCCCATGCTGAACGGCATCATCGGTCATCCGGCGGGAGCCGTTGACGGGTTCAAGTATTCCAACGCGCTACAGGATGCGGCCGACGGCGGGCTTGTCTGGTCCGAAGAAGAGCTGGCCGCCTTTCTTGCCAAGCCCAAAGACTATCTCAATGGGACGAAGATGTCGTTTGCGGGCCTGAGGAAGGAAGAGGATCAGGCCGCCGTGATCGAATATCTGAAGTCCTTTGAGCAGTAGGCGTTGCGCGGTTTTCTGACCGCCCATGTCCTCGCTGCCATTCTGGCGGCGGGGCCTTCCTTTGCCAGCGAATTGGGGAATGCCGATCAGGGGGCGCCGGTATTCCGCCAGTGCTCCGCATGTCACCAGAACGGGGAAGGTGCGGAAAACCGCGTCGGCCCGCATCTGAATGGCATTTTCGGCCGCGATGCGGGAAGCGTCGATGACTTCGGGTATTCTGCCAGTATGGCGCGCGTTGCCTCCGACGGTCTGATCTGGATGCAAGCGACGCTTGACGCCTACATTGAGAACCCCAAGGCCTTGGTATCGAAAACGAGAATGAACTTCTCCGGTGTCAAGGATACGCAGGAACGCGCAGATCTGCTTGCCTACCTGCGCAGCTTTTCAAGCCAAATCAATGTAACCCTCGTCGAGCCGTCCCGCATGTATTCCACTTGCTTCTTTTCGAACCTCTATCTGGGCGGGGTCAAGGAAATCGACGATCTGGGTCACAGCTATGGCGCTATTGCAGCGGAGGGGATCAACGTCATTCACGACCGGGCAGTTGATGTCGACAGCGCGGCGAAAACAGTCTCGCGCGCCAGCAGCAGCACGCTGCCGTATGACAAGCTGGTCCTTGCGTCCCGCATTGATTTTGTCGATCGTGCTGTCGAAGGCTGGGACATCAGCGCGCAAAACGCCATGCCGCATGCCTACAAGGGCGGCTCGCAGACAGAACTGTTGAAGTCGCAACTGGTCAACATGCGCGAGGGCGGCACATTCGCCATGGTCACGCCGCCAAACCCTTACCGGTGTCCTCCCGGTCCCTACGAGCGGGTGTCGATGGTTGCCCATTACCTCAAGGCGAACAACCCGACGGCCAAGATCGTCGTTGCCGACCCGAAGGATACATTCTCCAAGCAAGGCCTGTTTCAGGAAGGCTGGCTGAGGCATCATCCGGGCATGATCGACTGGATTAAATCGGATTTCGGCGGTGGTAGCGTATCGGTCGACCCTGTCGGCATGACGATCACGATCGACGGGGAAGAGACGGCCATGGATGTGTGCAACGTGATCCCCGCGATGATGGCGGGGCATATCACCGAAGTGGCGGGTGTGACGGATGGCAATTGGGGCCCCGTCAATGCTGCCGATGTGTCAAGCAAGGCGAATACGGATATCCCTGTTCTGGGCGATTCCGCAGATCTAGCCGATATGTCGAAATCGGGTTATGCCGCCAAATCTCAGGCAAAGGTCTGCGCCAACGCCGTGCGCGGTGCACTGACAGGCTTAAAGGTTTTTCCGGCGAAGTTCTCCATTACCTGCTGGTCCCTGATCGAGGCCACCGCCGAAAAAATTTCGAAAGTCGATGGATTTATCTCGCAGACCGGTGAAAGTACAGAGATGCGCCGGGCGACCTATGAGGAATCCGAAGGCTGGTACAAGGGGATCACCAGCGACATGTTCGGCGCTTGATCGGACGACGAACCGGGTGCGCGCATCCTGCGCGCGGCCGCATACATCCAGGAAAGGAACGAGACCATGAAAAAGTTTGTGCTAGGCGGAATATTCGGACTGCTGTGCGCCGGGGCGGCGATGGCGCAGGATGCGCCGGTCGTCTATCCGTTCGAGGGCAGCTTTGACGACGCTACCTTCAGCGTCGAAAGCGCGATTGTCGGCAAGGGGCTGGTGATCGATTACGTCAGCCACGTCGGCGAGATGCTCGCCCGGACCGGCGCGGATGTCGGCAGTGACGTCAAGCTATTCGAGGGGGCGGACGTGTTCCTATTCTGCTCTGCAGTGGTGTCGCGCAAAGTGATCGAAGAGGATCCGATGAACATCGCGCATTGCCCTTACGGCGTCTTTGTGGCGGAGCGGGATGGTGACGTGATGGTAGGATATCGGACCTATCCCGATGGCGCGATGCAGGAGGTGCAAGCACTTCTGGACGAAATCGCCCGCGAAGCCGTGGGCCAGTAAGACGGCATCTCCCCCCGCAGTGCGCAGCGCGCGAGGGGAGATGTGGATCATTCGAATTCCATCTGTTCATAGACGCGCCCGGCGTTTTTCGTTGCCAGTTCCTCGAACGTGTCTAGGTGGGTGTAGGGCGACTGATCGACATAATAGGCATCGGCCAGATCGCCGCCCGCATCCAGATGCGCACCGATTTTCTCCCGCAGATAGACGAGGTAGTCGCGGGTATAGCGGCGCACCTGATCCATGTTGGTCGGATGGCCGTGACCGGGAATCACGTAGGTGGCGCCAATCGGTTCAAACGCGGTTTCCCATGTCTCGATCCAGTCAGCGGTCATTGTATCTCCGAAAATCGGCAACATTCGCTCGTGAAACGCCATGTCACCCGAAATGACAAGGCTCTGCTCTGGCAGCCAGACGACGATATCCCCGGGGCTGTGCGCAGGCCCGAGATAGCGCGCCTCGATCCGCATGTCGCCCATCTCGACGATGTACTCGTCGTCGAACGTCTCGGTCGGGCCAACCAGCCGGGTATCGTCCGCGCGCTCTTTCAGGCGCTCCTGTGCCGCGCGCAGCGATCCGGCGCCATCCTCCTCGAACGCTTCTGCGGCGTCCGCGTGGGCAACGATCGGTACACCCTGATCCGCCCAGTAGGAATTGCCCAGCATCGCATGGCCCTGTCCGTTTTCGTCGAAGACCAGCTTGACCGGCTGGTCGGTCACTGTGCGAATCTCGGCGTGCAACGCCTGCGCTAGCTGATAAGACCCGCCGCCGTTCATGACGACCACGCCATCGCCGGTCACGATGAAGCTGAGGTTGTTGTTGTGGCCTGCGTTCTCATAGGTCGGCGGGGCGGTTGCACCGATGGCCGCATATACGTGCGGAATCACCTCGACCGGCTTGGAATAAAGCACGGAGGCGGGATACTGGTCGGCGATGTCCTCGCTTGCCCAGAGAGGTGCGGCGGCGGCGAGGGCCGCGATCAACGACAGCGCCCTCATGATGCGGCCACAAAGACGTAACCGTCGCCGGATTGGTCGACATATCCGGTCCCGTCACCCAGGAGGTGAAAGCCGATGATCCGGGTCTTGTCGTGCGCAAGCTGGTCCATCAGCGATACCCGCGTCTGGGCCGCGTGGTCCTGATCCTGATCCGATCCGGAATTCCATTCCGGGCGGGCAAAGGCAACATGGTGGTTGCCGATGCAATCGCCGAGGATCATCGCGCTTTGCGACCCGCCGCGCACTTCCATCGACATGTGGCCGGGCGTGTGCCCGTAGGTTGCGCGCGCGGCGACGCCGGGCAGGATCTCTTCGCCGTCCGAGAAAAACGTCATCTGATCCGCGATCATCTCAAGCCGCCTTTGCGCGCCAACGGCAAATGCGGTGCGCGAGGCGTCGATGCTGTCGACCGTATCAGGATCGGTCCAATAGTTCCATTCGTCCTGTCCCATCATGTAGCGGGCGTTGGTGAACAGCGGATCGCCGAAATCATCCAGCACCCCCCACAGATGGTCGGGATGCCCGTGTGTAAAGACGATATCGGTTATGTCGTCGGCCGTGACGCCCAGCGTGTCCAACGATTCCATGAGGACGCCGGCATTCGGCGCGAAATCCGATCCGGAGCCGACATCGAACAGGACCGTGCGATCGCCCTGGCGCATCAGCGTCACGTTGCAGGGCGGTTCAAGGGTGTCGCCGGTGATGCCGTACTTTTGCAGGATCGGGGCCAGTGCCTCTTGTGGCATCGGATCGAAGATAAAGCCCGGCGGCAAGGTGAGTGATCCGTCGCTGACGATGTCAAGACGGATTTCGCCCAGATTTATCCGGGCGTGGGCCCGGCGGGGAGCAAGCCCCAGCGCGGTCGATGCCCCGATGCCCGCTGTTGCGGCCATGAAGGCGCGGCGTGAAAGTGTCATCTGGTTCCTCCCGAAAAATTCCTTTATTGGAATATGAAGGAATGTATTGCTGTCGGCAAGAAGACAGTGTGGTGCGTGGCGATCTTCGCCGTGCGATTTGGGAAAGGGCGAGCGATCCGATGACAGCGAACTCCCATGCGCATCGCTGCTGGGCGCGGCGATGACCGGCACGGTCCCCGCCCCTGATTGGGTCGAGCGGTTCGCCGGCCTTGCCCGCCTCGACGCGCCGACAAGGGCGGTGTTGCGCGCGCGCAGTGCGGTTTTGAAGATGCCGGAGGGGGCGCTGATCTTCGGGCCTGGCAAATCGCCCGAGAACATGCTGTTTCTGCTCGATGGGACCGTGCGCGTGCAGCAGGTCTCCGAAGGCGGACACGAGATCGTGCTCTATCGTATCCACGCGGGGCAAAGCTGTGTGCTGACCACCGCGTGTTTGCTGGCCTACGAGGACTATGCCGCCGAAGGCATCGCCGAGACGCCGGTGTCGGCCGCGGCAATTCCAAGGGATGTATTCGACGAACTGGTCGCGCAATCGCAATCATTTCGTGAATTCGTGTTTGCCGCATTTTCCAAGCGGATCACCGATCTGTTCCGCATGATCGACGAGGTCGCGTTTCAACGGATAGACGTCCGGCTGGCGCACAGCCTTGTCACGCTTACCGGTACGGACGACCACATCGCCACCACCCACCAGAAGCTCGCGGCGGAGCTTGGCACCGCGCGCGAGGTCGTCTCGCGCCAGCTACAGGAGTTTCAGCGCCGTGGCTGGGTTCAGCTGGGGCGGGGCGCCGTAACCCTCAAGGACCGGACGGCGCTGGAAGCGCTTGCGCGGCACCGCGATTGAACCGGTGTACGCCTTGGTGACAAAGTCACCGACACGGACGCCTGGCAATGCCAGGATGATCCACGTCAATGAAAGATACCGGGCCGTGGGGTACGCAAACCCGACCGGACATGCCGGACGATCCGGACAGCGAGGAGACATGAGATGACCTATCCAGTGCAAATGGACGTAAAGCCCGACGTTTCGGCCCATTTCGACGAGGCGACCAACACGATCAGCTATATCGTGAAGGACCCCGCGAGCAATCATTGCGCCATCATCGACAGCGTGATGGACATCGACTACGCCGCCGGGCGCATCACCTACGATCATGCCGATGCGCTGATTGCTGAGGTGGAGCGGCGCAAACTGACCCTCGACTGGATCATCGAGACGCATGTGCATGCCGACCACCTGAGTGCAGCCCCCTACATCCAGCAGAAACTGGGCGGCAGGATTGGCGTAGGGGACAAGATCCTGGTGGTTCAGGATACCTTCGGTAAAGTGTTCAACGAAGGGACCGAGTTCCAGCGCGACGGCTCGCAATTCGACGCGCTGTTCAAGGATGGCGATACCTACATGGTGGGCGGAATGCAGGGATTTGCGATATATACGCCCGGACATACGCCTGCCTGCATGGTTCATGTGATGGGCAACGCCGCCTTCGCCGGCGATACGTTGTTTATGCCCGATGGCGGGTCGGCGCGTGCCGATTTCCCCGGCGGTGACGCGGGGGAGCTTTACGACAGCATCCAAAAGGTTCTGAGCCTGCCCGACGACATGCGGCTGTTCATGTGCCACGATTACGGGCCGAACGGGCGCGCGATCGAATGGGAAACGACCGTGGCCGAGCAGAAGGCGGACAACATCCATGTCGGCGGCGGTAAGACCCGCGAGGATTTCATCAAGTTCCGCACCGAACGCGATGCGCAGCTGGACATGCCACGCCTGATCATCCCGTCCTTGCAGGTCAACATGCGTGCGGGCGAGATACCGCGCGACAAGGACGGTAATGCAATGCTCAAAGTGCCGGTGAACGCGCTGTGAGCGGGAAAAGGACGGACCTCAAGATCCGGAAACTGAACGGAGAGCTGTCCGTTTGCGGGCAGCTTCATGCCGAAGATGTCGCCGCCGTCAGCGCGCGCGGTTTCCGCGCGCTCATGTGTCTGCGTCCCGATGGCGAAGGCGAAGACCAGACGCCCTACGCCGACATTGGTGCGGCAGCGACAATAGTCGGTCTGCAATCGGTCTATATTCCCGTCGTACCGGGCCAGATGGGGGCAGAGCAGATCGCGGCCTATGATGCCGCGATGGCGCATCTGCCTGGGCCGGTGCTGGCCTACTGCCGCAGCGGCGCGCGGGCCGAAGCGTTGGCGGACGCAAGTACCGCAGCGAAACGTCGGTAGGAAACCGTTGTGAGCATTCTCAAAACGGCCGTCGATGTTCTGGCATCAGGTGCGGGGACCGGCAGGATTGCCGCCGCCAGTCCCGGAGCGTGCCCACCGTGCCTTGAGATCGCCACCGTCGATCCCGCCGATATGCGCTACCGTCAACTCGGTTGGCAGGCCGTGGAGACGGGCGTGTTCACCCCAGAGCAAACCGCACGCAGGCTCGGCTCTCCGATCGCGAAAGGTGTGGAATGTACGAGGCATGTCGATGCACTCGGCGCTAATGCGGATGCAATCGTGGGTGAAGGGGGCCGGTGCAGTGGCTGCGCGGGGCAAACTTTGCATCGCGACGATGAACCGGCGCTCGAGACACATGGGTTGGTGCAGGATACGTCGCAGGGCAGCGCGGTATTCACCCAGCCGATGAAGCCTGGCAGATGCGCGGGCACACCGGAAAAGGCGCAGTATCTGCCGGGCGATGTCCGGGTGCGGCGCAGAGTGCTGCAGGGCAGCCATATCCCGTTCAATTCCGCCGGATGGAGGGGGGTGTATGACGCGACGCGGCGTCTTGAAGCGCACTGCACCATCAGGAACCTTGGCGACGTGACGAATGCACCCACCGCAAAAAATGCCGCCGCCGCTCGGCTGCTAAGGCGTGTTGGTGTGGCGCGAATGGCTGGCGAGACCGGGCAAACTGTGTCCTCTTTCCAAGGCTGAACCTCATTGAGCGGCCGCGCCCCGGTTGGGTCGTCCGCTGTTAAGAAAGCGTTGTCATATGTACCGCAAAATTCGCAAGTACCTTCCGATCCTGAATTGGGCGCGGACGTATAACCGGGAGACACTGTCCGGCGATCTGATTGCAGCCTTGATCGTCACAATCATGCTGATCCCGCAATCGCTCGCCTATGCGCTGCTTGCCGGGTTGCCTGCCGAAGCGGGTCTGTATGCGTCGATTGTGCCGATCCTTCTGTATGCGCTCTTGGGTACCAGCCGCGCGCTCGCGGTGGGGCCGGTGGCGGTCATTTCCCTGCTGACAGCAGCGACGCTTGGCAATATCGCGGCGCAGGGCACCATGGGCTATGCCGCGGCTGCGTTGACACTGGCGTTCCTTTCGGGGGCTATTTTGCTGGCGATGGGTCTGTTCCGTTTGGGATTCCTCGCCAATTTTCTGTCGCATCCTGTGATTTCGGGGTTCATCACTGCCTCCGGCATCATCATCGCGGCCAGTCAGCTCAAGCATATTCTGGGCATCACCGCGTCGGGGGACAATCTGCCGGAGCTGCTGCACGGGCTGTGGACGCATCTGGGTGATATCAACTGGATCACCCTGATACTTGGCGCGGGCGCGACGGCGTTTCTGTTCTGGGTGCGCAAGGGTATGAAACCGCTCTTGCTGGCACGCGGACTGGGGGCGCGTACGGCAGACATCGCGACGAAGGCGGGGCCGGTGGCGGCCGTTTTCGTGACCACAGCGGTGGTCTGGGCGTTCGGCCTGTCGGAGCAGGGGGTGCGGATCGTCGGCGCGGTGCCACAGGCGCTGCCGCCCTTCACTCTACCGGACTTCTCGCTGGAACTGGTCGGCGCTTTGGTGGTACCGGCGCTGCTGATTTCGATCATCGGGTTCGTCGAATCGATCTCCGTGGCACAAACTCTGGCGGCGAAGAAACGTCAGAGGATCGACCCGGATCAGGAATTGATCGGTCTGGGAGCCGCCAATCTGGGGGCCGCGTTCACGGGCGGTTTTCCGGTTACCGGTGGGTTTTCGCGGTCTGTCGTCAACTTCGACGCGGGTGCCGAGACACCGGCGGCGGGCGCTTTTGCTGCCGTGGGTCTGGCCATTGCCGCAGTGGCGCTGACCCCGCTGATATATTTCCTGCCACAGGCCACGTTGGCCGCGACGATCATTGTTGCAGTCCTCAGCCTGGTCGATTTCAGCATTCTCAAGCGGAGCTGGTCCTATTCGAAAGCTGACTTCACGGCGGTTCTGGCCACAATCCTGCTGACCCTTGGATTGGGGGTAGAGGTCGGGGTGAGTGCCGGGGTAATCCTGTCGGTATTTCTGCATCTCTACAAAACGACCAGACCGCATATTGCCGAGGTCGGGCTGGTGCGCGGGTCGGAGCATTTCCGCAACATCAAGCGCCACGAAGTCGAAACGGATCCGGCGATCATATCGCTGCGCATCGATGAAAGCCTCTATTTCGCAAATGCGCGGTTTCTGGAAGATTACATCTACGACCGGGTGGCGGGTGAAACGCCCGTGCGTGATGTCGTTTTGATGTTCTCTGCCGTGAACGAGGTCGATCTGAGTGCGCTGGAATCGCTGGAGGCGATCAACACGCGGCTTAAGGATATGGGGGTGCGGCTGCATTTGTCGGAAGTGAAAGGCCCGGTGATGGATCGCCTGCGCCGACAGGATTTCCTGTCCGATCTGACGGGGCAGGTGTTTTTGTCGCAATACGACGCGTTCATGGCTCTGCGGAGGGCTGCTGTTTGAAGCCGTCGCTGTTTGGGGCGCTGCCCCCGATCCCGGCCTGGGGCCGGAATCTCCCCCGGGATATTTTAGCTAAAAGAAATGAAGGTCAGAGCAGCGCGCGGATTTTCTCGCGTTTGCCCAAGCCCATGGAAAGCCGCAGGCTTGAACGGGCGCGGGCGAGACGTGACATGGCGGTGCCCGGTGGGATGCCGAGTATTTCCGCGATGTCGTGTGGGCTGTCGCTGCCGCCGAGTACCAGCCGTATCACGGCAGCCTGATCGTGAGGCAGTGCCGCGATCGCGCGGGTGAGGGCGTCTATGTTGAGCCTTGCATCGGCGACGGGAAGGGTCGTGGCGCTGTCATCGCAAAGTTCCGCGTACCCGGTGGCATTGCGCCATCGTGCGCGGGCGAGGTTGTGCAGAATGATCATTGCGTAACGCTCGGGAGACACGAGAGTCTTTTGGGCCATCGTTTCGATCAAACGCAAGGCCGCTTCCTGGGCGAGATCTTCGGCGGTTGCCGCGTCAGCGCCGAGCCTTCGTCCGCGGTGTTTGAGCCGCGTCAGAAGTGCCGCGATGTCGATCTCCTTCCGGGTTATTTGCATGATACCTCCTCCACCAGGCCGGTCAGGACACAATGGCGCAATTTCGGTCGTCGACCAGACCGGGCTTTTCCGCCGATCCGCTGAGAGGGGTCTTTTTAGGCGGAGGGGCGCGCAGCCACAGGCGCACGATCAGCGGGAGATTGCGGTCGCAACAACCCTGAGGGACGCGAACGGCGATGGCGGGCTCTATCCCAGTGAGGCGCCATCATGGTGACCTCGGACAACAACCAGACAGGAGACATCTTATGACGTATCTCAAATCATTCACCGCAATCGCGGCGACCGCGCTGTGCTTGCCGGCCTTTGCGATGGGGCAAAGTGCCGTTCAGGCAGATGCAAATGAGGATGGGGTTCTGAGCCTCGAAGAGGTACAGGCCGTTTACCCGGACGTGACGGCGGAGCAATTCGCGTCGGCCGATCTTAACGGGGACGGTGCGCTGGAGGATGCGGAAGTGACGGCCGCACAGGAAACAGGTGTGATGCCTGCGGACTGAGACACGTCGCAGTGCCCTGTCGGTGGCAGCCGGCAAGGGTGTCGCGATGTGGGTGGTCCGGACGCTTGCCAGTACCGGACCACCCCTTTGGGGTCATCAGTGGGGCAGGTGAATGTTGAAGCGTGCCCGGATCTCAGCGTCGCGTGCTGGATCCAACGCCGCCGCAGAGGGCCGCCCGAGTATGGCACATTTTCGCGCTGTGGCGTTTGCGACGAGATCCGGTTTTTCCATCTCGACCCATTCCTTGGGAGACATCCTGTTGCCGCAGGTGGGATAGAGATGATCGCTTTGCATCCGGCCAAGCGTTGCTGCCGTGCCGAGATAGTGGCTCGGTCCGCCCATGCAGACCTGCGCCATCTGGTCGAGGGCAAGCGTGTCGTCGTTGACCTCGATACCGCGTACACAGCGCAGCGCCTGACCGATGATGTCGTCGCCCAGTATGAGGCTTTCGTGACAAAAACCCAGCAGCGAGGCGTGCATGCCGGCGGCTTCGTAGATCATGTTGCATCCCGCCAGACCCGCCATCACGTTCGAGCACATCTGTTCCCACCCCGCCTGCATGTCCGGCACCTTGCTGTCGGCGATACCGGCGGCGACCCCGCCGGGCAGGTCGTAGAAGGCATGCATCTGCGCACAGCCAGCGGTAAGCAGGGCCTGCTCTCCGGATCCACCGGTCATTGCGCCGGTGCGCAGGTCAAGGCCAAAAGGCCAGGTGCCGAAAATCACCGGATGGCCGGGTTTAACTGCCGTGGCATAGACGAGACCGGCAAGGCATTCCGCGACCGCCTGGACGATCGCGCCTGCGATGGTCGAGGGGGCGGTGGCACCTGCCATACCCGCAGACAGCAACAGCACCGGCATCCCGTGCTTGATGCACTCCTCCATCACCAGGCAGCTTTCGGTCGCGAATTTCATTGGTGGGACGACGAAACAGTTTGAGTTGGACACGAAAGGCCGTTCCCGCCACGCGTCTTCCCCACCGGCAATCATGTGGAGCATCTCCATCGCCGGTTCAACAAAGCCGGGATCGGAGAAAGAAGTGCCGACGTGTTTCGTGGTGCCGGTGACGCAGGCGAAGATGGAATTAATGTCCATCTCCATATTGTCCGCGATATCGCGGCACACCATCGGGCGCTGGCAGAAGTGGAGGTTGTCTAGCGTATCGACGATCCGGGCGGCATCGTGCAGATCCTGCACACCGCAATCGCGGTAATGCCTGCCGTCCACATCCACCAGATGCACCGCCGCACCTGCGGTGCCGTAATGTACGCGGTTGCCACTCAGATCGAGGTCGTGCAGGCCGTCGCGGCTCATCAACGTGATGGATCTGTTGGCCTTATCGAGTGCATCCTGAACCACTGCGCGCGGGAACCGTATGCGGCCGTCATCTCCTAGCAGAGCGCCGGCGCCGGTCATGTACGCGATACCGGAGACGGGCGCATCGGCCAGTCCGATCGTTTCGAGCGCGTCGAGGGCGGCGTCGTGGATCTTGAGTACATCCGCCTCGCTGAGTGGCTTGAATTGCCCTCCCGACAGACCCGCGCGGACGGGGCGCAGGTTTTCGGGAAGGGCTGTGCTGCGGGCGGCCCGGCGGGCGGCGCGCCCACCTGAACGAGAACTGGCTTGAACATTCATGGTGCGGGGCTTTCATTCGAGAGAAGGGCAAGACGGCGACTGGTGCCGGTCCGGTGCACCCCGGGCGGCGCGGCCACGTTCCGCACCGATAGTGCGGATTACCAGTAGGGTGGTGCAGACGCAGTCTTGCATGGGCACGCTCCTGTGTTTCGGAAATGGTGTGATGGAAAAATGCGAGGATCTGTCTCGTTTGCGACGCTACCTGCGCGTTGCTTCGTCGCTCACAGGCGTATTTCTGCGCAATGGGACGTGGAATTGAGCGAACTTTAGCCTCTTCACTCTGCTGTGATCTGACACTTTGGAACAGACGTGCGACGTGCACGTTGTGACACGAGAGCGGATTACCCGTTCAGAATGAAATGCTTGGTATCGAGGAGAGCATTATGAAAACTTTTGCAAAAATCACGACGTTTGCTGCACTGTCCGGTTTGGCGTTCGGCTCCGCCGCCACTGCTGGCAATCTGGCTGATCCGGTCGTTGAGACGCCGATCGCCCAGCCCGTTTACGAGGCGACGCCGATTGTAGGGGACTGGACCGGCTTTTACGGTGGTCTGAACCTTGGATATGCCGATGTCGACGGTCCCGGCGACGCGGATGGCGACAACGGCACTTATGGTGTGCACATCGGCTATGATTATGATTTCGGCAACTTCGTGCTGGGTGGCGAGCTTGAATACGACAAGATCGATGTCGATCTGAATGGCGCCGCAACGGCCGACGACGTCGCCCGCATCAAGTTGCGCGGCGGGTATGATCTGGGCAAGACCCTGATCTACGCGACGGCAGGTTCCGCGCGCGTGGACACGACCCTTGGCGATGACACCGGTGCATTCGTCGGCATCGGCGCAGTTTACAAGGTGACCGACACCTTCACCATCGGTGGTGAGTTGCTGGAGCACCAGTTCGACGACATCAACGGGACCGGCGTCGACGCGGATGCGACGACATTCAACCTGCGCGGATCATTCCGCTTCTAAGGCTGCTTTTCGGAGCAATGGTAAAGGCGCGCACGGTGGCAACCGGCGCGCCTTTCGCGTTTCAATGTTGTGCGGAGCGGGTGGTCAGCTCCTGCGCGAAACCGCAAAGGGTCGACAGGGCCGCCTCGAATTCGGGATCCGCTATGGTCATGGCCACGCGGATATGACCCGCTGCGGCATGGCCGAAACTCTCGCCCGGCATGACCGCGATATGATGCGTGTCGAGCAGCGCGTTTGCGAAGCCTTCACCGCTCAGGCCTGTCGCGGAAACATCAAGCATCAGATACATCGCTCCGGCGCTGGGCACGGCCGTCACTGCGTTGTGCTGCGCGAGTATGCCTTGGGCAAGCGCACGGCGGCGGCGAAAGGGCTCTGCGATCTCGGCCTCGAAACCGGGTCCGAGTTCAAGCGCAAACAATGCAGCGTCCTGGATAAAGCCCGGGACACCGTAGGTCGTATGCGTCGCCAGATTGATCAGATGCGCCACGATCTCTTCCGGACCGATAACCCAGCCGATGCGTGATCCGGTCATCGCATGGCTTTTCGACATCGAGCCACAGACAAGCGTTCGGTCGGCCATGCCCGGTAGGGCGCGCGGCGACAGGTGTGCGCCCTCCCAGATCTGGGTATCGTAGACCTCGTCCGAGATAAGCCATAGGTCGTTGTCTTGGCAGACCTTTGCAATCCCCTCCAGTGTCGCGCGACTGTAGACGACGCCGGTGGGGTTGTTGGGTGTGTTGATCATCAGGGATCGCGCGCCGGGTGCTGCGGCTGCAATGTC
Source organism: uncultured Sulfitobacter sp. (assembly GCF_947497275.1). Lineage (GTDB taxonomy): Bacteria > Pseudomonadota > Alphaproteobacteria > Rhodobacterales > Rhodobacteraceae > Sulfitobacter. The sequence goes on from NZ_CANMFS010000001.1 coordinate 479,905, forward strand.
GGCGGCGCGCGGTTGGAAGGCATCTTCGGCGCGGGCGGCAACGGCTTTGGGCACTGCGGAGGCCCCGCGCAGGGTGCCGGGATAGGTTGCATAGTAGGGGTCGATGTAGAGAGCCGTATCGCCGGGATCGATCACCGCCATGTGGGCTGCGAACAACGCGGACTGTCCGCCCGGCGTGATCATCACGTTGTCGCGTGTGGTCGGCACGCCGGTCCGCTCGGATACGCGCGCGGCGACAGCATCGCGCAGGGCCGCAACGCCGGGAATAGCCGCATATCCTGTATGCCCGTCAAGAGCCGCCCGGTGCATGTCCTGCAGGATCGGCGCAGCTGTCCTGATGTCATGCTCTCCAATGGTCAATTCGGTGACCGGCACGCCATCCGCAATCATCTGGCGCGCGCGCAGGAAAACCTCCCACCCGTCCGATCCGCCGCCCAAAAGTGTGCTGATGCGATGTGACGCTTTCATCTGTGCCTCCGGCTGCTGAATTTCCCGCGCAGGGGCGCAGAGACCGCCTCCTTTGTCAATCATGCTTGACCGGGGGGCGCGCGGCGGGCTAGGCAAGGTCCATGACGCGAACGATCAAATCCATTTGCCATATTATTATCCGCTGAGACATCTCTTGCGGGCTTTGATCACGTTGTTTTCTTCCATCTGAAACTGTGCCATGTCCCGCGCATCCCGCGATCTGAGGACGACCGCCATGACGACATTGAAGTTGCACAACACGAAAACCCGCAAGCGCGAGGTGTTCACGCCGATCGACCCGAACAATGTGCGCATGTACGTTTGCGGGCCGACCGTCTACGACCGTGCGCATCTGGGCAACGCGCGGCCGGTGATCGTGTTCGACGTGCTCTATCGGTTGCTGCGCCATGTCTACGGGGCGGATCACGTCACCTATGTGCGCAACTTCACGGATATCGACGACAAGATCAACGCGCGCAGCGCCCAGAGCGGTCGGCCCATCGGGCAGATCACCGACGAGACGACGCAGTGGTTTCTCGATGATATGGCCGCCGTTGGTGCGCTTGAGCCTGACCACATGCCGCGCGCTACGCAGTACGTTCCGCAGATGATCGCGATGATCGAGGATCTGATCGCCAAGGGGCACGCTTACGCCGCCGAGGGACACGTTCTTTTTGCCGTGGACAGCTACAAGGCCTACGGCGCGCTATCAGGGCGCAGCGTGGACGACATGATCGCGGGGGCGCGTGTCGAAGTGGCGCCCTACAAACGCAACCCGATGGACTTCGTGCTATGGAAGCCATCGGATGCGGACACGCCCGGGTGGGACAGCCCGTGGGGCCGGGGGCGTCCGGGCTGGCATATCGAATGCTCAGCGATGGCCTTTGATCTGCTGGGCCCGCATTTCGACATTCACGGCGGCGGAAACGACCTGATGTTTCCGCACCACGAGAACGAGATCGCACAAAGCTGTTGCGCGCATCCCGCAAGCGGCTTTGCCGATGTCTGGTTGCACAACGAGATGCTTCAGGTCGAGGGCAAGAAGATGTCCAAGAGCCTTGGCAATTTCTTCACTGTCCGCGATCTGCTGGATCAGGGTGTGCCCGGCGAGGTCATCCGCTTTGTCATGCTGTCCACCCACTATCGCAAGCCGATGGACTGGACGCAGAGCAAGCGTGAAGAGGCAGAGAAGACATTGCGCAAATGGTACGCGCTGGCCATCACGCAGGATGCGGGGGCGCCCGACGATGTGCTGATCGGGCTGCTGGCCGATGATCTGAACACCGCAGGCGCCATCACGCATCTGCACAAGCTGGCGGGGGCGGGCGACGCTGCCGGTTTACGCGCCGGTTTGCGGATGCTTGGGATGATGGGTGATCTGATGCCAGAATGGGCGGCGCAGGCGGCGTTCGACCTGACGGATTACGAGGCGTTCCTGAGCGACGCGCGGGTAACGGCGATGGAGACCAAGGATTTCAGCCATGTGGACCGCATCAAGGCGATGCTGACTCACGCCGGCGTTCAGGTGAAGATGAGCAAGGACGGCGTCATCCTCACGCCGACGGCAGATTTCGACGCCGACAAGCTGGAGGTCCTGTGATGGTCGGCGACCGGAGCAGGGCCGCAGCGCGCGGCAGTGCGAGACCCCCCGTTCAACCGGAGTGCGCGGCATGACGACACGTTTGTGGATCTACGACACGACCCTGCGCGATGGCCAGCAGACGCAGGGCGTGCAATTCTCGACCGAGGAAAAGGTGACGATCGCCGAGGCACTCGACGCCCTGGGCGTGGATTACATCGAGGGCGGATGGCCGGGGGCAAATCCCACCGACAGCGCCTTTTTCGATGCGGCCCCGATGACCCGCGCCCGGATCACCGCGTTCGGAATGACCAAGCGCAACGGCATGTCGGCGGAAAACGATGACGTGCTGGCGGCGGTAACGAACGCGGGCACGCAAAGTGTGTGTCTGGTCGGCAAGACCCATGATTTTCACGTCACCCGCGCGCTGGGCATCACGCTGGACGAGAACCTTGAAAACATCTCCCGCTCCATCGCACATCTCGTGGCGCAGGGGCGCGAGGCGCTGTTCGACGCCGAGCATTTCTTTGATGGCTACAAGGCCAATCCCGTTTATGCGCTGCGCGCGGTCCAGGCTGCGTTCGAGGCGGGTGCCAGGTGGATCGTGCTGTGTGATACCAACGGCGGCACCTTGCCCGTCGATGTTGGCCGGATCACCCGCGAAGTGATCGCTGCAGGTATTCCGGGGGAGCGTCTGGGCATCCACACCCACAACGATACCGAAAACGCAGTGGCCTGCACGCTGGCGGCGGTGGATGCGGGCGCGCGCCAGATCCAGGGCACGTTGAACGGCCTGGGGGAACGGTGTGGCAACGCAAATCTCACCACGCTGATCCCGATCCTGAAACTCAAGGAACCGTATGCCAGTCTCTATGAGACGGGTGTGGACATGGCGGCACTCGAAGGGTTGACGCGGGTCAGCCGGATGCTCGACGAAATCCTCAACCGCGTTCCGCAAAAACAGGCCGCGTTCGTGGGATCATCGGCATTCGCGCATAAGGCAGGCCTGCACGCCAGCGCAATCGCCAAGGATCCGTCGACTTACGAGCATATCGATCCCGCACTGGTCGGTAACATCCGGGTGATCCCCATGTCGAACCAGGCGGGTCAGTCCAATCTGCGCCGCCGTCTGTCCGGCGCAGGGTTGGAGGTGGCCAAGGGCGATCCGGCATTGGCCGAGATCCTCGACGTGGTCAAGGCCCGCGAGGCGGAAGGCTACAGCTATGACACCGCGCAGGCCAGCTTCGAGCTTTTGGCGCGCAGTGTACTTGGACAGATGCCGGACCTGTTTGAGGTAAAGAGATACCGCGTAACCGTCGAGCGGCGCAAGAACAAGTACAACCGGATGGTCAGCCTTTCGGAGGCGGTCGTCGTCGTGAAGGTCGATGGGGAAAAGCGGCTGTCCGTGTCTGAAAGCCTTGATGAAACCGGCAGCGACCGCGGCCCGGTCAACGCTCTGTCGAAGGCGCTGGCCAAGGATCTGGGGCAGTATTCCGCGCTGTTGGAGGACATGCGGCTGGTGGATTTCAAGGTCCGCATCACGCAAGGCGGAACAGAGGCCGTCACCCGCGTGATCATCGACAGCGAAGACGGATCGGGGCGGCGGTGGTCGACCGTCGGAGTGTCCGCCAACATAGTCGACGCCTCCTTTGAGGCGCTGCTGGACGCGATCCGCTGGAAGCTGATCAGAGACGGCGGAAAATAACGATGATCTTCAGTATCTTGGAGGTCGCTCTTGTATCTCTTACGATCACGGTTGGGGTGGCGTTTACCCTTGTCCTAACGCAGCGACCCAAGGCGGTGGAGCCGAAAGGCGCACTGGATTTCGGCAATCAGCTTGCGCAGTATGTGAGCGATCCCGCGCCCTTGCTGGCGGTGCGTATACGCGACGGCTATGCCTTGCACTACCGCGATTACCCAGCCATGCGCGCGACTGCACCGCTGCTGGTGATGGTGCACGGGTCAGGCTGGCACGGTCTAAAATTCGACAGCGCCGCCAAAGCCTTGCAGGGCAAAGCGCATCTGATCGATCCGGATCTGCACGGCCACGGCACCGCCCCCGGTCGCCGTGGTGATGTGGACTATATCGTTCAGTTCGGGGACAATCTGGGCGATCTTGTCGCGACCCTGCACCAACCTGATCAGAACGCCGCCGGTGCGTACGGCGACATGATGGATAGCGCGATCCTGCTGGCATCCTTTCTGCGGCATGACGCGCGGATGACCCGCGATCATTCGGGCGGTTGGACGCCTCCACTGGTACGCCGCATCGTCGGTCTGAAAATCTTGAACAGCCTGCGCATCGACGCACTCAACCATTTGCCGGTGATCCAGTTCGACATGCCGCGTGCGGTGCTGTTGATCGCGGGCGACCGGAACGAGGTGTTTGACGCGTCCCTTTACGCCCCTACCATGGCAGCTGTGACGGACAGGGACCGCTACTACATTCTGAGCGAACCAACCATCTCGATATGGTGAACGACCCGCGCACACGCGCCAAGATGGAGAGCTTTCTCGATGGATTCTGATACGCAGCAAGACGCCTTTTTTAAGCTTCACCGGGATCTCCCGCGCGAGGGGCCGGGCGAGCCTGCGGATGTGGTCTGGGCGACGCAGCAGGCCGTCATTGGCGCTCGGGCGCGGATCGCCGACGTCGGTTGCGGTCCCGGTGCCGACATCGCGGCCCTTTTGGCACAGGCGCCCCAAGGCGAGGTGACGGCGCTCGACAAGACGGCGCAGTTCGTGAGGGCGGCCCGTGCGATCTATGCCGACGATCCGCGTGTCACCGTGCTCAAGGCGGATATGGCGGCGATCCACAACAGCTATGATCTGATCTGGTGTGCGGGAGCGGTTTATTTTCTTGGGGTGGAGCGGGCGTTGCGCGGCTGGCGCAAGTCGCTGACGCCACAGGGCTGCATCGCGTTTTCCGAGCTGTGCTGGTTCGGTGAGAACCGGCCCGCGCGGGCGCAAGCCCTATGGGCGGACCACACGGCGATGACCGATGTGGCCGGTGTGACCCGCCAGATCGATGCCGCGGGCTTTGACGTGATCGGCCAGCGCCGCCTGTCGGATGCGGCATGGGAGGCGTATCTCACGCCACTTGACGCGCGCATTGCCGCTCTGCGTCCCGGTGCGGATGCGGCTCTGACGCAAGTGCTGGATGAGGCGGCCGAGGAGGCGGCCTGCTGGCGGGCGCATCGAGATGCGTTCGGCTATCTGCTCAGCGTGGTAAGGCCGCGATGACCCTCGACGCTGATCTGACGTCCTGCGCCCGTCTGGTGGAACGCGGCGATCCGCTGCGCTTTCGCACCGCGATGATGGCGCCACTAGAGGCCCGCAAGAAGCTGTTCGCGCTCTACGCCTTCAACGTCGAGGTCTCGCGCGCGCCGTGGGTGACGAAAGAGCCAATGATTGCCGAAATGCGGCTGCAATGGTGGCGTGATGTTCTTGAAGAGATCGCGCAGGGTGGTGACGTGCGGCGTCATGAGGTGGCAACGCCGCTGAGTGGCGTGATCACGGCAGCACAGGCGCGCAGGCTCGATGAATTGATCGTCGCCCGACGGTGGGATATCTACACCGATGCGTTTGAGGACGCAGATGATTTTGCGCGCTACATCGACAGCACAGCGGGCCATCTGATGTTGACCGCAACCGAATTGTTGGGCGATGCCGACGAAGAAGTTGTGCGCAATGCCGGATACGCGGCGGGGGTGGCTGCGTGGCTGCAGGCGCTGCCTGCGCTGGAGGAAGCGGGCCGGGTGCCGCTGCTGGACGGGACGCCGTCGGGCATTGCGGCGTTGGCAAGGGCAGGGACAAAGGCGCTGCAGGATGCGCGGGGGTCCCGTGCCGCTGTCTCTCGCAGGTGCAATCCCGCGCTGTTGCCCGCGACGGCTGCGGAACCGGTATTGCGGCATGCAACGGCACATCCTTTGGATGTGGCAGACGGTCGGTTGCCTGTACCGGGCGTGAATTTCAGCCTGCGCGCTTTGACCGGGCGGTGGTGATCACACGGTCTCGCGGCGCTCGCGCAAAGCAAGCCAGACCAGCGCGCCGCCGGCGAGGATCAGGAAGGGCACCATTGCATAGTTGACGGCGGCCCAGCCTTCGACCGCGGACCCCCCCGAGCAATTCATCAAGCCGCCCGACGCCAGCGAGGCGACAGTGACACCGCCGAACACCAGCAGATCGTTCAGCCCCTGCATACGACCGCGTTCGTGTGGCGCGTGCGCCCCCGCAAGCATCGATGTCGCACCGATAAAACCAAAGTTCCATCCGAGGCCCAGCAGCATTAGCGCGATGTAGAAGTTTTCAAGTTCCACGCCGCTCAGCGCCACCATGCCGGCGGCCCCAAGTATCAGGATTCCGGCGCCCATGATCCGTTCGACACCGAAACGATTGATCAGATGTCCGGTAAAGAACGAGGGCGCGAACATCGCGAGCACATGCGCAGTCACGATGAAGCCCGCGTCTTTCTGCTCGAACCCGCAGCCCAGGACCGCCAGTGGTGTCGACGTCATCACGAGGTTCATCAGCGCATAGGATACCATCCCGCAAATGACCGCGACGGCGATGCGGGGTGTCGTGATCAACTCCAAGCGGCTGCGCCCCTTGGGCGCGTCGACCGAGGGCACCGGCGGCTTGGGAATGTCGATCAGCAGGAAGAGCATCGAACCTATGATATTAAGTAACATCACCGCGAGATAGGTGCCGACAAACGGCACCACATAGCTAAGCGATGTCGCTGTGGCGAGCTGCGGGCCGATAATGGCTGAAACAAGACCCCCCGCCATGACGTAGGAAATAGCCCGGGGCCGGAAATCATCCGACGCCGTATCGGCGGCGGCGAACCGGTAGAACCCCTGTGCGGACATATAGATGCCCGTCATGAACGAGCCGATGAGGAATACCGGAAAAGACGCCAGCATCAGCCCGTAGGCCGCGACGGCGCCGCCCATGGCCCCACCCGTGGCACCGACGAAAAATCCAGCGCGTCGCCCGTACCTTTGCATGATGGCGGATATCGGGGTAGCCGACAGCATGGAGCCGAGGACGATCATCGAAATCGGCAGCGTCGCGAGGCAGACGTTGCTGGCCAGTGATTTCCCCGCAAGACCGCCGACAAGAAAGATCATGGGCATCTGGGCGCCGAGAATTGCCTGTGCTGCGACAAGTACGGCTACATTGCGCTTGGCGCGACTGTCATCGATCATCTTCATGTCCTCAACTTACGCCTATCGCTACTCCGGCCCCCGCGTCTGGGCAACCCCCCAATGAGGTCTTGGGGGGAGGCGATCCCTTGCGCCGCGTGCGCACTCGGCTCATGCTTGCGCCGATGACGAATGAGAAACATACCCTTCTGCTCGGCGGCAGTGCCGAGGCGCGCCGCATCGCACAGACGCTGGCGCAGCGGAAGCAGAGCCATCGGGTGATCGTTTCAGAGACGCCGCGCGTACCGGTTGGCGACGTCTTCGTGCGCCAGTTCGATACCACACGCGCGATGTCCGATTTCATCCGCGTGTCGGGCTTTGACATGATCGTCGATGCCAGCCATTCATTCGACGTTCGCACGACGGCGCAGGCATTCGCCGCGGCCGAGACGCTGGGACTGCCTTATCTGCGGGTGGAGCGACCCGCTTGGGATCTCGAAGATCATCCCGCTTGGCGGCGCGTTGCGAATGTGTCGGCGGCAGTAGCTTTGATCACACCCGGTACGCGTGTATTTGCCGCTACGGGGTGGGACAGCCTGCCGGTCTTCGCCGGCTTTCGCGGGGCCGCTATGATGTTGCGCCAGACCCGTTCCCACAGCCGGCCCGCACCCTACGATTTTGTTGAACTGGTGTTCGGTGATCCACCTTTTACTGTGGCCGACGAGCGCGCGCTGTTTGCCGCACGGCGGGTGGATCTGCTGATCTGTCGCAATCTCGGTGGGCAGGCAAGCCGGCCCAAGCTGGACGCGGCGCTCCAGCTCGACATCGCGGTGATACTGGTCGATCGGCCGTTGGACCCGGCTGGATTGCCCAAAGTGGGAAGCGTAGCTCAAGCACTAGATTGGATCGCGGCACAATGAGGGTGATCGCAACCACGCAGGATGTGGCCGAAGGTGCGGCGTGGCTGGCACAGCGCGACGCGCGGCTTGCGGTGGCGTTGGATCAGACCGGGCCATTGCCATTGCGGCTGTCCGGAGACGGTTTTGCTGCACTTCTCGAAAAGATCGTGAGCCAGCAGGTCTCGGTCGCCGCAGCCCGCGCGATCTGGGGCCGGGTCGAGGCGGCGGGCCTGATCACGCCTGCGGCGATTCTGGAGGCGGGTGACGAAGGGTTGCGGGCCGTTGGACTGAGCCGCCCGAAAATCAGGTACGCGGCAGCTCTCGCGCGCGCGGACATCGACTTCGCTGCGCTACATAGGCAGTCCGATGCGCAGGTGATCGACACGCTGACCGCCGTGCCCGGTGTCGGCATCTGGACCGCACAGGTCTATCTGATGTTCGGGCTGGGTCGGGCGGATGTGTTCGCGCCCGGTGATTTAGCGCTGCAGGAATCCGCACGGCTGATATTTGATCTGCCTTCGCGGCCGAAACCCGCGGAACTGGCGCGCCTGGCCGATGACTGGTCCCCGTGGCGCGCGGTTGCGGCCCGGCTTTTGTTTGCGTACTACCGTCTGGCCAAGGATCGGGAAGGAATGACATGACACGAGTCCTCAATTCGGAACGCCGCGCGCCGGTCTCGGGAGACACCCGTTCAGCGGTGGTGTTCCTGCACGGATACGGTGCCAACGGCGCGGATCTGCTGGGCCTTGCCGACCCGCTGGGCGAACATCTGCCGGATACTCTTTTCGTAGCACCCGATGCGCCCGAGATGGTCGCGGGAATGCCCAACGGCTACCAGTGGTTTCCGATCCCCTGGATCGACGGATCGTCTGAAGAAGAAAGCGCGCGCGGCATGATGCAGGCAGTCTCGGATCTCAACGCATATCTGGATGCGCTGATGGTCGACGAGGATCTGTTGCCCGAACAGGTTGTGTTGATGGGCTTCTCGCAGGGCACGATGATGGCGTTGCATGTGGCGGCGCGGCGCGAGGATGCGGTCGCCGGTGTGGTCGCCTTCTCCGGTCGGTTGCTTTCTCCCGACACGCTGAAGGACGAAGCGGTATCGCGTCCGCCGGTCCTTTTGGTGCACGGTGATCAGGATGATGTCGTCCCGCCCCAATCGCTGCCCGAAGCGGCGGAGGCGCTGCAGGAGGCGGGGTGGACGGACGTGTACGCACACATCATGAAGGGAACAGGCCACGGCATCGCCCCAGACGGTCTGTCCGTTGCACTCGCCTTCATGCGTGACAAGCTGAGCCTTTAGGCACTCGCGCTGCGGTCGCTGTCAGATTTCCGTTACATTGACCGCCTATGGTGCCTGCGACATCTTGTGGGCAAGAGAGGCTTGCCAGTCCGAAGCCACGGGATATAGTCGGGCCATATCGTAAGAGGGCTGTGGCAGAATGGACGGCGACTTCAGAACGGAATTTACCAGACAACCCGGCGGGCTCAAGCATCGACCTGCGCTCGTGCTGAATGCGGATTACCGACCGCTCAGCTATTATCCCCTGTCGCTTTGGTCATGGCAGGAGGCGGTAAAGGCCAAGTATCTCGACCGGGTCGATATCGTGGCGGAGTATGACGACTGTGTCCACAGTCCCACCACCACGCTGCAGATTCCCTCAGTCGTGGTGCTCAAAGATTACGTAAAACCCCAAAAGCGCGTGGCCTTCACGCGCTTTAATTTATTTCTGAGGGATGAATTTCGCTGTCAATACTGCGGCTCGAAGGGCGAACTGACCTTCGATCACGTCGTGCCGCGCGCGAGCGGTGGCGTGACAAGTTGGCAGAACGTTGTTGCCGCGTGCAGCCCGTGCAATTTGCGCAAGGGGTCAAAGGCACTGCACCAGACCGGCTTTAACCTGCGCAAGCCACCACGCCAGCCCGGTGCGGAAGAGTTGCGCAACATGGGTCGCAAGTTTCCACCCAACCATCTCCACGACAGCTGGATGGACTTTCTCTACTGGGATGCAGAACTTCAGGCCTGATATTCAGCCTGCCTGGATCAGGCCGCACGACACCCGCGCCGCCGGTGGGTTGTGTAAGATGATCATCTGCCGCCCCGTGGATGATTAAGGCCGACCCGTCCGCACCAAGCAGATTGTTCTCACCCTCTTTCAGGGATACGAGCGCGGTGAACGCTTCCATCTCGCTGATGCCGTCCTGACCTACAAAGATGTTCGGCAGATCGCCGGGTTCAGGCTCGTCCGGATTCATCAGGCCGTGGCCGCCATCGACCTTGCCGACATGTCCTTCGGCCGACGTGAAATCTGTCGCGGGATCGCACGACGCGACGCTATGCGGGTGCAGGCCGGGTTTCCGGGTGCGAGCCCTTCGACGCGGACGTAAATGAGAACACCGTTCGCGCCCTGGTGCAGCGTTGCCGTGCCAATGCTGTCACCGTCCTTGTCGATCATGTCGGCGGTTACACTGGCACTGACATGAGAGTCGGCGGCGGCTATGCCCGCGCTCAGTGCGACTGCAGCAACGGTATGGGCGAATGTTCTGGAATATGGAACGGCGCCTTGTTCTGCGTGGGTACGCAGAACAACGCAGCAGCTGGAGGTTCGTATCGAACTGCGGCAAATGCCGCGCCGGGTTATGGTATCACAGATCGAGGTTGATCCAGACAGGCACGTGGTCCGACGGTTTTTCGTGGCCGCGAATTTCGCGGTCGATCTGGCAATCGCGCAGGCGGTCGGCGGTGTAGGGGCACAGAAGGAAGTGATCGATGCGGATGCCATGGTTACGGTTCCATGCGCCGGCCTGATAGTCCCAAAAGCTGTAATGCCCGGGACCTTGGGTGCGCGCCCGGAACGCCTCTGTGAGGCCCAGGTTCAGCAGCAGGCGAAACTTCTCGCGCGATTGGGGCAGGAACAACGCGTCGTCGCGCCAGGCGTCGGGATTGGCGGCGTCTTCGTCCTGAGGGATGATGTTGTAATCGCCCGCCATCAGAAACGGCGTTTCTTCAGCCAGCAGTTCCTGCGCGCGGGCGCGAAGGCGGTCCATCCACGCCAGCTTGTAGTCGTATTTCGGCCCGGGCGCGGGATTGCCGTTGGGCAGGTACAGCCCGCACAAGCGAACCGACGTTACATCGCCAACGACTGTCGCTTCGATATAGCGGGCCTGATCGTCGGCGTCATCGCCGGGCAGGCCGCGCGTGACGTCCTCAAGCGGCAGTTTCGACAGGATCGCCACGCCGTTGAAGGATTTCTGCCCGTGCGTCTCGACGTTATAGCCGCGCTCCTCGAACACCTCGCGGGGAAAGGCCTCGTCCACCGACTTGATCTCTTGGAGCATCACGACGTCCGGTTCCGCAGCGTCGAGCCAGTCGGGCAGGGCGTTGATCCGGGCCTTGATGCCGTTGATGTTGAAGGTCGCGATTTTCATGGTCTGGCTCCTCGCAGGCTGTCGCACAGGCTATCGCCCATCCACGCGCGCGGAGCAAGCCTGCGGGCCTACATGGAAAACGAGGTGCCGCAGCCGCACGAAGACGACGCGTTCGGGTTCTCGATGACAAAGCGCGCGCCGATCAATTCCTGACTGAAATCAATCGTCGCATTGGCGAGGAAGGGCAGGGACACGCTGTCGACCACCACCTTTTCGCCTGAGCCTTCGAGGACCAGATCATCGTCCTTTGCGGTGTCAAGCACGATCTCGTATTGAAAGCCCGAGCACCCACCGCCCTCGACGGCGACACGCAGAGCCTTGCCATCCTGCGCCGCACCTATTTCGGAAAGGCGGGCAAAGGCACGTTCAGTCACTATGGGGGGCAGGTTCATGGGGTGGCTCCTCATCGGCGGGGGCGTCTGTTTCCATCGGCGCGTTTCCGTAATATATGGAGACACCAAGACGGGTACAACCACCCAAGCCCGAGGAGAACACCCGATGCGCGCATACTTCGCGTCCGATCCCGACCGCGCCCGCGGCAGGCGTGTGGCGGAAGAGGAAAGCAGCTTCCGCTCGTGTTTCCAACGTGATCGTGACCGCATCATCCATGCCAGCGCGTTTCGGCGGCTCAAGCACAAGACCCAGGTGTTCGTGGAGCACGAAGGCGATTACTACCGTACCCGGCTGACCCATTCGATCGAGGTCGCGCAAGTGGCGCGCACCATCGCCGGTGCACTGCATCTCAACGGCGTGCTGACCGAGGCGGTGGCGCTGGCGCATGACCTGGGCCATCCGCCGTTCGGCCACACCGGAGAGGACGCGCTGCACGCGCTGATGGCGCCCTACGGCGGGTTCGATCACAATGCGCAGGCGATCAAGATCGTGACGTCGCTGGAACGGCACTATGCGGACTTCGACGGGCTGAACCTGACGTGGGAGACATTGGAGGGGATCGCCAAGCACAACGGCCCGGTGGTGGGGGATCTGCCGCACGCGCTGGCGGAGTACAACGCCCAGCACGATCTGGAACTCGACAGTCACGCCAGCGCCGAGGCGCAGGTGGCGGCGCTGTCGGATGACATCGCCTACAACAACCACGACCTGCACGACGGGCTGCGCGCCGGGCTGTTCACCGACGAAGAGATCACCGCACTGCCGATGATCGGTCCGGCCTACGCCCAGGTCGACCGGCTGTACCCCACGCTTGACAGCTACCGCCGCCGCCACGAAGCGTTGCGCCGGGTGTTCGGCATGATGGTGGCGGACGTGATCGAGACATCACGGCATCTGCTGGTCACCTCCGGCGCCGGTTCCGTCGAAGAGGTACGCGCGTTGGGCTGGCCGGTGATCCGGTTCTCCGACGATCTTTGGCGCGACCTGAACCAGATACGTGCATTTCTGTTTACGCGGATGTACCGCGCGCCTTCGGTGATGCGGATCCGCGCCGAGGTATCGGGCGTGATCGAAGATCTTTTCCCGCTGTTTGTCGACCAACCTGCGCTGATGCCCGCGCATTGGGCAAATTCCATTGCTGCAGCGGGCGGGGATCGTACTATGCTGGCCAGAATGGTGAGTGATTACATTTCTGGCATGACCGACCGGTTTGCGCTGCAGGAACACGCACGGCTTATTGGCGGTACGCCCGACGCGGTGGGAAGGGGACATAATGCAACATGAACAGGATCTGACGCACTCCTTACGCAATGTCTTGGGCAGCCGGCGGATCATCGTTCTGGGGGCGGTCTGCGGTTTTGGCCGGAGCATTGTCCGCGCACTGGGGGACGCAGGGGCGCAGGTCGTTGCGGTCGACGGCGATGCAGAGGGCCTGTCGCAATTGAAGGGGGCTATGCCCTTGACGCTGAAAGGGGCGCCCGTCGACGGGTTGCGGCGGATCGGAAAGGCTTGGGGTACCGCACGGCTGGATGCGGTGCTCAATCTCATGCCATTGCGCAAACCGTCCGAAATTGATCTTAACATCGCGCTGCTGCAAGGCATCGTTCAGGGCTTCATGCCCGCCCTCGCCGCGCGCGAAGGACAGATCATCACCGTGGTGGCGCGCCCCGATCAGGCGCTGGATGTGGCGGAGGGGGCAATGGCACCCGCGCTTGTCTCGGCGCAGGACGCATTTGTGCATGCGCTCCGACGCGACGGCCTGACCCTTAACCTGATCAGTGTCGGGCCGGAGGCGGTAGCGCCAGCGCGCACGGCGATTCTGGGGCTTTTGCAGGGCGCCGTCAGGCCGCTGAACGGCGCTGAACTGCGGCTCTGACCGGCAGCACATGATTGACGCGGGCACGATAGCTGGTACACCGGCCACCTTACCAATCAAGAGCATGCAGCAATGAACCTTTTCGCCGATATCCGCACCCTTGTTCTGACAGCCCTCGACACGATGGTCGCCGCAGGCGATCTGCCGCGCGGGTTGCTGACCGACAATGTGACGGTCGAGCCGCCGCGCGATGCGGCGCACGGCGATATGGCGACGAATGCGGCGATGGTGCTGGCCAAACCCGCCCGGATGAAGCCCCGCGACATCGCGGAAAAGCTGGCGGCGCAATTGAGTGAGGATCCCCGGATTACCTCAGCCGACGTGGCGGGGCCGGGGTTCCTGAACCTTCGGCTTGCGCCGTCCGTCTGGCAGGGCGTTGCGGCTGCGGTCCTGAACGAAGGCACCGATTTCGGGCGCGGTACGCTGGGCGCGGGCAAGCGGGTGGATGTGGAATATGTCTCCGCTAATCCGACGGGACCGCTGCATGTGGGCCACACCCGTGGTGCTGTTTTCGGTGATGCGCTGGCGTCGTTGCTGGCCTTTGCGGGTTATGACGTGACGCGCGAATATGTGATCAACGATGGCGGCTCGCAAATCGACGCCTTGGCGCGCTCGGTCTATTTGCGCTATCTCGAAGCGCACGGGCAGGAGGTTGCCTTTCCCGACGGCACCTATCCGGGCGATTACCTGATCCCGGTCGGCCAGAAACTGAAAGAGACAGTAGGCGACCGTTACATTGATGCGGACGAGGCGGTCTGGCTTGACCCGATCCGCAATTTCGCCACCGACGAGATGATGGAACTGATCCGCGCGGATCTCGCCCTTCTTGGCGTGAAGATGGACAAGTTTTTCTCCGAGAAATCTCTCTACGACACCGGCAAGATCGAAGCCTGCCTGCAAAAGCTCGACGATATGGGCTTGATCTATACCGGCACGCTGGAACCACCGAAGGGCAAGCTGCCGGACGATTGGGAAGCGCGCGAGCAGACGCTCTTCAAATCTACCGATTTCGGTGATGATCAAGACCGCCCGATCAAGAAGAACGACGGCTCATGGACCTATTTCGCCCCCGACATTGCCTATCACAACGACAAGGTCGAGCGTGGATTCGACATGCTGATCAATGTGTTCGGTGCCGATCACGGCGGCTATGTCAAACGGATGAAGGCAGCCGTGCATGCGCTGTCCGGCGGGCGGGTGCCGCTTGACATCAAGCTGACGCAGCTTGTGAAGCTGTTCAAGAACGGCGAAGAGTTCAAAATGTCCAAGCGGGCGGGCAACTTCGTTACCCTGCGCGATCTCATCGACGAGGTCGGCGCGGATGTAACACGGTTCGTGATGCTCACGCGCAAGAACGACGCGCCGCTGGATTTCGATTTCGACAAGGTGATGGAGCAAAGCCGCGAGAATCCGGTGTTTTACGTTCAATACGCGCACGCGCGGGTTGCATCGGTGCTGCGCAAGGCGGCGGATGCGGGCATCGCCGTTGAAGATGCCGCCTTGAAAAGCGCCGATCTGGGCAAGCTGGATCACGATGCCGAATTGGGCCTGCTGCGGAAAATCGCCGAGTGGCCGCGCCTTGTCGAGACGGCCGCGCGCAGCAATGAGCCGCACAGGGTCGCCTTCTATCTATATGAACTTGCAGGGGATTTTCACGGCCTTTGGAATCGTGGTAACGATGAGACGCAGCTGCGGTTCATCCAGGAGGGCGATGTTGCAACATCGCAGGCTAAAATAGCTCTTGCGCGGGCCACTGCGATTGTAATCGCGGCAGGCTTGGGTATCCTCGGTGTGACGCCTGCGCAGGAGATGCGGTAAACCGCACGCGCGCAGGTTTGACAGGAACAGCGCCTTTGGCGTGATGCGCAAACCAAACGATCAGACCCGCTCGGCAATGTACCGACGTGGGCAGCGAGGCAGAAATGGCAGATTACACGCAGTCCCCGAACGGGGGCTATTCCACACATGAGTATCCTGAATATGTGACATCGACGCGCGGTGGGTCCGTGGTGAGGCTGACCAATCTTGCGGGTGCGGTCGTATCGCTGGCGCTTGTGGTGGGCGTCGGTGTATGGGGGTACAAGCTGTTGGTGCGGGATGTAAGCGGCATTCCTCTTGTGCGCGCGGTGGCCGGCGAGATGCGTGTGCGTCCGGAGAGTCCGGGCGGCGATTTCGCCGAACACCAGGGGCTGTCGGTCAATACGGTCGCCGCAATAGGAGCGGCGGATGACCCCGCCGAGCAACTCAAGCTGGCACCGCAGCAAATCGACCTGGATGAAGAGGATCAGCCCATGCCCGTGCTGACCCAAGCCAGCGACGATGCGCCGTCCGAAGCCGAAACCGCACTCGTCGATGTCGCCGCGGCGCTTGATTCCGGTTCGGTGGACGACCTTGTGGCGCAATTGACCCAAGGGGTTGCGCCGCTGGAAGAAATAGACGCAGAAACTGTTCCGGTACTGGCGTCTGTGTCGGTCGACGCCGTGCCACAGGTTCTGTCCGGTGATGGCATGTTGACGTCCTTGCGGCCCGCGCTGCGTCCGCGCGCAGCGCGTATGGCCGCGCCTGCATCGGCACCAGCTACTGCCCTATCGTCAGGAACCGAGATCGACGCGGCGAGCTTGCCGGCAGGCACCCGCCTCGTGCAGCTTGGCGCCTTCGACAGCCCCGAGATCGCCCGCGCGCAGTGGGGCACGCTGAACGCCCGTTTCGGTCCTTATCTTGAAGACAAGCAGCGCGTCGTGCAGAAGGCCAAATCAGGCGGACGCACGTTCTACCGTCTGCGCGCAGAGGGCTTCGTGGACATCGCAGATGCCCGGCGGTTCTGTTCTGCGTTGCTTGCCGAAAGCGTCGATTGCATCCCGGTGGTGACACGTTGAGCAGCCGCAACCGGCGCTTTGGCGCGACCATACTTGACGCGGAAGGCCACCGTCTGACGGCGCAGGAGTACGCGTTGTTCCGCGAGGTGAACCCGTTCGGTTTTATCCTGTTCGCGCGTAATATCGACACACCCGATCAGGTGCGCGCCCTATGCTCAGATTTCCGCGAGGCGGTGGGACGTGATGCACCGATCATGATCGATCAGGAGGGCGGTCGCGTGCAGCGCCTGCGCGCGCCCACTTGGCGTGACTGGCTGCCCCCGCTCGATTTCGTTCACGCCGCAGGTGCGCGTGCGGTCGAGGCGATGTTCCTGCGCTATCGGCTCATCGCGCACGAGTTGTACGATCTCGGTATCGACAGCAACTGCGCCCCGATGGTCGATGTTGCCAGCCCCGAGACGCATCCCTTCCTGTATGACCGCTGCTACGGGACCGAGGCCGCGCAGGTTGCCGAATTGGGGCAGGCGGCAAATGACGGTATGCTCGAAGGTGGTGTGCTTCCGGTGATCAAGCATATTCCGGGTCACGGCAGGGCAACTGCGGACAGCCATTTCGAACTCCCGTGCGTGCGCGCAGCACGAACCGAACTCGATACGGTCGATTTCGCACCGTTCAAGGCCTTGCGCGACACGCCGATGGGCATGACGGCGCATTTGGTTTATGCGGCGATTGACGATGCACCGGCAACGCTGTCGTCCACCATGATGCGCGTGATCCGCGAGGATATCGGCTTTGACAATCTCATCATGACCGACGACATCTCGATGAAGGCGCTGGATGGTCGATTGGATGTTCTGAGCAAACAGGCGCTTGTCGCCGGATGCGATGTGATCCTGCACTGCAACGGCACCCTGGCCGAACGCGCCCGCGTCGCCGATGCCGCAGGCGAAATGAGCGATCTGGGTCAGCGCCGCGCCCTGCGCGCACTCAGCTATCGCCGCCGCCCCGACGAGATTGACATCCCCGCCCTCGATGCGCAGCTTAGGGCGCTATTGGGCGAGGGCGGACATGGCTGAGAACCTCTTTCAGGAAGATACCACGCGCGTTGCGGACCGCCTCGCGGCTGAGGCGCTGATCATCGACGTTGAAGGCTTCGAGGGGCCGCTGGATGTGCTGCTGACCCTCAGCCGGACGCAGAAGGTCGATCTGCGCAAGATTTCGGTGCTGCATCTCGCTCGGCAATACCTGGCATTCGTGGATCGCGCGAAGGCGCTGCGCCTCGAACTGGCTGCAGATTATCTGGTGATGGCGGCATGGCTCGCCTTTCTCAAATCTCGCCTTCTCTTGCCCCCGGATCCCTCCGAAGACGGCCCAACGGGCGAGGAACTTGCCGCGCATCTCGCGTTCCAGCTTGAACGCCTCGCCGCGATGCGCGATGCCGCCGCCCGGTTGATGGCGCGCGACCAGTTGGGCCGCGACTTTTTCGCACGCGGTCAGACACAGATGGTCGAACGGGTGCGCAAGGTAACCTACACGGCAACGCTGCTTGACCTGATGCAGGGCTACGCCCGCATCCGCACCCGCGATGATTTCCGTCCCTTCGTGATGGACCGCGAGACCGTATTCACAATGGAACAGGCGCTTGAGCGGATGCGTGGATTGATCGGTTTCGCGGGCGACTGGGGCGATCTGACTAGTTATCTGCCCGAAGGGTGGGAAAGTGATCCGGTCAAGCGGCGTTCAGCTACGGCCGCGACCTTCGCCGCCTCGCT
Organism: uncultured Sulfitobacter sp.; assembly: GCF_947497275.1. GTDB lineage: Bacteria > Pseudomonadota > Alphaproteobacteria > Rhodobacterales > Rhodobacteraceae > Sulfitobacter. The sequence goes on from NZ_CANMFS010000001.1 coordinate 498,284, forward strand.
GGAACTGGTCAAGGAAGGCAGGCTAGAGATCCGTCAGGCTGAGATATTCGCGCCGATCCAGTTGCGCAGGAAGGATTAGCTTCGTGTCTCAAAATACTGCCGATAAAGAACAAAGCCTGTTCGAACCCCCCCCCATGGCCGAACAGGAGCGCATGATCGAGGCGATCCTGTTCGCTAGCGCCGATCCGCTGACGCTGAAGGATCTCGAAGCCCGGATGCCACACGGGTGCGATCCGGCAGAAGCAATGGTGTACCTGCGTCGGCGCTATGAAGGACGCGGCGTTCAGGTGAGCAGAATCGGCGACGCCTACGCGCTGCGCACGGCGCCCGATCTGGGCTATCTCATGCAAAAGGAGACGGTCGAGGTGCGCAAACTCAGCCGCGCTGCGATCGAGACCTTAGCGATCATCGCCTACCACCAGCCCGCGACCCGGGCCGAGATCGAAGAGATCCGCGGCGTTTCCGTGTCGCGTGGGACAGTGGATCAGCTGCTGGAACTGGAATGGATCCGGTTCGGCAGGCGAAAGATGACGCCGGGCCGCCCGGTCACTTTCGTCGTCACCGAAAGCTTTCTCGATCACTTCGGCCTTGAAAACGCTCGTGATCTGCCGGGGCTCAAGGAACTGCGCGCAGCCGGCCTGCTGGAAAACCGACCGCTGTCCGGTGCGTTCCCTTCCCCCCCGCAAAGCGAGGAAGACCCCGAAGCCAGCGAAGGTCAAAGCGAACTTTTCGAGGATTGATCCAACTATCGCCCCATTTCTCCGTATACTCAAACCAACGCCACCGACACCGGGAGCACCGAAATGAATCAGATCGTCAACATGGTAATCCGCCTCGTCATGCGCAAGCTGCTCAACAAGGGCATCGACGCTGGATTTGACCGCGCCGCACAGATGCGCTCGGGCAAGACCGCCGACAAGCCGCAATTGGATGACGATGGCAACCACATTCACACCCGCACGACCGAACAGGAACTGCGTGCCAACAAGCGCGCCGGTCGCAAGCGCAATCAACAATCGCGGCAGGCAAAACAGGCAGTGAAAGCCATCCGCCGCCTCAACAAATTCTGAAAAGGCCTGTTTCCTTTGGCCTAAAATATCCCGGGGGGGACCTTGGCCCCTGGCCAAGGGCGGGGGCTGGCCCCCCAACGCCGGTCGCTCAGGGCGTGCGAAAATGCTTGGACAGCTTGAGCCCTTGCCCCTGATAGTTGGATGCGATTGCTGCGCCATAAAGCTGTGTCGGCGCTTCGTGCATCCGCTCATAGACCAACCGTCCGACGATCTGACCATGCTCCAGTACGAAAGGCGCTTCGTGGCAGCGCACCTCGAGGACACCGCGTGATCCTGTGCCACCGGTTGCGTGATGCCCGAAACCGGGATCGAAAAAACCTGCGTAGTGGACGCGGAACTCACCCACCATCGCAAGGTAGGGGGCCATTTCGGCGGCGTATTCGGGCGGGATCGTCACCGCTTCGCGGCTGACGAGGATGTAGAAGGCACCGGGGTCCAGAATGATCTGGCCGTTGTCACTGTGCACTTCCTCCCAATAGTCGGCGGCGGCATAGTGGCCGATCTTGTCCAGATCGACGACGCCGGTATGCGGTTTGGCGCGATAGCCGACCAGCGTGGTCTCAGGAAGCCGCAGATCGACGCTGAACCCCAGCCCCTCGTCGATCAATGCGTCACCGTCGACAAGCGGCGAACGGGCGTGTAGCGCGCGCAGGGCCGCGTCGTCGAGAACGGTACTACCGCTGCCGAACCGGATCTGGTTCAGGCGCATGCCGGGCCGGACCAGCACGGAGAATGAGCGCGGACAGATTTCCGCATACAGCGGTCCGTCATATCCGGCGGTGATTCGATCAAACTCTGTCCCGCCATCGGTGATCGTGCGGGTCAAAAGATCCAGTCGTCCGGTCGAGCTTTTCGCGTTGGCGACCGCAGAGACATCTTCCGGTAGATCGAGCCGCTCCATCAGCGGCACGACATACACCGCCCCTTTCTCCAATACCGCGCCTTGGCGCAGGTCGATCCGGTGCATCTCGAATTCCTCAAGACGGTCGGCGACTTTCGCCTGATGCCCCGCCAGAAACGACGCCCGCACGCGGTAGGCCACGTCGCCCAGGCGCAGGTCGAGGCTGGCGGGTTGGATCTGAGCCGCGTCGATGCTTTGGGAGGCGGAAATCCGGCCGTTCGCAATCATCGCCTCGATCATTTGATTGGGGATCACGCCAGCCATTTATTGCAGTCCTCCTGATGCGCAAAACGCCCGCACCGTGGGCGATGCGGGCGTTTTGTGTATGTCGTGGTCGGGCTAGCAGGACTCGAACCTGCGACCTTCCGTCCCCCAGACGGACGCGCTACCAGGCTGCGCCATAGCCCGACATGGGGGCGTTCATACCGCATATCCGTCGCGGCGCAAGGGGGAATTGCACCCAACCTGCAACCGCCTAATGATTTGGCTTGGCCGGTCCGCCGCGCGCGTTCATCCTGTCGCGCAGCGCAGCCAGTTGGGAAAGCAGCGGATGCAGCTTCTGCGCAGTTTCCGTGTCGATACACCGTGCCCGTGTCAATGCAGAAAGGACGGCGGGCGAGGCGTGAATCTCCGCCTCAGTCTGCACATCCGGCATCCCGATATCTCTTGCCTTTTTCGGTTTCTCCGGCGCAGCATCCACTGATTCCTGTTCGGAATTATCGGTATTCTGGGCGGCGGCGACCATTGGGTCGACAGCTGCGGTGTCGGGCAACAGCGCCTCGGTTTCGGACTCGGCTGGCGCTTCGGCAGCCGGAGGTCGCTCGTGTGCGGGACGGTCTTGCAGGACAGGGGGCGCTGATGCGGCATCTGCATCCGTGTCCGTCAGCGCACTGTCCGATGTCTCCTCCGGTGCGGTTTTCAGGAACTCTGGTAGTGGAGACATGGCACGCTCGGCGGGCTGCTGCGACGGTGCATCTGGCGTATGCGGTGCGTCATCCTGCACGTCGGAAGCGCGGTCCGCGTCATCATGTGAAATAGCAACCGCCTGTGTTTTCTTGCTTGAGTCGGTTTGCTCATCGCGTAGTACCTCCTCAGCCTCAGCCTCAGCCTCAGCCTCAGCCTCAGCCTCAGCCTCAGCCTCAGCCTCAGCCCCAGCTTCTACCGGTGCGTTTGCAAGAGCGTCTTCAATGGGTGCCTCCTCGTCCGCGCGTTCCTCGGATGTAGTAGGGTCAGGGCCAGTAGAATGAGGTGCAGGGGAGGGGGGCGTCGTGTCGGACTGTGCAGCCTGCGCGGCGTCGGGCGATTCCCGGACCGGTTCGAAGGGCAGCACGACGGCCTTGGGTTCTGGCTCCGGAGGTAATTGCGTCATCTCGGCGTTGCCGGTTGCGGGCGCCGTCTGCGCATCGGCTTCGTCAAGTGGGGCGGACATCGCCGACACATGGCTCATCCCTTCCTCGCGCAAAATTTTCTGGACGCCCTTGATGGTCATCCCGTCATCATGCAACAGCTTCTTGATACCGCCCAGCAGCAGCATGTCGGCAGGGCGGTAGTAGCGTCGTCCACCCGCGCGCTTGATCGGCTTGACCTGGGTGAATTTACTTTCCCAAAACCGCAACACATGGGCCTGTATGCCAAGCCAGTCGGCGACTTCGGAGATCGTGCGGAAGGCGTCCGGCGATTTGGGCATCAGCTCAGGACTTGTTGCCGTCGGCCACGCGGTCCTTCATCAGGTGCGAAGGGCGAAAGGTCAGAACACGGCGTGGATTGATCGGGACTTCCTCACCGGTCTTCGGGTTGCGGCCAATACGGGCGGATTTATCCCGGATCGAAAATGTCCCGAAAGACGAAATCTTGACCTGTTCGCCGCGCACCAGCGCGTCTGACATTTCGTCAAGGACGGTTTCTACCAATTGCGCGCTTTCATTGCGCGACAGTCCCACTTCGCGGAATACAGCTTCGCTGAGATCCATCCGCGTCAATGTCTTGCCCGTCATAGCATCCCCCGTAAATTTATCGTGACTTTGGCCAGCTTTGCCCTTCAAGTCAATAAGATCGCAGAAAAGCGGGGTGAGGTTGTTGATAAGTCAACTACCAGCGCAGCACCACAGCACCCCATGCAAGACCCCCGCCGATCGCCTCTGTGACCAGCAAATCACCGGTTTTGATCTGCCCGCGTTCATGGCCCACGGACAGCGCGAGCGGGATCGATGCAGCGGACGTATTGCCGTGATCCTGAACGGTCACGATGACCCGCTCCATCGGCAAACCAAGCTTTTTGGCGGTGCCCTGAATGATGCGGATGTTGGCCTGATGCGGGACAACCCAATCGACCTGATCTTCTGTCACATCGGCTCGTTCCATCGCCGTGGTCGCCGTCGCTGCGAGCTTTTCGACAGCGTGCCGGAAGACCTGATTGCCCTGCATGCGCAGGTGCCCGGTTGTCCCGGTCGACACACCGCCATCAACGTACAGAAGGTCGCGGTAGGTGCCGTCGGAATTGAGGTCTGTTGACAGAATCCCTCGGTCTTGAGCTGTGCCGTCAGCCTCTTGCGCCTCAAGTATCAGGGCGCCTGCGCCGTCCCCGAACAGCACGCAGGTGCTGCGATCGGTCCAGTCCATGATACGGCTGAACGTCTCCGCCCCGATGACCAGAACACGGCGTGCCTGCCCCGACAGGATCAGCGCGTTCGCATTCGCCATTGCGAAAACGAAACCGGCGCAAACCGCCTGCACATCGAAGGCAAACCCGCTCTTCATGCCCAGCTGCGCCTGAACCATCGTCGCGGCGGAGGGGAACGTGAAATCGGCGGTGGACGTCGCAAGGATCAGCGCGTCAATGTCGGATGGATCAAGCCCCGCCATGACGAGCGCCTTTTGCGCGGCGGCGGTGGCCATCGTCGATGTTGTCTCGGATTCGTCGGCGAAATGCCGCCGCTCGATGCCCGACCGGGCGCGGATCCATTCGTCGGTGGTGTCGAGCGACTCTTCGAATTCGGCGTTTTCGACAACGCGCGTCGGCAGATAGTGTCCGACGCCTTTGACAACTGCACGGATCGTCATTCGCTCGTGGCCTCCTCTGGGGGCAGGGCCGCGGCAACGCGCGCCGCGAGTTTATCGTTGAACCCGTTCTCTGCGAGTTGCGCCGCCAGTTTGATCGCAGCCGCAACGCCGGTGGCATCGGCAGAGCCATGGGATTTGACCACCGTACCATTCAGCCCGAGAAACACACCCCCGTTGACGTTGCGCGGATCAATTTTCCTGCGCAGCCGCATGAGCGACGTGTAGGCCAACAGGGAGGCAAGGCGGGACAGGGCGGAGTACTCGAATGCCTCGCGCAGGCGGCGGCCGATCAGGCTGGCCGTACCTTCGCCGGTTTTGATGGCGACGTTACCGGTAAATCCATCGGTGACGATGACGTCGGCGCGGTCGCCGGAGATATCGCCGCCTTCGACGAATCCGACGAATTCAAATCCACCGTCCGCGGCATGATCGCGAATCAGGTCGTGGGCCTCCTTCAGTTCGGTCCGTCCCTTGTGTTCCTCGACCCCGACGTTCAGCAATCCGATGCGCGGCTTGTCCAGATCCATGCCATTGCGCGCATAGGACATGCCCATCAACGCGAAGCGCAGCAGATCATCCGCATCGGCCCGGATATCCGCGCCGACGTCAAGCATCACGTTGAAACCCTGCGCATTCGATGACGGATAGAGCACAGCGATGGCGGGACGGTTCACACCGGGCAACTTGCGCAGCCGGATCATCGACAGGGCCATCAAGGCTCCGGTGTTTCCACATGACACGGCGACGCTCGCCTCGCCCGAGCGTACGGATTCGACCGCAGACCACATGGATGTGTCCTTGCCGGTGCGCACGACCTGACTTGGCTTGTCAGCCATGTTGACCACGCCCGTCGCATCACGGATTTCCACCCGGTCGGCCAATTTGCTGTGTTTTGATACCAGCGCTTCCAACTCGGCCCTGGGGCCGTGCAGAATGAACGCGATATCGGGATTGGCCTGCGCGGATTTGAGGCAACCGGCAACCACTGCCGCCGGTCCCTGATCGCCTCCCATCGCATCGACAGAAATCCGAATCTGCGGGGCGTTCGCGTGTGTGTGATCGGTCCGGGCCGTCATCTGCTGCGAATGCCTTCGATTGTCTTCGGGATTACGCGCAGCTTAGGCTGCGTCGTCTTCGAGATCAATCTCGTCGTTCAACGCGACAATTTCTTTCTCGTCGTAGTGGCCACAGGAGGCGCAGATATGGTGCGGGCGTTTCATCTCGCCGCAGTGCGAACACTCGTTCGGGTTCGCAGGGTTGAGAGAATCGTGGGCGCGGCGGTTGTTGCGGCGCGATTTGGAGACTTTGTTCTGCTGGACAGCCATGTCTGGTGCCTTTGTATTCGGGGCCGTATCGGCGCACATCGGGTGCGGCGGGCCGTGTTTCGGATCAATTCCCAAGCGGGCGTGGTGTGCGTTTAGGCAAAGGCCTGTCGCTTGTCCAACGCTAAATCACCGGAGCGGCGCAAAATACCCTGAAAAGAGAAAGGTTCAAGCCGGTTTTTGCCGAGCCGGGGACCGGACGGCGTCAATCGTCGCGGTCTTTGCCAAGTTCGTCTTTGAGCGCCGCCAGACCGGCAAAGGGCCGCGCCTGTTCGTCGGTCATTGCCTCTTTTCCCGGCTCGGTCACGCGGACCGGCTCCGACGCCGCATCGCCCTTGCGCGGATACTCGGGCAGTGCCAGTGTCAGCGCCTCGACTATCACGGCGCCCGGATCGATCCACGCGCCCAACGGCTCGGTGGTGTCGTCCTCGGGCATTTCCGCTTCGGGTTCATCGATCTCTTCGTATGTCGTCAGATAGGTCCGCACGACCTGTGTGTCGATGCGGGTTGTCACCGGCTCCAGCGTCACGACGCAAGGCTGCACCACGGTCGCACCCAAGGTGCCGGTCAATTGCCAGTCGGACGACCCGACAGGCTTCACCTCTCCCTCGAAAGAAAGCTTGCGCAGACCGTCGAGACCCAGGGCCTTGGCAATGGTCTTCATCTGGGGCGCATCGGGGCGCAGGGCAAAGGGCGTGGGGGTGGCCTGCGACAGGCCGGCCACACGCAGGCTGGTGGCGCTTGGAGGAGTTGGCGACATGAGAGAGTGCTTTCGTTTCTTGAACCGCAGGGCGCTATTGGTATATGCGAGATAAAAGCCAGGCAAGTTAAGGGCAAGGGGCAGCACCATGGGTAACAAGACTTACGCGGTTTGTCTGCGCCGATTTCTCGCAGCCGCCGCCGTCTGCGGCACATTGGCCGCGTGCAGCCCGCAGTACGTCAATCATGGATACATTCCGCCTCAGGAAGATCTGGAGCAGATCGTCGTGGGCGTCGATACCCGCGCCTCCGTCGAGGAATCGATCGGCGCGCCCGTGACCTCCGGGGTGGTCAACGACGGTGGCTATTATTATGTCCGCAGCCGTCGGCGCACCCTTGGTGCGTTCGCGCCGCAGGTGATCGAACGTGAGGTCGTTGCGATCAGCTTTGACGGCGCGGGCGTCGTGACCAACGTCGAGCGGTTCGGGCTGGAGCGGGGGCAGGTCGTGCCGCTGTCGCGCCGTGTCACGACATCGGGTGTCAGCAACTCCAACTTCCTGCGCAGGTTGCTAAGCAGTCTCGGCCGGTTCAATCCCGCCGGCGCGGCCGGCTGATTTCGCAGGACGGCCATGTTTTCCGCGCTAGGGTTGGCTCAGGCCATCCGCGCGCGGAGAATCGAATGAAACCCCTCTACAAAGGCAAATACCTCGCCCGTGCCGCCGACGGCACCGCGGATCTGAATGCCGCGTTGGCGCTGCGCAGCCGATGTTTCGGCGTGGCGGGGGGGGCGCAAGACGTCTTTGACGCCACAGCGATACATGTGCTCGTCCACGAGGCGACGTCCGGTGTACTGGTCTGCACCTACCGGCTGATGGCGCAATCGGGGGCAGGGCTGTGCAACAGCTATGCCGCGCAATTCTACGATCTGAGCGCGTTGGCGCGGTTCGATGGGCCGATGTTGGAACTTGGCCGCTTCTGCGTCGACCCTGCCCGACACGACCCCGATATTGTGCGCATCGCGTGGGCGGCCTTGACCGCTTATGTCGATGCCGCGCGTGTGCAGCTTTTGTTCGGCTGCGCGTCCTTCGCGGGGATCGACCCGGACGCCTATCTCGACTGTTTCGCGCTTCTCAAGGCGCGGCACCTCGCGCCGCCGTCCTGGCGCCCGAAGATCAAGGCGGAAGACGTGTTTCGCTATGCGGCACGGCTGCGCCGCGCACCTGATCCGCGCAAGGCCCATGCCGAGATGCCGCCGCTGCTGCGCACCTATCTGATGATGGGCGGCTGGGTCAGCGATCACGCGGTGGTCGACCGGCAGATGGGAACACTGCACGTTTTCACCGGTCTCGAAATCGGGGCGATCCCTGAGAGCCGCAAACGTCTGCTGCGCGCGCTTGTCTGATTGACCTTTCCTGCGCGCCGGAGTAGCCCGCTGCCATGGCACGCGCACCCCTTTTACAACTCACCGATATTTCGCTCACCTTTGGCGGAGATCCTGTTTTCCAGGACCTTTCCCTCGTCGTCCAGACCGGTGACCGGCTGGCGCTTGTCGGGCGCAACGGCTCGGGCAAATCCACCCTGATGAAGGTGATGGCGGGGCTGATGGAGGCCGATAAGGGCGACGTAATCAACGGCCCCGGCGTCAGCGTGGGGTATATGGAGCAGGACCCTGATCTGACGGGGTTCGAGACGCTGGGCGAATTTGCGACTCACGGTCTGGAACCGGGCGAGCTTTACAAGGTCGAACGGGCGGGCGAGGGGCTGAAGTTCGATCCCGACCGCCCTGTTGCCACCGCGTCGGGCGGAGAGCGGCGGCGCGCGGCGCTGGCGCGTCTGATGGCATCCGAGCCTGAACTGATGCTGCTCGACGAGCCGACCAACCACCTCGATATCGAAGCCATCGCGTGGCTGGAAAACGAGCTCAAGACGACGCGCAAGGCCTACGTCATCATCAGCCACGACCGCGCGTTTCTCAACGCGTTGACGCGCGCGACACTGTGGGTGGACCGCGGTGCCGTGCGCCGTCAGGAGATCGGTTTCGACAAGTTCGAGGCATGGCGTGATCAGATCTGGGAAGAAGAGGACATGCAGCGCCATAAGCTGAACCGCAAGATCAAGGCCGAGGCGCGGTGGGCTGTCGAGGGTATCTCGGCGCGGCGCAAGCGCAATCAGGGACGCGTGCGCGCGTTGCAGGATCTGCGTGCGGAGCGCGCAGGCCAGATCAAGCGGCAGGGCACTGCAGCGATGGCGCTGGAAGCGGGCCCGAAATCGGGCCGAAAGGTCATCGAAGCGGACGGTATTTCAAAGACTTACGGCGATAAAGTGATCTTGCGCGATTTCACCCTGACTGTACAGCGGGGCGACCGTATCGCACTTGTCGGACCGAACGGTGTCGGCAAGACGACGCTGCTCAATATGCTGATCGGGCGCGAAGAGCCGGACAGCGGCACCGTAAAGCTGGGCACCAATCTTGAGATCGCGCTGTTCGATCAGGCGCGCGCGCAGCTTGATGGTGATATGTCGCTGTGGGACAGCCTGACCGGCGATCCGGACATGCGGGTGTCCGGCAAGGCGGATCAGGTTCTGGTGCGCGGCACACCGAAACATGTGGTCGGCTATCTCAAGGAATTCCTGTTCGACGAAGCGCAGGCACGCGCGCCGGTCCGGTCGTTGTCGGGCGGGGAGAAAGCGCGGCTGCTGTTGGCCAAACTGATGGCGCGCGAGAGCAATCTGCTAGTGCTTGATGAGCCGACCAACGATCTCGACATCGAAACGCTCGACCTGATGCAGGAGCTTCTGAGCACCTACGACGGCACCGTGATCCTTGTCAGTCACGACCGCGATTTTCTCGACCGTGTCGCCGCCACGACGATCGCGATGGAAGGCAACGGACGCGCAACCGTCTACGCCGGTGGGTGGAGCGATTACCTGTCCCAGCGCGGACAGGATGATTTCTCTGAAAGTGTCGTGAAGTCAAAGGCATCCGAGCCGAAGCTGGAGCGGCGGGCGAAGGCGCAAAAGGGCCTGAGCTTTACCGAAAAGCACCGCTTGGAGGCTTTGCCGGACGAGATCGCCCGCCTTGAAGCGGAGATCGCCAAGCTCGAAGAGCTGATGGCGGATCCCGCACTGTTCACCGACCATCCGGTGAAATTCCAGAAAGCCACCGATGCGCTGCTGGAGCGGCACGAGCGCCTGTCGTCCGCCGAAGAGGAATGGCTGACGCTCGAAGAGAAGGCCGCATCCTGACCCTTAGCGCATCCGCAAAGCGCCATCGAGCCGGATCACCTCACCGTTGAGATAGCCCATCTCGACGATGAAGGCGGCTGTGCGGCCAAACTCGGCAGGATCGCCCAGGCGCGCCGGATTCGGAACCTCGGCGGCAAGGCTGTCCTGCACGTCCTGGGGCAGTCCGCGCAGCATCGGCGTGCTGAAAATCCCCGGTGCGATGGTCATCACACGGATGCCGTCCTTGGCCAGATCGCGCGCCATCGGCAACGCCATCGACACGATGCCGCCCTTGGATGCGGCATAGGCGACCTGACCTTTCTGCCCATCAAACGCGGCCACGGAAGCGGTGTTGATGATCACACCGCGGGCGCCGTCGTCGTCGTGGTCTTCCTTGGCCATTGCGGTTGCCGCGAGACGCGCGATGTTGAAGCTGCCGACCAGATTGATGTCGATCGTTTTCTGGAAAGCTGACAAGGGGTGAGGCCCCTCGCGCCCGGTGGTCTTGATCCCCAACGCGATCCCCGCACAGTTCACCGCGACGTTGAGCGCGCCCATCTTCTCGCGCGCCTGCGCGATAGCGGCCTCGACCGAAGCCTCGTCGATCACGTCGGTCTCGATGAAATGGCCACCGATCTCCGTGGCGACCTTCGGACCGCGCTCCGTGTCGCGGTCCAGAAGCGTGACCTTGGCACCCTGTGACGCAAAATAGCGGGCGGTTGCTTCTCCGAGGCCGGAGGCGCCACCGGTGATGACGGCGGCGGTTTGTGACATTTTCATCGCGAAGGCTCCTTTATTGAACAGGTGTTCAGATGATCACGCCACGCACCGCTGTGCAAGGGGAGTCCAGCGCAACCAGCTGCCCGCCGTTTCCACTCTGCGCGCACCGGTGCGTGATTTGAAACGGTCGAGCCCGGCCGCGTCGGGTATAGAGCGCCCCAGATCCAAACAGGTGATTCCATTGCGCGAGAAACGCATCAAAGCCTGCCAGAACAGCAGATTATGCGCCTGCACCGCGCGGGCCGCGTCTGTGGCATGGCCGATATGATATGTCGCCCGGCTGCCGTGCGTTAGAAAAAGCATATGTGCAACGGCATGACCGCGCAGCAGTGCCGTGAACAGGTGCGTCTGCGCCGGGGCTGCTTCGGCAAATGCCGCTGTCAAAGGTGCCGGCCAATTGCGATACCGGCGCGAGCGCGCCTGCGCGGTTTCGAGCGCCAGCAGCGGATGGTCAGGCGCAAGCGGGCGTTCAAGCACGCGCAATGGACCACGTTCGGCCTGCACCAGCTGATGACGCCATTTCTGGTGCAGTCGCGCCCGCAATAATGGTGGCGGTAGACGCAGATCAAGCTGCCATATCTGCTGGGGTGCTGCGATGCGCAGGGCACGCGGCACGATCACAGGTGCTTCGGGCGACAGGATCAGCGGGCGGCGGTGCAGGCCCGACTGCCGCAGCTGCGCGATCAGGTCCGGCGGGGGCACCGCGCGCGGCAGCATCAGCACGGGTATACCGACGATCCGCCGGCTGAGCAGCACCAGGCCAGAACGCAGTGTCACCGGTTCTTCACCGCACAGCCGTAACGCTGCGGCAAAGGCCGGGTCTTGCATCAAGGAATGATCAGCGGGGGCTGGCGCGGCATCGAACATGCCGGCCAGCGTGCGCCCGCTGTGGTTAATGCGGGTTTAATTCGGGCGTCTATTCAATCTGCACCAGCGCGTGTCGCTTCTTTCCCGCCGACAGCTTGACCGGCGAGGCAAGCGCGGCGGCGTCAAGCATCAGCCCTGCATCATTCAGCAGCGCATCGTCGATCCGCGCACCGTTCTCAGCAATCAGGCGCTTTGCCTCTTTCCCCGAGGCCGCAAGACCCGATTTAACGATGAGCTGAACGATAGAGATGCCGTCGCCCACATCGTCACGCGTCAGCGTCAGCGTCGGCAGGTCATCGCCCACCCCGCCTTTCTCGAACACCTCGCGTGCCGTCGCCTCGGCGGCGGCGGCGGCCTCTGCGCCGTGCAACAACGTTGTCACCTCGCTGGCGAGCCGGATTTTAGCCGCATTGATCTCGGATCCCTCGAGCGCACCAAGCCTGTCGCATTCGTCAACCGGCAATTCGGTATACAGCCTGAGAAACCGGCCCACGTCCGCATCGGTGGTGTTGCGCCAGAATTGCCAGAACTCGTAGGGTGACAGCATATCCGGATTGAGCCAGATCGCGCCGGATTGGGATTTGCCCATCTTCTTGCCATCGCTCGTGGTCAGCAGAGGCGATGTAAGCCCGTACACCTCGCCGTCGATCACCCGGCGGGTGAGGTCGATACCGTTGACGATGTTGCCCCATTGATCGCTGCCGCCCATTTGCAGGATGCAGCCATAGCGGCGGTACAGTTCCATGAAATCATATGCTTGCAGGATCATGTAGTTGAATTCGAGAAACGACAGGGATTGCTCGCGGTCAAGCCGGGACTTGACGCTTTCGAACGACAGCATCCGGTTGATCGAGAAATGCCGCCCGATGTCGCGCAGGAAATCGAGATAGTTAAGATCATCAAGCCATTCGGCGTTGTCGATCATCATCGCATCCGTCGGCCCGTCTCCGTAGGAAAGATAAGCCGAGAACACACGGCGGATCCCCGCGATGTTGGCGTCGATCTGCGCAGGTGTCAGCAACGGCCGCTCGTCCGCGCGAAACGAAGGATCACCCACCTTGGTCGTGCCGCCCCCCATCAGCGTGATCGGCTTGTTGCCGGTCTTCTGCAGCCAGCGCAGCATCATGATCTGGATCAAGCTGCCGACATGCAGGGATTTCGCGGTCGCGTCAAAACCGATGTATCCGGGCTGCGCGCCCTTTGCCAAGGCCTCGTCGAGCCCCTGATAGTCGGTACAATCGGCCAGAAAGCCACGCTCCATCATCACGGTGATGAATTCCGATTTGGGATGGTATGTCATGGCGCTTGCCCTTCGATCGTGTTGCGGGGCATCTATAGGCGCATGGGTGCCAAAGGAAAAGCCGCCAAACGGCGGCCGAGAGGACAAATGAGCAGGGCGATTGCAAAGACCGGGACGGTGCGTGCGGCGGGGGCCATGTCGGGCACCTCACTCGACGGGGTGGATGTGGCGGTGCTGGAGACAGACGGTTGCACCATCACACGGTTCGGGCCGTCGTCCTACCGCGCCTATTCCGACGCCGAGCGTGCCGTCATTGCGGCAGCTCTCGGCCAGTGGTCGGGTGACGCCGTCGAAGCAGCGGCGCGCGTCGTCGATGCGGCGCATTTCGAAGCGCTGGAACCCTACAGGGACGTCGATCTGATGGGATTTCACGGTCAGACGCTTGCCCATGCGCCGCGCACGCACGGTACGTTGCAGGCGGGTGACGGCGCGCTTCTGGCCGACCGGCTGAGCGTTCCCGTGGTGTGGGATTTTCGCACGGCCGACGTCGAGCTGGGCGGCGAGGGTGCACCGCTTGCCCCCTTCTTTCACCACGCCTGTGCCCGCTACATCGGCGAGGCGGCGCCGGTCGCTTTTCTCAACCTTGGCGGTGTCGGCAATCTAACATGGGTGGACCCGGCGGTTACCGCGCCGGATGCGGCAAGCGCGCTTTTGGCCTTCGACACCGGACCGGCGAATGCGCCCGTGAACGACCTGATGCAGGCGCGCCTTGGCCTTGCGTATGATGCGGACGGTGCCGTGGCGCGGCGGGGGACGGTCGAGATGGGCGCGCTTGAATTGTTTCTGGCGGAGCCATATTTTGCAAGGATGCCGCCCAAGTCACTGGATCGCAACGATTTCGCGGAAATGGTCGCTTTGGTGAACGAGCTGTCCGACGCAGATGCGGCGGCGACCCTGACCGCGATGTGCGCGGCGGGTGTGGCCGAGGCGATGCAGCACTGCCCGGTGCCGCCAGCGCGTCTGCTTGTCACCGGTGGTGGTCGGCACAATCCGGTCTTGATGCAAATGTTGCGGGTTTCGCTGGAGTGTCCGGTGCTGCCGGTCGAAGCCGTTGGTCTCGACGGTGACATGCTCGAAGCGCAGGCCTTTGCTTTTCTCGCCGTGCGCGTGGCGCGGGGGATGTCCACGTCATGCGCGCGTACCACAGGTGTCGCCGCCGCGGTCGGCGGTGGCATGATCAGCATCCCGTCAGCAGAGTAGTTGGAGCGGGGCCCGTGCGGGCCGGGCTGGACGCGCCGCGAGCGTATCGAAGGGTGTCAGAGTGTCGCTTCGAAAAACAGAAGCTGTGCAAGAGCGTTGTCCGGTATGTCCTGGTAGGGGCCGCGTTCGGCCATGCCGAGGGAGGTATAAAGCGCCCGCGCGGCAGTCAGACTGCGCGAGGTATCCAGGACGACGCGGGCAAAACCGTCCGTTCGTGCTTGTTGCAGAAGCGCCGTCATCAGACCTTTGGCCGCCCCGTGACCCCGTCCATGCGGCGCTACAAACAGCCGCTTGATTTCCGATGTACGCTCATCAAGCGCATGGGACATCCCGCAGCCCACAACATTGCCGTGCAACTCGGCGACGAGGATGGTCCCCGTGGGCCGCGCATGCACCGATTCGAGCGTATCCATCAGCGCGCGGTACTTCGCCTCCGGATAGAACGTTGCGACCAGCTCGGCTTCGGAGGTGGAGATACTTCTCAGATGGGCACGGTAGTCCCAGCACAAAGCTCTGACGGCAGCGAGATCGCCAGGCCCGTCAGCGGGCCTGATGGTAATGACGGCAGTATCCGGCGTCTGCATGCGGTCTCCGGGGTCTGTGCCGCAGGAAGAAAGAACCCAACCGGGCGGCATGAAAAAAATATTCGCAATCTTGGATCAAAGGCGTGTCACGAGCGTTGATAATATGAATGAACTAAGAAGGAGTTTCCACATGAAATTGACTACATCCTTGATAGCAGGCGGTATCTTGAGCGTTGGGGCAACGGGCGCATTTGCCGAAGCCCACATGGATCCGTCCTCGATGATTCCCGCCGACAACATCTCTGACGGGGCGGTGTACCGGATGGACGTTGAAGCCGGCGACACAGTCTGGGCTGGTGGAACGGCTTACAGCACCATTGATACCTCGTGGACAGAGGTGGGCGAGATTGACGATATTCTTCTCGACCGGAACGGCAAAATGGTTGGTATTCTCATCGAAGTAGGAGGATTTCTGGGTATCAACGACCGCGATGTGGTGATTCCGCTCGAGAATGTCCGGTTTGCTACTGGTGAGGGGGATACCTATTCCTACGTCACCAACCTGACCGAGGAAGAGATCAAGGCGCTGCCAGAAATCGATGACGATATCTGGGATTGATTCCGGCCTAAGCTAGCTGGGAAGGGAGGGCATCGTGCCCTCCCTTTTTTCTTTTCATACTCAAAACAAGACTCTCAGCGCAGGATACTGCGGCCGGCGTATTGCGCCGATTCGCCCAACGCCTCTTCAATACGGATAAGCTGGTTGTACTTTGCCAGCCGATCGGAGCGTGCCAGCGAGCCTGTCTTGATCTGGCCGCAGTTCGTAGCGACCGCAAGGTCGGCGATGGTCGCGTCTTCTGTTTCGCCGGAACGGTGGGACATGACATTCGTGAAACCGGCCCGGTGAGCCATGTCAACGGCCTGAAGCGTTTCGGTTAAACTTCCGATCTGATTGACCTTTACCAGCATTGAGTTGGCCGCCTTTCGAGCGATCCCATCGGCGAGGCGTTCTGGATTGGTCACGAACAAGTCGTCCCCGACAAGCTGTACCTTGTGGCCGATTTCGGCTGTCAGGGCCTGCCAGCCCTCCCAGTCGTCTTCGGACATCCCGTCCTCGATGGATATAATGGGGTAATCATTTACCAGCGCGCCGAGATAGGCGACGTTTTCGTCCGAAGACAAGGTTCTGCCTTCTCCATCAAGGATATACTTGCCGTTCTTGTAGTATTCCGTCGCGGCACAGTCGAGCGCGAGACAAATTTCCTCGCCGGGGGCGTATCCCGCTTTTTCAATGGATTTCAGAATAAAATCAAGCGCATCACGGGTGGAGCTGATGTTGGGTGCAAACCCGCCTTCGTCCCCGACACCTGTGGCAAGTCCCGCATCGGACAGCTCCTTTTTCAAAGTGTGAAAGACTTCGGCACCCATCCGGACCGCATCGCGGATATTTTCCGCCGCGACCGGCATGATCATGAATTCCTGAATGTCGATCGGGTTATCGGCATGCTCTCCCCCGTTGATGATGTTCATCATCGGCACCGGCAGCATTCGCGCCGACGTGCCACCGACGTAGCGGTACAGGGGTTGCGTGCAAAAATCCGCAGCAGCCTTGGCAGCGGCGAGCGAGACTCCGAGGATGGCATTGGCGCCCAGCCGGGCCTTGTTCGGCGTGCCGTCCAGCTCGATCATTGCCTCGTCGATCTCGACCTGTTCGGTCGCGTCCATGCCCAACAGGGTTTCCGCAATCTCACCGTTCACGGACGCGCAGGCCTCCAGAACGCCTTTGCCCATATAGCGGCCCTTGTCGCCATCGCGCTTTTCAACGGCTTCATGCGCCCCGGTGGATGCACCCGACGGAACGGCGGCCCGACCCATGGTGCCATCTTCGAGGATCACATCGACCTCGACCGTGGGATTGCCGCGGCTGTCTAGGATCTCGCGCGCGTGGATATCAATGATGGTGCTCATGGCAGTATTCCTTGTGACAATGGCGTCTGTTGCGGCTGTCTTAACGAGGGGGGTTAGGCTTTGGAAGGCTTGGCGGTAGGTTGGAGCCCCTGTTTGCGCTCACGCCAGACAGTGTAGATGCCGGAGGCGACAATGATGGTGGCCCCCGCAAGCGTTGCCGCGTCAGGGGATTCGCCGAACACCGCGATGCCGATGACCAGCGCGAAAATCATCCTTGAATACCGGAACGGCGTAACGAAGCTGACCTCACCCACGCGCATGGCCGCGACGATGCCGTAATAGGCGAACACGCCGATGCCAACGGATCCCGCCATCAGGGCGGAATTGCGTGCATCCATCGCCACCAGCGGCGTGCCGGTGACGGCCAGAAGCAACAGCCCCGACGGAATGTTGGCGAGAAACCCCAGAAAACTGAGCTGCATCGTCGATAAGGCATTGGAAGTTTTCCGCGTGGCGATATCGCGCGCGGCCAGACCGAACACACCGCCGAGCGCGAACAGCGACAGCGGTTCGAAACCATCGAGGCCAGGCCGGATCACAAGCATGACGCCGAAAAATCCGACCGCGATCGCGGCCCAGCGGCGCCAGCCGACGCGTTCTCCCAAAAACAGGGCCGCCCCGAGCGTGACCACCAGCGGCGTGGCCTGCAAGATTGCCGATGCCGAGGACAGCGGCGTCAGCACGATCGCGGTGACAAAACAGACGGTCCCGACGATCTCACCGCCCGCGCGCACGAAAACCGGTGTGCTGACCATCGCGCGCTCGAACAACGCGCGGCCCTGCATCCGCACGATGGCGCCGAATACCACGGACCCGCCACATCCGAGCACCACGAGGATCTGGGCCACCGGCAAATCATCGCCCATCAGCTTGATAAAACTGTCCTCGACGGCAAAGCCCAGCATGGACAGCACCATCAAAAGCGCGCCGCGTAAATTGTCCATCGCAGTGTTCCAACCCGTTGTTTCGCCGGGGTGATGCGCTTTTCGTGCTGGCTGTGCAAGGGCCGCGATGGTAGCGGTCTGTCCATGAATACGACCTTCCCGCGTTCATCACTCGCCCGGACGGGCCTGACACTGGCGGTCGCGCTTGTCGGGGCGGCACTGGCGCGGGCACTGAATATGCCTGTCTTCATGCTGACCGGTCCGGCTGTGGCCGTGAGCCTGTGCGGGCTGGGCGGGATGCCGCTGGAGATCGATCCCCGGGTGCGCAATTTGTGTTTCATGGTGCTCGGGATGACCGTGGGCAGCGGGTTCGATCCCGACGCGTTGGGTGCGATGGTCCGCTGGCCGCTGGCCTTTGCCGGCATTTTTCTCGTGACGTGGGGCACGATGGTGGGTGCCCGCGCGATCCTGTCGCGCGGTTTCGGATTTACGCCCTACGCGGCTTTGCTGGCAGGCTCCCCCGGGCATCTGAGCTTTGTCATCGCGATGGCGGAAGGCAGCGGACAGGATGTCGTGCGGATTTCAGTGGTGCAATCGGTGCGATTGTTGTTGCTGACGCTGGTGGTACCGTTCGTTGCCGTCGCGCTGGGGGTTGATATGGGCGCTGCCCTTGCGCCGGCGGGCGCTGGTTGGCCACTGTGGACGATTGCGTTGATGGGGGGCGCGGCGTGGATCGCGGCGCAAGGGCTGGAGCGGTTGCGCGTGCCTGCGCCGCTTCTGATCGGTGCGATGCTGGTGTCGGGCATTTTCCAGCTTTCAGGTGTGCAAAGCGGTGCGATGCCCGACTGGATGGTGATGCCTGCATATCTCGCGCTCGGCGCGCTGATCGGGACCCGTTTCGCGGGCGTGCAGTTGGCGGAGTTCCTGCGCGATCTAGGGGCCGGCCTTGCGGTAACAGGCATCGCCGTTGCCGCGTCCGCCATCGCCGCTTTTGTGATCGCGGTGGCATTGGGCATGCCGCCTTCGCACGTACTGGTGGCCTTTGCGCCCGGCGGGCTTGAAACGATGATCGCGATGGGCGTGGTGCTCGGCGTCGCACCGGGGTTTGTCGCGGCATGTCATATTACCCGGCTCCTGGTCCTCAGCGTCCTGCTTCCGCTGATGGCGCGCCGCTCTATTTCTTGAGGCGCACCAAAAGCCGCGCACCGGCCTTTTGGGTTTCCAGTTCCGGGATGTCGCGCACCAGTGCCGACAGCTTGCCGTGGCCATAGCTGCGGGTGTCGAAGTCGGGGTGCGCGGCCTGCACCGTCTGCCCGATCTGGCCGAGGTTATACCAATCGTCCTCCTGATCGATCTTCTCCATGGCGCTGGTGATAAGGGGCAGGGCGGCGGATGATTTTTCGTTGATCTGGCCCTGCGCACGGTCGCCACCGTCCAGGTTCTCGATGAAAATAAAGCGGTTGCACACGTTGCGCAGGGCCTCCGGCGTTTTCTTCTCGCCGATGCCCACGACCGTCAGCCCGTCTTCGCGCAGGCGGTTGGCCAGCGCGGTAAAGTCGCTGTCGGAGGAGACAAGCACGAAGCCGTCAAATCGACCCTGGTGCAGGATGTCCATCGCGTCGATCACCAGCCCGATGTCGGAGGCGTTCTTGCCCTTGGTATTTGCGGTTTCCTGTACCGCGACGAGGCCCAGATCCATCAGCTTGCCCGCCCATGATTTCAACCGGTCGCTCGACCAGTCGCCATAGACGCGGCGCAAGGCAGGCTCGCCGATGCTTGTCACCTCGCGCAGCACGGCGGCGGCGTGTTTGGCCGGCACGTTGTCGGCGTCGATCAGCACGGCAAGCAGCGGGCGGTCGCGGTCTGGTTTGGCACGGTCTGGCATCGGTGGATCCTTTTTGTGACGTGGGGTGACACATAGGCCGCAGATGCACCCATTGCCAGAGCGGCGTTGACTTTCGGCGCGCCAGCCCCCATGTGGGGGTCAGGCGATGCCTTCTGCCGCGTGAGCAGATGCAGCACATACACAGTGATCTGCTAGCCGAGGCCGCCCATTGTTCCCAAAATCACGCGTGGGGCCAGACGCATCCGGACAGGTGCGCGGCACATGGCCCGCTCCTGCGATCCGCTTTTGCGCACCCGAGAAAACGCGCGGACGCTGTCCGACGCGAAAAAAGTGAGTTTGAGATGAGCGATTTTGACATGATGGGGCTGCCCGCAGCCTTGGTGAAACGACTGAGCGCGATGGGGCTGAAAGAGCCGACACCGATCCAGAAACAGGCGATCCCGCATGGGCTGAACGGCCGTGACGTGATGGGGCTGGCGCAGACCGGCACCGGTAAGACAGCCGCGTTCGGCATTCCGCTGGTGGCACAGATGCTCCAGATGGAAGGGCGTCCCAGCCCCAAGGCCGTGCGCGGTCTGGTGCTGGCACCCACGCGCGAACTGGCCACCCAGATCAGCGTGAACCTGCGCCAGTTTGCCGAAAGCACCCCGCTGAAGGTGGCGATGGTCGTCGGCGGACAAAACATCAATACCCAGATCAAGCGGCTACACTCCGGTGTCGACCTGCTGGTCGCGACGCCCGGCCGTCTGCTTGATCTCTTGGACCGCAAGGCCGTGCGGCTGGACGAGGCGACGTTTCTGGTGCTGGACGAGGCGGATCAGATGCTCGACATGGGCTTTATCCACGATCTGCGCAAGATTTCGCAGCTTATCCCGAAAAGCCGCCAGACCTTCCTGTTTTCGGCCACCATGCCCAAGCTGATGAACGAGATCGCCAACAGCTATCTCAATTCACCGATCCGCATCGAAGTCTCGCCTCCGGGCAAGGCAGCGGACAAGGTGACGCAAGAGGTGCACTTTATCGCCAAGGCGGAGAAGAAGGCCCTTCTGGTCGAGCTTCTGGACAAGCACCGCGACGAGCGGGCGCTGGTATTTGGCCGCACGAAACATGGTTGCGAAAAGCTGATGAAAGATCTGGTGAAGGCCGGATTTAAGGCCGCGTCGATCCACGGTAACAAATCCCAGGGTCAGCGTGATCGCGCCATCGAGGCGTTCAAGTCAGGCGAAATCACCGTACTGGTCGCCACGGATGTTGCGGCGCGCGGGTTGGATATCCCGGACGTCAAGCACGTCTATAACTACGAACTGCCCAACGTGCCGGACAACTACGTGCACCGGATCGGGCGCACCGCACGCGCGGGCAAGGACGGTGCCGCAATCGCGTTCTGCGCACCCGACGAGATGGGCGAATTGAAAGATATTCAGAAAACGATGAAGATCGCCATTCCCGTCGCATCGGGTCGTCCGTGGGAAGCGATGGAGATCCCCGCCAAGCCCAAAGGCCGTGGCGGACGCGGCGGCGGGGGCCGTGGGCGCGGGCAGGGCGGCGGCGGTCGGCCGCAAGGGGCCTCCGGCAGCGCACCGGGCGGCGCGTCCAAGCCGGGCGGCGGGCGGCGCAGACGGCGCAGCGGCGGCGGCAATGCCTCAAGTGCTTGAGCACACAGACATTGAAAAAAGGGCGCTTTTCCGGGCGCCCTTTTTACTGCGGGACCAGCGGTGATCAGGCGTAGAGAGAAGCCACGCCAAGCTCTGCGTGGATCTCGTTGACCTGCGCCGGGGTCATGCTATACCCGCTGGCAAGCTTGTGAAGATACTGCGCTTCTTCCTGCGTATCGAGATCAATGGCCAGTATCGACATGGTATATACCTGCGGCCCCATTCCGTCGGGTGTATCGGCGACCAGCGCGTCCACATCGACGGGTGCCTGCATTCTGCGCTGGATGAACGCGGCCTCGTCCTCGTCTACCTCACCCAGATGGCCAAGTAGCTTGCGTTGCTCGGACTCGTCGAAAGTCCCGTCGGATTTAGCCGCCTGAATCATCGCGGCAAGCATCAAGGCGGCGACCGCCTCCTGATCTTGCGAAGGTTCGATAGGCTGTTCAGGCGATTGATCGAATTGCGAATTCAACACCGCCCCGAAGCTTTCGCTGTTTTTCGGCGGTGCCTTATTCACCGTCTTGCCAAGTCCGCCAAGCAGTCCGCCCGCGGCGGCGCCACCGGCAAGCCCGCCAAGCATATCGCCAAGACCGCCTTGGGTCGATGCGTCACCACCCTGGCGCTGGCCACCGAGGTTTTCAAGCAAACCTCCCAAGCCACCGCGTCGGGTGCCGCCCGTCGTATTTCCGCCGCCCAGCAGCCCGCCGAGCATGTCGCTCAAACCGCCTTGGCCGCTTGCGGTGGTGCCCCCTGTGAGTCCGCCGAGCAGGCCGCCCAGACCGCCGGTCTGTTGTAATTTGCCATCGTTGCCCTGTTTGCCGCGGTTCATCATCGCGCTCGCACCCTTGGCGACGGCTACGCCGACCGCCACTTTCGCGAGGGTTTTCATCAAAGACATGGATCAGTTCCTTTCGGTTTCATCAGTTGCCCCATCATGGCACGTTTGCCGACGTCGCGCCGGGGGAAAGACGGCGATCCGCGTGCATTGACAATCTTCCGCTCACTCGCCCTTGTGGCACCATGGAACGCAAATCCCACATTGATACCTTCGGCGCGGTGGCATTGATCGCCTTTGCATTGAACTTGGCGTTCAACCAAGTGGTAATCAAGGTAACGGCAGGCGGTTTCAGCCCTGTTTTTGCGGCTGGCCTGCGGTCAGCAGGAGCCATCGCGGTTTTGCTTTTGTGGATGTATCTGCGCGGCGTCTCCCTGCGCATCATGCCCGCTGCCCGGCCCTGGGCCATCCTGTCGGGGCTCTTATTCGCGTTTGAATTCATCTGTCTGTTCACGGCACTTGACCTCACAACGGTCAGCCGATCCTCGGTCATCTTCTATTCGATGCCGCTCTGGCTTGCGCTGGCCAGCCAGGTGCTGTTGCCGGAGGAGCGGCTGACCTGGTTCAAGTCCGCCGGTCTGGCGCTGGCGATGGGCGGTGTCGTGATTGCGCTTGCAGACCGCAGCGGCGGACAAGTCAGCTGGGCCGGTGATCTCCTGGCGCTGGCGGCGGCGCTGAGTTGGGGCGGCATCGCTTTGCTGGTGCGGGTGACACCGCTGGCGCATGTGCCACCCGAACAACAACTGATGTCGCAGGTCGCCGTCTCGGCACCGATCCTTTTGCTGCTCGCGCCGTTGTTCGGACCGTTGCTGCGTGAGGTCGCACCGATCCACATCGCCGGTATGGCGTTCCAGATTCTCGCGGTGGCGTCATTTGGATTCCTTGGGTGGTTTTGGCTGATGAAGCGGTATCCAACCAATTCGGTCGCCTCGTTCAGCTTTCTTTCGCCAGTGGCGTCGGTGCTAATGGGGTGGATCCTGCTGGATGAACGGATCGCACCTTCGATCTGGATCGCGCTGGGAATGGTCGCGGCCGGTATCACGCTGATCAACCGCCGCCCACGATTTTAGGTCCCGCAGAATGTTGCCGGAATTACTTCGGCAGGTGTCGGTGGCCTCGCCAAATCCGGATCGGTGAGCGTGTACGGGGACGCAAGGGCCTTCATCAACCGCGTGAACGGCGCCATGTCTCCGGCTACCGCTGCCTGGATCATCTGCTCCATCCGGTGATTGCGCGGGATCACGGCAGGGTTTGCGGTGGCCATGACAGCGCGGGGGTCATTTTCCTGCGCGATGCGCGCCTCATGTGCCGCGCGCCACGTCTCGAATGCCGTTCGGTCGGTAAACTGGTCATGGGCCTGCGGCGTGCCAAGCGCGCGGAAGGTATTGGTGAAATCCGCGCCGTCCTTTTGCATCAGATCCAGCAGATCGTTGATCAGGTCCGCGTCCTGCTCTTTCGGACTCGAAATCCCGATCTTGGCCCCGAACCGTCGCAGCCAGGCAGCCTCGATCTGATCGGGCATCGTGTGGACAATCGCGGTCGCTTCCTTCACTGCGGCGTCCTTGTCCCCCATCTGTTGCAGCAGGGCAGTCGCGAATTGCGCCATGTTCCAGATCGCCATGTTAGGCTGGTTGCCGTAGGCATAGCGGCCCTGCTGGTCGATCGATGAGAATACCCGCCCCATGTGGAAATCATCCATGAAGGCACAGGGGCCATAATCAATCGTCTCGCCGCTGATGCTGCAATTATCCGTGTTCATCACGCCGTGAATAAATCCGACAGACATCCATGCCGCGATCAGCTCCGCCTGGCGCGCACAGACCGCGCGCAAGAAGCTCATCGGACCGTCCGCCTCCGGATAATGACGTGTAATCGCGTATTGGGTGAGGCGGGCCAGTTCTTCGGTCTGTCCGCGATGCGCAAACACCTGAAAGGTGCCGACGCGCAGATGGCTTGCGGCGACGCGCGTGAGAACCGCACCCGGCAGGGCGGTCTCGCGGTAGATGTCCTCGCCCGTGGCCACGGCGGCCAAGGCACGCGAGGTGGGTATGCCAAGCGCGTGCATCGCTTCCGACATAACATACTCGCGCAGCACCGGACCCAGCCAGGCGCGCCCGTCACCGCCGCGCGAATAGGGCGTGCGGCCCGCACCTTTCAGCTGAAGGTCGCGTCGTATCCCCTTGCTATCAAACACTTCACCGAGAAGGATGGCCCGTCCGTCCCCAAGCTGTGGCGTGTAGTTACCGAACTGGTGCCCGGCATAAAGCTGCGCAAGCGGCATGGCGCCTTGGGGTACCCTGTTACCGCTAAACACAGACGCGATGGCCTCTTCGTCCGGCACGTCAATCGCCAGATCCCGCGCGAGATCCGCATTGAACGCAAGAACTTTTGGCGCCCTGACCGCCGTGGGCGCGACGTGGGTGTAAAAGGCGTCCGGCAGACGGGCGAAGCTGTTGTCGAATGAAGTTTTGATATCCATCCCTCAGATATAGGGTGGCGGTGCGGTTCGCGCCAGTGCTGCCGCCCGACGACATTTGTGCCGAGGAGTGAACGTAAAGGTCAGCGCACGCTGAAGGGGTCTACAGGCGTTTCGACATGAGCATGTATTGGTCGCGCGGCTGAAACCCTGCCTTCTGATAGAGTTTCATCGCCGCGGCGTTGCTGCGATCCACTTCGAGGTGGATCGCGCGCAATCCTGCGCCTGCGAGCGCCCGTGGCAGGGCGATCAGCGCCTCCGACGCGATACCGCGTCCGCGCACACCGGGGCGGATGTAGAGCTCGTCAATGATCGCGTCCAAACCGCCGAATTCGACCGACCACCCGAACGTGATCACGATATAGCCGATCGGGGATCTGGGCGGGCCGATGAGATAGGCACACCCGTGCGGCACGCCATCCAGCAAGGGTGCGACACCGTCGCGCCGCCGCGTCTCCGTCGATCTTATTCCGCTTTCGGTGTGAAATGCCGCGACCAGCGCAAGCATCCGGTCCAGATGTTCGGGGCCGCCGAGCGTAAGCGCCGCGCTCACAAACGCCCCAGACGCTCTGTCAGCAGGTCAAAGAAACCGTCCGCATCCAGATCGCCCACGAAAAGCGCGTTCGGCGTGCGGTCCGTCACACCCCACCAGTCCGCGACTGTCATCCCCAGGGTCAGTGCGCCTTGCGTCTCGATCCCCACATTGACGTGGCGCCCGGTGAACAGGTCAGGCCGGATCAGATACGCGGTTACGCACGGATCATGGAGGGGGGCACCGTCGCTGCCGTATTTTTCCTTGTCGAAACGCTCGAAAAAATCCGTCATCTGCGCGACGGCACGACCTACGGGTGTAGCCAGGGCGCGGAATGCATCGTTGCGCGGGCGCGTGACAAGCGCCTTGTGCGTGACGTCAAGTGGCATGACCACGATGGGCGTTCCGGATTTGAAAACAATATCAGCGGCTTCCGGGTCAACGTAAATGTTGAATTCTGCGGTGGGCGTGACGTTGCCGACCTCGAAATAGGCCCCTCCCATCAGAACGATCTCTTCGATCCGGTCGGCGATGTCGGGCGCCTTTTGCAAAGCCGTCGCGATGTTTGTCAGCGGGCCAAGCGGGCACAGCGTGACGGTTCCCGGCGGGTGGGCGCGCAGCTGTTCGATGATGAAATCAACAGCATGGCCCTCGGCCAGCGCCATCACCGGGTCTGGCAGGTTCGGTCCATCGAGACCGGTCTTGCCATGCACATGCTCTGCGGTGACCAGATCGCGGCCTAGAGGGCGATCACAGCCGGCGAACACCGGTACATCTGGTTTGCCCGCCAACTCGCAGACAACGCGCGCATTTTTCGATGTCAGCGCGAGCGGAACATTGCCCGCGACGCAGGTGATGCCCAGCACCTCGATCTCTTCGGGGCTGGCCAGAGCAAGCAGGATGGCGACGGCATCGTCCTGTCCGGGGTCGGTGTCGATGATGATCTTGCGTGGGGGCATCTGGCAATCCTTGGGTCTTCGATTGCGCGCACCCTGCCAAGGCGTGCGGGTCTTGTCCAGCGAACAGGCACGCTTGCGCAAGGGGGCGCTGATTGTCTAAGCCTTGTCCATGAGTGAACCAAAGCCATTGTATCTGCATCTGGGCGCGCACCGCACGGGCACATCTTCGTTTCAGATGATGCTGGCGGAGAACGGCGATCTGTTGCGCGGTGCCGGGTTTGATCTTGCCTATCCGGGGCGCGACGATATTCCGGGCGGGGATCTGGCGCTGCGCCTGCCGCAACCCCGCAACAAGGACCAGTGGCAGGACCGGTTTGTGCCCAATGCGGCGATCGAATTGCGCAAACAGGCAAGTGCGGACAGCACGGCGATGATCCTGTCGGAGGAGAATATTCCCGGACGGATGATCCATTTCGGATCTGGGCGGTTCTATCCGGCGGCCGAGGAGCGTTTCAAGACGCTGGCCGAAGCGGCCGCCGCTCCGGTTCTGCGTGCGCTTCTGGTGGTGCGTGAATATGCCGACCTGTACGTTTCCGCCTACCGAAAGCGCGCGGAAGACAATCATTCGGATCCGTTCGACGATGACCGGCGCAACATGATGCGGATGGATCGCGGATGGCCGGAGCTTGTCGCGCTGATCCAGACACATCTTCAGGCGCAGCAGCTGATCGTGGTGGAATACGCCAGCCGCGGGCGCAGCGTCGATCTTCTGCGGCATCTGCTGCCCGAAACGCGTGAGATGCCGCTGATCGAGCCCGCGCACAGGATGAACCATAGCCCGACGGATGCCGCGCTGGAGGTGTTGCAGGCGATCTATGCCAAGGGCGACACGCTGGAGCGGGAAGCATGGCAGCAGATCATTCTTGAGCACCGCGACGACCACGCGTCACGGGGGATTTCCGAGTTCACCAAACGACAGAACCGCATCTTGCGCGGACGCTATGCCGAGGACCTTGACCGCCTTGCGCAAATGCCGGGCGTCGTGCTGGTCCGCTAGGCGCGCTCATCCGCCTTGACGGCATCCCACAGTGCGTCCATCTGCGCCAGATCGCTCTGCGCCGGGGTCTTGCCCAGATCCCGTAGCTTGGCCTCGACACCGTTGAACCGGCGGATGAACTTGTCGTTCGCGGCGCGCAGGGCGGCTTCGGGCTCCACCCCCAGATGCCGACCCAGATTGGCCATCACGAACATCAGATCGCCGAATTCCTCGGCCACTTCCGTTTGGGTCAGAGTACCCTGCGCCTCGACCAGTTCCGCCGCCTCTTCGGCGATCTTGTCGATGACATCCGCCGCGTCGGGCCAGTCGAACCCCACTCGCGCGGCGCGCTTTTGCAGTTTGTACGCGCGCAGCAGGGCGGGCAAGCCCACCGCGACCCCGTCGAGCGCGCCTTTCTGTGCCTTGCCCGCCCGCTCTGCCGCCTTGATCGCCTCCCAATCCGCGGTTTGCTGCTCGGCCGATTTGTTGCGGCTTTCTTCGCCGAAGACATGCGGGTGGCGGGAAACCATCTTGTCGGAAATGTTGCGCACGACCGACTGAAACGAAAACAGGCCGCGTTCTTCGGCAATCGCCGTGTGATAAACCGATTGCAGCAACAGATCGCCCAGTTCTCCCTCAAGCTCGGACCAGTCGCGCCGCGCAATGGCGTCCGCGACTTCATAGGCCTCCTCGATGGTGTAGGGCGCAATGGTGTCGAAATCTTGCTCAATGTCCCACGGACAGCCGGTCTCGGGATCGCGCAGACGCCGCATGATTTCCAGCAGGCGTTCGATGCCTGCATTTTGGTCGTTTATCAGATCGTCAGCCATTGCGGGTCCCCTCGCTGTGGTGTCAGATAAGGACAACACATCAAAGGAGTCCACCCATGCCTGTTATCAACCGGATAGCGGATTATACCAGCGACATGATCGCATGGCGCCGACATTTGCACACCATTCCCGAACTCGGATTTGACTGCCCCAAGACGTCGGCTTTCATCCGCGATCGGCTTGAAGAGATCGGTGTGGACGAAGTCCACACCGGTATCGCGCAGACAGGGATCGTCGCGATCATCGATGGCAGTGGCACGGGGCCGACCATCGGGTTGCGCGCGGATTTCGATGCGCTGCCGATCGAGGAAGATACGGGTGTCGACTATGCCTCGACCCATCCCGGAAAGATGCATGCATGCGGACACGACGGCCACACGGCAATGCTGCTGGGCGCTGCGAAATACCTGGCCGAAACGCGCAATTTCGCGGGGCGTGTCGCGCTGATCTTTCAACCTGCGGAAGAGGAAGGCGGCGGCGCGCAGGTGATGTGCGCCGAAGGTATCATGGACCGCTTCGCGATCACGGAAGTGTATGGCATCCATAACATGCCAGGGTTGGAGCCCGGAACCTTCCATACCACCGCAGGCCCGATCATGGCAGCGGTCGATTCATTCACAATCCAGATCAAGGGACGCGGTGGCCATGGTGCGATGCCACACGAAACCGCAGACCCCGTTGTCGCCGCCTGCGGCATGGTGACGGCGATCCAGACCATTTCAAGCCGCAATGTTCATTCCGCACAGGAAAAGGTGATTTCAGTCACGCAGATCCACACTGGCAGCGCCAGCAACATCATCCCGGATACGGCGTGGATAAACGGCACCGTGCGCACCTTCGACAAGGAGGTTCAGGCGCTGATCCGGCAACGCATGGACGAGATCGTTCAGGGGCAGGCGGCGTCGTATGGCGTGAGCGCCACGCTCGACTACGAGGAAGGCTATCCCAGCACCCACAACGCGGCGGAGCAAACGGAATCTGCGGCGCAGGTCGCGCGCGAGATCGTCGGCGACGCGCGCGTCGACACGGCATACGGCAAGGTCGCGGGGGCCGAGGATTTCGCCTACATGCTCGAAGAGCGCCCCGGCGCTTATCTGTTCCTCGGTGCGGGCGAGGGCGCAGGGCTGCACCACCCGAAATTCAATTTCAACGACGAGATCGCCCCCGTCGGCGCCTCCTTCTTTGCGCGGCTTGTCGAAACGACGCAGCCGGTGGCGGGCAAGTAGATGGCGCTTGAGGATGCGAAAAGCCAAGTGGATCAGGCGTTCACGCGCGATGATCTGAAGGGGCCGAGCTTTGAGAACGCCTTTGGCGGTGCGACCTCGTTTTTGCGGCGGCGCTACACCAAGGATCTGACAGGGGTCGACATTGCCGTGACGGGAGTGCCGTTCGATCAGGCGGTGACCAACCGCACCGGCACGCGCCTTGGTCCGCGCGCGATCCGCGAGGCGAGCACGCTGCAACCTTACGATCCGCCCTACGGCTGGGATTTCGACGTGCTGTCGGAATGCGCGATCGCCGACTACGGCGATCTCGCGTTCGACTATGCGCAGGTGTCGGAATTTCCCGCAGCACTCACCCGGCACATCAAGGGCATTCTGGACGCCGGAGCGGCCAGCCTGGCCCTGGGCGGTGATCACTACATCAGCTTTCCGATCCTCAAGGCCTACGCCGAGAAATTCGGCCCCGTAAGTCTTTTGCACTTCGATGCCCATTCGGACACCTGGCCCGATGATGACATGGACCGGATCGACCACGGCACCATGTTCTACAAGGCGATCAAGCTGGGGCTGGTGGATCCGGCAACTTCCGTTCAGGTGGGGATACGCACGCATAACGACGACACGATGGGCGTGACCACCATCGACGCGCGCGCGGTCCACGAAGGCGGCACCGCCGCAGCCGTCGCACAGATCAAGTCGGTGCTGGGTGACACTCCCGTTTATCTGACTTTCGACATCGACGCGTTGGATCCTGCCTTTGCGCCCGGCACCGGCACGCCGGTCTGGGGCGGGCTGACAAGCTGGCAGGCGGCGGCGATGCTGCGCGATCTGGCAGGCATCAACATCCGGGGCGGTGACGTGGTCGAGGTCTCGCCCCCGTTTGATACCACGGGCGCCACAGCGATTGCGGGCGCGCATGTGGCGACGGAAATCCTGTGTCTTCTCGGCGCGCGGATACGCAAGACATGAGCATCAAGAACCAACCGCTCGGCGGAAACGAACTGGCGCGGTTTTCCGGGCCCAATACCTTCATGCGGCTGCCGTCCGTCAACGATCTCAAGGGGCTGGACGTGGCCATTCTTGGCATCCCGATAGATATCGGAACCTCGTGGCGCTCTGGCACCCGCTTTGGCCCCAAGCAGATCCGCGCGGAAAGCGCCATGTTGCGACCCCATAATCTGGCGACGGGGGCTGCGCCATTCGACGGTTTGCAGGTGGCGGATGTCGGTGATCTGGCAATCAACACCTTCTCGTTGTCAGACAGTTTGAAAATCATCGCAGAGAGTTACGATCAGATCCTCATGTTTGACGTGATGCCGGTCGCGATGGGGGGCGATCATTCGATCACCCTGCCGATCCTGCGCGCGATGGCAAAGCGGTACGGTCCCGTGGCACTTGTTCATGTCGATGCGCATGCGGACGTGAATGACCATATGTTCGGAGAACGCGAAACCCACGGTACCGTATTCCGGCGCGCGTATGAAGAAGAGTTGATAAACCCTTCGAAAACCTACCAGATCGGCCTCAGGGGCACCGGCTATGGCGCGGATGATTTCACCGAGGCGGCCGGCTGGGGCTTCCAGCAGTGGCCGGCGGAAGAGCTGTGGCACCGCAGCCTGAGCCAGCTTGGTGAAGAGATTCGGCGCGATATTGGCGACATCCCGACTTATGTTACTTTCGACATCGACAGTCTGGACCCGGCCTATGCGCCCGGCACCGGAACGCCGGAGATCGGCGGGCTGACAACCCCGCAGGCGCTCGAACTGATCCGCGCCCTCAGGGGTATCAACGTCGTGGGGTGCGATCTTGTCGAAGTGTCGCCGCCCTATGACCCATCCGGCAACACGGCGCTGACAGCGGCGAACCTGCTTTACGAGTTACTGTGCATTCTGCCCGGGTGCGCGTATAGGGAGCGGTAACCCCGCCGTGCAAGGGACGAATAAAGGTGCACAAGATGATACTGACTTTGATCCTGATCGCCGTGGTGGCCCTTTTGGCGTTCATTCGGTTTGCGCCGACCGATGTTTCCCGCTGGCACAGACCGGTCGGTCCCGCCGAAGACGCCACCGGCGAGGGGTGGGCGGCACGGGTCATCCCAGCCGCGCCGGATCTGGTGTCGGACTTGCATCAGGGGATGCTGGCGCTGCCGCGCACGGAACTGCTCGCAGGCAGCGTGGGCGAGGGGCTGTTGACCTATATCACCCGCAGCAAATGGATCGGGTTTCCCGACTACACCACGATCGAGCGGGACGGCGACCACATCAAGCTGTATGCGCGCCTGCGTTTCGGCAAATCAGATATGGGGGTAAATGCCGCGCGGCTGGACGGGCTGATCAAATCTGTCCGCGCCAAGCGGAGACAGGGATGAGCTGAGGCATCCTTCGTGCGTTTCGCGCCACATCGGTACGTTCAGCGACATCTGGCATTGAGCCATGAACATCCGCCCGTTCACGTCGAGACAGATCGTTTCGCCCAACTCGACCCGGTCGCCGGTGCTGTCGGTACAGTAGCAATCGATTGTCCTGCCCTGGGGCGTAACGATATCCGCGAAGATCGGCAGCGGCATAAGGATCAGGATGAGGATCGTGCGTACCATGCCAGCCAGCATACCATGCGCCACCTCTTGACCAAAGCACTTCGATAGGCCACTTGCTGCATTATGATACCGATGGACCGCCTTGCCCAGATTACTGCCCGTTTCGAGTATCTTGAGGCGGCTATGTCCACTGCGGGCGGCGATATTTCAAAGCTGGCCAAGGAATACAGCGATCTGCGCCCGGTCGTGGAACAGATCGCGGCCTACCGCGCACTGCTCGACGATCTTGAGGGCGCGCGCGAGATGCTGCTGGACGAGGACATGGCGCCGCTGGCGCGCGAGGAGATCGCCCGGATCGAGACGGCGCTGCCGGCTGCCGAGGCGTCCCTGCAGATCTCGTTGTTGCCCAAAGACGAAGCGGACGCGCGCCCTGCCATGCTGGAGATCCGCCCGGGCACCGGTGGCGACGAGGCGGCGCTGTTTGCGGCGGATCTGCTGCGCATGTACCAACGCTACGCCGAGGCGCGCGGCTGGAAGGTCGCGTTGATCGAAGAGCAGACGACCGAGTTGGGCGGCATCAAGGAAGTCGTGGCCCATATCACCGGCGAGAACGTGTTCGCGCGGCTGAAATATGAGAGCGGCGTTCACCGGGTGCAGCGGGTGCCCTCGACCGAGAGCGGCGGGCGCATCCACACCTCCGCCGCCACCGTCGCGGTGTTGCCCGAGGCGGAGGACGTGGATATTCATATAGATGCGAACGACATCCGCATCGACACGATGCGGTCCTCGGGGGCGGGTGGACAACACGTCAATACCACGGATTCGGCGGTTCGGATCACCCACATTCCCACCGGCATTGTCGTCACCAGCTCGGAGAAATCGCAGCACCGCAACCGTGAAATCGCGATGCAGGTTCTCAAGGCGCGGCTCTATGACGCCGAACGGCAGCGCGTGGACAAGGAGCGCTCGGACAGCCGCGCGGCACAGGTGGGCAGCGGCGACCGCTCCGAGCGGATCCGAACCTATAACTTCCCGCAGGGCCGGATGACCGATCACCGGATCAACCTCACGCTATACCGGCTCGATGCGATCATGCAGGGCGATCTGGACGAGATCGTGGATGCCCTGACCGCCGATCATCAGGCGCAGATGCTGGCGGAGATGGGGCAATGACCACAGCGGCCGTCGCCATGGCCACCGCCACCGCCCGTCTGCGGGCGGCTGGCGTGCCCGATCCCGCACGCGATGCGCGCCTGTTGCTGGCGCATGCGGCTTCCGTGGACGCCGCGCGCGTGACCTTGATCGCGCCCGAGGAAATCGCACCCGAAATCTCTGAACGCTACGAGCATCTGATCGCCTTGCGCGCGGTTCGTGTACCGGTATCGCATCTGGTCGGGGAGCGCGCCTTTTACGGACGCGGTTTCAAGGTCAGCCGCGATGTGCTGGACCCCCGGCCTGAAACCGAAAGCCTGATCGAGGCGGCGCTCGGCGCACCGTTCGAGCGGGTTCTTGATCTTGGCACGGGGTCGGGCTGTATTCTGGTGTCGTTGCTGGCCGAGCGGCCTCAGGCGACCGGTGTGGGTCTTGATCTGTCGGAGGCCGCGTGTTTGCAGGCCAGCGCGAATGCGATTTTGCACGGGGTTGCCGAGCGCGCTGAGATTCAGGTTTCGGACTGGTTTGGGACGGCACAAGGCCGGTTCGATTTGATCGTGTCTAATCCGCCCTATCTGGCCCGCGAAGAAATGCGTGATATCGCGCCCGAACTTGCCCTGCACGAGCCCGTGATGGCGCTGACGGACGGTGCCGACGGGCTGAGCGTGTACCGGCTGATCGCCGAGCAGGCGCTGTGCTATCTGAGCGCGCAAGGCCGTGTTCTGGTCGAGATCGGGGCGACCCAGGGGCCTGACGTGCGGGCGATATTCGAGAATGCGGGCTGGGCCTCGGTGGTGATTCTGCCCGATCTGGACGGTCGCGACCGTGTTATCTGTGCCGAAAACCCCGCCTAGGCGGTATTGCGCGCATATTTTGAGGGTACGGGCGCGTATTCTCTCTTGCTCCGCACCCGCTGACATGTTTAATCGTAGATGTTGCAGCGGATGACCCGGTTCTGCGGTCCCGCGCGGCGTTAAGCCCAACATATGTATGTGCCGGTTTTATTTGACGCGCGCTTTTGCGCCTCCGGCCTGAATGAACAACAGCACCAAAAGGCTGACTTCCCCTATGAAACCTCAAAGATCGCGTTCGCGTAACAAGAACAACCGTAACCGTGGTGGTGGCAGCCAAAGCGGCGGTAATGTCTTCAATCGCGTGTTCGACAGTTCGGGACCTGAAGGCAAGGTGCGCGGCACGCCCAGTCAGGTTATCGAGAAGTACAACCAGTTGGCGCGCGATGCCCAACTCTCCAACGACCGTGTGGCGATGGAAAGCTTTCAGCAGCACGCGGAGCATTATTTGCGTTTGCTGTCGGAGGCCCAAAAAGAGCAGGACGCCAAGCGCGAAGAGCAGGAGCGGCAGAACCGAGAACGGCAGGCGGAACGGGATCGGGAACGCGCGGAGCGTCAGGAACGCGAAGCAGCGCAGCAAGCCAAGTCCGACGAGACGCCTTCCGCCGCGCCCGACACTGCTGCGGATGCCCCGCAAGAGGCCACGGACGACAGCGACAGCAATTTGGTGGAAACGCCCGAGAGCAAGCCAAAAACACGCCGCGCGCCCCGTCGCAAACCCAAGGCCAAGGCCGATGACAGTGGCGACGAAACACCCAAAAGCGATGGTAACGATCAGCCGGAGGCGGCAGACTAATCACATCCGGTCAGAATTCGAAGTGACGACCAGAAGAGCCTCGCAAGTGTGCGGGGCTTTTCGTTTGTTGGGACGGAGCCGCATCGGGACAGGGGCGCGACCGCTGTGCTGTCCTGTCTCTTTGGAGTCTTCGGTTAGGGCGGCACACCTGCGAAGGCTCAGATGCAACTGCTCCCTGATATGCGCCAACGTCACCGGATCAGATCGCTGTCGATGGTGGGCCGAACGGCTGCTGAGTACCTGCAACCCGCGCGGGTTGGCGGCTATGACGCGACACAGCAGATCTGTTGGAAACGCAGAGCGGTGGTCTTCTATTACTCTGAACCTCACGGCTGTCGGCTCGCGCGAACGTGGGTGACTTTGGGATGCCTCCCGCTTCATTCTGAGGATGCAATACCGAAGCCGATGCCGGTCATTCCCTTCCTTGAGACCAAATCGCTCTTCCAACACACCGAGCTATGCGCGCGAGGCCGACAGAGCTAAAACCGCGCCGACCCTTCGCGCGGGACCGGTAACGCGCGTTTAACAGCATGTCGTGCTTCGCAGCTTTATAGCTCTGCTGGTTTCACAATGGCTGGTGCGTTTGATGCATTTTGCCCGGCCGGTCATCTTGGAACGTCAGGAACGCGCGATTTCACGGGCGAGGGCGCAGAACCCCTCAAGGGGGATCTGCTCTGCGCGGTCCGTGGGAGCGATACCCGCTGCGCGTAGTCGGTCTTCGATATCGGGCGCGGTCGATTTGAGAGCCGCGCGCAGCATCTTGCGTCTTTGATTGAAGGCCGCAGCAACAACACGGTTCAGGACGGCGGCATCGGCTTCGAAGCGGGGCTTGTCCAGTGCTGTCAGGTGAACGACCGCGCTTGAGACTTTCGGCGGGGGGGTAAAGGCCTCGGGAGGCAGCGCCAACACGATTCTAGCGTCGGTGCGCCATTGCGCCAATAGCGCGAGGCGTCCGTATGCCTTGGACCCGGGCGTGGCGACAATCCGCTCCGCTACCTCACGCTGAAACATCAATGTCAGGCTTTGCCAGAAGGGTGGCCACGCGGGCGGTGTCAACCAACGCACAAGCAATTCGGTACCGATGTTGTAGGGCAGGTTCGCCGCAACGCGGATCGGAGGGGTCAGGTGCGCAAGGGGGTCGATCTCGAGCGCGTCGCCTTCAATGACCTGCAACCGACCCGGATAGGCGTTGGCGATGTCCTGCAGGGCGGGCAGGCACCGGTGGTCCTTTTCGATGGCCAGCACGCGGCGTGCGCCTTCGGACAGCAAGCCGCGGGTCAGGCCACCTGGTCCGGGGCCGATTTCGAGCACGTCAGAGGTGCTCAGATTTCCGGCCTGCCGCGCGATCTTGGCGGTCAGATTGAGATCGAGCAGAAAGTTCTGGCCGAGCGATTTGCGCGCGCTCAGCCCGTGGTCGGCGATCACCTGGCGTAGCGGCGGCAGGGAGTCGATTGCGCTCATGCCGCCGCCATCCGGTGCGCCATGCGGATCGCTTCGATCATGCTTGACGGGTTGGCGGCGTTTTTACCTGCGATATCGAGGGCGGTACCGTGATCGGGAGAGGTTCGGACAAACGGCAAACCCAGGGTCACGTTTACGCCACGGTCGAAATCGAGGGTCTTGATCGGGATGAGCGCCTGATCGTGATACATGCAGATGGCCGCGTCATAGGACGCGCGTGCTGCGGCGTGGAACATCGTGTCGGCGGGCAACGGTCCGCGCAGCTCGTAACCTTCGGAACGCATTTGCGAGACGAACGGGGCGATCCAGTCGATCTCTTGGCGGCCCATGGCACCGCCTTCACCGGCGTGGGGGTTGAGGCCACTGATCGCGATCCGGGGCGCGGGCACGCCGAACCGATCGCGCAGACCATCGTGCGTGATCTCGATCGTACGGCGCAGGAGCGCGGGGGTCAGCGCGCGGGACACGTCTTCGAGCGCGATGTGGATCGTCGCTGGCACCACCCGCAACTGCTCGGAGGCGAGCATCATCACAACGTCGCAGCCGCCTGCAAGAGCTGCAAGGTATTCCGTATGGCCGGGATAGGCGAAGTCCGCGCCGTCCTTGAGCGCCTTCTTGTGGATCGGTGCGGTGCAGACGCCGGCCGCCGCGCCGGACATCACCAGGTCCACTGCGCGGGCGATCACGTCGATCACGCCTTGGGCGTTGGCCGGATCGGGCAGGCCGGGTGATACCACACCGGCCAGCCGATGCGTCAGCACCGGCAGCGCACGGTTCGACACGTCGCCCGCCTGTGCCGCGCTGTCGATGATTTCGAAAGGCACATCAGCGGGCAGATGGCGCGGATCGCCCAGCCACATCATCGGCACCTTGTCTGCCAGGGTGGCCCACGCGCGCGCCGCGATTTCTGGGCCGATGCCGGCCGGCTCGCCGCAGGTCAGCACGATGGGCAGGGTCATTTCCGGCTGATGCGTGCGTCGGCGCGCAGTTCCGCAAGCAGGCTGTCGGCGAAGCCCGACAGGCGCCGCTGGCGGATCGCCGCCGCTACTTCCTCGCGGCTGACTTCGGCGTTCTGTGCGGCGGTGCGTCCACACATCATCAGGAATACGAGCGCCTGACCGTCGGACCGCGTCAGAGCAGTCGAGACTTCTCCCGGGTCGAGCTTGCTCAGCTCAATGGCGAAGTCCTGCGGCAATTCGGCGGGCGTCCGGGTTTCACGGTCCAGCACGCCGTCCGGCTGGCCCTTGGCGAAGGCGTACAGGTCGTCGCAGACGTCGACTTGCGTCTTGAGGCGAGCGGCCTGTTGCAGTGTTCCTTCGGACCGGCCGCCGGCCAGATAATAGGCGGCATATTCGATGGCGGCATAGTCCTTCTGCGGTTTGCCGGTTTCGTCAATATCGCGCAGCTGAAACAACGCGACCGCGTTCGGGATGTTGAGCGGCTGAGTCACCTCGCCGGGCGAAAGTGCAAGAATGAGAGGTTGCAGGGCAGGTGGCAGATTGCTTAGCGATTGCCACGGCAGACGGCCCCCGGCATCGCGGGTTGCTGTCGCGGAATAGCGGCCTGCGTAGGAGGAGAACTCGGCGACCGACGTGCTTTGCGCGATTTCTTCTGCAAGCGCGGCAACGCGCGCTGCCTGTGGGGGTGGCGCGGGAATGATAATTTCGGACACCAGCACCCGGATGTTCGAGGCACCGTTGCTTTGTGTGGAAAGCGCGCGGTCAATCTCAGCCTCCGTAACATCGACGCGGTTGCCATAGCGTGCGCGGATTAGATCGCGCCAGGCGACGCCGTTCAATACGAAATCGCGGTAAGTTTCTTCGGCCACACCGGCGCGTCCGAGGGCCTCTACGAATTCTGCGCGGCTCAGGTTGGCGCGGCCCGCGAATTCCTCCATCGCGGCATTGATGCCTTCCTCGCCCAATTCCAACCCGGCGTCGCGGATCGCCTGCGCGCGCAACCGTTCGTCGATCAGGCTTGTGATCGCGGCCTCGCGGGTGCCGCCCGATGCGTTGAGCACTTGCAGGAACCGCACCCGCTGCTGCACTTCGAATTCGGTCACGACGCTGCTGTCGACAGTTGCCACCGGCGCGAACAGGTTCTGCGCGACGGCAGGGCGCCCGAGGGGTGCCGTCAGCAGGACCGCGGCGAGTGTGGGGATGATGAAGGGTGCGAGGGTCAGTTTGAACATGAGCGGACGTATCTTTCTGTTCCAGTGTCAGCGGCAAAGCCGCGCAGACCGATGTTAAAACCGAAATCGGTCGAGGGCTCAACACTTGTTGATGTGGTATAACGGCGCTTGATGCTCAGATCGAGGGTCACACACTCGTTTTCATAGCTCAGGCCAAAGCCTGCCGTCGCTGCCCGGTCCGAGGCCGTGTCGAACCGCCAATCCGCGCTTGCGGTCCAGTAGCGGTTTATCTGCAAACTGCCGTCGAGCGCGAATTCGGAAACGCTGCTGTCGCGGTCCTCACCGGCGTCGGCGTCCAGCCAGACGTACCCCCCGCCGAGCCGCCCCCGGCGCATGGCGAAATCACCACGCACCTCGGCCTTGGTCAGGTCGAAGTCTTCGGTAAGCAGGCTGCGTCCGGTCAGGTACAGTGCGCTGCCGGTCTCGATTTGACCGGCGACGAGAAAATCGGACGAAAGCGAGTCGAGGCCTGATGTCGCGGAGAACCCTGAATCCGTATCTTCCCTGAAGACCTGACCCAGGGTGACATGCGTGTTCCAGCCGTCAGGATCGAACCGTGACCAACCGACCCCGAGTGCGGCCATCGCCCCGCGCTCGCGTCGGTCCGGCCGCGGAAACCGGGAGATGCTCAGGAGATTGCCCTGATCGAACTCCACGCGGGTGCTCTCTTCATTCGGGATATCCAGACGGGTGCCGCCGACGACGCTGACTTGGGCGACTGGCTCAAGCAGGTGGCGCACGCCGTTCGCGGATTGGCGGCTGAGCGGATAGCGCAGGGTCAGAGCCGCATGGGGCGTTATTTCGGTAACGCGGTCGGGAAATGTATCGTCCTGCGCGATGCGGAACGCGTTGAAACTGGCGCCGAGCTGGGTGTCGGCCCGCAACCCGCTGGCGAAGATGGCGGTGCGCATCCAGTCAAGCTGGCCGTTCAGGCGCGCAATATCGCGGCCATCGACGATGTCATCGGCGTCGTCGCTGTCAATCGACACGCTGGAGCTGCGCCTGTGGCTGTGTGCGACAAGACGGGCCCGCACCTCGCCCCCCAGTGCATCGGGAAAGAAGCGCCGCTCGTATTCGCCGTCCAGCACCAGGGTCGGCAGGGTTGCGTTTTCTTCGCCGTCGCGCAGGGTTTTGAAATTGATGAAGCTGGCACTGATGTAGGCATCGCGGCGCGCCCGGCTCAGGCGCAGTTCGGATCGCAGGCGGTCGGCGTCGGAATAGCCGTAGTCCTTGAGATAAGCATCGTCGCTGACCGCTTCGATATCGAAGCGCAGGGTGAAATCATCGGGCAGCGCGAATTCACCGCGCCCGAACAGATAGCCGCGCGTGTCTCCGGGGCGCAGGTCGTCTTCGGTGATGGCGGCGTCGAACTGTACGCGTCCGTTGCGGTAGGCCTGCCGGTAGCGGAACTGCAGGGTCGTCGTCGAAGACGAAAGATAGGGTGTCAGGGTCAAATCCCGTTTGTCGCTCAGCTTGATGAAATACGGGATCTTGAGGCCGATGCCGAGCTG
This sequence comes from uncultured Sulfitobacter sp., assembly GCF_947497275.1. GTDB lineage: Bacteria > Pseudomonadota > Alphaproteobacteria > Rhodobacterales > Rhodobacteraceae > Sulfitobacter. The sequence goes on from NZ_CANMFS010000001.1 coordinate 537,914, forward strand.
TGACGTGCTGCGTACCGAAGGCACGAGAAAGCCGCTTGCACGGCTCACGGTCGGGTCGGGAAGACGCAGGCGCGGCAACCAGAACACCGGAAGATTGCCGATGCGAAACTGCGCTTCGTCGAAGTAGAGCTGATTTTCGACCGAATCGTGAATCACCCTCTTGGCGCGAATCTGCCAAAGGGGCGGACGCCCGTCGTCGCAGATACGGCACGAGGTGATCGCGGTCTTGTACAGTTGGCTGTAGCGGCCATCGACACGGTTCAGCTGAACGGCTGCCAGTTGCAGCTGTTGTTCGAGCACCAGCCGCGCACCGCGCAGGATGCCGTTTCGCAGATCCCCGTCCAGCGCGGCCGCATCGGCGACGATCACCGTGCCTTCGCCTTCGGTCAGGGTGATTGGTCCGTCGATTTCCAACCCGCCCGTGTCCTGGCTATAGCGGATTGCCCGCGCTTGCAGACGCACGCCATTCTGGAATGCCTCGACGTTACCGGACGCCACAAGCATCCGGTCGCGGGTGATATAAAGCTGGTCCGCAACAAGAAGCGCCGGTGCGCCGGTTTGCTGTGCGCGCAAAAGGCCGGGCAGGACCAACAGAAGAACAAGCAAGAACCGCCGCATCTAACCGTCTTCCTTGTGCAGCAGCAGCCCCAAGGCCAGAAATACGGCCGCTACGGGCGGCGCCCATGCGGAAAGGATTACCGGTATCTGGCCGTTTTCACCCAGAATTTGCGAAAAGCTGCGGATAAAATACAAGCCGAACCCCAACAGTATCGCCAACAGCACCGCGACACCGGTGCCTCCCGATCTGGTATGGCGCATGGTGAAGGCGCTCGCAACAAGAACCATGGCCATCAGAAACAGCGGGCGGGCCAACTCGGATTGCAACCAGACCTGATGACGGCGGGGGCTGAAACCGGAGTATTCAAGCTGTCGGATAAAGTCCGGCAGATCATAAATCGAAATGCTGCCGGCGTTGCCAAAACTGTCCCGGATCCGCTCGAGCGTAAGCGACGAGGGGATCGTCAGCGTTTCGTGAAAGCTGGAATTGCCCTCGGCATTTATTCCGGCTTGCAACGGCCAGGATTTGGCGTTCCTCAGTTTCCATCCGTCGTCTTCAAGAGCCGCACTTTGCGCTTCGATCCTGCGGATCGGCCCACCGTCCCGCTCGTAGGCGATGAAGGTCACGTCATATAGCACCGAGCCGTCGTTGTTCGATCGCCACGCGCGGATTACCGACTGGCCGTCGGCAGTGCCCTGCCGCAGCCACAGCCCTTCTTCGGATACCGACAGAGCGGAGGGGCCGCCGGCCTGATACCCTTCGGAGAGCTGCACGAACCGTTTCGACGTGGCAGCGACAATGGGATTGAACAGACCCACGATCATCAGCCCGATGATAAAGGCCACGGCAACCGGCGACATCAACGTTTTCAACGCTGACCGACCCGCCGCCCGCGTCACCACCAGTTCCGAGGACCGCGCGAGCGAAACGAACAGGGCGACAGTGGCCAGCAGCATGTTGAGCGGCAGGATCAGGTTGATCGTTTGCGGCACGCGCAGCAGGGTGAGCCGGATAATGTCGCCGAACGTCACGTTTTCGGCATAGCTCTCCTGCGCCTGATCGATCAGATCGGTGATGAAGATCAGCGTCGACAGAATCGCGGTGATGTAGAGAAAGCTCATCGTGAAGCGCCGTGCGAAGTACAGATGCAACGTCATGCGGAAGCTCCGCGCCTGTGCAGCCGTGCCCGCCATCCCGGATGCGCCGCATGCAGCAGCATGAGACATGACAAAAGCGCCCCGATCGCTGCAGGCAGATAGAGGATCGGCCAGAGATTTGCCATCTCGCGGACTTGCGGCACCAGCGTGCCGCGCATGCCGTCAAGCGCCAAGAGCAGCCCGAAGGCGATCACGATCTCGCGCCAGACGCCGAACCGAGAAAAGCCGCCGATCAGAAGCGTTGAAAAACCGATCATCGCCGCGACGACGCAGAACAGCGGTTGCGCAATGCGTGCATTGATTTCTTCGGCGATGTCGCCCCGCGTCTTGCCGGACTGAGCAGCGATGCCATCCCAATCGCTCAAAAGTTCCGGTGTGGGGGTGTTCGCGATACTGAGCGCGCGCACATCGTCAGACCGCACGAGCGCTGAGATGTCGAACGAGAAATCCGCAAATTTGGCGGTTGAAAGGCGCAGCTCTTCGCGGTCGAGGCGCTGTGCCAGCCCGTCGACCATGATCAGCGTGGTCACATCGTCGTTGCGGATCAGATAGGCTTCGGCAGCGATATAGATCACCCCGCGCTCCGGGTCGCGCCGATCCGACAGAAAGACGTCGCGCAGCACGCCCTCGGCGTCGATCTGCCGTGTGTAGAATGTGACCTTATCAGTCGGATGCAGGAATGTTCCCTCGGTCAGCAACCTGGCGGTGACATTCTGCGCTATTTCCTGTTCGCGTTGTTTCAGTTCGGACTGCGCCATCGGCACCAGAAAGTGGCTCAGAATGCTCATCCCCAAGGCGACGCACAGCCCGAACACGAGAACAGGTCGTGCCATCCGCCAGGGGCCCGTTCCCGTGGCCTGCATGACCACCAGCTCGCTTTCGGAGATCATCCTGTTGGTGACATAAACCGACGCGGCGAACGTCGCGATGGGCAGGACGGTCGCCACGAGGCGCGGCAGGCCGAGAGCGGTGAATTCGAGAAAAACAAGCGCCGTCTGTCCATCCCCGATAAGGGTATCGAACAGGATTACGGCGCGGTTGATCCAGAAAATTGCCACGAGCACCAGCGCGAAGAAGCCAAACAGCACCAGGAGCTGCGACAGCACGTAGCGGTCGACATGGCCCACTCTGATCCTCCTCACTTCTATTCCACGGCGGTGATTGAGCGCGACGATACCGCAAAGCGAAGGGGTGGAAAACTCCTATCTGGCCTTGGGCGTCTTCGCACGCTAGGTCTTGGCGAAAGCAACCGAAAAGGCGTGTGACATGACCGAGCTGACCTCAATGACATTTTCCGAAACCGATCTGGACGCGATCGCGGCGCAGACCGGCCGCGTGGCGATCTTTGTGGATGCGAAGGGCAAGCTGGATCCCGGCGCGCGCAGGGTCAACAAGATGATGAAGGGGGCTATCGCACGGTTGGCCGAAAGCGAACGCTGGAACAAGATGAAAGAGGCTGACCTGATTACGCTTGCCTATCCGCAGGGTCTGCAGGCGGATGCCGTGGATGTCGTGCGGATCGAACGGTCTGCCAAGGCGGATGTAGCACGCAAGGCGGGTGCGGCGCTGGCGAAGGCGCGCGGTGGCAAGGGCGACGTGCTGATGCTGGCGGGTCCGCTGCGGCGCGCCGAAGACACGGTGTACGGTTTCGCCATGCGCGATTACGCATTCGAGGTGCACAAGACCGCAGAAAGCAGCCGCACCGGCGGCGTGACCGTGATGACCGGCAAGCCAGACGATCTGAAACTGTCGGCAGTTGCACCGCTGGCCGTCGCTGAAGGCGCGCACATGTGCCGCGATCTGGTGAACGAGCCGGCCAATGTGCTGACCACGACGAATTACGCAGAGCGGCTGAAGGAGATGGAAAACCTTGGCCTCAAAGTTGAGGTTCTGGATGAAGATGCGCTGGCAAAGTTGGGAATGCGAACGCTTTTATCTGTGGGGCAGGGGTCTGACAGCCCGTCCTATGTGGTTGCGATGCACTGGAACGGCGGACCTGAGGGCGAAGCGCCGCTGGCGCTGGTCGGCAAGGGCGTCGTTTTCGACACAGGAGGCATTTCGATCAAGCCCGCAGGTGGTATGGAAGACATGACGATGGACATGGGCGGCTCCGCCGCTGTTGCGGGCGTCATGCGCACGCTGGCGCTGCGCGGCGCGCGGGCCAATGTCGTGGGCCTGGTCGGGCTCGTGGAAAACATGCCGTCAGGCAACGCGACACGTCCCGGTGACGTCATCACCTCGATGAAGGGCGATACGGTCGAGGTGATCAACACCGACGCCGAAGGCCGCTTGGTCCTGTGCGATGTGATGTGGTATGCGCAGGAACACTACAAGCCGTCCGCGATGATCGATCTGGCAACGCTGACCGGCGCGATCATCATCGGCTTGGGGCACGAAAACGCAGGCGTTTTTTCCAACGACGATGATTTCTGCGATGGGTTCCTCAAGGCCGCAAAGACCGAGGGCGAAGGCGCGTGGCGGATGCCGCTGGGGCAGGCTTATGATGACCAGCTTAAAAGCCGTATCGCGGATATGAAGAACGTCGGCGGCAGGCCCGCCGGGTCGATCACGGCGGCGCAGTTCCTGCAGCGTTTCGTGAAAGAGGGGTGTCCCTGGATCCATCTGGATATCGCGGGGGTCGCATCGGTGAAATCCGAAACCACGCTCGCGCCCGTTGGCGCGACGGGCTGGGGTGTCGCCGCCCTGAACCGCCTGATCGCGGACCGCTACGAGGCGGAGTGATCACAGTGGGCGCTGCCATGTTTTATCACCTCACGCAGCGCCCGCTGGAGGACACGCTGCGCCAACTGCTGGAGAAATCGCTGGCAGCAGGGTGGCGTGTGGCCGTGCGTGGCACGGACCCGGCGCGGCTCGATGCGCTGGACCGGGCATTGTGGCTTGGTCCGCAAGACAGTTTTTTGCCGCATGGATTGGCGGGCGGGGATCAGGACGCAGGACAGCCCGTGCTCTTGACGACGCAAACGGTGGCCCCGAACAGTCCCGAATGCCTGATGGTCGTTCATTCTGCCGACGTGGCGGAGGCGGATGTTGCGGCGATGGCGCGGGTGTGCATCCTCTTCGACGGCCACGACGAGGCCGCGCTTGCCCATGCGCGCGCCCAATGGAAAACCCTGACGAAAGCCGGCGTGAAGGCACAATACTGGTCCGAGGAGTCGGGACGTTGGGAGAAGAAGGCGGAAAGCTGAAACGCGCTGTGTGTCTGGATCAACCGGGTGCGGGCGGCCACGCCAGATCGGGGCCGCTTTTGAAATACGAAACATTGTTGGTGAACGTGCTGGTTGGGGCAAGCCGGATAAGCCGGCCGGTCGGATCATCGATCTTAGCCACGTTTTCGATGAACCACGGGTTCCACTGCGGCTCGGGTCCCAGATACTTGTGCAGCAAGCGCCGGAACAGTGGAGGTGACATTGGTCGGACAGTGGCACGGCCGCGAAGCCCCAGATGCAGGAGGATGCCGCGCGGATTGTCGTACTGTACGATTTCGACGGCGCAGCGCGGGTCGGCCTCTATGCGTCTTACAGAGCTGGCGTCCGCAGAACCCAGCAGCCATATTGCATCGTCTTCCCAAAGAAACCACATTGGCGCGTTGCGCGGTGCGCCGTCCTGCGTCACGGTCGCCAGATTGGCCATCAGGGGCTGGGTGAGTACGTCCATCGGATCAAACGATTGCGCCATTCCAACCGGATAGACCTGTGCGCAATCTGACGCAAGCGAGACAGCACGACACTATCGTGTCAGGATCAGCTCGCCGCCGGTGATCTCGATCCGGCCCCAGCGTTGCAGATAGCCCATGCCAAGCAGCGAGCCTTGCATTTCGCCGCCGTTCACCGTCGCTGCCACATTGGTGTCTGTGATATCGCCCAGCCGCACGCGGTCGAGGCGGACAGGCGCGGTGCGCACGGTACCGTTGGCGGTATTGGCGGTTCCTATGTAGTTGAGCGTATCGGGGTCAAGCCCGGCGCGTCGCGCGTCCGCACGGGTCAGCACCATATCGGTGGCACCGGTATCGACGACAAACGGGATCGCGGCACCGTTGATATCGAGCGTGAGGTAGTAATGCCCATCGCGCTGGCGGGGCACGGCGATCTGCCCGCTGCCGGTCTGCACCATCTGGTTGCGCACGGTTGACCGCTGCACATCGTTCCACAGGCCGTATGCCGCCACCACACCGAGAAACAGAAAGCCCCAGATCATCGCATGTTGCAGATGGCGCCCGATGCTATCGCGGCTTTGCAAAAACAACCAGCCGCCGATGGCCAGTCCCAGCAAGGACATATAAATCAGCGTGGCGATGTTGTCTGAGGACATGAAAGGCGGCTCCGGTCGGTTGGGTGCCTAACATATAGGGAGGCTGCGCCGATCATCCAACCGCAGGGCCGAAACCGAACGCCGACAGACCGTCGAGCACGAATTGCACCGACAACGCAGCCAGCAACATGCCCAGAACGCGGGTGATCACGTTGATCGCGACCTTTCCCAGGGCATGCTCCAGATAGCTGCTGATGCGCAGCATGATGTACATGATCAGCAATATCACCGCCGTGATGCCCAGCACCGCGATCAGGCCTTCGCCGCCGGGCTTTTCGCCCACCAAAAGGATGACCGAAGCAATTGCTCCCGGCCCGGCGACCAACGGAATGGCAAGCGGGAACACGGACGGATCGTCGGCGTGTTCGGGATCCTGGTCGGTGGTCTGGTCTTCGCGGCGCTTGGTGCGCCGTTCGAACAGCATGTCGAGCGCGGTCAGGAACAGCAACACACCACCGGCGACCCTGAAGGCGGGCATCGAGATGCCGACGAAACCAAGAACGGCTTCCCCGAAGAAGGCGAAGAGGGCCAGAAGCAGCCCCGCAACGATCACCGCACGGCCCGCGATGCGGGCGCGCTGCGCTTTGGTCATTCCTCCTGTCAGCGCCAAGAAGATCGGCGCGATCGCGATCGGGTCGATGACCACGAGCAGGGTCACGAACGCGGTGATCATATAGGCGGTGTCGAGGATCATGCTTCTGCCTTCTCAAGCTTTTCAAGCGCGCCCATCCACAGTGCTTCGGCCCGCTCGAGCGCGCCCATCACCTCGGCGTACTTCTTGTTCCAGACTTCAAGCTCGCCGACCTTGTCTTTTTCGTACAGTGCCGGGTCCGCCAGTTTCTTGGCCAGCTTGTCGCGCATCTCGTTGATCTTGGAAACCCGTGCCTCGGACGTGCGCACATCCGAGCGCAGGGCAAGGATATCTTCGCGGCTGGCGCGCTTGGGTCTGGCGGCCTCGACCTTGGGCCTGGCGGTTTTGCTCACCGGCTTTTCGACGGTCAACAGCATCTTGCGATACGCTTCGAGATCGTCCTCGTACGGCTTTACCGTGCCGTCGGAGACAAGCCAGAGCCGGTCCGCGACCATCGACAACAAGTGCATGTCGTGGCTGACGAGGATAACAGCGCCGGAATAGCGCGTCAGCGCCTCGACCAGCGCCTCGCGGGACTCGATATCGAGGTGGTTGGTCGGCTCGTCGAGGATCAGCAGGTGCGGCGCATCCAGCGTTGCCAACAACAGCGAAAGCCGCGCTTTCTGCCCGCCTGACAGACGCCCGACAGCGGTATCGGCCTGATCGGGGCCAAGGCCGAAACCGGCCAGTTGGGCACGTAGCTTGGACTGCAGCACACCGGGGCGCGCGGCGATCATGTGCTGCAAAGGGGTCTCCTCGACGATCAGCTCGTCCACCTGATGCTGGGCGAAGAAACCGATGCGCAATTTGTTGGAGTTTACGGCCTTTCCCTCGAACAGGACCAGACGGTTGCTCAACAATTTCGACAGGGTGGATTTACCCTGACCGTTCCGCCCCAGCAGGGCAATACGGTCATCCTGATCAATGCGCAGGTTAAGCCGCGACAGCACCGGCTGGCCCTCGGTATAGCCGGTCGATCCGCCCTCGATGCTGATGATCGGCGGCGAAAGCTCGTCGGGCTGGGGGAAGGTAAAGACTTTGCGCGCGGCTTCTTCGGGGGGCGTGATGGTCACCATCTTTTCAATGGCCTTCATCCGCGATTGCGCCTGTTTGGCCTTGGACGCCTTGGCCTTGAAGCGATCGACAAAGGCTTGCATGTGCGCCTTGTGCGCCTGCTGTTTCTTGGCCTGCGCTGTCAGTTGTGCCCGCTTCTCGGCGCGCATCTTGGCGAACTGGTCATAGTTGCCCTGATAATAGGTCAGCTTCTTGTCTTCGAGATGCAAAATTCCGCCGACCGCGCGATTGAGCAGGCCGCGGTCGTGGCTGATGATAATGACCGTGTGCGGGTATTTCGCCAGGTAGTTCTCCAACCACAGCGCGCCTTCGAGATCGAGGTAGTTGGTCGGCTCGTCGAGCAGCAACAGATCGGGCTGCGCAAACAGCACGCCCGCAAGCGCCACCCGCATCCGCCAGCCGCCAGAGAAATCGGAACAGGGCTGTTGCTGGTCAAGGTCGTCAAAGCCGAGCCCCTTGAGAATAGAGGCTGCACGCCCTTCTGCGGACCATGCGTCGATGTCGGCAAGCCGCGCCTGAATGTCGGCGATACGGGCGGGGTCTCTGGCGGTCTCGGCCTCCGCCATCAGACTGGCGCGTTCCGTGTCGGCGGCGAGGACCGTGTCGATGAGCGACACCTCCGAAGACGGCACTTCCTGCGCCACACCGCCGATCTTAGCGCGCGAGGGCAGGCTGATCTCGCCCGCGTCCAGCCCCAATTCGCCGCGTATGATGCGGAAAAGCGTGGTTTTGCCCGCACCGTTGCGGCCCACCAGACCCACCTTGTGCCCATCCGGGATGACGGCGCTGGCCTCCTCGAACAGGGGACGGCCTTCGACGGAATAATTGATCTCTGATATACGTAGCATGGGCGGGGAGTGCAGCAGCCTCCCGCCCATGTCAATCGTCTACGTGCGGCTTAATTCAAAAGGCACGGCAGGGTCTCGGCGTCGATGCTTGCAAAACCGATCATCGGGCTGTTGCCCTCTGGGGGGAAATCACAAACGCTTGGATATCGTCGTGCGCAATCGTCGCGCGGCAAATCCGGCTGGTCCCGGCAAGAGGCTTTGGAAAGCTTTCGGGATCGACATGCGGCACCGACGCCTCACAGGTCGCAAGGTCCAGCTGAATCGCTTCGGGGCCGTCGGCCATCAAGGGGCAAAACGTAGATTCATGTCAAGATTTCAATGTATTATGAAATAAGGTTAACTGAGATGGTCAGGACTTCAATGTGCCTGATAAGGACGCTCTGCAACCCGCCTCACAATCCTCTTTATCCTCTCCAAGCCCCATGCTACACGCGCCCCAAATACATATCCAAAGGAGATTTCCCATGGCTCTCGAGCGTACATTTTCGATCATCAAACCAGACGCGACCAAACGCAACTTGACAGGCGCGATCGTTAAGAAATTCGAAGACGCCGGTTTGCGCGTCATCGCGTCCAAACGCATCCACCTGACCAAGGCGCAGGCGGGCGAGTTCTACAAGGTCCACGCCGAGCGTCCCTTCTATGACGAACTGTGCGAATTCATGGCATCCGCGCCGATCGTGGCACAGGTTCTTGAAGGCGAAGGCGCCATCGCGAAAAACCGCGAAGTCATGGGGGCGACAAACCCCGCAGACGCCGAAGCGGGAACAATCCGCGCCGAATTCGCAGAATCCGTGGGTGAAAACTCCGTACATGGATCGGACGCACCGGAAACCGCGAAGGAAGAGATCGCTTACTTCTTCTCGGGACTGGAACTGGTGGGCTAAACAGTCTCGTCCGCGATTATCGCACGTTCACGGGCGGCTTTCGGGCCGCCTGTTTTCGTTTGAGCGGTCCTGATCAGTAAGCTTGAGGTGACGGTCCAGCAGATCGACGTTGCGGGTGTTGGCCTTCCATCCGATGTCGAACAGATCACCGAAAACCGGTACGGTCCCGATCAGCGCGTCGATCCCGACGTTCACCCCCATCCGACCGAGCGTTGCGGCGGGCACGCCTTTGCCATGGGCCGTCTTGATTATGTAGATCGCAGGCGCCAGCGTGAGTGCGTCACCGACGCCCGGGACCAGACCCAGAATGGAATCCCATCCGATGCGCGTTCCGATCACCGGCAGGCGAAAGGCGCGGTCCATGCGGTTGGCAAGAGCGCGAAGCGCGGCGGCGTCGGGATGATCGGCTGCTGTGTTCATGATGCTGAAATGGTGCTGCGGCGCGCCGCGTCAAGGTGCCGCATCGTTTCCCGTGTCCGATCCGGACTGCTGCGCGGCAATCACTGCTTTGGCGCGTCTTTGATACAGTAGAAACGAGACCGGCAACGACAGCAGATACAGGCAATTGGCGGCGATGAGGGTAGGCCAGGGATAGACCATCAGACAGACGACCAGAACGACCGCACAGACGATCACGAAGGGAAGATGGGCGCGTCGGATCTTTGCATGTTTGATCGAGAATGTCGGAATCGTGCTGACGGCAAGAAGCCCGACGCCGATGATGTAGATGGCGCGGAGCACCGGCAGGTCGGTGTTCTGCCAACCGTACAAATGCATGAAGACAGGCATCAGGGCCAGACACGCAAGCGCCGGTGCGGGCACGCCGACGAAATGATCGTCCTGTTTGAGGGGCACTGTGCTTGTTTTCAGCGACAGGTTGAACCGGGCGAGCCTGAGTGCGCAGCATACCGCCAGCACCAGCGAGGCGAGCCAGCCCAGACTGGAGTGCGCGGTGCCGACATAAAGTGTGTTGTAGAGCAATAGCCCCGGTACGATGCCAAAGTTGAAGAAATCCGCCAAGGTGTCCAGCTCTGCACCGAACGGGCTTGCAGAGTCGAGATAGCGGGCGACCTTGCCATCGGCGGCATCCAGAAACACCGCAAGCAAGATAAAGTAAAGCGCGACTTCAAGGTGCCCCTCAAGGCTCATCCGGACGGATGTCAGACCGGCGCAGATGGAAAAAACCGTAACCACGCTTGGCACGATGTGGCGCAGCTTGATGTGGCCCGTGCTGCTCATTCCGCGACGCCGCGACGCGCGCGGTCCGGGTCATGCAGATCGGCGATGATCGTCTCACCGGCCACCGCCGTCTGGCCGACGGACACCAGCGGCGCAACGCCATTGGGCAGATACACATCAAGGCGGCTGCCGAACCGGATCAGCCCGAACCGGTGTCCCGCCTCCAGCGTATCGCCCGGACGTACAAAACAAACGATCCGCCGTGCAACAAGACCCGCGATCTGAACCACTCCGATCCGCGCACCGCCCGCCGTTTCGATGGTGACGCTGTTGCGCTCGTTGTGTTCGCTCGCCTTGTCGAGGGACGCATTGACGAATTTACCGTGGCGGTAATTCACGGCGATGACTTTCCCGGCAAGCGGAGCACGGTTCACATGGCAGTTGAATACATTCATGAACACCGAAACGCGGACGGCCGGATCCGGACCAAGATCTAGCTCGGGTGACGGCACCACCCGTTCGATCAGCGAGACGATGCCATCGGCAGGGGACAGCACGAGGCCCTCTTGCTGCGGAATGACGCGCACCGGATCGCGAAAGAAATAGTAGCACCATACCGTGGCGCCGGCACCGATCCAGAAAAGCGGCTCCCACAGAAAGCCCAGCAAAACAGTGATGCCGGCAAATATCGCGACGAACTTGCGCCCCTCCTTGTGCATCGGCACGGCAACGATCTTGATCATGTTCATCGACGGTCTTCTTTCAGATCGGGACGGGAACGGCGCGCGCAGTTCCGGAAAAAACAGGTGGTCGGCTTGCCCGACGACGCCTTGGTTTCGTGTGTTCGAAGGGTGCGATGGGTTTTCTTGCCAATCTGCACATCCCCCCGCGCAGGTTGGGATGATCCGCGTCATACGAGGTAATGGCAGTCGTTGCTACAGGCTTTGTCGGCGCGGTGTCAATTGAGTGCTCCAAAGCGGGGGGGCGGGGGGTGAAACCTGAGTATCGGGAATGTACCAGCAATTCACTGCGCGTACTAAGGGCTGAATGAAATCGGAAGCGAGAAACGGTGAACTCCGCCCGAAATGCCGCGCGGCGCGGGTTTGAACCGCGCCCGTTTCACTGCGGTTACGGCGGCGTTGTCCAGTCTGGCATCACCGGAAGAGCGGCGCACCTTTACCGATGCGAGCGCACCGCCGGACGATACTGCCACCGCCAGTGTGACGGTGCCTTTGCCGCGCGTGCCGGTCGGGTATCGCTTGCGACGTTCCACGGCGGACCTGATGCTGCTTCCCCAGTGTGCCATCGCCGCCGGACTTGCTTTCGGGCCTGGTACGGGTGCGGTGGTTTTCGCCGCCGGAGCGGCCGCTTGCGTGCGACTGGTTTTCGGCTGCCCTGAAGAAGCGGCCGCTTTGCGTTTGGCGCGCGCGGTGGCAGGGGCCGGTTTGCGCGGCGCCGCTTGCGGTGCATCGGGGCGTGTGCGGGGTCTGGCAGACGCTTTTGCGGCGCGGTTCGACGGGACCGGCACGGTCAGATCAATACGGGGCACTGCATCCGTTTCCACGGGGCGCGCGATAGCCGGCACCGGGCTGCGGGCAACACGCGGTGCTGGCAGAGGGACAAGACGCGCCGGATTGGAAACCGGGGGAGGCTGTGACGGAGCCGTGCCCGCGATGCTTTGCACGGCTTCAACGGGCCGGTCCCATTCCGCCACAAGCGCGGACAGCGAAGGAGAGCTTGGGGCAAGGGCCACGCGCGCTTCCTCTGTATTGCCGGTCACTGCGGCCGTATCGTCGGGTATCACCTGAAACATCGCCAGATGCGACGCGGCGGCGATCGCCAGACATGCGACGAATTCCGCGAGACCTCTCATTGCGCGCGCACCGCCAAGGTGACCGACGTGATCTCCAGCTTCGCCAGTTGTGTCAGGACTGCCGCGAGCTTCGGCGTCGCCAGCTGCGCGTCCGCCCGGATCGTCAAGGACCGTGCTGTGTCCGCGCGCGCGAGCGCCGCCCACGCGTCGTCACCGGTCACGCCGCCAAAAGCGACGTTTCCATCGGCGCTGAGATAGAAAGTGCTCTCTTCGCGCACGGCGCTGTCGCTGTCGGAGCGCGGCAGTTCCACATCGAACGGCGGTGCCGGAGCGATGCGGGCGGACATCATGAAAAAGATCACCAGCAAAAAAACCACGTTGATCATCGGCACGACCGATTCCGCCCTGCGTCGGGCCGGTGGGCGATGAAACCGCACCGGGTGCTACTCGACCACCGACAGGCGGGTAAAGCCTGCCTGTCGCAACGCTTCAGCCACGTCGATCAGACGCTGGAGCGGCGTTGCCGCGTCACCGCGCAGCACGATGGTATCGTCGGTGGTTTGCGTCAGCTCGCTCAGGCGGTCGACCAGCGCGGCCGGTGATACGCTCACTCCGTTGAGCCGCAGATCAGCCGCGCCGATATCGACGAGCCGGGGCGGCCCCGTGTAGATGGATGCCGTCCCTGCGACCGAGAGAGGCAACGCGTTGTCCTTTCCGAACTGCGACGCCAGCATAAAAAACACCAGCAACAGAAACACCACATCGATCATCGGTGTAAGGCTCGGCCTGCGCCGCACGGGAGGGGGGGCGAAGCTGAACATTACCCTGCGGCGCCCTCCCGGGTGTGCGGATGCGTAAAGATGCGGGTGGCCATATCCTCCATATCCGCCTGCACGCGTTCGGCGATGCCTTCGAACCAGCTTAGCGCCACCGCCGCCGGAATGGCGACGGCCATACCCGCCGCCGTCGTCAGCAGCGCCTCCCAGATGCCACCCGCCAGCACCGATGGGTCTGCCTGACCGGCGCTTGATTCCAGCGCCTGAAAGGCGTCGATCATGCCAAGAACCGTCCCGAGCAGACCAATGAGTGGCGCGATGGTGACGATTAACTCCAGCGGCCGCAAGCCGCCGCGCAGTGTGGCGAGCGCCCGCGCGCCAAGCCGCATGATCTCTTCGCGGGCCAGCGGATCGGGCAGATCGCGCGCGCCGAGTGCTTGGGTCACGAAACGTGCGCGCAGGTTGCGCGGCAGGTCTGGGGAGGGTTGCGCCTGTGCCGTGCCCGCATGCAGCATGGCGCGGGCCTGCCCCGAGGACCACGCACCGCACAGCGCAAGACGCCAGATCTTCCAGAGAATGATGGCGAGCGTCAGAACCGACAGAACCGCTATAGCGGCCAGAGCCGGCCCGCCGGTCGCAATGAATTCGCGTGCCGCTTGCAATCCCGGTTCCATCTTCATGCTCCCTTGCTTTGGTCTGGCGTTCCGGCCCCAGTCATCCTGTGTCTTTGACCGATCGCTGCGCGGCTACGGTCCGTACCGGCCCGCCGAGGCGCGCCTTGGTTAATCACATTGAAATCACCCATGTCCTGTCATTCCTTTGTGCACGGCCCCGATATCAGATTTCCACCGAAGAGCACCCGATTGCACAGCGCGGTAGACCGCCGCGCCGACCGCTTCGCCAATTTCGGTATGCAAGCCGGCATACTCCTGCACGCCCTCCGGTGCCGCCACCGCGATACAGTCGGTGCCGGTTCCGGTCGCAATCCCGCCGGGGGTATGGATCTGCGTGTCGATGATCGCCGCGGTACGGGCCTGTGTGGCGATGCTGAGTGTTTCGATAAGGCCGGTCTGGTTCAGTCCGCAATCGAGGCGGACGGCGACGTTGATCGTGCCCCAGTCCTGCGCGCTGCGGTCCGCGCGCGAACCGATCCGTTCGGCGTTCGACAGACCCACGGTTGCGACGCAATGCGCCGTTATAGCGCCCACCGTCACCGTTGCCTCGCAGAAATGCGAAACATCGCGCGAGGTGAGGAAAGCGACTGCGTCCTCAAGGTCCCGTGCGCGCAAGGTACGTTCGAACCAGTCGCGCACGTCCAGCCCTGCGGGCAGATCGGCATTGCGCACCTCGCGCCAGACGATACGGTCCGCACGGACGAAACCGGGGCGGTTGATGGCCCAGCTCAGCACTTGCATCTCGGCCCCCAGGTCAAACAGCAGCCAGGGCCGTAGGAGAGATACCGTGTTCATGGCACGACTTCCATCGGCTGAAATACGAGACCGTCTGCGGTCATTTGCATGAACGCACCGATACCGAATATCCGCCGCAGGAGATCCGGGCGCAACACATCCTGCGGTGCGCCATCTGCCGCAATGCTTCCCTTGTCGATCACGATCAGACGTGTGCAATGACGCGCGGCAAGACCCAGATCATGCAGCGATACGATGACCGACCGACCCGTCGACGCGATCCGCGCGAAAGTCTGCATTGTCGCAATCTGATGCGCAGGATCAAGCCCTGCCGTCGGTTCATCCGCCATCAGTAACGGCGTCTGCTGTGCCAAAGCACGCGCGATCAATGCGCGCGCCTGCTCTCCACCCGATAGCTGTGTGGCGGTGCGCGTGGCAAAGCTCTCTAGATCCATCTCGCGCAGGGCGCCGTCCACTGCGGCGCGGTCTGCCTCCGACAGCCGCTGTCCCGTGCCCAGATGCGGGATACGGCCCAGCGTCACCAACCGCTCGACGCTTACGGGCCAGGCGATTTCACGCGCCTGTGGCATCCAGGCGACGGCCCTGGCGCGGCTGCGCGCATCCATTTCGACCAGCGAACTGTAGCCGGTCGCAGGCATCAATCCAAGCGCGGCGCGCATTAGCGTGGTCTTGCCCGCGCCATTGGGGCCGATGATCCCCACAACCTCGGCAGGTTTCACGCTTAGGGTGATCGCACGCAGGACAGCGCATGTGCCGCGTGACGCGCCGAAATCCCTGAGGTCAAGCAGGTTCATAAGCCATCCCTGCGCGTGCGGTAAATCAGGTGCAGGAACAGCGGAGCGCCGACAAGCGCGGTCACGACGCCAAGCTTGAGATCGCGCGCGGGCAGGATGACGCGCACAGCCAGATCGGCCGCCAGCAGCATCGCCGCCCCCCCAAAGGCGGAGGCCCAGAGCAACCGCCCCGGTTGCGCGCCGACGAAGGGGCGCAACAGATGCGGCACCACGAGACCGACAAACCCGATGGCACCCGCGACTGCCGTCGCTCCGCCTACGATCGCGGCGGTGCCGACGATCAGCGTCAGCCGCATGCGGTTCAGGCGCACACCCATCGCCTCTGCCGCATCCTCGCCCAGCGTCAGCGCGTCCAGCCCCCGCGCGAGACTTGCCAGCATGAGCGTGCCCACCGCGATCAATGGAAACGCAAGCCAGACATGCGTCATGGACCTGTCGGCGAGCGATCCCATCATCCAGAACACGATTTCGTTGGCGGCAAAAGGATTGGGCGACAGGTTGAGGACCAGCGACGTGAGCGCCCCCGCAAGAGCCGAAATCGCGATCCCTGCAAGGATGAGTGTGAGTGATGATCCGCGCGGACCAGCCAGTAAAAGCACCATAAAGACCCCGATCAACGCGCCCGCCAGTGCGGCCAGCGGCAGTCCGAAGGCAAAACCTGCGGCAACCCCCGTCTGAAGCGCCAGCACCGCACCCAGTGCCGCGGAGGACGACACCCCGATCAGCCCGGGATCCGCAAGCGGATTGCGTAGATAGCCCTGCATGGCAGCACCGGCCAACCCCAGACCGCCACCGATCATCAGTGCAAGCAACGCGCGCGGCAGGCGGATTTCGCGCATCACAAGAGTGACGGGGCCGCCGTCGTCCACCAGAAGGGCCTTTACGCTGCGGACCGCGCCGATGTCCGCGGGCCCCACGACCAGGGCGGCAACGAACAGGCCCGCAACCAGCGCCGCCAGAAAGGCTGCGAGGCGCGTCAACGGTCCCGGCTTTGCAGAGTGAGGCGCAGGGCGACCATATCGTCGATCGCGCGCAGGATGAACGGCGTGCCGCAGACCCAATCGCTGTCGGTCATAGCTGCGCCGAGGCTGTCGTGCTGCAGAATTTCGACGACGGGATGGCGCTGTATTTCTTCAGCGCGGGATGCGCCGGGATAGGCATCGCTGGTGATGACCGCGTCGGGGTCCGACAAGGCCAGAACTTCGAGCGGCATGACACCGCCACCGCTGAACCCGTTGTCAGTGGCGATATTGTTCAACCCGGCAGCGGTGAGGACCTCGCCGGCCAATGTCTTGTCGCCGGAGGTATAACCGTTTGCGTAGTAGAGTGCGGCACGGGGCCTTTCCGCTTTCGCACTGCGGTAGGCGTCGAGCCGGGCACGATACCGGGCCACCATCCGTTGCGCGCGCGCGGGATGGCCCAGTGCTTCCCCCATTTGCAACAACCGATCCGCCACTTCCTCGAGGGTGTTGGCCGGCGCGAACCGCACGACACGGATGCCCAGCCGTTCGAGCATGTCGACGCTGGCCCGGGCGGTGTAGCTGCCCGCCACGACAAGATCGGGACGCATCACGAACACCTCTTCGGCCAGCCCGCTGTTGGCGGGGTAGGTCGACGCCTGCGCCACCATTGCCGAGGAACGCGGATCCGTGGCGATGCGCGAGACAGAGACAAGCTGGCCCGGATCGGCCAGCAGCATCGCCAGTTGATCTGTGCACAGGTTCATCGACACGACCCGCACAGGGACGTCTTTCGCGTGCAGGGTGCCGCCCAAGAGCGTGCACAACGTTACCACGCCTGCCCGCAAGGCGGACAGGACATGGTGACGGCAGGGTCTAGAAATCCGCACGGATACCAACATAGGCCGAGCGGCCCGGTGTGTTGAAACCGCCCGCTGTCTCATAATCTTCGTCAAACAGGTTCTCGACCCGTAGATAGGCCTGCGCGGTGTCGGTGACGTCATAGGACAGGCCCAGACCGACCACGGTGTAATCGCCCACCTTGTTGTCCGCGGGCGCAAAGGCGCTTGGCACTACATCACCCACGAAGCGCACATCGAACGATCCGCTCAGCCGGTTGGTAAACTCGGTGTCGGCACCGAAAACCAGATCATGGCGCGGCGTCCGGGTCAGACGCTCTCCGCCGGTCGCGGCGTCCGTGTAGGTATAGTTGGCAAACAGCCGCGTCGCATCGCTGAGCGCGTAGTCGCCCGACAGCTCAATTCCGCGTGTGCGGGTCGTGCCTGGCAATTGGTTGTAGCATCCAAAGCCGCTGGCGCAGGCCGTGGAGGCGCCGTCGAACTGGATCAGATCGTCGATTTCGGTGTAGAACAGCGTCGCTTTCACGGTGGCCGTGCCGCCATAGGTCTTTTCGACGCCAAGCTCGAAGCTGCGGCTTTCCTCGGGGTTCAGGTTCGCATCGCCATACAAGCTGAACCGCTCGTACAACGAGGGCGCGCGGAACCCTGTGCCGAGAACCGCGCGCAACGCGATATCCTCACGCGGACGCCAAACCGCCGCAAGCCGCCCCGTCGTCTTGCCGCCGAAATCGGAATTGTCATCATAGCGCAGCGCAGCGGAAAGATCGACATCCCGTGCGGGCTGGAACAACAGCTCCGCCTGAGTCGACACTGTATCCTCTGCGCCGGTATCGCCCCCTGAATCGAGCGTTTCATCCGTCTTGTCGATCCCGAAATTCAACGTGAAGCCGCCGCCGATTTCTGCATTGGCCAGATACGACAGGCGTTCGCGATCTCCGGCAAATCGGGTGGTGAAACCGTTCGGGTCCAGCCGCTCGATGTCAAAGTAGGAATAGGCGAACGTGTGGGTCACGGCACCGGTCACGACTTCTGCAAACACCCGCGCGCCCAGCTCGTCGAATGTGTTCTTGCCGCTGTTGTCCGATTGTGAGCGGTCGATTTCCACACTGCCGTCGCGCTTTGTGATTGCGGTGCCGATAGTGACGGTATCGGTCACGTCGTAGCGCGCCGTCAGCGTGGCAGTGGTCTGGCGAAAGCTGTCGTCCTCGGTGTCGTTGGCGCGTGCGGAAAACCCGTCGTTTACGATGCGGCCATAGGTAAATGCGATTTCGCCCCGGTCGCCGAGATAGCCAAGGCTCAGAGTGCCTGCCGCCGTGCCATAGCTGCCGCCTTCGCTACTGATTCTCCCCGAAAAGCCCAGCTCGGTCGGTCGGTATGTCGTGATGTCGATGACACCGCCGATTGCTTCGGAGCCGTAAAGCGCGGATTGCGATCCCTTGAGCACCTCGATGCGGTCGATACCCGAAGGGGTGAGCGCGCCGAAGTTGAACAGGCTTTGTGTGCTGGAAGGATCATTCATGTCGATCCCGTTGACCCGCACAACGACGTACCGCCCCGGCAGACCGCGCACCTGGACCGATGCACTGTTGCCCAGCCCGCCGTTTGCCGTGGAGCTGACGCCGGCCACCCGGTTCAGACGCTGGATCACAGAACTGTCGCGGGCCGAAATATCGCGGGCTTCGAGCACTTCGACGGTTGCGCCGGTGCGGCCCGCACTGACGGGCGACAGGCTGCCCGAAACAATGATTTCGTCGAGTTGGAAGACCTCTTGCGCGTGCGCGGTTGCAAGGAAGCCAGGAAAGATGGCTACGGAGGCCAACAAGGAAGAACGGAGCATGAAATAACCCTCGGGTACGGCGTGGATTGCCGATAGACTGTATATGTCGTTTGAGGGTCGTACCCCCGCAGACGGTGAAAACACCACGCGCGGAAAAACCGCAGCCCTGACGCCCCTCGCGCCCGGACAGGGTGAAACCTTCGGCAGGTCTCCTGACTTGCGGGTCATCGCTTGGCCGGACCTTCCCATCACGCATGGCATGACAGTGGCTTTACCGGCTTCGCTCTCCGCCTACAGTTGCGGGGGCAGTCGCGGAGTAGGCAAAGAATGCCGAACCGCGTTCCCTTTTAACCGGACGGCGAACCGCCCGGACCGAAGTAGGCGCACTATACAAACCCGGACCTCTATTGAAAAGACGATTTTGTCGACAAGCCTGAATTTGCTGTCGGTTTTGCCAGATATCGGGCCGTCCGGGAGGGGGACATCAGGAAACGTCCATGCGCCTGCACATGGCGGTCCAAGTGATACGCGGAAGATCCGACCTTTCCAGGCAACTCCACTCAGATCGGTTTGGCCGACACGGGTTCCGGGGGCCATGGGGGCGGCTGGCAGGGGGCTATGGCATTGCCACTCCTAACGGGATTCGCGTATGCTCTGACCATGAACCAGATGACCAAAGCGATGCTGATCCGATCCCCCCTGCCAGCGCGTGGTGACGCGCGCCGGGTCTGCTGCGGCCTTGTCGTATGCACACGCGTTGGCGCGGATCGGGCCGCTTGCTGCCACGCAGGCGGCGCATCGTAGCAATGGGGAAATTTGTGATATCCGCCAGATCGGTCCAAGGGGCCTGCGTAAGGCTTCGGGCCTGTGCTGTGCTGGTTTTGACACCCTGCCTTGGGGACAGCGGCTGATGCGGATCGCGTCGTATAACATTCGCAAGGCGGTGGGTCTCGATTGGCGTCGTGATCCGCAACGGGTGCTGCATGTTCTGACAGAGATGGATGCCGATGTGGTGGTGCTGCAAGAGGCGGACAAGCGGATCGGGCGGCGCGGCGGCGTGCTTCCGGAAGGCGCGCTGGCCGACATTGGCTATGCGATCGCCGATCTTTCGGTGCGTCCCGACAGCCATGGCTGGCATGGCAATGCCGTGCTTTACCGTCAGGCGGCCGTGCAGGTCGATGCCACGGGGCGCATCGATCTGCCCGCGCTGGAGCCGCGTGGCGCGGTATCGGTGCGTTTGCAACAACGCGGCATCGAGGTGATCGGCGTGCATCTGGGCCTGACCCGTCGCAACCGGTCGGCCCAGTTGCACGCCCTAGGCCGATACCTGCACGACGTCAGCCACCCGGTTCTGATCGCGGGTGATTTCAATGCCTGGCGGCGCGAAGCCGGGATCGAAAGCGCGCTGGGCGGTAATTGCGAAGTGATCATGCCCGGAAACAGCTTTCACGCCACCAGAGAGCTTGCACCCCTGGACCGGTTCGTGCTGCGCGGTGGGCTGGGCCATACATCGGCGCGGGTCCATAAATCGGCGCTGGCGTCGCGCGCATCCGATCACCTTCCGATCCTCATAGACCTGGATTTTCCCGAAGCTGACAGATGAACTATGCCCTGATCCTTCATACGCTCGTGGTGATCACGTTCACGGTTCGCATTCTGCTGCGCAACGACCTTTCGCCGCCGGCAAGGCTTGCGTGGTTCGTCGTGCTGATGGTGTTGCCCGCAGCCGGCACCGTGGTGTATTTCCTCTTCGGCGAAGACAACATCGGCAGAACCGGCAAGGCGGCGCAGGTCGCGGTGTTTGACCGTATCCGCATGGATGCCTTCCCCATGATGGGCAATGGTGACAATGTCGGCGCGCTGATAAATCCGTTGTATCAACCGGTTTTCCGGTATTGCGGCTCTATCAACGGGTTCTATCCGGTGGCTGGCAATACCGCGACGTTGATGTCGGACGGGGACGCCACGCGCGCAGCGATGATCGCCGACATCGACGCGGCACGCGATCAGGTGCATGTGCTCTATTATATCTGGCTCGACGACGGAACTGGCAGAGCTGTGGCGGAGGCGCTCATGCGGGCCGCACAGCGCGGTGTGACCTGCCGCGCGATGGCCGATTCAATGGGCTCGCGCAGGTTGATCAGATCAGAACTGTGGAACCGGATGGAGCGGGCGGGTGTGCACCTGGCAGTGGCATTGCCGTACAGCAAACCCATCAGGACCATGTTGTTCAGTCGCATAGATCTGCGCAACCACCGCAAGATCACCGTGATCGACGGTAAAATAACCTACTGCGGTAGCCGCAACTCTGCCGACCCCGAGTTCCGCATAAAGGCCAAATATGCGCCCTGGGTCGATATCATGCTTCGGTTCGAAGGTCCCGTAGTGGCGCAAAACCAGCTGCTGTTCGCAACCGACTGGATCCGCGAGACCGGCGAAATCCTCGATCCGCTTGCTGTGCCAGTCGCGCCGATCAAAGGTGGCTTTGCCGCGCATGTGATGGGCGATGGACCGACCAGGCGGCACGGCGCCACACCGCAACTCTTTGCCACCGCATTGTCCTGCGCCCGCGACCGGGTGACGATCTCGACCCCGTATTTCGTACCGAATACCAGCGTGCTCGACGCGCTATGTGCGGCAGCGTATCGGGGCGTCACGGTTACCCTGATTTTTCCCGAAAAGAACGACAGCTGGATCGTGGCGGCGGCCAGCCGCAGCTATTACCGCGAGTTGCTGGAAGCGGGCTGCGTGATCTACGAATTTACCGAAGGATTGCTCCATGCCAAAACGCTGACCATCGACGGACAGGTCAGCATGGTCGGATCCTCCAATCTGGATTTGCGCAGTTTCGATCTGAACTACGAGAACAACATCTTGCTGCAAGACGCTGACACGACGGCAGATATTTGTGCACGTCAGGACGCCTACATTGCCCGATCGACCCGCGTTACCCTCGCGGATATCTCGGAGTGGCCCTATTACCGGCTGATGTGGCACAATGTCATCGCGACGGTCGGTCCGGTTCTTTAACCGATTGAGTCAGTCGGCGCGCGCCCCGTGTACCCATGCGACGATCGTGCCGCGGTTTTCGGGTGTCATGGTAGAGATGGCATTGGGCGGGGGCATCGCGTTGCTGAGACCTGCATGCAGCAAAATCTGCTCGGCGTGGCGGGCAACATCGCTCTGCGTCTCAAGCACGACACCTCTCGGGGGCCAGTGTATCCCTTCCCACGCAGGTTCGCGCGCGTGACACATCGAGCAGTTGCCCAGCACCACGTCATAGGCTGCCTCAAATCCATCTGCGGACGCGTACTGCTGCTCATACGCGGTCAGATCGCGGGTTTGCGCGATCTCGTAGCTGTCGGGGCCGCGCACGGTTGACAGCCACGCGATCACGATCATCAACAGCACCGTCACCGCCCATGTCCAATGCGGCCCCGTGCCGGTTGCGTGCATGGTGTTGAAATAGTGGCGGATCGTGACACCTGTCAGAAAGATCAGGCTGGCAATGATCCAGCTGTATTCCGTCCCGAACGCCAGCGGATAGTGGTTCGACAGCATCAGAAAGACGACCGGCAATGTCAGGTAGTTGTTGTGAGTCGACCGCAGTTTGGCGATCTTGCCGTATTTAGCGTCCGGCTTGCGCCCGGCCTTGAGGTCGGCAACGACGATACGCTGGTTCGGCATGATCTGGAAGAATACGTTGCCTGTCATGATCGACGCGGTGAACGCGCCCAGATGAAGCAGCGCCGCACGGCCCGTGAAGATTTGGTCGTAGCTCCAGGCCATGACGACCAGCAGCGCGAAGAGCAACAGCATCAATAGGGTCGCATGCTCTCCCAACTTGGATTTGCACATGTAGTCATAGGCGATCCAGCCGATGGTGAGCGAGCCACCGGAGATCACGATACCCTGCCACAAAGACAGGTCGGCCTTGGTCGGATCGAGCAGGAAGATCTCTCCACCCACCCAATAGACAACCATCAACAACGCGGCACCGGAGACCCAGGTGATGTAGCTTTGCCATTTGTGCCAGATCAGATGCTCTGGCATGTTTTCGGGTGCGACGAGATACTTCTGAATATGATAAAAGCCGCCGCCGTGCACCTGCCATTCTTCGCCGTGCACCCCGACGGGGGCGTTGGCCGCCCTGCGCAGGCCCAGATCGAGCGCGATAAAGAAGAACGAAGCGCCGATCCATGCCATTGCCGTGATAACGTGCAGCCAGCGCACGGCGAACGCGATCCAGTCCCATAGTACCGCGAGATCATACATGCCATCGTCCCCGATCTTGTCTTTGCCGCTAGCCTAGGCGAAAGACCATTGCTCCGGTATCTTTGTAAAATAGCAAACAGCATCAAATAAAAGCAAACAATGTCATACCTCGATAACATTCGCACCTTCGTGCGTGTTTACGAATTGGGCAGCATGTCAGCCGCAGGGCGGGATCTGCGCATTTCTCCCGCTGTTACGTCCTCGCGTATCTCGCAACTCGAAGAGCATTTGAGTGTGCGCCTGTTTCAGCGCACGACGCGAAGTCTGACGCCGACCGAACAGGGCAAGGCGTTCTACGGTGGGGCGAGTGAAATACTCGCAGCGGTCGAGAACGCCGAAGCGCAAGTGATCAACATCACCGACAATCCCAGAGGCTCGCTCTATGTGGCGGCACCGTTGGGGGTGGGGCGGCGGTTAATCGCGCCGTTGGTGCCGGGATTCATCTCGGAGTATCCGCAGATAAAGGTGCGACTGCGGTTGACGGACCGAAAGGTGGATCTGACGACTGAGGGGCTGGACCTTGCGTTCTTTCTGGGCCAGCCCGAGGACAGCGATCTGCGCATTCGCAAGATTGCGGATGTCGCGCGGATCCTGTGTGCAAGCCCGGCCTATGTGGCGGCCCGCGGCAATCCGGCCTCCGGCGACGATCTGCTTGCGCAGGGCCATGAATGTCTGAACCTGCGGTTTCCCGGTGCAACGGAATTCCAATGGCGGCTGCAGACCCCGGAGGGACCGAAGCGGTTTCCCGTCACGGGCCGATACGAATCCGATGATGGTGATGTGCTGACGGATTGGGCGCTGGCGGGAACCGGCATCGCTTTGAAGCCGGTGTTCGAGGTCGCGGCGCATGTCCGCGCGGGACGGCTTGTCGAAGTGGCGCGCCGGACGCCACCGGTGGCGATCCAGATGGCGTGCCTGTTCACGCATCGCCGCAGACAGGATCCGAAAACCCGCCTGTTCATGGAATATGTCATCGCGCGGATCACCCAAGCTGTGCGTGACAGCACGATCACGGATTGCTGATGCAGATGCCCCTGCGGCAGCGAAACCCGGCAACCCGAAGGCTCTTTCAAGTATTATTTGAAAAACAAACGGATTACTTGGAATTATAAAAAAGGCAAAACTGGAGGGTGAGACGTGCACAGATACCCGCGTGACATGACCGGATACGGCCCGACGCCACCAAGAGCGAACTGGCCCGGCGGTGCCAGGATCGCGGTACAGATCGTGCTCAACTACGAAGAGGGCGGCGAAAATAACATCCTGCACGGCGATGCGGCCTCCGAAGCCTTTCTGTCCGAGATCACCGGTGCCTCCGCTTGGCCGGGACAGCGGCACTGGAACATGGAATCGATCTATGAATACGGTGCGCGGGCCGGGTTCTGGCGGATCCACCGGATGCTCGGCGATCTGCCGGTGACGGTGTACGGCGTGGCAACGGCGCTTGCGCGGGCGCCCGAACAGGTGGCCGCGATGCAGGCATCGGGATGGGAAATCGCCAGCCACGGCCTGAAATGGGTCGAGCACAAGGACATGTCTGAGGCCGAGGAGCGCGCGCAGATGACGCAGGCCATCGCGCTGCACCGCGAAGTGACCGGGGCGGCACCACAGGGATGGTACACGGGGCGGTGTTCGAACAATACGGTGCGGCTGGCGGCCGAGACGGGGCAATTCGCCTATGTTGCCGATAGTTATGCGGACGATCTTCCGTATTGGATGGAGTTTGGCGGCAAACAGCAGCTGATCGTGCCGTACACGATGGATTGCAACGACATGCGGTTTGCCATTCAGGCGGGTTTTACCACCGGCGACCAGTTCGAGAGCTATCTCAGGGACAGTTTCGATTACCTTTACGAGGAAGGGCAAGCGGGAGTGCCTAAAATTCTGTCGATCGGGCTGCATTGTCGTCTTGCGGGCCGCCCCGGGCGGGCTGCGGCCTTGCGCCGCGCCATGGATTATTTCAAATCTCACGAGGGGGTCTGGTTCGCCACCCGTCTTCAGATCGCGCAGCACTGGACCAGGGAGCATCCTGCGATGTCACAGCTCAAGCCTTCGCAGATGGACCGCGACGCCTTTGTCGCAGCGTTCGGCGGTGTCTTCGAGCACAGCCCATGGGTGGCCGAGCGGGCGTATGATCTGGAACTGGGCCCGACCCATGATACCGCCGCCGGGGTACACCAGATGATGGCACGCGTGTTTCGCGGCGCGGACGAGGGTGCGCGTCTGGCAGTGCTGAAAGCGCATCCCGATCTTGCCGGGAAACTGGCGGCGGCCAAGCGGCTGACGGCTGAATCCGCCGCCGAGCAGGCCTTTGCCGGACTTGATGCCTTGACGGATGACGAACGGGCGGCTTTCGTCGATCTGAACGATGCCTACACATCGAAATTCGGGTTCCCCTTCATCATCGCCGTACGCGACCATACCAAGGCGTCTATCATGGACGCTTTCAAACGCCGCAAGGAGCAGGACCGCGATACAGAATTCGCAGAGGCGTGCCGACAAGTGGAACGGATCGCGCAGTTGCGTTTGATCGAGATATTCAGCCCGTGACCCACACGATAAGGACAGAACCACTCACGCCAGCGGCGTTCGCGCCCTACGGCGACGTGATGGACGCAATCGGCGCGCCCGACAAGATGATCAACGAGGGCAGATGTGGCCGGTTTCACGACCGCGCAGTGCTTGATTTCGCGGATGGCGAACCCGGCATCAGCATTTTCAAGAGCGCGGTCGCTGCCTTGCCCCTGGAGGTTTCGCTGGTCGAACGTCACCCCCTGGGCAGTCAGGCCTTCGTGCCGATGACGCAGCATCCGTTTCTGGTGGTCGTCGCTTCCGACGCGAACGGTGTGCCGGTGGATCTGCGCGCCTTCATCACCGAGGCGGGGCAGGCGATCAATTTCCACCGGGGTACATGGCACGGTGTTCTGACGCCGTTGCACGCACCGGGACTTTTTGCCGTCATCGACCGAACCTCGGAGGGTGCGAATCTGGAAGAATTCCGGTTCGACACGCCGTATCTGATCAAAGGATAAACCGCCGCAGCGAAGACCGGCACACCAAGACATAAAGCCGGCGTGCACTACACCACAAGGGACGACAGCGCCATGACAGAAACCTCGATCGGCACGCCGGAGCAGCTTCGCGATCCGGACTACACACCGACGCTGCACCGGGCGATCCCGCTTGGGATCCAGCACGTTCTGGCGATGTTCGTCTCCAACGTGACCCCGGCGATCATCATCGCGGGGGCCGCTGGATTTGGCTTTGGTTCCGATGCGGGGGCGCAGGGGTTCCCCGACATGACCTATCTGATCCAGATGTCGATGCTGTTTGCGGGCATCGCGACCTTGTTCCAGACGATAGGTTTCGGTCCCGTGGGCGGGCGTCTGCCGATCGTGCAGGGCACGTCGTTCGCCTTCATCCCGATCATGATTCCGCTGGCCGCGGGCAAGGGGGTCGAGGCGCTACCGGCGCTTTTCGGCGGTGTCGTGATCGGCGGGCTGTTCCACACCTTCATTGCCACGTTCATCGGCAGAATCCGGTTTGCCTTGCCGCCTCTGGTGACCGGCCTCGTGGTGACGATGATCGGTCTGGCGCTGGTCAAGGTCGGCATCCAGTATGCGGCGGGCGGCGTACCGGCGATCGACCAGCCGGAGTACGGCTCGCTGTTGAACTGGTCCGCCGCACTGGTCGTCATCTTCGTCACCCTTGCGCTCAAGTTCTACGCCAAAGGCATGTTGGCGGTATCGGCCGTCGTGATCGGCATCGCCGTGGGGTACGTCTACGCGATGGCGATGGGAATGGTCACGCTTGAGGGTGTCATCACCAGCTGGAACCGCGCGGCGCCTGTCGCCCTGCCGATGCCTTTCAAATACGGGTTCGAGTTGAGCTTTGCCGCGATCATCGGTTTTTGCCTCATGGCCATTGTTTCGGCGGTGGAAACCGTGGGCGATGTATCGGGCATCACCAAGGGCGGCGCGGGGCGCGAAGCCACCGAAGCAGAGATCACAGGTGCGACCTACGCGGACGGCGTCGGCAGCGCAGTGGCCGGAGTGTTCGGCGGATTTCCCAACACCTCGTTCAGCCAGAACGTCGGTCTGATCGCGATGACTGGCGTGATGTCGCGCCATGTGGTGACGATCGGGGCGCTTTTTCTGATCGTCTGCGGCCTGATCCCCAAGGTCGGCGCGGTGATCCGTACCATTCCGATTGAGGTGCTCGGGGGCGGTGTGATCGTGATGTTCGGCATGGTTGTCGCGGCCGGTGTTTCGATGCTGTCCGATGTGAACTGGAACCGCCGCAACATGGTCATCTTTGCGATTTCGCTGTCGATCGGCCTTGGTCTGCAACTGGATCCAAAGGCGGTGCAATACCTGCCCGACACGCTTCGGATCCTGATGACATCGGGTCTGCTGCCTGCTGCGCTGATCGCCATCGTGCTGAATCTGATTCTGCCGGAAGAGCTTTCAGATGCTGCGGTGGAGGAAGTGACCGGAGGACTGTCCGGCCAAGGCAAAGGCTCACTGAACGGTAAATAGCAAGTGAATTTGTGCTGCTGCCGCAAGGTGGCGCAGGCCTGAGCGGCCCTACGCGGGACGTCATCCGCGTGCGGTGATCTTGCGTGCCATGTCGATCATACGGGCGGAAAAGCCCCATTCGTTGTCGTACCATCCGAATATTCGCAGTTGCCTCTCGCCGATCATCTGCGTTTCAGGCAAGGCCAGCACCAGCGATTCCGCCCGCCCGCGCATGTCGCGCGACACGCAGGGATCATGTGTGTACCCGATCACCGGCGTGCGTTCTGCAAGTGTTTGCACAAATTCTTGCCCACTTTCTTTCAGCGGTGCGGCGAGCTGTACGGTAACATCGATGGCCGACACGCTCAGGCTGGGTACGCGTAGCGCCGCAACGCTCACCGATCCCGCGATGTCGGGCACGATGTCTTGCAATTCGCGCGCGGCGCTGGTGGTGGTCGGCACCATAGATTCCGCCCCAGCACGGCTGCGCGCCAGGTTTCCGCGCGGCGTGTCCACCAAAGGCTGGCTGCTGGTATAGCAATGAACGGTGGTAATATGCGCCCGCTCGATCCCGACCGTCGATTGCAAGGCACGCAGCAGGGGCGCGATTGCATTGGTCGTGCACGACGAATTCGATACGATGCGGGCCTCACCCAGCGCGTTGTCGTTCGCGCCGATCACGATGGTCCGGTCCGCGAAACTGGACGGACCGGAGATCAGCACGGCGCCCGCACCAGCGGCAAGGCCCCGTGTCGCGGTATCGCGGGTATCTACCTTGCCCGTGCACTCCATAAGAACGTCCACACCGGACATCTCGGAGCCGGAAAGGCGGTCGCGGGACAAGAATGGAATGAACCTGTCACCGACACGCAGGCCGGTCTGTTCCTCGGCCACATCACAGGGGAGCGGTCCGAAGGTGCTGTCGTATTTGAACAGATAGGCGCAGGTCTCGAGCGGTGCGATGTCGTTGACCAATACGATGTCGATGTCCGCATGCTCGGGGAGGGTCATAACCTGCCGCAAGATCGTGCGGCCGATCCGTCCGAATCCATTAATGGCGATCCGCATGCTTGCTCCTTGCATGTGTTGGCCGGGTGTCCGGGGTGAGAGTGCCCCGCGTATGCCGGACCCGATCAGTCACCGAAAGAGGGGCCAAAAGTCAACGCCGTACGCGGTGTTTTTCCTGCATACCCGGAGGTCCCGGCCTCAACGCGCCAGCGTACCGGCAAGGCGCAGCGCCATATGGCGGTTGACGTCCTTGTAAAGCAGATACCTGAACCGCCCCGGCCCCCCGGCATAACAGGCCTGCGGGCAAAAGGCGCGCAGCCACATATAATCGCCTGCCTCTACCTCCACCCAATCAGTATTCAGTCGATAAGCGGCTTTGCCCTCCAGAACGTACAGCCCGTGTTCCATCACATGGGTCTCCAGAAACGGAATGACCGCTCCCGGCTCGAACGTCACGATGGTGACATGCATGTCATGGCGCAGATCGGTTGGATCGACAAACCGGGTCGTGCCCCACTTGCCATCCGTGCCGGGCATCAACGTCGGCGCGATGTCCTGTTCATTGGCGATGATCACGTCGGGCGCATCGAGCCCGTCCACGGCGTCGTAGGCTTTGCGTATCCAGTGAAAGCGCACAAATCCATCGGTGGTGTTGCGCAGCGTCCAGCCGGAAGCCGGTGGAAGATAGGCGTAGCCGCCCGGCGCCAAATCATGGGTCTGGCCGTTGAAGGACAAGACCGCCGTTCCCTCGACGATGAACAACACACCTTCCGCTTCCGGGTCGGTTTCCGGCCGATCAGAACCACCGCCGGGACCGACTTCCATGATGTACTGCGAGAAGGTTTCGGCAAAGCCACTCAGAGGCCGGGCGATGACCCACAGGCGGGTATTGTCCCAGAACGGCAGAAAACTCGTTGTGATGTCGCGCATCGTGCCTTTCGGGATCACGGCGTAGGCGTCCGTGAAAACGGCCCTGTCGGTCAGTAGTTGTTCCTGCCCGGGATGGCCGCCCTGAGGGGCGTAGTATTTGGCTGACATGACGCATTCCTGCCTATGATCCAGGCCGTCATTATCCGGTGAACGGCGGCAATACACCACTGAATTCGGCGGAATAAGAGTGTTCGCCTTTTTTTGATAATGCTGGTCGGCTTGTTGCCGACCCCGCACAGTACGCCTTGAAAGGACGCGATCAGGCGTCGGGAAGTGCCGAGAGCGGCGATGGGAATGACCGGCTGGAAGGCGCGCAGGGCGGGCATGTTCACGGGTTGCTTCAGCCGGGTAGGCGTTGTGGGAGGTTCTGACCGACCGCGTCTGCGGCACCGTCCGTGAGAAGCGCGGCGCAGGAGCGGACAGGGCTCATCATCTCGGCGCCGTTGATCGGCGGTCCGGTTGTTTTCAGGATTGCGCCGGTACCAACAGGAGGTGGGCTGCCCTTGGCAGTAATAATGCGGCACGCGCGCAGTTCCGGGTCAGATGTCTGAGCGCCGCAGGACCGCCACGAGCTGATGAAACCGATCAGAGCAGCAGCGGCACGATTTGCGATCAATGCAATCCATCGACAACTGGTGGAAAGGCACCTACGACTGCGGAAATTAGACCCTCACCATGCCAGGTTCGGATTTTGGCCGTGGACCGCCACGGCCGTTCTCATAAGGCGCGCGACCGCTGCTGTAGGCCGGTACAATCACGGAGAATTTTCCTGTTGATAGATTTATGGGACTGCCGGTGTTGACGCTACCGACGGATAGGTTGAATGTTAATTGCCCGCTTCGGCGGGGAATGTGAAAAGCACAATATTCCGGTGATCGCGCAGGTGGGCAGTTTTGCCGCGATAGCGCCGTAGTTACAGTGGTTTTCAATCTAGCACACCCAGATGGGCATAGAGCAGGGGCGCGTATCGCCTGTTCATGGCCAATACAGAAAGAAAACCGATGTCTTCCAAGCGTCTCACCGGCCTTCACCCCTCCACGATCGCGGCCCAGGCGGCGGGCCAGACGGATGACAGCTCCGGTGGCGTGGTGCCGCCAATCCACCCCGCGACCACCTTTGCGCGGGGTGAAGATTATGTGCCTTTGGTGGATGGCAATGTCTATTCGCGATCACATTCTCCGAACGGGCGGATGGTCGAAGCGGTTCTGGCCGAACTGGAAGGCGCTGCTGACGCGATGGTATTCCCGTCGGGTATGGCGGCCGTCGCGGCGGTTTTCCGAACGCTGCGCGCCTCCGATACCGTTCTCGTTCAGAGCCAGATCTATTGGGGCACAACCGCGTGGATCCGCGATTTCTGCACGCGGCGCGGGATCACGTTGATCGAGGTCGAGGCGTCCGATACGAGCGCATTCACGACCGCATGCGAAACCCTCAAGCCCGCGCTGGCCTGGATCGAAACACCGTCGAACCCCTGGCTGCGGGTGATAGATATTTCGGCCTGTGCGCAGGCAGTGCACGCAAGCGGTGGCCTGCTGGTCGCGGACATGACAACGTCGACGCCAGTGTTGACGCGCGCGATTTCCTTCGGTGCGGATATAGTGATGCACTCGGCCACCAAGGCGCTTAACGGCCATTCCGACGTGCTGGCGGGCGCACTGGCCTGCCGGGATGCGGATGCACCTATCTGGCGCGCGATCCGCGCGGACCGCGATATGGCCGGGGCGGTACTGGGACCGTTTGAGGCCTGGCTGCTGCTGCGCGGCATGCGGACCGTTTCGCTGCGAGTAGAGCGCATGTCGCAAAATGCGCAAACGCTAGCGACCTATCTCAAGGATCATCCACGGGTGGAGGCGGTGCTTTACCCCGGTCTGTCCGACCATCCCGGTCATGCGTTGGCCATGCGGCAGATGCAGGGAGGCTTCGGCCCGCTGTTGTCTTTCATCGTCAAAGACGGTGCACCGGCTGCGCTGAACGCGGCGGGCCGGTTGCAGCTGGTCCACCGCGCGACGTCTCTGGGGGGCGTCGAGAGCCTTGTCGAGCATCGACACAGCATCGAGCCCCATACCGGCATCCCCGAAGGCCTCTTGCGGCTGTCGGTGGGCATCGAGGACCCCGGAGACCTGATCGAAGATCTGGGGCAGGCGCTGGGCCAATAGGCTGGCCTCCGGCGCAAGTTCCGATATGACCGCCCTGCCAACGGTGTGACGTGACGGCATGTCCAGCCGCAACTGAACAAATTTGACGAAAGCACTACGCGTCCCTACCTCCTGCAGACCCCTGCAGGAGATCTTCCATGTTCGACGCGCGCCCCTTCGGCACTGTCCGCAGTGCCTTCACGGAAAAAACTGGCCTGATTTCTCAGGCCGGGAGGCCGCCGCTTTACGCGGCGCGTGTTCTTTAGATGTCGGTATTGCACCGCATGGTGGTGCTTTTCGATGTTCTCGCCACTCGTCAGCAGGAGCAGTCCACGCGCCGGTATCGGGATTGCCGGAAAACGGGTGTCGAACCCAGGCGCGCGGCAGCACAACTTTTTCAAGGATACCGACAATGATCAATGACGCAGGCGAGGATGGGCAGGCCGCCAAAACGCCACCCGCGACGATGAACCCGTCGCGGGTGGACGGCGCGGCGCAACCGCTCAGCTTCGATACGGATCCGGGCGCATCGCGATCGACGTGGATTGCGGCGGTTCTTGTGGTGGTCATTGTCGCGTGGATGGGCAGCGGACTTGTCTTTTCGTCTGCCGATAGCGAACCGATCAGCCTGCGCGAAGCGCCGCAACCGATTGCCGTTGCGGTGGCCCCCTCCGAAGCGGAAACCGTGACGCAGTTCTTTCAGGCGGAGGGGCAGGCGTTGCCCGACCGCGACACGATGCTGCGCGCGGAAACCTCGGGCGATATCGACGAGGTGCTTGTGCGCAAGGGGCAGGATGTGACTGCGGGGCAGGTGATCGCGCGAATCGATCCGACGAACAATCTGGCCGATATCAACCGCGCCGACGAAGAACTGGCCCGCGCACAGCGCGAATTCGACAACGCGCAGTCCCTGCTGGACCGCGGCGTGGGGACTGTCGACCGCGTTTCGCAGGCCCGCGCGACCCTTGCTGCCGCGCAGGCGCAGGTCACCGCCGTGCAACAGCAGGCCAAGGCGCTGACGATCACGGCGCCATTCGCGGGACGGATCGAGACACTCGATCTGGACGTCGGTGAATTTGTTTCCCTCGGTGCCGATGTGGGACGTCTGGTGGACATCACACCGTTGACCGTGGCCATTCAGGTGCCGCAGCAATCGCTGCCGCGGCTGGCCGTGGGCCAGTCCGCGACCGTACGGTTCATCACAGGCGAGGAACGCAACGGCACTGTGACCTTCGTCGGCACCGCTGCCGCGTCCGAAACCCGTACTTTTCTGACCGAAGTGGAGATCGCCAACGAAGATGGTGTCATTCCCGCCGGGATCTCGGCGAATGTGATCATCCCGACGGGCGAGACGACCGCGCATTTCCTGTCACCTTCGGTCGTATCGCTCAACACCGAAGGCGTCCTTGGCGTGAAAACAGTGGATGATGAGAACGCGGTACGGTTCTTCCCGATTGAAATTGTGAAGGCGCAGATCGACGGAATCTGGGTAACGGGTCTGCCCGATGCGGTCGAAGTGATCACAGTGGGGCAGGGCTTTGTCAACGAAGGCGAAACGGTGGTCGCACGAGCGGCGGAGCAGCCTCAATGAACGCGCTGATCGACGCGGCGTTTTCGCGCGCACGGGTTGTCGTGATGGCGCTGCTGATGATGTTGGCGGTGGGTGCCTATGCCTATACCTCGATACCTAAAGAGGCCAATCCGGAAGTGCCTTTACCGCTGTTTTACGTCTCTACCGGACTGGACGGCATCAGCCCGTCTGATGCGGAACGCCTGCTCGTCGAGCCGCTGGAGACGGAGTTTGCGTCGATCGCAGGTCTTGAGAGTCTCAAGTCGGAGGCAGCCGAAGGGTTTGCCAGCATCCAGCTTGAGTTCAGCCCCGGCTTCGACAGCGATCAGGCGCTCGACAAGGTGCGCGAGGCCGTGGACCGCGCCGAAAGCGAACTGCCGGACGATGCCTATGACGTCACCATCACGGAAATCAACACCGCGCTGTTCCCGATCATCACCGCCATCCTGTCCGGACCGGTGCCCGAGCGCACGCTCAACCGGCTGGCGGAGACGCTTCAGGAAGAGATCGAAGGGCTAGAAGGCGTGCTGGAGGCCGACATCGGCGGCCAGCGGTTCGAGTTTCTCGAGGTGCTGATCGACCCGACCGTCTTTCAGACCTATAATCTGTCGTTCGACGAACTGATCGGCCAGATCCAGCGGAACAACCGCCTGATCGCCGCTGGCGCAATCGAGACGGGATCGGGGCGGATCGTGCTGAAAGTGCCCGGTCTGATCGAGGATCTGGATGATGTGATGGCGATGCCCGTCAAGGTGCGTGGCGATGCCGTGGTGACTTTCGGCGATGTGGCCACGGTCCGGCGCACGTTCGAGGATCCGGATTCGTTCGCGCGCATCAACGGACAACCCGCCCTGGCGTTGGAAGTTACAAAGCGGTCGGGCGCGAACATTATCGAGACTGTCGCGGCGGTGAAGGCACGCGTGGAAGAATTGCGCATCGAGTGGCCCGAGAGTATCAAGATCACCTATCTGCAGGATCAGTCCAAGCAGGTGAAGGACCTGCTCAGTGACCTGGAGGCGAATGTCATCGCCGCCGTGATCCTCGTGATGATCGTGATCGTTCTGGCCTTGGGCTCGCGGTCGGCGATCCTTGTCGGTCTGTCTATTCCCGGTGCGTTTCTGGCCGGCGTCATCGCGCTTTGGGCGATGGACTACACGATGAACATCGTGGTGCTGTTTTCGCTCATCCTTGTTGTCGGAATGCTGGTGGACGGGGCAATCGTCACGACCGAACTGGCGGATCGCAAGCTTCAGGATGGAGCCGCACCGAAAGAAGCCTATGCCTTCGCGGCAAAGCGCATGGCGTGGCCCATCATTGCCTCGACGGCGACGACGCTAAGCGTCTTCTTTCCGCTGTTGTTCTGGTCTGGCATGGTCGGCGAGTTCATGAAGTTTCTGCCGATCACCGTGATCTTGACGCTTTTCGCATCGCTGTTCATGGCGTTGGTGTTCATTCCGGTCGTCGGCAGCCTGATCGGCAAACGCCAACCGCAGACTGCCGAGGCCAAGCGGGCGCTGCACGCTGCGGAAGTCGGCGATCCGCGCAGCATGGGCGGCTTTACCGGTGCCTATGTGCGGCTGCTGCACTGGGCGATCCTGCGTCCCGGCGCGACATTGCTTCTGGCGGTCGCATTGCTGCTGGGGGGATTTGGCCTCTACGGGCAATTCGGCAAGGGGATCAGCTTTTTCCCATCGGTCGAGCCTGATTTTATGCAGGTGCAAGTTCGTGCGCGCGACAACTTCTCGATTTTCGAGCGCGATGCGTTGGTGCGCGCCGTCGAGGAGCGGCTGCTGGGATACGACGAAATCGCCAGCATCTATGCGCGCTCCACCATGAGCGCGGGGCAGGGCGACGAGGAAACCATCGGGACCCTTCAGCTTGAACTGACACCTTGGGACAGCCGCCGCACCGCGGCCGAGATCGGTGTCGACATCCGGCAAAGCGTTGCCGATATCGCGGGCATCGACGTTCAGGTCCAGACCGAGAGCGGCGGGCCGACGCAAGGCAAACCCGTCAGTCTCGAAGTCACCGCGCGCAATCCGGACGTGCAGGGGGCGGCAGTCCAGCAGATCAGGGACATCATGGATGCCCTCGGCGGCTTTACGGATGTGACCGATACCCGGCCCGTGCCGGGCGTCGAGGTGTCGATCCTCGTCAACCGCGCGGAGGCCGCGCGTTTCGGGGCCGACGTGAGCTTGCTGGGGCAGGCGGTTCAACTGCTCACACAAGGGATTACCGTGGCCGATTACCGGCCCGGTGACGTCGACGGATCGCTCGACATCCGCGTGCGATTCCCGCGCGAAGAGCGGACGCTGGCCGAACTGGCCGGTCTGCGGGTTCCTACCACAGCCGGGCTGGTGCCGATTTCGAACTTTGTCACCTTCGAGCCGTCCGAGCGCACCGGCATTATCCGCCGCGTGGACGAAAAACGCGTGACGACCATCGAGGCGAATGTGGCGCCCGGTATTCTGGTCAACGATCAGGTTGTGGCGCTGACCGCTGCGCTGAACGGCGCGGATCTGCCTGATGGTGTGGCTTTCAGCTTTGCCGGGGAGGCCGAAGACCAGCAGGAAAGCACGGTATTCCTCTTGGGCGCCTTTATCACGGCCATCTTTCTGATGTTCGTCATCCTCGTCCTGCAGTTCAACAGCTTCTATCAGGCCTTTGTGGTGATGAGTGCGATCATTTTCTCCATCGCCGGGGTACTGTTGGGGCTCATCGTCACCGGGCGACCGTTCGGTGTCGTCATGGGCGGCATCGGCGTAATCGCTCTGGCCGGTATCGTGGTGAACAACAACATTGTTTTGATTGATACCTACAATGATCTAAAGCGCGCGGGCCAGTCGCCGCGCGAGGCTGCATTGCGGACCGGCGCGCAGCGTCTGCGTCCGGTCATCCTGACATCGGTGACGACTGCCCTGGGACTGATGCCGATGGTGATCGGTGTGAACCTCAACTTCTTCACGCGCGAGATCGTGTACGGCGCGCCGTCGACACAGTGGTGGACGGAGCTGTCCTCGGCGATTGCGGGTGGTTTGGTTGTGGCGACGGTGCTTACCCTGATCGTAACACCGGCGATGTTGATGCTGGGCGAAGGCGGCGGTCGTAGGAAAGAACGCCACACCTGACATTGGTAAGCCAAGAATTCGGGCAGACACGCTTTCGGTTTCTGCTTCGAAGCCGTATCACTTAGGTATGACTCCCATCCTGCAAACCTGCCTGCCCGATGACATGCGCCAATCCAGGGCATTGCCCGGGGTCGCGCCTGCTGCCGCGCGGGATTGGCTGCGTGTCGACGATGCCTATGCGGCACAGATGCAACGCCGGATCTCCTTGCTCGATACACGCCGCACACGGGTGCTCTGGCTCGACCCGACGGCGATGCATGCGGCGCGCGAGGTGCTGACCGAAGCACTTGACGTGTTGCCCGACCTCGGTTTTGCCGTTAACGAGACGCGCGTGCATTGCCCGGATGGGCGGTCGGTCGATCTGGATCAGTACGATCCACTCGGCACGCTGGGCCGGCTGGTGCAGGAAGATATCGTGCTGATGCGCAAGCAGGGTCCGGAGCATGTGCTTGTCGATGCGGTTTTATGCTTTCCGGCAAGCTGGCGGCTGGATGAGAAAATCGGCAAACCGCTGGTCGGTATTCACGCACCGGTTCCCGAATACGATGGTGATCTGGCCCGCAGGGTGCAACGGCTGTTCGATGGGGTCCGCGTCGGGCGGCCGCTTTGGCGGTTCAACCGGCTTTGGTACGATGATCCTGAGTTGCATCAGCCGCTTTCGGAGCACGCACCGCGTCGGATCACATCCGACGCGCGCGCGGCGCCTTTCATCAGATCGGAGCGACAATGTATCTTGCGTTTGCCGCAGACCGATGTGGTGGTTTTTTCGATCCACACCTATGTGGTGCGGCCGTAGCCACAGCCCGTCGGTTTGATCCGCCGGACGGTGGTTTTCTCAGGCAGCCAGCAAGACCATGTGAGGCTTGCCATCGGATGTCTTCTGCGGCGAGACGCCATCGGCGTTCAGGGTCGTGTTGACCTGACAGCGCATGCTGCTGAAATGCTCCGACGCGACCACGTCGACTGGCGCGTCAAAGCGGATCGTCAGCGTCCAGAAGCCGGACGCGGATTGGCGCGCGGCCTTTACCCAACCGGTGAAGGCGTGGCCCAAATATTGCCCCCGGACCCTCTGCAAGAGCGTCCAACCGGAGGGGTCGAGACCGGCCCGTGCGCTTAGTGTGTTCCAGTCGCGCATGCCCCACTGGTGGGCAAGCGATTCGAGCGCCGCTGAGTGTGAAATCGGCGTGCCTCTAGCCTCCAGGTCGGCGCGCAGACGTTTGGCCTGTGCCTTGAGGACATCGCGGGAAGGGATGGAATGGGTCATGTCAGTCTCTCCGATAACGTGCGTCAGAGGTGCCCGCATTGCCTTGAGACCACGTCCCGAAGGATGCGTAAGCCAAATTCTTCATGCAGGACTTTACCAAGTTGCGGACGGCAGGGGCCTGACCCAGCGGCAGATATGGAGAAGACCGTGCCCGCGCGCAAGGGGCGCGCGCGGGAGTGTTGCGGATGCGCCGCAGATGGCGCTCTGAGGCAAGAGACGGATCAGCCGTCGATCTGTGCGCCCATCAGGGCGATGGCCTGTTGATACACCGTTGCCGCGTTCCACTGTTTGATTACGGCATAATTCGGTTGGCCCTGCTGATATCCGGCACCTGGACGCCAGCCCTTTTTGCGCAGGAAATTCGCAGTCGATGCCAACGCGTCCGTCTGGTTATAGAAATCGACCCGTCCGTCTCCGTTACCGTCCACACCGTAGCGCAGGGCGTTGCCCGGCAGAAACTGCGTGTGCCCCAGTTCGCCATGCTTGGCGCCCTTGGTATTGGCGGTGATCGCGCCACGGTCCACCAGCATTAGCGCGCCGATCGCATGCGGTACGAAAAAATCGGAGCGCCGACAATCATAGGCCAGCGTGGTAATGGCCGAGACAACGCGGCTGTCGCCCATGAAGCCGCCAAACCCTGTTTCCATCCCGTGAATCGCCAGCAAGACGCCAGCGGGCACGCCATAGCGTTGCTCGAGCGCATTGTAGAAGCCCGCGTTCTGCGCTTTGCGTTTGCGGCCCTGACTGATGATCGTGTTCGCGCCGCGCACCTGGAGGAACTTGTCGAGCGAATATTTGAAGGATTTCTGGTTGCGGTCGGCCTGAATCGTCCCGGATGCGTATTGTGCATTCGCCAGGGCATCGAGTCCGCGCTGCCTGACGCCGGCGCGCTGTGCCTCGGCGGCAAATGCTGTTTTCCAAGCATTGAACCCCCCAGCGTTGTTGCCGCATTGCGCCGCAAGCGCCGGAAGCGCCAGCGCGGCGGAAAGGGCAACCGAGAGTGAAATGGATGTAATGTATCGCATGCGTAAATACCTCTGACCAACTGTAGGTATCAGATTAACCTCACAGCCTGCGGAAGCAAAGCCCTGCTGATACAGTCGTGTTCTGCGGCCTACATCCCGGTTCGGGGCGGGCCGTTCTGATTTGCCGGTTCAGGTATGGTGATGGGCGCGGATCGCAAAAGGGATACTTTCTTAAACGCGCTGGCGGGGGTGGCTGGGGTCTGCGCCATACTGGGGGCTCCTCGTTAAGATCATCTAAGCTCAGAATGCGGATGCAAGAGGCGAAAATAAGGCGATCACGTGGGGCAGGCCAAAAAAATTCAATTATAACGAGAATTTTTTCCCGGCGCGGTCGTATGTTCGGCAAAAAGGGCGCTCCGTTTCCGGAACGCCCCCTTGCGTTGTGTCGACAGAATCAGACGCTGTAGTACATGCCGAATTCAACCGGATGTGGCGTGTGCTCGTAGGTGTGCACTTCCTCCATTTTCAGGCCGATGTAGCCCTCGATCTGATCCTTGGTGAACACGTCGCCCGCGAGCAGGTAATCCATGTCGGTTTCCAGCTCTTCGAGCGCTTCGCGCAGGCTGCCGCAGACCGTCGGGATCCCGGCCAGTTCTTCGGCGGGCAGGTCATAGAGATTCTTGTCCATCGCCTCGCCCGGATCGATCTTGTTGTTGATGCCGTCAAGTCCGGCCATCAGCAGAGCCGAGAAAGCGAGGTAGGGGTTTGCCGCCGGATCGGGGAAACGGGCCTCCACACGCTTTGCCTTGGGGCTTTCGGTCCATGGGATCCGAACGCAACCCGAACGGTTGCGCGCGGAATAGGCGCGCAGCACAGGGGCTTCGAAGCCGGGGATCAGGCGTTTATAGCTGTTTGTCGTCGGGTTGGTGAACGCGTTCAGCGATTTCGCGTGCGTCAGGATACCGCCGATGAACCACAGGGCCTCCTGGCTTAGATCAGCGTATTTGTCACCCGCGAACAGGGGCTTGCCGTCTTTCCAGATGGACATGTTCACGTGCATGCCGGAGCCGTTGTCGCCATAAATCGGCTTGGGCATGAAGGTCGCCGATTTGCCGTAGGCATGGGCCACGTTATGGATCACGTATTTGTATTTCTGAATATCGTCCGCCTGTTTGGTCAGGCTGCCAAAGATCAGGCCCAGTTCGTGCTGGCAAGACGCCACTTCGTGGTGGTGCTTGTCCACCTTCATGCCCAACCGTTTCATCGTCGACAGCATTTCGGCGCGCAGGTCTTGCGCCTCGTCCGTCGGGTTCACGGGGAAATAACCGCCTTTGAGCCCGGGGCGGTGGCCCATGTTGCCCATTTCGTAATCGGTGTCCGAGTTCCACGATCCGTCGGATGCATCGACTTCGTAGGAAACCTTGTTGATCGAGTTTGAGAATTTGACGTTGTCGAACAGAAAGAACTCGGCCTCCGGTCCGAAGAACGCGCTGTCGCCGATGCCCGAAGACTTTAGATAGGCCTCGGCCTTCTCAGCGGTGCCGCGGGGGTCGCGTTCGTAGCTTTCGTTGGTGTCCGGTTCGACGATCGAGCAGTGCAGGCAGATTGTCTTTTCCGCATAGAACGGATCAATATAGGCGCTGTCGACATCCGGCATCAGCTTCATGTCAGAGGCTTCGATGGACTTCCAGCCGGCGATGGACGAGCCATCGAACATGAACCCTTCCTCAAGGAAATCCTCGTCGACCAGATCGCTCACCACTGTGACGTGCTGCAGCTTGCCGCGGGTGTCGGTGAAACGGATATCGACATAGTCGATGTCCTCGTCCTTGATCTGTTTCAACAGGTCTTTGTTGCTCATGGCGATGTCCTTTGTCCTTGAATTCTGGTCCCGTGCGGGTTTGGTTAAAGCGCGTCCGAGCCGGTTTCACCGGTGCGGATACGAATTGTTTGTTCGACGGAAGAGACGAAGATCTTGCCATCACCGATTTTTTCGGTTTTGGCGGCGCTTACAATCGCATCAATCGCGGTGTCGACCTGATCGTCATCGAGGACGATCTCGATCTTTACCTTTGGCAAGAAATCCACCACATACTCGGCTCCGCGATACAGCTCTGTATGACCTTTCTGCCGGCCAAAACCCTTGACCTCGATGACGGAAAGGCCCTGGACGCCCACGTCCTGCAGGGCTTCTTTCACCTCGTCGAGTTTGAAAGGTTTGATAATCGCCTCGATCTTTTTCATTTCGGCCTCCTCCGGTACTTCGAGGCAGTGTTTTCACCGGCCCATTCGGGAATCCAGCCGCGACAGGGCGGTAATGATGGGGTAGCATCGAAATATCTGATAAACGCCTATATTTCGGTCGTAGTGATTAAATAATAGACGATATTGAATCGTGGGGATCCGAGGATGACAGAACTCCTGACTGCAGAGCAGATGCGCGACTGCGAACAGCGCGCAATCGCTTCGGGTGAAGTGACTGGCCTGCGCCTGATGGAACGGGCGGGTCGTGGCGTGGTGAACGCGATATTCGCGCATTGGCCCGCGCTCGCGCAGGGACAGCACCACGCGGTGGTGCTGTGCGGTCCCGGCAACAATGGCGGTGACGGGTTTGTCGTGGCGCGGCGGTTGCGGGACAAGGGCTGGGCGGTGGAAGTGCTGTTCTGGGGCGATGCGGCCAAACTTTCCGAGGGTGCCAGAACCAATCATGACGTTTGGGCGCGCATGGGCGAAATCCAACCGCTGAGTGCGACAAACGCAGGGTCCGGACCGCGCCCCGCGTTATTGGTCGATGCCTTGTTCGGGACCGGTCTGACCCGCGCGATTCCGCGTGAGATGGCGCGGGCCTTTCACGCGGTGGCGCATCGCGGGGCACGCGGCCCACAGCAGCGGCCTGCACCGCTTTACAAGGTGGCGGTGGACTGCCCGTCCGGATTGGATACCGACAGCGGCAAGTTCCTGTTGCCAGCGCCGCCGGAGGAGGGTGCGGATGAGGCTGCAAACCTCGAACTGAGGCGGCGTTGGTGGGAGGACGACGCATCCATTCGCCTTCTGCGTGCGGATCTGACGCTGGCGTTTCACCGGAGCAAAGTCGGACATGTCTTGAGCGATGCGGTCGGAAAGGTGCAGGTCGTCGACATCGGATTGGGAGCAGAGGATCGTCAGCCCTCGCACCTGATGCAAGACCGCGTTCGGGAAAGAGTAACGGCACTCGATTACGAGCCGCCAGCCGATCGAACCGCCCACATCTGGCCTGCGCAGATCATCCGCAAGTCAGCGGAGGAGGGCAAGCACAAGTATGATCACGGTCATGCGTTCGTCTTATCGGGAAAATCGGGGCGGACCGGTGCGGCACGTCTGGCCGCGCGGGGCGCGCTGAGGATCGGTGCGGGACTGGTGACGCTGGGTGTCCCGCCCAAGGCGCGGACCGAAGTTGCCGCCCAGACAACGGCGGTGATGCTCAAACGGATCGGCGCGGGCGAGGGCCTGATGGCCGCGCTCGACGACAGCAGGATCACAGCACTTTGTCTGGGGCCGGGGCTTGGGATCACGCGGGCACGAAGCCTGGTGCGCGCTGCACTACAGACGGACCACGCGCCGGCCATCGTTCTGGATGCCGATGCGTTGACAGCTTTTTCTGACGCGCCCGATGATCTGTTCGCGCTGCTGCACGCTGATTGCGTTCTGACCCCGCACGAAGGTGAATTTGCCCGCCTGTTTCCCGACATAGCAGAGGCGCTGAACGCCGTACCCGTCGAAGGACCTGCTTTTTCGCGCGTCGATGCGGCCCGCGCGGCAGCGAAACGGGCAGGGTGTGTGGTGCTGCTCAAAGGGCCACAGACGGTGATCGCGGCAGCGGATGGACGCTGCAGCATCAACGCGGCAACCGCGGACCGGGCCGCGCCCTGGCTGGCCACGGCAGGATCGGGGGATGTGCTGGCCGGGTTCATCACCGGATTGCTCGCGCGCGGGGTGGCACCGATGCAGGCGGCCGAAGCGGCGGCGTGGCTTCATG
This sequence comes from uncultured Sulfitobacter sp., assembly GCF_947497275.1. GTDB lineage: Bacteria > Pseudomonadota > Alphaproteobacteria > Rhodobacterales > Rhodobacteraceae > Sulfitobacter. Next base: position 580,794 of record NZ_CANMFS010000001.1, read on the forward strand.
TCGAATGCGCGCGCGCGTTCGGGCCCGGTCTGATTGCCGAGGACTTGCCCGAGGTCCTGCCGAAGGTGATGCGTAAATTGCTTGGACATGGCTGAAAGCCCCGCGTAGGAGCGGGTTTGCCAGACCAGGCGGTATCAGCCGCTACGCGGCGTGCAATACCTGCCCGCGTGCGCGCGCGCCATCCGCCGTTGTCAGTTCCAGACCGTCCGCATAAAGAATGTGGGGTCCGTCGCAGAATATCTGGATCAGCGTGTGCTCCTGCATGCCAAGATCGCGGATAAATTCACCGTCCACCAGCGCGCGTGCGGCCACCAAGGCACGCTCCGCGCCAAAGAGCGCCTGTGCCCGCCAGTCGCGGATCAGGCACATCTGGTCCCCCGCAAGCAACGCGTCCCGTTCGGGCCGCGTATGTCCAAGCGATCCTGCCGCCAAGGCGATGGTATGCACCATGCGCGTGCTGCGCTGGATGTGTGCGACTTTCGCAATGCCGGTGTCTCTGGTGATGACTTTGTCACCGATGTTGACGAATTCGACGGGCATTTCACCGTCGAGCGTCAGAATCGTGGTGCCTTGCAGCAACCCGGTATCGCGGATTGCGTAAGGCGCGTATTGGCCCGTCTGTGGAACTTCCCCACCAACGCGCCCGACCGTATTCGGTTTCATGGGCGTCTCTCTTCTTGTCAAACCTGCCTCAGGTTCTCGCAACAATATGACAAGAAAATGTTTATGTCGCCTGTTTTTTTGGCCTCGCCTTAATGAATGCGTTTTGCTAGTCAAGCGCATGGGTCTGCCGCATCTGCGTCGCAGGCTTCGGATGCGGGTGTGGCGGAATTGGTAGACGCACCAGATTTAGGTTCTGGCGCCTTTGGCGTGGGGGTTCGAGTCCCTTCACCCGCACCACAATGACTTGCTCAAGTATCTGTTTTGCAAGTATATCAACGCGATGACGTCCTCCCTGAGACACATTTCGGGACACTTTGAGGACACAAGCAATGGTCGTGATGATGAAACTCAAGTACGTTGACGAGCTATCTGGAGGCCGGAAACGATTTCGCCGCCGTTACCCCAAGGCCGTCGCTGAGGCGCTCGGTGAGGTTTTCTTTCAGGTGCCAATGAAGGCTCGTGAAGGTGCTGCTCTGGTCGCTGAACAAGAGCGCCTTGTCGCTGCCTTCGAGAAAATTGTCAGCAAAGCGCAAGGCGGCGCTGGGCAGGTTTCACTCAGGGAGCATTGGCGGGACGCCCTGAGGGAGGCTCAGGCGATGCTTGAGGCCATCAGCGGCGATCTGTCGGAAGATGATAAGCGTGAGGTGCTTGCGGATGATCTGCATCGTAAAAAGGCAGACCCCGTACTGGTCAAGGCCGTCGCCGCGCCGCAATCGGAAGAACCGCCAGCCACTCTTCTGGACGCCAAGGAGATGTACCGTAGGGAGCGCATGGACGGTGCTGAGGGGCGTAATCAGAAGAACCGTCTAGAGCGTGTCTGCCGGCGTATGGAGGGCGCGTTGGGGCCGCTGGACAAGCTCCCATTGGTCAACCTCAAGAGAGAGCATGGGCGCGAGCTCAGGGACCACATGCTGCAAGCTCCCGCAAAAGGGAAGGGCGGCAAGCTGTTGTCACCGGCATCGGTGCGCAGGGAACTGGATATGGTTTCCGCCATGACGAAGCTGGCAATCACGGAATTTGATTTGCAAGGGCAGGTGGTTAATCCGTTCGAAGGGTTGTCCGTAGGCCCCGCGAGCAAAGCACCGCAAACGGAGTGGGAACGGCGCGACCCGTTGCCTTTGGCGGTCCTTTCTGCGATGCGTAAGCGGCTGGATGAAAAGGTAAAGACCCCTGAGCTTGGCTTGATATGGCGCATCCTCGAAGGGACGGGGTGTCGCGGCGCTGAGGTCGTCGGTCTTCGCGTAGAAGACGTTCATGTTGAGCATGCCTATCCTCACATCTGGGTCAGGTGGCATGAAGACCGCCGCGTGAAGACAGCTGTGTCCATCCGTCAGGTTCCCCTTGTGGGTGACGCTCTGGTCGCCGCTAGGGAGGCTCTGAAGCTTGCTGCTGGTCACCACATGCTCTTCCCAAGGTATGCCCGTGAAGCTGGCCCTGATGCCGTCTCACAGGCGCTCATGAAGCATCGCAGGGCGATCACGAAATACTCCCGCCACGTCGTCTATTCCTTGCGCCACAACATGAAAGACTTGCTGGTAGCCGCCGGTGTCCCTCAGCGGGACGAGAACCGCATCTTGGGGCATACGCTGGGTGGGCTTGGCGACCGCGTGTATGGTGGCGAAAAAGCGCGGTTGAAAGCGGCATATGAGGCGATGGAGAGGGCGCTTGAGGGGAGGCCTCGTAATGCACTCATCCGATGAGGGGGTAATCTTTTCGGTATTGAGAAGGCGGAGCGGACAGCGGGCAGGACGTCGCGGGTGACCCAATCTTGGAACGCCTTGACTTCGGACTTGTCGCTCCGCATCAACAGCTTGTAGAGGCCGCTCTCGTTGACGACTGACATAGGCCTCACGCCTTTCTGAATTGGTCTTAGAAACAGGTCACTCTTAGGAAGTTTCTTGAGAATGTTCGCGCGGCTCCCCCGTTGAGTAGCCAATGATGTGGAGCGCATCCTTCGCCACGAACCACGGCTCCCCGTCAATCTCGACGGTGCGCAGATCGAAGCCCTTGAAGTTGAACGTGGAGGCAGCAGCTGGTGCCGCCGGAGCGGTTGTTCTGGAGTTTCCTTGGGGCTAATTCGAGCGAATTGCCAGCTTCAGGTCTTGCTCAGGAACGCCTGTAAACGTCTGATAAGCCTTTTTTATCCAACCCCCGCGCGCTGTCAGTCAACCTCCGGGGATATTGCTGGCGACGCCTGAGGAAACTCTCTAAAGCGTTTCGTTGATGATGCACATTTGCATTTGGGTGCGTCGTGTACGCTCCGATGCGTTGGGTCAAGCGGTTTCCGAACTCATCATCGCCGCAACACCATTTGGCGCATGCAGCGATTTTCCTTCGACACGATGGCTGTTCTTCCAAGTGGCAAGCAGCTCTAGGCGAGTAGGTCAAAACTGTCGCCTTGAATCATCAGATTGATTTCGTCCTGTGCGGCACCGTCAACCAAGGCCCACAAGATCTGGCCTGTCGGGCGGTAGATGACGAACGCCTCTTCGACGTTGTCCTCTCCCGATCGTTCACCGGTCTGAAGGTTTGCAGTATGGGTGAAGTTCACCTGAAACTGCTCAACAGATGCCGTGCCCCCGAAAACCAACACATCTCCTTCTGCTGCATCGAAATCCTGAATCCAGTCTGACCCATGGCCGCGCATCTGTTGGGGGCCGCCGCCAATGTGAAAGAATTCATCGGCTCCGTGACCGCCGTTCAGCAGATCGTTGCCAAATCCGCCATTGATGAAATCGTCGCCGTCGCCGCCGAAGGCGTTGTCGCCAAACGCCGACCCGGTGAGGACATCGTCACCGTCTTGGCCCTGCACAGTATCGGCCCCGAAACCGCCTTCGATCGTGTCATCGCCCTCCTGACCATAGATCAGATCGTTGCCATAGCCGCCGTCGATGCTGTCATTGCCCGCGCCACCGAAGATATTGTCCCGCAGGTCGGCCATATCGGTGCCGCCAATGATCGTATCGTCACCGCCGCCGCCGTTTAGCGTATCGGTGCCGTTGCCGCCGTCGATGCTATCATCGCCCGCGCCGCCAATTACACGGTCATTTCCGTCACTGCCCAACAAGCGGTCATGGCCGTCTTCGCCGAAAAGTTCGTCGTTATCCGCTGATCCATTCAGCGTGTCGTCGCCACTGCCTCCGAAAAGGGTGTCGTTTCCGATGCCGCCTTGCAGCATGTCCGCATCATCGCCGCCGAAGATCTGATCGTCGCCCTGTTCGCCAAAAAGCGTGTCGCGGCCTTCGTGGCCGATTAGCCTGTCGTTCCCAAGCCCTCCGAGGATGCGGTCGTCGCCTTCACCACCCACAACCGTATCGAGGCCCGCAAACCCCTTCAATGTGTCATTACCGGCGTTACCATAGATGAGGTCGTTCAAAGTGCCGCTTCCATAGTCGATGCTGCGCCCGTTGATCTCATCATCACCATTGCCACCAACCAGACGTCCAGTGCGGCCACCGGCGAAAACATTGTTAGGCAGATCGTTACCCGACAATTCGAAACGACCGGCGCCATCGGTTGATGGATCGATCCGGAAATTTCCGAAGCCGATGGTGTCTCCAATTTGTTTGAACTCGAAACCGTTGGTCCGCACGTCGCCCGCAACCGTGAATGAAACTGTTTCGCGTTCGCCTGCAACCGGCTGCAGAAACACCGTGCTCTCCCCGTCGAAGGAGGTCTCCGCTGAGCCATTTAGAGTAGCATCCTGAATGAACATCGCGCCAGAAATGCCAAAACCGAAGAAATGGTCGCCAGCAATTTCCTCCAGAGCGCCCGTCACAACGTCTGAGGCCAAATAGATAGTATCGCGACCTATGCCGGGATTGATTGTATCGTGACCATCCGCGCCAGATATCTCATCATTTCCGGCTCCACCGGATAGGCTGTCGTCGCCATCGCCACCGTTCACAATATCGTCACCCGCGCCGCCATCGAGGGTGTCGTCTCCGAGCTCGCCTCGGATGGTATCATTTCCTGCACCGCCTTGCAGGGTATCGTCGCCGAAATCACCCACAATAAAATCGGCACCACCACCGCCAGAGAGAGTGTCGTCACCGCCGAGACCGGAGATCGTGTCGTTGCCATCTTGCCCCTCAATCCGGTCATGGCCTTGCGTGCCGGACAAGCTGTCGCCCTCGGAGGTGCCAAGAATGCTCTTCCCAACGATGACTGGGTTTTCGGCAGTTAAGGTTTCTGCGGTGCCGTTCCCGTCGATGAGGGTAGCTTTGAACTCCAGCAGTTTGCCGCTGTCTTCGTCCTGAACGACATAGGACAGGTCGGTCGCGCCATTGATCGGAGCATCGTCCACGTACCACTGATAGTTGACAGAAACGACGCCGTCGGGGTCATCAAAGCCTTCGACTACTGCCGTCAAAGTTTCACCGGCGAAGGCATCGCCCCCGATGGTCGCCGAGCCTGACGCGAGCTGGTTTCTTTCCAGCAGCCGGTAGGTGATTGAACCCGGTTCATTGTCATCAGCGAACTGGGCATACTGACCATCGCTCCACGCGACGGCGTATTGTCCGGATGGCAGGCGCGTCGAAACCGTCTCGCCATAGGCGGGCAGCGTTTCGCCGACAGCCGAGGCGGCGAGGCTGCCATTGAACAACATGAACGGCTCGCGGTCCTCGCGGGTCAGGGGCTCGGAGATGCTGCCGGTTTCGATATCGAAAATCCGGTAGAAGGTGGAAAACCCGCTTTCGAAATCCTCACTTCTGCTGGTGATCGGGTTTGTCCATTCACCAATAAACTGAGTGTCGCTGATCGGAGTCGCATTGAACGAATTGTTGATATAGCGGTCGTTCGAGTTAAAGCTGAATGTATCTCCGACTGCGGAGCCATCAGTTTCAAAGACCTTGAACTTTGCAAACGTACTTTCACTCCAGCCTGCTATCAGCTGGCCATCGTCGAACTGTGAAAGAGAGAGGTTTTGCAAGCCCCTTGTTCCATTGCCATCGTCAACGATAGAATGACGCGGCCCCTCGGCATTGCCGTCAGCGTCAAAAGCCTGCCCATCGATTGTGTAGGCGTTTCCGTTCTCTGCTGTGCTCTCCCAAGCGACATAGAAGCCACCATCGGCGGTGGAGACGATGTCATGGCCTCCCTTGAACGATGGTCCACCGCCGCTGACTTTGAATTCCGTACCGGCCTTCGCTCCTTCAGTATCAAAGCGTTGCCCGTATATTTCTCCTTCACCGAGGCTTTGACCTGCCGAGGCCCATGTAACGACAAACCCGCCGTCGGCGAGTGGGGTCACGGAAGGCGCGTCTTGTTCATCGAAGGTGAAGGTGTTGACCTGAAACTCCCCCCCGACCTTGTCCCCCGCCGCATCGACACGCTGGCCGAAGATACCTTTGCCGTCGCCGTCCTGTTCTTCCGATTCCCAGACCAGTACAAAGCCGCCATCCGCCAGTGCCGCGATCTCAGGGTTGGACTTGTTGGATATTGTATTGGTGTTGGCAGTGGCGTTTTCAGTGACGGGGAGGAAACCGGGGGCTTGGATCATGCTGCAACTCTCTACTCTTGGATATATGGCGAAATTCAACCTCAGATCGAATATCTGAATCAGAGGTAACATCCTCATGTTACTTTGAAAATGGGCAAGCGGGAATGTTTTCGCCCGTTAAAGTGGCGACTGCATGCGATGCGCCAGTGTTGTTCAAGCTGGTGTGAAGCGGGCGGATAACTCCCCAAATAGCTCGTTCCGACGTTAGGGATGAGGAGTTGCTGAGCAAGCCAATACCTGCGTTGATATTGGGGGAATGCGTTGCACTTGACGGGCCAACAAAGTCGGTGTGAGCGGTTGTGATGCTCAACCCCGCTGCCATGAGGGCCGCGAGAACCTCGTTGCGTGAGATTTCCTTTCCGGTGGCGCTCAGGTGCCTTGCTTGAAGCGCGATGATGACCGCCAGTTGGTCGCGGTGGAGACGCATGGAGGTCCACGCTGGAACTGGTGCAAACGGTTTGAGCGTGTTGCGATCGCTACGCTTTCCCGCGCGGCCAGCATCTCGACGGGCGTGAGGTAGAGAGAGGCCGTGCCGTCCAGCTTGCGGGTCCGGCGGGTGCGCTTCAGGTCGCCCACCTTCGTCGCTGAGGTGTTTGTCGGGCGGGTGTAGGCGGTGATGTTCGTCATATTGTTTCCTTTCATGGGAGGCCTTGGCGGGCTTGCGCCGCGATGACCAAGGCAGAGGGTTGGAGTTGAGATGCCATCCGAATTGCGTCTTCGACTGGGCGAAAGCCAAGCGGGGTCTTAAGCCGAAGAGGTGTTGACTCAGGTTCGTGCAGCGAAGCTGGGCCAAACTGAAGTGAGGGGTATCTATTGGCTTGGGTAACGAAGGTGGAGGCTGACCGGTAATGTGCTCGATAGGGTGATCTCGAATAGCGTCGTCGTCTTGGCGATAGCCAAGCTGGGTCTTTGCACATGAGGTATGACTTCAGGTTCATTCAGCGAAGCTGGGTCAAACTGAGGTTGATCAAGAAGGTTGATTTTGATTGTGAAGACGACGAAGGAGGCGCCCCCCGAGGTTATCCTTAATAATGGTGGAGGGACCTTTTCGGGCGAACCTTCGCAGTCCACTTAGAGGTCACCCGTGAATTTCCCCTTTATGGTGGTGGAGGGACTTTTGAGACCGCCGCGTACGCCACGGGCTTGGCCGTCGCTTCAAACTGCCATCCTCATAGACGGGAGGTTCGTCCGGGCCAAAATAGGCTGCTGGATAAGCGACGTCTGGTTTGTCGAGACGATCAAAAGCGGGGTTCAGCATCTCATAGGACCGCAACCCGTAGATCTCGCGGCAGTAGTGGTCGTGAGGACGTGGGGGCAATATGCAGCCTGCCCCCCCCCTTCCTTTGACAGGATCTGGCGCTTTTTAAGCTACTCTCTGCGCCTGCTGGTCGGGTTCGGTTTCCCAACCGAACGCAGCTTTTCGACGCCGCGCTTGTCGGGCCGACTGCTTCGCCAGGGTGATGGTCTAGCTGATGGCCATGTCTTTTGGCCTGCTTATGTACGGTGTCGTCTATGCCACCAAACTGTGCAGCAAGAACGAGCTGATCCGCGTCGTGTTCCGACCGCTGGTTCTGATCGTCGCGGTGCTTGGTTCCATTCTGGGGGGTATCACCAATCCCACCCCGGCGGCGGCGCTCGGGGCGGGGGGCGCGATCATGCTTGCGGCCTACCGCAAGCTCACGGATCTCCACCGCTCGCCCAAGGTGATCATCTGGAGTACGCTGGCCATCATCATCTGTATCCTCGTCGGCGTGAACTTTGATCTGCGGGTCAACCAGGACGAAGTCAGCTTTGAAAGCTGGGTCTGCAAACTTCGTTCCTGACGCCGCCGCTCGGCTTTGCGCTGTTCTACTTGCGCAGGGTTGCCCCGGTGAGTGTGACGACACGGCATATCTACCGTGGCATCATCCCGTTCGTTCTGATCCAGGTCGCGGGGTTTGCAATCTTGTGGCTGTTCACGTCCATCGTGACGATCGCACCGGATCTGATCCCGAACCGAATATCAAAGAGCCGGGGGAGGTGGCCCTGCCGGAAACGGCGGTCCCGTTTTTCATGGGGAAAGTGGTTTCCGCTGGCTTCGTTGTCGTGCTCGCGGGCTATGCATTACGGGCGGGCTCTTCGGGATTGCTGGAGAACAGTGCGATCTTGTTGCCCTGAGGGTCGCGAAGATAGCAGACGTAAAAACGTGGACCGTATGACGGGCGGAAACCCGGCTGGCCCTCGTCGAAGCCTCCTGCGGCAAGTGCTGCGGCATGCAGGTCGCGCACCTGCTGTTGGGTGCGTGCCTCGAATGCGATCATCGTGCCGTTTCCGGCCGTGGCAGGTGCCCCGTTGTAGGTCGGTTTGACGTAGAAATCCGGCAGTACGGCAACCTGACCGCGCGCCACGGGCAAGGCGTAGCTCAGGCCTTGGGGCCCTTCCTTCAGTTCGTAGTAAAGGGCTGGCAGGATTGCGGAATAGAACCGTTTCGCTTTGGAAATGTCGTCGGCACCGACAGTGACATAAGCGATCATGGTGTGAGCTGTCTTTCAAAGATTAATGTAATACCGCAGATCTTTAGTGTCAAAGTAGGCTGGCGCGTAATTCGGAACAGTTATAGGTACTCCGGTGCCGCGTTGCCCGAAGGCAAACGGATCAAATCGCTCTCTGGCCGCGATATGTTCTGCATCGCCGCACCAAAGATTTCGGAAAAATTCCCGGCAAAGCCACCGATTTCATCGGCTCAGATCCGGAAGCGATATGTTCGCAACCTGCTCGGCGATGGGATCATTGCTCAGCGGATGGGTTTCGGCGGCGAAAGCATCCGGATCGCGCACCTTCTGCCATGTGCCCCCGATGTAGACTTCGAGGCCCGAAAACTTGGCCTTGTAGCCCATCTTCTGGCTGCCGGGCACCCAATAGCCGAGATAGACGTAGGGAAGACCCGCCTGACGGGCGATTTCGATGTGATCAAGAATGATGTAGGTGCCAAGCCCGTTGCGCGGCAGATCGGGTGTGTAGAAACTGTAGACCATGCTGACGCCATCAACGAGCACGTCCGTCAGACACACGCCGATCAGCTCACCCGTCTCGGTATCGCTGTATTCGATCACGCGACTGCGGATCGGGGTTTCCTCGATCATGGCGGCAAATTCGAAAACGTCCATATCGGCCATACCGCCGTCCGAATGGCGGCTGTCGAGATAGCGGCGGAAAAGATCGTATTGATCTTCGGTAGCCCAGGGGGACGTCGCGCGCCGCGATACGCCGCTGTTGCGCCTGAGTGTCCGCCGCTGGCTCTTGCTGGGTGCAAAGCGTGCAACGTCAATGCGCGCCGAGAGACACGCGGCGCAATCCGAACAGGAGGGCCGGTACAGCACGTTCTGGCTGCGCCTGAACCCCTGTCCAGACAGGCTGTCGTTCAGCTTTTCCGCGTTTGCACCCTGAAGCGCGGTGAACAATTTGCGTTCCACGCGCCCCTCCAGATAGGGGCACGGCTGCGGTGCCGTGACATAGAACTGGGGAGCGATGGGAAGCGAATGGCGCATGAAGTATTCCGTATGAGACAATCGGTACGATAACGCGTCAGGTTTGGAGCGCAAACGCAAATTTCTCGAAGGGCGCTTGCACGCTTATCCGCGCCGGTTGAGCGCGACGCTTCCCAACACCAGATCGCTGACGCCCTGACGGCGATCAGTGGTGCACATCAGGACTGCGGATGCGATCTGGATCAACGGGATCGACCACGAGATGCTGTAGCCCAGCGTGTGGAAAAAGGCGGTCGGCAGATCAAAGGGACGATCGTCCGCTTGCCGTAACTCAAGCGCGAAAAGGCGCATGCCCCATGTCGCCGAGCCGCGTGTCAGTGTGATGATCCGGTAAGCGAAGCTGATGACGATGAACAGAAACGGCAGGAAAAACAGGCCGGTGAATGCCGTCAACGGCACGGCAAGCGCCGTAAGCACGGAGATGATCAGCACGTCGGTGACCCAAGCAAGCAGACGCTTTGTGGGCACGCCGTCGTAAAATTCCGGGTTTATGTCGGGATCGGGGAGCATGGCAGACCTTTGGCAGGGGGGCATAGGATGGCAAGGGGGACATAGGAAGACCCTCCCGATCTGGGAGGGCCCTGGGCCGGTGTCAACCCGGCGGCGTGGATCAGCTTTCGGCGGAGCCTTCGCTGCGCTTGGCACGCTCGTTCATGAACGCGTCGAACTCGGTTTTGTCCTTGGCGTCGCGCAACCGTGCAAGGAAGCTCTCAAAGCTGTCTTGCTCTTCTTCGAGGCGGCGCAGCGTGTCGGCCTTGTAGGCGTCGAATGCGCTGTTGCCCGTGGGCCGACCCATGGCAAAGCTGTGACGGCTGCGGCGGGCGCAGGAACGCGAAGACGATGAAGACATGCGTTTACTCCAGATTGCGAAGGCCAGCAGGGCAACGCCCACAGGCCAGAAGATGATGAATCCCAGAACGATGGCGGCAAGCCATGCTGGTTTACCACGCGCATCGAGCCAGTCCTGGGCTTTGCCGAGCCAGTTGCGGACGTCGGCAGTGCGAGAGGTGTAGGAAGCGGTATCGGTCAGTGTGGCCATTTCAGTCCTTGTGTAAGTGGCGGTGTGCCGCCGCCGGAAGTGGGGCGCTGCACCGGTGAAAGGAGTAATGTAAATGTCTTTCACATGGTTTAAGTTGGGGATCGTGGTCAAAGTTTGCAAGCCCTGATGTGAAGGATATTTACATTCATGGAAAGTATCTAATGAGATCAATATGTTATGATAAATATCTTTTTTGACGTCTCGCATTGACGGCGGTGCAGCGATCCCGCAAATCTGAAGCATGGATGAAAAACCGCTAAGCCAGCTCATTACCCGTGCGCCGCGCGTTCTTGCCGCGCATGATTGCGATGTGCCGCTCGGTGATTATGATCCGGGCCTTCGCGACCTATTGACCGGCACAGCCGCCCATTCGCCCTATCTGGCCGGGTTGATCAATCGCGAGGCGGAGTGGCTCAAGGAAGCTGTAGTGGCCCCGACGACAGCCGTGTCCGCGCTCGTCGCCGCTTCGCAGCAGTTACAGGCAGAGACCCTGGCAGCAGGATTGCGCCAGGGCAAACGGCGTGTTGCTCTTCTGACCGCTCTGGCAGATCTGGGCGGTGCCTGGAGTCTCGAACAGGTCACGGGCGCGCTGACAGATTTCGCCGATGCCGCAGCACAGGCCGCTTTGAGGGTCGCGGTCGCTGCCCAGATCAAGCGCGGGAAAATGCCGGGTCTGGTGGAGGAAGACGCGTTGACCGCCGGAGGAATGACCATTCTGGCGATGGGCAAGATGGGTGCGCGCGAACTGAACTATTCTTCCGATATCGACCTGATCTGCCTCTTCGACGAAAGCCGCTTCGACCCTGCGGATTTTCAGGAGGCGCGCGCGGGCTTCATCAAGGCCACCCGCGCGATGGCCGCAAGCCTGAGCGAAATCACGTCAGATGGCTATGTCTTTCGCACCGATCTGCGGCTGCGGCCCGATCCGGCGGTCACGCCGGTGTGCATCGGGCTCGACGCGGCCGAGCGATACTACGAAAGCCTTGGTCGGACGTGGGAACGCGCGGCCTATATCAAGGCGCGGCCCTGTGCGGGCGATCTGGCCGTGGGGGCGGGGTTCATCGACACGCTGCGCCCCTTTGTCTGGCGCCGTCACCTCGATTTCGCGGCGATCCAGGATGCCCACGACATGCGCCTCGCCATCCGCGAGCATAAAGGTTTGGGCGGTGCGATCACCTTGCCCGGTCACAACATGAAGCTCGGGCGCGGTGGTATCCGAGAGATCGAGTTTTTCACCCAGACGCGACAGCTGATCGCGGGTGGCCGTGATCGCGATCTGCGGGTGCGCGGCACCAAGGAAGGACTGACGCAACTGGCCCGCAAGGAATGGATCCCGACCGACGTGGCCGAGACGCTGGCCGATCACTACACCTTCCACCGCACGGTGGAGCACCGGTTGCAGATGGTGCAGGACGCCCAAACCCACAGTTTGCCCAACTCGGACAGTGGGATGGCGCGCATCGCGGCGATGATGGACATGGACCAAAGCGCGCTTGGGTCCGCGCTGCACCAACGGCTTGCGGCGGTACATGAGATCACCGAAGGGTTCTTTGCCGATGGCCACGCGCCCACGCCGGTACCCGCATCCGAGCACGACTTCGATACTGCGATCCTGGACCGCTGGCCAAGCTATCCGGCACTGCGGACCGACCGCGCCGCCGCCCTGTTCGAGCAGCTCAGGCCGGAACTGCTGGCACGGCTGGCACAGGCGGAACGGCCGGACGAGGCATTGCTTGCCTTCGATGGCTTCCTTGCGGGGCTTCCGGCGGGGGTACAGTTTTTCTCGCTGCTCAAGGCGAACCCGCAGCTTGCCGATCTGCTGATCACGATCGTCTCCGTATCGCCCAAACTGGCGGCGCATCTGTCGCGTAACGCGCAGGTGCTGGACGCAGTGATCGGCGGCGACTTCTTTGACGACTGGCCGGGACAGGCGGCGCTGCAGGAAGGCCTCAGCGCGCGTCTGACGGGCATGGGCGATTACGAGGCGCAACTCGACGGGACGCGGGCCTGGGCGCGGGAATGGCACTTTCGCATCGGTGTGCATCATCTGCGGGGGCTGATCGACGCCGAAACCGCCGGCGTACAATACAGCGATCTGGCACGGGCCGTATTATGCGCGTTGTGGCCTATGGTGATCTCGGAATTTGCGCGCCGACACGGTCCGCCGCCCGGCAAGGGTGCGGCGATTCTCGGTATGGGGTCGCTCGGGGCAGGGCGCCTGACCGCGCAGTCGGATCTGGATATGATCGTGATCTACGATCCCGCCGATGTCGAGGCATCGGACGGCCGGCGTTCCCTGCCGACCCGCCAGTACTATGCGCGCCTGACCCAGGCAATGATCACGGCGATGAGCGCGCCGATGTCGCAGGGCAGGATCTACGAAGTCGATTTGCGGTTGCGCCCTTCCGGCAACAAGGGACCCGTCGCAACCAGCCTTGCCGCGTTCCAAAGTTACCAGCGCGATGAAGCCTGGGTGTGGGAGCATCTGGCCCTGACCCGCGCGCAGGTCATCACCGGCCCCGAACCTCTCGCGCACGCGGTCGAAGCCTTGCGGATGGAGATCCTGAAGCAGCCGCGCGACGCGGCGGACGTGGCGGCACAGACGGCACAGATGCGCGCGCGGATCGCAGCGGCGAAATCCCCCGAAGGGGTGCTGGATGCCAAGATCGGCGCGGGCCGCCTGCAGGACATCGAGCTTTTTGCACAGGCTGGCGCGCTGATCGGGCAGAGTACCGCACGTGACATCCCTGCGGGCCTTGCCGCCGCGCGGCGGACGGGGCTGATAAATGGTGCACAAGAGCAGTGCCTCAACGACGCTTACGGGCGGATGTGGGCGCTTCAGGCAGCATCAAGGCTACTGTCGGCGCACGCGTTACGGATTGATCCACTGCGCGAGGCCGCGCGGGACTTCCTGATCCGCGCCGTGGCCCGCGACCCCGAGGGTGACACCGTTGCCGACCTCGAAGCGCAGCTGGGCGAAATTACGGCCCAAGCGGATGAAATCATCACCGCCGCTTTGGCGGCCGCCGGTCCGGTATCAGAGGAGGAATCATGAAGCCAAAGCACAGTGTCGACGACCCCAAGGGGCTGATTTTCGAGGCGTACCGGATGGAAGGCATCACCAAACCGGAGTGCCGGACCATCTTTCTGGACTGGGCGTTGAGCCTTGATGAGGCGCGCGACACCCGGTCGCGCCTGCGCAATCTGTTGAAAACATACGGCGCCGATACGGCCCATCCCATGACCGAAGTTTTGTCCGAAGGGTTGCCGGTGATGGCGACACCGCACCGCCGCGGTGGCTGGCGCAGTCGTGAGCGGGACTGAGCGTAGCCTGTCAGCGCGCCCAGGAAACGGGTAAATACCCTGAATTCGTACCGGGTTCTTCGTGAATTTGTCTCAAACCTGCCCGAATTCGGCACGATGACTGATCTCAGAAACCATGACGAGGTCATCCGGCCTTTGGGAGAATGAGATGAATGCGATGAAACTTGCCCTTGGCCTTGGTCTTGCCGCTGTGGTGTCCGCCTGTGGCGCCAGCGATGTCGTGACCCGTGATGCTCCGTTCGTATCGCGTACCAATATCGCGGCCGAACCGATCGCGCCGCAGAACGTGGCTGGCACGGAACTACAGCTTTTGCCGGCTGCAATCATGCAGAAGGTCACCGTTGATCGGATCAACGTGACAGTTCCGGCCAGCCTTTCGGTGTCCGAAGCCAACAGATATTACCCCGGATCCGATATCGTGTGGCGCGAGGACCCGATCGGCGACCGCCACGCACAGGTCGCGCGGATCGTCGAAGACGCGCTGCGGTCCGGGACGCAGTCTTTCCAGGGGCCGGTTCCCGTTACTCTCGATGTCGAGGTGGCCCGGTTTCACGCGGTGACCGAAAAGGCCCGATATACTGTCGGCGGCACTCACAGCATCATCTTCACGATGCAGCTGCGCGACAGCCAGACCGGTGCGCCGCTGACCGAACCGAAGAAAATTCATGCAGACCTCGACGCCTTTGGCGGGCAGCAGGCGATCCTTGCCGAGGCCCGGGGGCAAACCCAGAAAGTGCGCATCAGCAATCACCTTGCCGAGGTCATCCGTCAGGAGCTTTTGCAGCCCGGTGGGTACGAGAACGCGCGACTGGGGTTCTTCCAGTTGGTCAATAAAATCTAAGCTTCCCCTCGCCCGACGAACAGACTAGGGAAGGGCGCTATGACAGCGCCCTTTTCCACAACCCCGCCTCTTCCCGTCGTCCGCCTGATGCCCAAAGCGAACGCCCGTGCCATACGCCATGGCGCACCTTGGGTCTATGCAAACGAACTGGTCACCGACCGGCGCACCAAGGGACTTGCCCCCGGTGCCATTGCGCTGCTCGAAGACAGCCTGCGCCAGCCGCTGGGGGTTGTCACGGTCAATCCGGTGTCCAAGATCATTGCAAGGGTGCTCGACAGCGATCCGGAAGCCGTAATCGACCAGGACTGGATGGCCCGCCGCTTGCGCCGCGCGCTGGCGCTGCGCGACAGGCTTTTCGATGCGCCTTACTATCGTCTGGTCCACGCCGAAGCGGATGGATTTCCCGGTGTGATCATTGACCGTTTCGGCGATACGGTGGTGATCCAACCCAACGCCGCGTGGTCCGAGGCACTGATCGAGCCGCTGACCGCTGCACTGATCGAGGTGACGGGCGCGAAGAATGTGCTCAAGAACGCGAGCGGACGGACCCGCGCGCTCGAAGGGCTTGACGATGTCAGTGCGGTTCTTGCAGGGGACGCACCCGATGCACCTGTGCCGGTGCCGATGAACGGGGCCACGTACATGGCCGACCTGACCGGAGGCCAGAAGACCGGGATATTCTATGATCAACGGCCAAATCACGCTTTCGTTGCGTCATTGGCACGCGGGGCGCGGGTGCTCGATGTGTTTTCGCATGTCGGAGGTTTCGGACTGGCAGCAATCGCCGGCGGGGCGGCATCAGTGCTGTGCGTGGACGGTTCCGCGCCCGCATTGAACCTGGCCGCGGAAGGCGCGGATGCGATGGGGGTCAGCGACCGCATGACGACGCGGCAAGGCGATGCGTTTGATGTGCTCACGCAGCTGCGCGCGGAAGGGGCGGAATTTGACGTTGTGGTATGCGACCCGCCCGCTTTTGCGCCAGCGAAGCCGGCCGTTGAAGCAGGGTTGCGCGCCTATGAGCGGATTGCGCGGTTGGCCGCTCCGCTGGTCGCGGATGGCGGTATTCTGGGGCTGTGTTCCTGTTCGCACGCGGCGGATATGACGCAGTTTCGTACCGCGTCGATACGCGGGATCGGACGGGCGGGCCGTCGCCCGTCGCTGATCCACAGCGGGTCAGCGGGGCCGGATCATCCACAACTCCCGCAACTGGCCGAAAGCGGCTATCTCAAATCGCTGTTCTTCCATCTATAGCATGAAACTGCTGCTCGACGCCTGTGTGATCTATCCGACGGTCATGCGCGAAATGCTGTTGGGTGTTGCGCGATCGGGCGGGTATGAACCGCTTTGGTCCGCCCGTATTTTCGAAGAATGGGCTCTGGCCGTGCGCAAGATCGGCCCCGACGCCGAAGCGCAGGCGCGTGGCGAAATTGCGATGCTCGGCGTCGCGTTTCCCAAGGCGATGGTCGCGCCGCACCCGGGACTGGAAGCGCGGCTGTGGCTTCCCGACAGTAATGACATCCACGTTCTCGCTGCCGCCATAGCTGGCAGTGCGGACGGTATCATCACGTTGAACGCGAAGGATTTTCCACGGGGTATCCTCGCTGACGAAGGGCTGAGCCGCAACGATCCCGACGCATTCCTGCTGGGTCACTGGCACGCGGAGCCCGAGCGGGTGGCAGATGTGGCAGATGGTGTCATGCAAGAGGCGCGCCGCTTGTCCGGCGTGGACTGGACGCTGCGGGCATTGATGAAAAAAGCGCGGTTGCCGCGGCTCGGGAAAGCTCTCAGCGGGGCTTGATGTGGTACATTTACTTCCGCTGGTAAGTTCTTGATCTATCTGGTCCATTTTGATTGGAGCGTACTGAGTGCTTTGATCCGTTCCTCGGTTTTAGGGTGGCTCATCAACCAGGCCGGTGCGCGCCCGCCGGCTGATTTTGTGAGCGCGTCAAGCTTGCGAAAAAGCGAGATCTGCGGCGCTATTCCGATCCCTGCTTTGGTCAACAGAGCCGCCGCATAGGCGTCGGCCTCGTATTCGTCACTGCGCGACAACTTTGCCGCCAGCATTGTGGTAAGCATGTTGGCCAACCAGATACCGATGCCCGGAATAAACCGACTCAGCACCATTCCCATGGCCGCGCGCATGGCGTTCTGGCCCGAAAAGTCTATCATCCGCCGACGCGAATGGCCCAGCGCGACATGACCCAACTCATGCGCGATCACCGATGCCAGTTCCTCTGCAGTAACCTCGCCCGCGCGAAATTTGTTGTAGAACCCGCGTGTGATGAAGATCCGCCCGTCCGGCGCGGCAAGCCCGTTCACGGGCTCGATCTCGTAGATATGCACCTTGATCCGCGGCAGATCCAAAGCCCGCGCCATCTGCGCGCTCATTTCCTTTAGCGCCGGATCGGCAAGAATGGTGGATTGGGTGTCGAGCTCTTTGCTCGTGCGCCAGACCGAAAAGCGGTACATCGCAAAGCCGTAGAGCACGGCGAGAAGAATAGGCAGAACACGGATCATGGGATCCAATATGGGCAGTTAAGCCATCAGGGCAAGCGGCCTGCGTTGAAATGCACAGGCGCTGCGCGAAATACCCCGGCACGCGGGCGCGCGCGCCGGGGTTTTTCCGATCACGACAGTTTGGCGTCCATCGTGATTTCCGCTGTCATCAGCTTGGAGATCGGACAGTTTTCCTTGGCAGCTTTCGCCGCTTCGGCAAACTGCTCAGAAGATGCATTCGGGATTGTGGCTGTCACGTCGAGGTGGATCTTGGGAACGTGAAAGCCGCCATCCTTCTGGGCCAGATGCACGGTCGCATGCGTGTCGATGCTGTCGGCGACCAGATCATAGTCTTCGAGGATCATCGACAGCGCCATAGAGAAGCACGACGCGTGCGCGGCACCGATCAATTCTTCGGGGTTGGTGCCTTTGGCATCTTCGAACCGCGTCTTGAAGCCATAAGGCTGCGCGCTCAGAACGCCGGTTTCCGTGGATACGGTTCCTTTGCCTTCCTTCAGGTTTCCAGACCAATGGGCAAACCCGGATTTTTCAATAGCCATGATAATTATTCCTTTCCTTCTGTACCGAGTTCAACTTTGCGGACAAGTTTACGTTCCCGCCGCTTCGAAATAAATTAGCAAACGATCTTATCGCGCACGATATATATCGTGCCGGAATATTGCTATACGAGGAGGCTAAATTTACATGGGACGGGGCGAGATCGCATGAACGATGACCAGATTACGCCCGAGCTTATGCTGTGTTTTGGCGTGTACAGGTTGCAGCATGCGTTCGGGGCCCTCTACAAACCGTTGCTTGCGCCGTTGGGCCTGACCTATGCGCAATATCTTGTCATGACGGTGCTTTGGGACGGCGGGCAGCTCTCGGTGGGGCAGATCGGCGCGCGGTTGGAGCTGGAATCAAGCACGCTGACGCCGCTGATCAAGCGGCTTGAACGGGCGGGTCATGTGACGAGAAAGCGCGATGTGGACGATGAACGTCGGGTGCTGATCGGTTTGACGGAACAAGGAGAAACGCTGCGCGCGCGCGCGCAGGGTATTCCCGACTGTATCCATGCCGCGACCGGTCTCGACGCAGATGCCATAAATGCGCTGCGGTCAAAGCTCGGCGATCTGCATGCGGCCGTCGCGCGGGCCGCCGCAGAAACCGACATCAGCGGGTAAGCGTCTTCATTCCGCGCGACAGCCCTTCGAGGGTCATGGGCACCATGGCCTCCGAGCCGAAGATCTCCTGCACCATCTTGATGGACTGGGTGTAGGGCCAGTATTTCTCCGGGATCGGGTTGATCCAAAGATTGCTTTTCCACTGGTCGCGTGCACGGCCCAGCCATGTCGCGCCGCTTTCGGGGTTCCAATGCTCGTTGGCACCCCCGGGATAGGCGATCTCGTAGGGGGACATCGACGCATCTCCGACGAAGATACAGCGGTAATCGGGACCGTAGGTCCGCAGGATCTCGTGGGTAGGGGTCTGCGCATCCCAGCGGCGCCGGTTGTCACGCCAGACACCTTCGTAGAGACAGTTATGGAAATAGAAGTATTCCATGTGCTTGAATTCCGTGCGCGCCGCCGAAAACAGCTCCTCGACGACCTTGACATGCGGATCCATCGACCCGCCGATATCGAGAAACAGCAGAACCTTGACCGCGTTGCGCCGCTCAGGGCGGGTCTTCACATCGAGATACCCATGCTCGGCGGTGGAGCGGATCGTCCCGCCCAGATCAAGCTCTTCCTGGGCACCGTCGCGGGCCCAACGGCGCAACCGTTTGAGCGCCACCTTGATGTTGCGGGTGCCCAGCTCGACCGTGTCATCTAGATTGCGGAACTCGCGTTTGTCCCAGACCTTTACCGCCTTTTGATGGCGGGACTTGTCCTGGCCGATGCGTACGCCTTCGGGGTTGTAGCCATAGGCGCCGAACGGAGAAGTACCGCCTGTACCGATCCACTTGCTGCCGCCTTGGTGGCGCTTTTCTTGCTCCTTCAGTCGCTTTTTCAGCGTTTCCATCAGCTTGTCGAAACCGCCCGCCGCTTCGATCTCGGCCTTTTCTTCCTCCGTCAGGTGCTTTTCCGACATCTTCTCGAGCCACTCGCGCGGGATCTCCACCGCTTCGAGCACTTCCTCCGCGGTGATGTTTTCGAGCCCCGAAAAAGCGGCGGCAAAGGCTTGGTCGAACTTGTCGATATTGCGCTCGTCCTTCACCATCGACACTCGCGCAAGATAATAGAACGCTTCGGTGTCATAGGTCGTCAAACCAGCAGACATACCGTCGAGAAATGCAAGGAACTCCCGCATGGATACCGGCACCTTGTGCGCGCGCAGCTGTTCAAAAAAGGGTAGGAACATCAGGACGCCATCCGATCAATGATGATCGTCGCGAACATCCCGAGGATCATGAAGGCCAGCCCATAGCCGGCCGCATATTGCGCGATGTCCTTGCGGTTGCCGTTGCGCTTTTTCGCGGTCATGCCGCCCACGATTGCGCCGATGATGGCGGCTCCTATGACGATCATTCTGCAGCCCTTTTGTGTTGCGGGCCGTTATTTGAGCGGGTTCAGTGATGCAATTTCGCGCAACTTGGCCCGCACGGCCCAGTCCGAACCAAATCCGTACCGCGCCCATCCCAGACTGTCCAGCCGAACGGCCTTGGCCTCTGATGTGCGTTGCTCAAGATCCAGAGCTTCGGCGCGCAGCAGCAACAGCGTCGACAGCAACGCGGCATTCTCGTTGAGATGTGCGGTCTGGATATGGGGGGGCAACAGGGTGATGGCTTGTGCACCGTTGCCTGTGCGGACGGCATACCCGGCAAGCTGTGCAGCGACGTACGCGCGGTGAAGATCAGTGCCGGGGGTCGCGTCGTAAAATGTCTTTGCAATCATGAAATGCTGGTGTGCCGTGTCAGGATCATCGTTTTGCAGCACACGGCCCATGGCGTAATGGGCGAACGCGCGGCGCTGGTCTTTCCATCCCATGATACCGGAGATGCGGACCGCCTCAGCCGCGCCGGCGATCCGTTCGGCGTGACCGGAAGCGGGGCCAAGCGCCGTCTCGATGGCGCGCTTCCACTGTTTCGGTGTGCGTGTCGGAAACTGTGCTGCTGCAATCTCGCCGCGCGGATTGATCCGGCGCAGGATCTGCGGAAGTGCGCCTACGACCTGTCCCCGCGACATGCCGTTGTGCAACTCCGGGGCGTAGTAGGCCCGCAACATCAGCATGTCGAACCCGGTCAGCACAGTGTGGACGTTGTCGTCGTTGAAGACGGAATCGGGCAGGCGGTACAGATCGTTGAGCGGCCCCAATGCCTGTGCAAGCTCTTCGTGCAAGCAGTCGCGTATTTCCTGCGGGCTTGAGTCGTTGGGCAGGAAGATCGCCAGCTTCTTGCGTTCGCGCAGCAAGGTCCAGTTGGTTTTCGAGCTACGGCGGGCCTTGCGGTATTCGGCAAGGGTGCTGACGTTCGGCGCAACAAAGCAGGCGGCCTGCGGCAACAGCTTGCGGATCTCACTGCGGGGGACTGCGTTGATCGTGATGCTCGCCGGCCCGGTTGCGGTTTGCGAAATGTTGATCCGTGCTTCCGCACGCAATCGTGCCAGCAGCCGGTTCAGATCATGCTGCAGCGATGCAGGCACATCGCCCGCCAGCGCCACATTGATCGGTCCTTCGAAACGGGTGAAAACCGGCAGGTCACGGCCACTTTCCAGCTTGAACGACAGTTCGATGAAATCCAGCGCCAGATCGTTATTGGCGCGCACTGGCCCGCGCGGCACGGCGGTTGAAAAGACCTTGATCGGTGGAAGACTCGAGTCCGCGAACGGCATGCGCCGGGCAACGTCGCCTTCGGTCGTCGGGGTACAAGCGTTCAGGGCCATCGACAGCACGAGCGCGATACGGGATTTCTTCATGCGATGCGCCCGCGTACGCGCGACGCCTGCATGGTTCGCGCAGCGCGCAATGGTACGGAGCGCACGTAATGTGCGGGATACTGGTTCATAAGCTGCCTGCCTGCCCTTTTGAGCTTCGATTGAAGGTCTTTTCGCCTTTCAACCTGTTCACGGTAGGGAGCAATCTGGGCAAAATCGAGACAAATTTGCCCGATTACGGCAACCTGTGGTTGGGGGGCACAAAAAAAACACACTCGGAAAGCGGTCCCCTTGTGTCGAAGAGGGGCGGTGGCACGCCCGTAAAAGGTCGCGCCACCGCCGGTCGTCAGCAGCGTCGTGTAATCAACGGCCGCCGCGCGCCATGAAGGCCAGCCGTTCGAAGAGATGCACATCCTGTTCGTTCTTCAAGAGCGCGCCGTGCAATTTGGGCAACGACGACGTACCGTCCGCCTTGAGATCCTTGGCGTCCATATCTTCGGCCAGCAGCAGCTTGAGCCAATCGATGACTTCAGAGGTCGACGGCTTCTTCTTCAGACCCTGCTGGTCACGGATCCCGTAAAACTGTGTCAACGCCGTGGTCAGAAGCTCCTGCTTGATTCCGGGATGGTGCACCTCGACGATCTTCTTGAGCGTGTCCATTTCGGGAAACTGGATGTAGTGAAAGAAACAGCGGCGCAGGAAGGCGTCCGGCAGCTCTTTCTCATTGTTCGAAGTGATGATGACGATGGGGCGCACCTTGGCCTTGATTGTCTCGCCGGTCTCGTAGACGTAGAACTCCATCTTGTCGAGTTCCTGCAACAGGTCGTTGGGGAACTCGATGTCGGCCTTGTCGATCTCGTCGATCAGCAGCACCACCTTCTCTTGGGCCTCGAACGCCTCCCACAATTTGCCCTTGCGGATATAGTTGCGCACGTCGTGCACCCTCTCATCGCCGAGCTGGCTGTCGCGCAGGCGGCTGACGGCGTCATACTCGTACAATCCTTGTTGCGCGCGGGTGGTGGATTTGATGTTCCATTCGATCATCGGCAGACCGAGCGCGGAGGAGACCTGGCGGGCAAGTTCGGTTTTGCCGGTGCCCGGCTCGCCCTTCACCAGAAGTGGGCGTTCCAGTTGTACCGCAGCGTTAACCGCGATCTTGAGATCGTCTGTTGCGACGTAGTCCGCCGTCCCGTGAAATTTCATAACAGTGTTAACCTTCCGAGCCAAGTTTCTGTTTCTTCGGGGAATCATCATAGCGTATGATTGCATAGTGACAATCGCGGACGTGTCCTATAGACCCCGCCGCAAGGAAATGTCGCTAGGGAGACGTCCACCGTGACAGTCGCTGATTATGTAGATGGGATGGGAAAAATGAAGCAGGAAACGTTTTTGCCGGATGCGTATCGTCCCGCCGAGGACGAGCCATTCATGAACGACCGGCAGGTTGAATACTTCCGCCGTAAATTGTTGGACTGGAAAGCGGAGCTGCTGGTGGGCAGCCGCGGCACGATCGAGACACTTCAGGACGGCACACGCAACATTCCCGATGTGACCGACCGTGCCTCCGAAGAAACCGACCGCGCGCTTGAACTGCGCACCCGTGACCGTGCCCGCAAGCTGGTGTCAAAGATCGACGCGGCGCTGCGCCGTATCGAAGAGGGTGAGTTCGGCTATTGTTCGGTGACGGGTGATCCGATTTCGCTCAAGCGGCTGGATGCGCGGCCCATCGCCACGATGAGTCTCGAGGCGCAGGAGCGTCACGAGCGGCGCGAAAAAGTCCACCGCGACGATTGAGTGATCGCCGGATGATGCATCCGCGACTGCACGCCGTCTCTTTTCGGCGGGCCGCGTGCGGGTAGGTGACACAGTACCGCCGCAGCACCCGCTGCGGCTTTTTTGTTTTTAGGGAGCGCGAAGATGGGGTTGGGCAACGCGATTGTGATCGGTGCCGGTATCGGCGGTTTGACCTGCGCCATCGCACTCGCACGGCGCGGTGTTGCGGTCACGGTGATCGAACAGGCTCCTGCAATCCGCGAGGTGGGCGCGGGCCTTCAGATCAGCCCGAACGGGCTGGCCGTACTGCGCGCGTTGGGGCTGCGCAGGCGACTGCTGGAGCGGGGAGCTGTGCGGGGGCGTGCGGTGGTGTTGCGCGCCCACGACGCGGCCGGGGATGTGGCGCGGCTGGATCTGATGCGTCTGCCCGAGACGCAAACCTATCTTTTCGCGCACCGCGCCGATCTGGTCGATGTGCTGGTCCGCGCCGCGCGCGAGGCGAATGTGAGTTTCGAGATGGGGGTCGAGGTAACGTCGGTGTTACCCGGTGCCGTGCCGAAGATCACGCTCGCGGATGGCAGCACGCGACAGGCGGAATTGATCGTCGGTGCCGACGGCATTCATTCGCGCGCCCGTCCCGCGCTCAATGGCGCGGACGCTGCGTTTTTCACCCAGCAGGTCGCATGGCGCGCGACGGTGCCCAATACAGTCGATCACCCGGATGTGGCGATGGTCACGATGGGCCCGGCACGCCATCTGGTCAGCTATCCGTTGCGGGGTGGAGAAATGGTCAACCTTGTCGCTGTGGAAGAGCGTCAGACCTGGGCCGAGGAAGGCTGGCATCATCCCGATGATCCGGCGCATCTGCGGGCGGCATTCGCGGGTTTTGGCGGTCTGGCCGGCGCACTGATCGAAGCGGTGGAGGCGCCGACGCTTTGGGGGCTTCACCGCCACCCCGTCGCCGCGCTTTGGCAGAAACAGAGCGTGGCGCTGCTGGGCGACGCCGCGCATCCGACGCTGCCCTTTCTGGCACAGGGCGCGAACATGGCGCTCGAAGACGCTTGGGTGCTGGCGCGCGAAGTGGCGCAGGACGGGCCCGGCGCATTGCCGCGCTACCAGAATGCGCGAATGTCGCGTGTGGCCCGGGTGATCAAGGCGGCTGAGGGCAACGCATGGCGCTACCACCTGCGCCCCGGACCGTTGCGGTTCGCAGCCCACAACGCGCTGCGCCTTGGCAGCCGGGTCGCACCGGGCCGGATGCTCGGCGCGTTTGACTGGCTCTACGGTGAAGACGTGACAGGCGGGGTCAAGCTGTCCTAGCCCGCGCGCTGCACCATCCCGAACAGATCGCGCGGGTCGTCGGGATCTGCCAGCATGTCGAGCGGGGTGAAAAAATCGGTCCCCTTGATCGCATCGCGCACATAGCACAGAGCCGAGAAATCCTCGATCGCGAAGCCGACGCTGTCGAACAGCGTGATCTGGCGCGCGTCGGTGCGGCCGGTCGCGGCACCTGTCAGCACCTCCCAGAATTCTGTCACCGGATGATCGGCAGCCATCTGCTGAATCTCGCCCTCGATGCGGGTCTGTTCGGGGTATTCCACGAAAATATCTGCGCGCGACAGGATCGCGGGCGCAAGTTCGGTCTTGCCGGGGCAGTCGCCGCCGATGGCGTTGATGTGTACGCCGGCCCCGACCATGTTGTCAGTCAGGATCGTTGCGTATTGCTTGTCCGCCGTGCAGGTCGTGATGATCTGCGCGCCCATGATCGCGTCTTCGGCCGTCTTGCAGCGCACGATCCTGAGGCCGTGCCCTTCGAGATTCTTCGCGCATTTCTCCGTCGCCGCCGGGTCAGTGTCGAACAACCGGACCTCGTCGATCCCGACAACCGCCTTCATCGCCAGGCTTTGAAATTCCGATTGTGCGCCGTTGCCGATCATCGCCATCACCCGGCTGCTCGCGGGCGCCAGCACCCGCGCCACCAGAGCCGACGTGGCCGCGGTGCGCAGCGCGGTCAGGATCGTCATTTCGGAGAACAGCACCGGATAGCCGGTCGCCACGTCCGACAACAGGCCGAAAGCTGTCACGGTTTGCAGGCCACCCTTGGTGTTGCCGGGGTGGCCGTTAACGTATTTGAAACCATACACATCGCCGTCCGACGTCGGCATCAACTCGATGACGCCCACGTCCGAATGGCTGGCCACGCGCGGGGTCTTGTCGAACAGAGGCCAGCGGCGAAAGTCCGCTTCGATCCGGTCTGCGAGGCCGCGCAGCATGTCTTCGATGCCGATGTGGTGGATAAGCCGCATCATCTGGTCGACGGAAACGAAAGGAACGAGCGCCTTTTGCGAGGGTTGGGTCATGTTAAATCTCCTGTTCGGCGATCAATAGGCGCGGGTGGGGCGGTCGAACACACTGCGCCCCAAGGATGATGCGGCCAGATCGACCATCAGTCGTGCGGTGCGCCCGCGCTCATCGAGAAACGGATTGAGCTCGACCAGATCTAGCGAGGTCATCAGCGCGCTGTCGTGCAGCATCTCCATCACCAGATGGCCCTCGCGTACTGTTGCACCGCCCGGAACGGTGGTGCCTACCGCAGGGGCTACCGCGGGATCGAGGAAATCAACGTCGAGCGACACATGAAGCATTCCGCCCGCCGCCGCGACCCGGTCGAGAAACGCGCTGAGCGGGCGGGCGATGCCCGTCTCGTCGATTTCGCGCATGTCGACACGGGTGATCGCCGTCTCCTGCAGTGCCGTGCGTTCCTCGGGATCGACCGAGCGCAGACCGATCATCGCGATATTCTCGAACGGCACAGGCGCGGGCAGGGCAGGCCAGCCGCCGAACGTGCCACGTCCGGTAAAATAGCCCACCGGTGTACCGTGCAGATTGCCGCTACCGGTGCTTTCAAGGGTGTGAAAATCGCTGTGCGCATCCAGCCAGAGCACAAACAGCGGCCGGTCCTGCGCAGCGGCATGGCGCATTGCGCCCAACACTGTTCCCGCAGCCAGCGCATGATCGCCGCCCATCGTGATGGGCATCCCGTCGCGCAGGGCCATTTCTGTGCTCTCGGCCAAGGCGTCGGTCCAGGCAATGGTTTCCGACTGGCGGTGAAGCCTGTCGTGCGGTTGCTCCGAGAAGGGGCGGGGCGTGACATTGCCGCGATCCGTCACGCGATGCCCCAGATTTTCGAGCGCCTCGGCCAGACCGGCGGTGCGATACGCATCGGGGCCCATCAAACATCCCCGGCGGCGCTTGCCACTGTCCAAAGGTGCGCCTTGCAAAATGCAGTGTCGGTTGCTCATGTCTCGATCCTTGTATTGGTCTGCGCTGTTATATGGTGCACATACGGTCTATGAACAGCGTACAAACCGCCCGATCCGGCGGCATTTTGCGCAGATTGGATTGAACCTTTGGACAAAACGGATGAGCAGTTGATAGCGGCCCTGCGCCATGACGCGCGGGCGTCCTATTCCGATCTTGCCGCGCGGCTGGGTCTGTCGCGCAGCACCGTGCGGGCGCGCATAGCCCAGTTGCAGACGCGCGGCGATATCATCGGGTTTTCTGTGGTCACGCGTGCCGACGTCGCCCGCGATCCGGTGCGTGGGCTGATGATGATCGGGATCGAAGGCCGTGGTGCCGAACGGATCAAGCGCAATCTGGGTCAGATGGTCGAGTTGCGCGCGGTGCATTCAACCAACGGACGCTGGGATCTGATCGTCGAGATCGGGACGGCGACGCTGGCTGATTTTGACCGGGTGCTGGACCGGATCCGCCGTCTGGACGGTGTGATGTCGAGCGAGACCAGCCTGCTTCTGAGCACGCGCAAGTCAGGTTAACGGGTGCTGCGCGCCGCCATAAGCCACATGGCCGCAAGTATCAGCGATGCAATCGCGTTCCAGCCCGCCATGCTGATCCCCGCCAGTTGCCACGCGATGTCATCGCAGCGCACCAGCGGGGCGCCAAGGATTTGATCGAGCAGCTCATCGGCGCTCAACCCCGATACCCCGGTGGAGGTGCACGAAGTAGGGCCTTGCCACCAGCCTTGTTCGACCCCGACATGATAGGCGCCGATGCCGGCTGTGCCCAGCGCGGCAACCGCGCCAAGCCATGCAAGCGGCGCGCGACCGCTGATCAGAACCGCCGCGCCCACGGCGATTGCGGCGGCGTGCGGCCACCGTTGCCACAGGCACAGCTTGCACGGCGCCATGCCGCCCAGATGCTGAAAGCCGAACGCGGCGAGCAACAGTCCCGCCGATCCGAGTATCGCCAACACCGTCCAGTACCGATAGGTCATAGCCACCTCAACGCAACGACACCGCCGATCAGAAGGACGACGAACAGCGTGAACATCAAAGGCAGACGCCTTTCGATGAATGTCCGGACCGGTGCGCCGAACTTCCAAAGAAGGAATGCAACGACGAAAAACCGCAGCCCGCGCGCGATGATCGACGTTGCGATGAAGGTACCCAGCGGCATGCCGGTCCAGCCTGACATGATCGTGATAACCTTGAACGGAAAGGGGGTCACCCCGGCTGTCAGTACCGCCCAGAATCCCAGATCGTTGAAGCGCACGGCGAATTCGGCCATCGAATCGGCCTTGCCCATAGCTGTCAGGATCGGGGCGCCCAACGTCTCGTAGGCAAGCGCGCCTATGGCATAACCCAGAAGCCCCCCCAGAACCGATGCGCCGAGGGCCACGGTTGCAATCAGAAACGCGCGGTTGGGCCGGGCGATGATCATCGGGATCATGAACACATCTGGCGGTATCGGAAAAAAGGAGCTTTCGATGAAAGAAACGAACGCAAGAACCCACAACGCATTGTGATGGTTCGCAAGGCCGAGCGTCCAGTCATAAAGGCGTTGGATCATCTTGAGGGGTCCCGTTAGCGCACATGTCTCAACACCATGAAGGGCGTGCGGCGTCAATAGCGGTACCCGCAGGCCGAGTTTGCACTTGCCCCCCGCGCGCCCACGCGTTAAATCCCGCGCAGTGCCCAAGTGGCGGAATGGTAGACGCAGGGGATTCAAAATCCCCCGCCGCGAGGCGTGCCGGTTCGAGTCCGGCCTTGGGTACCACCTTGGTTTTTCAAGGTTTTCCGCGTGTTTATTGCGCGAAGCATGAAGGTGCTTCCCACAGGTCGGTTCGGACCGCCGCATTTGACCGACGCGAGACAAGCTTTTTGGCTCGCATTTCTCGTCAACTTGCGACAGTTTCCAAGTTCTGACCAGTTGTTGATTGTATCTTGGCATAAGACCAGCCAGCCCTCGCCAGTTCCACATTATCCCCTTCGGCAATCCATGAGGCGATAGAGTTTTGCATCATCATCATGCGGCTGACGCCGATGGAATTTTTGCAGCGAAATGCGATGGACAAGATGGAGGCCTAACGCCAGAGATTTAACCCCAAGGATTTGGCGCAAAGCTGGAGAAAACTTGGGGCTTAGGTCAACTGCTATGAAACCGCGAGGGGCAGCGCGCCAGATGACGTCCACGCACGTTTGCAGGTTCAGCCGAGAACCGTAAGCCAGAGCCAGACCGTCAGGATCGAAATGCCGGTGGCGATCAGCACTGATGATGCGGCGACACGTCGGCCACGGCCGTACATATTGGCGAAGATATAGGCGTTGAATCCGGGTGCCATCGCAGCGGTTAGGACACCGGCACGGAACAGATCGGTCGGCACCGCAAGAGCAGATCCGAACACCCACACCAACGCGGGGTGGACCACCAGCGCCAGACAGCAGACCATCGCGATCGCTTTCATGTCGCCCTCCGGGCGGTACTGGATCAGCACACCGCCCAACGCGAAAAGAGCGGCTGGCAGGGCGGCCCGCACGATCAGGGACAGCGCGTCATCCACAACCGACGGCAGTGTCAGCCCCGACAGATTGAGCGCGAACCCGGCAACGATGCCGATGACGAGCGGATTGTGGAACATCGCGCGCGTTACTGCCCGCGCGAGGCCGAGCCCGCTTTGCCCACGGTTGCGTACGAATTCCATGACCGTGATCCCCAAACCGTAGCAAAACGGCGAGTGCATGGCGATGATCATGTAATTGCCGGTCAACGCATTGGCGCCGTAGGCCCGTTCCGAGATTGGCAACCCTAGGAGGACGGAGTTGGAGAACAGGCAGCAAAATCCTATCGCGACGCAGTCTTCCCAGTCGCGTTTGAAGAAGATCCGCGCCCCGACCGTGCCGAGCGCAAAGCAGATCGCCGCGCCCGCGTAGAAGCTGATCAAAAGGCGCGCGTCGAAGGCGCTACCCAGATCGAGGTTCGCGATGGCCTGAAACAGCAAGCAAGGCACGGCAAAGCTCTGTGCAAAGCGCAGCACGCCGTCGACGCCACTGACCGGGAAATACCCCCGCCAAACCGCGACATAGCCGAAGCCGATGACCAGAAACACCGGCAGGATAACGTCAAGAAGGGTTTGCATGGGCGCGGACTCGGGGCTGGGGATGTCGCCTTGCCTACACCCCCGCGCGGCAGTCCGAAAGGGGCCGCGTCAGTCCAGATCGAAGCGCAGCTGCATGCCGTCGAAGGCAGGATGTACATGATCCGGCGTCTCGTCGAGCAATGTTCGGTAATCGAGATCGGTGTGCATGTTGGTCAGCACGGCCTGTTTCGGGGCCACGTCCCTGATCCAGCCAAGCGTCTGGTCAAGATGGCTATGGGTCGGGTGCGGGTCGCGCCGCAGGGCGTCGACGATCCAGCAGCGCAAGCCCCTGAGATGATGCCACACATCATTTGGAATAGATGCAACATCAGGCAAGTACGCGACGTTGTTCACGCGAAACCCGAGGGCATTCATCCCGCCATGGGGAACCTCGAAGGGGGTAAAAGCCAGCGCCCCGCCTGGGCCGTCAATCCGCACATCACCGTCCATCAGGTTCATCTCGAGGATCGGCGGATACATCGAGCCTTCGGGCTGGATGAAGGCATAGCCGAAGCGGTCGATCAGCGCATCGTGAGTCGGCTGGTCGGCCCAGACCGGCAGACGCGCGCGCATGTTGATGACAATCATCCGCAGATCATCCATGCCGTGGACGTGATCGGCGTGCGCGTGGGTGTAGATCACGGCATCGAGCCGTCCGACGCCCGCGTCCAGAAGCTGGCTGCGCATGTCGGGAGAGGTGTCGATCAGCACTGTCGTGGTGCCCGCGTCCGTGATCCGTTCTACGAGGATCGAACAGCGCCGGCGGTGGTTTTTCGGCTCGTGCGGATCGCAGGCACCCCAGACGCCGCCCAGACGCGGGACGCCCCCCGAAGAGCCGCAGCCCAGGATCGTGATGCGCATCTCGGCGGTCATGGTGTGACCTCGTAGCGGGCTGCCTTGGTGAACAGTCGGTCGAAATTCTGCTGTGTACGTGCGGCGAACTCGGCGTAGTCCATGCCGAACGTCTCTGCCGCGCGGCGGGCGGTGTGCGCGGTATAGGCGGGCTCGTTCCGCTTGCCGCGGCGCGGCGGCGGGGCGAGGTAGGGGCTGTCGGTCTCGACCAGCACGCGGTCAAGGGGTGCGTCCGTGAATATGTCACGCAGATCGTTGCTTTTGGGAAAGGCCGTGATCCCCGACATACTGAGATAGAAACCCAGATCAATCGCTGTGCGCGCGAGGCTGGCCGAGGACGAAAAGCAATGCATGACGCATGAATACGCGCCGTTGCGGTATTCATCACGCAGGATCCGCGCCATATCGTCATCGGCATCGCGGCTGTGGATGATAAGCGGCAGACCGGTTTCGCGTGCGGCGTCGATGTGCAGCCGCAGTGAGGTCTGCTGTGCCTGTGCGCTCTCGGCGGTATAGTGATAATCCAGCCCTGTCTCGCCGATGCCAACCATCTTGGGGTGCTGTGCGATGGCGGTCAGCTGATCGACCGTCGCCATCGGCTCGGTTGCGACGCTCATCGGGTGAGTGCCGGCAGCATAAAACACGGGCGCATGGGCTTGCGCGATCTCGCGCACCGCAGGCTCGTTCACCAGTTTGGTACAGATCGTCACCATCCGCGTCACGCCGGCCTCGCGCGCGCGCGCGATCAAGTCGGATACTTCACCCTCGAAGTCCGGAAAATCGAGGTGGCAATGGCTGTCGGTGAGGGAAGGGAGGTCGGTCATGGGTCTCCGGACTGCTGCAATCTAGCGGGGGGCGGCTTGTGATATTTTCATCAGGGTATCTAGAACGAGCGCGGCAGGGTCAAGGTTGACCGCGATGCCGTGGCGCGCCCTGCCGCCAATCTCTGGCGCTAGGTCGGCCCAGATGCGGGCCTGTCGCGGGGTCGGTGAAAGACGCGCCAGCATAGCCGTTTCGCCGGGGACCGCTTCGGGGGCAGGGGGTGTGCCGGTGGCCCCGGTGCGCGCAAGGCGGCTCAACAACAGGTCGATGAGCACGAACAGAAGGTCTCGCTTGGCCTCGGCGCCGCGTGCGGCGGCGGCCTCTGCAAGCTTGAGCGCGCGCGGGCGGTCCATGCGCGGCAGGGTGTCCATCAATGCGACGAGCTCCGCATAGAGTTGTGCACCGCCCAAGAGCGACAGCCGCATCGCCCCGCCGACGGATCCGCCCGACAAAGCGGCGAGGCCAGCGGTATTCTGCGCCGCCACCTCTGCCTGCGCCATGGCCTGCGCCACCTGATCCTCGGACAGGGGTCTGAGCGGCAGCACACGGCAGCGCGAACGGATCGTGGGCAACAGGCCCGACGGCTGGTGGCTGATCAACAGCAGGAGCGCACGGGCGGGCGGTTCTTCGAGCATCTTCAAGAGCGCGTTGGCGGCTGTCGCGTTCATTTGATCGGCGTCGTCGATGATCACCACGCGGTAGCCGCCATCGGGGGCCGACATCTGAAAAAAACCGTTGAGTGCGCGGATGTCTTCGGCGACGATTTCGTTGCGCAGCTTGCCGGTCTTCTCGTTGACACTGCGGGTGATGTTGCGGATGCGTCCTTCGCCACCGGACGCGATCCGCTGCGCGACCGGATGGTCGGCCGAGATTTCCAGATCCCGCGCAGGTTCGGGCGCGAACATGCCGCCCGCGTCCGGCGCGGGCGTGGCCAGCAGAAACCGGGCGATGCGCCATGCCAGCGTTGCCTTTCCGACGCCGCGCGGACCGGTCAGCATCCACGCGTGATGCAGACGTCCGGTGTTGAAGGCGTCGACAAAGTCCGCCTCCGCCGCTTCCTGCCCTATGAGGCGGCACGTCTCGCGCGGATGGGGCGCGCCGGGCAGGCGTTCAGGCTGGTGCTGTGGGTCATCGGTCATGGCATGGGACTTATCGCGGATTGGCGACGTTGGAAATGGGGCGTGTCAGACCGTAGGGGCGACAGCATCGCGGATATCCGTCGCGACATCGGCAATCGCGCGGTTCCCGTCAATGACACGAAAACGGGCCGCGAACTCCTGCGCGAGCCCCAGAAAACCGCTGCGCATTTTTTCCTGAAGATCGGCACCGAAATCCTCGAAGCGTTCCTCGCTGCCCTGACGCCCCTTCGCACGGCTGAGCCCCTGTGCGGGATCCATGTCGATAAGAATGGTCAGGTCCGGTTCGATCCCGATCATCAGGCTGTGCAACCGGTCCACCGTCGCACGCAGGTCGCCCCGGCTCATGCCCTGGTACATGCGGGTGCTGTCGGCGAAGCGGTCGCATATAACGACCTTGCCAGCATCGAGTGCAGGCCAGATCACCCGCTCCAGATGATCGCGCCGCGCGGCGGTGAACAACAGAATTTCGGTCTCGGCGGACCAGCGGTCGGGATCCCCCTGCAAGACCAGAGCGCGAATTTCTTCGGCACCGGGGCTGCCGCCCGGTTCGCGAGTCAGTACGACGTCACGGCCCTTGCTGCGCAGATGATCGGTCAGCAGTGCCACCTGCGTTGATTTTCCCGATCCGTCGATGCCTTCAAAGCTGATGAACAGCCCGCCTGCCGTCACGAAGCCTCCTCTGCCGGGCCGGCGTTAAGCCGCGAGATCAGATGTTCGGCGGCGGCCATCATGCGGTCAACGAAGCCGTAGGGCGCAACCGCGCTGTCCGCGATCAGGGGAACACGCTTTTCCGGCAACCCTTCAGGCGTAATCACAAGCTCGCCCAAAACATCGCCCTTGGCGATCGGTGCCTTGATAGGACCCTCATAGATGACTTCGGCCTGCAGAGGAGCGATCGGATTGGTCGGGACCAGCATCGACAGGTCCTCGCCCAGCACAAGGCCGACGTTCTTTTGCGCCCCCAGCGAAACCTTGGCCTCCGCGATATGTTCACCGGTGGTGCCGAGATCGGTCTGGGCGAACTGACGGAATGCCCAGTTCGTGACGGCTTCGGCCTCCTGCGCGCGGGCCTGCGCGGTATCGAGACCCGAGAGCACGAAAATGATCCGCCGCTCACCCTGTTTGGCGGAGCCGACAAGCCCATAACCTGCCTCTGTCGTGTGCCCGGTCTTCAGACCGTCCGCGCCGATGCCCATGCCCAACAACGGGTTGCGATTGAACCGGTTCTGCGCTTCCTTGGTGTCGAACAGAAACTCTTCTTCCGCGAACATCGGATAGTACTGCGGGAAGTCGCGGATCAGCTTGCCGGAGATCAGACCCAGATCACGCATCGACATGCGATGACCCGCCTTGGGCCAGCCGTTGGAATTGGTAAAGGTGGAGTTGGTCATGCCCAACTGCTGCGCCCGCATGGTCATCTGGCGGGCGAATTTGCTTTCGGTGCCCGACAGCGCCTCGGCGATCACCACGCAGGCATCGTTGCCCGACAACACAATGATGCCGCGCAGCAGATCCTCGACGCGCACGCGCTCGCCCGCCTGCAGGAACATGGTAGAGCCGCCGTATTCCTGTGCCGCTGCAGAGACGGGCAATTCCTGATCGAGGTCAAGAATGCCGTTCTCGATCGCCTCGAACGCCATATAAAGGGTCATCAACTTGGACATGGACGCAGGCGGCAAGGGGGCATCCGCGTTCTTGGCCATCAGAACCGTGCCGCTGGTGTGATCTACGACATAAGCGGCGGAGGCGCTGGTCTCGAAGGCGTGTGCGCTTACGGTCGAGACAAGCAGGGCGAGCGCGCCAAGTGCGGTCGGAATCATACGCATGAGTATCGGTCTCCTCCGAAAGGGGCTAGCTGGAGACGGCATAGGCATCGGTAAAGCCTTCCGCCTTGATGGTGGATAGTATCTTGGTCCGTTCTGCCGACGTGGCCGCAGGACCGACAACAACACGCCAGAAGGTCTTTCCATTGATTTCGCTCTGCCGGACACTCGGTGCAAGGCCTGCGCCGCGCATCTGCTTTGCAGCGCGCTCTGCATTGGCCTCGACACTGAAAATGCCGATCTGGATATAGGGTTTGTCCAGATCAGAGGCCTGAACAGGACGTGGAGCAGGGGCGGCGGGTGCCGTCGCGACCTCAACCGGTGCGACCCCGGTTTCGACCGCGGGATCAAGCGATGTCGTGCTGACCGTTGGTGCCTCGTCCACGGGGGCCGCGACTGGCTGCGCGGCCTCGGTGTCGGTCGATACCTCTTCGACCTTGCGCAAGGCCGTCACATTCAGTTTCGCCGGAGCGCCCGCCAGAATGCCAAGCGCCACAGCCGCGTCTGACGAAATCTGAAGGCTTGGTCCGGGAATATCCCGTTCGCGCCGAAAGAGCGCGCCGACGACGAATTTGTCGTTACTCTGGTTGCGGATGATCACCCGCTCGGGGTCCTCGACATCCGGATGCGCAACCCAGACGCCACCCAGGCTAGGACGTCCGTCCCAAAGCCCCTCATCTGTTACGGAAAACACCTCGGGCGCCTCGACGTCGCGTTCGACAGTCGGTCCCGCTGGTGCTGCCACGCTGCTTGCAGGCGATGAACCGGTTCCTGGCAAAGCGAATTTGCCGCTGTCGTCGCACCCGGCCAACAAACCGATTGCGGCCACACTGCCCCAGATCGTCATGATCCGGTGTCTCGGTTTGTTCTGATCGGATTTCGTGTTGCGCCTGCTCATAGTCCCTCGTCCTTGCCTGTTAGCGGCCATTCTCACGCCGCGCGGCCACGTTATTACGTCAACGCACGCCTGATCGCCCCTTTGCGGAGCGTTGGCGGCACTCTAACGCGCGCGAACCGCTGACGACAAGAGAAGCTGAGGCGGATCGGCAATATTCCCCCTGAATTCCGGCCCTCAAACACCGTTTGCAGAATCGCTGCAATCGCCATAAACGGTTCGCCAAGTGGAGGTTTGGCAGAGTGGTCGATTGCACCGGTCTTGAAAACCGACGGGCGTGAAAGCGTCCCCAGGGTTCGAATCCCTGAGCCT
This sequence comes from uncultured Sulfitobacter sp., assembly GCF_947497275.1. Lineage (GTDB taxonomy): Bacteria > Pseudomonadota > Alphaproteobacteria > Rhodobacterales > Rhodobacteraceae > Sulfitobacter. The sequence goes on from NZ_CANMFS010000001.1 coordinate 616,111, forward strand.
CCGCCACAACTTCCGAACAAAAGTGGGCACCGAAGAAGGATCAATTTCCTCAAATATTACGGCCTTTTTTACGGCCTGTTTTTATGCCGGATATCTGACAGTTGATGATTACGCTCGGCTCGCCCACCTCAATGCACCCGACTATTGATCGGAGATAAGAGGATCCCCCCATTTTTTATGTGGTCCAGCCGTAGAATTCAGGCGGCGGTTTTCGGTTTGATTGCGGGTGTCATGCCGCCGATGCCCATGTTGGGTCGTTCATTGCTGTGTCCAGAGCCATACCGTGGCCTGATCCTGTGCCTTTTCGCTGGTTTCAAAGATGTACTGGTTGAGCCATTCGTTGCGAACCGTGCGGTTGTGGCGTTCGATATAGGCGTTCTGTTGGGGTTTTTCGGGCTGAATATAGCCTAACGCATTGTTTTTAGGACCATTCCATGGAGCTTTCCACTGACATATTCGGGTCCAGTATCGATACGAATAGCCTTGGGCTTTCCACGCCATTCGATGATCTGGTTCAGACGCCGCACCACGCACTCGGTTGGCGGGACATCGCTACGCGATACTCTGCCGTGCAATGCATCCCGCCAAATTTCGCCCGCCAATTGTAAAAGCTGGCACTGCTCATCCCATGCTCTCGACAAAGCTCAGAGACCGGCACACCGCCTTCCGCCTGCTTCGACACAGCCACGATCTGCGCATCGCTAAATCGTCCGTTCTTCATCGTAAACCCCCTCAGATATCTTGCCGAGAAAGCTCTACGTTTGATCACCACCAATTCTAGGGGGGATTTCCGTATAACACCGTCTGGACTATGGGGTAAAATAATACCGTATTTTCAAGTAACTGTTTTTGCTCGATATATGCGGGTCTTTGATGCTTGACGCTGTTTCCGCCTAGGTTATAACCCGCCCATCACATCGGGGCACGTGTCCCGTCACACCACAACGGGAATACCGTCCATGAAAACCTTTTCTGCAACACCGGCAGATATCGACAAGAAATGGATCATCATTGACGCCGAAGGCGTCGTGCTGGGCCGTCTTGCATCGATCATCGCCACCCGCTTGCGCGGCAAGCACAAACCGTCGTTCACGCCTCACATGGATTGCGGCGACAACGTCATCGTGATCAACGCCGAGAAGATCCAGATGACCGGCAAGAAGCGTGACGAGAAGTTCTACTGGCACACCGGCCATCCCGGCGGCATCAAGGAGCGGACCAAGGAGCAGATCCTCGAGGGCGCACATCCTGAGCGGATCGTCACGCTGGCCGTCAAGCGGATGCTGCCCGGCAACCGTCTGACCCGCCAGATCATGACCAACCTGCGCGTTTATGCGGGCGGCGATCACCCACACGAGGCCCAAAACCCCGACGTTCTGGACGTGAAGTCCATGAACAAGAAAAACACGCGGAGTGAATGAGCATGGCTGACGAAATCAAGACACTCGAAGATCTGGCCGACGCCGTGACCGACGATATCGGTGCCGTACAGGGCACACCGGCGGTTGACATGACCCCGCGTGAGCCAGTGCGCGACGATTTGGGTCGGTCCTATGCCACCGGCAAGCGCAAGGATGCGGTCGCCCGCGTCTGGATCAAGCCCGGCTCCGGCAAGGTTGTCGTCAACGGCAAGCCGCAGAACGAATACTTCGCGCGCCCCGTGCTTCAGATGATTCTGGCGCAGCCGTTCGGCATCACCAACACCGAAGGCCAGTTCGACGTGTACGCGACGGTCAAGGGTGGCGGTCTGTCCGGTCAGGCCGGTGCGGTCAAGCACGGCGTCTCCAAGGCGCTGCAGTTGTACGATCCCTCCCTGCGCGGCGCACTGAAAGCGGCTGGCTTCCTGACCCGCGACAGCCGCGTCGTTGAGCGGAAAAAATACGGCAAGGCCAAAGCGCGCAAGAGCTTCCAGTTCTCCAAGCGTTGATCCTTTCGACAGCATTGGAAAGGGCCGCACCGCAGGGTGCGGCCTTTTTCGTTTGGCCGCTCCCTCTTTCACGCCGCGTCAGGCGTACCTATGTTGGGATCAATCAAAGAGGTTTCTCATGAAATATTCCATACTTGATCTATGCCCCGTGCCCGAAGGCCACACTGCCGCGGAGTCCATGCGCAACAGCGCCGATCTTGCACAGCATGTCGAGGCGTTGGGCTATCACCGCTACTGGATGGCGGAGCACCACAACATGCCGGGCATCGCGTCGGCTGCGACATCGGTTTTGCTGGGCCATATCGCGGGCAAGACAACGTCCATCCGCGTCGGCGCCGGGGGCGTCATGTTGCCCAACCATGCCCCGCTGAGCATCGCAGAGCAGTTCGGGACGTTGGCGACGCTTTACGGCGACCGCATAGACCTTGGGCTTGGCCGCGCACCCGGCGGGGATCAGGCGGTATGGCATGCGCTGCGCCGGGGGCGCACGGGCGAGGACAACTTTCCCGCCGAGGTGGCCGAGTTGATGGGCTATCTCGGTGACGCAGACCCCAATGCGCCGGTGCAGGCCCATCCGGGGCAGGGTACGCATGTGCCGATCTGGATCCTGGGGTCCTCACTGTACGGAGCGCAACTGGCGGCGCATTTCGGGCTGCCCTATGCCTTTGCGTCGCATTTCGCGCCTGACGCGCTTGACGATGCCGCATTCATCTACCGCCGCGATTTCAAACCGTCCGCTGCACTGGATGCGCCTAAATTCATGCTGGCCGTGAATGTGATCGGTGCGGATACGGACGATGAGGCCGCCTATCTGCGCACCTCTGTGCAACAGGCGTTCGCACGGCTGCGCACTGGCACGCCCGGCAAGCTCCCAGCGCCTGTCACGGATATCGACGCAGAAATCGGCGCCCCCCTGCGGCGTGGCGTGGATCAGGCGCTGCGCATTTCCGCGACGGGTGCGCCGGAAACCGTGCGCAGGCAATTGGCGGAACTGGTGACGAAATACAAGCCTGACGAACTTATCCTGACGGGTCAGATCCATGACCATGCTGCGCGGAAACGATCGTTCGAAATCGCCGCGCACGCGTTAACGGATCTGTATGGAGAGCCGACCCGGCAGATGGCGGGGGCCTCAGGCCCATAACTTGCCGCTGTTTTTGCGCGCAAACCTAGTTGTCAGGCGCGATCAGCCCCAGACCACGCAGATAGATGCCGATGCCTGTCTCAAGCAGATCTTCGGGCGGAAACGGCGATGCGCGCCCCGGTGAATTGCGTGCGAACAACTCGACCACTCCGTGGCTCATCGCCCAGATGTGCGCCGAGAACATCGACGCGGGCGGGCGCTTGTCCGCTGGAATGTGCTGGCTGAGATCGCCGGCGGCTTTTTCCAGAACGGCATTGGCACGGTTTGCCACGCTGGCAAGTGCGGCCGAGCGGTTGATCGAGATCCCGCTTTCGAACATCGCGATATAATGGCCGGGATAGCGGCGGGCAAAGGCGAGGTAGGCGCGACCCGTGGCCTCGAACGCGGCCAAGGCCGATGGCTGGCCGCTTTGATAGGCATGCTCCATCAGATCTCCGAAAATCTCGTAGCCCTGAAGCGCCGCTTCGGCAATCATATCCTCGCGGCCCTCGAAGTGGCGGTATACGGCTGCGGGCGTCACCCCGGCCTGCTTGGCCGCTTCCGATAGGGTAAATCCCGTCGGGCCCTGCCTTTCGATCAGGTCAAGCGCCGCTTCGACCAATGCCTGACGCAGGTTGCCGTGGTGGTATCCGCGTTTAGGCATCCCAGATCTCGGGGCCACCACAGATCGCTGGATCGATCGGCCCGATCGCCTCGGCGTCCTTGCGGGTATAGTCGAAGTGGTGCAGTACCCGCCGCATCGCATTGAGCCGCGCGCGCCGCTTGTCGTCGGACCGCACAACCGTCCATGGGGCAAAGGCCGTATGTGTGCGCGCCAGCGTGTCCTGGATCGCGGCGGTGTAGGCGTCCCACAGATGCAGCCCCTGCACGTCGATACGGCTCAGCTTCCACTGCTTGAGCGGGTCGCTCTCGCGCGACAGCATTCGGCGCAATTGCTCCGCACGCCCGACGTTGAGCCAGAACTTGAACAGGTGCACGCCGCTTTCTACGATCATCTGCTCGAATGGCTGAACCTGATTGAAAAACCGCGTGTTCTGGTCGGGCGTGCAAAAGCCGAATACCGGCTCGACCACGGCGCGGTTATACCATGAGCGGTCAAAGAAGATCATATCACCGGCGGCGGGCAAATGTTTCACATACCGTTGAAAATACCATTGGCTTGCTTCCGACTCGGTGGGTTTTGACAGCGCCACGATACGCGCGTTTCGCGGATTGAGATTGGTTCGGAACCGCTCGATCGTGCCGCCTTTGCCGGCGGCGTCACGGCCTTCGAACACCATTGCGATGCGGGTGCCGGTTTCGCGGACCCAGGCCTGAAGCTTGACCATTTCGATCTGTAACAGCGCCATTTGTGCGGTGTAGGACTTGCGCCCGAGATGCCGGTCGTGCGGATAGGTCGAGAATAGAATCGTGTGTTTCTTGCCGCCTGCGACAGCCGCGCGTATTTCTTCCGGGGCGTCGTTCTCGTAGTAGGCGCTGATTGCACCGTCAAAGGGCAGCTCCATCTCGGGTCTCCGGGCACTAGGTCTGATGCAATATGCGATGTTAAGGAGCTTTACGCAAACCAGCACGCGCGGCGGCGCGGTCGATCGCGGCGATGGTGGCGTCGGCGGCGACATGATGCGGCATATGGCCGATCCCCGGCAATACCGTCAGCCGCGCCCCGCGTACCTGCTGCGACAGGGGCCTTGAATGGACGTCCACCGGAACGATAGTGTCTGCGTCGCCGTGCACTATTTCGAGGGGTATTTCCAGATCTGCGTACCGCTTGGACATCTTGACGATATGCGGGCGCAGGTGGTTCACCTGCTGCGCATTCGCGCGCATGCTTTCGCGCCGCAGGGCCAATATGTCACCCACATGCTCCACATAGCCGCGCGGTGCGGGCTGCGGCGAAAAGATGCTTTTTACGCTGCTGTCGACGTAGGACTGCGGCACGAACGCAGAGGCCGCGGGCACCACGAGCGCACCGCCTGCCGCAGAGCCCAGCAACGTGTACGTCCATCCCAGATCACCGGGCCAGGGGTTTGAAACCCCCGCCAACATCACGATTCCGGCGGTCCGGTCGGGACGCCCCAGCGCCCATGCCATCGCGACGGCTCCGCCGAATGAATGCCCCAAGACAAGCGGATTGGACACGCCGAGGACATCGGCGGCTTTTTGCAACAACGCCGCCTGTTCCATCGGCGTTTCCGAGCGGCTGTTCCATGGTCCATTTTTCCCCGGCAACCGACCCGTCCAGCCCAGACCGGGCCGGTCGAACATGATCACACGGTAGCGGTCGCTCAGCCGGTCGGCAAAACCGAAGGTCCAGTCGCGCACGTTGCCGCTGGCGCCGTGGATCAACACCAGGTCCGGTCCCGCACCTTGCGTGAGCACATGCACCGGCGTGCCTTCGATATCCAGGATACGGCCCTGCGGAGGATAGTTTTTCGCAGCTGTCGCCTCGCGTGCGGATGCCCGCCATTGAACCGCGACAATGACGGCCAACGCCATCAGAACGAGGACGAGCATGCTAAGTGCCGATTTTCGAAATGTCATAAGGCGTCGATTGATAGATTTCCTGAATCCAGTTGCCGTACAGCAGGTGCGCGTGACTGCGCCAGCGGTTCAGCGGCGGCAACGCGGGGTCGTCGTCGGTATAGTAATTTAGCGGCACGTTGATCGGTGCCCCTGCCGCGACATCACGGTCGTATTCCTGCTTCAGGGTTTCGCGGTCATATTCGAAGTGACTGAAGATATAAAGCGCGCGGTGGGCCGGGTCCTCGACAAGGCAAGGGCCGACCTCGTCGCTGCCCAGAAGTGTGCGCAATCCGTTGGTCGCATCTATTTCAGACTGGCGAATTTCGGTCCAGCGGGACGTGGGAATCACGCAATCATCCGAAAATCCGTTAAGATAGGGCGAGGCCGGTGCGAGGTTCTGATGGCGAAAGCAGCCAAAGGTCTTCGCGTCCAGCAGGTGCTTTCTTACTCCGTGAAAATGATTGATCATCGCCATCCCACCCCAGCAGACGCCCATGGTGGATTGCACATTGGTTTGGGTCCAGTCCATTACCCGCACCAGTTCGTCCCAATAGTTTACTTCTTCGAACGCCAAATGCTCGATCGGCGCACCGGTGATGATCAGGCCGTCGAACTTCTCGTTCCACGCGTCCGACACGGGGCGGTAGAAGCTTTGCATGTGGTCGGCGGCCGTGTTGCGCGTCTCATGGTTTGTCATCCGCAACAGCGACAGCTCGATCTGCAGGGGCGTGGCTCCGATCAGGCGGGCAAACTGGTTTTCCGTCTGAATTTTTTTCGGCATCAGATTCAGGAGCGCGATCCGCAAGGGGCGGATGTCCTGACGGGCGGCCTGATCTTCGTCCATAACACTGACGCCCTCGCGGGTCAGGACGTCATAGGCGGGCAGGGCGGCTGGAATCTTGATGGGCATGTTTTCGGTTCGATCTTTTGGGCATCCGGGACAGCACAGATAGGCTGAATGGTCAGGTCTCTCAAGGTGCCGCAGAGGTTAGCTTGGTGGCGATGAGGTCTTCGAAGTCTTGCGGTCCGCCGATCTGGCGGCAGTCGTCCGGTGTCAGCGTCACACCATGGCGCGCCATCGCGCTATAGCGGGGCTGCCGGTGCGCCAGCGCCTGTGCATAGGTCCAGCGGATGAAAGCGTCCGGATCGACGTCCGCTGCATTGCAGTTGTTTTCGCGCAGGTAATCCACCCAGACACGGGCGAGGAAATCGGGCTGATATGCCATCGGTTTGGGGGCTAGGTCGAACCGGCGTACCAGCTCTTGCGTATGCGCCTCATTGCCCTTGATCCAGACCAAAAGGCACTGTTGCGAGAGTGCTGCGAGCAACGGATCGTCCGGGTCTTGGGGATCGACCCATTCGCAGATCGACCCGCCGGTATCGCAGATGAAATGCGCCAGACCGTAGAGCCGTTCGGCGCGTTCGCGGAAATGGGCCGTGTCGTTCAGCGCGGCCACTTCGGCGGCCCTGAACTGCAACTGCCGGCGGGTGTATTCCGCCATCTCCAGGCCGCCTTTGGCCGGATTGCCCGGTTTGCCCAGATAGGCAGCGACCGCGCGCAGATCATGATCATGTATATTGGGTTCGAGATAGATCAGATCGGCGCGCAACATCTCGGCCAGAAAGGGTTCGCGCATTGCGTGGGCAATCAGGTTGTCCTTGATGTGCGGGTACATCCCGGCCGTGCCGATGCGGTAGTCGATGGAATAGTGAAACCAATCGCCTTCCTGCACCAGCAGCTTGGAAATATGGGTTTTTCCTAGGCCCGACATGCCGAAGAACAGCACCGATTTGCGCGGGGCTTGGCGCCAGCTTTCGGCGTCGGGATACAGCATGGGCAGGCTCCTGTCAGGGTTCGCTCTTGCTAGCGCGCCCGCCTGCGCGGGTCAATCAGCGCCAGCGCGCGCCCGTCGATCACCAGAAGCCCGAGCGCCAGCAATGCAAACCCGCCATAGGCCGCGGGACGCAGCGCCTCGCCCAGGACGATGGCGCCCAGAACGATGGCAATCGGAGCCACCAGCAACGTCACCAGCATCAGATTGCCGCTGCCCGCCAGCGCCAGAACGCGGTAATAGAGCAGATAGGCCAGCGCCGTCGCCGCGAGCGCGTAATATGCGATCGCAATCATCGTGCGTGGTGCGAGATCGAGGCTGATCGGACCGTCGACCATCCACGCAAGCGGGACCATGACCATCGTAGAGGCGCTCAGCATACCGGCGGCGGCGGTTTGCGGTGCAAGCCCAACCAGCATCTTGCGCGCCCAGACCCCGGCAAGCGCGTAGGAAACAGTGCCTCCAAGCACGGCCAGTTGCGCCAGCGCACCCAGGTCGAAGGCGCGCAGGTTCTCCAGTCCGATGGCTGTAGCTACACCGACAAAGCCAATCAGCACACCTGTCGCCCTGCGCGGGCTCAGCCGTTCATCGCTGAGCAGAAGGGATGCGACAAGCACCCCGAAAATGGCCGTCGATGCGTTGAGAATCGAGGTCAGACCGGTCGGGATGTAAAGTTGTCCCCAGGCCATCAGGCTGAACGGGATGGCATTGTTCAAAAGCCCCATCCCCGCAAACCCAATCCAGACCCGCCAGCCCCGTGGCACGGGCAGACCGGTGCCAAGTACCACAGCCCAAAGGACAACGGCAGCCCATCCGACCCGGTGCGCCACCGATGTCAGGACCGGCACTTCGTCGAGCGCAACACGAACCGACAGAAATGAGGCCCCCCACAGGAGCGCCAACGCAAACAGCAAAAGCCAGGCCCGGCCGGAGATGGAACGTTCGGAAGTCATGGCGCCATGTTGCATGGCGCGCGCACGCAGGCGACCCGTTTCGTGCGGTTATCTCAGGTGCGGTTGCGGGTTTCCGACCAGATATTCAGATAATTGGCGATGAATATGATGATAGCACCGACGAAGACCCATACCTCCAGCGGTTCGCCGTAAAGCGCCATCGCGACGATGGCGATCACCGGCAGGCGCGCGAAATCAAGCGGTACGACGATTGTGGCGGGGGCGATGGACAGCGCCTTGGTGAGGCAAAAATGCGCCAGCAGCCCCGCCAATCCGACAAGCACAAGGTAGGGCAGACTTTGGACCGTTGGCCCGGCCACGTCACCGTCATATCCTGCGGCCAACGCTCCGAACAGCAACTGAAGCGTTGTCAGAAAAAACAGGATCGAGGTGATTGTGTTGTCGCGGGTCAACCGCTTTGTCATCATGTTGGTCAGCGCAAAGAACAGCGCCGCCGCCGCTGCTGTGAGCAGACCGATCTGGAACGTATCGACACTGGGGCGTGCGACGACCAGGATGCCGACGAATCCCAACAGTGCTGCCACAGCCCGTATCCGTGTCATGCGCTCGCCCAGCAACACCGGTGCAAGCACAGCGACCCAGAGCGGCGAGGTGAATTCAAGCGCGAAGACCTGTGCGAGAGGCACAACCGCGACCGCGTAGAACCACAGGTTCTGACCGGTGAAATGCAGCAGATTGCGCAGTAGATGACGGCCCATCTGGTCAAACCGGATTTCGCTCCAGCGACCGCCGAGCGCGATGAGCCCGACCACGACGATGACGCCAACGGCACTGCGATAAAGCATGATTTCGAAGGTATCGTAGGCACTGGCGAGTTCGCGGCCCGCGATAGCCATGCACGAAAACGATGCAATTGCGCCTGTCATCCACAGGGCCGCCCGCACGAGGACGTTCACGCGGGTCCTTCCGCAATCACATACATACGCAGATCGTCCTGTTTTGAGGGAGTATCGTGATCATCGGATAAATCAAACTTCGTTTATGGTCGCGTCCGTTGGGCGCGCGCGCACCGTAAGGTTGCGAAGCCACGGGAGGCAATACGGTTTCTCGCAGATCAGCCCTGCGCGAGCAATGGCGTGGCATACGCCGCCTTGCCGTACGCGACGGGCAAATCATTCAACAATGGCGCGGATCTGGTCCGACCGCGTTGGCAAAAACCAGACCATGCTGCATGTGCAAAGCGGACTCGACCCCACAGGCAGGTATCCAATAGAAGAGAAGTTCAGGGGTTTGGATTCCGTCATTGCTCTTCTGACGACCCCCATCCGAATGGGAATCAATAGCGTATGGGACATGCAAACGCCGATCGGTTGAAACAACTTCTGCTGTCGATTGCCTTATTGGGCCTGCTGGCTGGGTCCGGTCTTTATCTGGCCGGAAGGGACCAGCTGGCCGATACCGTGTGGTTTGTCGGGGTGATACCCGTGCTGGCCGCCCTGTTGGTCGAGATTATCCGCAGCCTTCAGCGGGGCGATGTCGGGCTCGATATCGTTGCGGCACTGTCGATGACGGCGGCGCTCGCGTTCGGGGAAACGCTGGCGGCGGCTGTCGTTGCGGTGATGTACTCGGGCGGTACCTTTCTGGAGAACTTCGCCGAAGGGCGCGCACGCCGTGAAATGCACGATCTGCTGTCGCGGGTGCCGCGAACCGCGACACGGCACCGGAACGGTGGCCTTGAAGAAGTGCCGCTGGATGAAATAGAACCCGGCGACCTGCTGCTGATCCGGCAGGGCGATGTCGCCCCGGTGGACGGGACGATCGCATCCGATGAGGCGTTTCTCGACACATCCGCATTGACCGGTGAATCGTTGCCCGTGCAGCTGTCGCGCGGGGCCGAAGCGATGAGCGGGTCCACCAACGCCGGCGCGCCATTCGATCTGATCGCCACCCGCCCTGCGGCCCAGAGCACCTATGCGGGAATAGTGCGTCTGGTCGAAGAGGCGCAACGATCGAAGGCACCGATGGCGCGGTTGGCGGACCGCTGGTCACTGGGTTTCCTGGCGGTGACGGTGTTGATCGCGACTGCCGCATGGTGGTTCACCGGTGATCCGATCCGGGCCGTTGCGGTCCTTGTGGTGGCAACGCCCTGTCCGCTGATCCTGGCGGTTCCCGTGGCCCTGGTCGCCGGGTTGTCGCGGGCCGCGCATTACGGCGTCCTGATCAAGGGGGCCGGACCGCTGGAGACGATGGCGCGGGTTCAGACCCTGATCCTCGACAAGACCGGCACGCTGACGGACGGGCGTCCGCAGATCGTCGAAATCGACTGCGCTGCGCGTTGGAAAGCAGACGATATTCTGCGCTTCGCGGCCGCCCTGGACCAAGCATCGAAACATCCCGTCGCGCAGGCTGTCGTCGCCGCTGCGCAGACGCGGGATCTGACGCTGCCGGTCCCTTCGCAGGTGGTCGAGTTCGCGGGCGAGGGCGTTTGCGGATCCGTCGACGGGCACGATGTGGTCGTGGGCGGCGAGGACTTCGTACGCGCGCGTGTGGCACCTGCTGCAGACGCACCACCGACCCGCACCGCGGGCGCGGTACTGGTGGCCGTGGCGGTCGACGGACAGTGGGCGGGACATCTCGTCATGGTCGATCCGCTGCGCCTTGGCACGAGAGAGATGCTGGGGGCTCTGCGCAAAGGCGGGATCGCCAGAATACTGTTGGCAACCGGCGACCGCGCGGATGTCGCCGAGCGGGTCACCGCAGGTCTTGGCCTGGACGGTTTGCGTTCCGGGCTGACACCGGATCAAAAGGTGCTTTTGGTGTTGAGCGAGCGCAAGAACGGACCCGTGATGATGGTCGGAGACGGTGTCAACGATGCGCCGGCGCTTGCTGCGGCGGATGTGGGCGTGGCGATGGGCGCACGGGGTGCGGCGGCCTCCGCCGAGGCGGCGGATGTTGTGCTGTTGGTCGACCGCGTTGACCGGCTTGGTCCGGGGATCGAGATCGCGCGGCGCGCCCGGGCCATCGCCGTGCAAAGCGTCGTGGCTGGCATCGGTCTGTCCGTCGCCGGTATGATCGCTGCGGCTTTCGGATACCTGACCCCGGTTCAAGGCGCGCTGGCGCAGGAAATCATCGACGTGGCGGTTATCCTGAACGCCCTGCGCGCCCTGCGCATCGCCCCCGACGATCCCGACGCGCGGGAACCCAGTTGACGACGTCGGTCTGGGGCAGCGGAGCGATGCGCCGGTCTGTGAGTGACGCCACCAAGCACCGGCAAATCGGACCCTTGATCAACGGCAGCACTTAGAATGGCCCGTGCCGAAGTGCGCTTGTCAGCGTGCAGTATACGTACATCGGCATCCGGGCCGTGAAGGGAAAGATAGCCGGCAAGGGTCTCACAGCCCAGTTCGGTCACGTCTTTCTCGCTAGCGATGATGGTGGTCGCGGCCTTCGGACGCGCCATCAGAGGCAATGCCGCCGCCACTGCGCGCGCGGAGGCGGCGGAATTTTTCCATGGCAAGGTGATATTGGTGGCCGATGTCTTCAGCGGATCTATTGGTGACACGACCGAAAGTCGCCTGTGTGTGTGTGATGCCTGTCTCCAAGCTGTTGCATCTTCGCAAACAAAACTTCCACGCCATAGCTCCGAAGGCTGTCCAGGCAGACAACCCGGGTGCCGCCGGCTCTGTCACACAGAGTACTTCCACCAGCGCCCTGAAGGCTTCTGCGTAACTCAGCGCAACGCCAAATACCGGTCCGTCAAGGTTCCCCGGATCGTGAGGGTCGTATCGGCCGCTCATCGGGACGCCGATCTTGCGCAGTTTCATCGGATGTTGCTTCTTGTCGATAATCCTTTCGGCAATGAACCGGCACGGTGCGCGTTGATTTGCATCAAGGCGCTCGAATGCGATCGGGTGCAGGTTCCACGGTGTGGATGCCCGGTCCGCTGTGGCTATCGAACGGCGGCGGGTGTTCCGAGCACGGAGAGCAGACATGAGCAATCAATCCGATCCGGCGGGCCCGCAGAAGTTCGAGAGGTATTTGGTGCCCCTGCTGATCGGTCTTGCAGTTTTCATTTTTCTGTCCTCGCAGTTCCCGATTGGCGCAAATGATCCCCGAACGGTGACCTACACCGAAGTCAAATCCCGCATCGAGCGTGGTGATGTCAGCGCAGCGACGCTAGAGACAAACGCGATTGTCGTCGAGTTGCGCAATCCAACCGATACCGGGCAGGACAGGCTGCGCGCCATCACACCGCAGCAAACCGATCCTGAGCTGTTGCCGCTTCTCGAAGAGGCGGGTGTCACCATCACCGCCGAAGAGCCGCAATCCCCGTCCGTGCTGCTCGCGTTCCTGCCGTGGATTGCGATCGTTGCCTTCTATCTCTGGCTCAGCCGTCGGATGACGGGCGGCGGAATGGGCGGCGGCCTGCCGGGAGGCCTGGGTGATTTCATGGACGGGCGCGCATCAAAGCCTACGGAACCCACCCGCAAGATCACCTTTGCGGACGTTGCCGGGCAGGACACAGCCAAACGCGAGGTGTCCGAACTGGTGGAATTCCTGCGCGATCCCGACCGGTTCCAGCGTGTCGGCGCGACGGTGCCGCACGGGGTGCTGCTGATGGGGCCACCGGGTACCGGCAAGACATTACTCGCGCGCGCGCTGGCAGGCGAGGCGGATGTGCCGTTCTTTTCCACCTCCGGATCAGAGTTCATCGAGGTATTCGTTGGCGTCGGCGCGGGCCGCGTACGCAAAATGTTCGAGGAGGCGCGCAAGAAGGCCCCAGCCATCATCTTTATCGACGAGTTGGACAGCATCGGACGCACCCGCGGCACCGGTCTGGGCGGTGGCCACGACGAGCGCGAACAGACCCTTAATCAGATTCTCGCTGAACTCGACGGCTTTACCGCCCGCGAAGCGGTCGTGGTGCTGGCCGCGACCAACCGTCCGGATGTTCTGGACCCGGCGCTGCTGCGGCCCGGGCGATTCGACCGGCACGTTACGCTGTCCTTGCCCGACAAGGTGGCGCGGAGGGCCATCCTTGATGTTCACGCCAAGAACCTGCCAATGTGTGCGGATGTCGATCTGGATCAGGTTGCGGCCGGCACGCCCGGATTTTCCGGCGCGGACCTGAAAAACCTGTTGAACGAGGCGGCAATTACAGCCGCGCGGCGGTCGGGGTCCGATATCGCCCCCGCCGATCTGGATGAAGCGCGCGACAAGGTGATGATGGGCACCCTGCGTACACTCGCGATACAGCCCGACGAAAAGCACCGTCTTGCCGTGCACGAGGCAGGCCACACCGCTGCGGCGTATTATGATCCCGATGCAGATCCGCTTTACAAGGTCACAATCATACCGCGAGGCCGTAGCCTTGGCAGCACCCATACGCTGCCGGAAAATGAACGCCATACGCTGCCCGAAGCTTATCTGCGGGGCCAGCTGACCACCCTGTTGGCGGGGCGGGCCGCCGAAAAACGGCTGCTGGGATCTGTCAGTTCCGGAGCCGATGACGATATTCGTCGGGCTACTGCATTGGCGCGCTCGATGGTGGCACGCTGGGGGATGGATCCCGATATCGGCCCGGTGGACCTGCGCGACAGTGACGAACACCCTTTTCTGGGGCAACAGATGGCCCAGCCTCGCGGGTTCGCCGACGAGACCGCCGGCCGTGTTGACCGGTCGGTCATGGCCTTGTTGCAGGCTGCGGAAACACAGGCCACTGCTTTGATCGACGCCCACCGCGACCAGATCCGAATGCTGGTTGCGCGGCTGGAAGCCGAAGAAACACTGGATCTGGTCCAGATCAGGGAATGTCTGGACGAGGACCGGAAAGTACGGCCCTTCGTGGCACCGGGCAAAGCCGCCGATCCCGAGACGGCCAGGTGATACAGCCCGCGGTGGGGCCGGTTTGGGCGGGGGTCCGTTGACCATGGCGCGTACTGTCCCGGAACCGTAGCAGCACCTTTGCGAAAGGCTGATCATGCCAAACCCCGGCCTCAGTTTTCACAGCGCTGCCCGGTCCGTTGCAGGTTCCTGTTTTCGGCTGGAGACGGATCACGGTCAGATTCTGATCAATCGCGATGGATTCCAGGGGGCGAAAAGTGAAGAGGAGTTGTACTTGCACGCTTTTTCCTTTGATCCGCAGAAGGAAACGGCAATAGATTCTCAGCCTGCGTACATCGACTATTCCGCTCTGTTGCCCAGACGAATGCGTGAAAGCTTCCCGGACCGCGTCGATTCAGGGGGTGCCGAGAAATGATTTTGCCGGTGTAGTGCTCCCCGACTGCGTCCATATTCAGTTAATCTAGGTCGTGCAATAGAGGCGCCATAGAGCTTGTCGACTGCCTCAACGCCCGCCGGCCGCTGCGCCGCGACTGGGTGCTATCCTCGACGTGGCCAAAGTGTGCCGACCGATTCTTGATGAGAGTTTCGAGTTGACCGCGCATGGTGCGAACCATCTTTCCATTCCGACGCCGCCCCGCCCGTCGGCGGACCGGGTGGTCAGGTTGGACTGGCACAACGACGGTCGTTCGACTTCAACGAAGCGTTGCTCAGCAGCGCCGATGAAAAATTACGTGACTTACTGAAGCGCAGGCTGAACGACGAGCAGGACACGGGACGCCGCCGCTACAAGACGGTGCGGTATCGTCGTCTCTGGCTCGAGGTATGCTGATTGCAGCGCCTAAAGCCGCACGATGATTTAAGGCGATTCTCGACGGATCTACTATAAATTCGGTAATCATAGACTGAGATTTTCAGCCGGATTACAGTCAAAGAGCTCTTAGGTGGTCTAAACTATTGAGATCATGTCGATCTTCATACGGTGGCCACCACTGCAAGTGGATATTCGTCCCCCCATCTGCGCGGGTCTCGGAGAGATAACCCTTGCGTCATATCTTTACGGGTTCTCAGCATCTGTCGGCTGTTCATCTGTCTTCGAACCGCGAGATTTTGCCGCAGATCCGGCGGAGCCCGGGATGATCTGGCTTATCGAGGCCAGAACCGAAAAGATGACTGCCATCGCCAGCAGCAAAGGGCTGGAAATCGCCACGTCGACCCAATCGGGTTCAATCAAAACAGGTTGATCCAGGCCGAAATGACGGACCGACAGAGCCGTATTCCCAAGCTCAGAGATCATCGTAACTGCAAAACCACCTTGCTCGGCGGGAATGACATGGCCGTAGACTTTCGCGGGCGTTCCGTCCGCGACGATCGCGACTTTGGATCCGGTCGAAAGCTCACCTGACTTCACCACTTCGGTCAGCGACCGAAAGAAAGAAGTAACGACACCGGCCTCCCGTGCCTCCCACCGGCCATCATGCAGGAAATTCGCAGTACCCACCTGCATGTCCTGTCCGACAATGACCGATGCCCGAAAGGTCAAGGCGCCGGTATCGCGCCAGGCGGCCCTGGACATGATGAGCACACCATTCGGCGCGTTTGCCATCCCGCCGGGTTCGACAATAGCGATCTCAAGACCTCCGTCATCGCGGCTGTAGAGATTGACAACGGTATTTTCTGACCAGTTCAGGATCCACTCGCGCGCGGAGCCTTTCGGCGAAGACGCCTGACCGCAGGTCGCATCAGGTATCAGAGACGGTGCATCCAGCGGTTCGCACAGGAGAGCATTCGGCAATCGCCATATGTTCTGTCCTTCACTGAATGAAATCTGCATCCCACCGGTCCGGGCTTCGACCAGAAAACTCCGGCTCGAGCCAAAGATGATCAGGGACAAGAACAAGGTGACGACGATCAGAACGAAAAACGGCAGCGACCGGCGATACAAATACGTGCGGCCGTGCGCCAGAAACCTCATGTTCTTGATCCCGTCCCCGAATTGCCCATGCATCTGCGATCAGTCGCCAGGAAACCAGAGGATGATCGAAGTCGGCGGCACAGCCTTGCCTTTGACGATCCGCAATAATTGAACCTCGGTCGCACCGGCGGCGTGCACGTTTGCAAGCGGGCATCGGGTGTCGTAGGCGGATCGCCCATCGAGCGTCACTGGATCGCAGCGAACCGGTATCGTTGAATCCCCCACATAGGCGAACACCGCGTCCGCCTGGAACGAGTTGACCAGAATGGCGGCGGATGCGCCATCTCCTCTGTTCCACCGGGCCATTGCGGCCTCTTCAGCCTGATGATCGCAACCGCCCCGCGACAGGCGGACTCCGATCGCGTCTTGCCGGACCTGCCGAAGTTTGTCGTTGTACCGTGTAGGATAGGGCAATTCGGCCTGCCCACCCTGCCAATCACCGGAGACCTGATACTCATTTGTCGCTTCATAAAGCCCGTCCACCGCGACGACCCGCGCACAGACGGTTTCTCCGGCCCAGGCTGACGGTATGTGGGCTTCCATTGTAATCGCATCCGCCGAAAGCCCCTGTTGCTGGACACCGGTGATCAGGCTTCCGGAAATTCGAGCCGACGGAAGCACTTCTTCATGAAACGGATCAGTTGCAAGCCGAAGCGTTTCCGCCTTCAATGGCGCGGCGGACAGAACAGCCAAGAGAAGAATTGTGCCGATGAAACGACGAAACATTCTGAAAATCCTTTTCTGCATTCTTACTTTATCGACAATCTCCGGAATTTCCAGTCTCGCGACTGCGCAATCTGTCCGTATCCAGAACGGTTTGGGACAGTGGGGATACGGTTGGATGTTCAATCACGCCGGAAACTGTTACGTGGCCCTCCCCGCCCATGTAGCCGGTCCGTTGCCAAAAGTCACAGTCGCGACGGCTGCTCCGGTAGTCAGTGATCAGGCAACTGTCCAGAAACCGTTCTGGGAAGGGGTCGACCTGGCTGTCGCGGTCATGGATCGCGGTGCGCTGAGCGAACGGTGCACCGCATCGCTGAGCGATTTGGAGCCCACGCGACGGACGCGCGGTGCCGCAGAAGCGCTGCTACTGCGCATCACGCCCCTGGGCGAGGAAGAACGTCTGCCGGTCCGCGTGCTCGAACGGGGCTATCTTTCATTTACCGGCGAGATTGCTGATGGGGGAGACGTGATCGGGCAGGGGACGTCGGGCGCGTTTGCCTTTTCCGGCGCCAGGCCAATCGGCATGGCAATCACCTCCGACGACCCGTCGCGCGCGCTGTTCATGCGGGCCGAGGAAATCGCCATCAACCTCGGACGCTACCTCTCGGATCAGGGGAATGCCTTTCGCGTCGCACAACCTGCTGCCAATGTCCCGATCCGGGCCTCCGAAGGGCTGCCGATCCGACAGGTTATCGCCAATTCGCCCCCGACGCTGCCGCAGTTTGCGCCCGAAAACCTGCTTGGTGACGGGTTCTATGTCACGCGACCCTCGGGCATGATCGAGATCACGCTGAGGTTGGGGGGCGCAGGCCCGAATGCTGTTCACCGCGTACGGCTGACCGCCCCCACGGAGGGATACGCGATACCGCGGGCCATTGCCGTGTACCTCGATGCGGGAGAAGACGGCGACCGGTTCAGGTTCTGGACCCAGGGTCAAATGACCCCTGACGGCGCGTTCGATACCGGGCCGCTAGCACCGCGCAACGCGAGATGGGTGCGTCTGGTCCTGCGCAGCGCCTGGAGCGAAGGGGATGTTGGGCTCGACAGTCTCACTGTAGAATAAGGTCAGTCGCTCAGCCTCAGCGTTGTCGGAAAGCTTCCAGTCACATTTGCGACGGAAGTTGCGCCGGTCAGCGACCCATCTTCGGAGAAAAAAAGGTTGCTGCGGGTGAAGTAATTCTTGTTGCTCTCATTGACTTTCGTGATCGAGAGGCCGGTCGGGCTGACGTCAATGGCACACCGTTCCGAACCTGTCCGAAGAAAGCAGTTCTGATCTGGATCGAACGTGCCGACATTTACTGAATACGTCGCAGCTCCGTTCGGTAACACGGTGCCACTTGTCGCATATCTGAAATACTCCTCGAACTTCTCGTCCGCGCCTTGAGAGGCATCAACCTTTAGCAGCAGGGTGGGCCGGGACCGCAAAAACCCCAGAACGGCCGTACGCCGTATTTCCGGCATCGCCGACTGCAAACCGAAATCCACCGCACTCTGCATCAGATGCGGCTCGCCACTCTCGATCATCAACTCCATCGCCGCCATCGACCGAACCGGGTCGGGATCGTTCAACAAGGCCTGAATGGGATCAAACGCCGCTGCACGCTTGTCGACGAGCGCTTTCAACTCATTCGGTGTCAGCGCCACGGCAGACGTACCGATACTCAGCGCGGCCAAAACGGGTAACAATCTTTTCATCATCGTATTCCTTTGTTTTCCAACATCGCAGTCGCTCAGTCGAGCAGCTGAATCCTGATCGGATAGCGGTCGTTGCTGACAAGAACGCTGCCGATCAAATTGCCGTCTTCCGATACGGTTACCGCGCCACGAAAAGAATAGTTGAAGTCGCCGTGCAGGAAGATGCCGTTTGCATTCACCGTGGCCGCGCACTCATCCTTGTCGGCCATCAAGGTGCACTCCTTGGCGTCGTCATACTGTCCGAGCTGCCAACGCGCATGGATCATCCCATCGTCGGTAAATGTGCCGCCCATTCTTCTGCCGATATCCTTCATACCGGGAGAAAGACCGTCGGAACCATCGAAAGTAACAAGCAGGCGCGGGGACGTGCGCAGGTATGCTTCAAACGCCGCGGTCCGCACCGCCTCATTCGCGGACAGCAGCCCATGCTCTAGCGCGATGTCGATCAGCTCCCTGTCTCCACTTTCCATCATGATACGCATTGCGCCGACGCTGCGGGCAGGATCGGGGTCGTTCAACAGGCTGGCATAGGGATTGGGCGTCGCCGCCTGTTCGTCGAGCATCCTTGCGATGTCTTCGGGTGACAGCGATTGCGCATGTGCGAAGACAGGCAAGATGAAGACGGCAAGTGCCGAGATGAAATTAGGTCTCATGGGGTCTTTCCCTCAATTAATTGATTGTCTCTATGATTTTAGGCGAAGACGCGGCCAGCCGGTAAACAGTAGCCTGTTCCGGGACGGAGCCGCCTTCGCCAATCTGTAAATTTGCTTTCATAAATATCGGATCAGCAGTCTGGATGAAGTCACTTTCTGTATTCACGATGATCGCGCATTGTGCTTCGAAACTAGGAGACCGCGCCCCAGCGGGCAAAGCGAGGCAGGCAAGAACGGCGATAAAACGATACACGATTATTCCTCTGGATGCTTAGGAAGGATGTCTCGACATGTTTGCTACGGTCAACATGAAAATACTTACGCGACAACAATGCTTCATAATGCACAGTTGGCCCTCTCTGTGATGATCTGAGAGACTTTGGACGCGGCATTCGCAGAGAACAGAACCTCCACGACGCGGGTCCGGCCTTGTGTAAAACCTGTTCAGAAGGGTTTTCCGATGGTCCCTGAAACTGGTGGAGAGAGGACCACGTATGCGGGGCGATTCGTCACAACGTGGCACGGCCGGACCTGTTTTCACCTCCAGTGCAGTGGTTCAGGCAAGATTGTTTCAGCTCCGTGACGGCAGAAACCGAAGAATTCCTGCCGGGCCGGACCGTGGCTCGCGCTCGCGTCGCGGGCCACATTGTTGCAATTGTAGAAACAGTTTAAGCGCGCGATTCAACCATGCCGAGAAGCCGTTAGTGCGAGTACCATGATTCATGGATGCGCCGAAGATGCATCCGAAAAGGTATTGGAAACAATGGCCTCACACCAAGGCGTTCGGAATTGCGAACTGCTAGTACGGTAAACGGGAGCTTTCATAAGCTGTGACACTTTTTTGCCATTTTTCCCTTTGTCTGGTGCAGTTGCTTGGCTATCTATGGTTTTGCCCACTGGGGGGCGACGATTAATGGTCTCGGGGGCGGCCGCACAAGGACTGCATCGGCGGATGCGGAAGAGGTGTATGGGCCGCATGTTTGCGACTGATACGATAGAAATGCGGCGCGCAAAACGCGTTTCGCAGTGCGGCATCCAATGCCGTTTTCTCTTTCTCTCCAGAATTTCGCCGTGCTGCGTGCGCGCCGCTTCGTGCCTGTTTGGGTGTCGCTGCGCGGGGATGAACGAATTTTTACGGAGACGACCAGTTGAAACCAGTCAGGAACGGCAGCACACCGATTTGTACCGACGTGACAAGACCCTTTCGCGTGCACCGCGGCCCGGATTACCCAGTTTCCATCTCTTCGAAATCGGCCGCAGTACGCGCCGCAGGCAACGGCGCATAGGAGCCTTTCAGGATGATCAGAACAATCGATTTCAACGCGCTTGTCACGGGCGAGACAGTCACCGATCAGTACCGGGCCGAAGGCGTGCGCATTTCAGCCGTCGCGAACGGAGCCGGCACAGATACGGCGATGGTGTTCGACACCAACGCACCCTCTGGAGGGGATGACGATCTCGCCACGCGCAATCTCGACAACGTGCTTATCATCTCCGGGGACGCAGATGCCGGCGACCCGGACAGCAATGAGACGGGCGGCACGGTTACATTCGATTTCACCGGGCTGGTCACGGTCAAGTCGCTGACTTTCCTCGATCTTGATGAGCCTGCGCGTTTGTTTTTTTACGGCGCGGACGGATCCGTCATCAACGAGCAATTCGTGCCCGCAAACGGCAATAATGGCCAGAGCGTCGTTCAGCTTTCGGTCGAGGGGGTCGACCGCATGAAGGTCGTCACCACGGACTCCGCCGCACTCGACAATCTGGTGTTCCGCGATGATGCGGTCGAGCCACCCGTCGGTAACGGGATCGTATCGAGCGATGATGATGACGATTTCATCGATCTGGGGTATACCGGCGATCCTGAAGGCGACCGGATAGACAACGGCGACGCGCTGATCGCGGGCGAGGCGCCCGACGATGACATCGTGGATGCCAATGGCGGCGATGATACCGTGTTCGCACTTGACGGGGACGATGATGTCTACGCCGGAGCGGGCGACGACCTTGTCCATGGCGGCAACGGCGATGACCTGATTTATGGCGACCGCACGCTGGCCGATGGTGACACGCCCGGCGAGTCCGTGCGCGAAAGTTTCAACTGGAGCGAGGAAGGCTTTGCCGACGGAGAGACCGTAACCGGATTTATTCAGAACACCGGTACGACGAATGTGACGTTCTCGACACTGGGCGCCACGCCCAAGGCCTCGACGACCTATGCCACAGAAGTGACCAAGGTAGATGGGATCGACGGCGGCACAGAGACGGTGAGCAGCACAAGCTCTCTTGAGAGCGAAACGCGCCTTGACGGGCAAAACGCAAGCTATGCGCTGGCTTTCGATAGCGCCGTCTACGATGTCGCGTTCAACGTCAGTGACGTAGACGGGGACAGCAATGTGCGTGTTTCCGCCTTCGACGCAGACGGCAACTCTGCCGAAGTATCGCTGACTGCCGGTGGCGGCCTGACGCTGAGCGATAGCGACAGTGTGGCCGGCACTGAGACCGCAAACAGCGACGGCGGCTACGCCGATGCGTACAGCCCATTCTATGCGGTTGGCGTCGCCATCGCGGGACCGGTCTCGCGGGTCGTGATCGAGCATGCGCAGGACGGTACCGGCAATACGAACATCAATATTTCGGACGTTTTCTTTACAACCGGCGGTGACGATGCCTTCCCGGGCGGCAATGACGCGCTTTCCGGCGAGGCGGGTGACGACAGCATCTATGGTGAAGGCGGAAACGACACGATCACCGGCGGCGTGGGCGACGACCTGTTGTCGGGCGGCACCGGAAGCGATTCCATTACCGGCGGCGCAGGCGCGGACGCCATCAGTGGCGGCGCGGATGCGGACACGATCCTCGGTGGCACGGACGGTGACGTCGTGGACGGCGGCACGGACGGTATTGATCTCGACACGCTCGACCTCTCCGGCAGCGGTCCGCTGCGCGTCGTGAATGAGACGACGGATGCGGACGGCGATTCGACGTCCGGCACCATCGAATTCCTCGACAGCGCCGGCGGCGGCGCAGGGTCGATGACCTTCGCCGAGATCGAAAACCTGATCCTGCCCGAAAATGCGGCGCCAGTGGCCGAAGACGACACGGCCCGCACCGACGAAGAGACTGAAGTGACAATTTCCGTGCTGGCAAACGACAGCGACCCGGAGGGTGATCCGCTCAGCGTGACGGGGGCGAGCAGTGCGAATGGCGAGGCGGTTGTCAACGCCGACGGCACCGTGACCTTCACGCCCGCCGCAGGCTTCAACGGCGATGCGGTGATCAACTACACGATCACAGACGGCAACGGCGGGTTCGACGATGCAGTCGTGAACGTGACCGTTGATCCTGCCGCATCCGGCAACACACCGCCCGTCACTACGAACGATACGGCGATCACCAACCAGGGCGCTCCGGTGGTGATTGAGGTTCTGGCCAACGACAGCGATCCGGACGGCGACACGCTGACCGTGCACACCGCGACCAGCCCGGACGGCGATGTCGCCCTCAATGACGATGGGACGATCACCTTTACACCGGCGGCGGACTTCAACGGATCTGCTGAGATCACCTATGCCGCGTCGGACGGAAACGGCGGCGAGACACCGGGCACGGTAACCGTGACCGTCCGCGACGGGATCGTTTCCGGTACGAACGATGGCGATCTGATCGATGCGGATTATACGGGCGATCCCGAAGGAGATGTCGTCGATGGCGAAGACGCATTTCTTCCCGGTGAGGCACCGAACGACGATATCATTCAGGCGGGCGGTGGCAATGATACCGTTGTCGCAGGAGACGGAAACGACGATGTCACCGGCGGTGCGGGCGATGATCTGATCGAGACCGGAAATGGCGACGTGCTGCCTGATATCGGGTATCCCGGCGCGTTCGACCCCGATCCAACCCCGGATGACGACCGCGACAGCGTTGATGGCGGGGCGGGCAACGACACGATCCGCACCGGCAATGACCGCGACACCGTCGCCGGTGGCGAAGGGGATGACGAGATTAACGCAGGTATCGACGATGACGACGTGCAGGGCAACGGTGGCGACGACCGCATCGTCGGCGGCGAAGGCAACGACAGCATCCTTGGTGGTGCGGGTGCCGATACGATCTATGCGGGCAACGATCCCGAAGAGATTCCCGACGGCCTCGACATCGAGAACGACGGTTCCGACCCGCTCGGCGCCGATCTGCGTCCTGGCAACGGTCGCGATTCCGTCAACGGCGGTGCGGGGGACGATGTCGTCTTCGGTGCCGATGACGACGATCTGTTGACGGGCGGGTCGGGCAATGACTTCATCGATGGCGAGATCGACAATGACACTATCCTGGGTGGTTTGGGTGCCGACACGCTGATCGGCGGTCAGGGTAATGACAGCCTCGAAGGCGGTCTTGGCACCGACATGCTGGAAGGGGGCATCGGCAACGATACGCTGCGCGGGAACCGTGACGACGATACGCTGCACGGCGGCGACGGCGATGATCTGCTCGACGGTGGCGGCCAGAACGACAGCCTGTCAGGTGATGACGGCAACGATACGCTTGAAGGCGCGACCGGCAACGACACGCTGGACGGGGGCGCGGGCAACGACGAGATGATCGGCGGTGCCGACCGCGACTTATTTTTGGGCGTCAATGCGGGTGACGTCGTGGACGGGTCCGAGACCGGGGACGACTTTGACTGCCTTGATCTCACAGGGTCCAAGCCTGACGGAGGACAGCTTGAGATCCTGCCGGATCCGGCGGAACCGTCGAACCCGGAGAACGGGATCGTCCAGTATTTCAACGCGGACGGGTCAGATGCGGGCCAGCTGATCTTCTCGAACATCGAGAAAGTCATTCCTTGCTTCACGCCCGGCACACATATCGCAACAGCCAAGGGCGAGGTGAAGGTCGAAAACCTCAAGGTCGGCGACCGGATCATCACCCGCGACAACGGCATGCAACAGATCCGCTGGATCGGCGCGCGAGAAATGTCCGGCACTGAACTGGCGGCGAAAGCGCACTTGCGCCCGGTCCTGATCCGCGCGGGCGCGCTTGGAAACGGGTTGCCGGAGCGGGACATGATGGTATCGCCGAACCACCGCGTTCTGGTGGCGAATGACAAGACGGCGCTCTATTTCGAAGAGCGCGAGGTTCTGGTCGCGGCGAAGCATCTGACCGATGTTGAGGGAATCGACGTTGTTGACGTGTCGCACACCACCTACATTCACATCATGTTCGACCAGCATGAGGTAATCCTGTCGGACGGCACATGGAGCGAGAGCTTTCAGCCGGGCGACATGTCACTGGCAGGTGTCGGCGATGGGCAACGTGACGAGATCCTGGAATTGTTTCCCGAGCTTGCCACGCGCGAAGGCGTTGATGCCTACGCGGCCGCGCGCCGGTCCCTGAAGAAACACGAGGCCAAGCTGATTGTGAAGAAATGAGCGGGCCACATCTTTCAAGAATTGGCCTCTGCGGACGCCGCGTGATGACTACGAAGTGTCTTTGCAACCAAACGGAATATGCGGCGCATCCGGGGCTAGTGATCGTGGATGACAAGGAAAGCGAAGCCTATGAAGGCATCACTTTTTCATCTATTGTCGCAAAAACGGACCCAATCTACGAATCTATTGCAGATTGTCCGTAAGTTCATGAATTTTAAGGCTAATTTAAGACATTTCTTGGCCCTCATGAATTATGGTGCTATAAACTTAACGAGTCTCTTACCCACGCACTGACCCTGCGTTTATACCCGGAGCTGGCAAAATGGCGAATTTGAACGGTACTGATGACGGCGATGACATTCGCGGAACTGACGAAGATGATGTAATTGCTACTGGCGCCGGAAACGATACGATTTCCGCCGGTGCCGGTGACGACGATATCTTTGGCGGCGATGGCGACGATGTGATCGACGGCGGTGATGGAAACGATCTGATCAATGGCGGGGCAGGTGCCGACACCATGTCCGGTGGCGCTGGCGCGGACATCTTCTATAACCTCACACCCGGAGACGTCGTCGACGGGGGCGAAGGCGGCCCGGTTGATTATGACAGTCTGAATCCCATGAAATCCAACTCGCCGGGTGGCCGGTACGAGGTCGTTCTCGACAGCGACAATCCCGAGAATGGCACTGTCGATTATTTCGGTGCCGACGGTGAAGACGAAGGCAGCGTTACCTTCAAAAACATCGAAATGATCGTCGAGGAAAGAGGCGAGCCCGAAAAGCCGCCGGTTGTGCCCTGTTTCACCCCCGGTACGCGGATCGCGACGCCGCGTGGCGAAGTCAACGTGGAGGATCTCAAGGTTGGGGACCGGGTCATCACCCGCGACAACGGGCTGCAGACGATTCGCTGGATCGGTGCGCGCACGATGTCGGTCGCCGAACTTGCGCAGAACCTGCATCTGGCCCCGGTCCGCATCCGGCAAGGCGCGCTTGGCAACGATCTGCCGGAGCGTGATATGATGGTATCTCCGAACCACCGGATGCTCGTCGCCAACGACAAGACCGCGCTTTATTTCGAAGAGCGCGAGGTTCTCGTCGCGGCAAAGCACCTGACAGGCTTGGCTGGCGTTGATGTGGTCGAAACGGTGGAAACCACATATATCCACCTGATGTTCGACCAACACGAGGTTATCCTGTCCGACGGCACCTGGAGCGAAAGCTTTCAGCCCGGTCTGCAGACCCTTGCGGGAATTGGTAATGCGCAGCGGACAGAAATATTCGAGCTTTTCCCGGAGCTTGCAACGGAAGAAGGCGTCGAGCGCTACGCGGCCGCGCGCCGCAGCATGAAGCGGCACGAGGCGGCCTTGCTGCTCAAGTAAAACGCCGGTTCGCGCGCCACGCGGCCCATGCTTCGGGCGTGTCGAGATCGGTGCGTGCATGATTGCCGGGCAGCGGGACCCAGACGGTCTGCGACCGCAGTTGCCTGACAATGTCGCGCGCGCCGGTGTCGCCCCGCAGGGCACGCAGATGGGGCCAGATGTCCGATCTGAAGACGATCGGATGGCCGGGTTCGCCGGTCGCTGTGGTCGCGCGCCAGATTTTCGAGTCTGTGTTCAGGTCGACAGCGTCAAGGACGCGGCGCAAATCCGCCCGCGTCAGGTCTGGCATATCGGCAAGCACGATCATCACCGCGTGCGCGGTGGCAGGAAGTGCGCCGAGCCCTGCCGCGATACTCGCATTCATCCCGCTCGCGGCGTCGGGGACCTCCACGATCCTTGCATTCAGATCGGCAATGGCCCCGGCGCGCGGATGCGGGCAGGGTGGAAGGGTTACAAAGACGGGCGCTTGGGTCACGGCCAGCGCATTCTGAACGGTGCGCCGCAACAAGGCCGTACCGTCCACATCTTCCAACAATTTGTCGCGCCCCTGCATCCGGCGGGCTGAGCCGGCTGCAAGGATAAGGATCGGAACCATCATAGCGCTAACCTCGCACGCGCGCGCCGTCCGCGTCAAAAGGCGGGTGTGTGATCAGCCTTGCGGGCCGCCTTTTACCCAGGATTTCGATTGCAACCATCAGCCCATCGTTGGCCAAACATAGGGGGTACCCTGGCGCAGTGGATTTACCGCTGTGGTGCGATAATCGGCCCGACCTGCAGAAGCCTACGACCACTCCGTCGTGCCAGACCGGCTCGTAGCCCAGTGCTCTAGCGTCCAACGCCGCGACCCCGAACTTTGCAAGGTTGCGTGCCGGACCGTTTGCGCGCTCCTGCTCTGCGGCGTTGCGTCCGATGAACGCAGTCGTTTTGCTGGAACAGATAAATCGGTCCAGACCCGTTTCGTTGGCGGTATCGTTGGGGGCGTAGTCCAGCAGCCAAGCGCCGAAGAATTTGGCGAGACACAGTGACATCATCCTCCCCATCCCGAACGGGCTGAGACCAACGGACAGTCCGGTCTTCCATGAGGACTTCCAGAGCAGTCTTTGCGCCATCGCGTCACAGTAAATCCCGCACCCCGGATCGTCGGTATAGCAGAGCCGACAGATCAGACGTTTCACCGGCCCTACGTCCATCCGCTGGCGCACACCGTCTTTGAGGAACCGGGTAAACCACCGCATAGGCAGACAATTCTTTGTTTTCCATAGCTCTCGATCACTTTCCGCAGCCTATAGTCCGGGCCGAATTTTGTCGAAATCATCGGGGCGTTCCGATAGCATTACGTCGCGCTACCCCAGTTTGCACGCGTGGTTGTATTCATGGCGGCTCATGATCCTTGCACCGGGCATCGGCAAGTGCCTGCGACAGGGCAAGCCGGAAAAGGTCAGGACATGTCGCGAAGATTTATGTGCGACCGGCTCGCCGTCTCTTTTGCGTGCCGGTCATTCCGGATCGTGGCGCGATGTGCGCCCTCGCTTTAAGGGGGCATACGACAATCTTCGTGCAGGGCCGTTTGACGGAAATCGCGGTTCATTAAAAGGTGTCAAATTTCCATTTTCGAAACAGGAATTTATGCTATCAGCGGCGAATGGAATTTATCTACAATCTATTCAGTTCAATCCCGACGACCGTTCTGCGCAAGGCACGACAGTATACCCGCAAACTTTGGGTGCGCGTTCTGTTGATGGGGTTGCTCGCAATCGTCGCCGTGGGGATCAGCCAGCTGATCGAATTTCTCATTCCGGACGAGCTGGCACAAAGCGTCGGTGGATCTTCTGCGGACCGTCTGTTGAACGTCATCGCCAGCGCGATGCTGTCCGTAACGATCTTCTCGATCACGGTGATGGTATCGGTCTATCAGTCTTCATCGACACAGTGGACCCCGCGCATTCACCGTTTGATCATGCAAGATCGCGTGACGCAGAACACGCTCGCGGTGTTCATCGGCGCCTACGTCTATGCACTCCTCGGGATCATGTTGCGCGAACTTGGGACCTACAAAGATGAACACGCTTTCGTACTGTTCTGGATGACAGTCTTGGTACTGGTGGTAATTGTCGTCTATCTGATCCGCTGGGTGCTGCACCTTCAGGGGTTCGGACAGCTGATCGATATTACCCGGCAGATTGAACAGGTTACCCGCGACCAGTTCAAGGAGCGGCTGTCGCTGCCCTGTCTCGGGGCGATACCGCTGACCGGTGACGTTCCAGAGGACTGCCGACCGCTCAGGGCGTGGCAAAGCGGCTATATCCAGCACATCTATCCCGAGGCTCTCAACGCGCTGGCCGAAGAATACGAGACGGATTTGTATCTGACCGAGAACATCGGGAGTTTCGTTTTTCTTGATGCGCCCGTTCTGCATGTCGTGCAAAAGGGCGCCGATCTGGACTGGGACGCGCTGTGCGAGGAAGTGCGGGGCTGTTTGATACTTGGCGATCTGCGTACCTACGACCAAGATCCGCGTTTCGGCCTGATCGTCATGGGAGAGGTCGGATCAAAGGCGCTCTCGCCCGGTGTGAACGACCCCGGAACGGCAATCGACGTGATCACGCGCATCGGTCGGATCCTGTCGGACTACAAGGACGAGACGGAAACGACCCCGGACGAAAAGCTTGAGCACATTCACGTACGGCCGCTGGATCCCGCCGATCTGCTGCGGGACGGCTTCGGCGCGCTGTCGCGGGACGGCGCGGGATCGCTGGAGGTGCAGCAACGTTTGCAACAAACGTTGAGCGGGCTGATGCAGCACCCCGACGAGGGGCTGCGGATCGCGGCCAGAAAAATGGCGAAGAACGAACTGCAACGCGCGTTTCAGGCGCTCAGCTTTGAACCGGACCGCGCGGCGCTACGGTTGTCGGCGGATGATTCGGTCGAACTCGACTGAATAGGCCGCCGCCGCTGCCGGTGCGGCGCATCATGACCAGTGCAAGGCCCGGATGTGACGGTTGATCTCGCAATTGGACCATCTGAGCATCCCGGCGCAGTTAGTCCTCGCTGTCGGCAAGCTTACGGATCTTCAGCTGAGTGACGCGATTGCCCAGTCGTTCGAGCACTTCGAAGCGGAAGCCGTGAAATGAAAACACCTGTCCCCGTGTCGGTATCATCTGCGCCTCGTGGATGACCAACCCTGCGACGGTGTTGGCCTCGTCATCGGGCAGGTTCCAGTCGTTGGCACGGTTTAGGTCGCGGATGGTCA
The DNA here is from genome assembly GCF_947497275.1 of uncultured Sulfitobacter sp. Lineage (GTDB taxonomy): Bacteria > Pseudomonadota > Alphaproteobacteria > Rhodobacterales > Rhodobacteraceae > Sulfitobacter. The sequence goes on from NZ_CANMFS010000001.1 coordinate 645,404, forward strand.
TGGCGCCATCGACGATGAACTGCCCGTCACCCGCCGTCTTAACCGGATGATCGGCAAGAGGGTCGAACTCGTCTGTGATTTCGCCCACGATCTCTTCGAGAATATCTTCGAGTGTGATCAATCCCTGAAGCGAGCCGTATTCGTCAACCACCAGCGCGAAATGCGTCCGCCGGTGCAGGAACTGTCTCATCTGTTCGTCCAGCGTCGATGTCTCGGGGACAAAATAGGGCTCCATCGCGACATCGGAGATATCGAAATTCTTGAGCGCTGCGGCCTCGCCCTCGGGACCTCCGATCAACTTGTACATGGCGCGCAGCAGATCCTTGGCATGAATCACGCCCACGATATTTTCGGGATCGTCGCGAAACACCGGCAGCCGCGTGTGATTGGAGCGCAGACATTGCCCAAGGATCGCCTCTGGCGCGTCGGAAGCGTCAATCATCTCGATCCCCGAACGGTGAAGCATGATTTCCTCGACCGCGCGTTCGCGCAGGTCGAGCGCGCCGAGAATGCGGTCGCGGTCTTCCTTTTCGACAACACCTTCGGAGTGACCCAGTTGCAGTGCCCCCGCGATTTCCTCGCGTACGGCAAGAATGTTGCTGTCGGGGTCGACCGTCACACCCAGCAGGCGCAGGATACCGCGCACGAAAAACCGCACCGCCATCACCACCGGCGCAAATACCAGCACCACAAGCCCGATGGGTCGAGACACAAGTGCCGCAGCGGTTTCCGCATTCGTGATGGCGTAGGTCTTGGGGAGGACTTCGGCAAAGACAAGCACCAGCAGTGTCATCACCAAAGTTGCCAGCGCCACGCCGCTTTCCCCGAAAAGGGTGGTGAACAGCGAGGTCGCCAGCGAGGCCGCGAGGATGTTGACGAGGTTGTTGCCCAGCAGCACCGATCCGATCAGGCGCTCATTGTCCTCGGTGATCGCCAGCGCACGCTGCGCGCCGCCCGATCCCTTGTCGGCCTGCGCGCGCAGCTTGCCGCGCGACGCGGCGGTAAGCGCTGTTTCAGAGCCTGAAAAGAACCCCGACAGAACGAGCAAGAACACGATGATCGCGATCGAAAACCAGATGGCCGTATCCGGCGTTGCCTGCGGCAAGTCCATGTGGGAAACCTTTCAGCATGATACAGCTGTGTTATGGTGGTATCGGGACATGCATTCAAGGTGGAGCGGAACATGAAACATCGCGATTTGGGCGATCTGGACGGCGATATCGTCTTGTTTGGTGGGCCTTATTCGAATGTTCAGGCGCTCGAAGCATTGTTTGAATGGGCGCGCGATGCGGGCGTGACGCCCGATCGCATGATCTGTACCGGCGACGTCGTGGGGTATTGCGGCGCAGCCGCCGCGTGCGTCGAGGCAGTGCGCGCATCGGGCTGTACGCTGGTGGCCGGCAACTGCGAGATCCAGCTTGCGACAGACGCGGCCGACTGTGGCTGCGGGTTTTCCGAAGGATCGGTCTGCGACACGCTGAGCAGCGCATGGTTCACCCACGCCCGATCAGAGCTGAACGCGGACCAGAAGGCGTGGCTTGGCGGTGCGCACGACGTCGTTACCTTCAACCACGGTGCAAAACGCTACGCGGTGCTGCACGGCGGAAGCACGGATGTGTCGCGTTTCATATGGGAAAGCGACGAGGAGGCACTGTTTGTGCGCGAATGGGCGGCGCTGGAAAAACATACGGGTCCGGTCGACTCAATTGTTGCCGGGCACGGCGGGCTGCCGTTCCTGCGGCTGACCGCGCGGGGTCCGTGGATCAATACCGGTGTGATCGGAATACCGCCCAATGACGGCGCCCCGCAAACCCGGTTTGGTTTTCTCAGCGGTGGACAGTTGCGGATCGAACACCTGACCTATGACGTCGATGCTGCAATGCGCGACATGTCGGATGCGGGCTTGCCCGAGGCCTGCCGCACTGCGTTGAAGTCAGGGTATTGGCCGTCGCAGGATCACTTGCCCGAATCCTTGCGGGTGGCCGAGGCCGACAAGGGATGATGCTCCAGCACCAGTTCTGACAGCCGCGCTTCGAGGACGTGGGTGTAGATTTCGGTCGTGGCTACATCCGCATGACCCAACATCGTCTGGATCGCGCGCAGATCGGCACCTCCGGCCAGCAGATGTGTCGCAAAAGCATGGCGCAGGGTATGCGGCGTCACCTTCGCCGGATCCACCCCGGCATCCACTGCAATCTCCTTGATCAGCAGATAGAAGCGGTGGCGGGTAAGGTGCCCTTGCTTGCCGCGCGAGGGAAACAGGAACTTCGACGCAGGCAGCTTCTTGGTCGCACGGTCCGCCTCGTGCGCATCACGCAGGCCGATCCACGCTGCGAGAGCGGCGCGCGCGTCCGGCGACAGCGGTACCATCCGCTCCTTGCCGCCCTTGCCGAGGATCAACAGCAACCTCGGATCACCGCGCGTCGCAGCGACCGGGAGGCCGACCAGCTCGGTCACACGCATTCCCGTGGCATAGAGCAGCTCCATCAGGCAGGTGTTGCGCACCCTGTCTGCGTCGGTGCGCCCGGTTTCACGAGCGGCCCCAAGCAGACGGTCCACTTCTTCGACGGACAGGATCCTGGGCAGGCGTTTGTCCTGGCCCGGCCCGCTGATCTGGATTGCGGGGTTGTCGGTGCGCAGCCCTTCCTCGAATGTGAACCGGTACAGCTGTTTGATCGCCGACAACCGTCGCGCCCGGGTCGATTTCGCCAATCCCTGTGCCGCGCAGTGAACCAGGTAATTTTCCACATCGTCCCTGCCGGCATCTTCGAAACCACTGCCGCGGTGCGCGAGCCAGCTGTCAAAATCCTTGAGATCGCGGCCATAGGCCAACAGGGTGTTGGTCGCGGCGCCCAGCTCTGCCGACTGCGCTTCGAGAAACATCGAGATCCACGAGGACGGCGCGCGCAGGGTCATCGCGGGGCCTGCGCCAGAAGGATCTGCAGGGCGGCCCGGCGCGCAGTGTCTTCGAGGCCGAGCGCGCGCAATGTGCCGAGCGCACCACGCAACGCGCCCGTGTCGCCCCGCGCCCCGGCGCGCAACGCGTCCAGCGTGTGCAGCAATGCCTCGCCAAGCCTTCCGGCGCGGACCATGGCCACCAGATCCGGTTTCGCTGTGTCCCCAGCGAAAACATCGTGAACCGCCCGCGCCAGCGCATCCTCCGGCGCCCTGTCCGCGGCGGTACCGGTGGCCGTGGCCAGTATGACATCCGTGTGCGGACCAAGCGGCACCTGAGCGCCGGCCAGAGCCGCCAGTTCATAATCGGGTGACAGCAGCCCGATTTCAAGCTGTGTGCGGCGCGCCCGTCCTGTCAGCGGTATCTTGGCCAGCCGGTCGTGAAATGCAGCGGCAAAGCTCACTTCGAGCCCTGCATCCCGCATGGCCCTCCACGCTTGTGGCATGGTTTTCGCGACCGCTTCCGCGCTGCGCGTGTTGAGCGCCGTATCGAACCGTTGGACTGCGTCGACACGGTCCCAGATACCACCCGATGCCGCCGGTTTACGCTCCGTGTAAAGGCCGAGCAGGCGATTGTCCGGCAGAGCACCTGCGCGGGTCAGACGCTCCGCTGCCTGCAACTGCGATTTCCAACCTCTCAGGTCGCGCAGATCAGCCACCGCATAGGCGCGCGGCAGCGGTCCCGACGGCAGTGGCTCGCCGATGGTTTCGAACAATCGAAAGGTAAGCGGGTCGATCCGGCGCGGCACGGGCAGGGGGGCCGCATCCTCGAAAAGATCGGGATTCAGAAACCGGTCGAGCACATCCAGCGTCTCATTCGGCAACAGTGCCAGCGCCTTCGCCGAACCGAGCGTCAGCGCCGCAGTATCCCAATCGCCGCTCCGCGCCGCACAGAATATGCGCAATCCGATATTCCGGCTCAGATAAGGCGCGCGCGCAAGCACCGTACAGACGGCATCTTCGGTGCCCGCGAGCAGGCTCAGGTCGGCCCAGAGATCGAAAAGCGCCGGGTCGTCCCGGCCACCCGCCTGTTCCACCAGCGCCAGACCGGGATCGACCGCGCCGAGTTGCAAAAGTTTGTGTACCCGCGCACGGGTAAGCGCATCCTGCGCGCGATCATCCACAACAGTGGCGTTGGCCAGCAGGACAGTGAACAAAAGCGCATTCGCCGCCGGAAGTTCGAGATCGTCGAGGTCGGTGATCAAATCGACAAGAACGCCGGTCTCGCTCGCGCGCCACAAATCCGGTGCGATGCCGGTCATCGTCTCGGGGACCAGACCCACCGTGCGCGGCGCGGCCCCGTCGAGCGGGCGGATGGTGATCCGGGGTGCACTGCCGGTGGAGGCCACCGACGGCTCGTCGATCTTCGCGCCGGGGCCTGGCGCGGTCTGTGGCGCACGCGGCAGCCGGGCCAACGGCAGAGGCTTGTCCAGCCAATCAATGGCGGAGAGGGGCGCGGACGTGTCGTTCTGCGCGTGCGCGGGGTGCGGCATGAATACGCCGATCACCGCCGCGCAAACCCCCAGGTGCCGCCACCCGAACACCCGTCTATTCATCCTGCAAGGTTACAGGTGCCCGAATCTCGTTTTTCGGCGGTGCGAAGTCGACACCGAAAAACGGAGCGATATAGGCAAAGCCGACAAGCCCGATAAATCCGAGGATCAATAGGATTATCAGTAACTTGAAGAGTTTTCCTAACATGTATGCCTGCCTTTTTCGCCTGTATTTTTGGAAACTATATATGGCCTTTTCGGCAAGATCACGTCATTCAGGCAAAGATGAGCGAAATTGAGCAGACCACGGCTGACATCCGCCGACCGAAAGGTGGCTACCTCTTGAAAAAGACGGTGGCGCTGGTGGGTATGATGGGGGCAGGCAAAACCGCCGTTGGACGGGCGGTTGCGCTCAAGCTTGATGTGCCTTTCCTCGACAGCGATGCCGAGATCGAAGCCGCCGCGAACCTGTCGGTGCCCGAGATATTCCAGCGCGACGGCGAAACGTTCTTTCGCAAGCGCGAAGCGGAGGTGGTCAGCCGCCTGCTCAACACTCAGATCGGTATTCTGTCGACGGGTGGCGGGGTCTATCTGTCGGAGACGAACCGGGACAATATCGCGCGCAAGGGCGTGGCGCTCTGGCTGGATGCGGACCTTGAGTTGCTGTGGAGCAGGGTACGGAACAAGGACACGCGACCGCTGTTGCGGACCGCCGACCCCCGCGCGACCCTCGCGGCGCTTCTGGAGGCGCGCAAGCCTGCTTATGAACGCGCCGGGCTGTCGGTGCGGTGCCGCGCGCATCTGTCGGTGGATGCGATGGCGCTGCGCGTGATCGATACATTGCTGACCCGACCGGACGTATTGGAGAAAACGGATGCGTGAAATCGTTCATGTTGATCTGCCGGGGCGTGCCTACGATGTTCACATCGGTCCCGGTCTGCTTGCGGAAGCAGGTGCGCACATCGCGCCGTTGCTGCGCCGGCCGCGTGTCGCGGTGATCAGCGATGAAACCGTGGCGGCGCTGCACGTTGAAAGCCTGCGCGCGGGATTGGCCCGCGACGGGATCGAGATGAAGGTGCTTGCACTGCCGCCGGGCGAGGCCACGAAGAGCTGGCAACAGCTGCAAACCTGCCTTGACTGGTTGCTCGACCTGCAGGTCGAACGCGGCGATATCGTCGTGGCGTTCGGCGGTGGTGTAATCGGCGATCTTGCAGGGTTCGCCGCAGCAATCTTGCTGCGCGGAGTGCGTTTTGTGCAGGTGCCGACATCATTGCTGGCGCAGGTCGACAGCTCTGTCGGCGGCAAGACGGGGATCAACACGCGCCACGGCAAGAATCTGGTGGGCGCGTTCCATCAACCCAGTCTCGTCCTTGCCGATACCGCCGTTCTGGGCACGCTAGAGCCGCGCGATTTTCTTGCGGGCTATGGTGAGGTCGTGAAATACGGGCTGCTGGGTGATGCATCCTTTTTCGATTGGCTTGAGGAAAACGGCCCCGCGCTGGCGCAGGGCGACGGACCCGCGCGGGTGGAGGCGGTGCGCCGCTCGGTCCGGATGAAGGCCGATATCGTTACCCGCGACGAGACTGAGCAAGGCGAACGGGCGCTTCTTAACCTTGGCCACACTTTCTGTCACGCGCTGGAGGCCGCAACGGGATATTCCGACCGGCTGCTTCACGGCGAGGGCGTGGCGATCGGCTGCGCGTTGGCGTTTGGATTGTCGGCGCGCATGGGATTGTGCGCACAGGAAGATCCGAGCCGCGTACGCGCGCACCTGCATGAAATGGGGATGAAAAAAGATCTGCGCGACATCGCGGGCGCGCTTCCGGACGCGCAGGCGCTGGTGGCGCTGATGGGGCAGGACAAGAAGGTCGTGGACGGGCAGTTGCGCTTCATTCTTGCCCGCGGGATCGGCCAGGCGTTCGTAGCATCGGAGGTGGACGGGGCCGATGTGGTCGCGGTATTGGAAGAGGCGCTCGCGCTGTCCTGAACTTTCAGGAGCCGTCGTGCGGCCCCCGCGGATCGATATCCCAGCGCTTGCAGAACCACCAGAACAGCGGCGCTTCGATTACCGTGGCAGCAACGAGGGTGAACACCCACCACGGCACATCCACACCAGGCAATCTCAACGAAATGCCCCCGTAAGCGAAGCCGACGCAGATCAGCATGAAAACCGTGAGGCCTGCGTCGATCAGAAGCATCCTGCCGATCGTCTTTCGCGAAAGGCGCGGATAGACGGCGACATAGGCAAAGCCCAGAGTCGCCGCCACGAATATCAGGACTTTAAGCTCCGCTTGCACCGCGCCGGATCAGAACGGGATTTCGTCGTCCAGATCGCGCGACCCGCCGCCGCCGCCGCCCGAAGACTGGCCGCCACCGTATCCGCCGCCCTGGTCGTAGCCGCCGCCGCCGCTGTCACGCCCATCGAGCATGGTCAGCGTGCCACCGTAATTGCGCAGGACGACTTCGGTGGAATAACGGTCCGCGCCGGACTGGTCCTGCCATTTGCGGGTTTCGAGCTGCCCCTCGATATAGACCTTGGACCCTTTCCGCAGATATTGCTCGGCGATGCGCACGAGACCTTCGTTAAATATGGCAACGGTGTGCCATTCGGTCTTTTCGCGACGCTCGCCGGTGTTGCGGTCCTTCCAGTTCTCCGAGGTGGCGATGCGCAGGTTGCACACCTTGCCCCCATTCTGAAAACTGCGGACTTCCGGGTCGCGACCCAGGTTGCCGATAAGGATCACTTTGTTCACTGAGCCGGCCATGCGGGTCTCCCTCTTTTGTCAAATCTCGACGTAAAGTCGTGGGCGCGCGCCGAATCCGGGCCGCCCGTCGTCAGCCGTCGTTATAACGCGATCGGCTGACAGGGACACGCAGTTTTCCGCCCTTTTTGTGCTGTCCGGCCCGGCCCGATTTGGGACTGGTACGAAAGGCCTCCTTTGGTATAGTGCGCCCTAATCGAGATGCAGCGGGCAGGGGGCGTGATGCGCATAGCTTTGGTGGCAATCATCGTGGGAAGCCTCGTGACCGGCGCGCCCGCATCGGCCGACATCTTCTCGTCGAAAAGCCGAAGCAAGCTTTTCAGCGCCCAGAAGAAGCTCTTGGACAGCCGCGCCTCGAAGCAATATCACAGCTCCGCCCGCCTTCAGCCGCCCAAGGTCGTGACGCCAACCAAGTGGGATGACGAGACGTCCGTGCGCAAATATCGCGGTCGCTATAAGGGACCGTTCCTGAACATGGCGCGCGAAGCCGCGCGCAAACATGGCGTGCCCGAAGATCTGTTCCTGCGTCTGGTGCAGCAGGAGAGCGGCTGGAACCACAAGGCGCTGTCGCACAAGGGCGCGATGGGCCTTGCCCAACTGATGCCCGGCACGGCGGCACGGCTGCGTGTCGATCCCGCCGTTCCGGCGCAGAACCTCGAAGGCGGCGCGCGCTATCTGATGCAGCAATACCGTGCATTCGGTTCATGGCGGCTGGCCCTTGCCGCCTACAATGCCGGTCCCGGTGCCGTTAAGAAGTACGGCGGAATTCCGCCCTACAACGAGACCAAAAACTACGTGCGCATCATCGCCGGCAGCTAGGCGCACGGTCCTTGGCGCGCCGCGTGTGCCGTGCACGACTTCGGACACCCGGGTTTGACCACAAGCACTACGTCGCCCCAATGACTTCGCGTGCATGCCGCAATCTCGCCCCAATCATTGTCGATACCGTTAACTGTAACGAGCAGACAGTGAGTGACACAATGAGCAGCCACAGCACATTTCAGGACCGCATCGCCCGTATCAACGATCACAACGGTCGCGGCAGCGAAGCGATGGCGGGCGGTGAGGGCACGGCCACATCCAGGTTCAGCTCTCCGGTGGATGCCACGGCGCCGTCGGCCCGGCGCAATTACCAGCCGCTTCTCATGGGGCTGGTCTTGGGCATGATCGTCGGTGCCATCGCCGCGGGCCTTGAAAATCCAGAAATGCCATGGGGGCCCGGGTTTGAATACAATGCAATGATCGTTCTGCCGACGCTTCTGGCGCTGATGGCCGGGCCCGCGATGGTGATCGCCGGTTGCGTGATGCGCCACAGGTTCCCCACATTCTTCTTCTTCGCCGCCGCCTACTTCCCCGCCGTCATCGCAACAGCAATGGTCGATCTGCCGCTGTTCTGACACCGGCAGGTTCACAAATGACAAAAGGCAGCTCCCACAAAGCCGCCCTTGGTCGTTCTACGTGTACGCTCTATTCGGCGGCAAGCTCGCCCAGATCGATCACCTGCTCCATTCCATCGAACTCTTTCTGGTCCAGATGGCATTTGATCTGGTGATCTCCGCCCATCATCCGCATCGGCGGCACTTCGGTTTCGCACAGATTACCGCGCACCTTGGATTTCCAATTGCACCGCGTCTGAAACGGACAGCCCGAGGGCGGATTCATCGCCGACGGAATTTCACCCTCAAGAACAATGTGCTTTTTCTTCACCCGCGTATCGGCAATCGGAACGGCCGACAGAAGGGCCTCGGTGTAGGGGTGATAGGGCGGTGAAAACACCTGCGGCGTGGTCCCCAACTCGACGACGTGACCAAGGTACATCACCATGACGCGGTCCGCGAGATAGCGCACGATGCTCAGATCGTGGCTGATAAACAACAGCGTGGTCTTCTGCTCGCGCTGGATCTCCATCAGCAGATCCGTTACCGCCGCCTGCACCGACACGTCCAGCGCCGACACCGGCTCGTCCGCCACCACGATGCGCGCATCCCCTGCGAACGCCCGCGCGATCCCGACGCGTTGCTTTTGCCCACCCGAAAGCTGACGCGGCATCCGGTCGGCAAATTCGCGCGGCAGCTTTACCAGATCCAGCAGTTCAAGCATGCGGACCCGGCGTTCCTTCTCGTTCCTGCCAATCCTGAAAATCTCGAGCGCGCGAATGATCTGCCGGCCTACCGTCATCGACGGGTTCAGCGTATCGAAGGGGTTCTGGAAAACCATCTGAACATCGGCGACATTCTGGGTGGTACGTTCCTCGATAGGCACGTCGCCGATGCTCTGGTTGTCAAGCAGAATCTGCCCGTCGGTCGCCGTCTCGAGCCCCATCAGAACCTTGGCGAACGTCGACTTCCCGCAGCCCGATTCGCCCACGATAGCCAAAGTCTCGGACTCGCGCGCCTCGAAGGTCAGTGTTTCGTTGGCTTTCACCACCTTCTTATTGCCGCCGCCGAACATGGCATTGGCCGCAACCTGATAATATTTCTTTAGGTTGTCGATCTTGAGAACGACATCCCCCACATCTCCCTTGGTCTTGATTTCAGCGAGCCCCAGCGTGGCGGACCAATCTATTTCGTTGTGGCGCAGACACCGTGTCGCGTGCCTGTCGTTTCCCGGCACACTCTCCATCGCGATGGCTCGCTGGTCACAGCGACCCTTTTCGAAATAATCGCACCGGGGTCCAAAGTTACATCCCTTCGGGCGCTCGTGCGGCAGTGGAAAATTACCCGGTATTGCGACGAGCGGGCGCGCGTTCTTGTCTGCACCGGGCAATGGGATGGACCGGAAAAGCGCCTGCGTATAAGGATGACGCATCTCGTCGAACACGTCTTCGATCGATCCGCGCTCGACGGCCTCGCCGGAATACATCACGCAAATCCGGTCGCACGTCTCAAGCACCAGACCAAGATTGTGCGATATGAACAGCATCGATGTTCCGTATTTCTTGCCCAGATCCCTGACCAACTCGACCACGGCCGCTTCCACCGTGACATCCAGTGCGGTCGTCGGCTCATCGAGGATCAACAAGGACGGCTCACTCATCAGCGCCATCGCGATCACGATCCGCTGCTGCTGCCCGCCCGAAAGCTGGTGCGGATAAGCTTCCAAAATCCGCTTGGGATCCGGCAGCTTCACATCCGCCACGACCTGCAGCGCGCGATCATAGGCATCCTTTTCGGACATCCCGGCGTGGATCATCGGCACTTCCATCAATTGCTTGCCGATCCGCATCGCCGGATTGAGCGAGGCCATCGGCTCTTGATAGATCATCGCGATCTCCGAGCCCCGGATGTTGCGCAACTCGCCATCGTTCATATCGGCTAGATTACGCCCCTTGAACTTGATCGAGCCCCCGACGATGCGCCCATTCTTGCCCAGATCCTGCATGACGCCCAGCGCCACGGTCGACTTGCCGCAGCCACTTTCGCCAACCAGCCCCACAGCCTCGCCTGGCTTCACCGCGACGGAAAAATCCATCACCGCCGGTATCTCGCGCAATCGCGTGAAGAACGAAATCGAAAGCGCGTCGATTTCGAGGATCGGGCCGTCGTAGGTTTCTTCAGGCATCGTCATGTCTCCTATCGTGGAGGGCCTCCGAAACGGCACGCTGTCCATTTCTTTTGGCCGAAAATATCCCGGGGGTCCGGGGGCAGCGCCCCCGTACACCGCCCCTTAATCGCGCAGGCTTTCCTCGCGCAGCCCGTCCGCCAACAGGTTGAGCCCCAAAACAAGCGTCAACAAGGACACCGCAGGCGCAATCGCCGCATGCGGGTATATCGACAACAGCCGACGTCCCGCGTTGATTGTCGTGCCCCAGTCCGGGCTTTCCGACGAAAGGCCAAGACCGAAGAAACCCAGAGTGCCCAGCAGGATGGTGGTATACCCGATGCGAAGGCAGAAATCCACGATCAGAGGGCCCCGCGCATTGGGTAGGATCTCCCACAGCATGATATACCACGGTCCCTCGCCCCGGGTCTGTGCAGCGGCGACATAATCGCGCGTCTTGATGTCCATCGCGAGGCCACGCACGATCCGGAAGACCGTCGGCGCGTTCACGAACACAACCGATACGAACACCACCAGCAGATTGGGGTCGATGTCGAACCCGTCGAGAAACGCCGGCAGTCCGGGAATCGAATAGGTCGGTGTCGCGACCACCGCCCCATCGGTGCTGACCAGCGACAGATAGAACCAGGCACCAAAGCCCAGCACAATGATCAACAGCGGCGTTCGGAAACTCGGTTGCGTGTAATAGCGTGAGTTCAGCAGAACGGCGAGAAAGATCAGCGGAAAGACGAACAGAACGAGCGCCATGTAGTTCGGGATACCTGTCAGGACGATCTCCGGCGTCACCAGCAGATAAAACAGCAAGATCACCGGGAACGCGAGGATGAGATTGGCGAGAAACGACAGGAAAGTGTCGAGCTTGCCACCGTAGTACCCCGCCGGCAGGCCCAGTGTGATGCCCACCATGAAGGCAAAGAGCGTCGCGAACGGCGCGATCTTGATCACCACCCAGGCACCGTCGAAGAGCCGGCTGAACACGTCACGCGCCAGATTGTCGCCGCCCAGCAGGAACCAAATGTACTCGCCGTCTTCGCCGCCGCGCAGGGGGGTGCCGGGCGCCTTGTTCTTCATGCCCGAATACTGGCTCAGTGTGTCATGCGTCGTGACCCAGTCAAGCGCACCGCCGAAAAGCCCTGCGTACACCCAGAACATCACCAGACCGAAACCGATCATGCCCACCGTGCTGTCGAAGAGCTTGCCGTAAAGCCCCAGCTTGCGTTTGAAAGTGACCGACAGCGCAAAGGTCAGCACCAATGCCAACCAGACGGGGACGAGCTGCTGACTCATCGCGCCCAATATTCCCGCAGTTGTGCCCATCGCTGCGCCGAGGACGATGTAGATCAACGCGATGCAGACCACCGCGGCGAAGGAGTATCCGACGATCATACCGAGAAAGCCGGAAACACCTTTGTTCGCATCCATCGTGCCATCCGCATAGACGGCGCGGCCGCCGCTCGACGAAACGATGCCCGCAACGATCTGCGCCAGCGCCGCGATGATCAGCACGGCCGAAGCGAGTGCGAGGAAAAGATTGAGCGGTGCGAGCGCCCCGGTCCAGGTAAGATGTTCCATGTCCGTCTCCCTCCCTTAAGAAATGCGAATGCGTGGATTTAGGAAAACGTAGCCGATGTCGGATATCAGCTGCGTGAGCAGCACGACAAAGACCGACACGACAGACACCGCGAGCAGAAGCTCGATGTCGTTGTTGCTGGCTGCCTGAACGAGTACCCAGCCAAAGCCCTTGTAATTGAACAGCGTCTCGACGATCACCACCCCGTTGAGCAGCCAGGGGATCTGCAACATGATAACAGTGAACGGCGCTATCAGCGCGTTGCGCAGCGCGTGTTTGATCACGATGTTGCCGAAGCTGACACCCTTGAGCCGTGCTGTGCGGATGTATTGCGCCGTCATCACCTCGGTCATCGAGGCCCGCGTCATGCGCGCGATATATCCCATCCCGTAAAGCGAGATCGTCAGCACCGGCAGAAAGAAATTCTCGAAGGTGGCGTTTTCCATCGCCGAGGTGGCGGATCCCTTGAACCATTTGAGCCCGAAGGCAGACGAGGCGAAAACGGCGATAAAGATGACGCCCGACACATATTCCGGCGTGGCCGTCGACATGATCGAAACGGTCGACAGCGACCGGTCGAGCTTGGACCCTTCGCGCATGCCCGCGAGCACCCCGATGATCAGCGCCATCGGTACCATCAGCACCAGCACCCACAGCATCAGCTTGCCCGTAAGCGCGAGCCGCGTGGTGACGATCTTACCGACATCCTCGCGGAACACGGTCGAGTATCCCCAATCGCCCTGCAGGACACCGCAGAAGCTGCGCCGCTCTTCGACGGATGCGTTTTCGGGGAAACAGCGGCCCATAACGGTGCCGTTCTCCAGTTCAGTGACCCATCCCGGGACGACGCCCAGCCATTGACCGAATTTGACCGGCAAAGGTTCCAGATAGCCGCGGTTGCCGAGGTAGGACGATACGGCCTCATCGCTCATGCGAAAGTTGCCTTGTGTCTTGGCAAGCTTTTCGAGGTTCGGATAAAGGTTCGTCAGCCAGAACACGATGAACGTCAGGCACAGGGCCGTGACCAGCATCACGCCCAGACGTCTGAGGATGAATAGTCCCATAAAAGATAGTCCCCGTTGGCGGCTTGGCGATGAGAGAATGACCCCCGCCGTTGCTCCGGGCTTGGTGCCCGCTGTCTTTATTCATGTCCGGAAGATACAGCCTGATACTGCTTGCGCGCGTGCCGATCCGTTCGCTGCACGTCCCTCCCGCACACCGTGGATCCGGTGCGGCGTTGATCGTTTCGGTCGGATGCCGAAATTCTGGTTTCACCCATGAGGCACAAGTTTCCAACTCGCGTCAACGGTGTGTGGGTATAAACGTCCGTCATTTGCCCATTAAACCGGGTGGTTGGCCACCGACGCCGCTAAGGTGCGGCGCTCTGCCGCACGCGATGCTCTCGCGGCCCGGATCCGGAGTGCGGTGGTGTGGATCGGTTGCGCAACTGGCTTGGCGTCTGCCCGGTGTGCTGTTGCATGAAGCGGGTGAAATAGGCGGCGGAGCCAAAACCGAGATGATGCGAGATGTTGCGTGCCGGATGCGGCGTCGTTTCCAGCAGGGTGCGCGCCGCATGGACCACCCGTTCAGTCAGCAGATCGGCGGCGGTCTTTCCCGTCGCGGCCTTGACCGCGCGGCTGAGATGGGTGGGTGTAAAGCCGAGGGTTTGCGCGTAGTCGGCCATCGGCGCACCCGAAGCATAGCGCGCGCTTACCAGTTTGGCAAAGTCGCGCGACAACCGCTCTGCGGCGCTTCTGGGGGCCGGCACATGTTCCTCCTGCGCGATCTGGCGGCGCAACCAGACCGACATCAGCGCGACGTAGGCCTCCATCGCATCCTGGCGCAGCGGGCGCATCTGGTTCTGTTCGCGCTGCGCCGTTTCGATCAGACCGGCGATTTCGTACTGGACCTGAACGTCGCGCACGCGCAGCTGGCGCGCCATATCTGGCAGGCGCAACGGGGTGCCGTCCGGTATCAGAACGGCCTGGCCCATGCCCTGCCGTCCCAGATCGAGCGCGAACAGGGCACCTTTTGGAATGAACACCGCGTTGTGCGTGCCGACGCCGCGCCGGCGCCCATCCAGCAGCATCCGGCCCTGGCCGCGGGTAATCCAGACGAGCGTGTGATGCGGCCGGTCGTGCGCAAGCCCAAGTCGCCAGTCCTGTCCGCCGGACACCTGTGCCAGCGTGAGGATTTTCAGATGCGTCTCGCTCATTGAGGGTAGGGCTCCGTCAGGGGTGGGCAGACAGGGCCAAGCCCTGTCCGCGCAACCTTAACGCGAAGGTCGCTGAAGGCTAGGGCCAATCAACACATCTGGTCCAGTGCCGTTTTCACCGCAGGGTCAGCTTTTGCCAGCCGTACATCTTGCTGCGCTGCCACGTCCGTTGCCTTTTGGCGTAGCGGCGCGTTGCGATCACTGCGGCTTCGCGCGCCGCGTCAGAACTGATTTCGCCACGCAGATGTGCGACAAGTTCCGGCACACCGATGGCCCGGTGCGCAGGCAGCGCGGGGTCATAGCGGGGCAGGACTTCTGCGACCTCGTCCAACGCACCCTGCGCCAGCATTGCGTCGAAGCGCCGCGCGATCCGCGCGTTGAGCCATTCGCGCCCGACGTCGAGCGCGATGCGGGTACAGCTTTGCGGCGGCAGAAGCGGCGCCGGCGTGTCCCGCTGCCATTGCGACAAACCCCGCCCCGTCGCGCGCAGCACCTCCCACGCGCGTTGAACGCGGGCGCGGTTATCAAGATCGATTCCCGCAGCCGTTTGCCCATCGAGCTGTGAAACAAGGGCATCCATCGTCATCGCATCGGCCATGGACCGTACATCGGGAGGGGTAGCGGGGACCTGCGCGAGCCCTTCGGTCAACGCCTTGAAATACAGGCCCGTTCCGCCAACGATGATGGGTCGCGCACCATCTTGCAAAATGCCGGCGACCTCGCGCAGCCAGTGGCCGGTGGAATAGTCCTGGCGCTCCGCCACATGACCGTAGAGAAGATGCGGCGCACGGGCTTCCTCTGACGCATCGGGCCGTGCGGTGAGGACACGCCAGCAGGCGTAGACCTGGCTGGCATCGGCATTCACGATCACACCGCCACCATGCTGCACTATCTCAAGCGCCAGTGCGGACTTGCCGGACGCGGTCGGCCCCGCAATCAAGACAGGCCTGTCGAAGGGGATTTGCGCAATCAAGGCGGCGCGTTCGGTTTCCGACATTTCTTTTTCCCCAAGCCTGCGCGCTGCATTGAACCTGACCGCTATTTGCGACATTTTGCGCGCAGGCGAAAGCCCGACAGCCATAAACCCGAAAGGTGCCCTCATGTCAGACCAGCCCAAAGCCGCTTTCCGCCGTGTCATGTTGAAAATCTCAGGCGAGGCGTTGATGGGCGATCAGGGCTACGGGTTGCACCCGCCGACGGTCGAGCGGATCGCGCGCGAGGTGAAATCCGTGCACGACATGGGTGTCGAGATCTGCATGGTCATCGGCGGCGGCAATATCTTTCGCGGATTGCAGGGATCGGCGCAGGGGATGGAACGGACGACCGCCGACTATATGGGCATGCTTGCCACCGTCATGAACGCGTTGGCGATGCAATCCTCGCTGGAAGCGCAGGGCATCCACACGCGGGTGATCTCCGCGATTACCATGAACGAAGTGGCCGAGCCCTACATTCGCCGGCGCGCCGTGCGCCACCTTGAGAAAAAGCGCGTCTGCATCTTCGCCGCCGGGACCGGCAACCCCTATTTCACCACCGATACGGCGGCGACCCTGCGCGCCAACGAGATGTCCTGCGAGGCCATCTTGAAAGGCACAAAGGTCGACGGCGTTTATGACAAGGATCCGGTAAAGCACACGGACGCCAAACGCTACGACACCGTCAGCTATGACGACGTCCTGGCCAAACGTCTGGGTGTCATGGATGCCTCTGCGATCGCACTGGCGCGCGACAACAACCTGCCGATCATCGTCTTTTCGCTCGATGAGCCGGGCGGGTTCAAGGGCATCCTCGCGGGCGAGGGCACCTATACCCGTGTGCAGGGCTAGCGTCGCCCGGGCAAGTCGAAAGCTGTCCGAGCCGTGAACCGCCCAAAGGCTTCTTTCCTTGTGCTGTCCAATGCTCTAAACCCTGCGGTTAACAAAACTGTACACGGGGCGTTTTATGTCTGAAGATTTCATGTTGGACACCGATGATCTGGAGCGGCGCATGAAGGGCGCGATCGCGTCCTTGCGAACGGAGTTCGCTTCCTTGCGGACCGGGCGGGCCTCGGCCTCCATGCTTGAGCCGGTGATGGTGGACGCGTACGGGCAGATGACACCGATCAACCAGGTCGGGACCGTCAACGTGCCGGAACCGCGCATGGTCACGATCAATGTCTGGGACAAGGGGCTGGTCGGCAAGGTTGAAAAGGCGATCCGCGAAAGCGGTCTTGGCATCAATCCGCAGCTCAACGGCACTATCATCATGCTGCCGATCCCCGAGCTGAACGAAGAGCGGCGCACGCAATTGACGAAAGTGGCCGGTAGCTATGCCGAAAACGCCCGCGTCAGCATCCGCAACATCCGTCGCGATGGCATGGACCAGATCAAGAAGGCCAAGGCCGACGGCATGTCTGAGGACGATCAGAAAATCTGGGAAGGCGAGGTTCAGGAACTGACCGACAAGCAGATCGCCGCCATCGACAGTCTGTTGGAAACGAAACAGGCCGAAATCATGCAGGTCTGAAAAGACCGCCCTGGCCTTCCTGCACCGGGAAGGCCGTTTTTGTTTTTGGGCAGCGCCGCGCCCGGATCACAGCATCAGCAAAGCAGGCCTTATGAACGAACGTGCCGAACAGCAGCCCGATACGCTTTCCTCGCAAACGCCGGGTGGGCCGCGTCACGTGGCCATCATCATGGACGGCAACGGGCGATGGGCGACGATGCGCGGGCGTCCGCGGCTGTTCGGGCATCACGCCGGCGCCAAGCGCGTGCGCGAAGTGGTCGAGGCCTGTCCGGACGTCGGCGTCGAATATCTGACTATCTTTGCGTTCTCGACGGAAAACTGGAAGCGGACACAGGTCGAAGTGGCAGGGCTTATGAGCCTGTTCCGTCGATACATCGCCAAAGAAACCCGCGCGCTGGGAGAAAACGGCGTGCGTGTACGCTTTATCGGCGACCGGGTGCGTCTGGACGACAAGCTGATCAAACTGATGAACGATCTGGAGACGGCGACGGAACACAACGAGCGGGTGCATCTGACGATCGCACTGAATTACGGCGGCCGTGACGAGGTGGCGCGTGCCACCAAACGTTTGGCGCAGGATGTCGCGGATGGCAGGCTGGACCCCGTTGATGTGGATGAAGAAACGCTGCCAAGATATTTGGACACATACGTTTTGCCCGATCCGGATCTCGTAATACGAACAAGCGGCGAAGCACGGATTTCCAACTTTCTGCTGTGGCAATCGGCCTACGCCGAATATGAATTCATCGACACGCTTTGGCCCGATTTCACCCGTGAGGAATTTGCGCGGCTCTGCGCATCTTTCGGCGGCCGCGACCGCCGCTTCGGCGCGGTCAAGACCTGAGGAGACTGATATGTCTACGGATAGCAAACCGGTTGGCAGGCCCGAAAAATGGTCCGATCTGGCCGCCCGCATGGGGTCCGGTGCCGCGATGGTTGTCATTGGCGCGCTCGGCATCTGGATGGGGGGGCAGTGGTTCCATGTGCTGGTTGCGCTGATTTGCGGCGCGATGGTGTGGGAGCTCGTCGGGATGCTACGGCCGGGTGTGCCGAATGTTCAGGCGCTGCTTGGCGGTCTGACCGGTGGTGCGGTGCTGTTGTCTGTCTACCTTCCGGTTGGCTTTGCGCTGCCAATTCTCCTGGCACCCGCTCTCATAGGGTTTGGCAGGCTAGAGCGGAACAGGACGCTGTACATGTCCTTCACGGTGATGATTTTGCTCGCCGGTTTCGGCTTGATACAAGTGCGTGACGAAATGGGTGTGGGCTGGATGCTCTGGCTCGTACTGGTCGTGGTGGTCACGGACGTGGTGGGATATTTTGCCGGGCGGGCGATCGGCGGCCCGAAATTCTGGCCCAAGGTCAGCCCCAAGAAAACATGGTCAGGCACCGCCGCAGGTTGGGTCGGTGCGGCCCTCGTCGGGCTGCTGTTTTCGATAAATACCGGCGCGGGGCTGCAACTGATCGGCATTTCCATCGCGATCTCAATGGCGTCGCAGATGGGCGATATCGCCGAAAGCGGCATGAAGCGCAGACTGGGTGTCAAGGACAGCTCGAACCTGATCCCGGGCCACGGCGGCTTGATGGATCGCTTCGATGGTATGCTGGGCGGAGCCCTGTTCTTGCTCGTTATCGGACAGTTCATCGGCTTTCCGCCTGGAGTTGGCTAATCCATGAGGCGGGTCAGCGTTCTGGGCGCAACGGGTTCGATCGGGCAGAACACGATTGACCTGATCAAGCGCGCACCGAAGGAATACGATGTCGTGGCGCTGACGGGGGCGCGCAACATCGCGCAACTTGCCCGCGATGCGATAGATCTGGACGCCGAGATCGCCGTCACTGCGGACGATACCCTGCTGGACGATCTGCGCGCGGCGCTAGAGGGCACGGATATCGGTGCGGCTGCGGGAAGCGATGCCATCGTCGAAGCGGCCTACCGGCCCGCCGACTGGATCATGTCGGCCATTGTCGGCGCCGCTGGCCTGGCCCCTGGCATGGCGGCGCTGGCCCAAGGCACGACGCTCGCACTCGCCAACAAGGAATCGCTGGTTTGTGCCGGGGGCTTGCTGTTGCAAACCGGACGGGCGCACAACGCGACGATCTTGCCGGTCGACAGCGAACATTCCGCCGTGTTTCAGGCATTGGTGGGAGAGCGCATGGAGGCGGTCGAGCGGATCATCATCACCGCGTCGGGCGGGGCCTTCCGGGACTGGCCCATCGAGGATCTGCCGCAAGCGACCCTGGCGCAGGCGTCGAACCATCCAAACTGGGACATGGGGCAGCGCATCACGATCGACAGCGCATCCATGTTCAATAAAGCGATGGAAGTCATTGAAACGCGGGAATTTTTTGGGGTGCCCCCCGAACAGATCGAAGTGCTCGTCCATCCGCAGTCTATGATCCACGCGCTGGTGGGGTTTCATGATGGGGCGCTGATGGCACACGTCGGCCCGGCGGACATGCGCCACGCAATCGGCTATGCGCTGCACCACCCGCACCGCCGCGATTTGCCGGTCGAGCGGCTTGATCTGGCTGCGATCGGGCGTTTGGACTTCCGCGCGCCCGATGACCGACGCTGGCCCGCGCTGCGCATCGCACGCGACGTTATGGCGCGGCGCGGCCTGTCGGGGGCCGTATTCAACGCCGCCAAGGAAACCGCATTGGACGGATTCATCGCAGGCCATATCGGATTCACTCAAATGTCCGACATCGTGGCCGACACGCTGGAGGCTCTTGAGGCACAACCGGGCCACATTGATGCCACCATGACCCTTGATAACGTGCTTCATATCGACCATCTCGCACGCAAGGCCGCTCAAGCGGCTATTCAAAAAAGGGCAGGATAGAGCATTGGATTTCACAACATTGGTTCCGCAGTTCGGCGGTTTCATCTGGACAGTGCTTGCGTTCATCGTCGCCTTGTCGGTGATCGTGGCGATCCATGAATACGGCCACTACATCGTCGGACGCTGGTGCGGCATCAAGGCGGATGTCTTTTCGCTGGGGTTCGGTCCGGTCCTGTATTCGCGGCATGACAAGCACGGTACACGGTGGCAGGTTGCCCTGCTGCCATTCGGCGGTTACGTCAAATTTGCGGGCGATGCCGATGCCGCGTCGGGCAAGGACACCGACGCGATGGACGCCGCGGCATCTGACCCCGCACGCTTGCGCGCCACCATGCACGGCGCACCGCTTTGGGCGCGCGCACTGACTGTTGCGGCTGGGCCTGCGTTCAATTTCGCCCTCTCCATCATCGTTTTCGCAGCCATTGCCATCAGCTTTGGAACAGTGCGCACACCGCTCACCGTGGATACGCTTAAACCGCTGCCGACCCTCGTCGAGGGGCTTGAGCAGGGTGACGTGATTGATGCGATCGCCGGGCAGCCGATGCCCGATGCGCTCAACGGTGCGGACTATGTCGAGTATCTCGACGCGCTGCCACTTGATCCGGTGCTCGATTACACCGTGCAGCGCGATGGCACGACGTTGACGGTGCCCGGTCCGTATCCGATGCCGGCGCTGGTCGGGGGCGTCGGCCCCGAAACCGCCGCCTACGAGGCCGGCTTGCAGTCGGGCGATGTGATCACTGCCATCAACGGCACGCCCACGTTTGCGTTCAAGCAGCTCAAGGATGCTGTCGAAGGCTCGGGCGGAACCGCTCTCTTGCTGGATGTCTGGCGGGCGGGGGAGACGCTGAAGTTCACGCTGGTGCCGAAATCGACGGACGAACCACAGCCCGATGGCAGCTTTCGCAACGTGCTGCGGATCGGCATTTCAAGCGATATGGCGATTACCCCGGCGACCGAGAAGCTCGGTCTGTGGGAGGCCGCGCAAAGCGGCGTTGCGGGGACGTGGCGGATCATCAAGGGATCCATCTCCGGCATGTGGCACATGGTGACGGGTGCGATCAGCACCTGCAACATGTCCGGCCCCGTAGGCATCGCCAAGGTATCGGGTGCTATGGCAAGTCAGGGCACGGCGAGCTTCATTAACTTCATCGCGGTTCTCAGCACCGCAGTTGGTCTGCTCAATCTGTTCCCGATCCCGGCGCTGGACGGGGGGCATCTGACATTCTACGCCTATGAGGCGGCGACCGGCAAACCACCCAGCGACGCTGCGCTGCGGATCCTGATGAGCATCGGGATCACTCTTGTCCTTGGTTTGATGCTTTTTGCACTCGGAAACGATCTGTTCTGCCCGTAACCGTCGCGGAACAGTCGCTGCACACCCGGCAAAGCGGGGCAAACGCCTTGCTTTCGCCATATTTGGTACCCGCCTTCGCCACATTGCGCCGTTACCCATGCGGTTTGTGGATGAATCGCGGATTAGGGAGTGACCGAATGCAGACGATTTCAAATGGCTATCGCGGGTTGAGTGTTCTTGTAGATCTCAATTGGGACCGCGCCCTGTATTTCGCGACCATCGCCGTGGCTCTGGCTGCCGGCGCGTTCATCGGCGGCCTCTGATACCCTTTCCGTTTTCCGACAAATCGAGGGTCTGCGCCGTGCGCAGGCCTTTTCGCGTTGGAAAAAGGGCAGTTGGGGTTTTGACAAGCCGGGGCACGACGGGTACTCAGGAAACCAACGGTGTCTATAAGATTGGTAAAAACCATGGGACTGGGGTCAATGCCGCGCCACACGCGCGGACACGAGCAGAGCAAGAAAATTTCTACGGGCCTGAAAGGGCTCGCTTTTTCGGTACTGATGTCAACGGCTTGGGTTGCACCTGCGCCGTACGTCAGTGCGCAGCAGTATCAATTCAATACGGTGCGGATCGACGGCAACCAGAGAATAGGCGACAGCGCCATTCTCAGCCAGGCCGGAATCGCGCGCGGTCAGACCGTTTCGGGCGGGCAGCTTAACGATGCCTACCAGCGCCTGAACAACTCGGGGCTGTTCGAAACCGTTGCCATCGTGCCGCAGGGCGGAACGCTGGTTATCACGGTGGTCGAGCTTCCGACCATCAACCGGATTTCTTTCGAGGGAAACAGGCGGATCAAGGATGACGCGCTGAGCTCCGTGATCAACTCCACGTCACGGCGTGTCTTCAACCCCGATCTCGCAGAGCGCGATGCGAACGCCATCGCCGAAGCCTACACCAACGAAGGCCGTCTTTCGGCCCGTGTCCAACCCAAGGTCATCAAGCGCAATCAGAACCGCGTCGATCTTGTGTTCGAAATCTTCGAGGGCGACAACGTCGAAATCGAACGGCTCAGCTTTATTGGCAACCGCAAGTACTCCGACGCGCGTCTGCGTCGTGTTCTGGGGACCAAACAGGCGGGCCTGTTCAGGCGTCTCGTACGCCGCGATACCTTCGTCGAGGATCGCGTAGAGTTCGACAAGCAATTGTTGCGCGACTTCTATCTGTCACGCGGCTACGTGGACATGCGGATCAATTCGGTCAACGCACAACTGACAGAAGAACGCGATGGCTACTTCCTCGGATTCAACATCCAGGAAGGCCAGCAATTTCAATTCGGCGAGATTTCCGTTACGTCCGAGCTTCCCAATGTCGATGGCGACGCCTACGCCCGGATCATCAAGGTCAAACCCGGCGTGGTCTATTCGCCTTCGGTGGTCGAAGCCGATATTGCCCGTATCGAACGGCAGGCGATCCGCGACGGCGTCGATTTCATGCGCGTCGAACCGCGTGTCACCCGCAACGACCGAGATCTGACGCTGGACATCGAGTTCGTCCTGTCCCGCGGCGAGAGAATTTTTGTCGAGCGGATCGATATCGAGGGCAACACTGCCACGCTGGATCGCGTCGTGCGGCGGCAATTCGACAGTGTCGAAGGCGATCCTTTCAACCCGCGTGAGATCCGGCAATCCGCCGAACGCATTCGTGCGCTGGGGTATTTCGAAACTGCCGAAGTCAACGCCCGCGAAGGGTCCAGCCCCGAGCAGGTCATCATCGACGTCGATGTTGAGGAAAAGCCGACTGGCTCGCTCAGCTTCGGTGGTTCGTTCTCTTCCTCGGACGGGCTTGGTGTCGCCATCAGCTTTGCCGAGGAAAATTTCGTCGGGCGCGGGCAGAGGCTGTATCTCGATCTGTCGACCGCGTCGGATGCGCGCCGCTATGGCCTGCGCTTTGTCGAGCCGTCGCTTCTCGGTCGGGACGTGGCTTTCAGCTTCGAGCTCGACTTTGCCGAAACCAGTTCCTCCTACGAGACCTACGATACAGAGCGGCTGGCATTCCAGCCTTCACTGACCTTTCCTGTGAGTGAAAACGGCCGCCTGCAAGTGCGATATACCGCACAGGAAATCGACGTGATCGAGCGGGATCCGCCCGACAACGGAGCGATCATCCAGAATGACATAGACGCGGGCGCGCTTCTGACGTCATCGCTGGGTTACGAGTACAGCTATGATACGCGCCGCACCGGGCTGGACCCGACGTCGGGCGTCCTGTTCCGCTTCAGCCAGGACTTTGCCGGGATCGGCGGGGATCAGGAATACATTCGGACCGTAGCCAAGCTCATCGGTGAAAAGAAGGTTTTCAACGAAGAGATTACTCTGCGCGCGTCTTTCGAAGGCGGTGCCTTGGCTTGGCGCGGCGGCACCAACCGTGCGGTCGACCGGTTCGTTCTGGCGACATCGCAGATGCGCGGGTTCGAGCCGGGCGGTATCGGTCCGCGCGATGTGGCGTCGGAAGAAGGCGATACGCTGGGCGGCAACATGTATGTCGTTGGCCGCTTCGAAGCGGTCTTTCCGGTCGGATTGCCGGAGGAATACGGCATTCGCGGTGGTGTCTTCTATGATGTAGGCAATCTGTGGGATCTGTCGGATGTCTCCTACGCGGCCGGATCGGTCTCAGGCGAGGGCGGTTCATTTCGTCATGTTATCGGGGTCTCGCTGTTCTGGGAGACGCCGGTCGGACCATTGCAATTCAACATCTCCGATGCAATTCGCAAGGAAGAATTCGACCGTGAACAAAGGTTCGAAGTGACGCTTGAGACGCAATTCTAAATGGTGCGCCGCGCGGTATTCTTTGCCGTGTTTGCCCTCGGGGCGCTCTTGTGGGCGCCCCTCTCAGCACAGCAAGGTACGATCGTCTCTCCGATCCTGACAATCGACAGCGAGCGGCTTTTCCTCAACAGCGATTTCGGCAAGCGCGTTGCTCGCGAAATCGAGGCGCGCGGCGGTGAGCTTGCCGCCGAGAACCGGCGGATCGAGGCGGAGCTGGCCGCGCAGGAGCAAAACCTGACGGACAGACGAGCAACGATGACGCCTGAAGAATTTCGTCCGCTCGCAGACGCGTTCGACGCCCGTGTACAGGAAACGCGGATGGCCCAAGCCGCGAAATCGCGCGCTTTGGCCGAACGTCTGGACCGCGAACGGGAGGCATTTCTGGACGCCGCCGCGCCGGTGCTTGAGATGTTGATGGAGGAGGCCGGCGCAACCGTCGTGCTTGAGCGTCGGACTGTTTTCATCAGCGCCAACAGCAGCGACATCACGGCGGCGGCGGTTGCGCGGCTCAACCGCACCCTCGGCGAGGGAGTGGCAGTCCCGTCGCAGGCGGCACCACCGGCCGACGCCGCCCCGGACTCGCAACAGGTTGCACCCGCACAAGAATGATCGCGCGCGCCTTGCCCGCTTGCGTCTGACTTGATAGCTGTTTGCGTCAAACACTTTACGCCAAAGGAAAACACATGGCTCAAGACCTCTTGCGCGCGGACATTCAGATGATCCAGCGGATCTTGCCGCACAGATATCCGTTTCTGCTGGTCGACAAGGTCGAAGAGATCGACGGAACCGCCTCGGCAGTGGGATTCAAGAACGTCACGATGAACGAGCCGCATTTTCAGGGGCACTTTCCGGGTACTCCCATCATGCCCGGCGTCACTATTGTCGAGGCGATGGCGCAGACCGCCGGCGTGATGGTCGGTGTGGCGCTCGAACAGATGGACCGCGACATGTTGATCTACTTCATGTCCATCGACAACTGTAAATTCCGCCGCAAGGTGGTGCCGGGCGACGTTTTGCGGATGGACGTCAAGACCCTGCGTGGCAAGGCTGGCGGAAAGATCTGGAAATTTGGCGGGGTGGCCACTGTCGAAGGCGAGATGGCGGCTGAGGCCGAATTCATGGCGATGCTGGACCTGCCCAAAGGGAGCGCATGATGGGGGTGCATCCGAGCGCCGTCGTCGAGGAAGGCGCACAGGTCGACCCGTCTGCTACCGTCGGGCCGTTCTGCCTCGTCGGTCCGCACGTCACGTTGGGGCCGGACGTGGTTCTGAAATCGCATGTTGTCGTGACCGGACAGACGACCATCGGCGCGGGCACGGTTGTTTTCCCCTTCGCCGTGATCGGCGAAATCCCGCAGGATCTGAAATTCAAGGGCGAGGCCAGTCGGCTCGAGATCGGCAAACGCAACCGCATCCGCGAACATGTCACGATGAACTGCGGCACCGAAGGCGGCGGCGGTGTCACCAGCGTGGGCGACGACGGTCTGTTCATGGCCGGGTGTCACATCGCCCACGATGCGCAGGTCGGCAACAATGTCATCGTTGTCAACAACGCCGCCGTGGCGGGGCATTGCGTGATCGAAGATGAGGTGATCATCGGCGGCCTTTCGGGGATCCACCAATGGGTGCGCATCGGGCGTGGCGCGATCATCGGAGCCGTCACGATGGTCACTAACGATGTGATCCCCCATGGTCTGGTGCAGGCCTCGCGCGGCGAATTGGATGGGCTCAACCTTGTCGGCCTCAAACGGCGTGGCGTGGCGCGCGGCGATATCACTGCGCTGAGGGCGGCGTTCCAGATGCTGGCGCAGGGCGAAGGTACGTTTCACGACCGTGCGGAGCGTCTCGCCGCCGAAACGGAAAGCGCCTACGTGCGCGAGATCGCGGATTTCGTGCTTGCGGAATCGGGTCGTCATTTCCTCACGCCGCGCTGATGCTGGCGCTGATTGCAGGCCGTGGCGATTTGCCGGCACTGGTGGCGGCAGCGGCACCGGAACCTCCCGTTGTCTGCGGGTACGCGGGCGTCGAGGTGAGCGGTCTGGACGTGGACCTGACCTTTCGCATCGAAACGCTCGGCTCTCTCCTGGTGGCGTTGGAAGAGCGCGGCGTGAGGGAGGTTTGCTTTGCGGGCGGGATCGACAGGCCCCGGATTGATCCGGCCAGACTGGATACGGAGACCAAACCGTTGGTGCCACTGTTCATGGAGGCGCTGAAGGCGGGCGACGACGGCGCGTTGCGGGTGGTTGCCGAGCTGTTCGAGCGGACTGGTTTCAAGACGCGCGGCGCCCATGAGATTGCGCCGGGACTTCTGGCCAAGAGTGGGGTCTATGGCGCGCACGGGCCGGACCCGCGAATGCGCCAGGATGTCGCCGTTGCCGCCGCGCATATTCTGGCGCTGTCACCGCAGGATATCGGCCAGGCCTGTGTCGTTGCGGGCGGCCATGTCCTGGCGATGGAGGATGCGCAGGGGACCGATGCCATGCTGGGCCGCGTCACAGCGGCGGCGCAAGGGTCGTCCGCGATCCTGTTCAAAGGGCCAAAACAAGGGCAATCCATGAAAATCGATATGCCAACTGTCGGACCGGATACATTCAAGGCGGGCCATGCCGCAGGGCTTGCGGGTGTGGTCGTTGATGCGGAGAATGTTCTGGTGCTGCACGCAGCGCGGTGTATAGAATTGGCCAATCGCTATGGCATCGTCTTCTGGGCGCGGACGGACGCATGAGCGCGGGTCTGCGCGTCTTTATCATTGCGGGCGAGCCGTCTGGCGACAAACTGGGCGGCGCCCTGATGGCGGGACTGAAAAAGCTGCGTCCCGATACCGCATTCGAAGGCATCGGCGGTATCGAGATGCAGGCTGAGGGCTTGCACAGCCGGTTCGACATGAGCGAGTTGAGCGTGATGGGATTGGCGGAGATCCTGCCGAAGTACCGCCATCTCAAGCGCCGCATCGCTCAGACAGCGCAGGCCGTGGTCGCCGCACAGCCGGACGTTCTCGTGACCATAGACAGCCCAGACTTTTCGTTGCGCGTGGCCAAGCTGGTCAGGGCGCGCAGTGCCGTGCGCACCGTCCACTACGTCGCGCCGACGGTTTGGGCGTGGCGGCCTGGCCGCGCGGCGAAGATGGCGAGTCACATCGATCAAGTACTCGCGCTTTTCCCGTTCGAGCCGCCCTACATGCAGGCGGCAGGCATGCGCTGTGATTTCGTCGGTCATCCCGTGGTGTCGGAACCCGTGACGAGCGCCGCGCAGGCGCAGGAGTTTCGCACGGAACACGGGCTGGGGGAGGCGCCGGTGCTCCTGATCCTGCCCGGTTCGCGCCGCTCTGAGGTCGCGCGCCTTGGGGAAACCTTCGGTGCCGCTATCTCGGGTGTCTTGACGGACCGGCCCGCAACCCGCGTCGTTGTCCCCGCCGCAGCGTCCGTGGCCGATATGGTGGCCGCGATGTGCGAGAACTGGCCCGGATCGCCCATCGTGCTGGACCCAAGGTCGGGGGATCACGCAAAGGCGATGCGGGACAAGCGTGCAGCTTTTCGTGCTGCCAACGTGGCGTTGGCCGCATCGGGCACTGTCTCGCTCGAACTGGCTGCTGCGGACACGCCTATGGTGATTGCCTACGATATGAACTGGCTCAGCCGGGTGATCATCGGGCGCATGCTCGAGATCGACACGGTTACGCTGGTCAATCTGGTGTCCGAGACGCGCGTTGTACCGGAATTCATCGGCAAACGATGCCGTCCGGACCTGATCACCGGTGGACTCGCCGATGTTCTGGCGGATCCCGGCGCGCAGCACGCAGCAATGGCCTTGACAATGCAGCGATTGGGGCAAGGCGGTGACGCCCCCGGGCTTCGTGCCGCCCGCGCCGTTCTGGACGGGATCGCCGCGCGTTAGCCGCGGTGAATCCAGCCGCCGCCAAAGATTCGGCTGCTGTCCGGATCGTAGAAAACACAGGCTTGACCGGGGCTGATGCCTTCCTCGGGCGACAAGAGTTCGACCTCTGCGGTCGTGTCTGACAACGGGCGCAGGATCGCATCCGCCGGTGGTCGGGTGGACCGCACACGCACTGCGATGTGACGTTCCTTTTGATCGGTAAAGGCATCGTCGCCCAGCCAATTGACTTCTTTGACCGGAATGGTGCGCGTGGCCAGCAAGTGCTTGGGCCCCACGACCACTTGCCGCCGGTCCGCATCCAGTTTGACGACATAAAGCGGCTCCGTCAGCCCGCCAATACCAAGTCCGCGGCGTTGTCCGATGGTAAAATTGATCACACCGTCGTGTTGCGCCAGCACACGGCCCTCGTGAGTGACGATATCGCCGGGCGCATCCGCTTCGGGACGCAGCTTGCGGATCACCGAGGCATAATCGCCATCGGGCACAAAGCAGATGTCCTGGCTGTCGGGTTTCATCGCCACGCGCAGGCCGTATTTCTCGGCCAAGGCACGGGTCGCGTCCTTGGACGGCAGATGGCCAAGCGGAAAGCGCAGATAGTCGAGCTGTTCAGGCGTGGTCGAGAACAGGAAATAACTTTGATCGCGATTTGCGTCTGCCGCCGCGTGCAACTCGGCTCCGCGCGGTCCCGCCATGCGCTGGATGTAATGGCCTGTAGCCATGCAGTCGGCATCCAGATCCCTGGCCGTTTCCAACAGATCCTTGAACTTCACCCGCTCGTTGCAGCGGATGCAAGGCACCGGCGTCGCACCGCCCAGATAGCTGTCGGCGAATTCGTCGATGACCGCGTCCTTGAACACATTCTCGTAGTCCAGAACATAGTGCGGAAAGCCCATGTCCTCGGCCACGCGGCGCGCGTCGTGAATGTCGATCCCGGCACAGCACGCGCCCTTTTTCGCGAGCGCCGCGCCATGATCGTAGAGTTGGAGTGTGACGCCGATCACGTCGTAGCCTTCTTCGGCCAGCATCGCCGCGACGACAGAGCTGTCGACACCGCCCGACATCGCCACCACGACGCGGGTGTCGGCGGGCGCCTTGGCAAAGCCAAGCGAATTGAGCGGCGGTGTGTGATCGAGGGGCATGGGTTTTGCTCCGGGCTATGGTTTACTGCGGAATATAGGAAAATGTGAGCTACTCACAAGGGCGCGGTTTCACCTGTCTTTAAGTCTGCCACGGCAATCTGCCTGAACAAACAAGAGTGGTGGTGAATATGTATCTTAAGAAGGTGGATGGTCCGCGCGCGGTGACGCTCGCGGATGGAACGGTAATGACGGTTGCGGATCTGCCCGCACCCGATACGCGGCGCTGGGTGGCATCGCGCAAGGCAGCGGTGGTGCGCGGGGTGGTATATGGCCTGATCGGCAAGGATGACGCGCTCCGGCGCTACAGATTGAGCGAGGACGAGTTCATCGAATGGGTGAAAGCGGTCTCGACGCATGGCGAGGCGGCGCTGAAAACGACGATGGTGCAAAAATATAGACAACTTTAAGTTGTCGCCATAGTATTAACACCATCGTTTACGGGTGGTTAACCTTTCTTCGTCACGATCAGGTGAGAAATGAAGGCCCCTTTATCCTGCGGAGATGATTGAAATGCGCGTTTTGCTTGTCGAAGACGATCCTACCACTTCCAAAAGCATCGAATTGATGCTGACCCATGCGAATTTGAATGTTTACGCAACGGATCTGGGTGAAGAAGGGATCGATCTGGCAAAGCTCTACGACTACGACATCATCCTGCTCGATCTCGATTTGCCGGACATGAACGGCCATGAGGTGCTGCGCCAGCTTCGGCTGAGCCGGATCGAGACGCCGATCCTGATCCTCTCGGGCGCCGACGATACGGAAAACAAGATCAAGGGTTTCGGTTTCGGGGCGGATGATTATCTGACCAAACCGTTCCACCGTGAAGAACTGGTGGCGCGCATTCACGCGATCATCCGCCGTTCGAAGGGTCATTCGCAATCGGTCATCGACACCGGTCTGATCTCGGTCAACCTCGATGCCAAGACGGTCAGTGTCGACAACAAATCGGTGCATCTGACGGGTAAGGAGTACCAGATGCTTGAGCTTCTGAGCCTGCGCAAGGGGACGACCCTGACCAAGGAAATGTTCCTCAATCACCTGTATGGCGGAATGGATGAGCCGGAGTTGAAAATCATCGACGTGTTTATCTGCAAACTCCGCAAAAAGCTCAGCACGGCCACGGGGGGCCAGAACTACATCGAAACGGTTTGGGGACGCGGCTATGTCCTGCGTGACCCGCAGCCCAGCGAGATGGATATCGCCGTCGGGGCCTGAGCGACGGCGAAAGACTGCTAGACCTGCCTATGGTCGCGGCCTATCTAGATGCGGATAGACGGGAACCAAATAGGCAGGTCGGCGAAGTGTCATCTGAGAAAACGAATACCGACACTGAAATAGATGTGGATCACCTGACCGAAGCAGAGGCGAAGACCGCGCTCGCGGTCCTGGCAGACCGATTGTCGGCAGCGAACGCCGCCTATTACATAAAAGACGCGCCCGAAATGAGCGATGCGGCTTTCGATGCGCTCAAGCGTCGCAATGCCGAGATCGAGGCGCGGTTTCCGAAATTGAAACGCGCAGACAGTCCGACAGAACAGGTGGGTGCCGCACCTGCGTCGGGATTTGGCAAGATCGCGCACCGCGTACCGATGTTGTCTCTTGCGAACGCCTTTACCGATGATGACGTATTCGAATTCGATGCAAGCGTGCGAAAATACCTCGGTCTGGGGTCTGAAACGATGGTCGACTATACCGCAGAGCCTAAGATCGACGGATTGTCGCTCTCGCTCCGCTACGAAAAAGGCGAGCTGACTGAGGCCGCCACGCGGGGCGACGGTTCCGTTGGTGAGAACGTGATCTCCAATGCCCGCACCATTGACGACATTCCCCACACCCTCGACGGCGCCCCAGACGTTCTCGAAGTGCGGGGCGAGGTCTATATGAGCCATGCCGACTTCGAGAGGCTCAATGAAAAGCCGATGGGACGGGGCGAGAAACCGTTCGCCAATCCGCGCAACGCGGCTGCAGGATCCTTGCGGCAGCTGGACGCGGAAATCACACGCGCGCGACCGCTGCGTTTTTTCGCCTACGCCTGGGGCGACGTATCCGCGCCGCTCTCGGAGACCCAATCAGGCGCGATTGCGCGGCTCGAAGAGCTTGGGTTTTGCGTCAACCCGCTGATGCGAAAATGCTCCGGCCCCGCGCAGATGGTCACCCATTACGCACAGATCGAAGAGCAGCGCGCGACGTTGGGCTACGATATCGACGGTGTCGTCTACAAGGTCGACGATCTCGCGTTGCAACGGCGCCTTGGTTTTCGCTCGACCACGCCAAGGTGGGCGATTGCGCACAAATTTCCGGCTGAACTGGCCTGGACCACGCTTGAAGGCATCGACATCCAGGTCGGACGTACCGGTGCGCTCAGCCCGGTTGCGCGGCTCGCGCCGGTGACGGTCGGTGGCGTCGTCGTTTCCAACGCAACCCTGCATAACGAAGATTACATTCGCGGCTTTGACAGCAAGGGCGCGGAAATCCGCGGCGGCAAGGATATTCGCATCGGCGATTGGGTGCAGGTTTACCGTGCCGGCGATGTGATCCCGAAAGTGGCCGACGTCGATTTGTCGAAACGGCCCCCCGACGCCTCGCCGTTCCGGTTTCCCGATACCTGCCCTGAATGCGGCAGCGACGCGGTGCGCGAACCGGGCGATGCGGTGCGGCGTTGCCCCGGCGGGCTCATCTGTCCCGCGCAGGCGGTTGAAAAACTGAAACACCTGGTATCGCGCGGCGCTTTCGACATCGACGGATTGGGCGCCAAGCAGGTCGAGCAATTCTACGCTGACGGCTGGATCCGGGAGCCTGCCGATATCTTCACGCTGAAAGAACGCTACGCAGACGGTTTGCAACAGCTCAAAAACCGCGAAGGGTGGGGCGAAAAATCGGCAGCGGCACTTTTCGACGCCATAGAGGACAAGCGCCGCATTCCTTTGGCGCGGTTGATTTTCGGGCTGGGGATTCGCCACGTCGGCGAGGCTGCTTCCAGTTTGGTCGCGCATCATTACGGAAGCTGGGAGGCGCTTTTGCAAGCGATGGAGGATGCCCGCACCCAAGAAGGCCCCGCGTGGGATGATCTGATCTCGATCGACGGCATGGGCAGCGTGATGGCAGGATCACTGGTCAGCGCTTTCGCGCAGGAGGCCGAGCGGGCGTCCATCATGCGGCTGGTCGCACAGCTCGATGTGCAGGACAGCGTACGGACCGACACGCACGATTCGCCTGTGGCGGGCAAGACCGTTGTGTTCACAGGCACCCTGGAAAAAATGACCCGCGCCGAAGCCAAGGCGCGCGCCGAACGATTGGGCGCAAAGGTCTCGGGCTCGGTCAGTGCCAAAACCGATATTCTGGTGGCGGGGCCGGGCGCAGGCTCGAAAGCCACGAAAGCCGCCGAATTGGGTGTTGAGACACTGGACGAAGATGGCTGGCTTGCCCTGATCGCAGACGCATGAGCAGCAGGCCGGAATCGCTTTTTCCGCTCTTTGCGAGCCTCGAGACGCTTGAGGGGATCGGCCCGAAAACGGCACAGCATTTCGCGCAGCTACACGTCCAGGCCCCCCGCGACCTCCTTTTTACCTTACCCTATTCCGGGATCGACAGGCGTTTGCGCAAATCTGTGAAAGACGCGCAGTTGCCCGATACGCTGACCGTCGCGGTCAAGATAGGCAGGCACTACCCGCCGCGCAGCAAGGGTGGCGCGTACCGGATCCACGTCGAGGATGACGAGACCACCTTCCAGCTTGTGTTTTTCCATGCGCGTGGTGATTTCTGGCAGCGCCAGCTTCCCGAAGGGAGCCGTCGCATCGTGTCGGGTCGTGTTGAGCTTTTCGACGGGATTGCGCAGATGGTGCATCCCGACTTTGCCGTGGCGGAGGAGGAGGCAAGCGAGATCCCACCTTTTGAACCCGTCTATCCACTGACCCACGGCATCACGCAAAAGCTGATGTACAAGGCCACGCGAGCGGCATTGGCGCGGGTGCCCGCGATGGACGAATGGATTGATCCGGGCCAGGTGAAGAAAGCGGGCTGGCCGGCGTTTTCGGTGGCCGTGTCCCAGGCCCATGCGCCCGCATCGCTGAATGATCTGTCGCTCGATGCCCCCGCCCGCGCGCGGCTGGCCTATGATGAACTGTTCGCACATCAGATGACGCTGGCGCTGGCCCGGCAGGTGGAGCGGCGCAAGAAAGGCAGGCCGTCGCGCGCGACAGGGGCTCTGCAGGACAAGGTCCGCGCCTCGCTTTCTTACGCGCTTACGGGGGCACAGCGGCGCGCAGTGACGCAGGTTACGGCAGACATGGCCGCAGATCAGCGGATGAACAGGCTGCTTCAGGGGGATGTCGGCGCGGGTAAAACCGTGGTCGCCTTCATGGCGCTTCTGGCGGCTGTCGAAGCGGGCGGGCAGGGGGTGTTGATGGCACCAACCGAGATCCTTGCGCGGCAACATCTGCAAGGGCTGCAACCGCTGGCCGAAACGGCGGGTGTCGTCCTCGAGATCCTGACCGGTCGCGACAAGGGCGCGGAGCGGCAGGCCAAGCTGTCTGCACTGGCGCGGGGTGATATACAGGTGTTGGTCGGTACGCATGCGGTTTTTCAGGAAAGCGTGGTATTTCACGATCTGCGTCTGGCCGTGGTCGACGAACAGCACCGGTTCGGTGTACGGCAGCGGCTTGAGTTGGGACGTAAGGGGGTCCGCGCGGATGTGCTCGTGATGACGGCCACACCGATCCCGCGCAGTCTCGCACTGGCGCAATACGGCGATATGGATGTGAGCGTGCTGGATGAAAAGCCGCCCGGGCGCAAGCCGATCCAGACGGTCCTTGTCAGCACGGAGCGGTATGATCAGGTGGTCGACCGCTTGCGCGCGGCGATTGCGGACGGGCGGCAGTGTTACTGGGTGTGTCCGCTGGTGGAAGAAAGCGAGGTCAGTGACCTCACTGCGGCGGAAGCGCGGTTCAAGAGACTGCGCGCAACCTTGGGTGAGGGCGTGGTCGGTCTGGTGCATGGCCAGATGCCGCCCGCGGAAAAGGATGCGGCGATGGCGGCGTTCCAACGGGGCGAGACGCAGCTATTGGTCGCGACCACGGTGATCGAGGTAGGCGTCGATGTGCCAAACGCGTCGATCATGGTGATCGAGCGCGCTGAGAGCTTTGGGCTGGCGCAACTGCACCAACTGCGCGGCCGGGTGGGACGCGGGTCTGCGGCGTCGAGTTGTCTGTTGATGTATCAGGCGCCGCTTACCGACACGGGGCGGCAGAGATTGGAGGTTCTGCGGGAGACCGAAGACGGTTTCGCCATCGCGGAAACCGACCTGAAAATGCGCGGTACCGGCGATCTGATTGGCACCGCACAATCGGGCGTGCCGCGTTTCCGGGTGGCCGATCTGGAGAAACAGGCCGCACTGATGACAATCGCGCAATCGGACGCGCGCAAGCTGCTGTCCGATGATCCGGCGTTGAAATCGGAGCGCGGCAAGGCCACGCGTCTTTTGCTTTGGCTGATGCGGCAAGACGAGGCGATCCGTTTGATAACAGTGGGTTGATCCCGGACGTTCCAAAAAGTTCACAAATGTTCCGCTAAAGTTCTTTACTAATGGTTAACGATGTGAGAACAAAGGGGCAACAGGAACGGGAGGACGCCAATGACAACTTACCGAACAGTTAAAGCCATCGCTGCACGCGCGCAGCACACGTTGTTGCAAGATGCAGCAGGGGCTGCCGCGCTGGTCATCATGTTGGTTGTTGGGCTGCATCTGCCCGGACTTGTCTGAATTACTGCCTGCGCTCCTGTGCCGGAGCCGGTTTCGATACATTTGTCCCAAATGGATGTATCTTGCACATCGGAACTGCCTGTCCTGACGTGTCTCCTAGGGTTTGCCTGCCCTGAACCGGTCTTTGGGTCCCACATGGGAAACGCTTTTCCTGCGCCGCCATCCTTTCGGATGTGCGGCGTTTTTTTCAAGACGCGGTCGCGCCGATTTGCGCTTCTGCCACGGCCTGCGCCAGTGCCTCGATGCTCAGCAAAATGGAGGCGTGGCGATTCTTGTAGGCGACGGCGGGGGTCAACACTTCGAAATCACCAAAAGGGGCGTCCGGTACGCCGCCTTTGCCTTTCAGCATGGCTTTGAGTTGATCACGACCGGTTTCGAGCGTTTCCAAGGACGCGCCCTGGGCTGCGCTGGCGGTGATCGCGGCAGCGGCTTGGCCCAATGCACAGGCCTTGACGTCCTGCGCAAGGTCAATCAGCCGACCGTCTGCAACTTTCACATCGACGGTCACACTGGATCCGCACAGCGGAGACCGACGGGTTACGGTAGCATCGGGATCGTCGAGCCTGCCCAGATGCGGAATGTCCGCTGCGAGTGCGAGAATACGCTGAGAATAGAGTTTGATCAGATCGCTGTCGTTCGACATGACTTTTCCTTTTGCACCCGATTCACTACATAAGCGCATCCGGACAGGATGCAAATTTTTCTGAAGCGAGGCTATCCCACATGTCTTTTGACCCGACCACCCTGACCTTCAACGACTCGGGGCTTATCCCCGCTATCGCACAAGACCACCGGACGGGTGAGGTTCTGATGATGGCGTGGATGAACGCCGAAAGCATCTCCCGCACGCTCGAAACCGGACAGGTCACTTATTGGAGCCGTTCGCGCGGCGAATTCTGGGCCAAGGGTGCGACGTCGGGCAACGTGCAGACCCTCAAGGAAATGCGGGTGGATTGTGACCGTGATTGCATTCTGATGCAGGTCGCACAGATCGGTCCCGCCTGCCACACCGGCCGCCGCAGCTGTTTTTTTACTGGCGTTGATGCACACGGCGAAACGGATCTGTCTGCCGACAGCTAGGGCGCGAGCCCGACCATCTTGCGGATTTCGGCGGGTGATGCGCCCTCCGTGCGAAACAGATGGATCGCGCGCGCGTCGTCGCGTTTTGCCAACCGCTTGCCGGTGGCATCCCGCACAAGCGGATGGTGACGATAGACGGGTGTGTGCAGATCGAGAAGACGTTGGAGGATGACATGTATTCCGGTCGCCTCGAAAAGATCCTCTCCCCTGACCACATCCGTAATTCCTTGGTCAGCGTCATCGACAACCACCGAGAGGTGATAGGATGTCGCCATGTCGCGCCGCGACAGGATGACGTCGCCAACTTCGTGAACAAGCATGTTCCGGGTCAAAGTGATCCGCCCCGTCTCGCCCTGCGGACCTGCGCCTTTCTCCGTAAACGTGATAAGATCGTCGGCCACTTGCAGTCCCGCGTGATCACACGCGCGACGCATATCCAGTCTGAGGGGTATGTGCTGCGGGCGCGGTCCGGTGATGGGGGTGAAAGGACGGCACGTTCCGGGATAAACAATGCCGTCGGGGCCAAGCGATACACCTTCTTGCGGCGCGGACGCGGCGGCTGCGATATCGGCGCGCCGACAGGCGCATGGATAGAGCAACCCCCGCGCCCACAGATGGTCGAGCGTGTCGGAGTAGGCGGCGCGGCGGTCGGACTGTCGCAT
Organism: uncultured Sulfitobacter sp.; assembly: GCF_947497275.1. Classification (GTDB taxonomy): domain Bacteria; phylum Pseudomonadota; class Alphaproteobacteria; order Rhodobacterales; family Rhodobacteraceae; genus Sulfitobacter. The sequence goes on from NZ_CANMFS010000001.1 coordinate 681,965, forward strand.
GACCGGCTCGGGCCAAGACACTCCGAGCCAGGAAAGGTCCTCGTAAATCTGCGCCTCCCAGGCAGGTCGGGCGCGAGACAGATCGATGTCCTCTATGCGCAGCAGAAAGACGCCACCCGCCGACTGTGCGAGGTCATAGGCGCGCAGGGCGGAATACGCATGACCAAGATGCAATGGCCCCGTTGGCGAAGGGGCGAAACGGGTGATCAAAGTCATGCTTTTTCAATAACGTAGACGTTGGCCTTCACCTGGAGTTCAGGTAGATGGTCGCCGTATTCGACGAATAGTAGCCGTGCGGCACCACAGTCCAGCCACTCGTTCATGCCAGAGATACTGACAGGATCGGCGAGGGCGCGGTCGTCGAGCGAAAATACCAGTTTTCCCCCCCGGTTGAGCGCACGCAGAAGCCTGTCAAAAACCGCCATCGGTGCCGCGCTGGACCCAATGATATCAACCGCTGCGATAGCGTCGTAGCCGCCGCTGATGTGAGGTTCGCTGTCTAACTGTGTCAGAGAGCGATAGATCTGTTTGTCTGCGGCCCGTGCAAGCATATCCGGCGACAGGTCGGCCCCGTCGATGCACGCGAACCCCGCCTGCTTGAGCGCAGCGCCGGACAGCCCGGTGCCGCAGCCGAAGTCCAGAACAGTCGACGCATGGCTGAATCGGGCCAACGCAGCCGCGCAGCGCACCGGTGTCGCATATCCGGCTGCGGCGGCTTCGGTGTCGAAAGTCGCGGCCCATGCATCGCGGAAGGCGCGGGTTTCATCGGCTGTGCGGGCGGCATAGGCCCGGTCGAAAAAAAAATTACTCATGATGATACAGAGTAAAGCCGCACGCTCTGCTGTCCAGTGTTAACCCTTGAGCCAGTCCTGCCAATCGACCTTAGCACGATCTGTATAGGCCTTGTAACGGTCCTTGCGCCCCCGCCGACCGCTTTTCAGCCCTTCGACGGCTGGGAAAAGCCCGAAATTCACGTTCATCGGCTGAAAGGTTTTCGCCTCCGCTCCGCCCGAGATATGCGTGATCAACGCACCGCTCGCGGTTGTCGCAGGTGGCGTCGACAGCGCAGTGCCGGTCATTTCCGCCGCCGCCAACCGTCCGGCAAGCAGACCCATCGCCGCCGATTCGACGTAGCCTTCGACGCCGGTGATCTGGCCCGCGAACCGGATATGAGGTTGGCTGCGCAGGCGCATCTGCCCGTCCAGCAAGGTTGGCGAGTTAAGGAATGTGTTGCGGTGAATGCCGCCCAATCTCGCAAAGCTGGCATTTTCCAAACCAGGAATCCGTCTGAAAACATCCGTTTGCGCGCCATACTTCATCTTGGTCTGGAAGCCGACGATATTATAAAGTGTACCCAGTTTGTTGTCGCGGCGTAGCTGCACGACGGCGTAGGGTTTGACATCCGGCTGGTGCGGGTTGGTCAGGCCCACCGGTTTCATGGGACCGAACCGCAGCGTCTCGCGCCCGCGCTCCGCCATCACCTCTATGGGCAGGCAGCCGTCGAAATAGCCGGCCGTCTCACCTTCGTGAAACTCGGTTTTCTCAGCCGCATCCAACGCGTCGATGAACGCCTCGTACTGCGCCTTGTCCATCGGGCAGTTGAGGTATGCGGTACGCTCCTCTTCGGTTTCGCCCTTGTCATAGCGCGACTGCATCCATGCTTTCGACATATCGATGCTGTCGAAATAGACGATGGGGGCGATTGCATCGAAGAAAGCCAGCGCGTCCGCTCCGGTTTCGGCAGCGATCGACGCCCCCAGCGCGGTGGACGTGAGCGGACCGGTTGCAATGATCCAATGTCCGTCACGCGGCAACTCGGTGATCTCTTCGTAATCGACACGCACGTTGGGCAGCGCCAGAAGCGCGTCCGTCACCGATTGCGCGAAGGGATCGCGGTCAACGGCAAGCGCACCGCCGGCCGGCAGTCGATGTTTTTGCGCTGTTTGCATGATGAGTCCGTTAGCCGCGCGCATTTCCCAGTGCAGGAGACCCACTGCGTTCTGCTCGCTGTCGTCCGAACGGAACGAATTCGAGCACACCATTTCCCCCAAAAGCCCGGTCTGATGCGCGAATGTGCCGACCTTGGGACGCATTTCGTGGATCACGACGTCAAGCCCGAGATGTGCCGCCTGCCAGGCCGCTTCGGAACCGGCCATACCGCCGCCGATGATGTGCAGAGTTTTATCCATACTGCGCAGATAAGCGACAGCGCGCTGCTGCGCAACAGCCTCTATTACCTAGGTTGTCCGACGCATCGTCGACCCATGGCGCGGGAATTTGTGGTCGCCGTTGCGGGAATGATCGATCAGATGAGAGCCTGATCTGGAGGAACCTTCCGCTCACGGCGACCCAAAGTGTGCAAGGTCATTGCCTTGACCCATTTGTGCCCCATTTCCGCCAGATTTGCCAGCGGTAGTTTGGCAACAATCTGGCTGACGTTTTGAAACAGTTGCATCGAGATGAGATAAGCTGGCGGACGGGGCGTTTTCTTGCCGAAACGGTGGGGGGTCAGGAAGGAGGCTGCACCAGATCGAGGGGCAGGCCCGAAGGCACCGACTGCGGTAGGCCAAGACCGGAGCTTCCGGCGGACGGATCTGTCAGGCTTTGCAGGAAGGCCATGATTTTGGCGATCTCGACATCGTCGAGGGAGACATCCGGGATCTCGATCGCCTCGGCGATCCGCATCACCTCGTCGAAATCATCCATCGCCATCCAGTCGTCCGCGACCATGTCGGCAGGCAGTTTGGCCGCCGATCTGTCATACTTAGCAAGACTGCCGACCGGATCAAGATGGTGGCGCACCATATCTTCCAGGTCGCTGTAGGCTCCGTTATGTCCGTAAGGTGCGGTTCGTGTGACGTTGCGGAGCGTCGGTGTGCGAAAGCGGTACATGTCGTCGAGATACTTCGACACCAGACCGTGCCCGGTGTCGGCATAGGTCACATTGCCGTTTTTTCCGGGACCCAACTGAGGAAGGCCGATGGCATAGAATTCATGGTCGGTCTGGAAGGGGCCAGAGTGGCAGGTGCTGCAACGCGCCTTGCCATAGAACAGGTCCATCCCGTCGAGAGCATCGGCGCTCATCGTGTCCTCGCCCGCAAGAAAGCGGTCGAACGGGCTGTCTGTGGCGCGGAACTCCATCCCGATGAAGGCGGACAGGGCCGTGCCAATGTCAGTGATGTGAATATCCTCGATGCCGACGTCGGAAAAGCGGGCGTTGTATTCGGGGATCTTCCGGACACGGTTCGCCAAGAGCCCCCAGGCTCCGTCCGGACCGTGGATCCGCTCCGCCGCGACGGCATCCGCAATGTCGTTTTCGCCGGGCTGACCTGCCATTTCGTCAGGTGACAGGATCGGGAGGATGTTCTGTGCCGCCAAGGGCGATATCACCGGCCGTTCCAGCGTGCGTCCCGGCGGCATCCTTATGCCGAACATCGCACGGTGGTCCTTTGCGGTGCGCCCGTCGTGGAACATCACCGTGAATTCCTTGGCGCCAAGGTTGAACAGCGCCGGCGCATTTCGCGGGATCAGCGCTTTGGGGATGTTCCCGGCCATGACCTTGCGCAACGCCCCCAGGCCAGCGCCTCCTTCACCGATGGACAGCGACAGGGCGTCGCCGGTGCCCAATGTGGGATGGTGACAGGTGGCGCAGGCGATGTTCTTGTTGCCCGACAGCACGGGATCGAAAAACAAATCCCGCCCGAGACCGACAAGCGCCTCCGGAAACTGGTAAAAATCATCATCGGTAACGGGACCGGGCAAAGGTCCGGCCGTGCCGACGGATCCGAAAGCCACCATGCACAAGGCCGCGGCGCCTAGGGCTATCGCAAAACGGTTCGACATAGGGCGGATCCTCAAGATAACAGAGGCCAACCTAGTCGGGTTTCCGCAATTTTGACACAAACGAGTTGGAAATTCACCGTCCGCAAACGTGAAACAGTTACTGCGACCAGTCGGGATCACGCTTGTCGATGAAGGCCTGCATGCCCTCGCGGGTGTCGGACAACGCGAGGTTTTCGACCATGACATCGCCGGTAAAAGCGTAAGCCTGCGCCGTCGGCATCGCCAGTTGCTCGTAAAATGCACGCTTGCCGATGCGCACGGCGGCGCCCAGCTTTGACGCGATGCGGTCGGCGAGTTCGGCTGTTTCCGCTTCAAGCGTGTCGGCAGGGACAGCACGGTTGATCAGGCCCAGATCTTCGGCGCGGGCGGCGTCAATGAAATCGCCGGTGGTCAGCATTTCAAAGGCTTTTTTCGGCGCGATGTTGCGGCTGAGCGCAACCATCGGCGTCGAGCAGAACAGCCCGATGTTCACCCCGTTGACACCAAATCGCGTGCCCTGCGCGGCCACCGCCATGTCGCAGGTGGCGACAAGCTGGCAGCCGGCGGCGGTGGCGATGCCGTGCACTTGCGCTATCACCGGCTGGGGCATCGACTGGATGCGCAGCATCACATCGGTACAGCGCGCGAAAAGGTCGGCGAATTTCGCAGCACCGCCATCCGCGCTCTGGCGCATCGCCTGCATCTGGCGCAGATCGTGGCCCGCGCAGAATGCCTTGCCGGCACCCGCAAGGGTGATCACTCGGCAAGAGGTGTCCTCCGCCAGCCGGTTCAACGTGTCGTGCAGGGCTGCGAGCATCTCGTCGGAAAGCGCATTGAGCCGCTCGGGGCTGTTCATTGTCAGATGCACGACCGCCTGCCGCTGCGTCACTTCCAGAATTGCCATCTTGCGCCCCTCCCGTGTTCCGTCAAACTTAGGCCGATAATGCACGGGAGAACAAGTATGGTCGACAAACGAGAGCCGGTAATGGATGCAAACGCGTTGATGGCGCTTCTGCACGCCACCTTCAAGCAGGTGGCGGACGATTTCACTGTCGATGATGTAAAGGCGAACGAGGTGACAGTGCGGCTGAAGGTCGGCGAAAAGCATCTGCGCCCCGGCGGCACGGTATCTGGACCGTCGATGTTCGCACTGGCGGATGTATCGGCCTATCTCGTGACGCTGGCGATGATCGGACCCAAGGCGCTCGCGGTCACGACGAGCTGCTCGCTGGATTTCCTGCGCAAACCTGCCGCAGCGACGGATCTGATCGCTCATGCACAAATTCTGAAACTGGGCAGGCAATTGTCGGTATCGCATATCCTGCTGTATTCCGACGGCCACCCGGCGCCGGTGGCGCAGGCGACGATGACCTATGCGATCCCGCCGGCGGGATCGAAGAGCGACATGTTGATGGCCTGACACGCCAGTGTACCAAAAAAGGGCAGGGTGATTACCCTGCCCAAGTCGAAGAGGTCTGGCTGGACGTCACGGGGATGTCACGCCTTCCAGAACACCTTGCGCGCTTCGCGCTGCGCAGCGGCAGGTGTCAGTCCCACGTCGCTCAACTGCCATGCCTCAAGGCTTTCGAGGGCCAGTCGAGTGCGGCGGCGGGTCGCCCATGTCGTTACATATGCAGCAAATTTGACACTGATCACCGCCGCCAGCGGCAAGCTGTGCGATGTATTCAGAACGGCAAGTGCGTTGGATGTCAGATCGGCTGCGCGTGTCATGGGAAAAGCTCCTTGAATAATTGTATTGACACAATGTGGCGGGATGGCCATACAAAATTGGTACAATACATAATATCGAGCCGCTACAGGAATATTGTAATGGATACAATTTGGGTGCCGGAGGTCGATCCGACAATCAAGCCGAAATACCGGGCGGTCGTCGCGGCGATCCGTGACGCGATAGCGGCGGGCAGGCTCGGCAAGGGGGCCAAGCTTCCACCGGTGCGCGAACTTGGCTGGACGCTGGGAATGACACCTGGCACCGTGGCGCGTGCCTATACCTTGTTGACCGACGAGGGTCTGCTGAGCGCCGAAGTTGGTCGTGGCACCTTTGTGGCAGGCGATACCGATCCTCAACCGCCGCTCAATCTGATCGAGGTAGACCCAATCCCGCACACCACGGGTGGCGACAGCTTCAACGTCAACCTGTTCTCACCGCATCTGCCCAACATGGGGCAGGCGGCCCTGATCCGTCGGTTGTTGGCCGAAGTCGCCCAAGATCCGCCGTCGGGTATGATGCACTATCCTTCGCGGCGCGGTGCAAAGGCCGCGCGCGAGGCGATGGTCCATTGGTTGCGCGGCACGCCGATCGGTGCGGTGGAAGAGCGCGATATCGCGCTGTCCCATGGCGGCCAGAACGCAATCTTGCTGACCTACCAGACCATTTTGAAGGGGCGCAGACCGGTGATCTTCGTCGAGGAACTGTGCTATCCGGGGTTCCGTCGTGCGGCAGAAGTGCTGCGCGCCGAGGTGGTGCCCGTAGCGATGGACTGTGACGGAATTATCCCCGATGCGCTGGCCGCCGCCGCCGAACGATACCCCGAAGGTCAGATCATCTGTACGTCGCCGGAGGTGCATAGCCCAACCTGCGGTTACACGCCCTTGTCGCGGCGACAGGACATCGTGGCGGTGGCGCGCGCCCATGATCTGCAAATTCTCGAGGACGATTGCTACCGGATGGGCGAAGCACAAAGCGAAGGATACCGGGCACTTGCGCCAGAGCGGGGCTGGTACGCGACATCTCTGTCGAAAACGGTGACACCGGCACTCCGGTTGGGATGTGCGATCGGACCGCGTGACCGAAGCGGCGCGCTTCACCGATCCGCGGAACACAGTTTTTTCGGGCTGGCAACGCCGATGACGGATCTTGCCGCCGCACTGCTGGCGCATCCGGACCTCGAACCGATCATGGCGCGCTGTCGCGAGGGGGTCGGCGAATACGTAAAGACTGCCGTCAACGCCCTCGGCAGCTTCGATCTGCACTGGCGCAGGGATGTGCCCTTTGTCTGGCTGGTATTGCCCGAAGGCTGGCGCGCCAGTGCATTTTGCCGCGCCGCAGAGACGCGGGGCGTCCGCGTGCGAGCGGCCGAAGAATTCGCAACCCGCACCGCACAGACGCCCCATGCCGTGCGCATGGGGATAAATGCGGGCGTTTCGCTGAAAAGCTTCGCGGCCGCGATGGAGCGGTTGCGCGACTTGCTGGACAATCCCTCCGAAGAAATCGGGGTCTAGCTGTTGGGGTTGTCATACTGAAGGTACCCTTCAAATAGAACGACCTAAGCTCATTTGAAAGGAGGTGTCCCTAGGTGTTCATTAGCGCATCCGGTGGCTCGGATCTCAGCTGAATCGATCTGGCTCTGAGGTCCAGTTTTTGCAGACGTATTCGTAGGGCGTGAGACCATTGAGGGTTTTTGGTCTGCGTGCGAAGTTGCATGCGTCCATGAAGTCGGTGAGGTGCGTGCGCAGCTGCTCGTGGCTGTCGTCGTGGTATCGTTTCACCGTCGCATCCTTGATCGTGCGGTTCATTCGTTCGACTTGGCCATTGGTCCACGGATGGTTTGGCTTGGTCAGTCGATGCTCGATCGCGTTGGCCTCGCAGATTATGTCGAAGCGCATTTGCCGCGCGTATGCTGTGTTCCGGTTGCGGGACTGCCCGGCGAACCGGATGCCATTGTCGGTCAGGATCGTATGAATACGATAAGGGACGGCCTTGAGCAGATGCTCAAGGAACTCCCAGGCAGTTTTGCGATCCGCCTTGTCCACGAGTTGCTTGGCTGCAAACTTGCTGGTCCGATCAATGCCTACAAAGAGATAGAGCTTGCCTTCCACCGTCTGAACCTCGGCGATGTCCCCTCTCGCCAGCATCTTTCAGATGGCCGTGCCGGGCAATGGATATGGCATGTTAACCGGGGCTTGTTCGTAAAACCCGTCGCCCTGTCGCGCCGTTTCGTCGTGTTTCCGCAGCACTAAATAACTGCAATTCCCAACGCACGCTTGGCCGGGAAGACCGACGACGAAGTGCGCCAGCTTGTCGCCGAACTTATGGAAAAGCGCCGCGCCTGAAACTTGGTGGAACCTTTTTCTGCCAAACAATGCTGATAACAAGACATATTTTTCGAACGTAGACATACTACTAACTTTCTACGCACGAATTAAGGTTTGAGTGCCGTATCCGGCGTCGCTTCGTCGTAGAATAGTTCTTTGGTTTTCTTGGGTATTCACGTTGTCCGAATAGCCTTTGACCGACGGCAATTTTGGGTGCTTGTCGTAGCGAAATGGTCAAAATAGTCGGTCAGCACCTGTGAATTTGCTAGAGCAACAAGACACTTCCGATGGAACCCCCGTCAAGCCCCGCCGCAGCCGGGTTCGGCTGGATACCGTGAGCAATGCACGCCGGGAAGCCGCACGCATTTACCGCAAAGCCGTCTGTGGCGATCTGAAAGTAGAGGACGCGTCGCGCCTTGTGAACATGCTCGCAATCATCGGTCGCATGGTGTCGGACGGCGATTTTGAAAAGCGGCTTGAAGCCCTTGAGCCGGGCGAAACTTAATGGCGCGTTTTCTCATGGGCAGATTGGCAAAGCTGGAACGGCGCGGGAAGCGGCCAAGCATCATTCACAATTCGGTCGCGCGGTTCACGCCCGAAGGCCAGCTTGTCGGCCCCATGCCGAAGGCCAAGCGCATTATGTGCGTGACCGACTTCGGCACCGACGACCAATGGTCCGAACAACTCGAAGCCCAACAGGCGCGGCTTATCCAAAGCGCCCATTTCGAAGGAACGGCACATTGAACGTCATGGGAAAAGCAACAATCGGAAGCAATCTTGGTAGCAACCTATCGCTTGTCCGGGGCCGCGAAGAAACGATGCAAAAGCTTCGGCTTTCAACTTATCTTGGCCTGAAACTTGGGGCCAAATACCCGTCCATTCAAAAGGACGTGGAAGGCCAGATTGCCCGGATCAAGGAAATGACCGACAAAGCGTCGCGCGTGGCCGGTGACAAGACCAAGAACCAATACCAGAAACACCTTTTCGCCCGCGATCTTGCCAACGTCATTGGTGCAGATATTCGACGCACCCAAGAGCATGTCGCCAAGATTGCTGACGAACTTACTGCCGAAGGTGGACAGATGGTCGAAGGCACCCTTGGGCCGAAAGATGAATACGGCTATCTTTACTCCGAAGTGCGCCAATGGGTGCGCGACAACAAGGGCACCCCGGAAGGACTGGCCCGCATCAACGAAGGCTATCGTGACAGTCTGCCGATTGCCGCTGCGATCTACCACAGCCCCGCACAGCTTTTGAACATGGCCAAGGACGTTCACACGATCATGGCCGGTAAGGCCGCTGAACTGTGGGCACCGAAAGGTTGGGATATGCTCAATGAGGGATTGAACGTCGGTAAGGCCGTCAAAGGCTATGACGCAGTTATCGGTGATATTTATTCGTCGTATTTCAACGAAGAAGTCGTTGCCGAAGCCGAAGCGTCGCAAGTCTAATGACACAAGCGGCGCAGGATATCGGGGCAATTGTCGCATGGGTGAAGGCCAGTAGCCCCGGCAAGTTCCGCAGCCCTATGGACGGCGATTGGGTATTCCCCGCGCCGTTCGCCGCCCTGTTGCCGATTGACCCCGACACGCCCGCAGGGCCGCAGGTTGACCTGACCGAACTTGCCGACGGGGGCTTGGTGTTCTTGGTGCCCATGGGCCAGCTAGCGGCACCCTTCGCCGCCGACCGCATCGAACGGGTCGTTGACGGCCTACCGTCGCCTGTAGAGCGCGTGCGGCACCTGTTCGGGCACAGGCTAGGGCTAGACCTGCCCGACGTGTTGACAATCGCCCTGGACGATCCCGGCGTGAGCATCATGGGCGTTCTGACGGGGGAAGGGCTGGGCGACCTTGACCTTGCCGCCGTGGCCGTCTTGGCGGTGCCCCTGTGGGCAATCCCCGCCGATCAGCGGTCAACCGTCGCGGCCCTGTGCGAACACCCCTGACAGCCCAACCCTAGTGCCAAGGGCAACTAGCCCCGGTTCGCGTGCACCGACGCAGCCGGGGGCATTTTTATCTGAAAATCGCGCCCGTATCTGCGTTCAAATACAGCCGGTTGGTTACCGACGCGCCACCGCAGTAGGTGAAGTAGATAGGTTGGTTGCGATGGTTGGTAGACTTGACCCAACCGCCCATGTCGCGGAAGTCGCGTTCGGTGCAGCGGCGTTGTGCGATAAGCGATTGGGCCGCTTCCGCAAACGCGGTTCGGTATCGTGCAAAGTCGTCGGACCCGGACAACAATTCTTCAATCCCCGACGCACCCGCAGCCGGATCAGGCGGGCGGGTTTCCGATAGATATTCCACCGACACCCATTCGGCGAACTGCCCGTCGGCAATTCCGTTCGCAGGGTCGCAAGCGGCGTTGCCCGTATCGACATACTCGCTTCGACCGCCGACGCATGACGCGTCATAGGCTTGTGTGATCCGCGCCCAACCGTCGCGTTCTTCATGCACGGTCACGCCTTCACGAAAGAACAATTGCCCTACAACGCCGCAGCTTTCCGACGGGCAGGTGCGACGGTTCAACCGTTCGGAAGTGACTCATAGCCGTTCGTCACCTTCGGGCGCAGCCCATGGACGTTCGTTTACTTCCGGTATAGCGGTTTCCGCAGTTTCCGGTGAAGGCCCGGTCACGCCGATAAGAACGAAGCAACCGACGAAGGACGCCAATGCAACCCAACGGCTCTTGAACGGCTTGAATGGGTAGATCACCCCCGCCAACGACACGATTGACGCAAGCGCCAACACCAAAACAACCACAGAATTCCCGTCCAAGCAGTTATCCTCGCTAGTGATTCAATGCTGCGACTTTAACACGGATAACGTGTTTGTGTGGCGTTTTACGGGCGAAGCTGGAATGCAGCTTGTCTGGCAACGTGCGACACGTGGTCACGTCTTCGTGAGCGTTCGACGGGCTGGAAAGGCGCGAACAACTCCCCGCGAAAGCAAGAGTAGGTTGTTAGTAGAATTTATAGTGCGCCAATTTATCCAATGAAAACTAGGATTATTGGCTCCGGCGGTAGGGATCGGAGCATTGCTTGCGCAACTCATTGAAATATAACGGTTAAATTTGGCCGGGAAGTGGGCTTGGTTTGGTCTTGTGTATCACCCACGGAGCATAGTGGAGCCGACGTGCTGAGCGCAAGGGGGATTTCCGCGCCTACTATCAAACGACGTGATCGGCCCCGAGCCGACATCCGGGAGGGCGAAGTTCTGCATTAACGCATTCGCCAGAATTGTCATTCGTCTGTAGTGCAGAAATCCTGAATGGCAGTGCTTGCGATGCGAACGCAGTAGCCGACCTCCGTGTGGAAGCAAACGGTGAGATTTTTGAAGCACCAAGGGAAGGACTCGAACTTCCAGTTACCCTCAGTTATTCTCATTACGGGCAGGAATACGAGACGGACAACCGGGAGGCGAAATAATGCAAGCTAACAAGCAAGCACCGCGTGACATCCATCTACTAACGACGGACGTGCTCCTTTCGGATCTGGTGGACGGCCGCGAGGTGATCGTGGCAGGAGGAGCCGTCTTTTCTCTGGGGACTGATGATAGCCGTTCAGTTCTCGAATGGTATCGCAAGAATGCTTCGAAATGGGCCGGAAACCTCAGTGGAGTTGATATTGAGTCAATCATAGATGCCGCCGGTGAAAAGCCGCCTGCTATCAATAATGACGGAACCGTTACCAGAGAAACGCACGTCAAGCGTTCCTTGCGGCTGAAGAGGCTGACCGCACATCGATTTGCTGGTATTCACGCATATGGATCATCCACAGAAGCACCCGGGACTTTCACATTTGTTCCATCCAAAGATGCAACGTTGTTCGAAGGCGCGAACGGGTCGGGAAAGACCTCAATCCTGAACGCAATTGTATGGTGCCTTACGGGAGATATAATCCGTTCTCAACGAGCGCCCGAACCTGGTACAACCGAATTCGCCTGCGAGATAACGCGCTCAGATGGCAGTGTATCTACTCACATGATGTCGTCTGTGACGCCGATGCCGAACGGCAACAGCGAGTTGCCAGCCGATGGGCAACCCATTCCAGCGGATACATGGGTTGAGCTGGTTTTTACAGATGCCGATGGCACCGATCTTCCGCCGTTGCGCCGGGCCCAGTCCCGGAATTCTCGTGGCAAGCTGCAAGAAAGCGGACCAAATTTAGGTTCGGCAGGTGTCGATCCAATTGCGTGGCGCATTGCCACTTCCATGCCAGCCCTATTGCCGTTTCTTTCAGTTGGCTCGACATCGCAGTTGGGCCAGGCGGTTGCACGACTGACAGGGTTGGCTGATTTAGTTGATCTGGCAAAACATGCATCGAAAGCTGCCGAACGGATATCGAAGCGGTCCGTAAAGGAGATCGAACAGGGTATCGATAAGATCGCCATCCGATACGGGGAAGCGCGTGACGATCTTGAGGCAGTAATTTCCGAGCACGGCGACATTGCGTATGATGGTGAATTGCCGGGTATTCAGGCAGATGATGGACGTGAACAGTTGGCTGCCATTGCGAAGCATTTTTTAGATACTAAATCTAAGGCATTGGCCGAAGCACGAACTGTCCTTGGTGACGGATTCAATCCTGAAAATAAGTCCGCGCGGGAGGATCTTGAGGGCAATATCCAGCCAGCTATTGCCGAACTTCAGCATATTCAACAATTGCCTTCATTCGCGCGTTTTCTGGCGCTTTCAGCTGATGCGGAAGAGCAGAAAAAAGTGAATGACCTTCTTGAGACAGTGGGGCGTGAAGCCAAAACGCTGGCGGAGCTCGCTGCGGCACCGGACCGTGCAGCGCGAGCACGTCTGTATGCTTTGGTTTCGGTATGGCTTCACGAACATGGACGTTCGCATGGTGATCATTGCCCATTGTGTGCTGGCGACATTCGAGACGCGTGCGATCCGATTACCGATGTGCCCGTCATCACGCATCTCGCAGAAGCGGAGCGTGACCGCGACCTGGTCGCGCAAACCGTCGCCCAGTGGGCCTCGGGATGGCATGGCAGACTTATGAAAGAGCTGCCTGATGCTATAGCGAACGAAGTTCGGCAGGAACTTCCTGATCGGCCAGCCGATCTTCTGATCACTGCGATGACGACAGAGCTCTTTGCGACTGAGAGCTTTAAGGGCGCTTTGTCAGCGATTACGGTCGATGCCACTCCGCTGGTGAAAGAACGGGCTGCTCAACTGCCCGAATTTCAAGAACCAACAGAACGGTCGATGCCTCCGAATATCGCGGAACTCGCGCATGAGCTTCTGGTGTTGATGCAGCGCATCGACCGGGCGATATCTTTCGCAAGGTGGCGTGTCGAGAATAGGGTGCAATTGCATAACTTCATTCGCGCCCTGCGGCACGGCGAGGACGGTGCAGCCGACGCAGATCGGGCAATTGGGCGTCGTCTTTCCGGATTGCTTTCTATCGTCGAGAGTGTTGCTCCGCTGAACAGTGCAGCGACGCTTGTCGGGCGAATGGAAGCGCGTCGCGGAGAGCGCGAAAAGAAGCGAGAACGCATAGCTCTTTGCGGTAGGGCTGTGACGGCGCTTGAACTACTGGTACCACTTGGAGCCCTAGCTCAGGCGCAGGTTGATGATCTGCGGACTAAGCTGGAGGCGCGGACCGACTTCTGGCGCCGGGCGATATTTTTAAACGCCACGACCTATGCTCCTGACCTTACGGGCACTGTCATGGATGCAAAGGGCATTTTGGGGCTTCAGGTGGGGAGAGATGGTGTAAATGCGCCTGCGCAGCACATTTCCAATGCGTCGGCGTTGCGTGGCGCTTTGTTCGGCTTCTTTCTGGCTTTTCGCGAGCATGTTCTGAAACAACGCGGGGGCGTACGGACCTTGGTTCTCGACGATCCTCAAGAGCTACTGGACAACGACAATCGCGAACGGCTGGCTCGTGGTCTATCTCAACTCGCTGGGGATGCGCAACTGATCGTCACGTCACATGACCGGAAGTTCGCGCGTTGTCTTGTAGCCGAGCATCGCGAGAAAGTTGAACATTTATCTGTTCATCCGGTGAATAGCGTTCATCCGACTGTATTTGTCGCGCCCGCTCAAGAAGAGATAGTCCGCAAGCGCAAAGCATTTCTGGATGACCCGGACAATCACGCGTTTGCGCAGGACTATGCCTCTGACATGCGCGTGTACATAGAAGGCCGACTGGGCGATCTGTTCGACAGTGTTGCCCATCCGGCATATACTTCGCCAACGAAGGCGCCAACACTGGTCTCGCTTGTCGATCGTTTGCGTGCTTTGGTCAACTCCGGCACGGATGAGCTTTTCAAGCACCCACAAGTCAAGCAGTTCGTCGACGATAACGCTCTTGCAGAGGGTGCAGATGCGAGACGTGTGCTAAACCAGTCTCATCATGACAAAGCATCTATCAAATACATGGATGTGAAGAACCTCGACGAAACTTTTTCTCGCCTTCGGTCCCGTGTCGACAAGCTGCATGAGCAATTTCGCCTGCATCGTTGGCGAGAACCGCTCGCAGCGGCTGATCAGGACAATGTTACAGTGATTGCGCTTCGACCGATGGCGTCACCCAAATTTAACGTGCCTATCTTTCAAGATATCGCAGCTTTTGTAAGATCTGGTGGATCAGAAGCTTCACAGGACACGTCGTGCGAGACGCTGGATGACGGTTGGTTCGAAGGAAAATCACTTTATTACATTCGTGGGGAAACACTTGGGTTCGCGGTTCCTTCAGGCTCGGTCGCTGTGGTGGAGGCTGAACCTTACCCAGGAAGGGACCAGAACCTTGTGATTGCGCGAGATCGCAATCAGATCTTTGCCCGACGGCTATCGCGCTCACCTGGTTCGATCGGGATTTCGTTGACGACGCTGATGCCCGATCCTCGCAATAGCAGGCCGACAATGACCTATGATGAAAGCAAAATTCGCTTGCACCGCGTGGTCGGGGCCATTTTCACGGATATGCCACCTCCGGTCGGAAAAGGTGAAGCGACCCCTTTGGACGAGGTGGCCGAACTCCGTGCCGTGAAGGTGGCTTATCGTGTGAAGGAGGACAGCGCAATTCCGCTGGCATTGCCCGGACAAATCGTTCTTGGCGGAGAAGAGCTTACAACGGCTCAGTTGGGTGGTGTGGAAGGCGCGCTGGTCGCGGTAACTTTAGGAGACGGGGCTTGCGTTTTCAAACGCCTCGGGTCTCGTCTTCCCGGGCGATCTGCCCACCTCCTACAACTTGAGACAATTGGCGGTCTGGGATCGTCAATTGTTGTTGCAACCGAAGTCTCTGAACAAACCCATGATGTGCCTATCGCACTATCAGTCAGAAGGGTGGTTGGCGTTCTATATTAAGTGAGACAAATCGCACTATCATTGATCAAACCCTGCGTTTGACTGCCTTCCGCCTTCAGTGTCGATCATCGCAAACCTGACTGGATCGGCTTCACGTAATGTCCGCTTCCACGGTAGGACCGGGGTGCGCTTGCAGCGAATGCCTGCAATCCGCCGAAATGCCTGCGGCACAACTTTTTTCCGTCTATCCACCGAACCTCGGCGCTTCATCTACCTCCACCTCCGGCCCGTCGCTGTCCTGCACCCGTTTCGTCACCCGCATAACGAGGCGCGCGAAGCCCTCAATTAGCTTGCGGATAGGCGTTGAAACGCTGTCGCGCTCATCTCCTTGAATGCGAGAGACGATTTCAGGCCAGCGGGGCATGTGCAGTTTGCCATTTACATTATCCGCATCACCAGACTCGACCGCCTCGAATATTTCCCCCATAGCATCGACGGCTTCCGTCAGTTCACCCTCGCGGCGCAGGAGCTCATTTTCTTTTTCGACACGCGTTTTTTCCCAGTCTGCGCGGGCTTTTTTGTCTGCAAGCTCTCGGCGACGCAGGGCGGCGCGGTCCTGTTTAAGGGCAGTTACTTTGGCCTCATGTGCCGCCTTTTGTTCAATCAGCTCCGCGTCCTTGGCCGCCAGTTCCTTGCGCTGCGCCTCAAGCCGTCTCGCATCATCCGCCAGACGCTTGGCATCGCGTTTCTCAGCCGCATATTCCTTGGTGGATTTACGCGCCTGACGCGGGCCGACACGTAGCAAGCCACATGGCTTACCGACAGCTTCATAGTAGTCGTCCTGCAGTTTTTTCATCGCGGCGGTGTAGACCTTCTGGATAGAGGGTCGCCCGCGTTCCTTGCGCGCCTCTTGCAAATGCGCTTTGTTTTCCGCCTCCCATGCATCGGTAAGCAATTTGTTTCCGGCCTCGACCTCTGCACATTCAGCTTCCCATGCCGCCACGGCAGCAGAATGGCGGGTATCATTCTTTTTCTGGGTGTTGCGGTTTTTTGACGGACGCGGCTTCTTCGGTTTCTTCGGGCGCTTGGCCAATTCGGGCTTTGGCAAAGAGGGGATCACGTCTGACGCATTTTCCTCACGGTGCAATGCTGCGGCGACCTTCCCCGCATGCAGCTTGTTTGCATCAAGCTTGGGGTCGGCGGTGTTCATTGCAAGGATGTGAATGTGAACATGTCCCTCATCGAGGTGCAAGACAGCCGTGTAATCGACCCCCTTGGGCATGCGTTTCTTGAAATCAGCCAACACGCGCTGCCCCCAGGCCTTTATCGGTGGGCCATGACGAGCGCGATCTGCCATGTATTCCTCTGACGTCAAAGGGTGCGAGTGGATCTCGGTGTAAAGCGTTGCGGCATCTTTGCGCAGCCCACGGGTATATGTGGACCCGTCTTTCTGGGTGACGGTTTCTGTGATGCCGCTCAGCAAACGGGCACGCTTTGCCCGAAATTCGGAAATTGTGAGATTGCCGCCGACCTGTTGCGGTGGCATCGGGCTGTCCACATGCTCGGAGTAGAGCGGATCGCGGGCCGCTTCGCCTTCGACCTGTGCCGCGCTGTTGAAGTGATCCCTGGAGCCTTTTACGGGCTTGAGTTGCTCGCTGTAGGTTTCGATATGCATAAACTGATAGGCCATGGCGTGTCCTTTTGATAAAAACCATGGACAACCACTTATGGCCCGACGCCGAAAATCAGAGAGGGATTCTGACGTGGGATGGCATTTTTACGTGGATAACCGCCTCCCTTATCCTGCTGAAACTATGCACTAAAATTTATACACCTCCTTTCTTCCTCCCTCACAACACGCACCTTACCTTCCCCCTTTAAGCCCCCACCTTTCCGCCACCCCGACCTCAAAACCATTATAGATTCCGACCGCAGGGCTTGCGTGCAAGCCTTGCCCCATTCCTTCGCGCCTTCCCGGGTTCAGGCGCATAAAACCTGCGTGGATACACGCCGTAAAGCCGGGCCAATGGCACGGCAAAAGAGGTTGATCGCATGTGCAAAGGCTATTCGTCTTCGACCGGACTTGTTATGTTTGATTGCCGCATAAACTCTGCGCCCGATGCAAAAATGGCAGCGGGAAAAGCTATGCAGAGAGACAGACTATAGGTAGCTAAAGCTACCTCGTCTGCCCCTTACGCCGGGGAGGCGCTCCGTCTGTTCGTAAAACCATGCGGGGCATGATCTTCCGAACAAACTGCGCGGCTGGCGATGCCAACCTTGCATAACTTCCGCCAAGGCGGAAGGCTTACCAGCTACCGCGAGGCCTTGTGGTCCGGATGGACGACCGGCAGCCACGGCAGTTGACCTATGGCCTCTGCCTTCACCGCCAGCGGCGTTGTCTCGCTGTAGCGCTCCGCCGTGATCGAGCCACCGGCATGGCCAAGGATATCCTTGCGGACGGGCTCCGGCAGGTCGGCTATCCGGCCCAGCTGCGTCGCCACGTAGTGCCGCAAGCTGTGGAACACCTTGCCCTCCGGATTGCCGTCGAGTTGGGCCTGAACCAGCTTCCGGAAGCGGTAATCCAGCTGCCCCCCAAACCCCGCGCCTTTGCGCGGACGCAGGTCGGGGAAGAGATCCGCTTGCGGCCCGTGTCGATCGATCTGGCGGGCGGCGTGGTCATTCAGGCCAAGCTCCACCAGCTGCGGATGCAGGGGCAGGTCGCGTTTGGCCGTGAGTGATTTGAGCCCGCGATTGGCATTTGGCGCGATGATAAGCGCGGGCAGACCATCGGCAACAGTGATCTCGGCGGCTTTGAGTGCCGCGATTTCCTCACGCCGTGCGCCAGTCAGCGCGGCGATCAGCGGCACCCAATAGAACCCGTCTTGCACAAGCCGTGTTCCAGATTCCTGCCAGCGGATCTTGTCCTTCCAACCATGCCACAGGGGATGGGCGAAGAGCATTTGCACGTCATCGGCGGTAAAGGCGGGCCGTTCATCACGCTCGCGCAGGGTTTTGCGTTGACGCAGCGCGCCGAGGTCCAGATTGCCGACGGATGGCACGCCCTCAGCCCGCGCCTTGGTGAATAGCTGGCCGAGGTAATCGAGGTTGCGGTTGATCGTGGTGGCCGACAAGCGCCTGACCTCGCGGCCTTTCGTGTCTGCAATGATCTGACGGATCGGCTTGCTCCGGTCTTTGGGTGATTTGCGATAGCTTTGCGGCAGTTGCTCCAAAATATCGACGAAGGCCGCCAGATGGTGCTGTCGCAGCAGGCGCATGTCCTGAACGCCGGTGATCTCGCGGAAGAGGTCAAAGACCTTGGTCATCTGCGCAATCATCGCCTCGGACATGCCCGCCTTGCGCTTTTGCGCCATGAGACGGGCCGCAACGGCCTTGGTCGATGCGGAATAGGTCTCGATGCGCGGCTCTGCGGTGGTTCTGGGCTGTGGCGGGCGTCGCGCAGGCAGGGGATAGGGCGACTCATCCTGTATCACGCGGCGCAACCGTTCTACGGCGCTTGCATGATCGGCGCGGCCTTTGGTCATGTCTTCAAAGGCCCGCACGCTTTCCGCCGTCACTAGCGCAGCAAGGCGGCGGGCGGCGTTTGGATCAGGGGTTTGCAAGCTTATAAGCAGGGTCTTCCCGCCAAGTGCTGCAGGCAAACGCCTGCGCCAGTAATAAATCGCGCTGCGTCGGACGGTATGGGCGGCAAGGGCCATCGGTCACTCCTCTAAGAGCGCCCAAAAAACCGTGCAAAAATAACCGTTTGTGTATCACGCATGTGTATCAGCCGGGGCTGAAATGCCAATTCCAAAGGCTTCTCAAAGACTTAAAAGGAATTGGCTCCGGCGGTAGGGATCGAACCTACGACCAATTGATTAACAGTCAACTGCTCTACCGCTGAGCTACGCCGGAACGGTGCGCTTCGTATAGCTGCGGGGTTTTGGCGCGTCCAGAGGGTTCTTCTTTCTTTTCCGAAATTTTTTAGCTGTCGATCATGCTGTGAAAAACGCATCCGCGTGGATGGCGCCTTTGCATGAAATCATATCGCGGCGGGTGAGGTCGATGAGGTGGGCCAGCACGTTGCGCGTGGCGGCGCTGCGCAGGGCAGCTGGGGTTTCCGTGTAGATCGCGGCCGCGAGGGTAGGTGCGTCTGCCGGGCCTTCTGCGAGCAAGGCGAGAATGGCCGCTTCCCGCGCGCGCCGATGGCGTATCAACCAGTCGAGCCGATCTGCGGGCATGTCGATCTGCGCGCCGTGACCTGGATAGAAAACACGCCACTCTCGGGCGGCAAGCCGTGCACAGGAGGTCATGAAATCAGTCAGATCGCCATCGGGAGGAGAAACCAGCGAGGATGCCCATCCCATGACGTGATCGGCTGTGAAGCACGCGTCTCCCAAAGCGAGGCTGATGTGATTCCCGATATGGCCGGGTGTATGGATCACGTTCAACGCCCATCCGTCACCCTCGATGGTATCGCCGTCCGCCACGGTCAGGTCTGGTACAAAGCCATGGTCGATCCCTTCGCCACCGCCGACCGCACCGGTCGCCGCAAGATCGTGCATGATGGCGGAGCGTCCTGCCGTCGCGTTGCCGAAGGCGATCACCGGTGCACCTGTCCGTTGCGCCAGCGGATGGGCGAGGGGGGAGTGATCGACGTGCGTATGTGTCACGACGATGTGGCTGATGTGCGCGCCGGCGCCGACCGCTGCAAGAATGGCGTCCAGGTGCGCGTCGTCTGCCGGACCGGGATCGATGACGGCAAGCGCCGTCGATCCGACCAGATAGGTGTTGGTGCCCCGATAGGTCATCGGGGAGGGGTTCGGGGCCACGAGACGGCGCACGCCGGTCTCGAGTGTTTGCGCCACACCGATGGCGGGATCGAAGTCGTCAGGCGGTAACATGGATAGACCTTTCGTTCGGGGCTGTCGAAGTCTAGGTGTAGCGTATGACATTCGGGTGGCTCAAACACTATATGCCGCGTGGCATCTACGGGCGCGCCGCGCTTATCCTGCTTTTGCCGGTCGTGGTGTTGCAGCTGGTGGTCATGGTGATCTTTGCGCAGCGCCATTTCGAGGGCGTCACACTGCAGATGACGGATACGGTGCTGCGCGAGCTGGCATTGGTCATGGAGGTCGTGGAAAATGCACCGACGGCACAGGCGGCCGCGCAGTCCGTTGCGGCAGAGCTTGCGCCGCTTGAAATTGCGGTGCGGCCCGCCACCGTCACCGACCCGCAAAACAGCCGGGTCTGGTATGACTATTCCGGTACGGTATTGATCCAACGCATGGCCGACCGCCTTACTGGGTTCGAGGCGGCGAATCTTCGCAATCTGTCACAGGTCGAACTATACGTGCAAAGCCGTCATGGATTGCTGCGCATTGCGTTCGACAGGCGGCGCATTACCGCAGCAAACCCGCATCAGCTGTTTGTGTATACAACCTTTTTTGGCGTTCTTCTCACAGTGATCGCAAGCATCTACCTGCGCAACCAGCTGCGGCCCATCAAGCGCCTCGCGCGGGCGGCCGAGGCGTTTGGACGGGGGCGGCACATTCCGTATGTACCCGCAGGTGCGGTCGAGCTTCGTGCGGCAGGGAATGCATTTGTCGACATGCGCCATCGGATCGAGCGGCACATCGAGCAGCGTACGCTCCTGCTGTCGGGGGTGAGCCACGATCTCCGCACGCCGCTTACGCGCCTGCGGCTTGGTCTTGCGATGATGGACGAGGAAGAGGCCGCGCCACTGCTCGGGGATGTCGCGGATATGCAAGGGATGCTCGACGAGTTCCTCAATTTCACGAAGGGAGCTAGCGAAGGAGATCCGGAACCGGTCGATCCGGTCGCAATGGTCGGTGACATCGTATCGAACGCGCAGCGGGGGGGGCGTGACGTCACGCTGCTTGGGGTCGAAGGGGAGGGGACCGGCACAGTTACCCTGCGTGTGGCGGCAATGCGCCGCGCCATCGAAAACCTAATCTCGAACGGTGTACGTTATGGTGCGCGCGTCGAGGTGTCGGTCATGCTCAGCGACAAGACGCTGCGCATTCGCGTGGAGGATGATGGCCCCGGCATTCCGCAGGCACAGCGCGAAGATGCGTTGCGCCCTTTTACCCGCCTTGATACGGCGCGGAACCAGGACAAGGGAGGCAGCGTCGGACTTGGTCTCGCGATCGCGGTCGACATCGCCCGCGCGCATGGCGGTGTCCTGCGACTGGGTGTATCCGAAAGACTGGGCGGGCTTCGCGCCGATATCGTCATCGCCCGTTAGGCTCTGGATTCATCAATCGGGTTGAAGCTAACGTGCCGACCTGATTCGTCGCCCCCGAACAAAATGGGTCTGACGAGCAACTTGCAATGGCTGAGCGAGGCTCGGATGAGGCGGTTTAGACCTTGTTTTTCGATGTGCGCGGCACGCCGCGCGTCAATGTAGGGGTGTGCTGAGCGGGATTAAATTCATCCTCGTAACGATTTGCGCTGGCGGAATTTTTGTTCGCACCAGACGCTCCATAACTGTCGGAGAAATAAAGGACATTGGCCAGAACCGCCTTGGGTTTACCGAAGACCTATAACGTCATTTCATGCAACCATATCAAGCAGGTTGCGCTGTGCGTGGAAGTTCTCTTCTGGCCCTGCGAAATGCGGCGCAGGAATTTACCGAACGAATTCTGACCATCCGCTTCTCGACAACATGTAGCCGAGTACAGTTCAGGAGAACTGAACTCAAGAATATTAGGTTTGGAGCAAATATCTTAGAAGGTAGGAAAAAGTTGTGCAAAGAGCAGGACGGATCCGCAGGTAGTCTGGTCCCTTGTTTGCTCCAAATCCGAAACCTGATTCACTGGGCTTTTTCGGCAAATCGGCGGTTCCAGCTAGGTCACTGGAAATTTGGTAGGCCCGGCAGGACTAACATAAGCGCGCGAATGTCCCTTATTTTTATGGACATATCGGTTAAAAGTGCCCCACGTGGAAACGGCGTGGGGCACTTTTACCAATCCATGCCTGCCAACTTGGACGCTGCCATCTGACCCAAACGGGCGCGCTCGACGCCGTCGGTGTATACTTGTGATGTCGATGCGTTCGCGTGCCCATGAACGGCCATAATCTCATACTGGGTCGCGCCGTTGAGGGCGAGCAGGTGGCCGGCGGCCTTGCGGATTCCGTGTGAAGACTTGCCCTGAATGCCAGCCTCTGCGCACCACCTCTGCATCTTGTTGCGCAGTCCCTCAGGCGATTTGTAGGGAAGGGCGTGGCCGGTCAAAAGGTAAGTGCCGCCGATGACGGTGCGGGCGTTCAGGGCGGCTAGCAGCGGCGGCAGCACGGGGATCTCGACCCGCTTAGAGCCTTTCTTGGTTGGCGTCCATGAAAGCCAAAGCTGCCCGGCCCGTCTTTCCTCGTGGGCGCGGCCCAACAAGATCGCATCGCCGATCCGGCAGGCGGAAAACATGAACAGCGTCAGCGCGAGGTGAGCCGCCGTTCCTTTGGGGTGGGCGTTCTTGAAAGCGAAAAGGTCGTCTGTCGTCCAGGGCGTGGCGCCGCCCGCGCTTTTGTAGACCGGGCGCTTGACGGCTCGGGCAGGATTTACGGTGCAATGCTGGCGGTTCACGCCGAAATCATATGCCGCGATCAGCAGCTTCCAGACGTTGCGCGCCTTTCCCGGGGTGCTGGCCATGCGGTCCTTGAACGCCTCAAGTTCGGACGCCGGTATCATCATCGGTAATTCGGCGTATGTTCGGCCTTTGGAATTCTGCTGTTCGCTTTTTTGCGACAGGACAAAGTCCCGGAGGTTGCGGCGCTCTTTCAGGGTGAGGGGCGAGGCGGCTTTCGCTTCGACCTGAATTTCCAGATGCGAGATGTATAGCCCAAGCAGCCATGCCATGGTGCCGCGTTCGCTCTTTGTCACCGGCTCCGGGTTTAGAATTCCGCCGGCGCGCGCGGCATCATAGTGAGCCTTGAAGTCCGGGTGATCCGGTCCGCAGGGCAGGGCGATCTTGCGGCTTTTGTCGCCTTTGGGCCGCACGCGCCAGCGCACGCTGCCCGATGGCAACGGCTCGCGCATGAGGCCGGGAAATTTGACGCGCATGTCACCATTCACATTTGGGTTCCTGTGTTTGGTAGCCCTGCACGACGCTTTCGGCAATGATCTTGACGCTGCCGTCCTTGCCGATCTCGACCGCGCCAATGGCAATGCCGCACTCTTTCGCGGCGTTGATCGCGTTCTTGATGACGGCTTGAGAGGCGCGAGCGGCAGGCATGGGTCAGCTTTCTTTCAAAGTGCGTATGTTCGGTGTCTCGCTGTGTGTGTGACCATCGAGAGTGCGGCCAGCGGCTTTCTTGCCGATCCGCCGAACGGTCGCTCCATCCGGGAATTTGAAGTGTGAACCTTCACCCTCGACCTCGCTGACGCTGACGAATTCCCCCCACTGCTTGAAGAAGAACGACACGCCAGCCGCGGCGCATTGGTCGCGCAGGCTGCGGGCCCAGTCAGGGTGCATGGGGCGGGCGTTCTTGCCGCTTTCGCCGCCGACGATGACCCAGTCGATCTTGCCAAAGAACTTCGGGCATTCTTCGTCGCCACGGGCTTGGCAGTGCTCGTTGCATTTTGCATTGCAGAACACCTCACCAAATTGTGGTTGCAGCAGGTCAATTCGGCGAAGCAGCGGTTCGGCGCTGATGAACCTCACGGCGGCGGGGGTGGCAAGAAGGTCCGGGATGCGTTCATCCGCGCGCTGTTGATCCTCTGCGCTGACGCCAAGCCAGACGTTGGGGAGGGGCCAGTGAAAGGGTGCAGTGCTTTTCCAGAAGCCGGCGCGTGCACCGGCTGAAAAGATGTGAGCTGGCTTCAGGTGCTGGCCATCTGGAGGCTTTGTGTCGACATACTCCCGCATCCGCGCGCTGCGCTTCGTCAGCACTTGAAACGTGTGCTGGGGGCAAAGTGCCATGATGGCAAACACCTGATCGATCCACTCATCCGGCACATCCTCGTGGAACAGATCGCCCATGCTGTTAACGAAATACGTGGTCGGCGTGTTGCGTTTAAGGGGTGCCAGTAACGCCTTTTCCGCCAGCGCGACCTTGCCGGTCCAGACAGCGCCTGCACGGCTGTCTTTCGTCGTCCCGTCATACTGCGGCGCTCCGCCCATCCGCTCGATCCGCGCGGCCATTTTCATGGCGTAGCAGCTGGTGCAGCCAGGGCTTACGACGCTACACCCGACGATGGGGTTCCATGTGCGTTCGGTCCATTCAATTTTGGTCATCTCGCGTCTCCTTTCGGGAGCATGATCCGCGCCGGGGCTGGGCCGGTGACCTCAATCGTGTAACCACCCGTGCGGCCCGTGCCCCGCCGAACCTTTGCCTCAACGCCAATCGCCGGCTTGCCATCCTCGTTTAAGGCGCCGATCTGTTCGAGGACCTCTTGCGCCATCCGCTCGCGCAGCTCGTCTTCGCTGACGTGGGCGCGAAAGCTGATCGTGTCTGGGGTAATCAGGCTGGGCATTGCGATGGGTCCTCGATGTATTCGAACTCGATCCGGTTGACCGTCTTATCGGGCGGGCATCCGTAGTGGCTGGTAATCATCCCGACGAAATCTGCCGGGACAAAGTCAGGGAACCCTTCACGGTGGCAGTCGCTGGGGGTGATTGCGTCAAGCGGCTCGGAGCGGACGCTGGTGATGCGGATCTGGCACAGGCGCACCATTCGTTCGCCGCGACTCAGGCCCATCGCTTTTTCCACGGCGTTCACGACATCGCCGGGTTTGAGGAACCACCACCCGAACCGGCGCGTGACGGTTTTGGACCGGTCGCGGATCTGCTGTGTTGTCAGGGCGAAGGACATGTTACGCGGCATCACTTTTCCTCCCGCACCAGCTCGGCCGGCAGCCACGCGTCGATTGCGGCGACCTGGGCGCGGCTGAGACCCCTGGCTTCCTGAAAGCCGGCATCGTTGAACAGGGCTTCCAACTCGTCGGCCTTCTTGCCCTTCGTCAGCTTCTGGAACGCCTTCATGTCCGCGTCGTCGTCTCTGTCTGCGGTGCCGCTCAGGTCGCGCCAGATGCTGTCGAGCACTTCGGGGCGGCAGGCCTTGAAGTGGTTGGCAGCGGTGGGCGTCCAGACATCGCGCGGGGACACGCCGAGATCGCGCATAACGGCCGCGATAGTCGGGGTGTGGTGCGGCAGGTTCATCGCGCGCACCAGCGCCTCGATCAGCACCTTGTTGCGGTGCTTCTTGCCGTGGGCTCGGAATTCTTCGAGCGTTTCGGTCTCTGGCGTCGTATCGTCGGTCAGCCGCGCATCGATGCGGGTTTCCTCGTCGGACCCCGGCGTGATCGCGGTGCGGTGCGGGGCGATGTTGAAAGGGCTGGCGTAGCCGGGCCAACCTTGGCTCAGTTGCAGAGCCAGCAGGTCGAGCACCAGCTCCGTCTCGCCCAGCAGCTTGGTCTGGAGTGCTATCGCTTCGATCTTGTGCAGATCCTCGCACCCGGTCTGTGTCAGTGGCGGCTTGTCCGGGACGC
The DNA here is from genome assembly GCF_947497275.1 of uncultured Sulfitobacter sp. GTDB lineage: Bacteria > Pseudomonadota > Alphaproteobacteria > Rhodobacterales > Rhodobacteraceae > Sulfitobacter. Next base: position 707,610 of record NZ_CANMFS010000001.1, read on the forward strand.
GGCTGGCAGTGTCGTTCGCGCCGCTGGCGGGGCCTTTGGTGTTGCGGGGGAGGTACGGCGCGGACGTGATCAGATCGCCCATGCGGTCGACGTAGACGAAGGCGGTGGCAGCAGCGATGTCTTCGGCGGTGAAGTCGCCCTCCTGACGCTCTTCGAGCGCGTCGAGGCGGGCAAACTCGTCATCGGTCAGCTCGCGCTGCTGGCCCTCTTCGAGCAATGCGTCAAGGTCCGCCTGATCCGCCTCCGGCAAATCGACCGGCACCCGTTCGGCTCGGCGCATGTTTTCGGTCAGGTTGTAGGGGATGTGCACTTCGTGCGTTGTCTTGACCTCGGCATAGCCGCCGTCGCCTTTCACGCGCGCGGCGGCGGTCTGCAGCTTTTCATTGAACAAGCGGTCCAGCAGCGCCTCGTCGTGGAGCATCGAGCGTTCCGCGAACAGATCCTCTTCGACGGTGCCGCCTTCCATCTGGTACAGTTCCAAACCGACGAACTTTGCCCGGCGGTCCGTTGATGGGATGCTGCCGCGCGTGATCTGGTCGCGCAGGTAGCGGGGGTGGTGATCCTGCTCCAGCGCCATCGTGAGGACCTCGCCGAACTGCTCCTCGCTGTTTGCCATCGTCAGGATCGCCGCGACGTCGAGCGTGATCTTGTTGGCGCGCAGCGCGTCCAGGGCGGGCGCGGGCAGGGCGGCGAGTTTGAGCCTCTTGCGGACGTGGCGCACTGTGCATCCGAAGGCGCGCGCGATCTGCTCGGGCGCGCTGCCGGCATCGGCCATCGTGGCATAGGCTTTGATCTCGTCGGCCGGGTGCAGCGGGCGCTGCGTCGCCGCTTCGGTTCCCGCCCAGCTGCGCGCGAGTGCAGCATCGGTGGTCACAACGACCGGGATTGCTTCGAAGTCGATCAGGATCGTGTCCTCGAATTCTTCGGGGTGGTCGCGCAGGTAATTGAGTGCGGCGAGCCTGCGGCCACCGGCCACAATCCCGACCGCCGCCTGCGACTGCTGCGCCGGGTCGCGAAAGCCGCTCAGGTTCTGCAGCAGGCCGTTCACGGCGATGGAATGGGCGAGTGCCGCGATGTCTTCGGCGTCATGGCTCTGGCGCGGGTTGAAGCCGTGCTGGTACAGCACGTCCAGCGGCGCAATGGTGTTCAGGTCGGATTGGGAAACGTGGGCGTTCATGGGGGTGATCCTTTATATGGTTGGCGTTTTGTCGGTGACGGCTGGTCCCCAGATGAAACCGTTCACCAGTTGCCCGACCTCAATTCCAAGCATGTAAACGCGAAATTCATCCTCGCCTTCGCCGTAGTTCTCATCGACTTGGACAATTTCCCAATCTGATGACCTCCAATCTTCGCCCGCCGGTTCATTGTGAGGGTGGATCAGCTTCGCCCAGTAATACCCAGTTTCGCGAGGATTTTTATGAGGGTGAGTGCTATCGGTCTTGTTTACGGACGCGCCGCTCGCGGCCAAATTTTGCGCGGCCTTGATGATGGTTTCTGGGATATGCGTTTGTGCCAGATAGCGTTTGCCGACGTCGTTTGGTGCTGACACAATTCCCGCTTCTTCGAGCTCCTCAACTATCCTTGCGGCGCGGTTGTAGCTGATCGCAAAATGACGCTGGAGTGCGGAGGTCGAGCATTTGCCAGTCTGAGTGAAAAATTCTGCCGCCTTGTGGATCTCGGCGGCATCGTTGGATGGTGTGTTCACGTTCGTTCCTTTCGGTGTCTGTGGCCCCCGCTGTCGTTGTTCGGTTCAACATTGGTGCGACGGACTGCGTTTTAGCCGATGTGTCCTTGACCGCCGCAGGTGGGGCAAAATCGGGGTTCTGGTTCGTCACACATGCAAACGTCCTCGACGGACAGGCACGCGCATTCTTCGATCTCGCCGGTGCCGCCGCAGTCCCAGCAGTCTTCACGATCGGCTTCGTATCCGAACTGGTCGGCAGGGTCGGTGAAGCGGGTCATGGTGCGGCGCTGCCGAGCAGGTGCGCGGGGGCCTCGCCTTCGACGGGGAGGTAGATGTCGCGTCCGTGGCGCAGCGGGCGTTGGGTGATTGCGCCGATGCGTGACAGCTCGCCCGTGATGTTGTGTCGGGCGTAGACCTCGACCGCACAGGCGCTGAGCAGATCGCGGGCGCGGGTGCATTCGGGAATGTCGACGGTGACGGTTTCAATCGTGCCGTCGGTCAGCAGCAACTTGACGTCGAATTTCATGGTGTGTGGCGCGGGGCGACGCTGCTGTCGCCAGCCGAAGATCGTGCGGAACGTGCTCATGTCTGTTTCCTTTCGTGCTTGATGATCTCGCGTGCCGTAGCGACCCGGCGCAGCAGATCGGCGTTGCGGGTGTGGGTTTCGATAGTGGTGCAAGCGGCTTCCAACGTGTCGATGTCGGCGTGGACCATGTCGCGCAGTACGGCGACGGCGGCGCGCATCTTGCGGTCCTGGGCGATCAGTCGCGCGTGAATTGGATCCTCAGGCGCGGTCATGTTGGGGCCCCGTCCGGGTCGGTGTCCCGTTCGTTCCCGTCCTCGCTCTCAAGCTTGCGGCGGTGCAGCAGCAGCGCCTTGACCGCTGCGTCGGGGCAATGATCGCGCAGGGCGACGGTCACGCGGCCGGTGTGCACGTCGATCTGATAGGTGCCGTGGCATTCCTTGCGCTCTTTGCACGACAGCGTTTTCCATTTCGCAATCTCGACCGCGCCGACGATCAAGCCGCGTGGCTCGTTGCGGTGCGCGCAGCCGACGCTGAACCCGACGGCGCGCAGGGTGCTGACTGCGATGTCCTCGCTTGGGAAGGTGATGTTCATTCCTGCACCACCTGCTTCCGCGCATGTGGCAAGCGGTTTGGGGTTGGCGCCGAGATGCGCGCGTCGAGTTCGATCGCTAGACTGAAGAGCAGCAGGTCCCGTTGATCTTCCTTGATGGACATGTAGATTGAGCGCACTGCGTCAAAGGTTTCCGAGGGGGCTTTGCAGTGTCTGAGGCTCTGACGGAGGCGCTGCTGAATGCCACTATTTATCAAATCCGATTGTTCAAACTGCATGACAAAGCACCTCTCGTTTCGCGTGCGGGAGTATGAAAATTGGGAAAGTATCAAGGTGGCATTCTTTGCCTTCTGTGAGATGTGCCAGAGCGCCTCGCTGATTGTGATCGTCGGAGAATACGACAGCCAAATTGACACCCGATTCCGCCGTCTTCATGAAATGGATAGTGTTAGCGGGGAGGTCCTCAGGGAGTGGGACGGAGCGTACATCGCAAATCAGTATCCGGAGTTTCCACGCCCCGAGACGCCCGAGCATCTTCCAAACGACGTCGCGGCGGCTTTGCTGGATGCCGAGCGGTGTTTTGCCGAAGGGCTCTTCAATCCGGCCGCGACGTTCTACGGCAAGGCAATCGAGCGCGCGATCAAGCCTCTGCTTGGCGACAACCCTCCCAAGATGTTGGGTCCGATGCTCGGTCGGCTTGAGGAAAGCGGGTTGCTTCCTGACCCGATGATCGACTGGATCAGGTTGATCAAGGAGAGCCGGAACCTTGCCACGCACGATGATGCCGACTTCCAATGCCGTGGAGATGTCGAGCCCGCGCGTGACTTTACGCTGATGCTGCTGCGCTACCTCTTCACGATGCCCGAAGAGGTCAGGATCGCGCGGCAGGGGCTCGGGAGTTGAGCTGAGCGTGATCACGCGCGCCCCTCCGCTTTCATGTCGTGCATCTTTGAGGCATCGACCAGTCGTGCGAACGCCGCTGTGTATCTGACATACGCGGCACGTCCAGTTTCGTTGCCCTGATGCTCGATGTGATCGCAAGCGGCGCGCAGGTACGCCAAAGCGGCGTCGCGATCCAGCGTTCGTAGGCTCGCCGCGGCGTGGTTTGCCATCAGCGCGACGGCTGTAACTGGAGCGACGTTAAATTCGTCGGAGATTGCGGCGCAGCAATTTACCATTTGCTTGTGTGCGAAGTCCCACATTGCATTATCTGTCTGCCTGTGTGTGGCGCTTGCTGGTTGCAGTTTCATGCCGCGTCTCCGTCGAAGGGGCGGGTGAAGTAGCCTTTGGCGCGGGCGATGGTGCGGGTGGTGCGGGAGACGCGGGCCATGCGGGCAGGGCTGTGGGGCCGATCCTCGTCGAAGGGCTGGCTTGGTTCGCTGTCGGTGATCCCCATGCGGTCGAGATCGACCGTCTTGCCGCGCGCTTCCATCAGGATTGCCCAGGCGGTGGCGCGCACGGCGGGTTGATCGGCGAAGTCGTTCGGGTTGGTGACGACGTCGCGGGCGGTTTCTTCGGGGGTTGGTGTACGGTACATGTTAGCCTCCAGCTTCTATTAGCTAACGATTAGCTGACAGAGAACTCAGACGTCAAGAGAAATGTTCGCCACCAGAGAACTTAGTTGCGAATCGGCCCCGACCAATCGGGAGGATTGCAGATTTTAGGGGTTGGATTGTTCGCACGGTGTGGCCAGTGTTCTCGTAGAAGGAGAGTGAAATGAGGAAAGACTATTCTTTGCCGGAAAGCGTTCTTGGCTTTCTAAAGGTGATCGGTTGGCTGGGCGTGGCATTGGGTATTTGTGCCGGGATCATTATGGCATTCGCGATGGGCACTCTGTTGCCGATCGCGCTTGCTTTCGGAGGGGTTGTATCATGCGTGCTCTTGGTTGCTTTCGCTCAGATCGGAAGCGCACAGATTGACACTGCAAAATCCGTTTCGGAGATGGTCGAGATGATGAAGCGGGCCAACGCAGGCTTAGGTCAGCAGGATGCGCCCATATCGACTGCGAAACGCGCGCAGCCCTCGTCGCGTATCGAACATGGCGAAACTGTCCATAAGGGGCATCGCATCACATCAAGCGGGAGCCTATTCGTAGCGATGGGAGAAAAGTTTGTCAGTCTTGATCAGGCGCGAAAGTTCATTGACGGACTGGAGAATTAGGCCTGTCTCTCAGATCGACCGGCTTAGCCCTCTAACCACGCCCATTATTGAAACCGTTAGAACATCATGGTCGGTCTGTATGCTTGCTGTGGGGTCACCCAGAAGAAAGTTGTGACCAGTCCAGCGCGCGACGTGGGAAACGCTTTCATTTGTTATCATATTAACTTGATTAATCACGACAATATCGCCGGGCTTTGCCTTTGCCGCCGCGTCGACGGTGATTACATCGCCGCGCTGCATTAAGAAAACCGGCAGTGTCTCGGTCGCAATGTAGTTTTGCGAATGTCTGACCGTTGAGGCGATCGCGGCAAGGCTTGTACGTCCTGCGCCGGGCGGGGCCAAGCACGCGCTTCCGGCTTCCGCGAACCCTTGCCTCATGGTGCCAGTTTCGCCCGGTTCGGGAATGGGGCTTTCTTCATCAAAAAGCTTGGCCGGTGACACGTTTAGAGCGCTTGCCAATTTGAGTAGTAGCTCGTGCGAGGGGCTTTTCTTTTGCGACAATAACTCGCTCATGTACCCGCGACTTACGCCGACTTCGTCAGCGAGCCACGCCTGGGTTTTGCCGCGTTCCTTAAGTGCTGTTCTGATGTCGAGTGCCATGTTCGTTGCTTGCCCAATTTGGATCAGAATTAAAATCAGCTAGGAGAGAATATTCGCTGTAAACGAATATTGCTCTTGACTGATCATGGTTCGCTGTAAGAGAACGTTCGCATGATGCTGAAAAAGTTTATCTCGCAGTCAGACTGCAATCAGGCCGAATGGGCCAAGCGTATCGATGTGAGCGCGTCCTACCTGTCAGACTTGTTGCGCGGGAAAAAACGCCCGTCGCTCGATCTTGCGTTTCGGATCGAGCGCGCAACCTGCGGTGCTGTGCCGGCCTCAAGCTGGATTGAGGTTTCTGACAAAGATGAGGGCACACCATGACGCACAACGTATCCACTGAACCACCCGAAATGAGAGAAGGCCGGCTGAACGCGGCTGTGCTCGCAGAGTTGCAATACGGCGTGCCGGACTCGACACGACCCTTGCGCGAGGCTGAAACGTCTGAGAAGTCGCCATGACCCCGGACCTCATTCCGCTCACCGGAGCTACGATGGTCCGCGTTTCAGCACCGTCTGAAGGTCACGGTCGGCCTGGTCAGCTTTTCGAAGAATTTCGCGCGCAATTTTGCGCGCGTTGTCCGACGTTAGAACAAATTGATCAATCAGGTTTGCTGGTATTTCGTCCGTGTGACTGCTTTCCCGGCCCTGTGCATGTTCGGTCTGACGATAGAGGCGAAGAATGATGTACGGCATGGTTGGCCAAAGGGCAGAGCCCACAATAAACCCGTCTCTCTGGGCCGCTGTGATGTTGCCGTCTTCGTCGCTGATCAGACCGTTGGGTTCAATTTTGTATTTCATGGTCTTCCGGTCCTTTCGGGGCTGGTTGGGGGAGGCGGGCCAATCTGTTGGTCCGGGGCGGCCCGCCTCTGTCTTGATCGGGGGTGCGGCATGAAGGGCTGCACGATTCTGGTGTTCCCCGAAGGTGGCGCGAATCGCCCGGTTGCGTCCAGTGAAGCTTTGTCCGGACAGGTGATCCCCTTTGTGCCGTTTCGGGTGCAACGGGATTTTCCGGACCTGTGGCGGGACTATCTGCACGCGCATTTCGCTTGCATCGCCGATGTGGCGCTGGCGTTCGGCGTGACGGAGCGGGCAGCGCGGCGGTGGTGGAACGGAGCAGGGCCGCGCGGCGCATTTGTCGCGATGGCGCTGCGGCTGCACCCGCAAACCGCGCCGGCGTATTTGCTGCACGACGATGCGTGGAGGGCAGCGGCATGATTGGCTGCGGGTTACTCAGGCTTCCAATCGTATTCGATTGCATGGCCCGCCTGACAAGTGATGGTGCGTATCTTCTTTCCGAACACGCCGAAGGTCGGGTGATCTCTGACCGCCGTTACGCTCGCGGGCTGACCGCATTGTCCGCAGGTGTGCAGGTGCTCCGCCTCACGGGGTTTAGCTTCGAGCGCTGCAACGCGCGCTTCCAGTTCGGCAATTTGCTTTGGCGTCTGGGTCAGCGTCTTCCAGATCGGCGCCTTGTCGAGGAGTTTCAGTATGTCTGACACGGATAGCACGGCAAAGGCTCCCTCGGTTGGGTTCAATGAAGCGGCAATACTACGTCGATTCGGGCGGCGGATCACTGCAATTGAGTTCGTACGCAAATCTGACGGAGATGAGATTCGCACGATTTATCGTCTTTCAGATCGGAAGGCGGAGCAGAATGACTGACCTTAATCCAGCAATCGGTCTTCCAGGATATCTCATGCAGCATCGGGAGGGGGTGCTGGTTCTGCTGGAGTTGCCGCGCGCCCCGCGGTCCGGCGGGACTTATCCCTCCGCCGGAGCCCGCCCGATGTGCATCGATCCGGCGGCTGGTGGGGACCGCCGCCGGATCGCGGGGGGTGTCGCGCGTTCGGCTGGTCCACGCGGCACCTTCTATCCATTCGTGCGGGGCTTGAGAGGCCTTTCATGCCGTAAGGGGGCGCGGTCGCGCGAATATGCCCCCGGCTCCCCCAGGGCCATCCTGCGGCGCGGATTGTCGCGCCGCAGGATTATTTCAATGCTTACGTCAGGTTCGGGAATGTCCCGATTGGCGCTTGTTCGTGCGCGCTCCACCAAACCCTTTTCTCTTGGCCAAAAGCAAGTTCAGCGCGATCTTGGCCGAGTCCGGATGAACTTCGCCGCGTCGAACTTCGCCGACACGATTTGCGTTTGTTCCCAGCTGCTGCACGATGTCAGTGTACGAATGACCTTCGTGTGCCATGATGTGAACAGTAACGGCCTCTTGCCTCGTAAGCTGTTTGCGTTTTACTGTGATTTCGTTCAAAGGCACGCCGGTGAGGGCGTGTTTAGAAATTGCCATGAGGGAGATCCTCCTTGTGGCGATGTGGCCCATAGGTTCTGCGAGAACCCATGGGCCGGCGGTCCCGCACATTACAGAGGTGCGGTTACTCTAGCCGGATCGGGTGTGCTGCAAACACGAGCCCGATCCGGTGACCCAGATTACCACAACATCCAATGTCAGAGTCCACCGTGTTTTATACCGCTGATCGCTCAAGAGACCGTTTATAGCCGGGCTGACGTACTGACATCTCCACCGAGCCAGAGTGATTTGGTTGCTAAGGGATTTCCCGATCTCTTTTCGGCTGTGGGTCGATACAGATGACCGCCCAGATCATCAGCGAATTTCGCGCGCTGCGCCCTGCGGGGGGCTTTGATCTGATCATGGCGGACCCGCCGTGGCGGTTCGATAATTTCAGCGCCAAGGGCGAGGCGAAGAACCCGGCGGCGCATTATCTGTGTATGGATCTCGACTGGATCAAGACGTTGCCGGTGCGTTGGCTGGCGGGCGAGAACTGTCTGCTGTGGCTCTGGGCCACCAATCCGATGCTGCCGCAGGCCATTGATGTGATGGCTGCGTGGGGGTTCACGTTCAAGACTGCCGGCACATGGGTCAAGCGCACGACGCGCGGGCGCGATGCGTTCGGGACTGGCTACGTGCTGCGGTCCTCTAACGAGCCGTTCCTGATCGGGGCGATCGGCAAGCCGAAAACCACCCGGAGCACAAGGTCGACCTTGCCCACCTATGACGAGGGTCTGCAATCGCTGGCAGATGGCGGCGCGTGGCCGATGGGCACGATCACCATCGAAGGCCCGCTGCGCGAGCACAGCCGCAAGCCGGAAGAGTGTTTTGCCGCCGCCGAAGGGCTGATGCCCGACGCGCAACGCATCGAGGTGTTTTCACGCACCGACCGCCCCGGCTGGTCAGCCTGGGGCAATGAAACCGGCACGATTGGATCCAGCATATGAGACAGGACTGCAACCCCGTCATCGCCTTCGGTCTGTTGGCAACTACCGTCGCGCTCAAGGCGAAAACCGGACGGTTGAAGCGTGAGGACAAGGACAAGCTGATCTCGTCGGCGGATGTATGGTGTGCGGATCTGCCTGACGCGCAGGCGGCTGTCGTGGATTTTCTTGAGGCGGTCGATGCCTACCCCCTGTTCGCGGGTGAACTGTTGCAGTCCGCCGCGCGCAACCTGGTACCCGCTTCAACCGTCTTGCCCGATGCGGCACCGGCGCTTGATGCTGCAGACCGCTATGCCGCCGCGCAGGGATGGGCGACGCGAAAGGACTGCGGCCATGGCTGATCCTGTGGACATCCCGGCGCAGCAGGCGTTGGTGGCGGTGAGCGCGTATTTCGCGCTTGAAAACCTGTCCACCCGCGACTTCGACCTGTGGGTTGGCGAGCTGCGCAAGGTTCTCGACCGGTGCGGCTACTGCGTGCAAAGCCTGTTTGCCATCCGGGCTGCGGCGTCGGCGGTATGTGATGCATCGGCACACGGGCGGGCGTCTGCCACCGCCGCGCTGCGCCTTGCCGTCCGCGATTACTATGCCCTTCAGGCGGGCGCACGCGTCGAGGCGCTGCGGGATGAATTAAAGGTGGTGGAATGAACTTCCCCGATGATCCTCGCGTGATGGACGCCAAGGGCATTCCTATGACTGAAGTCGTTCACCGTATCGGCATCGCTGGGCTGATTGCGCAGGGTGCCGAGATGGTGGGGCCCTGTCCCCTGTGCGGCGGCAAGGACCGGTTTGCGATCAATCTGCGCAGCAACCTATTCCAGTGCCGCAAGTGCGACGACGTGAAGGGCGGCGACCAGATCGCGCTGGTGATGCAGGTGCTGAACCTGTCGTTCCCCGACGCGCTCAAGTGGTTGTGTGGCGATGCACCCGCGCACATCGATCCCGCCGAGCTGCAACGCCGTCGCGCCCGGGCCGCAGCGGACGCCGCCCGCCAGGCAGAAGAGCAGGACCGCTACCGCCGCCGCGCGATCGATGATGCCAAGCGGATCTGGCAGCGCTCCGAGGGTGCCGATCGCGGATTGGTTCGCGCGTACCTCAAGGCGCGTGGAATCACGGAAACGATGATGCCGGAGGTGCCGCGCGCGCTGCGTCTGCTGCCCGATCACCCCTATGTCAAGAAGGTCGCGGGCCAGCTGGTTACCTGCCATCGCGGACCCTGCATGATTTCCGCGATTCAAGCGCCGGGCGGGATGTTGGAGGCGGTTCATCAGACGTGGATTTCGGCCGCAGCCCCACACGGAAAAGCGCAGATCACGCAGGACGGAGCGGATTTGCCGGCCAAGCTGGTTCGGGGGTCTAAAAAGGGCGGTGCGATCCGGCTGCATACGCCGCGCGACACTGACACGATGGTCGTGGGTGAGGGGATTGAGACGACGCTGACCGCGATGGCGGCGGCACCGGTGCCGAGCGCAGCCTATTGGGCCGGGGTGGATCTGGGCAACATGTCGGGCCGGATGCAGCGGATCAAGGGTACGCGCCACTCCGGTCTGCCGGACATGACCGACGACACCGCATTCGTACCCCCGCCCTGGGTGCGTCGGCTGATTTTCATACAGGATGGCGACAGCGACCCCAAAGCCACCCGTGCCAAGCTGGAAAGCGGCCTGCGCCGTGCCATGGCGCGTGTGCCGAGATTGAAGGGGCAGATCGTACATGCCGGCGCCGGTGTCGATCTGAATGATGTGTTAAATTCAAATGAGGAGACCGATGATGGCGATACGCAAGATTGATATCAGCAGAATGGACCCTGTCGGCACGAAGGTTGCGGGCACACCCGAGATCGGCTTTGTGAAAATCGCGGACATGGTCATTGATGAGCGGTACCAACGTACGATCGAGCGTACCGGGCAACGCAACATCGCCAAGATCGCCAAGCATTTCGACTGGGCCAAATTCTCGCCAGTGATGTTGTCGCGACGGGAAGATGGTCGGTACGCGATCATTGACGGGCAGCATCGCACCCATGCCGCTGCCCTGTGTGGTATCCGCGAAGTCCCGGCCGTTGTGTCCGACCTGACGCTGGAGCAGGAGGCCGCGGCCTTTAGCTGGATCAACGGGGCGGTGACCGCGCTGTCACAGAACCAGATATTCAAGGCGGCGCTCGCCGCGTTCGAACCATGGGCCGTGCAATGTGATGCGGCTGTCGCGCGGGCCGGATGTCGTTTGATGCCCTACAACGCGAGTTCCGACCGAAAGAAGCCGGGCGAGGTTTATTGCGTTGCGATCGTGCGCCGGCTGGTCGAGCAGGGGCACGCCGCGCAGCTGGCGACGGTGCTGACCGGCGTCGGGCAGAGCAAGGTTGGGGGTATCGTCGATTATTACAACGGCTTTGGTCTGAACGGGCTTGTGCCGGCAGTCATCACGGCAGGCGTGACGCAGTCCGAGGCCGTCACGTCCTTTCTCGATGCGCACGACCTGGACAAGACCGCGCGGATGGTGCGGCGTGTGCAGGAGTTGCCCGAGAACAGGGGCAAGTCCTTCAAGGCGCTGTTCGCGGACAGTGTTTTGGTTTTACTCAAATCCCACATGAACAAAGCGGCCTGACGATATGTCCGATCCGCTTGACAAGGTGCGCGGCAAGTTCGCCTCCGCAGAGGACGTGACGCCGGTCGACGGGCTAAAAGCAACCGTGCCGGATGATTCTGTCGGTATGGATGAGAACGTGGCGCCGCCGCGCGACGATGATGGTGATGATGGTGGCAAGGGGCCACCCCGGACCCCGGAAGAAGATTTGCCGCCCGAGGCCAAGGGGGCGTTGTGCCCGCTCAACGACACCGGCAACGGCCAACGATTTGCGCTCTATTTCCGGGAGGATGTATTGCCCGTGCCGCGTGTCGGATGGTTTACATGGGACGGGTGCAGGTGGGCGCGCGATCCCGACGAGATCGAAACCCGCCGGCATGCGCAGAAGGTGCAGCTGCACATGGAGAACGAAATTCCGTTTCTCAAGGGCACGCCGCGCGAACAGCGACTGATCGTCCAGCAGCGCGATCTGCGTGAGGCATTGGCTGCACTGGATCCGCGCCCCGATGGGATGACCGAAGAAGAGTTCACCACGCAGAAGGCCGACATCAAGGCAAAGCTGCAGGAGATCACCGATGTTCTGTGGGGGCGGGGATCCAGCCGTCAGCGCCATCTGACGGCAGCGCGCGCGGCCGGCAACTCAAACACGCTGAAGAACATGCTGCTTGAGGCGACTGTCGATCTGGCCCGACCGCTCGATGATATGGACGCCGATCCGCTGGCCGTGAACACGCAGAGCGGCGTCTTGCGGTTCAAGGTGGCCGGCGGTCCCGGCACGGAGTTTGGCAAGACCGCGTCTGTCGAGATGCACCCGCATGAGCGCAAGGATTACATCACCAAGCTGATGCCGGTGGAATACGACGCCAAGGCCAAGGCACCGAAGTTCGAGGCGTTCCTTGAGCGGATCATGCCCAACATCGAAATGCGGCAGTTCTTGCAGCGATGGCTTGCACTGTCGACGACCGCCCTGGTCGGCGAGCAAAAGTTCGCGTTCTTTTTCGGGTCCGGCGCAAACGGCAAATCGGTTCTGATCGATCTGATCGCGCGTATGATGGGTGACTATGCCGCAACCGCCAAGATCGAAAGCCTGACCGGCCGCAACCGGCGCGGTGGTGGCGATGCAACTCCGGACCTCATCCCCCTTGTCGGTGCACGCCTGGTGCGCGCGTCTGAGCCGGAGGAAGGCGAGCGCCTGCAGGAAGGTATGATCAAGGAGTTGACCGGCGGTGAGCCGATCCTCGTGCGGGCACTGCACTCCGATTTTGTCGAGGTGCACCCGCAGTTCAAGCTGACGATCAGCGGCAACCACAAGCCCGATATCCGCGGCACAGACGACGGCATCTGGCGCCGCATCCTGTTGGTGCCCTTCGACGTGCAGATCCCTTCGGCGGAGCGAGATGAATCGCTTGGCAAGAAGCTCTGGGAGGAGCGGTCGGGCATTCTTAACTGGCTGGTTGAAGGGTTGATCGATTATCTTGAAGGCGGATTGCAAGAGCCTGATGCCGTTCTCGACGCGACCAGGGGATACCGCGAGGACAGCGACCCGATCGGATCGTTCCTCAAGGATGCCTGTGTGGTCAGCGGCGATCCGAACGATTTCATAACGGCGCGCGATCTGATCGACGGGTTCAACCTGTGGATTGACATGCGCGGGGAAGGGATGTGGGGCGAGCGCACCGTGTCCAACCGCATCAAGGGCATGGCCGACAGGCACCGCGACCCTGACACAGGCAAGCTGTTCAGCCCCGGCAAGCGTCACGTCAGTGGCTATCGCGGCATCCGGTTCACCGATCTGTTCGCGCGCACATTCGACGGCGCACCACGCAACGCCAAGGGCCGACCGGTCGCGCGTACCGCCAGCTCGGGCAGTCAAGAGGATCCGGTTTGATGGTCTCGCGGATGCACACTGCCTCCGCAACGCCCGCCCGAACCCCGCACCCCTCAACACTTTTTCTCCGAAAATATGGGTCCGACCGGTCCGACCGCGCCCTAATGCGCCCGAAAGTAGCGGAACGGGGGTCTGGGGAAGCGCGGCAAAAACAAGGGGTTGTGCTGCGAAAACGGCTCGAACGGCCTGAACGGCCCGAGATGCGAGGTAACGCATGCGCGCGCGATATAAGGGGGGTTGGGGGTTGGTGTTGTTTCCGTGCATTACTTGGCATTTCAGGCCGTTCGGGCCGTTCGAGCCGTGATCCGCCATTTTTGCGCCGGTTTTCATGGGCTTGTGGTTTTGCTTCTTCGCAATTCTCAAGCCCCTCTCTCTTACTTTCAGACCGTTCAGACCCTCCCTTTTTCAAACGAAAACAACAGATAGTTGTGAGGGTAGGGAGAAACACAAAATATGGGGAAGCGGCAATGACGATGGGGCAAAAGGCGATGAGCGGGACGGTTGTTGCGGGAAGAGACAGCAAGGGCAGGGTGCGCCAAGAGATCTGCATCCAGCAGCTTCTGGAGTGGGCATTCGCCGATGAGTGCGCCTCGGTGGACTTCGAGGACGCGGGTACGCTCTCGGCTGGCTATGGCTACACCAGTAACGCCTACCGTGTGCACCAGCGCGGGATGCTGGGGTGTCGTGTGGACGGTGGCGGACGGTCGCTGCCGGATGCCGATGCGGATCTGGTGGCGGCAGCGGTGGCCGTGTTGCCGGAAGGGTGTGGTGGCCGTGGTATGGCGTTGCAGATCGCAGAGCTGGCCCGAACGCGGCGTGTGCCGGATGCGATGGTAGGCGCGCGCGCGCGGTGTGTGCCGGTGGCAACGCGGCGAAACATGCACGGGACATGGGGTGTCACGGAATTGCTGTGTCAGGTCACTGACCTGAGTGGTCGCAAGGCCAAGCGGGTCGATGTGAGATGGTGTCCGGTGACGTACAGCAACCTTGCGCACCAGCTGCACCGGGCGAGGCGCAATTATTTGCAGTGGTGTCTGGCGCTGCTGGAGCTACGGCAAACCTTTAAGATCTATGACAATCTGTCGCGTTGGGTGCTGTCCGATAGGATGCCGCCGATGCGACCGTGGCAAGAAAAGGTTTGACGAATAAATGATGACCCCCTAGACAAGGTGCCAGCACGACATTCGCGCCCGCCGAGGACCACCCTCAGCGGGCGCTTTGCGTTTGATCTCAAAAAATCGCGGGTCCCTCCTGAGTGGGCGGCGTTATACGGGGCGGCATAGCGCGTGTGTTTCTGCCCGCTAAACCTTTGGAAAAGCCTAAACCCAATCTAAACAAGTACTTGGAAAGAGTTCCCTCAACATGTCCACCCTGACTGCATCGGCGCTCGCGACGGAGCTTAAGCTCTCGCGTGGTCGGATCAGTCAATATGTGAGCGAGGGAAAGCTGGACGGGTGCTATTCGGGGGATGGTCGCCAGCGACGGTTTGATCTGAACAAGGTGCGAAAGGCTTTGGGCAAGCGTCTCGATCAAGGTCAGATGATGGGCAACGGTGCGAAAACAGCATCGATCCTGACCACGCCGGAAGCGGGCCCGGTAAATAAATCTAGGAGCAGCGGCGCCACGAAGCTCTCCGACGGGGATGATGACGCCTATCACATGGCGCGCACGCAGAAAGCTCAGGAAGAAGCCCGCGCCCTGCGTCGCCGCAACGCGATGGATGAAGGAACCTTTGTGCTTGCGTCGGAAACAAACCTGGTGACGCAGCAGCTGCTGGCCAAAGAGATTGCCCAGTTCGAGAATGTGTTGCGTCAGGCTGCCCGAAAGGTCGCCGATGATCTCGGCGTTGATTTCAAAGAGGTACGCGCGCTGCTCATCGCTACCTGGCGGGAACATCGTGGCAAGCGCGCGCAGCTGCTGACCGAGCAGGGCGAAGTAATCGAAATGAGTGACGCCGAAAAGGAGGCTGACATCTGATGGGGTATCTGACCTCCGCACGGTCCGTCATCACGTCTGCAATGGCCGCGGCAATGGCGCCGCCACCGCCACCTGACATTACGAGATGGTGCGAAGAGAACATCGAGTTTGACGAGCGCAGCCCGATGCCGGGTCCGTTCGACGCAACCCGCTTTGCATTTCTGCGCGAGATCCATGAAGCACTTTCGCCCGAACATCCCTGCCGGGAGGTGACGGTGCGGGGGTCGGCCCAGATCGGCAAGACGGTTTCGTTGATTAACCCGACCCTGGGCGCGTGGCATGCGTACACGCCGCTCGATAGCCTCGTTGTCCACCCGACCACTTCCGCAGCAACGGAGTGGGTCAACAACAAGTGGAAGCCGATGCGGCGGCAGGCGATGAGCCTGAAGGAAACATTTGGTGAAGGGATCGGCGGCGATCAGCGCGACAACACGTTCAATCAGGAAACGTTGTCGCGCAATGGATCGCTCAAGGTCGCCTCCGCGGGATCGCCGGCGGATTTGACCGGTACCAGCCGCCGCCTCGTCATCATGGACGACGTCGCCAAGTTCGATATGACAGACAAGGGGGATCCCGAAGCGCTCGCGGAAAGCCGCGCCTCGGGGTTCGAGGATGCCAAGGTCCTGCGGATCTCGACGTCGCTAATCAAAGGCACCTGCCGGATCACGGCGGCCTATGCGCGCAGCGATCAGCGACTCTTCCATCTTCCGTGTCCCCACTGTGATCACTTCGCGCCGCTGACGTGGGAAAACTTCGAAGCAAACATCGACCCGGAAAGACTGAGCGCGGCATGCTTTTCCTGCGATGCATGCGGATGTGCAATTACGCATGGCCACAAAGAGCAGATGATTGCGCGCGGGCGATGGGTCCCGCAGAATCTGCGCGGCGATCACCCCGGATTCCACATATGGCGCGCGTACGCGCCGCAGCGGGACTGGGCATCTATTGCGGTCGAGTATGCGAGACTCAAGGGCTGGACCCGCATTGATGGCAACCTTGAGGCTGGCGCGAAAAGCGCCGAAGCCGAGACAGAGCAAACGTTCTGGAACGATGTTCTGGGCCTGCCGTATGAGACGGCGTCCGATGCACCGGACTGGGAGGCACTGCGGGATCGGACCGAGAAGGCCGAAGAGTTGGAAAACGGCCTGGCCATCCTCGACCGTGGTATACTGCCATCACTCGGTGTCCTCGTCACCGCCGGGGTCGACTGCCAAGATGATCGGATCGAGGTGCACGTGAAAGCCTTCGGGCGCGCGCGGCAGCGTTGGACCGTCGACTATATCGTCATTCCGCACCACATCTCGACCGAGCAGGGCAGGGAGGCCCTCGACGCGATCATGGCTAAGCTCTGGCGAACCCAGTTGGGCCTGTCCTACAAGATCGATTGCCTGTCGATCGACACTGGCGCGTACACGGACGATGTTTGGAGCTGGGCCAAAAGATACCCATCAACCCGCGTTCTCTGCGTGAAGGGCTCATCCTCCCAGAACGGCCCCTTCATGGTGCCGATGCGGTTCGAGCGGCGCAAAGACGGCAAGGCAAAGCGCTTTCAGAAACGGGGCTTCATGCTGAACGTCTCCATGATGAAGGCAAACTTCTACACTTGGTTGCGCCAGTCCGATCCCAGCGAGCGTGGCTTTTGCCACTTCGCGCGGGGCCTCGGCGATGAATTCTACCGGATGATCACGTCGGAAGTGAAGATACTGGTGCGTTCCCGGACCGGCACGACGACGGCAAAGTGGGAGTTGGCAGAACCGGGCCGGCGCAACGAAGCGCTTGACTGTGAACTTTACGCCGAAGCCGCTGCGCGTCGTCATGGCTGGGCGTCGCTGACGGACGATCAATGGGACGCTCTGGAAGCCGAGCGCGGGGCGCCGGCATCCGATAGTCAGGCAGATTTGTTCGATGGCCAGACAGTGTCGGGTCAATCCAAACCAAAAGCCGCGCCGAAAAAGCGCCGCCTGTCAGAGGTGCTGAACGCTTATGCCGACTGAAGCCGAAATCGAAAAGTGGCAGGCGCGGCTGACACAGGCTGAAGATGCTCTTCATGAGCTGCTCACCGGCGCACAGGTTGTACGGGTCGAGTACGACGGCGACATGCAGGAATACACCCGCACGACGGAAGATCGTCTGCGCGCCTACATTCGCGAGTTGCAGGGGAAGCTTGGGCTGGTGCGTAAGCGGCCACGCTCACGGAGGGTCTCGTTTTGAGCAAGCACTCCTATCCCCGCGTGCGCGCGGGGTCCGTCAAGTTCAAATCACCTGAAGCGGCGTCTGCCGCAAGGGAAGCCGGACTGTTCGGCGCGGCGCCCTACGTTGCCGGCGACAGTCATGTCGATACGATGCAAAGCTTCAATCCGGGCAATTCCGCTGCCGATTCCGAGGTCCTGCGCGGGCGCGATATGGTTTCGGCCCGTACTCGGGATCTGTCGCGCAACAACGGTTGGGCGGCCGGCGCGATCGCGAAAGAAGTCGACAGCATCATCGGCGGCAATTTCCGGCCCTTCCTCAAACCGGACTGGCGATTGCTCGGGTTGTCGCCAACCTGGGCGAAGGAGTTCAAGGAAGAAGTCGAAGCGAAGTGGCGCAGTCACGCCGATGATCCTCGCAAGTTCTGTGACACGACGCGCAGTCAGACCATGTCACAGATGTTCGGGACGGCGTACCGCAGTTACGTGGTCGAAGGAGAGGCGCTGGGGTTGGTGAATTGGCGCAGATCGCGGCCGACGAAAACGACCCTGCGCATTATCGACCCGGATCTCTTGTGCAACCCGAGGAACGCAGCGGACGAAAAGCACCGTCGCGGCGGCATCGATCTCAGCCGCGACGGTGTCGCTCTGGCGTATCATTTCCGACAGGGCCACCCGAACTCCGATTGGTCCGGCGTCGACGGTATGACCTGGAAGAGGATCGGGCGAGAAGGGCAGAACGGGCGCCCACAGGTTATCCACTTTTATGACAAGCTTCGCGATGGCCAGACGCGCGGTATCTCGCGGATGGCCCCGATCGTCGAGACGCTGCGCATGGAGCAGCAGTACTCCAAGGTCGAGCTGCAAGCCGCAGTGATAAATGCGGTGCTCGCCGCCTTCATCCGCTCACCCATGGGGCCGGATATGATCGACGAGATGTTCGGTGAGGGCGAAGGTAGCGCCGTCATGGACATGAACGTGGATCGCAAAAAGTTCTACGGGGACAACGGCGGCATCAAGATCGGCGGTGCGCGGCTTTCAATGCTGTACCCGAACGATGAGATCGGGATGGTGCCGACGGCGCGGCCCTCGGCTCAGTTCGCGGATTTCGAAGGTGCCGTTCTGCGGCAGATCGCGTCCGGCATCGGAATGTCGTACGAGCAGCTGGCCAGCGACTGGAGCAAGACCAATTATTCCAGTGCACGGGCGGCGATGATCGAGATCTGGCGGGGCTGGACGGCGAAGAGGACCGCCTTCGCACAGGGCTTCTGCCAGCCATATTTCATGGCATGGCTCGAAGAAATGATTATGGACGGGCACATCAAGCTGCCAAGTGGTGCGCCGGAATTCTACGCCTTCTGGCCCGCTTACACCCGCGCCAAATGGATCGGGCCCGGCAAGGGGTTTGTCGATCCTGTCAAGGAAGCGCAGGCTGCCGCGCTGCGCGCCGCTCTGGGCCTTTCCACTCTGGAAGAAGAAGCCGCAGAGCTGACCGGTTCGGACTGGTCCGACAATATCGAACAGATCAAAGCAGAAATCGCCGATATGCCGGAGGGAACGTTGCATCCGATGGCTGAGAGTTTCGCGAAGCTGCTTGGCCACAATGGCGGCCCGCAGATGGCACCAGAGGACTGACATCATGAAATATCCGAACATCGCATCGCGTGTGTTTCACACGCCGCTTCTGGCTGCGCCATCGAAAGCGATCTCGTTCGTGCAAGGGCTGGGCCCGCGCATTCTCGGTCAGAATGTCGAGATCGAGGGAGTAGAGGGCTTTGCCGAAGTAGCCCCTTCGCGCGGACCCCAGATATCGCTCCTTGACGACCGCGTCGGCGAACAGATCCGCAGCGGTCGGGCAGAACCCTTTCGTATGATCGACGGTGTGGCGGTGATTCCCATCACAGGCACGCTGATCCATCGCGGCTCATATGTTGGAAGCTATTCAGGGGAGACATCTTACGAGGGACTGTCTGCGCAGATCGAGGCGGCGGCCGAGTCTCGTCAAGTGCGCGGCATAGCACTGGAAATCGATAGCTACGGCGGTCAGGTTGCCGGGTGCTTCGACCTTGCGGATCTGATCCGCGAGGTGGGGCAGGACAAGCCCGTACATGCATTTGTCTGCGACCATGCCTATTCCGCTGCCTATGCAATCGCTTCACAGGCCGAAAGGATCGTGGTCTCGCGGACCGGCGGGGCAGGGTCCATCGGTGTTATATGCCTGCACAAGGATTACAGCGGCCAGCTTGAGGCGCGGGGCATCAATGTCTCGGTCATCTCTGCCGGTGCCCACAAGGGCGACGAGAACCCCTTTGCGCCGCTCCCCGATTCCGTCCGGTCCGATATGGAAGAGCAATGCGAATATCTCCGCCAGATTTTTGCCGAGACGGTCGGGGCGGGGCGCGGAGCGTCACTCACCGCTGCGGCGGCGCTTGAGACCGAAGCGCGGTGCTTCATCGGGCAGCAGGCACTGGCAGCAGGGCTGGTCGACGAAGTTGCCAATCCGCGTGACGCATTCGAGCGCTTCGTCGCTCAAATAAATGGACGCGCCGAAAGCCCGTCCGGTTTTTCATCCAACCAAAGAGGGGAAGATCCCATGACCGACAAGACCTCAGCGCCGAAAGAGGCGGACACACCAACAGCGGCTCCGACTGGGAGCACTCCCATCGCCGCGCCTGAAGCCCCCACAACCCCGCCGGTCGCTCAGGCTGCACCAGCACCCGCGCAACCTTTAGCGTCAGAAGAGCGCGCGCGGATCGGTGCCATCCTGAACAGCGAAGAAGCAAAGGGCCGGGAAGACCTGGCCAAAAGCTTCGCCTTTGACAGCGACATGGACGCCGAGACGGCGAAGAAACACCTCGACGCCGCCCCGAAAGCCACGGCAACGCAGTCCCTGTCCGCTTCGATGGACGCCAATGGTGGTGCTGCCGATCTCGATATGCCGGACGAGCATGCAGGTGCTTCCACAAATCCCGTCAAGGACGCGCAGCGCGCCCGCCGCGCCAGCTGAACAGGGTATCTGGCTTTCAGCCACCTGACTGATCAATTTTGCAAGGAGAGACGAAATGCCGACACTTACAGAGGGCAAGACGCCCGGTGATTTCATGCTGTTCGAAGAGCACAGCTTTTACAGCCGCGACGAGGTGGTTGTCGCCGCAGGCGCGGATCTCGAGCCGGGTACGGTCCTGGGCAAGATCACCGCTTCCGGAAAGTTCGTTGCCTGCGACCACACTGCCGCTGACGGCTCCGAAGTCGCTGCAGCGGTTCTTTATACGCCAGCACTCGCCGCAGATGCGGATGTCACGGATGCAGTCGTTATCGCGCGGCAAGCTCAGGTGCGCCGCGGGGGGCTCACGTTCGATGCCGCCTTCACCACAGAGACCCACCGCGATGGTGCCGTCGCTGAACTCAAGGCTGCAGGCATCATCGCCGTCTGAGCCTGATTGGCGCCATTGAGGCGCCTGACAGAAACCACACTTCACAAAGGAGCCGTTTGATGGCCCATATCGATATTTTCAGAAATGACGCTTTCCGGGCCATCGAGCTTTCGGAAGCCGTCCGCGACGTGCCCAACATGTGGGGCGAAATCGGCGAGATGGGGATCTTCGTTCCCAAACCGATCCGGGGGGTTGCATTCTCGATCGAACTTCAGAACGGGCATTTGCAGTTGGTGCAGTCTTCGACGCGCGGCACGCCGGTACCAGGTCAGCAGCGCGGCAAGCGCAAGCTGAAGAAGTTCGAAACAGCCCGATTTGCGCTCAAGTCCAAGATCACGGCCGACGACATCGACGGCATCCGCGCGTTTGGTTCGGAGACGGAGCTGAAGCAGGTTGCGACAGAAGTCGCCGACCGTCAGGAAGAGTTGCGCGGCAGCACAGACGTGACACGTGAATATCTGCGCGCCGGGGCGCTGCAGGGTATGGTTCTCGACGCGGACGGCAGCGAGCTTCTCGATCTGCACGACGAATTCGGTATCACACGCAAATCCGTCGATTTTGTATTCGGTACCGCGACCACCGATATCGGTGTGAAGGCAAAGGAAGTCGAGCGTCACATCAAGCTCAACCTGCGCGGTGACGTGTCCAGTGGCATCGGCTGCCTGATGCACCCGGAATACGCGGATAAGCTGGAATCGCATCCGGACTTCAAGGAACGGTACAAACACTACCAGAACGAAAACGGCGGTGATCCGCTGCGTGATCCCACTTCCAAGGGTTTTCTGTTCAAGGGGATCTGGTGGAAGGAATATCTTGCCGAAGCGGGCGTTCCGCAGGAAGACGGCACAGTCGTCACGCGCAGCTTCATCCCGGCTGCAAAGGCTCAGTTCTTCCCCATGGGCACGCGCCAGACGTTCCGCCAGTTCAACGGGTCGCCGGACTATATGGGCATGACGAATATGCCGGGTCAGGAATTCTATTCCAAGATCCATCCGGACCGGCAGGAAGACCGTTTCGTCGATGTCGAAGTGATGATGCAGACGATGCCGATCTGCATGCGCCCGGCGGTTCTCGTCGAGGGTTCCACCTCCAACTAAGTCCAGCGGCTGGTTGATACACCTGCGGCGCCCCATGCGGGCGCCGCTTTCAATTCTTGCATCGAGAAGGATGTGAAATGTCACAGAAAAAAGACCGCTTGGTAAAGATCACCAACGATTTCACCTACACGCTGGACGAAGTCCGGTCGCGCACTCTGCCTGCCGGTTGGAAAGGCCCCGTTCCCTCGGATATCGCGCGGAAGATCAAGGCCGACCGTTGCGGTGATATCGATGACGCCGCGGAAGCAGCGGCGGAAGCACGCGCGATTGTCGATAAGGAAGCGGCCGATGCCGCCGAGAAGGAGCGCGCGAAGGATCGTCGCGGAGACAAGGATAAAGCCGAAGCGAAGGCGAAGGCCGATGCTGACGCGAAGGCGAAGGCCGATGCCGAAACGAGCGGAAGCGGCCCGGCGAAGCAGCTGGACGTCTAAGACTTGTCCGTCTTTCAACGCGCAGTCGATGTCCAGTTCACGAAGTTGGGCATCGACGCCATTCTGGATCCCGAAGGTGCCGCCAAGCCCGTTCGCTTGTTGCCCAGTCAGCCAGACGAAATGGTAAGGGTCGGCTCCATGCAGGTTCTCGAAGAAACGGGTGTGTTCGACATTCGTGCCGCCGACTTCTCGGGGTTTGGCAAAAACACCCTGCTATCTGTCGCGGGCGTTCTGCGTAAGGTCCAGTCTTACAGGATTCCGGACCGGCGACGGCTCAAAGTGCGTCTCGATACGATTGAGGTTTCAGCTCCATGAGCCGTCTTAATGCTGCTCTTGAGGGCGATCTCGAAAAGTTCATGGCAGATGAATTGAGAGACCTGAAAGTTGCCGTGACAAACGGGATGCACAATGCGGCGGAGTTCCTGAAGGACGATTTGCGCGCCGATGTAGTGCAGGCAGGCTTGGGTCGGCGGCTTTCAAGATCATGGCGGCTCAACCGATATCCCGAGTATGGCTACTCGCTCGGAGCCGCCGCGACGGTTTCAACGAAAGCGCCGAAGTTGATTGACGCTTTCGAGCGTGGAGCCACCATTCGATCAGCGGACGGTTTCTGGCTCGCGATCCCGACCGACGCTGCCCCGAAGTTCGGGCAGGGACGCAAGCCGATCACGCCGTCGAACTTTCCAGAGCACCGGTTTGGGGCCTTGCGCTTTGTCTACCGCGTCTCCGGCGTATCTCTGCTGGTGGTCGACGGCCTGCGTCAGAGTAGAGGGAAGCGCGGCGGGTTCGTCCAAGCACGAAGCAAGAGAGCCCGGGAAACCGGATACGGGACCGTGACGGTGCCGATGTTCTTCCTAGTGCGTCAGGTGCGCCTCAAGAAACGTCTCCGTGTAAAACAAATTGCCGATCGGAAGAGCCGGGAATTGGCTGATGCGATCGAAAGAGAAATCCGCTTTTCGGATCAAAGGGGCCACAGATAATGGCGACACGTCACGAGGCTGTCGTCCTGGCTCTCATGGCACAGCTTGGCGGGCATGCAGTACCGGTATCTCGTCAGGACGAGCTGCCACGTCGCTGCCCGGATGAGGGGCTGCTGAACCTCGTTCCGCAAGATCCGGTGGAAACGGGGTTTCGGCTGGGCGCTGGCCGGCGCGAATGGCAGCGGCCAATCGATCTGGAGATCGTTGTGCAGGGCGAGACGGCGCAGAAGCGCAGTTCGGCTTTCGACGAGCTGGTTGGGCCCGTCGGTGTCCTGCTCGTCGGCAGCGTTTTGGGTGGGCTTGTCGATTACATCGATCTCAGCGCGCCTCAGCAAATCAACGATGTGCCGATGGAAGGCGCGGAAACTCTTCTCGGCGGGGTCATCACGATCACGCTTTTCTACGAAACCTCAATCAATCCAATGGAGATCCAGATATGAGCAATGCACGTGGTGACGAGGCACAGCTTCTTTCCCGTATCCAAACCGGCTTCGGCGCTGCTGAAGGCGCGGGCGACGGGCAGTTTTATGCGCTGCCGTTCTACAGCTGCAACACCTCGCCGAGTCAGGAACTAAACGAGGATGAAGCGATCTACGGTGATGCGTTTCCCGGGGATGCGGTTGGCGGGCTCCAGAACCTGAGCGGCAACATGGTCGTGCCAATGGGGCTCAACTCCATCGGGTGGCATCTGCGCAGCATTCTCGGAGTGCCGGTGACGACCGAGCTTTCTGCCGGTAAATATCAGCATGTCTTCACGGCAGCGGCGCTACCGACGCTCCAGTACATGACGCAGTGCGTTTCGCATAAGCGTGTGGATCAGCATTTCGTCCAGGACAGCCTTGTCGCCACCAGCTTCGAAGTGCAGGCACGCAAGAACAGCGAGCGGGGCCGCGCGACGATGAACATGATCGGCCGCGCAGAGGTGCCTGTTGCGGATACTCTCGATGCAACACCCCTGACCTACGCCGTGGATCCGGTGCCGGTCGGGTTTGCCGGCAAGTGTCTCGTCGGCACGCAAGAAACCGCCGCTATCACGGGGGTAAGCCTCACCTTGAACTCCGGTAGCGAAGCGGATCAGGAAAGCCTGAACGGGCTGGCCACGGCAGCGGCCATCGATTGGGGCCGGTGGAGCGTCACGGGATCGCTTGACGCCCGCTTCCGTGACCGCACCTGGTATGACCGTGCCCTGAGCGGGACGGCAATCGATCTGGCGATCACGTGGGCGGTGGGTGCCGACTATTCTCTCGAGCTGCGCTCGCCAAGCGTGAGGATCGAGCGCACGGGTATTCCGATCGAAGGGCGCGGGATCATCAGCAGCAGCTTCAATTTGCGCGGAAACCGCCCGGCGGCAGGTGCATCCCTGTTCACCGCAACGTTGCGCAATACCGTTGAAAACTACGCGAACCCGGTCTGATGGCCCTTAGGCTTTCAAGATCGATCGGCATCTCGCGGCGCATCGATGTCGGCTATGGTGTTGTGTTCCTGATCGCGCCTTTCACCTTTGCGGAATACAAGGAGGTCGAAGCGTCATCACTGCGGCTCGCGCGAGGGGCCTTGCCACCGGCTATGGCGCTGGATGTTGAGGCGCTGGACGATGAGGACATGCCCATCGCGGTTGAGGATGCGACGCGAGGTCTGTTCGCAAGCAAGCAACTGAGCCTGATGTTGCGGCGTTTCGGCGTCGGATGGGAGGGTGTCGAGACCGAAGAGGGGGCAGCAGCACCCTTTGAAGGCGAAGCGATCGACCAGTTTCTGGAAATGTTTCCGGGTGCGGCGCAGCAACTGCAACAGGCGCTTCTCTCGCCCTACCTCGCGGTAACCGCCGAGGGAAAAGGCTCCGCGCTCTCGCCAAATACCGGTACACCGGAGGGCTGAACCATTGTGCCGGCTGCGCGGATGCGCCCGGTTACAGCTGTGCAAGGTTTGGCGGCGAGGGCGCATGCCCCGAAGATACTAATTTGCCACGCTCCATCGAGGGGCGTGCATTCATCGAAGCGTCCGGCACGATCTATCGTCAGGCGCGGATCGGCATGGGCGGGTTTGAAGCCCTCGACGCCGAAGCCTGCCTTGCGCTGCTATTTGCGCGAGGCATCCCACAGAACATCGCGGCCCTGTTTATCCCGTACTGGGAGGCTGGATTAATCGCGGCCGCCGAGCAGCGGCGCGAAAAGGATTGAGCATGAGCACGACCAGACGCAACTATATCATCCGCCTGTCCGCCGCCGGCAATCGTGAGCTTGAGCGCGATCTGAAATCGGCAGGGGTTGCCGGTGAGCGCGCGCTGAAACGAATTCAGGCGGCAACCACACCGGCCGGGGCGGGTCTGAAAGCAACAAACCGTGCCGCCAAGGACCTGAAGGGTGGGCTGAGAGGCGTGTCAAACGAGTTGCCGGCCATTATGCGGCTCAGCCGGTTTCTGGGCACGACAGCGCTTGTCAGCGGCATTGTGGCATTCGGCAAGACATCTCTGGATGTAGGCAAGCAGTTTCAGGCCGCGATGAAGCGGGTCGAGGCCGCAACGCAAGCCCCCGAAGGTGATATGAAACGTCTGCAGGATGCCGCGCGGGAGATGGGTGCAACGACCGCTTTCACGGCGATACAGGCTGCCGATGCGATCGAGGTGCTGGCCAAGAACGGCCTTGATGTGGAAACCATCCTTGGCGGTGCGTTGGATGCGACCCTGAACGTCGCGGGTGCCCTCGGCGGCGATCTTGCGAAAAGCGCCGATCTGGCGACAGATCTGATGGCCCAGTTCAATCTGGAGGCGGCGGCGTTGCCGGAAATCGCGGACCGGGTGGCCGGTGCGGCGTTGAAGTCCAAATTCGGGTTCGAGGACCTGCGGCTCGCCATTGGTCAGGCCGGTGGCGTCGCGGGACAGTTTGGGGTCGATATCGACGACTTCCTGACAAGCCTCGCGGCGACTGCGCCTGCGTTCGCTTCCGGATCTGACGCCGGTACCAGCTTCAAGACCTTCCTGCAGCGGCTCACGCCGGACAGCGACAAGGCGCGGGATGCCATGCAGGAACTTGGCCTTGAGTTCTTCGATACGCAGGGCCGCATGAAGGAGATGGGCGAGATCGCGGGGGAATTGCAGGCAGGCATCGCCGGTCTGTCCGAAGAAGCCCGTAACGAAGCTCTCAAGACGATCTTCGGGACCGACGCAATCCGAACCGCGCTTTTGCTGGCGAACACCGGCGCCGCGGGGTTCTCAGATCTCGCAGCGGCTCTCAAAGAAGTCTCTGCGCAGGATCAGGCGCAGGTGCGGCTGGAAGGCCTTGATGGTGCCCTGAAAGAGCTCGCCGCAGCTTGGGAGGCTGTGCAACTGAGCGCCGCGGAGAACGGCGGGCTTGAGATCGCCGAGGATGCCGCTGACCGTCTGACAGCGGCCCTGCGATACCTCAGCGAGAACTTCGAAGAAGTAGAAGAGGTAGTCGAGCGGGTGGCGCAGGCGCTGACAGTGTATCTCGTGGGGCGTGGCATCAACATCGCGATCGCGCGGGCGGTGGCCATGCGGGCGACGTATATTCAGTTGGCTGGCGCGGTGAGTGGTGTCGGGACTTCTGCGACACGGGCGCTTGGGCCCATTTCAAAGTTGGGCGTCGGCATAAAGGTTCTGACCGGAACCCTCGGTGGGCCTCTTGGGCTTGCTGTAACTGCCGCTTCCATCCTCTCACTTGGGCTGGACATCGATAAGACGTCCGATGCGCTTGATGATGCCGGCACCGCTTCCGATAACGCTACGGATGCTCTGGCTGAATACGAGGCTGCCACTCGCCGCGCTAAGGAAGAGCAGAAGAAATTCAAAGGCGAGGTTTCTGACGCCACCGAAGAGCTTGTGAAACAGGGCCGTGCAGCTAGCCAGATCGCGTTGTCTGATCTTAAAAAGAACCTGGCAGGGCTTCGCCCTCAGCTCTTGAAGGATCTGGGGCAACAGGAATTCATTCTGAGGAAGGCATCGCAGGTAAGCTCCGCGTTTCCTGAATTGGCGGATTTTTTACAGGAAGTGCGTGAAGGTCGCAAATCGGTCGCGGAGCTGGAGAAAGAGCTTCGCAGGCTCGGAGGAGTGGGTCCAGAAGTCAGTGAACTTATCGATCGCTTCCAGACCTTCGAGAATATCGACGCGGCGACCGCAGATCTGGTCAAGTACGCAGACGCGATTGGCGGTTTCGAAGATGAGTTGCGCGCAATTAAATCTGCCGAAGATGATATTGCCAGAATGGAGGGTGTCCGTGCCCTGGTAACCTCGCTGGAAAGAGCAGCAACGGCAGGGACGTATATTCGCAGTGATGCCATGCAAGGCCTGCTCGAAATCGTGGCGCAGGTTGGTGCGCTGGAAGGTGGTATCGACGACGTTACGACCTCACTGGATAACTTTGGCGAGACGCTGGATTCAGACGGTCGGCCAACTGTCCTCTCAGAAGCTGCCGACGATGCACAGACCGCGACGGATCGGATCAACGAAGCGTCGTCAGCGTTAAGCAAGATGAAGGCCGCGCATCATGAATATGCATCCTCCCGTATTGCGGGCGAACGGACAATTACTTCTGAAGTCGATGCCATTCTAAAGCAAACTGGAAGCGCATCAGACAGTGTTTCGGCGTCGGCAGTGCTCTTGAGGAATTTTGAAGGGTACCGTTCTACGCCATACGACGACGGCCCGCGTGACAAGAATGGCAATCGTGTGGGGCCGGCCGTGTATCGCGCTGGTTACGGGTCAGATACGACCCAATTGAGCGACGGAACAATATTGAAAATCACCCGCGGTATGCGAGTGAGTGTTGAAGATTCAAACCGTGATCTGCGCCGGCGGATTGGAGAATTCCAGAGGGTAATCATCGGTCAAGTCGGTGCTGAGAGGTTCGGGCAGTTCAATGCGGCGCAGCAGGCCGTATTGACTTCGGTAGCTTATAACTATGGCTCTCTGCCAAAAAGAATTGTCGAGGCGGTTAGGCTGGGCACGGACGAACAGATTGCGTCTTCAATATTCGATCTTCGCGCAGACAATGGCGGAATAAATAGTCGACGCAGAAATGCGGAGGCTGAAGTCTTTCGCTCAGGAATCGGTGTCGAGGCCGCAGCAGGACGAAGCGATGAGGTGGCACGAGAAGCTGCGGATGCGCGAAAGCGTGAAGTGGAGACGATGGCCCAGTTGGTCGCGGTGGGGGATGACCATCTGGCGCAGCTCGCCCTCGAAAACGAAATGGCTGGCAAGACCGCTGGCGAGCAGGCACGTCTGCTTTTCATCTACGAGCGGATGACCGAAGCAAAACGCGCGGGCATCGACGTGCAGACCCAGCTGACGGCGGATGGGCGGTTGCTCATCGATGTGATCAACGCGCAGGCCGACGCCATCGCGCGCCGCTCTGAAGAACAGGAGATCGGCACCATCCGCACGCAGGAAGAGATCGGCGAAATCGAAAGATCGACGAACGCGGTCAAATCAGCATTCGACAACTTCCGGGCAGGGGGCGAGGGTTTCAAAGGCTTCTTCGCGGATCTCTTCGGGTTCATGGCCGACCGGCTTTGGGACATGGCTCTTGATCCGGTCTGGGACAATCTGGGCGAAAGCCTAAGCGGCCTTTTGCAGCCATCGACCGGCGGTGGCGGTGGCGGCATCTGGACGGCGATCGTAGGGGCGCTGTTCGGCAAGAAGAAAGCGGATGGTGGCCCGATCGAAGGGTTCGCAAATGGTGGCATGCCGGGCGGCAGAATACGGGGCGCCGGCGGGCGGCGTCAGGACAACATCCCGATCTGGGCGTCCGCAGGTGAATTCATGCAGCCCTCCGCGTCCGTCGATTACTATGGCGCCGATTTCATGGAGGCGATCCGGCAGCGCCGGCTTCCCCGCCCGCAGGATGATCTGTCGTTCTCCGCAGGCGGAATGATGGGCGGCAGCCGTAGCGGATCCTATCCAAGCAGTCCGTCGCAGGCTCAGGTCCACGTGAAGACGGAGACCAGCCCGTACTTCCGCCAAACCGTCCGCGTCGAGTCGGCGGATGTAGCAAGCAGGCTGGATCAGGTCACCACCAAAACACAAAACATGACGCTGATGGACCGTAGTAACATGCTGAACCTGCGAGGCACGTCTTGAGCCGGTTGATCATTACGATCCCCCGCAGCTTGATGAGGGTGACGAAAGTGAACTGGTGGATCGATTGGCGGGGCCAATCCGCTGGTAGTGGCAACGACAGTACCGAGCAGATCGTATACAACCGGTTTCCCCGCTGGATCGGTTCACCGGAAGTGCTTTTGCGCGGAGATGCGATTTTGCAGTGGCGCGCGCACATGATGGCAGCGCGTGGGCGTGTCGGGTTGTTTCGCGTGCCGATGATGGACGCGCTGAGTTACGCCCCCAGCCTTCATGGACACAACCCCGACGGACTTCCGTTCAGCACCGGCAAACGGTTCAACACCGGCAAGGGTTTTGGGTACGCCCCCTATGCCACAAACCTGACTGCCGCCGTTGCTGGTGCGACATCGTTGGAAATCAATGACGACAACGCACCGCGCCCGGTCCGGCAGGGGGTCTATATAAGCTTCAACGACTGGCCCTATGTCGTGACCTCCGTGTCGCAAGATGGCGGAACGAAGGTGATCACCGTGGAAACGCCGTTGCGCGAGAACATCCCGGCGGAAGCGATGATCGATCTCGACGCGAAAGGTATCTTCATTGCCGACACGGACACGATGGGGAACCCTGAGTACGGCAAAGATTTGAAAGCGAACCCAACCGCTTCTTTCGTTGAGTGGATCAACAGATGAGTGCTTTTCCAGACGGATTCGACCCCCGCGCCGATGTGGTGCTGAAGCTTGATCTTATTTCAATCGACACCCCTGACGGCGTGTTTGGCTTCATCCTCGGAACGGAGGGCCGCTTCGTCGATGTGAACGGACGCACCTGGTGGGGGTCCCAGTTGATCACATCTGGTGATCTGGAGGTGTCGATGAATGGAACAGCGCCCTCGGGGGAGCTGTCGGTATCATTCTTCCAGGACCCCGATGCACCAAAGCTAGTTGATGATATTCGGGCGCTGGGTGCCGATTATGTAATTGGCCGTGAAATTATCCTCTATGAACAGTATTTCAACGACCACTCCGAAATGACAGCGCCGGTTTTTCCGCCGCACGAAGTACTGCGTCGCCGGATGCGGTCTGTCCGAATCGGGGCAGAAGGAGAGCAGCAGCGTACTATCGCGCTGTCGATTGAAGGACCATTCGCCGATCGCAAAAATGCCAGACGACGCATCTACAACTCGACCGATCACTCCGCCGAAACCGGGTCGATCAATCCGTCGCTGGATTACATTCCCCGCGACGTAAACTTCAAGGAGAAGCTGTGGGGATGATGAACGACGTGCGCACACATTCACCGCTGATGATCGAGGCGCACCGGTGGCTGCCATTGCCTGTGATCTGGGGTGAGCACGACTGTATGCTGTGTCTGGCCGATTGGTTCGAGCGGGTGCACGGCTTCGACCCTGCCGCCCACATCAGGTTTACCTATGACAGTCCCGCCACATGCCAGAAGGAAACCGGCTTCTTGCGCGATCCGCTTACTGCGACCCGTCGGATTGCTGAGGATGCAGGCGGGCTGTTGCGCAAAACTACTGCACCGGTGAAAGGCGATATCGGCCTCATCCGGACGATTGACGGAGAGCGTGTCGTGGCTTGCGGAGGAATGTGGCTGGGGCGCGGCTGGCTTGTGAAGGGCAATCCCCGTGGCGCAACACTCAGGTCTGGGCCCGCGATCATTGAAACCATCGCCGTTTGGGACATGCGCTATGAAGATCCGTAGGGCCGCGCTCGCAGCGGCATTGCTGTGCTCAACTATTTTAACACCAGCCCCCGTTGCCGCCGCGCCTCTGGCAGGCTTTTTTGCCGGGTTTCTGACGACCGCGCTGCCGGGTGTCTCTATCGCTGCGGGCGCCGGCGCCGCCTATGCTGCGGGCGCGGCAACGGCGGCGTTCTTTACGACATCACTAGGATCGCTGGTACTGTCGGTCGGCTTCGCGCTGGTGCAGACCGCCCTGACGCCCCAGCCACAGTCAACAGACCCCGGCGACAGAATTGTCAACTATGCCAAGCCGATCAGCTATTTCGAGCGGGTGTATGGCAAGGTGCGTAATGGCGGTGTCATGGGATGCACTACTTTCCGTGATGACCGGCGGCATTATTCGGTAATTGTCGCATCTCACAGTATCAATGGGTTCGTAGAGCATTATTTCGACGACGATCTCGTAGAAATTAACGAGAACGGTGATGTGACGACCGAGCCGTTTGACGATTACGGAAGCATCCGTCCTTACACCGGCCGGCCAGGCCAAGCAGCCGATCCTGTTCTCGTAGCCGGTCTGCCGGAGTGGACTGCTGCTCACGATATGGAAGGGTTCGCCTACGCCGCGCTGTTTGCCAAACGGACGTCCGCGAAGAAATTCTCGGACGTCTACACCAAAGGTGACATCTGGACGTATGCGCCTGTCATTGAAGGTCACGATCAGATTTGGGATCCGCGCGATGAGACCCATAAATATACCGACAACGCGGCTTTGATCATTGCACATGAAGTAGTCCACACGCTGGGGGGCGAGGTCGACTGGGACGATGTAGCGATTGAGGCGGACGTTTCCGATCAACTGGTGACGAACGCGGAGGGCGGGACGCAGCGGCGCTGGACAATCAACGCGCTATTCAGTGACGATCAGGACTGGGATCAAGTGAAGACCATTTTACTGACCGCTTGCGACGGCTTCATGTTCGAACGTCCAGACGGAAAAGTAGGTTTCTACGTTGGTAGATGGCAGGAACCTGAGGTTATACTGCGAGATGCCGACTTCCTATCGCTTCAGGTCACTGAAGGATTGGATATCGGCGCGAACACGCAATACGTCGCGCAGTATGTTGAGCCGGGAAACCTTTACCGAAAAACACCGACGGGTGCATTCATCGCCGACGCAACCAGCAAGCGGAAGACCCGCGAAATTCCAACGTTTGGGGTCGACAACTATGATCAGGCTGTTCGAATTGCAGTTCGCACAGCCGCCGTGGAGCGCGCACAGTTCGGAGTGGCGGGGCGGCTGAAGCTGTCGGGAAAGTACCTCATGGGGCAACGGTTTGCGCGCATTGAGCATGAAGAACTTGGCTTGTCTCTGGTGGTCGAATTGAGCAAGCTGGTAATTGGCGAGGACCGTATGTCCTACGGTTTTCAGGCGATTTCCACCACGCAGGCAGATCATGAATTCAATGCCGCCACGCAATCGCCGTCGCGTCCACAGTACGAAACACTGGCGTCTGACAACGCCGTGCCGTTGGTGGGGAGTCTCAGTGGTTCGATAGCCGGATCAAGCGGAGGCTCCGCGTCGATCGAATTCCAGTGGCCGATGCAAGACGAGAGTTTTCGACAGGAAATCCGGATCAGGTCGGTCGATGCCGGAGTGCCCGAATGGAAAATATACGCGGCCGGCGAAGGGCAGACAACATTCCTTGCCACGGGCTTGATGGACGGCGCATTGTACGAGGCACAAGTGCGCAACAAAACGTCGGCGGGGCGCGTCTCTCTCAGTTGGTCGCCCGAAGCGCCAATAAGTGTGCGCGCCGTTGCGAATAGCGCCGCCCCTACAGCATTGCGACGGTTTGCCGCGAAACGCACAGGTCCGGACATTGATCTGGAGATAATGGCCCCGAACGATCCTAACTATTATGCTACCCAGATTTTTCGGGCAGACTATCCTGAGGATTATACGGGCGCGATTTCGGAGGACGACGCTGAGATTGTTCGGGTGGAATATGGGCTTCCAGGCAAAGAGGATCTGTGGACCGATGCGAATGTTCCGGCAGGTGTGCACAGTTATTGGGGGCTGCCAGTCAATTCTTCTGGAGTTGGAGGAGACTTATCGGAGCCCAGTTCAACGGGGCTTCCTGCGCTGGCGCTGATCGGTGTCGCCCTCACCGGCGGGTATGGCCGTATAGATGCGGCCGGCAGTGCGCAGGACGATCCAAATCTTGCCGGAATCGAATTGCTTTCAAGCGAAACTAGCGATTTTGCGACAGCAACCGTAGTGGGAACGCTACGAGCGGTTGCGCCGAATGGAGAATTTGAGATCGGGTGGGGCGCTGTTGATGCTGTCTCCCAGATTGCTGATCCGGGGTTCGATGACGCGGCGGCATGGACAATTGAGCATCCTGGCTTCACGATCCAGAACAGCGCAGCCGAACATGCCGGTGTGGGGGGCGTGGCCGTCCTGAAGCAAGCGATCACTCTTGTCGAAGGCATCACATACCGGGCGGGGATGCAGATCGTCGACAAGCCGGTTGTATCTTCTTCTGGCGTTCGTCTGCGGATAGATGGCGAAACAGATGTAGATCCGCTGAATCCGGATGTGCCCTCAAACGACGGCGTTTACTGGGGGGAATTTGTAGCGCCAGCGGGTGCGCATCATCTGCGGTTACAATCGTCCAATAACTTTAACGGCAAGCTTTCGCAGGTCTGGCTTATCGATAAGCCGGCTGGAAGTCTCGAAATCGGTCAGCGGTACTACTGGCTGCGCCCGATTTCGAATGAAGGAAAAGCAGGGCCGTTGAGTGGTCCTCATCTCAAATTGGTAAAATAGCGCGTCTGCGTGATCACCAATCAATCCTAAAACCGAATAAAGAGGTAATCCCGATGGTTGCACAACTACCGAGCTTGATTTGGCGTGGCTCTCCCATTTCCAACGAGCACCTTCCAGATCCGGCACAGATCGTCGCTCTCATGGATGAAATCCAAGGGCAAATTGCGCTCGGCCACGCGCCCTATTTCAAGAACAATCTTGCGGGTTTGAATACTATCACCCCAACGGTTTCGCCTGTCGCTGGCTTCGTTCTTTCCGATACCATTGAGAATAAGGGGGTCTACCTCTATGATGGCACATCCTGGACAAAGACAGCGGAACTTCCTGCGGTTTTTCAGGCGTATTCCGGCGTTGCGGATCTTCAGGTTATTGTAGACGCGTTGGCGATCAGCCATGCCACGAACGCGGAAAACGTCGGCGCGGCGGCGTATGGGGTGGCGGGCAAGGCGATCCCGGCTGACGCCGACACCGTCGTGATGATCGACAGCGAGAACGACAACGCGCTGACCAAGACGCAGGTCGGCAACCTGCGCGCGCGTTTCCTCGCATCCGCTGCGTTGACGGGGTCGCCGATCACGACGACAGCCGCCACCTCCGACAACTCAAGCCGGATCGCGTCGACTGCATTTGTGCAAGCGGTGTTCGCCAAGGCACCAAGTACCGACGACTTTGTAGCCGCATCACAGTTTGTCGGTCAGTCGTCGTTGGCGCGTCCCGGTGAGGCTGTTGATCTGTTCTCTGCCGATTTGACAGGCGCACCGCAGAGTAAGGCACCTTTGAGCGGTGTAAGTGCCGTATCAATCGTCAACAGCGCGACGCTGGGCCGTGCAGTCGAAGTTTCCGGCGCGGAGGTCACTGTCGCGGCCAGACAGCCCGTCGCTATTGAACCCGGTCGCATTTACCGGCCCATCTTTGACGTGATCCGCGCGACCGATCCGGCGGACCCGGCAGGACATGCGATCCGGTTTGGCGTATCATGGCAAGGTGGTGCGTTCGCCGAGTTGGACAGCGACGCGCTTGCGGAAGATACGCGCAGCGTTGCAAGTGGGCGCTGGCGTCCGACCTTGGAAACATGGTCGCTCGACATGCCGCAGGCCGACAACGTGATTCCGTCAGCGGCGAATTACGCCGTGGCCTATGTTCAGACATTCGGGACCGATGGATCAGTGCGCGTTGGGCAGGTTGAGTTTCTAGACGTAACGGATGAAGTTCTGGGCGCGGCGCTGGATGCCGGATTGCGTAGTGATCTGGCGGACGGAACAGATGCCAGCGTGTTGCCTGATCGACTGCGGACGGATGAAGCGGCGCTGCCCTATGCGCTGGCGGCAAAGCACGGCGGAACGCTGATCGACTTTACGAACCGTGCAGCAGTGCCGGTTGCGATCAACGTGGACATTACTGCGGTTGCGGACGCGGCGGGTGGTGCGGGCATGATTCCGACAGCATCCGACCGTCGCCCGGTAGTGGACATTTACCGGGGGCGGCGCGTGGCGCGATCCGAGGCGGTCGGAACGCGGTTGAAGATTGCCGATGACGGAAACCTGCTACCACCAACTGGCGACATGACGCTGGTGTTTTCACACAGCGTTACCGAAACCGACTTCAAGGCAACGCTGTGGCAGCACGCGGACGATGCCCCCGGCAGGGTTCAGATCACATCCAACGGCCAGTACAACGGATCAAGTCTTTCTAACGTCGACGGGCGGCTGAACTTCTTTCTGAATGGCGCATCTGGTGGTGGCGGCTTTGGGGAACAGCCAGTCTCTGCACCGCATCCGCTGGGCGTACCGTCTGTTTTTGCTGTTGTGCTACGGGACGGTGCGGGGGCATCCGAAATTTGGCAGAACGGACGCAAGATTGATACATTCACGCGCCCTGCGGCATTGTATGACGGTGCCGGGTATCTGTTTTCGCACTCGTCGGTTGATAGCTATGACGCGGGCGGGCAGATATTTGGACGTGTCGCAGTGATCGAAAGCGCACTTTCAGGCGCGGAACTGGACGGTCTTGGCGCGTGGGCAGCAAATGCTTTGGGTGTGACTTGGGCCAAGGATGTTTTGGTCGAAATTGATTACGCCAACAACCCGATTAGCCTGTTCGATGCTGACAGCGTGGGGGACGTGTGGGATTTTACCGCACCGGGAACCTACTCGAACCTGAGTTTCGGCGAACGTGTTTTCCTTGCATCCGGTTTGCGGGCTGAGCCTGTGCGCCTTGTTCCTACAACGGCAAATCGCGCACCTAGCTTGGGCCGTAGTTCTGGGCGGTTTTCGCTCGTTGCAAACACGGGAAGCAGATTGCGGCCTGAAAACTTTGATCCGTTGCTACCACCAACTGGTGACATGACGCTGGTGTTCTCTCTTGATCTGACGAACTCAGCACGCAAGGCAGTGATTTGGCAACATGCGACAGACGAAGCGGGGCGGGTGCAGATTACGGCTAACGCGCTCTACAACGGCAGCGGGGCGACGGAAACTTTGGGCCGGTTCAACTTCTTTCTCAACGGCGCTGCGGACGGGATGGGTGAAAACGGGCAACCGCGCGCGGCTGTGCAGGTTCCCGGCACGGCCAGCACTTACGCGCTGGTGCTGCGCGAAGGCACGGGCGCGTCCGAGTTGTGGCAGGGCGGACTGCTTGTGGACACGTTCACGCGACCTGCGTCTCTCTATGACGGCACGGGATATATTTTCAGCGATGTCGCTGTGGCAGGGTACGACGAAACCGGCCAGGCGCTTGGTCGAATGATGGTGATTGACCGAGCGCTTTCGGGGGTAGAATTGCGCCTGGCCGGGGGTTGGGCCGCTGCCGCGATGGGGCTTGAATGGCGCTCGACCGCGAAAGAAGAACCGCTGGCGGTGGATACGACCGCCGATGCGGTGATGGTGTTCAACCGTTTCAACCCGGTTGGTATTTCCGAAGTGTCGCTGTACGACGAATTTCCCGATCTGGAACTGTATCCTGCGTCCCTGACCAAGGCGATTACAGCGATGGTGATGTTGGATAATCTGAGCGACATGAACGCTACTTTCACGGTTATTGCCGACGACGCCACTGGCGGATCTGGCAACAATTTGGAAACAGGCGACATCATCACTGTGTCGGACGCGCTGTATAACATGTTCCTGCCATCCTCAAACGTGACAACGACTGTTGTTGCACGGAGTGTCGGCGCGATGATTGGCGGCATTGGAACGGACTATGAGAACTTCATGGCCGCAGCGAACAGTAAGGCCGCTGCGCTCGGCATGACAGAAACGGTGTTCACAAATGCAAGCGGCCTGCACAACGCTTCGATGGTAACAACCGCCCGCGACATGGCGCGGATGTTCATGGCAGTTTTGGAATACCCAGACATTCTCGCGCGGTGGGACAGTTTTAGCCATGATATCGTGTTGACCGGCGCTGATCCTCGCACGGAAACCGTTCTGCACTCCGTGGATATTATTGATGACCCGTACATCTTGGGCGGCAAGACCGGGACCACAACGGCGGCGGGTAGCAACCTCGCCGTACACGCCTCGATGCCGGGAGGTCATGAAGTGATAATGATCGTGATGTCTTCGGCATCTGATGCCGAGCGGTATGCGGACGCACGCGTGGTGCTGGCAACCGTGCGCGATGGATACGATTGGACGGGCGTTCGTCCGGTGCGCAAGTGATCGTGAGCGGCCGGGAAGACGTAAAGCAAGGACGAACCTAGGTGGATTTTGAATGGCTTTTCGAGCGTTTTGGCGCAGCTGGGCTGATGCTTTTTGCGATGGTTTACGACCGCTCTCGGCTTCTCAAGCAATTGGAGGCGGCGCAGTCGCGCATCGACGTGCTGACGGATCGGCTTGTCTCTCAGTCGCAGGAGAGTGTGTACAAGCGGATCGACCAGGAGGCTGCGTACATCGAGGCGATGGAGCGGATGGTGAAGGCGCTGGCTGTCTCGAAAGGCTCAAAATGATGTGGTTCTGGAGCAAGCGTCACGATCACGAGCCGGTCCGCAAGCGGGTGCGGGACGCTGCCGAGATAATCGCGTCTGCCGAGCGTCAGGCGGCAATTCTTGAGAAAAAGCGCGAAGCTCTGCAACAGGAGCTTTTCGCCGAGATTGAAAGCATAGCGCAGGCCGAGGTGAAGAGTGATGACGTTTGATTTCTACAACGTGTCAGCGTCGTTGTCGCTGGTTTTGGGTGTCCTCGTCGGGGTGGCTTACATCCCGACGTTCAGGCGGCGTCCACGCCCGGTCGCGATGCGACTGGTTTGGGGCGGCACTTTTATCATCTTCGGGTCGGTGATGCGCAGCAACTATTGGGCGAACGTCAGGTATTTGACGGGCGAGAATTGGCCCGCCTTTCGGGACGCAATTGGCGGTCTGAACGTCAACGTCGCATCCGACGCGTTCTTGATTGCGGGGTTCTACCTCTTCCTGTCGGCAAAGCTGCACGCCATCCCCGAACGCGACCGGGGCAAGCACAACATCATCTCGGCGATCCGGTATCCGTACCCCTGCCGTTTTCCCAGCGTCCTGCGCCGCCGAGACTGACACCAACCAAAAACCCTAACGAAATGCCCCGCCTGCAGGGGGGGGGCTCAAGCATGGGAGAAAGACGATGCACTTCTCGAAAGACGATCTGGCCCGCGTGACAGGCGTGCAGATTAACAGCAATCTCGGCTCTGTCTATGAGGGCCTGGTGGCGCGCGGTGAGGGGGCCGGGCTGACGCGTCCTCACCGCTTGGTCCACTATCTGGCGCAGCTGGGCCACGAGAGCATGGACTACCGGTACGACCGTGAAATCTGGGGCCCCACGGCAGCGCAAAGCCGGTACGAGGGCCGCGCAGATCTGGGCAACACGCAGCCCGGAGACGGCAGTAAGTTCCGCGGCTACACCGCGACGCAGATCACCGGCCGATACAACACGACCGAGTTCTACCAGTGGTGCCTGAGGCTGGGCGCGGCGGTCACGGTGCCGGATTTTTTGGATGATCCCAAGCTGATGAACACGGACCCGTGGGAGGGGCTTGGCCCTATCTGGTACTGGGAGGCCCGCAACCTGAACCGCTACGCCGATGCAGGCGATCCTGAGATGGTCACGAAAATCATCAACGGCGGCTATAACGGCCTGTCCGACCGGCTGGAGAATTTCACCGAGATCGGGCTGCGCCTGCTGGGTTATGGCGCGGGCGATGTCCGTCAGTTTCAAGGCGTGGCGGGGCTGACAGTTGACAGCATCGCGGGGCGCAACACCCGTGCGGCAATTCAGGTGTGGCTGGAGGCATTGCCTGATCTGGCATTCGAGGAAGCCGCGGCTGCGGTCGATGCTCCTTCAGTTTCTGCCGATGCTCCATCAAGAGACCCCGAGCACGCGGCCGTCCTGGCGCTCGCAAAGATCGGCCGCGTGATGCTCGAGTATGACGCCAATGGCTGACCCGATCGGCATCTCCCTCCTGATCTTCGCAATCCTGATCGCTGCCGTGGTGGCTGTGATCGTCGCGCTGTCGCGCAAATAACCCGAAAGGAAACTAACATGGATATTCTCACAAAGCTTCTGACTGAAGAGGCGTTTTTGAACGCTGTGATTGCCGCGCTTGGCGTGGTGCTGACGTTCATTCTCAACCGTGCTGTCGGCGCCTTCAACTTTAAGTAAACAAGAAAGCTACTAGCTCTGATCAAAATCATTGGCTAAATAACGGCAGAAGTCGTCAATATTTTAAGGATGAGAGAATGAGCGAGATTTTGCCAGTGCTTTGGACACCTGACGAACTAATTAGAATTTTGCAAGGTGTGTGGTTGGTACGGCCTGGCAACAGTTGGAAACCTCTAGGACTTCGGGCGATGTTACCTGAACGAAGAAACCCTCCCTATTCTCCAAATTATATCAATATTATATTTAACCAGCGTCAACTGGACAAAGCACGTGAGCAGTTATCGGGCCGCAATGGTGGTGGGGCCTTGGTGTTAAATGCCAGTTTAGCCTCCGCGACCGATCTGAGCTGGAGCAAGGTGCCCATCTTTCTTTTACCGCCTCAGTCCCTGCCAATCGCAAATTTGGCAGTAGCTGCACGCGCGCGCTTTTCGGGACGGATTGTCGCTGTTGTGGGTTCGGTTGGTAAGACAACTACTCGACGTCTGATCAGTAGTATTCTTGAAGCAAAAGGGCGCGTTGCTACGAACATCGGCAACTGGAACTTTCAACCTCATGTGTTTGAGCAATTGTCTTCTATAGACCCTAATACTGATTACTATGTCGCAGAATTAGGTCTTGGGCAAAAGAATGTAAGTATCGCAAGTACTGTGCAAATCTTACGTCCTCACGTAGTGGTATTCACTCATTTGGGGGTCTCTCATGTCGATATGATAAGTCACAGCGAGGATTTAGATAATTCGGAAGTCCTAGCGCAAGTTTTGGCATTGAAAGGGCAGGCATTCACTGGTCTGAATCGCTTTGGAACCGCAATCATAAACGCGGATATGCCATTGGCTGCCGAAGCTATAAAAATGGCTCGGCGACATACACCCAACGTTATTACATACGGCGAAGCGACAAACGCATCATGCCAAATTCTTTCTTATGAAAGCACGCCTGACGGCGGTAATGTAGCATTTCTAGACGGTAAACAGAGGGTCGAAACCCCATTACGTATGAGGGGGAAGGCGATCTCGCAAAATGTGCTTGCTGCCTGGTCAGTTGCGAAATTTTTCCACTTCAAGCCGGATGAAATCTTGCCAGAGATGTCCAACTGGGATGGTATTAAAGGCCGCAGTAAACTGCTAAAGTTAGAAATTGAAGGGGCGCAGGTTTCAATTTTGGACGATAGTTTCAATGCGACGCCCTTATCGGTAGTGACCTGCCTATCCACGATAGCTGAAACGGCGCGTACAACGGGTGCCACCAGAACAATTGCCGTACTTGGAGACATACTGCACGTAGGGCCAGATTCAGACCGGATTCA
Source organism: uncultured Sulfitobacter sp. (assembly GCF_947497275.1). Lineage (GTDB taxonomy): Bacteria > Pseudomonadota > Alphaproteobacteria > Rhodobacterales > Rhodobacteraceae > Sulfitobacter. The sequence goes on from NZ_CANMFS010000001.1 coordinate 748,488, forward strand.
TGCCGATCTTGCCGGCAACATTATCAGCAACAATATTGATCTTGTTTTTACCCGTGGCGATCACATGCTGAATTTACATAATGCTTTGCCTGAAAACAAACGGGGCGCGCATTGCAGCACAAACGATGAACTTGTGCAGCGCATTCTTCCTATTCTTCGCAATGGCGACATTTTGGCAGTGAAAGCGTCTACGCCATTACGTTTTCGTGAAATAGTTGCGTCGTTTCAGGAGGCCGCTAAGCTGCGCTTAAACATCGCAGATACATTGTAATCCACGCCGAAAATGTCGGCTTTGTAGTAATTTGGCATATAATTTATTCGGATGAAATCTAAACTAATACGCAGTACTAGAATTCCCATCGCTTCACAGACCCGCCTTAGATCAGACCGGTCACTAACTCAAAAATGATGTTCTGCGCATTTGTGCGTTTTCTGGCGAAGGCGATGTCGGTATCATTCTTGGTTGCGTATTGACCGTTGACCAAATCAGCTCATCCCTGTCTTGTACGCCGATGCAGGCGATCCTGAGATGGTCACGAAGATCATCAGCGGCGGCTATAACGGTCTGTCCGACCGGCTGGAGAATTTTACCGAGATCGGGCTGCGCGTGCTGGGTTACGGCGCGGGCAATGTCCGTCAGTTTCAAGGCGTGGCGGGGCTGCCAGTTGACAGCATCGCAGGGCGCAACACCCGTGCGGCAATTCAGGTTCGGCTGGAGGCATTGCCTGATCTGGCATTCGGGGAGGCCGCGGCTGCGGTCGATACTCCTTCAGTTCCTGCCGATGCGCCATCGAGAGACCCCGAACACGCGGCCGTCCTGGTGCTCGCACAGATCGCCGCGTGATGCTCGAGCATGACGCTAATGGGTGACCCGATCGGCATCCCCCTCCTGATCTTCGCAATCCTGATCGCTGCCGTGGTGGCTGTGATCGTCGCGCTGTCGCGCAAATAACCCGAAAGGACACGACATGCTGAACGAAACGAAATCCATTTTTGCATCGAAAACAATCTGGGGTGCAGGCATCGCGCTGGTGGGTGCGGGCGTCAACGTGATGGGTTACACCGTCACGCCGGCCGATCAGGCCCAGATAGTTGAGGCTGTGGCCGCGATGATGACGGCAGGCGGCTCGCTCTTGGCTGTGATCGGACGGGTGCGGGCGACCAAAGCAATCGGTTGATGTAATCCCGGCGGCGGGGATCAGCCGCATTTAACTAAACTAGGAAAGGCTCATATTCAGCACTTGAAATCGCTGTGACGTTTGCCTGTCGAAAAGCGATGCGCCGCGCCCTTTGACCTGGGCGCGGCGCTTTTTTGTGTAGCTTATACCTGACCCCAAAGAGCGTGAATAACACGACAAGCGGCCTCAAGGTCATTCATTCGCCGCGCGTTTGAGTTTGGCGCGGCGAATACTTCACCGTGCCGCACGTCCACCGCCATACACAGCCGATTTGCTGGCGCGCGATTGGTCGGGTTGTTTTGGTCAAGATGCATGCGCAGCAGGGTTGCAACGTAGCGACCCATATCTGCTCGCCTCCCGCCGACGTCTTGAGTCATTCGGAAAATCGCACCTCCGACTTGCTCTTGGCCTCGGCTTTCACCATAAACCCACAAATCGGCGCGAACCGAAACCTCAACTCCCGCCAGTATCAACTTAGGTTGGGAGCTTACGGCGTCGTGAAACTGATGCCTTCCGAGTTGGTTGCCCATGCCGCGAAGGCCGTTCAAAACCTCTATGGATTGCCGCGCGTCATCTTGCCGTGTATCTGACTCGGATGGATCATCTGCACGCTGTTCAAACATGCGTATAGCTTCATTTAGGGGATTCTGGGATCTTGCCAGATCTGATAAGTGTGCCTTGATCGCGCTGCGTGCATCTTGGTAGCGCGTGACAACAAAAGTCTGTGGTTCGTAGTTCCGCCTAATGATGGATTGCTTGGCGGTTTCGGATGCTACCATATAGGCGGCAAGATCATTCGCGGAAATACGCGGTATATCGGGGGAGCGTGGCATGGAAGATGGACACCTTGGAACTGCAAAAATTGACAACTATCGGTCGATTCATATCTCAGAGCTCTCGCGAGAGTCCATAATCGATAGCGGCGCAGAACACCTTGGATTTGGCGGTTACTTTTTATTTGAAACCCGACACGATCACACACGACGCGGAATTAATATTTTGGCGCGGGTCGCGTCACTGGATGCCGCATTGGAAATGCTTGAGATTTGGGGTGGGCGCCAAAGCGTTTGAACTAAGACACCTTCCTACGATCCTCGTAGGCGGGTCTGATCGGCGGTGGGGGCGTTAAGATCGCTGCCGCCGCGATCTAAATCAGGAAAATGATCATGGCAACAGTCTGGCGATATCAACCAGTTGTAAGAGTTACTGAATTTGAGGGTATTACCGATGCCTGCGTTTCGCTGTGCGAAGTGATTATGAATGATGATGAAGAATTGATTGCTTGGACAGAGGATATGTCTTGTTCACCGCTTGGTGCTGATGTTGAGGAATTAGTTTCCGACGTGGCGCTAATGTGGATTGATGCGATGAGCTGGAAGCCGGTGTTTGCCGATGCGCTTGAGGTAGGTATGAAATTTGAGAAGTCGATTGATCAGGCCGCCCGGAATGAACTGGCTGAGTTCATCGAACATGGCGGTAGTCTGCTCAAGCACAAATCTACTTAGGAAGCGCTAAGCGTCCCTTGAGTAAAAGAAACGAGCCATTTCGTTACTCAATCTGTTTTGGATAACGCGGAAGATCTACAAGAGGAAGCACCACAATTCAGCTGCCGCCCCTTTTCCCAGCACACTGCACGCACATTGAGGTGCGCTGCTGGATGTGTGGACACACCGCACGTCTCTATCCAGACCAATTTCCGCAAGGTATTCTGCAGCACGACTTCGAGCGGGCGGCAAGGTGTCAATGCGGCACGGGTTGGCCGCACGTATCTCAGTATCCGAAGATCATGCGAAACTGGTAAGTTGACTGATTCAAACTCTCAGCTTCGCGCACAAAAAAATTAAGTTTTCGTGGGGCACCTTCATTGTAACCCATTGTAACCCGTGGGGCATCTTTTCGGAACATGGGGCACAATAAAGTTTTTATTATCAAGTATTTAGCGGTCAAAATGGTAGGCCCGGCAGGACTTGAACCCGCAACCAAAGCGTTATGAGCGCTCTGCTCTAACCAATTGAGCTACAGGCCCGCCGTGATGTGCAGTATTGCGGCGTTGGGCTCTCGTCAAGGGTTTGCGTTGCGACTTTGTCGGGAATGGACTAGGTGCAGAACGGAATCTTACAGCCAGAGGCCATTTTGATGAACGAGCGTACTACCGGTATCACCTATGCCGAGGCGGGTGTGGACATCGACGCGGGCAACGCGCTTGTCGAACGGATCAAACCTGCTGCCAAGCGCACGGAGCGTACAGGCGTGATGGCAGGGCTGGGCGGGTTCGGTGCGCTGTTTGATCTTAAAGCTGCAGGCTTTGACGATCCGGTATTGGTCGCTGCCACGGATGGGGTTGGCACCAAACTGCGGATCGCCATCGACACCGGAAATGTCGACGGCGTCGGCATCGATCTGGTTGCGATGTGCGTCAACGATCTGGTGTGTCAGGGCGCGGAACCCCTGTTCTTTCTCGACTACTTCGCGACGGGCAAGCTTGACGTAGAGCAGGCCGCGCGCATCATGGACGGTATCGCGCGGGGGTGCCAGATGTCGGGTTGTGCGCTGATCGGCGGGGAAACGGCCGAGATGCCGGGGATGTACGCAGAGGGTGATTTCGATCTCGCGGGCTTTTCCGTCGGCGCGATGGAGCGTGGTGCGGCGCTGCCGCGCAACGTGCAACCCGGCGACGTCTTGCTTGGGCTGGCAAGCGAGGGGGTGCATTCCAACGGTTACAGCCTCGTGCGGGTGATCGTGGAGCATTCCGGCCTCGCATGGGACGACCCCTGCCCATGGAATGGCGGTACGCTGGGTGAAGTGTTGCTGCGGCCGACGCGGCTTTACGTCAAGGGGGCGCTTGCCGTGGCGAACGCGGGTTGCGCCAACGCGTTTGCACATATCACGGGTGGCGGTCTGACGGAAAACCTACCGCGGGTATTGCCCGACGGTTTGGGGGCCACGGTCAACCTGGGGGCATGGGATCTGCCGCCGGTGTTTCGCTGGCTGACGGCGCATGGCGGCATGGACGAAGAGGAACTGTTGAAAACCTACAACGCGGGGATTGGCATGGTGGCCGTCGTACCTGCCGACAAGGCGGACGAGGCAACGCGGATCCTGCAGGAAACAGGTGAGACGGTCTTTACCATCGGCAGTGTCACGACCGGCGCCGGAGTGCGCTATGAGGGCCATCTCGTTTGATGCGCCGCGTTGCGGTTTTCGTGTCCGGCGGCGGCTCAAACATGGTGGCCTTGCTTGACGACATGGCAGTCCCGGGTCACGCGGCGATGCCGTGTGTCGTTCTGGCCAATCGCGCAGATGCGGGTGGTCTTGCCCGCGCAACAGAGCGCGGCGTGCCAACCGTTGTGGTCGATCACCGGCCCCACGGTCCGGATCGCGCGGCCTTCGAGGCCGCTATATCGGAGGCCCTGACCCCTTTTGCGCCGGACCTGATCTGTCTTGCCGGGTTCATGCGCAAGCTGACCGCCGGGTTCACGGATCAATGGGCGGGTCGGATGATCAATATTCATCCGTCGCTGCTTCCAAAATACAAGGGGTTGAACACCCACGCCCGCGCGCTTGAGGCGGGGGATGCTGTCCATGGATGTACGGTGCACGAAGTAACGGCCGCGCTCGATGACGGACCGATACTGGGGCAGGCGCGGATCCCGGTCCTTGCCGGTGATACACCGCAAACGCTGGCCGCGCGCGTATTGGAGCAGGAACACCTTCTCTATCCCGCGGTCCTGCGCCGGTTTGCCGCCGGCGACCGGACACCGCTGTTTTTGGACAATACAAAGACCTGACTGGTCAAACTTCTGCGGTTTCTGTACCGCTTGGGTGAGCCAAGGAAAAATGACACATGCGCACAATCACCACGACCTCGGAATTGCACGATTACTGCAGCCAAGCCGCCACACACCCCTTCGTTACAGTCGATACCGAGTTTCTGCGTGAGCGGACGTATTATTCCAAACTATGTCTCGTCCAGTTGGCGATGCCGGGCAAGGACGACAGCGGCGCGGTTCTGGTCGATCCGCTGGCAGAGGGAATATCGCTGGAGCCGCTCTACGCGTTGTTCCGCGACACATCGGTCGTCAAGGTGTTTCACGCAGCGCGGCAGGATCTGGAGATTTTCTTTATCGATGCTCAGGTTTTTCCGGAACCCCTGTTCGACACGCAGGTCGCCGCGATGGTTTGCGGCTTTGGCGAACAGGCGGGGTATGAAACGCTGGTGCGCAAGATTGCGAAGGAGCCTGTCGACAAGACGTCGCGTTTTACCGATTGGTCGCGGCGCCCGCTGACCGAAGCACAGAAAAGCTATGCCCTGGCCGATGTGACGCATCTGCGCCAGATCTATGAATATCTTGCGCAGAAGCTGGAGCAGACGGGGCGCGCCAAATGGGTCGCCGAAGAGTTGGAGACATTGACGTCGCCCGACACCTACATCACCGCGCCGCGCGATGCGTGGAAGAGGGTAAAGACGCGCACGAACTCGGGCCGGTTTCTAGCAATCGTGCGGGAGTTGGCGGCGTTTCGCGAGGATTACGCGCAAGGGCGGAACATACCGCGCAACCGGGTGTACAAGGACGACGCACTCGTCGAGCTTGCGTCGAACAAGCCGAAGAACCACGAAGAGCTGGGCCGGTCGCGGCTCTTGCTGCGGGACGCGCGCAAGGGCGAGATTGCCGATGGCATTCTCAAAGCGGTGGCAGCCGGACTGGCCTGCCCGAACGGCGATTTGCCGCAGCCGGATCTGCGCCGTGAGAAGCTGCAGGTCAATCCAGCCTTGGCGGATCTCCTGCGCGTTCTGCTGAAGGCCAAGACCGAGAAAGAAGCGGTCGCAGCCAAGCTCGTCGCTTCGGCGGCGGATCTGGATGCGATTGCGGCTGGCCAGCGGGATGTTGCAGCCTTGGCTGGATGGCGTCGCGAGGTCTTTGGCGATGATGCGTTGCGCCTGTGTGACGGCAAGATCGCGCTGACAGCGGTTGGTTCGGATGTGAAAGTCGTTTCTGTCTAGCAATCGGGGCGTGCGCTAGCGGCGCGCGACGCGCGCATTGCTCAGCCCCTCGACCCGGATGGTGTCCACACCGCGCAACTGCTGGTTGGTGACCTTTCTGGCCACGACAACTTCGCGGGTCTGCGGCGCGCCCTGCGGCAGGTTGCGCGCCGGTTCGATACCTTCGAGGCGGAACGAGAGCACGCCGTCAATCGGAGTCAGATCCTCGTCTTCGGGTGTCAGTTGCACAGCGTAGATACCCTGCCGCGCCGCTCGGCCTGTCACGCGGATGATCGCGCCCTCTGGAATCTTCTCTATCGTCATATCCACCACTTCGCCGAAGGGCAGTCCGACGTAAGCGTCAACTTCGGTGTCGCGGCGCGATAGAATTCCAGTGCGCTGGGGGATCAGGGGGTTTGTCGCTTCGGCCGGTTCCCCAGCCGCAACCGGCACCGAAGTGCTGCGCCCGAACCAGTTGAACGGATTGACGGCACTGTCGCGCACCACGGCGCAGCCGCCGAGCGTCAGAGCGGCGACAAGAAGAACGGAGAGGGGAATGCGCATGGGACCTGCCGAGACTATTCGTATTTGCCAAGACCTACCGCATCCACGCGGGCTTGGGAAGAGGTTGGGGGTGGACGTTTGACGGTGCGCCGCCTACCTCAGAAGCACCCGACGATCCAAAGGAGAATTTCATGGCCACCGTTGCATTCGAAGAGCTTGTCGAGGATTTCGAGTTTCTCGAGGACTGGGAGGACCGGTATCGCCATGTGATCGACCAGGGCAAGGCTATGACGCCGCTCGCGCCGGAGTTGTGTGTGCCGGCGACAAAGGTCGATGGGTGCGCCAGCCAAGTATGGCTGCACTCTGAAATGCGCAATGGCAAACTGCATTTTGACGGGGCGTCGGATGCGATGATCGTTTCGGGTTTGATTGCGGTATTACGTTTGCTGTACAATGGGTTGACCCCGCAGCAGGTTGTCGCCGTGGATGCGCGTGCCGAGTTGGGACGGCTGGGATTGAATGATCACCTGTCTGCGCAGCGATCCAACGGTTTGACCGCGATGGTAGAGCGGGTGCGACAGACAGCGTCACGCGCAGTGGAATGAGGCGCGGGGGGCGTTGCCCCCTTGGTCCCTGCGGACCAATTCCCCCAGGATATTTTCAGCCAAAAGAAATAGGAGGTTACAGACGGGCCAGAGTGTTGTGCAGATCACCGTAACCGGTGTAGCGACGTTCAAATGCGAGTCCTAGGCGCTGTGCACAGGCGCGGGCTTTGGTGGTGAGGGCAGGATCGTCGGTCTGGGCCTGATAGACCAGCTTTTCGTAATTGCCGAAATACATCTCGCGCAATTCGGGGTGGCGGTCGAGACCCATCGGTTTGATGATGAAGGCGTCGAACTGGCGGACGAGAAAATCCGTGAGATAGAAGGCTCTGATTTCATCTTCGCTAATCTTGGCGAAGCGGTCGTTGCCCTCGAAGAAGCTGTAGCAGTGCGGGCCTGCAATCATCTCGACGCCGAGCCTTGCACAGGCGGCTTCGAGCAGGCCGCCGGTGCCGCAATCGGCATAGACGACGAAGATCGTGTCGTAGGACGCGCGGTTTTCCTTGACCGTTTGTTCGACAGCCGCCGTGATCTTTTCAGGATGGAGATGATAGCCGGCAGGCAGGCATGTCAGGTCCAGATGAGACCAGCCGTTTGCCTCCTTCAGATCCAGAATCTCACGCGCGAGTGCTCCGCAGGCAATCAGCAGCACATTGCCTGCGGTCTTGGTCACCTCGTCGGGCTGCGCGGCTCTGTGTTGATCCAGCGGAGTCATCGCATCCATCGGTGCGCCAGAAGGGCGGCGCCGAGTAGGGCGGGCGGCAGCACGGCGAAACCGAGAAGTGAGACTGTGGACAGCAACCAGACGGTCAGGGCCGAAACAGTGATAACGCTTCCTATAAGCATGAGAAATGTCGATACCGGCATATGATCTCCTTTCTGCTTAGATAGTCAGTGCTGCCTGCCTGGAAAAGGCCCTGGGCCGAAAGCGGGCCGTTTCCGTTTGACGGCCCGAAGTCAGGCGTTTGGGCTGTTGTGCTTGCGCTGCACCCATTCTTTCGCCGTTTCCACCGCGACGGCGGCATCGCGGCAGTAGGCGTCGGCACCGATCGCCTTGCCGAATTCCGCGTTCAGGGGGGCGCCTCCGACAAGAACGATGTAATCGTCGCGGATACCCTGTTCAACCAGCGTGTCGATCACGACTTTCATGTAGGGCATCGTCGTCGTCAACAGTGCGGACATGCCGAGAATATCGGGACCTTCTGTTTCGAGTGCTTCGAGATATGCTTCAACAGCGTTGTTGATGCCGAGATCCACAACTTCGAAACCGGCCCCCTCCATCATCATCGACACGAGGTTCTTGCCGATGTCGTGAATGTCGCCTTTTACCGTCCCGATCACCATTTTGCCGACGCGCGGCGCACCGGTTTCGACCAGCAGCGGTTTCAGGATCGCCATTCCGCCCTTCATCGCGTTCGCGGCCAGAAGTACCTCGGGGACGAACAGGATACCGTCCCGGAAGTCGGCGCCTACGATCGTCATGCCGCCAACGAGCGACTTTGTAAGGATGTCGTAGGGTGACCAGCCGCGATCAAGCAGGATCGTCACGCCCTCCTGGATCTCTTCCTTGAGCCCGTCGTAGAGGTCGTCGAACATCTGCTGGACCAGTTCGTCGTCGTCGAGTTCCGACAGGATGATATCGTCTTCTTCGGACATGAGTTTCCCTTTGCGTTGCGGGCCGGTGGCTGTGCTCCGCTTCCTTTTGTCAGACATTGATCAATTTACTAGAGCATTTGCGACACGCCTCGGGCAGGGGGCGACTTGCCGGGGCGGATTCTGCGCTGCCCGCTCAGCCGGTGGGGCGTCTGCGACCGCGGCGCGGGCTGCGGACAGGGCCTGCGCCATCGGTCCCGTCGCTTTCGGACGAGAAGGCGCCCAGCGCGGCACCGATCTCTTCAAGCTCGGGTGCGGCGCCTTTCGGGGTCGTGTCGAGCGCCTCGCGCATTTTCTCGAGATGGCTTGGCATCGTGCCGCAGCATCCACCGATGATGGTGGCACCACAGTTGCGCGCCATCACGGCGTAGGTGCCCATTAATTCGGGCGTGCCGTCATAGTGAATATGACCATCGTGGTATTTCGGTATCCCCGCATTGCCCTTGGCGATGATTGGTAACTGGGCACCCTTGGCCGTGAAACCGAGCACCGTGCGCAGTAGATCGGACGCGCCGGTACCGCAGTTGGCACCGAAGGCGGCGGGCGCGTTGTCGATGTCTTCCACCATCTCGACCATTCCGGCCGATGTCATGCCCATCATGGTCCGGCCCGCAGTGTCAAAGCTCATAGTGCCAGCCCAGGGCATCCCTGCGAGCGCGAAGGCTTCGGCGGCGGCGCGGTATTCTTCGGGGGCCGAGATCGTTTCGAGCCAGAGAATGTCGGCACCGCCCGCCTTGAGCCCGTCCGCCGTCTCGTGGAACATTTCCACCGCATGTGCATGCGACAGCGTGCCGACCGGCTCCATGATCTCGCCGGTTGGGCCGACAGATCCGGCGACGATGACGGTCCGGCCCGCGGTGTCCGCGACCTCACGGCCCAGTTCCGCTGCAACGCGGCTGAGTTCATGCACGCGCTTTTGCGCGCTGTGGAGTTTCAGGCGGGAGGCATTTGCGCCAAAACTGTTCGTCAAGAACAGATCCGACCCTGCGTTTACCGCGCCCTTGTAGAGCGCGATGATCTTTTCGGGGTATTGGGTGTTCCACATCTCCGGCGCGTCGCCCGACATCAGCCCCATGTTGAACAAATTGGTACCCGTCGCGCCATCGGCGAGCAGCACACCTTTCTGGGCGAGCAGTTTGGTCATCGGATCGGTCATGGGTCGGCTCCGTGCATCAGGAATTCAGTCTCCTTTCATGAAGTGTTTTTTAAAACAAGTTCATAATCTTCATGTTGTTCATGAAGCATATTCGGATCGGGTAGCGATGCGAGAGAATGCACTTTTTGTGCGACCTCCTTGAGAGACTCGTTCGCGTGCTCGCAGAGGCGATGCTGTGCAGGCGCAACATGAGGGGTCCTGACCGTAAAGGCACCGGGACCGAGAGATTGGGCCAAGGCGATCCCTGCGGCATTGGACGGCCTGGCCCTCGCGGGAGCCGCTGTTGTGTCGAAAATGTCGGTGTGCCGGTGCTTCAAGGTGTCCGATAGACCGTAAGCGCGGCACCGTCAGGCAGACGGTGAGGATCGGGTAGGCCACCGGCAACCGTGAGTTCGCGTCCGGCACCATTCTGTCGACGGGCGTCCCGAACCCGCGACGACGCGCCATTCGGTTCACGAAAAGCGCGTCGATCTGGGGTAATTCGCCTAAGTTTCGGCGAACTACTTGAGTTCGGTCATCAACTGCGCCTTGGCCTCTATCAGCAGCGCTTCCATCTTGGCACGGATGGTCGCCTCGTCAGCCTTGTCGCCCAGATCCCCGGATACCTTTCGGACAACGTCCTCGTGTCCGGCTTCCTCGAAATCGGCCTTCACGACTTCTTTTGCGTATTCAATGGCTTCATCGCCGGATTTTCCCATCAGGTCAGCAGCCCACAGACCCAGCAGCTTGTTCCGGCGGGCCTCCGCCTTGAATTGCATCTCGGCATCATGGGCGAATTTCTTCTCGAAGCTCTCTTCGCGTTCGTTAAACTGGCTCATCCCTGTCTCCTTTGAGCGTCATTGATCTATCTTATATGTGGGCTAACCGCGCGCTCTACGCAAGCCATGGACCGATTGCCTGATCGGACCGGAAAAGCGGACGGGCAGCGCGCTTGCAGCAACGGCATGGTTGGACTATGAGAGGCGCAAGAGCGCGCGGGACCTCCCCCGCGGCGCGCAGACAGGGGATGCCCATGGCCCGCCGTAAGAAAATCTATGAAGGCAAAGCAAAGATTCTCTATGAAGGCCCGGAGCCCGGCACGATCGTCCAATACTTCAAAGATGATGCGACGGCGTTCAACGCCCAGAAAAAGGACGTGATTGACGGCAAGGGGGTTCTCAACAACCGCCTGTCGGAATTTTTCATGACCGGGCTGAACCAGATCGGCGTGCCGACACATTTCATCAAACGGCTCAACATGCGCGAGCAACTGGTGCGTCAGGTCGAGATCATTCCGCTCGAAGTGATCGTGCGCAACTACGCCGCCGGCAGCATGTCGAAGCGTCTGGGCATCGACGAAGGTACGCAGTTGCCGCGCCCGATCGTCGAATATTGCTACAAGGACGACGCGCTGGGGGATCCGCTTGTCACCGAAGAGCATATCGCCGCGTTCGGCTGGGCCAGCCAGCAGGACATGGACGACATCCTCAGCCTCGCGCTGCGGGTCAATGATTTCCTGTCGGGTGTCATGATGGCGGTCGGGATCCGGCTGGTCGATTTCAAGATCGAGGTCGGGCGCGTCTATGACGGCGATTTCCAGCGTCTGATCGTCGCCGACGAAATCTCGCCCGACAGTTGCCGTTTGTGGGACATCGAGACCGGTCAGAAGCTGGACAAGGACGTTTTTCGGCGCGATCTGGGGTCTTTGACCGACGCCTATACCGAAGTGGCCAAGCGGTTGGGCGTGATGCCCAAGACCTCGACGCCGATGACGAAACCGACGCTGATCAACTGACACCGCCGGTGCACGAATTGAGGGCCAACCGAAGCCGGGCAGCCCACCAGTCTGTAGGGGAATTGCCATGAAGGCACGGGTACATGTAATGTTGAAGAAAGGTGTTCTTGATCCGCAGGGCGAGGCAGTGCGCCACGCGTTGGGCGCGATGGGGTTCGACGGAGTGCAGGGCGTGCGCCAGGGCAAGGTGATCGAGCTGGACCTCGCGGATGATGCAACACAGGCCGACGTCGAGCGGATGTGCGAAAAGCTGTTGGCGAACACGGTAATCGAGAGCTACTCGGTGGAGATGTCCTGATGCGTGCAGCGGTCGTCGTTTTCCCGGGCTCCAACTGCGACCGCGATCTCGCTGTCGCGTTCGAGCGGGCAGGTGCGGACGTCACGATGGTGTGGCACAAGGACAGCGCGTTGCCCACAGGCATCGACATCGTCGGTGTGCCGGGCGGGTTTTCCTACGGTGATTATCTGCGCTGCGGCGCGATTGCCGCCAATTCACCGATCTGCAAGTCCGTTGCCGCCCACGCAGAGCGCGGTGGTTACGTCATGGGGATCTGCAACGGCTTTCAGGTGCTGACAGAAACCGGGCTGCTTCCGGGGGCGCTGCTGCGCAATGCAGAGCTGAAATATATCTGCAAGACGGTCGGTCTCAGGGTTGAAACCTCGGCCTCCGATTTCACCGCCGGATACAATGCTGGCGACGTGATCGACATTCCGATCGCGCACCACGACGGCAACTATTTTGCCGATCCCTCGACCCTCGCGCAGCTGAGGGACGAGGATCGTATCGCCTTTACCTATACCGAGAATCCCAACGGGGCGCAGGCCGATATCGCAGGTATCCTGTCGCCCAATCGCCGTGTTCTGGGCATGATGCCGCACCCCGAGCGGGCCGCGGATGCGGGCCACGGCGGGACGGATGGAGCGGCGCTCTTCCGCGCATTGACGAACGCGTTGACGACAGCCTGACTTGAGGTGGCGCGTCCGCGTGATAGGATGCGGCAATGGATGACACGCCTTCCACCGTACGCCCCCGACTTCCCGCAGCGATCAGCTGGCGGGTGCGTGTAGCACTTGCCCTGCTTTTAGTGTTGGCCATCGGCGTGATCTCCGTCACCAACAAATTGCTGACAGATCGGTTTACCGAGGCAACGCGCAACCGTGCAGAACTCAGGATTGCGCTCTATGGCGGCAACCTGTTGGCGGAGTTGCGCCAGAATGCCATCGTACCACAGCTTCTGGGCCGAGACCCTACACTGATCTCCGCGCTGGAGAGCGCGGATTATACACTTTCCACCCAACGTCTGATCTCCTTCGTAGAGGAAATCGGTGCCGCATCGTTGCTGCTGCTGGACACGGATGGACGCACGGTGGCTGCGACGGACCGCAGCCGCATCGGCGCAGCGCACCGATCCGAGCCGTACTTTGTCGATGCGATCCGCTCCAATGCGACGATTTTCAGCGTGATACCGCAGGACGGTGGCGGATTTCGCTTTTTCTATTCGCGGCGCATACAGAATGGCGGCACGACCATCGGCGTAATTGCGGCTGAAGTCGATCTCAAGAAGTTCGAGCGGGCATGGGCCGGTATCTCTGATGCGGTTATCGTCACTGACAGCAACGGTGAGATCCTGTTGGCCACCGAGCCGCGCTGGCGTGGCAGAACGGAAGAAGAAGCCTTGGCGAACCAGACACCGCAAAGTGCCATAGAACGGGCCATTCAGGCGACCGCCGACTGGACCGCGTTGCCGGCCGATGCCTATCTGCAGGGCGAAGCCGTGATGCGGCTCGAAACCCGGGTCAACTTTCGTGGCTGGCGCATGGTATCCTATACAACCTACGCCTCCGTACGGGAGCGGGTGAACGGGGTACTCGCGCTCGAAGTCATGGGGTTTGCTATCCTGCTGGCCTTGACGTTCTACGCGCTTAGTCGTCGAACGGCAGGCCGTGCCGCGTTGTTCCAGCGCGAATCTGCGGAACTTCGCGCCCTCAATGCTGCGCTGCAGCGCGAAATCGCCGAACGCAAACGCGTCCAGCAGACCCTCGCGGTGGCCGAGCAGACCCTTGAGCAATCCAGTAAACTTGCCGCACTGGGTGAAATGTCGGCCGCTGTCAGCCACGAGCTGAACCAGCCACTGGCCGCGATGAAGACCTATCTGGCCGGCGCGCGTCTCTTGCTGCGGCGTAGCCGGCCCGAAGAGGCGCTCAGCTCTTTCGGGCGTATCGACGATCTGATAGAACGAATGGGAGCCATCACGCGGCAGCTCAAATCCTATGCACGCAAGGGGCAGGAGGCGCTGTCGCCGTTCAACATGGGTGACGCTCTGGCCTCGTCCCTGTCGATGATGGAGCCGCAGTTGCGCCAGCGGCAGGTGCAGATCGTGCGTATCTTGCCCGAAGATCCGGTGCGGGTGCTGGGCGACCGGATGCGGATCGAACAGGTTCTCGTGAACCTCTTGCGCAATGCGCTCGACGCCACCAAATCTGAACGGAACCCTAAGGTGGAGATCATTCTGTCAGCAGGAGAGACGGCCACGCTGACGGTGCGTGACAACGGACCGGGGATCGAGGACTTGGACGCGCTCTTCGAGCCGTTCTATACAACCAAGCAACCGGGTGATGGTGTAGGTCTCGGCCTTGCCATCTCATCGGGCATCGTGAGCGATCTGGGCGGGCGCCTGACGGCCCGCAACGGCCAGAACGGCGGCGCGGTATTTGAAATGCAACTGCCGATCTTTGACGGCGAACTAGAGACACAGGCAGCGGAGTAGATTATGGCCCAGGCGATGAAAATTGCGATTGTCGACGACGAAAAGGATATGCGCCAGTCGATCAGCCAATGGCTGGCGCTGTCGGGATATGACACCGAAACCTTCGGCAGCGCGGAAGACGCGCTCAAGGTGTTGGGGCCGGATTATCCCGGCATTGTCATTTCCGATATCAAGATGCCGGGCATGGACGGGATGCAGTTCCTGAAAAAGCTGATGGGCAGCGACAGCGCGCTGCCGGTGATCATGATCACCGGTCACGGCGACGTGCCGATGGCGGTTGAAGCGATGCGTGTGGGCGCGTTCGATTTTCTGGAAAAACCGTTCAACCCGGATCGGATGAGCGAGCTTGCCAAAAAGGCGACCTCGGCACGCAGGCTGGTAATGGACAACCGCGCGCTGCGGCGTGAATTGAGCGATGGCGGCCAGTTGATGAAAAAGCTGATCGGACAAAGCCCGGTGATGGAGCGGCTGCGTGAAGATATTCTTGATCTGGGGCAGGCGGACGGCCATGTCCTGATCGATGGTGAAACCGGTACCGGCAAAACGCTGGTGGCGCATGCGCTGCACGCCGTAGGCAGCCGCGCGGGCAAAAAATTCGTGCTGGTGAGCTGTGCTGCGCACGAGGAAGACGCGTTGCGCAAGCGTCTGTTCGGCCCGATGCAGCCCGAGGATGCGCAATTGCCCGCGATCGAGGAAGCGCGCGGCGGGACACTGGTTCTGGAGGATGTCGAGGCATTGTCGGAAACGCTTCAGGCACGGCTATTGTCGGCGATCAATGAGCAGGGCACACCCGCCGAGACGCGCATCGTCGCGATATCGAACCTGCAGGAGGCAGGGCGCACGTCCGAAGATGCTTTGCGCTCGGACCTGTTCTACCGGCTTGCGGCGCTTCGGATTACCGTACCGCCACTGCGCCAGCGCGGCGAGGACATCCTGACGTTGTTTACCCGACTGAGCGAGCAGTTCGCGGACGAGTACGGCTGCGACGCCCCGCAGGTCAGCGCGCAGGAGGCGGCGCAGCTGCTACAGGCGCCCTGGCCCGGCAACGTGCGGCAACTGATCAACGTGGCGGAGCGCGCGGTGCTGCAATCGCGTCGCGGTTCGGGCACGATTGCATCGCTATTGATGTCCGATCATGAGGAAATGCAGCCGGTGATGACCACCGAAGGCAAGCCGCTCAAGGAATATGTGGAAGCGTTCGAACGGATGCTGATCGACAACACGATGCGTCGGCACAAGGGCTCAATAGCCAGTGTCATGGACGAGCTGTGCCTGCCACGCCGGACCCTCAACGAGAAAATGGCGAAATACCAGCTTCAGCGGTCCGATTACCTTTAAAAGGCGGGTGCGCGGCTAGAATACGGGTGCGCAGGCGTCCGCCGCCTGCGCATGAGGGCTCAGCCGCCCATCTTGTAAAGCTGGGTCGCGGTGCCTTCGTCGTCGGTGCGGCACATCCAGCGTTCCTGAAGCGCGGGCACGTCGATGATGTACTGGTTGATCTCGACGATGGGCAGTGTGGTATTCAACTGCGCGCCGGCTCCTGTCTGGTTGCCGACCGCATCCACACAGGTCCGGTTGGCGCGTGCGTCACGGCGCACAGCCGGATCGGAGTCGAACTCTGCCGGGTCGCAGGCAGCAAGGGCAAGAGTTGCCACGCAGAGCAACGTGGCGGGGCGCAGAATGTATCGCATATTTTCTCCTCATAAGCAGCAGTGGTTTGCCGTACGGACTGACACTATTGCCTTATTCTGCGGGCGGCAACATGTCGCGGCCTGTTGCGGGGCCATTCCCACGCGCCGCATCGGAAGCGACATGATTTTTGCGGGCCGGGGGAAAGATTGCCCATTGTGTTTGCCGGCCCGCTCCTTTTAACTAGGGGGATGGGCGAGGGTCGGACGCAAGTCCGGCACAACCGCCATACGAGTTTCGCTGTCGCACCGGGATCCCCCGTGCCGCGACGGACCGATCACGCCGGCAACGGCTTATGAGACGCTGATGGAAATCAATGGCCAAGTGCCTGAGATAACACAGTTTTAATGGATGTGGCGGAGGCTGTGCACGGCACTGGCGCTGCGCGCATCGGAGAAGAACCGCGATGACGCGTGCAAACGCAACCAGCTGTTTACCGTGGGGCCCGCCGGGTCCTGCTGACGCTGCGTCTTCAATCGCCCTGACAAGACATACACCGCACCGTGCCGCTCCTCCCGGGAGGGCCGCGCGGTCGCGCGTATGCAAAATGGATTTATGCCTAAGAAAATGCTTATCGATGCCACCCACGCGGAAGAAACCCGCGTCGTGGTGGTGGACGGAAACAAGGTTGAGGAGTTCGACTTTGAATCCGAGAACAAACGGCAGCTCGCCGGAAATATCTATCTCGCCAAGGTAACGCGCGTCGAGCCGTCGCTTCAGGCGGCTTTCGTGGATTACGGCGGCAACCGCCACGGTTTTCTCGCGTTCTCCGAGATACACCCCGATTATTACCAGATCCCCGTAGCGGACCGGGAAGCACTGCTGGAAGAAGAGCGTGCATTCGCCGAAGCACAGGCGGCCAAAGACGACGACGAGCAGAAGCCAAAGCGCCGCTCGCGTTCGCGCAGCAGATCCAAGCCCAAGGCCGAGGAAGCCAATACCGGTGACGCCAAGGCCTCGACCGAGATCGAGGGCATGGAAACCGTCGATCTGGGCGACGAGGAAGAGGTCGCCGTGCGCGAGGACGAAGCATCGTCCCCGATGGAGCGCGTGCGCGAGACGCCCGTAGAGACACCCGACGCGGATGACGACGAGAACGGCTCGGACGACAATGTCGATGATCCGGTCGAGGCATCCGAAAAGGATGACGACATCGAATCCGTCGCCGATGAGGACGACAGCGAAGACATCCGCCCCGTACGCAAACCGCGTCCGCGCCGCTACAAGATCCAGGAAGTCATCAAGGTCCGCCAGATTTTGCTGGTGCAGGTAGTCAAGGAAGAGCGCGGCAACAAGGGTGCGGCGCTGACGACCTATCTCAGCCTCGCAGGCCGCTACTGCGTCCTGATGCCCAACACCGCACGCGGCGGAGGTATCAGCCGCAAGATCACCAACGCCGCCGACCGCAAGAAGCTCAAGGAGATCGCGAACGAGATCAAGGTGCCACGCGGCGCCGGTCTGATCGTACGCACCGCCGGGGCCAAACGGACGAAGGCCGAAATCAAACGCGACTATGAATACCTTCAACGTTTGTGGGAGCAAATTCGCGAGTTGACGTTGAAATCCATCGCGCCCGCAAAAATCTATGAAGAAGGCGATCTGATCAAACGGTCGATCCGCGATCTGTATAACCGCGACATCGACGAGGTATTCGTCGAGGGCGAGCGCGGCTACCGGATCGCCAAGGACTTCATGAAGATGATCATGCCGTCGCACGCGAAGAACGTGAAGCGCTATGAAGACCAGATGCCGCTGTTCGCGCGCTATCAGGTGGAATCGTACCTGTCCGGCATGTTCAACCCCACGGTGCAGTTGCCGTCGGGCGGCTATATCGTGATCGGTGTCACCGAAGCGTTGGTGGCTGTCGACGTGAACTCGGGCCGGGCGACCAAAGAGGGGTCCATCGAGCAGACCGCGCTCAAGACCAACCTCGAAGCGGCCGACGAGGTGGCGCGTCAGGTCCGTCTACGCGATCTCGCGGGCCTGATCGTGATCGACTTCATCGACATGGACGAACGCAAGAACAACGCGTCCGTCGAAAAGCGGATGAAAGACAAGCTCAAGACCGACCGCGCGCGCATCCAGATCGGCCGCATTTCGGGCTTTGGCCTGATGGAGATGAGCCGCCAGCGTTTGCGTCCCGGTATGATCGAAGCAACGACACAGCCGTGTCAGGCGTGTCACGGCACCGGTCTGATCCGGTCGGACGACAATCTTGCCCTCGCGATCCTGCGCAGCATCGAAGAGGAAGGCACGCGCAACCGCTCGCGGGAGGTGCTGATCAAGGCGCCGGTGGGTATCGCGAACTTCCTGATGAACCAGAAGCGTGAGCATATCGCGAACATCGAAATCCGTTATGGTCTGAGCGTCCGCGTGGAAGGTGATCCGCATCTGGTGAGCCCTGATTTCTCGCTGGAGAAATTCAAGACAGCGACGCGCGTCGTTGCCCCGGTTGCCGCACATGTGGTGTCCGTCGACACATCCCTGATGGATCAGATCGACGAAGCCGAAGCGGCGCAGGCGGACGAGGACGAAGCAGCCGCACAGGCGCACGAAGCGCAGGCCGCGTCGTCCGACACCGACCGCGAAGATACCGACGACAAGCCAAAGCGCAAGCGCCGGCGGCGGCGGCGGAGTCGCGGCGGCAAGTCGAATGGCAGCGAAGAGTACACTGGCAACGAGAACGATTCCGACGAATCATCAGAGGACGCGAAATCGGATCAATCCGCTGTGAAAGACGCGGAAACAGACGCTGAGCCTGCAGCGGAGACAGAAAAACCGAAGCCCAAGTCGCGCAGCCGGTCACGGTCGCGCGGCAGCAAGCCGAAGGAAGAAGCGGCAGAAGCCAACAGCGAGGACGCGGTCGTATCGACAGATGCATCCGAAGAGCCTGCCGAAGCCCCAGCCGAACCTGTGGAGAAACCAAAGCGCAAGCGGGCACCGCGCAAGCCGAAGGCGAAGGTGGAGAAGGCACCGGAAGAGACGCCCGTCGCGATGGAGGCGCAAGATGCTCCCGTGACACAGCCGGAGGCAGATGCGCCGGTCGCTCCTGAGAAAAGCGTCGAGGTGTCTGAAGAGGCGGCGTCAGATGGGGCACCAGTGCCAGAGGCGCCGCAGAAACCTGACGATACACCGGCGGCAGAAACGCCGGACACGCCGCGACAGGAAGAGCCCTCGCTCGCGGAGCCTGTTGCAGTCCCGACCGCAGCAAGTGCACCCGAGGAAACGTCAGAATCGCAGGCCGAGCTCGACACCGCAAAGTCGGAAAAGCCACGCCGCAAGGGCTGGTGGTCTCTCGGCAGCCGCTAGATCGGATCGTTGCACGACAAAAGGAAAGGCAGGCCATCGCGGCCTGCCTTTTTTGTTCAATGGTAAAGACCGTCTAGGCTCATTTTTCGATCAGATATATCTGCACTTCGCCTTCTTGCGACGTCTCGATAAGCGAGTGACCGCTTTGCGCGCAAAAGTGCGGCACGTCGATAATTGCAGCAGGATCGTCCGCGCGCATCCGCAGACGTTCTCCGGCGCCCAGCGCCTGCAGTCGCTTGCGCGCCTTGAGAACCGGAAGCGGACATAAAAGCCCGGTGGCATCAAGATCATGGGTCATACCCCGTACGTAGGATGCTTGTTACATCCTGTCCACACTCTTGTGACCGCCCAAGCAGGTGACGTTGCCGCGTGCAGCGTATAGCAGTGTGGCATGTTTGGAATCGACCTTATCGACGCGAGCCTTTTGCCCGCCATGACCGTTGCCCTGGTTGCGGGGATCATCAGCTTTCTGTCGCCCTGCGTGCTGCCGATCGTGCCGCCTTATCTGGCGTATATGAGCGGGGTGTCCATCGGAGATATTTCGCAGGCGCGTGCTGGTCGTAGCAAGGTTATGACCGCCGCGTTGTTCTTCGTGCTTGGGCTGTCGACGGTATTCATCTTCCTGGGCTTCGCGGCGTCGGCCATCGGGAGCCTGTTCTTGCAGTATCAGGGGTGGCTCAATACTTTCGCCGGGATCGTCGTGATGATTTTCGGCGCGCATTTTATCGGGGTCTACCGCATCGGTTTTCTGGACCGCGAAGCACGGATGGACGCAGGTGACAGGGGCGGCAGCGCCTTTGGTGCCTATGTCCTTGGCCTTGCGTTCGCCTTTGGCTGGACACCGTGCATCGGGCCACAGCTCGGCGCGATCCTGTCGCTGGCCGCGTCCGAGGCATCGGTCGTGCGCGGTACTACACTGCTTGGCATCTATGCCATCGGGTTGGGGTTGCCTTTCCTGCTTGTCGCCGCCTTCTTGCCGCGACTTGGCGGCGCGATGGGATGGATGAAGCGGCATATGGAGCAGATCGAGCGCATTATGGGGTTGTTGCTGTGGACCATTGGCCTGCTGATGCTGACGGGTGGTTTCTCGGTCCTATCGTTCTGGCTTCTCGAAACCTTCCCGGCCCTTGGTGCGCTGGGATAAGCGGCCTTACTTTGGTCGAAAACCTTTGCTAGCGTAGGGCTTGCGCAACACAGGCCTGATCCCGCCCATGACCCGATCTTCCCGATCCGTCGCGACGCGGCGAGTGTTCTACATTCCGGGCTACGACCCGATACACCCGCGCCGCTACCGGGAGCTTTACCGGACTGAATCCGCGGCACAGGCCGCTGTGTCTGGGTATGATATCTCACTTTCCGCGCGGCAAGGAGAAAAGATATACGGATGGAATATCAAGGGGTTGATCGACGGTTCTGATGTGGACACTTCGGTGGATGTTCTGGTTTGGTCCGATATCGTGCGCGACAGTATGAACACTTCGATCCTTGCAACGTACGTGCAGCTTCTTCGCACGGCATGGATCTATAATTCCACAGGTGCGTTGTGGCGTCTGATGCAACTGCGCAAGGGGCCGGTGATCGCGGCGCTGTATCCGGTCGCCATGTTGCTTATGCAACTCACACTCGCGCTGGCGGTTGTCTTTTGTGTCGCCGCGCTCGGTGCGTATATCTCGGATTATCTTGCGGTCCGGTTGGCAGCCGTGGCGATTGGAGGCTTTATTGGGTGGCAGGTCCTGAGGTGGTTCAAACGGCGCGATGGCAAATTGTTCGCCTATTATCTGATGCATGACTATGCATTCGGCGCTGCGACACGCGGCGCAAATCCCCCGGCGCTCGAAACGCGCATGGCGGAGTTCGCCGATGCCATCGCGCAGGCACTCGGCAGCGATGTTGATGAAGTCCTCGTGGTCGGCCATTCGTCGGGAGCGCATCTGGGCGTATCGGTATTGTCGGATCTTCTCCGGGCGGATCGGGTACCAGCACAGGGACCTGCGTTTGGCTTTCTAACGTTGGGGCAGGTGGTACCGATGGTGTCGTTCCTGCCTGAGGCACACCGATTGCGCGCCGATCTGGCGTATCTGAGCATCCAAGACGGGATCACATGGGTCGATGTCACCGCACCCGGCGACGGTTGCGCCTTTGCGCTGTGCGACCCTGTCGCCGTCAGCGGCGTTGCACCACCGAACAAGCGCTGGCCGCTCGTGATATCAGCGGCATTTACCCAAACACTCAGTGCCGCACGCTGGAAAGAGCTGCGCTGGCGGTTTTTCAGGCTTCATTTTCAGTATCTTTGCGCGTTCGACCGTCCCGGCGACTATGACTATTTCCGGATCACGGCGGGTGGTCTGACGCTCGGCGACCGCTATGCTGATCGCACGGCGTCGAAATCGCGCATCGAGCGACCGGTGAACCGCTTCACCTCGACCGTACCATGATCCAGCCCCCCAAGCCTCCAAGCCGGCCGGACAGGGTATCGCTCTGGCGCTATGCGCGCCTGTTTCGCAGTGACATCCTCTCGGCGCAGCCCGCGCGGCTGTACCGTGCCTGGATGGCGGAGTTCAGAACCCCGTTTTTCCGCAGTTATCTGATTAACCAGCCTGAGATCGTCAAAACCGTGCTAAAGGATCGTCCCGACGATTTCCCAAAATCGGAGCGCGTAAGCGAGGGATTGCGCCCGCTGTTGGGAAACTCGGTATTCGTGACGAACGGTGCCGTATGGAAGCGGCAGAGGCGCATCATAGATCCCGCATTCGAAGGAGGGCGTCTGCGCGAGGCGTTCAGCGCCATGTGGGCCGCTTCGGAAGCAGCGGCGGCGCGCCTTGAAACCTGCGTGGGCACCGAGATCGAGATCGAGGGAGAGGCGAGCCACGCCGCCGCCGATGTGATCTTTCGCACGTTGTTCTCCTTGCCGATCCACGATGAGGTCGCGCGCGAGGTGTTCGAGGAATTCAAGACCTACCAGCGCAGCCAACCGATCCTGAACCTAGCCGCACTGTTACCGATGCCATCCTGGCTGCCGCGATTGTTCCGGCGCGACACGAAACGCAGTGCGGCACGGATCAGGCGACTGATTGCGGCTTTGACGACCGAGCGTGCAGCCCAGATCGCAGCCGACACAGCACCCGACGATCTCGCGACCAAGATCATGACAACCGTTGATCCGGTTTCGGGAGAAACCTTCAGCACGGAAGAGATGGTCGACCAGGTCGCGATATTTTTCCTAGCAGGACATGAAACCAGTGCGTCGGCATTGGCATGGGCGCTCTATCTAATGGCGCTCTATCCCGAATGGCAGGACCGCCTGGCCGAAGAGGCACACGCGCTGGACAAAGATGATTTTGCCTTGATGGGCCAATTGCGGCTGAGCCGCGATGTGTTTCGCGAGACGCTTCGGCTCTATCCACCCGTCCCGATGATGGTCCGTGAAAACAGGTGCCCCGAACGGATACGCAACAGGTCCGTTGCTCGGGCGTCGCAGATGGTGATAAGCCCGTGGCACCTGCACCGGCATACGCGCTTGTGGGACAATCCTGACGGGTTCGACCCGACCCGCTGGCATACGCAGAACGGAAAATCCTGCCAGCGCGACGCGTTCATTCCGTTCAGCGCGGGGGCCCGCGTTTGTCCGGGAGCGGGATTTGCCATGATAGAGGGCCCGTTGCTCCTGTCCCGCATTCTGCGGGAGTACCGGGTCATTCCCGCTCAGGGCCCGCCGCCCGTACCGGTCGCGCATCTCACTGTGCGTGCCGCAAACGGGATCCGGCTCAGGATCGAGCGCCGTACGCTTTAGATCGCGCTAACACGCTGGCCTTGGTGCGGATCATCCTTTACTAGGCGTGGAGATCAGGAACGAGCAAAGAGGGCTTCTTATGGGTATCAAGGACGCGCAACGCACTCAGATGACAAAAGCGCGCGGGTTTATCGCCGCCTTGGACCAATCCGGCGGATCGACACCGAAGGCGCTGAGCCTCTACGGGGTGGAGCCATCGGACTACGCCGGCGATGAAGAAATGTTCGCCGCAGTCCACGCGATGCGGTCCCGCATCATTCTGGCGGATGCCTTTACGTCTGACAAAGTCATCGGTGCGATCCTGTTTGAGCGGACCATGAACAATTCCATCGATGGCAAGCCGACAGCGCAACTGCTGTGGGAAGACCGCGGCGTGGTGCCGTTTCTGAAGATCGACAAAGGATTGGCCGAGATCGAAAACGGTGTACAGTTGCTCAAGCCGATGCCCGATCTCGACGGGTTGTTGGCACGGGCCAACGAAATGGGCATTTTCGGTACAAAAGAACGCTCGTTGATCCACGAAGCGAACCCGAAGGGCATCGCCGATGTGGTTGCGCAGCAGTTCGAGGTGGCCCAAACGGTGTGCGCCGCCGGTCTGGTTCCGATCGTGGAACCGGAAGTGAGTATAGATTCCGCAACAAAGTCAGACGCTGAGGAAATTCTCGAATCCGAAATCATCAAGCATCTTGATGGTCTTGAGGAGAACGAAGATGTTGTTTTGAAACTCACGATCCCAAGCAAGGCCGGCCTTTATGATGCCGCGGCGGATCATCCCCGTGTGCTTCGCGTCGTTGCACTATCCGGCGGGTATTCCACGGATGAAGCTTGCGAAAAACTGAGCCGAAATCACAAGATGATCGCAAGTTTCAGTCGAGCCCTGTCCGAAGGTCTGAATGTGAAGATGACGGACGCAGAGTTCGAAGACGCTTTAGGCCGCAACATCGACAAGATTTACGCAGCCTCGATCGCCTAAGAGTGCGGGTCGGAATTTTTCAGAAAATTCCGGTCCGATTTTTTTTGAAAAAATCGACTATAGAAGCACGCGAATTGGCTCTTGATTGCAGAAGATTATGATCTGGCCCGCGTTTTCAACCGCATGATAGCCGCGACGTTTGAGTTCGTATTCGAATGCGTCACGCCCTACGTATCGGTCCACGTCACGCGATTTGCGGCGTATCACACCGCCCTCGCGTGCTGCTTTGGCGCTGAACAGATGCAGCAGCCAGATATCCGGGGAGAGCGGTGCGGGGATCGTCATTCCATTACGCTAAACTTATTTCGGTAAACGATCCTTTAACGCGCGCAAGACGAAAACGCGGATGGCCGAGGCCAGCCCGCTTTCCACACCCCGTGCCTCGTCGATTTCCGCAACAAGCGCGTTGATTGGCATGTCTTTCCTGAAAGCGATCTCACGCAGTTCTGCCCAGAATGGCGCCTCAAGAGAAATGGACGTGCGGTGCCCGTGCAATGTTACAGAGTGTTTCACGGGCCGCGCGCTCATGTTCCGCGCTTGTGCCCTTCCAGGGTCAGCGCAATCCGCTCGACGCGCGCCTTCAACGTTTCCTTTTGCGTCTTGCTCTGGCCGAATTGAACCGAATTCTGATCTGCGCGGGTGCGCCGGGCCGCGCGTTCGCGCTCTTTTCGGATCTTGTTCAGATTGGTTGGCATGCTCATTTCGGACCGATCATGTTTTCCGGCCGCACAACGCGATCGAATGTTTCTTCATCGACAAAGCCCAGGGCGACGGCTTCTTCCTTGAGTGTGGTGCCGTTTTTATGCGCCGTCTTTGCGACCTTAGTCGCATTGTCGTATCCGATTTCAGGTGCAAGTGCTGTGACCAGCATCAGGCTCTCGCGCATCAGCTTTTCAATCCGGTCGGCGTCCGCCTGCAGTCCAACGACGAGATTGTCTGTAAACGCCGCCGCCGCGTCGCCAAGGAGCTGCATGGATTGCAGTACGTTATAGGCCATCATCGGTTTGTAGACGTTAAGCTCGAAATGGCCCTGGCTGCCGGCAAAGCCGACCGCAGCGTCGTTACCGAACACATGCGCGCAGACTTGGGTAAGCGCCTCGCACTGTGTCGGATTCACCTTGCCCGGCATGATCGATGATCCAGGCTCGTTCTCCGGCAGGATCAGCTCGCCGAGACCGCAGCGCGGGCCTGACCCCAGCAGACGGATGTCGTTGGCGATCTTGAACAGGCTTGCAGCGACCGTTTTCAGGTGGCCCGAAACCTCGACCATCGCATCATGCGCCGCCAGCGCTTCGAATTTGTTCGGGGCGGTGACGAAGGGCAGTCCGGTGATGTGCGCCATATTCGCGGCCACCGTTTCGGCCCAGCCTTCGCGCGTGTTGAGCCCGGTGCCAACGGCAGTGCCTCCCTGGGCGAGTTCATAGATTCGACCAAGGCCGTCTTCGACCCGGCGGATGCTCATCGCGACCTGATGCGTATAGCCCGAGAATTCCTGGCTGAGGGTCAGCGGCGTGGCATCCTGCGTGTGCGTACGGCCGATCTTGATGATGCCGTCGAACTCCTCGACCTTCGCCTGCAGCGCCGCATGCAGCTTTCTCAAGCCGGGCAGTAGAACGTCGCGTGCTGTGGTGGCGGTTGCAATATGCATCGCCGTCGGGAAGGTATCGTTCGACGACTGGCTCATGTTGCAGTGGTCGTTGGGATGGACTGGATCCTTGGAGCCGATCACACCGCCCATGATTTCGATCGCGCGGTTTGCAATGACTTCATTGGCATTCATGTTGGACTGCGTACCCGAGCCTGTCTGCCAGACCACGAGCGGGAAGTTGTCGTCGAATTTGCCCTCGACCACTTCCGCTGCGGCTTGCACGATGGCTTTGCCCTTGTCTTCGTCCAGAGATCCCTGCGCCATGTTCGCCTGTGCGCAGGCCTGCTTTATCACCCCCAGCGCCCGCACGATGGCGACGGGCTGCGTCTCCCATCCGATCGGGAAGTTCATGATCGACCGCTGCGTCTGCGCGCCCCAATATTTGTCGGAAGGGACCTCCAACGGGCCAAAGCTGTCGGTTTCGGTGCGGGTGTCGGCCATGTTCGGGCGCTCCTGATCTTGTCTGATGACGTCAGGGGGCTGTTTAGCGGGCGACCGCCCCCTGCGCAAACTTATGTTTTACGAAAACTATCCAATGAAACGATTTCGGCGGCCTTTGCGGGGGATTCCTCTACTTCAAGCTGCGACTCTTCGGTCTGGGGCAGCGTCTCGCTGTCTGTGCGTTTACTAGCGTCGCCCGTGCGGGATTCGGCGCCCTCTTCCTGTTGTTCGAACCGCAGGCCGAACTCTACCGACGGATCCACGAAGGTACGGATCGCATCGTACGGGATATACAACGGTTCTGGCGCATCGCCAAAATTCAGCGTGATCGAAAAACCGTCCTCCGTCACTTCGAGATTGTCGTACCAATGCTGCATGACCACGGTCATTTCGTCAGGATAACGGTCGGACAGCCAATCCGCCAGCTCCGCATCGGGATGGCTGGTATCAAAGGTTATGAAGAAATGGTGCGCACCCGGCAAACCATTGTCCGCTACATCCAATAGGACGTTGCGGATCAGGCTGCGCATGGCATCATGCATGAGGTTGCCATAGTCGATGCTGCGGCTCATGTCGTTCCCCCGAAGTGTAACCGTTTGCACCACCATAGTCGTTTTTGGAAGGAGCGAAAGGGGGGCCGTCTGCGTAGGATCAGCCAAGTGCCAGCGCCGCAAATGCGAGTATTATCATGCTTTTCACAAAGCCCAGATTGAAGCGCAGCATCAGGATGGCGGCAACCGCGATCAGCAGTGTGGCGACCGGATCGAAACTGTGCCAGACGGGCAGGGGCAGGGCGATCGGCGCGCGCCTGCCAACCTCCGCAAACATCACGTGCAAAGCGAACCACAATGACAAATTGAGGATCACGCCGACGACAGCCGCGGTGATCGCCGTCAGCGCCGCGCTAAGTCTTGGTTGAGTGCTGATCCTGTCAAGAAACGGCCCCGCGAGGAAAATCCACAGAAAACATGGGCAGAACGTGACCCAAAGCGCGACAAGTCCTGCGGCGAACGCATTCGTCGGGCCGCCCTGCACAAACCCGGCCAGCATGGCGACGAACTGGGTCACCAGAATCAGTGGACCGGGCGTTGTTTCTGCAAGACCAAGCGCATCGATCATCTGCTCGGTCGTGATCCACCCCAGGTCGGTCACGACGGTTTGCGTCATGTACCCCAGTACCGCGTAAGCCCCGCCGAAAGTGACCATCGCCAGTTTGGAAAAGAAAAGGCCCACTTCGAGAAGGAAGGCCGCGTCGAGCAGCCAGACGGCAACCAGCGGCGCCGCCCACAGCGCCCCCCACAGGAAAATCACCCGCAAGGGGCGGGCGCCCGAACTCTGCATCGGTTGGGCCGGGTCTGCTGTCATCGCAGGTGCCGAACCTGCGCGCAGGGCACCCCATAGGCCCGCCATTACGATAATCAGCGGGAAGGGCAGGCCAAAAACGAACAGCGCTACGAACGAAAGCGTTGCCAGCACCGCACCCTCGGCGCCGACAAGCGCCTTGCCCGCGACCTTGGTCAGGGCCTGCAGCACCACGACAATGACCGCCGCCTTGATGCCAACAAACGCGGCCTGTACAGGCGGCAGTTGGCCGTAAACGGCATAGAGTAGCGCCAGCACCGCGATCACCACAGCGCCCGGTAGCACAAACAGCAGCCCCGCCAGCAGCCCGCCCCAAGTACCGCGCAGCCGCCATCCGGCATAAGTGGCAAGCTGCATGGCTTCGGGACCGGGCAACAACATGCACAGGCCCAATGCGCGCAGGAAACCCTGCTCGCTGAGCCAGCCGCGCTGCTCGACCAACTCGCGGTGCATCAGAGCGATCTGTGCGGCCGGTCCGCCGAACGCCAGAACGCCGATGCGGCCGAAAATGCGCGTGAATTCGGGCAGGTCGGGGCGGATCATGGCCCGTGTCCGGCGGGCCAGTCGTGGCCTTCGTCATATCCATCGCGCGCCCAGCGGTAGAGCGCGTCGTAAAACGCCATGCCCGCCTCAAGTTGCGCGTTGTCGTTGCGGTACTGTCGGGAAAGCCCGACGGAAAACGCCAGCAAACCTGCCGCTTGCGGAGCAATATCGTGGGAATTGGTATCTGCTCCCCGGATCACGGTGGCCAGCCGGTCAAGCGCGTTTGTGCGCAGGCCGAATGCGTCCAGCATCGTGTCGAAGGTGCACCGCTCTTCGCGGTGGGACCAAAACACGCCCTCGATGTCGAACGCAGTTGCCTCGAAGCGGTCGGCGACGCTTTCGACCTCGGCAGGTGCGACGAAAAGAAAACGCGCCTGCGCGTCGACAAAGCGCCGGATCAGCCAGGGACAAGCGATGCGATCAATTTTTGGCCGGTGCCGCGTGACCCACAATGTTGCGCCATCCACGAACTCCGGCACGGCGGCGAGGGGTATCCGCGGCGCATCGCGATGCGCGCGCCATCCGTGGTTGCCTCCTTGCAAGTATTGCGCATTCAAACCGCGACTGCGTAGCAGAGCGGCGACGCCCTGGCTCAGCTTGCGCCCTTTCTGGCAGATCACGATCGCGTCACGGTCCCCCAAGGACTGCCGCAGCCCGTCGATATCGGCGTGGGAATGCCTGAATGCGCCTGGGATCAACAGAGGATCGGCGCTAAAATCCACATCCGTGGATACATCGACCAACGCGGGTGCGTCGGGCAATCCGATTTTGCGCAAGAGCTGGGCAGGAAGAATTTCGTTCGGAGACGGCATGGCATGTATCCTGATTGACTGGATGCATGCGAACCTCCGGCTGGCGCCTCACGGGGCGTTCGCGGACAGATCCCCTTGGACGCACAGTGCCACAGCACCAGATGCGTCGTCAACAACGGGATCATATCGATGTCAGGAGAAGGTAAAGTGCAGGTTTCTGTTGCCAGGTACCTGCGAACCCCGCCTTGGGTCGCTAAACGCAAGGACTTAAGTTTTCAATAGTTCCGGTCGCTTACGCGGCCATCGCCATTGGAGCACGATTGTCATTTGCAATTGTACATGTTTCGCCGATAACGGTGGCAGACAGCCGAGACAAAGCATAACCCCTTTAGACGTTCGTCGATCCTGTTTCGGCCCCATGATCCCCAAATGAAGGATGATTGGTGGAGCCGCCGGGTACCGCCCCCGGGTCCGAACCGCTTATTACGAGCGCGTTTATGTCCATAGTCCCTAAGGACAGTTCAAAGATAGAAGTCTTTGCCGCTCTTTTCAAGTGGCTGCGTCAGAGATTGATGACCAACGCCACCGCCGCGACCGCGACTTCGCAGGCAAGGAAGACCCACTTGCGCCTGGTTCGACCGTCGAGGATCAAAGATGTGATGCGGCCCAGCGCGCCGCCGCCCCAGACAAAGCCGATCATCGCATAGGACGCGGGCGTGTTGAGGATCAGCGCACCGACGCCAACCATGACGAAAAGCGCGCCGGATGCCGCGCGGATTTCCGACACACCCATGGTCGATCCGCCGTCGCTGAGATCGAGGGTGCCCATTGTGTAGCGCGGCGCGAGCCACCCCAGCGCCCCGAAGCCGATGCTCAGCAATGCCAATGCGATGTTGATATAGAAAACGATGTCCATTCATTCTTCCTTTCGATGTCCTGAACCAACGCCACCCGTTTTCCTTGATTGCGGTGTGGCACCTGTTGGAGCAAGGGCCAGATTGGGTAACCTAGTCTTCGGCGTCGACTTGGGAATGCAGAAGGTCGACGTGGTCGGCGTTCCTGTCGATCTTTCTGCGAAGCCAGCCCGCGCGCAGAAGGTACAAGGTCTAGTCTCTCCAGTGCGCGGCGGATCCGGATGGCCGCCCCACCCAATCTGCGTGGGATGCCGCCGGAGCGGTGCTTTTGAATGCCGATTTTGGAAGACCGGCGGCAAAATTAATGATCCGGGTGCTGTAAAACGGGTCGGGGCGCGATGGTGCTTTTCCGCCCGCGCCTGCGATCCGGTATTCGGGAGGCCCGGATTCGCGAAGGGGTAAGGGTTTGGTGTGTTGCTCAAACAAAGAGACATCTGCCGGGTGACCGTGATCCGGCCGACTTCGGATAACCTGTTAGGAGATGACAAGCGGCCGGTCAGATCATTTCCGTTGCGTGAGTTCCGGACTTTGACACCAATGCCGCAATCGGTATGGTCCGCCTGATGCACGGTAATTCCCGGCATTGCTTCGCCTCACGGGACCGCGATAGGGGCGCGTGAGGCGGTGAGCCGGGGCAGGGCGCGTATATCGGAGTAATCGCCGGGGCCAGCCCCGGACCCCGGGATATTTGTGGCCAAAAGAAATGGGGGGTATCCCCCGAAAAAGGAGATAGAGATGTTTGACGCGCTGTTGGTGACCAAGGACGATGACGACAATACGTCCGCCGCAATCACCCAGATTTCGGAAGACCAGCTGCCTCATGGCGAGGTGACGGTTTCGGTCGACTACACGACCGTCAACTACAAGGACGGATTGTGCATGAGCCCGGGGGGCGGCGGATTGGTACGCAGCTATCCGCATGTGCCGGGTATCGATTTCGCAGGCACGGTGGAGCAGTCCTCCGACGACCGGTACAAGCCGGGCGACAAGGTTGTGTTGACCGGTTGGCGCGTGGGCGAGGCACATTGGGGCGGGTATGCGCAGAAGGCGCGGGTAAAGGCGGATTGGCTGGTTCCGTTGCCCGATGGGTTGACACCAAGGCAGGCGATGGCGGTGGGTACTGCCGGATTTACCGCGATGTTGTCCGTTATGGCACTGGAAGATCACGGAATAAAATCCGGGCCGGTGCTGGTGACCGGGGCGGCGGGAGGAGTGGGATCGGTGGCCGTCGCGATCCTGGCGCATCTAGGTCATGAAGTCGCTGCGGTGACAGGCCGGCCCGAGACGTCGGATTACCTGAAATCCCTTGGCGCGACGCAGATCGTAGCGCGCGAGGAACTCAACGAGACGGTCAAGCGTCCGCTCGAGGGCGAAACATGGGGCGGGTGTGTGGATGCTGTCGGTGGTGCCATGCTGGCCCGGGTCCTGGGGCAGATGAAATACGGTGCGTCCGTGGCGGCTGTCGGTCTTGCCGGGGGGGCCGGATTGCCTGCGACGGTGATCCCGTTTCTATTGCGCGGCGTGAACCTATTGGGGATCGACAGCGTGATGCAGCCCTACGACAACCGCTTGCGGGCGTGGAAGCGCGTGGCGCAGGATCTGCCGATGGACAAACTCGAAGAGATGGTGGTGCCCGCAGTGATGGCGGATCTGCCGAAGCTGACGGCGGATATCCTCGAGGGTCAGGTAAAGGGACGTGTCGTTGTCGATATGAAGGGCTAACGGAGCGCCGACGCCCTTTCGCGGTGTCAATTGCTTGTGCCGAAGGGCCGGTATGTGAGATGCTGCCGGCCTGACACGTTTTCCAGACCACCATGGAGGTAGGCTATGAGCGACGAAACCGCCAATCAAGGCATTCCGGCACCAGACGGTGCCTCCGATGTCATATCGACGGACTATGAGATCGGGCAGGACAACGTCGACGGATCCATGCTTGGTTTCGGATTTGACATCCATAATCCGGTCTTTGCGATTTCCGGCCTTGCCGTCGTGGCTTTCGTGTTCTTCACGTTGGCTCTTCCCGAGACGGCGAACACGGCCTTCACGGCCATGTTCGACTTTACCACGAAGAACTTCGACTGGTTCCTGATCGGCGCTGCCGATCTGGTGGTGCTGTTCACCCTGCTGTTGATCGTAACACCCTACGGGTCTGTCCGGTTGGGCGGCAAGGATGCTGCGCCCGATTACACCTATGTCGGCTGGTTTGCGATGCTGTTCGCGGCTGGCATGGGCATCGGCCTGATGTTTTACGGCGTCTCCGAGCCGTTGACACATTTTTCGACCGCTTTCGGTGAAACCACCGCAGGCGAAAATGGCCTGCGCACCGATTGGGCGCCTCTGGGGGCCGCGACCGGGGACGAGGCCGGGTCTATCCGGCTCGGCATGGCGGCGACGATCTTTCATTGGGGTCTGCACCCGTGGGCAATTTACGCGACCGTGGCGCTGGCGCTGGCCCTCTTCACCTACAACAAAGGCCTGCCGCTTACCGTCCGGTCGGCGTTCTATCCGATTCTGGGCGAACGCGTGTGGGGATGGCCTGGACATGTCATCGACATTATCGCGGTGTTTGCCACGCTGTTCGGTCTGGCGACATCGCTTGGATTTGGCGCGACGCAGGCCAACGCGGGGCTGAACGAACTATTCGGCGTCCCGATCGGCAAAACGACCGAGGTGGTGCTGATCACGGTTATCACGGCGGTTGCGCTGGTGTCGGTGCTGCGCGGGCTCGACGGGGGTGTGAAGATCTTGTCGGAGATCAACATGGGGCTTGCCGGCCTGCTGGCATTGTTCACGCTGATCGTCGGGCCGACCGCATTCCTCATCACCTTCTTCTGGGACAGTCTCGTCGCCTATGTCGAGTTCTTTCCCGCGCTGGCCGATCCCTTTGGCCGTGAGGACATGAACTTCAGCCAGGGCTGGACCGCGTTCTACTGGGCCTGGTGGATTAGCTGGTCACCTTTCGTTGGCATGTTCATTGCGCGCGTCAGCCGCGGCCGAACGGTGCGTGAATTCGTGATCTGCGTTTTGCTGATCCCAAGCATGGTGTGCGTCATGTGGATGTCGATCTTTGGCGGTACGGCGATCCACCAGGTGCTGAACGATGGCTACACCGGTGCACAGGAGGCGGATCTGCCGCTGCAGCTGTTCAAGATGCTCGATGTGCTGCCGCTGGCGCAGATTACATCGTTCATCGGGATCATCCTCGTGATCGTGTTCTTCGTGACCTCGTCGGATTCGGGCAGCCTTGTGATCGACACGATCACGGCGGGCGGCAAGGTTGACGCGCCGGTGCCGCAGCGGGTGTTCTGGTGCATCTTCGAGGGCGCCGTGGCCATCGCGCTGTTGATCGGGGGCGGGCTTGCCGCGCTTCAATCGATGGTGATTTCGACCGGTTTGCTGTTTACCGTGGTTCTTGTGCTGATGTGCTATTGCATCTTCCGCGGTCTGCAAAGCGAGCGTGCCGAAATCAAGTAAGCGGCACGACTGCATGTATTGAAAACGCCCCCTGCCTGTGCCGGGGGCGTGTTTTTTTTGTGTTTGACGACGCTGCGGCGTTGCACGATCCTTTGGGGATGATGCTGGACACAGAATTCGTACGGGCGCAATTCCCCGCTTTCGCCGAGCCTTCGCTCAACGAACAGGCGTTTTTCGAGAACGCGGGTGGCTCCTATACCTGCGCGGCGGTGGTTGACCGGCTCATGCGGTTCTACACCCAACGCAAGGTGCAGCCCTATGCACCCTATGCCGCCAGCGCCCTTGGCGGCGCCGAAATGGATGAAGCGCGCAGCCGGTTGGCAGCGCTCTTGGGTGTCGACACCGACGAACTGAGCTTTGGTCCGTCGACCACGCAGAACACCTACGTTCTGGCACAGGCCTTCGGTCAGATGTTGGCGCCGGGCGAGGCGATCGTGGTGACGAACCAGGATCACGAGGCCAACACCGGACCGTGGCGCAGGCTGGCCGACCGCGGGATCGAAATCCGCGAATGGCGGGTCGATCCCGAAACCGGTCATTTGGATCCCGACGACCTTGAGGATATACTGGACGAAAACGTGCGGTTGGTGTGTTTCCCACATTGCTCCAACGTGGTGGGCGAGATCAATCCGGTGATCGAGATCACCGCACTTGCCCATGCGGCAGGCGCCTATGTCTGCGTGGACGGGGTTTCCTATGCGCCGCACGGCTTTGTCGATGTCGGATCGCTTGGACCCGATATCTATCTGTTTTCGGCTTACAAGACCTACGGCCCGCATCAGGGGCTTATGGTGATCCGGCGCACCTTGGCGGAATTGCTGCCCAACCAGGGGCATCACTTCAACGGGGGCACCTTGTACAAACGATTCACACCCGCCGGACCCGACCATGCACAGATCGCGGCCTGTGCGGGAATGGCGGATTACTTAGATACGCTTCACGCCCATCACGTTGGAGGCGACGCATCGCCGGTCGGGCGGGGGGCGGCGGTGCACAATCTGATGCGCGGCCACGAGACGAACCTGTTGCAGCAGCTGCTAGGTGCCATCAAGGATCGCAATTCGGTGCGCCTGATCGGCCCTTTCGATGCCTGGTTGCGCGCGCCGACCGTCGCACTTGCGCTCGCGCGTCCGGGTGTGGAAGTCGCCGAGGATCTGGCGGAACACGGTATTATGGCGGGGGGCGGAGATTTCTACGCGAGCCGCACGCTCGGTGCGATGGGGGTCGACCCGAACGCGGGCGTATTGCGCCTCAGCTTCACGCACTACACATCACAGGCCGAGATGGACCAGCTTTTGACGGCGCTTGATGCGGTTTTGTGAAACTCGGCCTTGATCGGTGCGTGACTGCCCTAAATGTGGAATTCGGCGCAGTGACAGAAGGTTGAAGAGCTTGTGAGCGATACGTCCCCGATCCTTGTGTGGTTTCGCCGTGATCTGCGGCTGAGCGATCATCCGGCGCTGCATGCGGCCTGTGAGAGCGGCAGACCGGTCATTCCGGTTTTCATTCACGACAGGCTCAGCGAGGGATTGGCGGCAGCGCCGAAATTCAGGCTCGGGCTGGGCGTGGGGTGCTTTGCGGATGCGTTGGCAGACAAGGGCAGCCGATTGATCCTGCGGCGCGGCGACAGCGCACTGGATGAGCTGCAAAAGCTCATCGCGCAGACCGGCGCTGGCGCCGTCTTTTGGACCCGCGCCTATGATCCGGACGCCACAGCACGCGATACCAATGTCAAGGAAGCCCTCAGGGACCGCGAAATCGACGCGCGTTCATTCGGGGGGCATCTGATGTTCGAACCGTGGACGGTCGAGACCAAAGCGGGCGGGTATTACAAGGTTTACACGCCGTTCTGGAATGCGGTGAAGAACAGCGGCGTGGAAGAACCGCTTTCGACGCCGTCGCAGATCCCGCCGCCATCTGATTGGCCGGCTTCGGACACCTTGGAGGACTGGAAAATGGATGCCGCGATGATGCGCGGTGCGGATGTGGTGCGTCCGTTTGTCCAACTCGGCGAGAAAGCGGCCCAGTCCCGTCTCGGTACCTTTCTGGCGCATAAAGTCGCCGACTATGACAGAACGCGGGATCTTCCCGGCGTCGACGGCACCTCCAATCTGAGCGAGAATCTGGCGTTGGGCGAGATCAGCCCTCACCAGTGCTGGCATGCGGGGCAGCGGGCCTTGGAAGAAGGCAAACCCGGTGCCGAGACATTTCTCAAAGAGCTGGTCTGGCGCGAGTTCGCCTATCATCTGATGCACCATTCGCCGCATATTCTGAACCGCAACTGGCGTGAGGAATGGCAGCACTTCGACTGGAACGAAGACGAAAGACTGTCCGAGGTGAAGGCATGGAAGCAGGGGCGCACGGGCATCAGGTTCGTTGATGCGGCGATGCGCGAAATGTACGTGACCGGTCGCATGCACAACCGTGGACGCATGATCGTCGCCAGTTATCTCACCAAGCACCTGCTGTGCCATTGGCGGATCGGTCAAAAGTGGTTTGAGGACTGCCTGATTGACTGGGACCCGGCATCAAATGCGATGGGCTGGCAGTGGTCTGCCGGCTCTGGCCCTGACGCAACCCCTTATTTTCGTGTTTTCAATCCGGTGACCCAACTCGACAAATTCGATAAGAACCGCGACTATACGAGGCGCTGGATTGCCGA
Source organism: uncultured Sulfitobacter sp. (assembly GCF_947497275.1). Classification (GTDB taxonomy): domain Bacteria; phylum Pseudomonadota; class Alphaproteobacteria; order Rhodobacterales; family Rhodobacteraceae; genus Sulfitobacter. The sequence continues at coordinate 784,661 of NZ_CANMFS010000001.1, forward strand.
GGGGCATGCGAACCCGCATGAAGACGCGCTGAGTTATTTCGACGCCATCCCGCGCCGGTGGTCGATGTCGGCCGACGACCCATATCCCGATCCTGTCGTGGATGTGGGCACGGGACGCAAGCGCGCGCTTCAGGCCTATGAGGCCAGAGATTTTTGATGTTTCGCATACCGCCGGGGCGGGATAGACATCGCACGTGGAGTGCGAGCTGGGAGGACGCATGATTTTGACAGGTACAGACGGCCAGACGGGACTGCCGCGCTATTTCGCACAGGTTTTCGGCATGGCGAACAAGTTGCAAAACGGACGCATCGACTTTGTCTTGCCGGACGGTCGCCGTTTCCGCGCCGAAGGGCTCAATCCGGGCCCGGTTGCGGAACTCGATATCCACAACGATGACCTGTTCGCACGGCTGATCCGTGAGGGCGACCTGGGATTCTGCGATGCCTATCTCGACGGATGGTGGAGCACACCGGATCTTCAGGCCTTCATGGATTTTATCCACGCGGACAACGAGGATCTCTACGATGGATTCCCGGGCATGTCTTTGGTGCGCAACTTCGAACGGTTGCGGTTCTGGCTCCAACGCAACTCCAAAAAGCAGGCGCGACGGAATATTTCGTACCACTACGATCTTGGGAACGATTTCTACGGGCTGTGGCTCGATGATACGATGACCTATTCCAGCGCAATCTTCTCCGATCCGCAGCAATCGCTCGAAGCGGCGCAAGAAGAGAAGTACAAGTCGATGGTCGACGAGATGGGCGTCAAGGCGGGCGATCATGTGCTGGAAATCGGGTGCGGATGGGGCGGGTTCGCCGAGTACGCGGCAAAGACGCGCGGGCTGCGCGTTACCTGTCTCACGATCAGCGAAGAACAGTTCAAGTACGCCGTGGACCGCATTGAAAAGGCAGGGCTTTCCGATTTGGTCGAGTTCAAGTTGCAGGACTACCGCGACGAAACGGGTCAGTACGACGGCATCGCCAGCATCGAAATGTTCGAGGCGGTCGGAGAAAAATACTGGCCGGTGTACTTCGAGACCGTGCGCGACCGCCTCAAACCCGGCAAGACCGCGACGTTCCAGATCATCACCGTCTCTGACCGGCGGTGGAACGTGTACCGGCGCGGTGTCGATTTCATCCAGAAGTACATCTTTCCGGGCGGTATGCTGCCCAGCCCCAATGTTCTGCGTCAGCAGATCGAAAAGGCGGGTCTTGCCGTTGTCAAAAGCATCGAGTTCGGCAAAAGCTACGACATCACACTGCGTCGCTGGCACGAGACGTTCAACGAAAAGTGGGACCAGATCGCGGCACTCGGCTTTGACGAGCGGTTCAAGCGCATGTGGAACTTTTACCTCACCTCCTGCGCAGCGACATTTGACAGTGGAAATTGTGACGTGACCCAGATTACTGTGCGCAAAGCGGGCTGACAGCGGCCTGACCGGTCGAGGAAGGATCTGCGTATGCCCACCGCCGCGAGACTTGTTGGCGCACTTTGTCTATGTGCGCTGGCGTGGATCCTTTCGCAACTGATCCGACCGCTTATGCCCGAAGGCACTGATTTCGGTGCGTTTGATTACGTCAACGCGGTCATCGGACTGGTCGTGGGATGGGTTGTAATGGGGCCGCGGGCCGGACGCGGAATTGTTCCTGCGATCAATAATGGTGTGACGGGTACGGCAGTCTTGATCCTCTGGGGCCTTGCGGCGCATTCCGCCTATGAAATGTTTCGTCTGGCAATGCGGAACCGGTATGACGGTGTGATGGAGGCGCTCACGGCGATCTTTTTGATCGCTTCGGAATTCGGATTGATGATCGCGACCCTGCCGGTCTTAGGCACCGCCGTGGTGGGGGCCGTAACTGCGGGCCTGCTGACGGAATACGCGGCCCGCACGTGGCGCTGAGCCATGCTGCATAGGCTTTTCTTCTTCGGTACGCTCAGGCATCTGCCGTTGCTCGAGGTCGTTTTGGGCCGATCAGTAGACGCGCAAACGGTCGTCCCGGCGTGTTTGCCCCACCACGAGGCATGTGCGGTCGCGGAAGGGCCATTTCCCGCGCTTGTGCCGGCACGCGGCTCAGAAGCAGACGGTGTGATCGTCGAAGGACTCTCGGATCAAGACCTCGAACGGCTGAATTTTTACGAAGGCGGATTCGACTACGACCTGACGTCCGTGACACTCGCCGACGGGTCGCAGGCGCGGGTCTATGTTTGCGCGCCGGACCGCTGGACACCGACAGATCCGTGGCGTTTCGAGGAATGGGTGCGCAACTGGTCCGATATGTCGTGCCGATCCGCGCGCGAAGTGATGGGGTATTTCGGTGCGCGGGACCGGGAAGAAGTAGGTCGGATGCTGCCGCAAATCCGGACCCGCGCCTGGGCGCGTACTCTCGCGCAAGGGTATCGGGCCGGGCAGGGGACGCTCGACGGTTCGGTCATCCTCGACCGTGAGGCACGCGTATATGCGGGGTTTTTCGCGCTTGACGAAGTCACCCTGCGCCACGCCCGCTTTGACGGGGGCATGTCGCCAGCTGTCGAGCGGTCCTATCTTGTCGGTACGGACGCGGCACTGGTTTTGCCCTACGATCCGGTGCGCGACCGTGTGATGCTGGTCGAGCAGGTGCGGGTCGGCCCCTTGGGACGCCGCGATCCAGAGCTTTGGCAGCTGGAGCCGATCGCAGGGCGGGTCGATCCGGGAGAAATCCCGGAAGACACGGCGCGGCGGGAGGCCCGCGAAGAAGCGCGTCTGACCCTCACGACGCTCGAATGCGTCGCGCGCAGCTATGCCAGCCCCGGCAGCACCACCGATTACTTTCACATCTTCGTTGGTCTGGCTGAACTTCCCGACGGCAGCGCAGGCGTCGCGGGCAATGAAAACGAAGCGGAGGACATCCGTTCGCACCTTGTTTCCTATGACCGGTTCATCGAGATGGCCGAGCGGCAAAACCTTGCCAATACCCCGCTCGTGCTGCTTGCGTACTGGCTTGCGCACCACCGGAAACGGTTGAGATCCTGACGCCGCTTCGCTAGAGATGGATGGACATTTTTGGGGGCTGATATGCATGTAGCGCGTGATCTGGAACAGGCTGTGGGCAAGACGCCGCTCATCAAGCTGCGCAAGGCCAGCGAAGAAACCGGCTGTGACATCTTTGGCAAGGCCGAATTCGCCAATCCCGGTCAGTCGGTCAAGGATCGCGCGGCGCTGTTCATCATCCGCGATGCCATCGCGCGCGGAGATCTCAAACCCGGTGGCACGATTGTCGAAGGCACCGCCGGAAACACCGGTATCGGTCTGGCACTGGTCGGCGCGTCGATGGGTTTCAGGACCGTGATCGTGATTCCCGAAACCCAATCGGAAGAAAAGAAGGACATGCTGCGGCTTGCGGGGGCGGAACTGGTTCAGGTGCCTGCAGCGCCGTACCGTAACCCCAACAATTTCGTGCACTATTCCGAACGGCTGGCCAAGCAGCTTGCGAAAACGCGTGAGAACGGGGTGATCTGGGCGAACCAGTTCGATAACATCGCCAACCGTCAGGCACATGTTGAAATGACAGGTCCTGAGATCTGGGAGCAGACCGACGGAAATGTCGACGGCTTCATCTGCGCGGTGGGTTCCGGCGGTACGCTGGCAGGCACAGCGATGGCTTTGCAGCCGAAGGGGGTCAAGATCGGTATTGCCGATCCCGATGGCGCGGCACTCTACAGCTATTACACGAAGGGCGAACTTGAAACGGAAGGATCTTCCATCGCGGAAGGAATAGGCCAGGTTCGGATCACGAAAAATCTGGAAGGATTGACGCCTGATTTCGCCTATAACATCTCCGATGCAGAGGCGCTTCCGGTGGTGTTCGACATGCTGGAACACGAAGGGCTCTGCCTGGGTGCGTCGTCGGGCGTGAATGTGGCAGGTGCCATGCGCATGGCCCGCGAGATGGGCCCGGGCCACACCATCGTGACCATTCTGTGCGATTTCGGCACACGCTACCAGTCGAAGCTGTTCAATCCCGCTTTCCTGCATGAAAAAGGGCTTCCCGTGCCGGAATGGCTGGACCGCGATCCCGTCGAATTGCCAGCGGTATTCGAGGACGTATGATCTTTCCCACATCGGTACTGCGGCAGCTGATTGTCGCGCTGGCCTTCGTTGTGTGGGTCGGTGGCGGTGCTGTGTCCGCACAGGACCTGCCGGGCGTGGATATGGGGGCATGGCAGTCGCTGGCCACCACGGCAGAAGCCGCCGTCGACGAGCCGAGCACCAAACCGGACGCCGAACTTGAAGCCCTGCGAGGCAGGATCGCGGCCTTCCGAGAGCAATTTAACGAGGCGCGCCAGATAAACTCGGCGCGGATCGCCAGCCTGCGCGACCAGCTTGCGTTATTAGGCGAGGCGCCTGCGGAAGGGGCGGATGCAGCACCCGAGGCCGCAGAGATCGCCGCACAACGCACCGAACTCGAAGAGCAGCTGGCGACGCTGTCCGCTCCGGTGCAGGTGGCCGATGCCGCATACGCCCGTGCGGATGGATTGGTCAGCGAGATCGACACGATCATTCGGACACGTCAGGCCGAAAGGCTTTTCGAGGTGGTCGAATCTCCGCTCAATCCTCAGCACTGGATGCCTGCAATCACGGAACTGGGCGTCGCGTTCAATCAGTTGTTCGGGTCAGTCACGCTGGAGGAAGGCGCCGAGCGCGCGGCCGAATTGCGCAAACGGCTGCCGGTCATCCTGTTTGCCACGATTTCGGGACTGGTCCTGATCTTGCAGGGGCGTCGCTGGTCCAAGCTCATCGTGCAGCGCCTGCGCCGTGCCGAGGCCCGGGGTCTGGGCATCTGGCGGTTCGTGGTGTCACTCTTGCGGATTTTCCTGCCGTTCGTTGGCCTGTCCTTGCTATGTTTCGCCGCGCTCACCACCGGTTATCTGGGGCGGCGGGGCGATGAGCTGATCCTGCTGATCCCGATCCTCGGGGGCATCATGCTGGGATTCCGCTGGGTCTCGGAGCAGATATTCCCGCGCGAGGAAGAAGACGCGCTGCTGGAACTTGGCCCGAAGGAACGTGCCGACGCCCGGTTATTTGTCGGCGGAATTACATTGTTTCTCATCGTGGAACGTTTGCTGATCCGCATCCTTGAACTGGATGATGCAGGCAGTGCGGCACTGACTGTCATCACCTTTCCCTTCACGGTGGTCATCAGCTATCTCGTCTACCGGATCGGGCGTCTGTTGCGTCAATGCGGCAAGGAAACGATCGAGAATGAAGAGTCGGAACTAACCCGCGCCAGCACGCTGGGGCGCATGGTACGCAGCCTTGGATCCGGTGCGGTCGGGGTGGCCATAGCGTCACCCTTGCTGCAAGCCACCGGATACTTCAACGCATCCGAGTTCGTGTTGCATCCCTATGTGCTGTCGCTGGTTCTGCTTGGCCTCGTGCTTGCCCTGCAGCGGTTCGCAGCGGATGTGTACGGCGTGATCACGGGGCAGGGGTCTGCGGCGCGTGACACCTTGATGTCGATCCTGTTCGGGATGGTCCTGATCTTGCTGGTGATGCCGGTACTCGCATTGGTCTGGGGTGCACGGGTTGCGGACCTGACCGAAATCTGGGCTGCGTTCCGCCGCGGCTTCGCCATTGGAAACTCGCGCATCTCGCCCACAGATTTTCTGGCATTCGCGCTTATCTTTACCGGCGGTTACCTGATTACGCGGCTGACACAGGGCGCTCTCAAGACAAATGTGCTGCCGAAAACGAAGATCGACAAGGGTGGCCAGAACGCCATTGTGTCGGGTCTGGGGTATGTCGGTATCTTTCTTGCCGCCCTCGCCGCGATTACCGGTGCCGGCATCGATCTCAGTTCGCTCGCGATTGTGGCAGGGGCACTGTCGGTCGGGATCGGTTTCGGCCTGCAAAACATCGTTTCCAACTTCGTTTCGGGTATCATCCTGTTGATCGAACGACCGATTTCCGAAGGCGACTGGATCGACGTGGGTGCGCATACCGGATATGTCCGTGACATTTCCGTCCGGTCCACGCGGATCGAGACGTTCGACCATACGGACGTCATTGTACCCAACTCCGATCTGATCAGCGGCACTGTCACCAACTATACCCGTGGCAATACCGTGGGCCGGGTTATCATTCCGGTGGGTGTCGCGTACGGCACGGACACCCGCAAGGTAGAGACGATCCTCAAAGAGATTGCCGAGGACCAGCCAATGGCGCTCATCAACCCGCCGCCCAATGTACTGATGCTGAATTTCGGTGCCGATGCGCTTGAGTTCGAAATCCGTATGTTTCTGCGGGACATCAATTGGATGATGGCCGTCAAAAGCGACATCAACCATGCCATCGCCAGACGCTTCGCCGAAGAAGGGATCGAGATCCCCTTTGCCCAGCGCGATGTCTGGTTGCGCAATCCGGAAGTTCTGCAAACCCCGTCAAAGCCTGTCGACGACTCCGCCCCGGAACGCGAAGAACAACCCGACGACGCGCAAGAGGACGACGCGCCAGACGCGCAGTTGGCGCAAAACGACCTTTCGATCGGGGAAAGCGAGACGTGACCGCGCCGCTTTTCCTGCGTGACCCTTACATGCGCGAGGCTCAGGCCCGCGTGACGGCGCACACCGCCGAGGGCGGCATCGTGCTGGAGGCATCCGTGTTCTACCCCAAAGGCGGGGGGCAGCCCGGAGACAGCGGTTGGCTGGACTGGAAAGGCGAACGTCATACCATCGCCACTGCGGTAAAAGGCGACAAGGGCGCCATTGTCCTGGTCCCGGCGGAACCGGTCGCGCTGCCACCAGTCGGGGCGGTCGTGATGCAGCACCTCGACTGGGACCGTCGCCATCGGCATATGCGGGTACACACCGCATTGCACCTGTTGTCGGTTGCCGTGCCATTCGGCGTCACGGGCGGCGCGATCACGGCAGCGCACGGCCGCCTCGATCTCGACATGCCCGATGCACCGCAGGACCGCGATGGCATCGAAGAAGCGTTGAACGCCTATGTAGAAATGGACGCCCGGGTCAGTGACGGGTGGATCACGCAGTCTGAACTCGACGCGGCACCGCATCTGGTCAAGACGATGTCGGTCAAACCGCCTCGCGGCGCGGGCGATATCCGTCTTGTGGGGATCGGCGAGGAAGCGGATTGGATTGATCTGCAACCTTGCGGCGGGACGCATGTCGCCCGCACCGGCGAAATAGGGCATCTGCGGCTTGGCAAGATCGAAAAGAAAGGCCGAATGAATCGCCGGATCTACGTGCATCTCGATAGTTGAATTAGCGCAGTACCGACCACTTTTCGGGGTTGCGCTGTTCCGCGCTCCCTTGCTAAAGACGCGTCACGGACAGGTGGCCGAGTGGTCGAAGGCGCACGCCTGGAAAGTGTGTAGGCGGGAGACCGTCTCCAGGGTTCGAATCCCTGTCTGTCCGCCACTTGCCCCCGCGAAAGCGTTTTCCCGATCCTGCTATGGCCGAATTTTTCCGTTGTTTTCGAGGGTTGTGCGGGTAGTGCTGAGCACTGGCCGCTGCGCTAGGAAGCCCGGGAGCGATCTCTTAGGGCAAATTTTTTCCAGACTTGAAGCCTGCGCAATTTTGGTATTCAGGTTTTAAGTACATGGTAAGCGGTGCTTTGGCCCCACGTTGATCAGTTGATCGTCTTTTTCGGCTTCCACCGTTTTGCCAGCTTAAGCACTTCGAAGCGTTGTTCGTCTGCTGGTGGCGTGTTTGGGTCGAACGGGCCACCATACCATTTTTTGAGGTTCTCGTGTTCGGGATGCTTGGGTTTGGCCATCGCGTCCAGGAACTTTTCGTACCCGGGGAGACCACCGACGTCTTCTGGTGGGCATCGGCCTGAGATGTCAGTCAGGCGGGTATATAGATTACCTGAGTTTGGATCGGTGAAGTCCCCGATTTGCAGCCTGTGTTCCCAGCTATCGCCGAAGTCGTACATGTAACGGATGCTGCGTGTGCCGGTGTCTGTCAGTACCTCAACAAGAGTTGTTTTGTCAGCGGGCAGGTCATCACCGCCAAAGTCCGGATAGGGGGTGCCCCAAGTCGCACCCTTTGCCTCGATCATGTAAAGATGGGAGTTGGTCCAGCCCATTGCGGCCTGCAGCGTCTGGTGCAGGCGGTCGAGGCGAATATCTGAGGGCACCTGCAGGGTGCGGGTGACGGCGGGTTCGATATATTCAAGCGTGACCTTGATTTCGATAATGCTCCCCTTCCAACATGACCCGTTGTAATTCCACGGCAACAGTGCTTCGATACCGGATTGTTTATGACCGTTTACTATGGCTGTGAGCGTGTCTGCCAGGTAGGGGTGCGGATCAACTGCGTTGATCTTGCAGGTCTCGATCAGGGAAGCGATGACTCCCCAGTTTGTCGCTCCGGCATTGTGGCCGGCGAAGAGTGCATTTTTTTCGGTTCAGGGCAATGGGGCGGATGGTGCGCTCGACCACGTTATTGTCCATCTCGATGCGCCCATCTGCCAGAAACAGGCAAAGCCCGTCCCAGTATTTTGCGATGTA
>NZ_CANMFS010000002.1 GCF_947497275.1 uncultured Sulfitobacter sp.
CAATTCCAAGAGCGAAGCCCGCGCCTCTCATCGTTTGCTTTGCAAACGACTGCCGGCCAGTGGATCGCTGTATTGCAACTCTGACGGCGTACGTGCCCTCTCGGCAGATCTGCCTTGCAAATCGCCTGCCGGGTAACAGTGCGTGGCGCTCCCGTGACGAACTTGTTCCATAAGGCTTCCGTCCATTCCTGAGAAAGGACCATACCGTCAAACCTTGGGATCAAACAACGCACGTGGGCGTCCTATCCGGCTTTTGATGGCGGCTGGTCGGGTCAGCGACAATACCGCCGGTGAATAGTCTGCCCGCCGCCAACTCGCTGCTGGGCAACCGCGGATACGACGCGGGCTGGTTCCGCGAGGCCCTTATCGACAAGAAATTAACGCCCAGCATCTCTTGCCGAAAATCACGTGATAAGCCCGTCAAATACGACACGCGCCGCTACCGCCCCTCTCGTGACGTTGCCGCGCAGTGCACTGCCGGTCAGTGATCGAGATCATGTTCGGGCACTTGAAGGACGCGAGGCGCGTGCCAACCCGTTACGACCGAAGCCCGAAGATCTTTCTCTCAGGCATCGCACGCGCTGACCCTAGACCTTGCGACGCGGCGAGACCCTGCGTAAAGCTCCACGCAAGGCACGAGCCTGTAGCGGGTCGACCAGTTTGGGGACGGGCGCATATCCGATCCTGTCCATTGCCTCGCTTTCATGTGGATGCGGAGCGCGCGCAACGGACGCCCAGAGCAACTTGGCAAGTCCCGTTTTAGACCCGGCCGCGTTCGACAGCTCCGCCAGAGCAGGAAGCAAAATCTTTTCAATCTGTGAAAAATCCGTTCCAAGGGGAAAGTCCGGTAATAGCGGTGCAACGAATGGCGATAACCAATCGTTGATCATATCCGGCGTATTGCTGCGATGTTCTTCGGGTATCTGCCAATCCTTTGACAGTTTGTTCTCTGCTTTGGACTTAGCCACCAGTTCGTCCTGAAATCGGCTATCTGCGATGCAGATCAGGCGTTTGATAACCTCCTCATCAGATTGTCCACGCAAGGCGGCCGCACCGTATTCAGTAACTACAATATCACGCATATGCCGTGGGACTGTCGTGACTGCCAACTGCCAGACAATGTTCGAAGACACCTTGCCCCCGCTGGTTCGTGTGGCAGGCAGCGTCAGCACGGCGTGGCTGTCTTTCAGTGCAAAGGCCTGTTCGAAAAAGTCGAATTGACCGCCGACCCCACTGACGACCTGACCAGGTTTGGCAGCATCTGACATTGCATCGCCCAGTAAGCTGACTTGCATCGCGCCATTCACAAACCGCGCATTAACCCGGGCGGCACGTTTGGCCTGCTCGTCCCCATAAAGCGCATTGGTAAAGCTGACGGGCTTCATCTGGATCTTGGCGCGCTGACTCACCGGCATCTTGCGCAAACGCTCATACGTGTCGCGCGCCTCGACGAAAAACCCTGCATGGATCGTGGCACCATCAACCTCTCGTCGGACGACGTCGCCTTCAAACAAAGCGAGCAATCCGCCGACAAGCATTTCCGTGACCGCATACAACCCGACCTCAAACGGCTTTGTCTCGGTGCCGGTCAAGGGAAGGGGGGCCGCGTCCCAAATAGGGTTCAATGCCGCGCGGTTCCGCAGCAGTAGCGCGTTTGCCACAGCGTCGCCAATCGCACCGATCCCGATCTGCAAGGTGCCGCCGTCCGGTATCAACCGCGAGACATGCAAACTTATGGCATGCTGGGCCTTCGAAACTGGGCGGCGGACAACCGAGAACAGGTCAATCTGTTCGGCAGGGTCCAAGACCATATCCAGGTACTTGCTATCAACAATCGCATCGCCCGCCATGAAGGGCAGGGCGTCGTTCACTTCGACGACGGCGATGAAATCCATCTGCCCCTTGGCGCGCATGGAAAACAAGTCCGCCGATATATCAGTGTTGCACGACATACTGAACAGGTCGCCGTCGCGTGGCATAAGTTGGGCCAGCACATTCGGCTTTTGTGCTAGCAACACGTCGCGGGCGTGCGTGTAGTTTGCGGAAATGTAGTGGCGTTGGGCGTATTCGTTGCCGAGCCATGACCCCGCCTGAAAGAAAAACTCCGAAACTTCGATGTTGTCGGGCAGACTGCCCTCGGCGATCATGTCGGCATAAAGCAAAGATGGCGCAGTGCCGAACAGTCGGTCCATCGCGGGCCCAAGAAACCGTTTTTCCATATCCGACGATGGCGTCGGGCGGCGCAGTGTCAGGGCGGTAAAAACACTTAGTTTCAGGGACCTGTCCGCCGCTGCAACCCGCACCAAGGCATTGACCAAAGTGACGGGCTTTCCCAGCCCCAAGGGGAGGGCGAGGCGAATTTCCCCATCTGCCTTGTCAAAAATCGCCTGCGCCATTGTGTCGGCGTCCGTGTAGATTTCCGGTTCGTCAGGCAAGACCAGACCAGCCATCATCTGCGGTGAAGCGCGGGCCATGGGCCTCTTGCAATTCGCGCAGTCTTGCGATCACGTCGTCTACGCCGCGTTGTTTGGCGTAGTGCATGGGGCCGCCGCGAAACGGGGCCCAGCCGGTGGCAAAGATCATTGCGGCGTCGATCTGATCAGGGCTTTGCGCTACGCCCTCTCGCAGGACTTCGGCGCAGGCGTTCAGCATCGGTAGGATCAGTCGGTCGGTTAGATCATCGGGGGCCTCGTCAAGGTCCGCATCGGGGTGCGGTGTTCCGTCAGACCAATCATAAAAACCCTTGCCTGACTTTTTGCCCAAGTCGCCCGCATCGACCCGTTCGCGCAAGTCATCACTGATCGGGGGCATCGACGTTTTCAGGTTTTCCGAAAGGCTTTGCGCCACGTGCAGTCCCACATCCAGCCCGACCTGATCGGCCAGTGTGACGGGTCCCATCGGCATCCCGAACCGCAGGGCGGCTGTATCAATGACCTCCTTGCTCACGCCTTCATCCATCAACACCATCGCTTCCAGCATGTAGGGGACCAGCGCGCGGTTCACCACAAAGCCGGGGTAATCGGCGACCGTAACGGGCAGTTTGCCGATGGCACCGCAAAACGCGGCGAGGCTCGCGGCCGTTTCGGCACTGGTGGCATCGCCCTTTACAACTTCCACCAGATCAATACGCGACACCGGGTTGAAGAAATGCAACCCTGCAAAACGGGTTTTGGATGGTGCGGAAGTGGCCAGATCATCAACGGACAGGCTGGAGGTGTTGGACACCAGGATCGCAGATTTTTTTAACTTGCCCTTCAATCCTTTGAAAATCTTCTCTTTCAGGTCTTCGCGCTCAGTTGCGGCTTCGATTACCAAATCGGCTTGCGCCAGACCGTATCCCCGCGGATCGGGCATCAGCCGGTCGAGCGCGTCACGCATTTCGATATCGCTGAGGTGTTTGTCCTCGCAGATTTTCGCGGCCGTGCCGATTGCACGCCCCAGTGCTTCGGTTTCGATATCGCCCAAAGTTACGATTTTTCCTTTGATTGCGGCAATCGCAGCGATTTCGGTACCCATGGCACCCGCGCCAATCACATGGACATGCGATACCCCGTCGTCGCCGCGCCCCTCGTCCTTAAGGTTCTGCCGCAGGAAAAAGACACGGCGCAGGTTCTTTGAGGTGTCTGAGCGCAGCAGACGGGCGAAACTTTGGATCTCGGCTTTTTGCATAGCGTCGCGGTTGTCGCCGTGTTCGACCCACAGATCAATCAGCGCATGCGGTGCGGGATAATGCTGTTTCGGGGCCTTTTTCTCGGTTTCACTGCGCATTTTCCGCGCAGCTAGACTCCGGGCTTGGTCAAACCCGAACGCACGAGAGGTCACGCCCGGTTCATGCTTGTCGATCTTGCCTTCTACTGCTGCGGTGACGGCTGCTGCGATGTGGCGCTCTTCAACCACGGCATCGACGATCCCTTGTGACTTGGCGCGCTTGGTGTGCGCGGTTTTGCCGGTCAGCATCATCGTCATCGCGTCGGTCGGGCCGATCAAAGCGGGCAGCCGGAAGGTTCCGCCAAGGCCGGGATGCAAGCCAAGCTGAACCTCGGGGAACCCGAAAGACGCGCCGGGGATGGCAATGCGGTAATCGCAGGCGAGTGCAATTTCAAAACCCGCACCAAGGGCCGCACCATGCACGATGCAGATTGTGGGACAGTTGAGCGCCTCGATCCGGTCAAGGACGTCGTGTGCCTGTTGCAGTAGATCGGCGGCGCCATCTTCTGTCATAGCCTCGAAATCGGAGATGTCCGCGCCTGCGGCAAAACCTGCCTTCTTGGCGGAACGGATCACTATCGCGGTGGGCAAGTTCTTTTCGGCAGCAATGATGTGTTGATCCAACTCCCGGATCACATCCTTCGAAATTGTGTTCATGTTAGTGTTTTGCTTGTCCAAAACCAACCAAAGCACGTCGGCATCATCGCGGCCCGTGCGCCAATTGCCGTCTGCGTCGCCTACCGGCCCCAGTTCCAGCTTGGTTTCACCGAGATATTTTAAGACATGTCCGGTCATTATACTGCCTCCAACAACATCGCACCGCCCAGACCGCCACCGATACATTCCGTGGCAATCCCGCGTTTCGCACCGCGTTGTTTCATGGCATTGGCAAGGTGCAACACGATACGGTTGCCGCTTGTCCCAACGGGATGACCAAGCGAAATCGCGCCCCCGTCGACGTTCAATCGGTCGCGGTCAATGCGTCCGAACGCTTTGTCCAGGCCCAGCACGTCGCGGCAAAAAGCGTCGTCATTCCAAGCAGCAAGGCAAGATAACACCTGCGCCGCAAAGGCCTCGTTCAGTTCCCAAAGATCAATGTCATCCACCCCGAACCCGTGACGTTGCGCAATCGGTGTCGCAGCCATGACCGGACCAAGACCCATGATCGACGGGTCAAGCCCCGCCCATTGGCTATCGGTGATCTCGGCCAGCGGTTCCAGACCGTGCTGATCTACGGCCCGTTGTGAGGCGAGGATGCACCAGCTGGCACCGTCGGTGATCTGGCTGGAATTGCCTGCCGTGACTTGGCCGTAGGGCGGTTCGAACACCGGCTTTGGTTTTGCCAGCCCTTCCATATCGCTATCAGGGCGCACACCGTCGTCGTGATCGTAAACGTTACCGTCACGGTCAAATGCAGGCATCAATTCATCGCGCAGGCGTCCTTCGGATTGGGCAGCCGCGAGGCGGTGATGACTTTGCATCGCGTAGGCATCCGCTGTCTTTCGGTCGATGTTGAAGTGTTGCGCAAGGACCTCGGCGGTCTGTCCCATGCTTAACGTCGTGATCGGATCGGTAAGCCCGCGTTCCAGCCCCACGACCGGGTTGAAGAATTCAGGCCGAATACCCGACATCGCTTTGGCCTGATCCAGCGGTCCCTTAGCGGTATTCATTTTGCCGAACCATTCCACAGCCGAAGATCGCAGGGTAAGTGGTGCATGGCTAAGCGCCTCCGTCCCGCCCGCAAGGATCATCTGGTGCGAGCCGTCGCGAATATAGCGGTAGGCGGTATCAATGCTTTGCATGCCCGATCCACAGTTGATCTGCACCGAAAACGCGACCGTTTCTTCTGGCAGACCTAGCCGCAGCGCGGCCACGCGGGCGGGGTTCATTTCATCGGCAATTACATTGACGCAGCCGAGAATAACAAGATCGAACGCGGTGCGGTCAAAAGTTTGACGCGCCAGAACGGGGCGGCCGCATTGCACTGCAAGGTCTACCGGCGTGAACGGTCCGGGACCGGATCGCGCCTTGAGGAATGGTGTGCGCGCGCCGTCAACGAGGTATACGCGTTGATTCTTCGGATCGGTCATTCGGCGGCCTCCTTGGGCAAATAGTCATCCGCATTGGCAGCCGGGAACAACGCGGCGAAGTCTTCGCGCGAATATTCGTCCACAGCAATCACCTGATCGACCAACTTTTGCATGGTCGATATTTCGGCCATCTCGGCATCGCTCAGGATACCGCTTTTCAATGCTTGTTGCGGGGTTTTGCGCGCATCGCGCAGGCGTTTCATGACGGGAGCCAGTTCAATGACTTTGGCATAGCATTCATTTAGCACCTGAACGCCATCGCGGTGACATCCCTGATGCAACTGACCGGTGATCCGGGTGCGGGTTTCTGACGGGGAGTACAGCAGATCGCTACAGTCGGCGACCAACCGGTCGTCCGGCTTGCGCTGTTGCATGCCAGGCAAGGTGATCGCACGCAGGATCCACGCGGCCCAACGGGCGGGCATGTTTGCGATCACTTCGTCCAGCGCTGTCTGGATGCTGTGGAACGCATCGGCCGCGACATAGTTCAGCACGGGCAGGTCGGCCTCTTGCCGTCCTTCGTCTTCCCACCGCTTCAGCGTGGCGGACAGGATGTACATGTCAGACAGAATGTCGCCCATCCGACCCGAAATCATCTCTTTGCGCTTGAGCGCGCCGCCCAGTGTCAGGAACAAGACATCGGCGGTCAAAGCATAGGCCGCAGACCATCGCGACAGTTGACGGTAAATCGGCGTCACCTGACCGGCATCGGGTGCCGGTGCAAAGCGTCCGCCTGTAATGGCCCTCCCGAAAGCGCGGAAGGTCGTTTTCGTCGTGTGACCGACGTGCGCCCAGAAGGATTTGTCGAACTTTGCCAGCGATGTTTCGGGGTCGTCTTCTTGCAAGGCCAAAACGTTGTCCAGCATATGCGGGTGCGCTCGGATCGAGCCCTGTCCGAAAATGATCAGGCTGCGGGTGACGATATTTGCGCCTTCCACCGTGATACCGATAGGTACGGCCCGATAAAGCGGCAACAGATAGTTGGACGGTCCGTCAATCACCGCCTTACCGGAATGCACGTCCATCGCATCATCCAGCGCCTCGCGCATGCGGATTGTCGCGTGCGCTTTCATGATTGCCGAAATCACTGACAGTGCGCGACCTTCGTCCAGACCTGCGCAGGTCAAACGGCGCGCGGCGTCCATGCAATAGGCGTCAGCGGCCAATCGTCCCAGCCGTGTCTGAATACCGCCAAACTTGCCGATGGGCAGGTTGAATTGCTGGCGGATGCGGGAGTAGGCTCCCGTCGTATGCGCGGCAAGTGCGATTGCGGCACAGCCCATTGACGGCAGCGAAATGCCCCGCCCAGCGGCCAATGCGGACATCAACATCATCCAGCCCTTACCGGCAAATTCCGGACCGCCGATGATGTGATCAATAGGAACGAATACGTCCTTGCCGGTGGTTGGGCCATTCATGAACATCGTGGAGGAAGGAATGTGGCGACGGCCCGTTTCAACACCTTGAAGATCGGTAGGAACAAGCGCGCAGGTAATGCCGATATCCTCGACGTCGCCGAGCAACCCTTCAGGATCTTGCATCTTGAATGCCAATCCCAAAACGGTGCAGACGGGCGACAGGGTGATGTACCGCTTTGCCCAGTTCAGACGGATGCCCAGCACCTCTTTGCCGTTCCAGTCGCCCTTGCATACGACCCCGGTGTCGGTCATTGCGCCTGCGTCTGACCCGGCCTCGGCGCTGGTCAAACCAAACGCCGGCAGCTCGCGACCGTCGGCAAGGCGGGGCAACCAGTAATGTTTTTGATCATCGGTGCCGAACATGTGCAGCAACTCGCCCGGCCCAAGCGAGTTTGGCACCATCACGGTGACAGCAGCAGCAACTGAACGGGTCGAAATGTAACGTATGATTTCCGAATGGGCGAAAGCAGAAAATGCCAACCCGCCGTGTTCTTTGGGGATGATCATACCAAAGAACCGTTTGTCGCGCAGGAACTGCCAGACTTCGGGTGCCAGATCACCAATCTGATGGTTGATCTGCCAATCGTCGATCATACCACAGAGCTCCTGCAAAGGACCGTCAAAAAAAGCTTGCTCCTCCGGCGATAGTTTCGGTGCTTTTACATCGTGGAGCTTTGACCAGTCCGGATTGCCCGAGAAAAGCTCCGCCTCCCACCAGACTTCACCTGCGTTAAGAGCCTCGCTCTCCGTTTCGGAGAGGGCAGGTAGAACACCCTTCGCCCATTTGTGGATCGGTCTGGTGATGGTGCGTGCGCGAAAATTGGTCATGAACTATATCCCCAAGTGGTAAACGCATTGCATCGGATTTAGGTTCCAGTGCCAAACTGCCGACTTTGATTTTGGGACCTGATCCTCGCATGCAACAGTGACGAAACCAGACGCCCGTCACGGGACCAAAGTGCAAGGCGTACGTTGATTGTCTGAACTATGACGGGGAAGACCCGATTTCCGAAATCCGGGTCGAAGAATTCACATTCGCGCTTGGCTGGCGATTTATTTGATTGCTGCGCTCACGATGCCGACAATCGTTTTTTGCGGCATCATCGGCCTGGAACGTGAAACCGCGCAGCTTCCGGCTGGTGCGAGAATTCACATGTTGATTGGTCTGGCCGCGTGTGGTTATTCACTGTTGACGCTTGCCTTGACCGCACGCGCTTCGGAATTCGGCGATGCAATCCAGATGTACCTACCGCGCGTTGTTGCGTATCTTTTAAACGGTGACAGGTGGTGTGACGGTCCTTGCGCATTGGGGGAATGGGTGGTCGCCGGCATGACCGCGGTCCTCACTTGTCTGATCGTCGCTGTCCTGCGCATTCCGGAAAAGCAGACCGGCAGATACACAGGCAAAGAATCCGAAAGGGAGTCAAAATATGACGCAGGACAACAACCGCGCTCTTAGCGATGTCCTTGATCAATTGGAAGACTCGATAAGCGGCGACCACATTGTGATCGGCGAAGTGGTAGACCAACTTGGACGTAGGTCTTTCGCGTCTCTGATGCTCGTCTTCACGCTTATTTCCAGTTCACCTGCAAGTGCGATCCCGGGTATAACAGCTGCCGTCGCGGTCATTGTTTTCATGCTGATCGTGCAGATGATTGCCGGACGCGATTCCGTTTGGCTGCCGGGTTTTATCACTCACCGCAAAATGTCGAGCACCGCCCTTTGCAAAGGTATCGGCTGGCTGCGCAAGCCAGTCCGATTTATTGAACGGTTCCTCAGGCCGCGGCTGACATTTCTGTTTCATCGGCCATGGATTTGGCTACCGTTGGTTCTAATCTTGTGCCTCACACTGTTCATGCCGTTTATGGAGATCGTGCCGACCTCGGGATCCATCGCATCTGCCGTGATTGCGTTGTTTGCGGCCGGGTTGCTCACGCGGGATGGCGTGCTTGTGATCATTTCATTCGTAGTTCTGCTGGGGCTTCCCGTTGCGATCTGGCAATTTGGTTTTGCCGGGTGATAGAGGGACCGGTGGGCGGCAGTTTCTTCATTTTGCTATTTGATGAACTGGTCCCAACTACCAAAACTGCTACCGACGGACCCGCGCGGAACGCTCAGGCCGATTAAAACAATCCCGCATATCGCGGAAAACGATAGGCCTGCCAAACCAGCGCCCGTCACCATCGGCGCGAATATCAGTACGATCCCCAATAGTGCATTCAGAAATCGGCCAAGACGTGCCACCGGCGCAAGCGCTGCGACCGAGAACGTTATGACAAGCGCCCCGACGATGTGGTTCGTTGCCGCCACGCCGCTGCCCCACGGGAACACTAACGGTGAAAGCATAAGCAGAACACCAACCCCCATAGATGCCATCAGCGTCCACGGGAAGGTCATGCCGCCGCTCAACATATCCGCGACAATAGCGCGGGGAGTGCGCTCGAAATTGTCAATTATGTATTCGTCCGGCCCCTCATCGGTGTCCCCGGTAAAGAACACCCGCAACCATGGCTGTCCGGCGCGGTGACGTCGACGCAGAAACTGGAACGACGCAACCAACTCGTCCAGCGAATAAGGGATCTGCCAGACCATCGCGGCGGCGGCAATTAAAGCGAGTGTGGAATAGGTGCCGATTACGATAGGCTGGATCACGATAAAGAAGATGGAGATCGCACCAAGGGGTACAATCATGATGCCGAACAGAACGACAAGCCACGGCATTGTGCGCCAGCGTTGCGATGTTCCGATGACGCCAATCAGAATTTCCAGACCGTACACCAGCGCGCCGATGCCCGCATCGGGCACAGGCCACGCCTTGGACACGTCCGAGGTGATAATTTGTTCGGTGCCGTTCTTGCCGTCCGTGCCGGAAAAAATGGGTTCCCAAACGTGGTCTATCGTCTCCAACTGATAGCCCGTCAGATAGCGCGAGATTAGTAAGCCGATGATAGCCAGAAAGATGACGGGAAGGCGTTGGAACCAGTCCGAGGGGGAGTAATCCCACCCCTTGGGAACGGTTGGCCCGGTTTGCGCGGCCACCGGTGAAATGCCCGGAACCGGTTTGAGGCAAAGCGCGAAGGCCACCGCCAACAGACCGACGACCGTTGAATTGAGGTAGGCCGCACCGTTGTCTGTCCAAAAGACGAGGGGGGCAAACATAATCCAACATCCCACGGCAGCGGCACCAAACCGCGCCCACGGCATGCGCCATGACAACGACAACATTCCGGCGACAAATAGCAGAACCCCTGCTACGACATCGCTGATGATCATGCCCATATGGTCGTGACCGAGTAACGGCGGAGAAGTCAGTAACCAAAGACCCAGTCCCGCGTTGGCCCACCCGGCCCAAAGGCTCGCGCGGTGCTGTTTGCGGTATTCGGTTTCATGGCGATGCCGCAGAGATTCGGGATCGTTAACACGGGCGTTCGCAGCCTCCAGCCAAGGGGGGGGCGTGATGCCATTGGCCTGATACCACGCCAGCGGATCATCCTTGAGCGCGTCAATGAGTACAGGTAATTTTTCGGAAATGTCATGCTCCGGCTCCCAGTCCAGCAACCGCCGCGCCTTGGAAATGTCGAGCGCGTAGTGATCGGATGACATGTCGATCATGAACGGACGGATGAAGGGTCGTTCGCCCTGATCAAGTGCATCGGGCACCACCGGTTCGGCGTCTGTCTCCAGTTTTGCGCCCAGTTTGGCAATGGGGGCAGGCAGGACAAGTGTGTCCCACGTTTCCTCTCCGTGGATCAACTTGCCAATGCGGTTTTGCAAGGCATCGTAACTTAACGTGTCCGGTTCACCGCCGAGGATCACTTCGCCGCTGGCGATATCGGCGCGGCGGTCCACCACACGTTTGAACAGTGCAAGCATGTCATCCACATGAATAAACGCCTGTCCCGCGTGGGTATCACCAGAGAAGACATGGGCCTTGAAGGCGCGTTCGTAGATTCGTGCAATTTGATGGCTCAGGGTCGGAACGGCGGTCAGGTCGTCATACAGTCCAGCCAGATGGAGGAACACGGTCGCGGTGTCACCTGCTTCTTTACGAATGATCTCTTCTGTGCGGGCCTTGGATTGCGGATAGGCCCAACCGGGGGCGAGAGGCGTGTCCTCGGTGATACGCTCACCCGGGACGCCAGGCTGATGGACCAGCATTGTGCCGGAATAGACGAATTGTTTAACATCGACCTCTTTCAGCGCGCGAAGCAAGTTCCGCGTACCGTCCTCGTTGACGGCTTTATACTGTGGCCGCTCCTCGCCGCTGAAATCGAAATAGGCCGCGAGGTGGATAACTGAGGCAAGGCTGTCACCATTTAAGGTGTCGCGCAACTCGTCGATTGCATTCGCTGTCGAGCGTTCATCCGTGATGTCACATCCGATTAAATCGCTGCGGCCTTCACAGGCGTCGGGTAGGTCAAACCCGACCACACGGTAATCGTCTGACAGTTTGCTAGTGAGTGCGCTGCCGATATTACCGGCAGCCCCCGTGATTAAAACAACCGGTTTTCGTATTTCTGTCATTAAGCCCCATGCGCGCTGCTTCGGCAGACTCAACGAACAAAACGGCGGTTAGTTCACGTTGGTCCGACAAAAAACCACTCAATGGACACTAACGTCAAACGCAATAGGTGGTTAAGACAACGGGAGACAGTGACCAAAGCGTGGCGACAAGTCCAACCCAGCCAGTCGCGCGGCTGACGAACCGGCTAAACTCCGAAGAAGCAGCAAGGGATGGGTGGTAAAGTGCGAAGAGCAATGCGGTTTGTAGCAGGATTGCGAATAGAAAGGCCGCACCGAGCAGGACACGTTCTATCGGCAGGCCGAACGCCGTGCCGTTGATGCCGTGTCCACAGAGAAGTCCGTGTAGCCCGTAAATGGCGCTGAATGTGGCCAACCAGACGAGCGGTGCGATCAGGATGCGAATAATGTCTCTCATCCCATTAAGCCCGGCAGGTGTGCCACGACCAAGATCAGCACGCTGACCACTGAGAGATAGTCAATCCAAAGCCTGACAATGGGAAATTCCGCCCGCCGCGCAGAGGAGGTAAATCCGCACCGGACCCGCGCGATCAAAAAGCAAACCATCAGTATACCGAGCGCCGCGTGAAAAAGCCCATAGCTGCCCAGCACGAACAGCGTCGCCGCGTAAGCGTGACGGGTCGGGGCAGGGGTGTGGACCATCATTGCCGCGCACGCTACTGCAACAAGCACTGCACCTGCCAAGGTGAGGGCTAGGCTGGCCAATGGCGTGCCGCCATTGCGGTTCTTTTGTGTCGCATAACGCATGGCGATTGGTCCAAGCCCCGCGCCGATGATCCCCAGCGCCAACGCGCTCACCGACGGCGGGAACCAGTCCGGCGGAGGCCAACCCGGCGCCACGGTCCACAAAAACGCAAAGCCGAACAGCAGCGACCCGAACAACGTAGCGTTCGCCGTCAGCAGAAAAACTGAACCCCACCACCCCGGAGGACGGTCGGTCATGGCGAAGTTTGGCAGATGGATGTCTTGGCCGACTGGCACGGTATCCATGTCATCCTGACGCCCAATTGACCAAACCCATTTCCAGGCGAGAATGGCAACTCCGACGACCGCCACCGGCACTGTCCAGTAGAACTTCAGCAGCAGCGATAAAAAGAAAATGCCTGTCACCGCCGACATCAGAATCGGCAGGCGGGTGTTGGCCGGATAGATCACATGCATGTCCGGTTTGCCGCTTGCCACTTCGACCGTCAGCGTCTCGCGCCAAGTATTGCGTGGCGTCCCGAGATACCCTTCACCTTTTGCCAATTGCACGGCGAGGTCGGGTTCAATTGTTAATGGATTGCGATCCGTCACATGCGGCAGGCTGGCAAAGTTGTAAGCGGGGGCCGGGGTGATCATGGCCCATTCCAGCGTCCCGGCCCGCCACGGATTGCGTCGTCCGCGACTCGCGGTCAGCGCGTGCAGGAACACGTCAATCAGGATCATCGCGATACCGATGGCAAGAACGAAGCTGCCGACCGACGAGATGAGGTTGATCGCGGTCCACCCGTCCTCCGGTGCATAGGTCGAAATGCGTCGCCTCTGGCCAAGTAACCCAACCCAGTGCATCGCCAAAAACGTGACGTGAAAGCCGATAAAGACAAGGGCGAAGGCGAACTCACCCAGATAAAAGAACCGCTTTCGCCCTGTGAAATGCGGCATCCAGTAATAGATTCCCGCAAAGATCGGAAAGACAAAACCGCCGAACAAGACATAGTGCAGGTGCGCCGTGATAAAGGCGGTATCATGCGCTTGCCAGTCAAAAGGCACCACGGCGACCATGACGCCGGTCAGACCGCCAATGACGAAGGTAAAGAAGAATCCCAGAAGGTGCAGCATCGGTAAATGTAGTTCAGGGCGGCCTTTCCACATGGTCCCGATCCAGGCGAATATCTGCATGCCCGTCGGCACAGCCACCAGAGTGGACGCGGCCGAGAAGAAGGCCAGCCCCATATGGGGGATGCCGGTGGTGAACATATGGTGGACCCAAAGCCCAAATGACAGGAACGCCAGCGCCAGCGCCGCCGCGACGATCCAGCCATAACCCAGCAGGGGCGTCCGGCACATCACGGGCAGAACGGTGGATATAACGCCTGCAGCTGGCAGGAAGATGATGTAAACTTCCGGATGGCCGAACAACCAGAACAGGTGCTGCCACAACAGACTATCACCGCCCAACTCGGCCTGAAAGAACGGAAAGCCGAATGCGCGTTCGACCTCCAGCAGGATCGAACCGAGGATCAGCGGCGGAAACCCTGTCAGGATCATCAACGCAGTGATCAGCGCATACCACGCGAAGATCGGCATTTTATCCAGCGACATGCCGGGTGCGCGGTATTTCAGGATCGACACAGTGATCTCGACTGCAGCAGCAATGGCCGAAATCTCGACAAAAGTGATGCCGATCAGCCAAAAATCGGTGTTGATGCCGGGTGAGTGGATCGCGCCGGAGAGCGGCGGATACATGAACCAGCCGCCGTCAGGGGCAATGCCGAACACCATCGAGACCAACATCATCGATCCGCCAAAGGCATAACACCAGAATCCGTAGGCGGTTAAGCGCGGAAAAGCCAGATCACGGGTGCCGAGCATCTTGGGCAGCAAATAAACCGCCAGCCCTTCAAACGTGGGGATGGCGAAGAGGAACATCATGATGGTCCCGTGCATCGTGAAAATCTGGTTGTAGATATCCGGGCCGGCAAAGGCCGAATGCGGCGTCGCGAGCTGTGCGCGTATCAGCATCGCCAGAAGGCCGCCGATGAAGAAGAAGAAGAACGCGGTGGCAAGGAACATCCGCCCCAGATCGGTATGGTTCACGGTCGAGAACCAGCCCTTGAACCCCGGCTCGGACGCCCAAATCGCGGTCAGCTTGCGGTGACGTCCCAGCGCATTCATTCGAAGTCTCCGTTCAAAAATGCATCCCAGTTGGCCGCATCATGGGCGATGACGTAGAACGTGAAACTGTCATAACCGGTGCCGCTGAATTCCGCGCTGACGCCGGTATAGGTGCCTGCCTCGTCTGCTTCGATGCGCAGGATGTTGGTTCGGCCGGGAATTGCGTCAAGTTTGCCAGCAAGACGTGGCACCCAGAAGCTGTGGATGACATCGGCTGTAGTGACTGCCACGTCGACGGGACGGCCCGCAGGAATATGCAGCGTGCCGTCGGTACTGAATGACGGCGCGTCTTCGTAAGTAAATGTCCATGCTGACAGGCGACCTTCTGCGCCGACCTTCACGATATCCGGTCCCTCGCGCGGCAACAACCGCTCCCCCACGATCAGCCCGTAGGCAAGCAGCGCGGCGAGCACCGTCATTGGAAACACAAGACCAAGGCCAACGATCCAGGCACGCACGCGTCCCGCATCATCGCCCGCGTTCTTCCTGCGGAACGCCAGCACCAGCAAGACCATCACCAGGGCGAAAATGAGCGATGCACCCGCCAGCATGACCCACCACAACGTCGCGATGGTCTGTGCTGCGGGGCCGGCTGGATCGACGGTTGAAAGCACGCCCTCGCAGCCTGTAAGTGTTAGGAATGCGAGTGCGGGAAAGATCGGTCTGAGGAGTGCAGAGACATGGCGACAGAAGACAAGAACGATGCGCCTGCCGATTTGGTAGATCCGATCAGCCAACTGCCGGGGTTCCACGAGACGGAGTCGCGTATTGCGGTTCATGGCCACCCCATCCACGCGATGTCTGTCGCGTTTCCCGTTGCGTTGACGTTCTGTGTCTTTGGCGCGGACGCACTGTATTGGTGGACCGGTGACGAGTTCTGGGCGCGGGCTGCTTTGTGGGCTGCGGGAACAGGATTCCTCTTTGGAATGCTTGCGGGATTTTCCGGGACCGCCGAGATTTTGCTTGTTCCCGGCATTCGCAAGCGCGCCCCTGCATGGACCCATTTCATCATCGCCGTTACGCTGCTGGCGCTTCTGGGGACAAACTGGGGCTACCGGCTTTTCGGTTACGAACAGGCCGTATTGCCCTACGGCATTCTGCTGTCGGCGCTGTGTGTGCTGGTTGTGAGTTTCACAGGATGGCATGGTGGCAAGCTCGTTTTCGACTATCGGCTGGGCACATCGAAGGGGAGCTGACCCCCCCGAGGCTCAATTAACCAGTTGGGAAAAACGATCCAGTCCAGAGTGGGTTTGGCAAGGACGAGGGTGAGGACCACAACCATCGGGATCAATACGGCAGTGACCGGAAACAGCGTGTGCGGAGGCTTGTGATCCCCGGGCTCTTCGGCAACCTGCGTGAGAATATGACCGATCCATGCATGCGCGAAGACAAGCAGCGCGACAAATGCCAGCTTGGCGAAAAACCATGGCACAAAAGTACCGCGCATAAAAATCAACCATGTCCCCGCGATCACCGCAGTTACTGCAGCAGGTGTTACGCATAACGTATAGGTTAGATGGGTCGCTTGCCGGATTAGACGATAGTCTTCTTCCAACATCGCAGGATCATGGCGCGACAACATCAAGGGCATTGCAAGGAGCCCGCCACACCACATCACCAATGCAGCGATATGGATGACCTTGAAAATCGGTATGGTCAGGATAAACCAGTCTAACACACTGCATTGCCCGTCAGTAGGGTCCAACTGCGCCGTGCCAGAAGAACGGCAGCGGCACCGTAGGGCAGACCCGAAGGCACCCACATGATTAACCCGCCCAGTTGCTGGTCGCCAAGCGGGGTCAGAGCCCATTCGAAAGGGGCCACAACGTGAGCCGCATATAGTGCCGTTGGCGCAAATGTCAGGATCGCGCCAAGCAGTCCCATCTGCGCAAAACTTGCAATGACATAAATAATCCTTTCGACGGGGGCGTCGTTTGCACTGAAGACTGTCTGCCAGAACCAGACGGCGCTGCCCAACAGGCTAAGCTGCATAAGCCAGTAAACCGGTATGTTCGACAGGGCGAGGTCATATGCTGCCGGAAGGTGCCACATCCATAGAATGAAGCTCGACACCGCAAGGGGCAGGGCCATACTTCGCGATTTTCGTTGACGTAACACCATCGCAAGCAAGGGTGCCGCCCCAGCGATGAGAATTACATGATGAACAACCCGCGCCGAGAACAACGCTGAGGAGAGTGCGCAAAGTGGTGACACAAAGGCGACAGCCAAAATTGCGACCGCGACAAGCCCGGCAGGTTCACGGCGCATCAGAAAGATTAATACAACCAGCGCAGTCAGAACGGCGGGGTCAAAATTCCAGCTTGTCCAAAGGTCAACGGGAAGCGGAGGTGGCCCACAATAGATTGAGTTCATTTCACTGATCTCCCCATAACCATAGTTTATCCCGTGTCACCAAATCGGCAATTTGCTTCTGCAAGTGGACATTGCACCGCCACGAAGATTCTTGTTCACCTGTCTAATGACCTTGATTGGTGCGCGCAACGAAGGTCGCCCTTCCGACATAGGCGCTAAGCCGATAATGACCGAAACCCGCGATTTGGGAAAGTGGCCTACAGACAAGGCGTCGGCGTCAGATTGGAAGAGACGGGGGCGCCTCGTTTGGATGACGGCACTGGGAATGGCATGAGGAGAAGACGTTAGCAGGACTGAACAACGGCTATCCGATTTTCGCCCCTGAGAATGCAGTAGTCTCTGGCACGCCGCACCCCGGTTTTTGGCAAGTTCATTCGATCGCAGACGGAACCGAGATCGGACCGTTATGCTGAGACAGTCATTGATCACCAGGTTCTGACCAA
This sequence comes from uncultured Sulfitobacter sp., assembly GCF_947497275.1. GTDB lineage: Bacteria > Pseudomonadota > Alphaproteobacteria > Rhodobacterales > Rhodobacteraceae > Sulfitobacter. Next base: position 17,453 of record NZ_CANMFS010000002.1, read on the forward strand.
ACGCAGTTCGCTCATGCGCAAAACGGTATGACGGCGGACCGGCCCCTCGCCACGAGCGCCCGTAGAAGGCTGCGCGGAATTGCGCTTAATGATAGGAAGAGAACGCCCTGCACCCGATTTTTCGACAAAGGTCTTCAACCCCGCCAAAATATCTGATCATTAAAGTCAGGATTGCATAAAGATCCATGAATTGTTAACCGGTACAAGAATGCGGGTGATGACGGGGTGTGTTGACCAGCCGTGATCATGTGCAAAGCCAAAGGCGCTGATGTGCCTCAGCCAAAAAACCAACTGTTATACAGGAGTTGTTATGCTGGGGTGGAAGTGCCTTCTAATATTGCCGTCTTTGGTGGTGCTGTCTCAAGCTGGTGCGGCACAAGAGACCGATATCGACGGGCGGGTGTCGGTTGAACTGAATGCCGCCGAGACGATTGAGACGTCTTGCAAATTGACGTTTTTGATCACCAACGGGCTGGAGCAGCCGATTGACACGGTTGTCTATGAAGCAGTCCTTTTCGATGCAGACGGACAGGTGAACAGATTAACTCTTTTTGATTTCGGCGCATTACCACAAGCACGCCCACGTGTACGCCAGTTTGTGGTGCCGAAACTGACCTGCGAAGGTTTGTCGCGGGTTTTGTTCAATGGGGCAAACAGCTGCGAAGGCGCCGAAGTTGAGGCGGCTGTCTGCGAAACCGGTCTGTTGGCCACATCGCGAACAGGTATCGAGGTATCTGGCTGATGTTGGATTTTACAGCTTTGATAGCCTCATTTCGCCGGATCGCCGAAACGGGGGGGCCGGTTGTCGTCCTGCTAATGGCAGTAGCCGTTCTGACGCTGGCGGTGGCGATCTACAAATGCTGGCAATTCTGGATAACGGCAGTGGGGCGACACCAGGCGCTGTCACAAGCGGTCGCAAACTGGGATAGCGGCGACAGGGAGGGTGCACGCGCCACGCTGGAGCAGTCGCGCAGTTATCTCGCACCGGTGATCGAGATGGCGATGACAGCGCAACCGGTAGATGCCGCACGTCTTCAGGCCGAGGCCGAGACACGGTTTGCCAAGCTTGAGCGCGGATTTAGGCTTCTGGACTCCGTGGCGCAACTTGCTCCGCTGCTGGGGCTGTTCGGTACCGTGCTTGGCATGATCGAGGCGTTCCAGTCGCTGCAGGCGGCAGGATCGCAGGTCGACCCGTCGATTCTGGCGGGCGGGATCTGGGTTGCTTTGCTGACCACTGCGGTGGGGTTGGTGGTGGCGATGCCGACCGCACTGATCCTGAGCTGGTTCGAGCAGCGCATGGAAACCGAGCGCGTGCTGGCTGATAAAGCCATCCTGACGGTTCTGCATCCCACAGTGGGCGCAATGCAGCAAGCACAGCCAACATCGCAGATGGTGGCCGCCTATGGCTAGGGTCCGCAGGCGGCGGCGCAGGCTGTCGATGACGTCGCTGATCGACGTTATCTTCTTGCTACTGCTGTTTTTCATGCTGACCTCGACTTTCACCAAATTTGCCGAGGTCGAACTTGCCGCTGCAGGGTCAGGTACCGCTGCTGACAGTACGACCAAGCCGCTGTTTCTTCAGCTTGGCACCGATAGCCTGCGTCTGAATGGCGAGGATGTGCTGCTCGGCGCGCTGGCGCAGACCACACTGGCGGGGGCTAAACCAGGTACGACGGTGCTGGTCTCGCTGGGGGCCGGTGTCGACGCACAGCGGCTGACCGATCTACTGGTGGCGCTGCGCGGTTTGCCGGCGCTCAACGTCTCGGTTTTGGGAGGGTAGGGGATGCGCCGTCCTGAAAAAGCAAGGCCGCACCGCGAACCGACTATCGCATTGATCAATATCGTTTTTCTGATGCTGGTGTTCTTCATGGTTGCTGGTACCCTATCGCGGCCGTTGGATCCTGTGCTCACGTTGGTGGAAACGCGCACACTGGATGGCAATACGCCCCCTCGTGCGCTGGTAGTCTATCCTGACGGGCGACTTGCCTATGAGGGGCAGGCCCAGAGCGATGCGGCCACATTCGTAGCAACGCTCCCCGAGGAAGAGCGCCATATGGTGCGGCTGGTGCCGGACCGTGCATTGCCTGCACAATCGCTTGTGGCGCTGACCCGTGATCTGCTGGCAGCGGGCGCGCAACGGGTTGTGCTGGTGACGCAAAGGGCATTGGAATGATCGCGCCTTCACCTGTAGCGAAGGCTGTCTCGCTGATCCTCGCCACTTCCGTGGTCGCGGTGGCGGTACAGTGGAGCGTGCCACGCAGCACGATCGAGATTGATGGTGGTGGCACACCAGCCGAGGCAAAGATGGGATCACGGTTTGAGGATATGGCGTCAGGTACGCTGACCGCGTTGGCACCTGTTGATACGCTGATCCCAGTCGCACAACCTGCGCCGCCGGAGCCTGCTGCGCAAACCGAACGGGCCCCGATGGCCGCGCGGCCCGCAGCAGTCGAAGCCGTACAGTCACCGACCAGCGCCATAGCCGCGCCGTCTGCTGTCCCGCTTGCTGCGGTTCCTGTGACCAGTGAGGTCCCGAGCGCGCCTGCGGCCCCCGTGGCCGTACTGGAGCCGCAGCCTTCCGCTAACACGATTGCCGCCCAAGATCCCGACAGCGAAGCGCCGACGCTTTCGCGGCGCCCGCAGCGCAAGAACACCGAACTGGCTGCCGACGTAGCGGAAGCACAGGAAAAAGCCGAACGCGCGCGCCGCGCGGCGGCGAAACCTGCGGTCCGTAAATCCGCACCGGCCAGGACCACGCGCGGGAATGCGGACCGGAACAACACCAAAGGCGCGCAGGCTGACACACGCGCAGAGGCACCGGCGCGCACAACCGGCAAGACAGCAGCAGCCGCGACGCAGGCTGGCAGCGCCGCTGCTGCGAACTATCCCGGTCAGGTCATGCGCCGCATTTCGCGGGTTGGCAAACCCCGCGTAAATGCACGTGGTACCGCGATGATCTCGTTCTCGATCTCCTCGAGCGGCGGGCTGGGTAGCGTCAGCGTGGTCCGCAGTTCCGGCTCTGCCGCACTGGACGAGGCCGCAGTCCGTCTGATCCGCCAAGCTGCACCGTTCCCGCGACCGCCCGCAGGCGCGCAGCGCCAATTCTCCATCCGAATCAAGGGGCGGTAAAGGGCGGCGTGAGACACTGTGGTGTTTCGGAATGTTGCCGAATAGCTGATGACCTGGACCTCCCGACCTTGGCGCGGCTGACCTGCTCACCTTAAATGTCCGGCGATTAGGGTTAGTCTGTTCTCTAACTAAGGAGACAACCGATGAAGAGAATCCGTTTCAGCGAAGGACAGATCTTTGGGATGCTGAAAGGGCATCAGGCGAGGCTTGGCGCATGCCGAGACTTGAAATGGTCCCAGGAAACCGAGCAGTCAGCAAAGGTGTATCCCGGACGAGAAGGATGAGACGTGTGACACGGAAGGTGCTCAGCTGGCGGCTGTCCAACACGATGTATGCCGGCTTCTGCGTCGAAGCGTTGATCGACAATGCACCATAGAAACGCTGTAAAACTGTCCAAAGAGGTGGGACCACTTCAAAATGATTTCTTGGATGTGTAAAATTACGCCGGTTCAACAGTTGTGAAATCGCCTAGAACAAGCGGGCGCTGATCGGGGCGACCCATGCTGACGACCAGCGGATCGCGCGCCTGACGGGCCATGAACGCGGCCTTGCTGTCGATGCCTTGCCAATTGATCGCGATCAGGGATTGGGCCACGGCGCTGCCCAACGTCGTACCGGGACCGGTGACGATGAAACGGTAGGGCGCGAAATTGCGTGCGGCGGACTGTATCGCAGCGGTAAAATCACAAGTTCGCGTGATCTGCGTGTCCAAAGTGTAGCCGCGGAGCGCGCCGATGTCGCTTGATTTCGGCCACCAGACTGAACCGCGCCCGTCGATCAGCGGCAGGTGCGGGTCACAAAACAGATCAGGTCCCAACGCCGCGCGGCCCATTTCGGCCACCTGCGCAAGCATATCCGTATGAAAGGCGGCATGGTTGGGCAGGCGCAGGGGGTAGCGTCCGTCCTTTGATGGCACCGAGTCTGCGAAAGCATCGAGACCTGCATCATTGCCAGCTACGACCAGCATACCCCCCAAATGGATTGACAGGGCGAGCCGATGATCTGGGCGCCCGTCAATGCGCGCGATCAAATCCATGATTTCCGCTTCGGTTTCCCCAATCGGGCGCCAGTCCTCGTCGACAAATGGATAGAGGATCTGCCCGCCCGCGCCATGCCGGTGCATGAGCGTTCCCATCGTGTTCACGATGGTGAGGCCTCCGATCGCATCCGTGCTGCCCCCCGCCGCCAGGGCGATGTACCAACCCAGCGAATTGCCGGTGACAGCCTTGACGTCATGGCTTTGTAGCGCCGCTTGGGCATCAAGATAGCTGCAGGCGTAGATCAGCGCCGATGCGTTGTCACCCGTCGTGTGGCGCCCGGGCGCAAAGTGCTGGGCACTGTCCAGCGCCGTCAGTGTCTGCTGGCCCGCATCCGCCCGCATTGCGTCCCATGTGGCGATCAGCGGATTGCCGGCATGGAAACGGCCAAGGGTGCCAAGCTCGGCCTTGTTGTAAGTGCCGCGTCCGGGGCAGATAAGAACGGCTGTGGGGCGCAGCGTCATGACCGGCCCACCAACGCACGTGCCGCTGCAACGATGCCGTCGGACGAGGGCAGGGTGGCGGCGTAAGCGGGACCGGTGGCGATAAAGCTGTCCTCGGCCGTCACGCGTGCGATTCTATCCCGCCCGGCTTCGGTAAAGAGCGACATCAACGCCTCAGACTGGCTGCCGGTGCGCCGGCATTCGTCGACGATCAGGATGTTGCGGCAGTCTTTTGTGGCATCGAGCAAGGTATCGGATGGCAGGGGTGCGAGCCATCTCATGTCAATTACCCGCAGGGCCATTCCACCTTCTTTCAACGTCTTGGCAGCCTGTGTCGAAAGGTAATACCCGTTGGCATAGCTGATGATGGCGAGATCGGTACCGGAGCCTTCTACGTTGATCTCTCCGAGAGAAACGGTCTTGTCGGGGGCAGGGTAGCTGTGCAGCCATTCACCGTCGCCCTCCGTATGTAGATCACGCATAGGGTATAGCGCGATCGGTTCGATGAATACCACGACGCGCTGTTCCTCGCGCGCAAGGCGCACTGCCTCGCGCAACATCATCGCGGCATCTGCGCCGTTCGACGGGCACGCGATGACGAGCCCCGGAATGTCGCGCAGCACCGCTAGCGAATTGTCGTTGTGGAAATGACCGCCAAAACCCTTCTGATATCCAAGCCCCGCAATGCGCAGCACCATCGGATTGGTATACTGGCCGTTTGAGAAAAAGCTCAGTGTCGCCGCCTCTCCGCGCAACTGGTCTTCTGCGTTGTGCAGATAGGCCAGAAACTGGATTTCCGGCACCGGTACAAAACCGTTATGCGCCATGCCGATTGCGAGGCCGAGGATGGACTGTTCATCCAGCAGGGTATCGACCACCCGCGAGGGACCGAACCGATTGAGCAGCTTTTGCGTGACACCGTAAACGCCACCCTTGCGGCCTACATCCTCACCGGCGACGACCACTTCGGGGTGCGTCAGCATTAGATCTGCCAACGCCCAGCCGATCAGCCGGCTCATCGGTTGCGGTTGATCCATCTGTTTGATGTCATTACCAAAGATATCTGCACGCACCTCTTGCGACGGTCCGTTTGAGGGCGCGGACTTGCGGGCAGGCGGCACGATGCTCGTCATCACATCGGAGGCGGTGACAAGCGTCGGTTGTTGCATGACCTGCTGCGCGACACGCAGGCAGGTGGCTTCGGTTTCCGTATAGATATCAAGCGCTTCTTCTGAAGAACACGCGCCAGCGTCGCGCATCAGGCGCACCGAGTGCAAAAGAGGATCGTTTGCTTCACCGGCTTCGACGGCGGTCTTGTCGCGATAGGTAAGTTCCACGTCCGAGCCAGCATGGCCATAAAGACGCACAGTTGTAATGTGGAGAAACGCGGGTTTGCGCGTGCTTCGGACGTAATCGGCGGCGACTTGCGAAACGCGCAGCGTCTGCGCCATATCCAGACCGTCACAGGCGAAGTATTTCAGCCCCGGACGCGCCGCAAAATTCGCCGCGACCCAACCGCGCGGGGTGGGAACAGAAATCCCTATACCATTGTCTTCGCACACGAAAAGAATGGGCATCGGCACCGATTGATAGCTGGTCCAACAGGCGGTGTTGAATGCGCCTTGGGCGGTGGAATGATTGGATGAGGCGTCCCCGAAACTGCAGATCACGATGCTGTCGGGAGGCAGACACTGATGCTCCGGCGGACAACGGCGCGCGAGGCCGAGAGAGTAGGCAGCACCAACGGCCTTGGGCAAATGGCTGGCGATTGTCGAGGTTTGCGGCGGGATGTTCAAAGCGCGCGACCCCAGTACCTTGTGGCGTCCGCCCGAAATAGGATCACTTGCCGCAGCGCGAAAGCTAAGCAACATGTCCCAAACTGGTTGATGGCCAGGCACTTGGGCGGCGCGCTGGATCTGGAACGCGGCATCGCGGTAATGCAGAAACGCCATGTCGGACGGACGCAACGCTTCGGCTACGGCGGCCATGCCTTCGTGGCCCGACGAGCCGATGGTGTAGAAGCCTTTACCTAGCTTTTGCATCGCGCGACTGGTGCGGTCGAGGTGGCGGCTGAGGGTTTGACTGCGAAACATCTCGACAAGTTTCGACGGTTGGATCGCAGCGTCTGCTGGCGCGCCATCCGGCAGATCATCGGCGCGCATGCGTCGCAGGAAATTCTCGTGTACGATTGCTGCGCGATCCATTGAAAGCTCCGGACGTTGGAATGGTTGGACACGTCCCAAGTTTCAACGTCTGTGCAATGGGGTCAATGGCAATAGCGGCGGAGCGCCGTGCGCTGGCGGTATCAGGACTAACGATCAATCCTTGTGAACGAAGGTTAGTATTATAATCAGTATTATGTTATAAATAGTGAGGCGCGGCGCGAGCTATCCCAGAAGGTTAAATACCATAAGAGCAACGGTTTGAACCGCCAAGTTGATCCGGATCTGTAGGAATACTATTCAGCCAGCGCCGCCCGAGTGATGCAGGATAATCGCGCTTTGCGTCTTGTGGCGTGTTATGGTCCGCACCGCGGTGGACACAACGACGCATGGATGCCAAAAAGTACAGACAAGTTATCAAGGTGCGCCATGGCTTCGGTTCTCGTGTTGAACGGTCCCAATCTCAATCTGCTCGGCACCCGTCAGCCCGATGTCTACGGGACGACAACGCTTCGCGATATCGAAGACATGTGTCGCGTTCACGCTTCGAAAATCGGGATCGACGTTGTGTTTGTTCAGTCCAATTACGAGGGCGCGTTGATTGAGGCCGTTCATGAGGCCAGGGAAACGCACGCGGGGATCGTGATCAACGCCGGTGCCTACACGCACACCTCCATTGCTCTGATGGACGCGATCGCGTCCGTCGAACTGCCGACTGTGGAAATCCACCTGAGCAACATTCATGCGCGTGAACCTTTCCGCCATGTCTCCTACATCGCACCCGTGGCCATAGGTCAGATCTGCGGGTTTGGTGCACACGGCTATATGATGGCGCTTGATGCGCTGGCACTGCGGATTAATCCAAAATGAGCCTGAGAGAATATCTCTTGGCCGTGGTCGATTGCCAGAGCCTTGAAGAACTCTGGGATGGGCATGTGTCGAAGATGGCTGAGTATGGGTTTGACCGGCTGCTGTACGGCTACACACGCTACCGGACCGCTACATCGCTTGGCGATCCCGACGATTTCGTCGTGCTGACGAACCATGATCGGAGCTATACCGATTTCTTTCTCGGTGGCGGTCTGTTGTTGCATGCGCCAATGGTTCAATGGGCGCTCGAGAACGATGGCGCCAAAAGCTGGCGTATGATTTATGAGATGGAGCGCGAGAAAGAGCTGAGCCCGCAAGCCCGGCAGGTTCTTGAATTCAATCGCGACAAGGGTGTGACTGCGGGCTATACCATTAGTTTTCGGTCCGTTTCTTCGCGCACGAAGGGGGCGATTGCCTTGACCGGGGCCGCCGGCGTCGAACAGTCGGACATTGACGAGATCTGGTCCGAACATGGCGACGACATCTACCTGATCAATAACATCGTCCACCTGAAGATCATCACCCTGCCCTATGCCACGAGCACCCGCGCGCTTACACATAGGCAACGCGAGGCTTTGGAATGGGTCGGCGACGGCAAGAACTCCAGCGATATCGCGATGCTGATGGGGCTGACAGTCCCGACAGTGGAAAAGCACCTGCGGTTGGCCCGTGATGCGTTGCAGGTCGAGACCACGGCGCAAGCGGTTTTGAAGGCGGCTTTCGCCAATCAGATGTTCGTTCTGGATGCCCGGGATCGGCCAGGAAGTGACCTTAGGTAAGGAATCCCATACTTTTCAGAAAGACCCATTCGCTGCATGCTGTTCAGGTCGGGTCTTAAGGCTAAGCTGATCTGGCAAACGGTTTGGAAAACTCCGAGATTTCAGAGCTCTGCCAGATCGCCGGATCCAGAAGGTCCAATATTAAACCTTGCTGACCGGGCCTATTCCGGGTCCACGTTCTCCCCGGATGGTGTCGTGCAACCAATGTGGATCCAGATCCGGAGCGGTCGCTGTCCCGGCGGCCGCTCCGACGCTCGATCGAGCACCGATGCGCAAACAAAAACGGCGCTGCCGAGACAACGCCGTTTTCTACATCGGAACCGTAGCCGGTTCAGCCTTTTGCGGCCTTCGCGACTTCAGCGGCAAAATCTTCCTTTACCACCTCGATGCCTTCGCCCACTTCGAGGCGAACGAATCCGGTGATCGTAGCGCCCGCTTCTTTTGCAGCGGCGCCGACGGTAAGATCTGGATTGATCACGAACGACTGGTTCAGCAACGTCACTTCGGACATGTACTTCTGCATGCGACCGGTAATCATTTTCTCGATCACGCCTTCGGGTTTGCCGGATTCACGCGCGATGTCCATCTGGACCTGCTTTTCCTTGTCTACGACAGCTGGATCAAGGTCGTCTTCGGAAAGCGACGCAGGATTCACGGCTGCGATGTGCATCGCGACCTGCTTGCCAAACGCTTCGTCGCCACCGGTCATAGCGACCAAAACGCCGATCTTGCCCATGCCCGGTGCTGCTGCGTTGTGAACGTAGGATACAACGGTCTCCCCTTCGAGCGCCTGCATCCGCCGGACGGACATGTTTTCACCGATCACTGCGACCGCGTCTGTCACGGTCTGCTCGACGGTTTTGCCGCCCATGTCCGCTGTCTTAAGCGTTTCGATGTCACGCTGAGTGACCGCAACATCCGCGATGCCGGCGACCATTTTCTGGAAATCCGCGTTCTTGCCAACGAAATCGGTTTCGGAATTCACCTCGACTGCAACACCACGACCGCCATCGACCTTGACGGCGACAAGGCCCTCGGCTGCGGTGCGGCCGGATTTCTTGGCTGCCTTCGCGAGGCCTTTGGTGCGCAGCCAGTCAACGGCTGCTTCCATGTCGCCGTCTGTTTCTGTCAGCGCCTTCTTGGCGTCCATCATGCCCGCGCCGGTCGTGTCGCGCAGTTCTTTGACCATGGATGCTGTGATTGCCATCGCTCTGGTTCTCCTCAAAAATATAGGGTCAACTGGGCGCGACCATGCGCCCCGCAAGTATCGGCAGTGTGACTGGCGGCAGGGAATCCCCGCCGCCATAGCGATCAATTGTTCGCTTTTTCAACTGTTTCCTGCTTGGACTCGATGTCCAGCGGCGCATCCTTGGACATTGCGTCGTTGGAAACGGTTTCGTCGGACGCATTGCCGATTTCGACGCCGGTCGAAACGGCCTCTTCCTCGGGCGATTCTTCCATCGCACCGATGTCGACGCCAGCGGCACCCAGCTGGGCTGACATACCGTCGAGTGCGGCGCGCGATGCCAGATCGCAATAGAGCGCGATCGCACGGGCCGCGTCATCGTTTCCGGGGATGATATAGTCGATGCCGTCCGGCGAGCAGTTGGTGTCCACGACAGCAACAACCGGAATGCCCAGCTTGTTCGCTTCGGCAATCGCCAATTGTTCCTTGCGCACGTCGATGACGAACAACAGGTCGGGACGGCCGCCCATTTCACGGATACCGCCGAGCGATGCTTCCAGTTTCATCTGGTCACGCTCCATGCCCAGGCGCTCTTTCTTGGTCAGACCGCCAAAGCCCTGCTCGGACTGCTCGTCGATGTGCTTGAGGCGCTGGATGGACTTCGACACGGTCTGCCAGTTGGTCAGCGTGCCGCCAAGCCAGCGGTGGTTCATGTAATACTGTGCGCATTTCTCGGCCGCATCCGCGACGGGCTGTGCCGCCTGACGCTTGGTGCCGACGAAAAGAATACTGCCGCCCTTGGCGACGGTGTCACGGATGATCTTCAGTGCCTCGTCCAGCATCGGAACGGTCTGCGTCAGATCCATGATGTGAATGCCGTTGCGCGCGCCATAGATGTAGGGACCCATACGGGGGTTCCAACGCTGCGTCTGGTGGCCGAAGTGTACGCCTGCTTCGAGCAACTGGCGCATGGAGAACTCTGGAAGAGCCATGTCGTTATACCTTTCCGGTTTAGCCTCGTCGGGGGTCTGACCTGCGGAATGCGGGCCAACCGGCGGAACAGCGGGGATGTCTCTCCCGCGTGTCCCAATCCCCGACTGCGGGATTAAGTGGGGCGCGGATACACCGAAGCGCGCCTTACTGCAAGCACGAAAGCGCAAACCATGCGCCCTGCCCGGCCGGTTGGTGTGTCAGCGATGCCGGTCGGTTGGATCAAGGGCCGCGCGGTGTGCCTCCCGAATGGATCGTTCACAGGTAGCGGCAAGATCCTTGCGGTGGGCGGTGCCGCTAACACGGACAGGCGCGCAGAAGATCGTTTCGACCGAACCTTGCCGCACCGGCATCAGCGTTGTCAAAAGGTGGCTTGCGAAATCCATGTCGCCCCACCAGCCGTAGAACCGCCGGTCCTGTCGCGCAGGTGGATGGTAGACGACGGCGACAGGCTGGATCCAGATATCATCCTTGATCTGAGGTGCAAAGAATGCCTCAAAGAGCGTTGTTTTAAATGGAAGAACCTGCATTCCATCCGTGCTCGTTCCTTCGGGAAAGAACAAGAGCCGATGGCCTGCCATGAGCCGTTCCTGAAACAGAAGCGTCTGCGCGCGCGCGCGCGCCGGATTGCGTTCAATAAATACGGTGCCTGTGGCTCGGGCCAGCCACCCGATGCCGGGCCAGCGCGCGACTTCGGACTTCGACACGAAATAGAAGGACTGGCGCGCATTCAGCGTGAAGATGTCGAGCCAACTGCTGTGATTTGCGACAATCGCACCGTTATGTGTCATCGGGGATCCAGTTTGCCGCAGACGAAGCCCGAGAATGCGCAGCGCGTTTCGGCAGACAAACCGCGTGATATGCGGGGTTATTGGCCGCGCCATGCCGTAGACGGGCCGTTCGACCGCACGGATCAATAGCAAAAGCACGAGACATCCAAAGACCAGAATGGACAATGCAAGGGCTCGCATGGGCACGAGAACAAAAGCGGCGCCCGTCAGCTTTGGACGCGGTGGATAGGAGGCGGCGTGCCAAGGCGTGCTCAAGACGCACCGCGCGTGTAAATCTTCGACTGGCGCTCGTTCAACATGGCGGTGTCCATCAAAAGGCATACGTCGGTGGTATTGAAGGCATGATCAATGAACGCACCTTCGCCCACGCATCCACCGAGCCGCAGATAGGCTTTGATCAGGCTTGGGATCTGGACCATCGCGGCGCGGCGTTCCAGATGAGCTTCGTCGATCAAGTCCATTCTTTGGAAGGATTTTTCGGACGCCCGCACCCTCAGGGCAGGAGGCGCGAGATAGCGGTGATGCAAGAGCGACAGTGGCGCGGCCAAAGCAGCAGCATCGGTTCCGTGAAAACTGGCCACTCCGAAAAGCACCTCGATCCGGTACTGCGCCGCATAATCGGCCAATCCGGACCAAAGCGCGTGCATGGCCGAACCGCCGCGGTACGCAGGATGCAGACACGAGCGGCCAAGCTCGAGCAACCGGCGACCGGACGATTTTAACGGACCGAGGTCATATTCGCCTTCCGAATAGAAGCCCCCTGCCGCGACCGCGCGGTCCGCGCGCAGCAAACGATACACGCCAATCACATCGCTGCTGCCGCGCTCGGTCAGGATCAGATGATCGAAAAACGGATCAAACCTGTCCTGTTCAAGCTGGTCTGCGTGATCGACCATATCGCCGGTGCCACCCAGCTCGCGGATGAAAACGGCGTATCGCAGGCGTTGGGCGGCATGCAGTTCGGCATCCGTTTCGGCAAGTTTGACCGCAAAATCTGCTCTGCTGTGATGTGCCATCGGACCTTCCGCCATGTCCCGGTGCGACAGTTACGCCGCGCACCGTATAAAAGCAACGCTCGACCCTTGACGCATACTACCTATGGTTATCCAATCGGATTAAATCAGCGCGTTACCATTTATTAACAAGTATTGTGGGATGCTTAACCCTCAAACACAGGAAGAAGTGCCACACGGGAGCTATCAATGACCATCTTGCCACAATCGCGGAAATTCACAGTGACCTTCCCGCCAATGTTGCTTTGAACTTGGCCGACGCCCCAATCGGGTTGACCGGGATGCTTGACCAGCATGCCGGGAGTCAAAATCGCGTTCAGATCATCCACTGTCGTTCCCTTCGCCTCAAGGAGTTCAGAATATGGACCGAGATACAGCTTTTGCCACTCTCATCGGAAGCCGCATCTGCCATGATCTGATATCGCCCATTGGCGCGATCAACAATGGTCTGGAATTGATCGAAATGAGCAATCCGGCGGGAAGCCCGGAACTCGCCTTGATCAGCGAAAGCGTCAGCAGTGCCAGCGCGCGTATCCGGTTTTTCCGTATCGCTTTCGGCGCGGCAGGCGAACAGATGGTCAGCCGTGCCGAAGTCGTGTCGATCCTCGAAGACGTGTACGCAAGCGGCCGCCTGAAAATTGTCTGGCAGCCGTCTGACGGTTTGCAACGCACATACGTCAAACTGGCGTTCCTTGCGCTGCTCTGTCTCGAAACGGGGATGCCGTATGGCGGGCGCGTGGAAATCACGCTGCAACAGGAAACCGTCATTCTTACCGGACATGCGGACAAACTTAACATCGATGAAGCTCTTTGGACGCGGCTCAGCGGTGGTCCGGAGGGTGCGGCGCTCGTTCCCGCACATGTTCAGTTCGGTCTGCTGCCGGTGATCGCATCGGACGAAGGGCGCAAGGTTCGCGTGTCGAGTGAGGAGACGAGGATCGTGATCACGATCTGATACTGCCGGGTGCTGCGCCGGCTGGCAGTGCGAGGTTCATCCTTTGCTGCTTTCAAGCGGTGCCATTGCCCGTAGTGGTCGTGGTATTGAGCTCCATGAATTTAATTATATCCATGATTATCAGCGGCCTATCTGCCGATCCTAAAGCGCCATATCATCGCGGTGCACAAATGCGGCCCGGCCGGGGTAGCCAAGCAAAGCTTCGATTTCAGTGCTTTTGTGGCCCTTGATCCGAGTGGCCTCTTCAGCGTTGTATCTGCTCAGGCCGGAGCCGATCGTGGCGCCGTTGGGACCGAGCAGAGCGATGGCATCCCCACGCTCGAAAGGGCCCGTGACAGCGGTGATACCGGCAGGCAACAGGCTGTTCCCGCGTCCAAGTGCCATCACCGCCCCCGCGTCCAGCGTAACTGTACCAATCGGTTTCATCGCCGCAATCCATCTTTTGCGTGCGGCTTGCGGGTCCGTGTGTGGCGTAAACCAGGTCGCGTTGGCCCCCGCCGCAAGCGCGAGCAGCGGACGCATTACAGAGCCTTCCGTGATCGCCATTGCGCATCCCGCGGATACAGCGGTCTTCGCGGCCATCAACTTGGTTTTCATGCCGCCCTTGCTCAGCCCGGAACCCGCGTCTCCCGCCATCGCCTCGATCTGCGGTGTGACACGGTCGATCACCTCGAACCGTTTCGCGTCGGGATCACACGACGGGTTAGCCGAATAAAATCCATCTACATCGGACAGCAGAATCAACTGATCTGCGCCGACCGTTACCGCGATCTGAGCCGCAAGCCGGTCATTGTCGCCAAACCGGATCTCATCGGTGGCCACTGTGTCGTTCTCGTTGACGATCGGTACGGCACCGAGACCGATCAGCGTTTCAAGTGTCGCGCGGCTGTTGAGGTACCGGCGCCGGTTCGCACTGTCCTCAAGCGTCACAAGTACCTGCGCGGTCGTAATGCCATGAGGGGCCAATACCTCCTCATAGGCGCGCGCCAGCCGGATCTGGCCGACGGCGGCGGCAGCCTGCGACTGTTCCAGCGCCAAAGGACCGCGTCCGAGGCCAAGCACCTCCCGGCCCAGGGCGATGGAGCCAGAGGACACAAGCACCACATCAACCCCCTGCCCTTTGAGCCATGCGACATCCTGCGCCAATGATCCCAGCCACGCCGCCCGCAGCGCACCCGTTGTCCGGTCCACCAGCAGCGCAGAGCCGATCTTGATGACGAGGCGTCCTGCGTCCGTCAGGGTTGCCAAGGCACGTCTTCCGCAGCGGGCTTGTGACGGATACGGTCATCGTCGATCTGGGCACGCAACGCGCGCAGCACCTCGGTGGTGTTGGTCCCGGCCACCCCCGACATCAGCATCACCTCTTCGCCGCAGGAATTTTCCAATTCAGATCGAGCACTTGCAAGCTCCTCTTCATCCAATGCGTCAATCTTGTTGAGCACTGTGATCCGCGGTTTGTCGGCAAGCTCTCCGCCGTAGGCTTCAAGCTCCGTGATAATGGTTTGATAGTCCTGCGCCACCTTTTCCGAGGTGCCATCGACGAGATGCAGCAGAACTGCGCAGCGCTCGACGTGGCCGAGAAACCGGTCACCAATTCCGCGCCCTTCATGGGCACCGGCGATCAAACCAGGTATATCCGCCACGACAAATTCGGTATTGTCGACGCCCACAACACCGAGGTTCGGGTGCAATGTCGTGAATGGGTAATCGGCGATCTTTGGCCGCGCATTCGATGTGGCCGTCAGAAACGTCGACTTGCCCGCATTCGGCAGGCCCAATAGGCCGACGTCCGCGATCAGCTTGAGCCGCAGCCAGAGCGTCCGTTCGACCCCGTCCTGACCGGGGTTCGAGCGGCGCGGCGCCTGATTTGTCGCGGACTTGAAATGCAGATTGCCCCAACCACCATTGCCGCCGCGAGCAAGTTCAACCCGTTGGCCCAGCTCGGTCATGTCCGCGATCACGGTCTCCTGATCCTCGTCGAGGATCTCTGTGCCGACGGGCACGCGCAGGACGATGTCTTCTCCGTCCTTGCCGGTCCGTTGCTTGCCCATACCGGGCTGGCCATTCTTGGCGAAAAAGTGCTGCTGATAGCGGAAATCGATCAGCGTGTTCAGTCCATCGACGGCCTCGGCCCAGACGGAGCCGCCGCCGCCGCCGTCGCCGCCGTCGGGGCCCCCGAACTCGATATATTTCTCGCGGCGAAACGACACACAGCCGCCGCCGCCGGCACCGGAGCGGATATAGACTTTGGCAAGGTCGAGAAATTTCATAATTAATCCTAAAGTATTCTAGCGCAGCAGTTTTCTGCTATAGGTCCAGGTGGGTACGGTTGTATCGCGCGCAAGGCAAAATGTCTCGGCATCCCCCAGATAGTGAAACCCCGCGTTGATCAGTACTTTTGCAGAAGCGGGATTATCATGGAAGACAGATGCGAACATTGTGTCGTGCCCCAGCGGGTTTCGCGTAACTAGCGCATGGACCGCATCGGAGGCGACATGCGTGCCCCAGAACGGCGGTGCCACCCAATAGCCGACTTCGCACTGGTTGCGGTCCAGCCGGACCAAGCTGATCACCCCCATCACCTCCGACCCGTTTGGACCGCCGCCGTCCATCACCCATACGTCTTCTTCGCGTTCGGACTTCATCGCGCGTTCGATGAACCCTTCGATTACCCCTGGGGGCAACGGATGCGGGATCCGTACCGTGCTGGCGGCGACGCGGATGTCGGCCGCGTAATATTCGATCCGCGTCAGGTCGGAGCGGCGCACGGGGCGCAGTACGAAACGGTCGGTTGTCAGTGTTGGCTGACGAAAAATCTGCTGCATTATAGTGACCCACCCGCGAAAAGAACAAACAGCACCGACGCCACAGTCAAGGCGGCAAGTGTCCACATCAGATAGGGTTCCGCACGGGTGCCCGCAACGGTGCTTGCGATCGCCTGCCCGCCCAAAGTCCAGAGCGGATGCATGACAAGCTGGCATATAAGCAGAATCGCAGCGACAATGGCGGTTGCGGCAAAGGGCGAGGTGCCCGGCCCGACAAAGGCCGTGAAGCTGCCGACGATCATCGCCCAGGCCTTTGGGTTAAGTAGGTGCACAATCAAACCGGCGAGAAAACCGGGCGCTACAGCTTCCGCATCATGCCCGTCGAGGCGCAGGTTTGCCACCTTCCAGGCAAGCCAGATGATATACGCCGCCGACGCGTATTTGAGGATCGCGAAGACCTGCGGTGCCGATTGCGCAAGCTCCATCAATCCGAATCCGACCGGCCAGATGATGAACTGCTTGCCCAAGGCGACACCGGCCACGAACGGCAACGCCGCGCGAAAGCCGAAGCGTGCGCCGGTGGCCAGAAGGGCCATGTTCGCCGGTCCCGGTGTCCCCACCTGACTGGCGGCGAAGATGGTGAGAGGAACTATCGCGACGCTCATGCGTAGCGCACGCTTGCACTGGAAAGATTCAAAGGGCCACTCCTTTTCGGAGTTGTGGCGACAAGGCAAGAGCCAAAAAAAAGGACCGGCGTTTCCGCCGGTCCCTGAAAGTGCTTTATCTTCGGGTACGGCTTACTCGGCGGCTTCCGCTGCCGGGACGATCGAGATGAACGTGCGCTTTTTCAGCCCCTTGTGGAACGATACATTGCCGTCGACTGTCGCAAAGATGGTGTGATCCTTACCCATGCCCACGCCTTCGCCGGGCCAGAACTTGGTCCCGCGCTGGCGCACGATGATGTTGCCGGGAACAACGACTTCGCCGCCGTATTTCTTCACGCCAAGGCGACGACCAGCCGAGTCGCGCCCGTTACGGGATGAACCGCCTGCTTTTTTATGTGCCATCTGGTCTCTCCTTAGCCTTTAGCCAGTTCTTTGGCCTGTGCGATCCAGTCTTCACGACCGACACGACCCTTGAACGACAGTTTCTCTTCGATCTCTTCGACGTCCGCTTCGGTCCATGCCGCGATCTGCGCGAATGTGGTGATGCCCACGTCGTTCAGCTTGCCGACGATCACCGGGCCAATCCCGGAAATCTTGCTCAGATCATCGCTTTCGCCTTTGGCAGCCTTGTCATCAGATGTAGCCGCTGCTGGTTTGTCTTCTTTCTTCGTCACGTCCTTGCCGGCGGCGTTTCCGGCTTCGGCTTTCTTCGCGGGCTTGGCGGATTTTGCCTTTGCCTCGCCTTCGTTCACGCGTTTGGCCATCTCGGCCTGCTCACCCTTGTTGAAGGTGTAACGCTCTTCGATCGCCGCAACCGCTGCGGAACTGACGGATCCCGTGCCGACAGCCGCCGTTACACCGGATTTGCCCGCGCCCGACGCCATGATTTCGGTAATCTTGACCAGAGTCAGCTTCTGGCGGTGGCCTTTGGTGCGCTTGGACGAGTGCTTGCGCCGGCGCTTGACGAAGTGGATGACTTTTTCGCCCTTGATCTGGTCGACGACTTCCGCCTGAACACCAGCATCTTCAATCAGAGGCGCGCCGACCTTCGGATCGTCGCCGCCCAGCATCAGAACATCGTTGAATTGAACGGTTTCACCGGCAGATGCCGCAATACGTTCCACGCGCAGCATATCGCCGGCATGTACTTTATATTGCTTACCGCCTGTTTTCAGGACCGCAAACATAGGTCTTCCTTCACATTTTCCGCGTCCTGTGGCCCCCGGTTTCCGGGCGTTCGCGAAGCCGTGCTTCACCGTCGAACAGCGCGCCCTTGGGCGTCATTGACATATCTCTGCGCCGGGAAGATTCCCGTGCAGTGGGGGGCTTATGTCTGCATCGTATGGGCAAGTCAAGCGCAAGCGTGCAACTGATCTTGCGTCCCCTGCGCTAAAGCTCCTCCGCCGCCATGTTCAGAGCCATCGCGCGCCCTAACGCATAAGAAATGTCTTCGTAAAGCGGATCGAAACCGGCAAAGAGACCGGCGTTGAGCGCGGTACCTGCACTGCTTTCCGAGAACCTCACGTAGGTCTCCAGCGCGTCAGCGTCCAGCGGACTATAGGCCAACAGCATGAAGGCTCCCAACCACGCCTCGGTGTCGAGCGCAATGTTTTCGCGCTCGGACATCACATCGTCGAGGATTTCGGTGTCGGTCATATCGTAGACGCCGCCATCAACCAGGGCGCGCAGGAACTGGTAGTTGGAATTGAGCGCCGAGGTGACGTTGCGGTTGATCAAATCACCCGCGTCGATCATTCGCTCGATCCGGGCAAGGCGGGGGTCGCTGCCTTGCAACGCGGCAAACCTGTCGCGGGCTGCCTGTTCTACGTCAGGATCGGCCAGCGCCGCGCGGGCGGAGTTTTCGAGCATGATGATCCGCCGGCCCGCATCGGTTGCGAAGAACGTAATCGTCTCTTCGAGCAGATCGCCTTGCAAGGCAGGCTCCACTCCTGCGCGGATCGCTTCATGGATGCGTTCCGCGTCATAGATTCGGGCCACCTGTTGCTGCCAGGCGGCTCCGCCCTGCCCGTCCAGCCATTCCCGGTCGAGCGTCGCGCCAAAGTTCAGCCCTTCGGTGTGCAGGATCCCGCTCAACTGGCGTATCTCGAGCACATCCATCAGCACCGTATGGCGCGCGTTGGCCCACACCGGCAGCGCGATCAGTACCATCAGGCAGGCGGCGACGACACGGCGCATCACAAATCCTGACTCGGCTGCATGTCCCTGAGCCGGTCGGCCACGGCTTCGTACCGGTTTGCCATTATTTCATATTGCACCGCATTCATCAGCGCATAGACCTTCTGCATCCTGGGATCTTCGAGCGCCTCGGCGTAAGTTACCAATTCGTCATCGGAAAACGCCTGATAGGTATAGGCGGAGCCTTCCAGCGCGCTTTGCCGCAGGCTGGCGCGCAGTTCCGCTTCCTGTGTCCGCAACGCTTCACGCAGGTCCGGCTCGTCCATCTGCATCTCGATCACCCCCGCCGCGGCAGCCGCCGTGAGAAAGCGGATCTGCACCTCCTGTATGGCCTGCACAGAGGCGTCCTCGCTTCCGCTGGCGGTGTTCAGACGCTCCAGAATCGCGATGCGTGGAGAAGAGATACTGTGCAGACCCTCAATGATCTGGCCGCCACTGTCGGATTTCAGCCCTTCTTCCTCGATCATGTGTGAGCGGTTCTCGGCCTCGACCAATCGCTGGCCAAGGTCCGTGGCATAGAAATCTGCCGCATGTTCAAGAAGCGTCGAGTCGAGCGCCTCTTGCAGGATATCGATGGCCATGTCGTGCATGAGATCCGTATCGAAAACCTCGCGTACCAGACGCTGCCATTCCGATCCGAAATCCTCAGCCGCGATGCCCAGCATCTGGGGCGCCGCATCCGCCGATAGCCGGATACTCTCAAGCGCGACGTCGAAACCGGTCACCTCCAGAAACGCTTCGACATTCGCGCGTTCGGCCGCCTTGGCAGGCACTGCCGCCATCACCACGATGGCAGGTACGACGAGAAGCTGCTGTATCAATCGCATTGGAATTCCTTTCGGGCTGTGGCCAATAACCTAAGCCTTCTCCCTGCCGCTGCAATGGAAAATCAGCAGCGTGGCAAAGATGCGCGCGGCAGGGCTTGTTCTTAACCGCGATCCCGACTAAACGAGCGCACCAGACCCCCGCGGAGAGGTGCCGGAGTGGTCGAACGGGGCGGTCTCGAAAACCGTTGAGGGTGCAAGCCTTCCCAGGGTTCGAATCCCTGTCTCTCCGCCACTAAGCTACTGAATTCAGATGATGATACCTACCTAATTAGCTTCGCTAACATGCCGGGCGGGTGTCGTGAAAAGACCCAAAGTCGGCATGCTTTGCCGTGTTGTTGCGTCACCGCATGCACCGATTAAACCGTGACACTGCCAAATTTCGCTTGGCCAATGCCCGTTGCGCCCTTCCCCGAACGACAATAGCCGCGCCGTTTCGGATAGGGCTTTCATCGGCCGGGGTCAGTTTGGGTCAAAAACCAACATTGCCGATGCCTTTCAAATCCGCCCATTGGGTCATCGCCATCTCTGCAACCCGGCCTCCGGTTGCGTCGAGGAAGACCCGGAAGAAGCAGAGGGTGCCCGGTGCGCGCCGTTCCAGCATTTGGATAGCCTCATCTGTGGGGAGGACGATGTCCGGCAGGCTTTCCTTCATTCCGGTCTTCTCTATTTGCAAAACTGGATTCATTTCGATCCATCCCAGCTTTTTGATGCGGTGAGGTTGCGATTGATCGTCGCTATTAAAGCTCCCGCATTCTTGTCTATGCGACCTAGCGCCATCAGATGCCGCACTTCATGGCCGCGGAGCAGCAGCCAGTCGGTGATGATCCGGCGATGACAGCGCCACCAGACGGCTTCCGAGCACATCATGGCCAAAGACCGTTCCCGGCCAAGAACAACCAACTCTTCGAAGGCGACCCGGAAGTCGGAGCCTTGGGTATAGTCGGCGTAATTGTGGAAGCTTTGCACCCGCCAGAAAGCGTTCAGATCGTCATCGACACCGGGTTGCTTCGAACGACGCCCCCCGAGCGCCAAAACGTGCCGGTAGGCGATCTGATGCTCGGCCAGCCTTTCGGGGAATACGTCGACATTGAATTCGGGATTGTTTTTTGACTTGGGGAAGGACCGAACGTCTACTACCACTCCGATCCCGGCCTCCAGCAGCATGTCGATGACCGTCTGCGACGGCCGGTTCGAATATCCGATTGTCGCGAACCCGCCGCTCATGACTTGAGCTTGGTCAACGCATCCTCCTTGTGCGCCGCGATGTGGTCGGTCTTGTCACTTTCGATTTCGTATTGCGGCGCGTCCTTCGACGCGCGTCGGCGGTGGCCCTTGTAGTCGAAATCCGTCTCATGGATCTTCACGATGTGGCCGCTGACGCGACCGGCTTCGGAATTCCAGCTTACGTGATCGCCTTTCGAATATTTTGCCATCTGTCAGTCTCCTTTCTCTTTTCAACACCGGGCTATCTCCCGCTGTTCCAGATCGGTGTTATTATTTGAGATTGACAGCATTGCCCCAATGGCTACGCTCGCCTGATGGTCACAAATGAAAACTTATTCCGGTTTCTGCTTCTGAACCGCCCGGCGCCCCGGGCGGTCTGCGCTTAACCGCGTCTTCGACCACCCGGGGCCTCTCACATCCTTGCATTGAGAACGAGGGCTTCGCCGCCCCGGGAGAACCATCATGACCATCACCAGAATCACTCCTCTGCCTGCGGGCAGTGACTTTCGATCGCTGTTCGAACGATCTGCCATGCAGACCGGCTTCGTCCTCACAGTTGAGGATAGGGTCGGCATCGAGCGTTTGCTGCGGCGGCGCGTGATCGATTATGCGCCGAATCCGCCACTTCTGAACGGACTTCTGCGCCACAAGCTGCGGATTTCCCGCGGCGTCCCCGAACCGGCCACGTCCGAAATTGTCGTAGCCGGGTCCCATGTCTCCTACATGATCAGTGGCGAAGGGACGCGTGCGGGCGTGCTGACGATGAACCCGGCTCCGATCCCCGGCCACATTCTCGTTGCATCGCTGCTCGGCGCAACCCTCATCGGGATGCGCAAGCTTCAGAAAGTACCGCTATTGCGGGACGACGGGCAGATCGACACGCTCGTCGTTCTGGATGTAAGCCCTACGCCCGCCCACGATGCGGCCTGACCGTCATCTCGTCCTGATGAAACAGGAGAGTTTCAGACCCACTTTGCAGTCACGCCCCAAGAAGGCGGAACGGAGAACCAGATGAACAAGCACCAATCCATCCCGCGCGCAACAGGCAGGCGACCCAAGATGGTCATCAGCACCGAATGCCTGACCAGGCTCGAAGCCCTCGCAGAGGGCGCAATGCGACGCAATCCGGACCTCGCCGACAGGTTGCTGGGCGAGATCGGACGGGCCCGCATCGTCCCGATGGCAAAGCTGCCCGCGAACGTGGTGGCGATTGGCCGGGCGGTCACCTATCGCGACGAGACCACAAAGCAGGAGAAGACCGTGATCCCGGTCTTTCCCGAGGACGCCGACATCGCAGACGGTCGGATTTCGATCCTGACTCCCATCGGCGTCGCGCTGATCGGTCTGGCCGAGGGTGCCTCACTCGATTGGGATACCCGAGACGGGCAGAGGCGTGTGCTCACCGTTTTGCGAGTGGCACAGGACGCCGTTGAAGGTTCGGCATCCGCGTAGCCTGGCAATTCAATGCGATCCAGGTATCGGGATGCGACATTATCGCGGCGGTTGGACGAAACCGCCCGACGCTCTTATGTGGGAGTGCAGGGCAGCGCGCGATGGCGTCGCATTTCCCGCTGTCGCTGTTCCAAACTCGCAACCACTGTCCTGGACGCCCGGACTTCCTCCGCACGATCAATGCGGGTTCTGAAGTTATGAGGAGGTGTCATGACCTTTACCTTGCCCTACAAGCCGCGCGCCATCTGGACCGGTTCGCTCGCGGGAATGAGCGCCATGGCCGCAGCGATGGTTTTGCTGCCACTTGGCGATACGCTGTCGAAGCTGCTGACCGAGAATCTGAACCCGATCGAGGTGACAACCGGGCGCGTGCTTGCGCAGGCGGCCTTCCTGCTGCCTGCGGCGGCGTTGCTGCGAAAACGCCTCAGAGGAGCGATGTTCTCGCCAGTCGTGGCGCTGTCGGGTCTACTTGTCGTGATTACGCTGATCTGCCTGATCGGCGCGTTTGCGGTCATGCCGATTGCCACGGCGATTGCCATCTTCTTCGTCGAACCGCTGTTCCTCACAGTGCTGGCCGGTCCTTTGCTCGGTGAGACCGTAGGGCCGCGACGTCTCGCTGCCGTTGGAGTGGGGTTGGTGGGCGCGTTGATCGTGATCCGGCCGGGGGCAGAGTTTGAGATTGCAGCACTATTGCCGCTTCTCGCAGCCGCCTCCTATGCGCTCAATATGATCGTTCTGCGCCGCGCCTCGCGCACTCGGTCCGGTCTTACCATCCAGTGCGGTGCCACGATCTATGCCAGCATCGGCATGATCGTGTTGTCGTTCGGACTTCGGGAGACAGGCGTCGTCACACCGGACCCTGACACCCTTCCCGCGTCAGCCTGGGCACTCATGCTGGGAAGCGGAGCCTTTGCTGCGGCAAGCTATGTGTTGATCGCCGAGGCCTTCCGCCGTGCCGAAGCGAGCCTGCTTGCCCCGTTTCAGTATCTCGAGATCATCGGCGCCACCGCTGCCGGCTTCCTGGTCTTCGGAGATTTTCCTGATGCAATGACCTGGACCGGAATTGCGATCATTCTCACCTCCGGTCTCTACGTCGTCCTGCGCGAGCGATCACGCGCGCCAGCATCCTTGGAACCGATGGGCCACAGAAGTCGCCGAATACGGCCACGGTGATTGGGCGATCAGGACAGCGTCTCTGATCCCAGGACACCCATGTCGATGCTGACCGCTCAAGGTGACAGTCCATCACACAGCGCGCGGCAGGACCGTCGCCCTTTGCGATCGCGTCCACGACTTGTGCGTGATAATCGCTATGCACCTTCGTGAACTCCTTCACACCCATACGGCGGTAGCTGCGATCCCATTTCCTTTGCCAATCCGCACGGCAGTGGGCGCCGGAGAAATGGTGCAGAAGGGCGATCAGGAGTGGGTTGCGCGATTGCTTGGTGAAAGGCGTCGTCCGCACGCTGCGCGATGGCGTGCCGCGCGGCCCTCAATTACCCGACGGCGTAGAAGGACAATGTCATCCTGAATGCGTTGCATCGCTGCGGCTGTCGCGACCTGTGGCTCGAGCAGCCGTCGTGCATCCATCAGATCCGCAGGTGTCTTCGCTTCAAGAACGAGCGTGTCTTTCATCGGGCGGCCTATTGGTGCAAGGCTGCGGGCGCATGCTGCTCGATAATACGCGGTAGTATCTCATGCGCTGTTTTCTTGTCCGATCGCATACAACCCTCCAGTCCAGAACAGTTTTTCGATCCCAGTCGACGTCATTTGTGATCTGCTAGGTCTTTGATCCCAAGACAGCCGCCAAGTGGCGCAAGCGCCGGACGGTCGAGGATCACAAGACCGGTCTAAAGGAGCCGTGCTCAACGTGTCTCAACGAAGAAGAGGACGCCACGATCGTGGGGTTCCGACGGCACACGCTCTTACCGCTGGACGACTGCCTCTATGCCTTCAACCGTCGATCCCACATCTGGCCCGGTCGGCACTACATCGGCGCATTTACAGGCATGGCATCTCTCGCTTGCCAGATGTCGATGGCCCCTCTCACACGTGCAGGCAGGTGTTGCCGGGCAATGGGCAAGCCGAAGCGACAGAAGTTCAAGCGATACCCCATACGCACGCACCTCACCGACTTCATGGACGCAAAAAACTTCACACGCAGACCAAAGATCCTCAACGGTCTCAGGCCCTACGAATACATCTGCAAAATCTGGACTTCAGAACCAGATCGATTCAGCTTAGATTCGATACACCAAATGGCGGGACTCAACACCTAGACACCAAACACGCGGCGGCGCTGGCTCGGACACTGCCCATGATGTATCGCGTCCCGCGGGCAAATGCATAGCTGGCGAAGTGCCTTTATGCACAGGGCATATAGGTTGCCGCCACAACGCGACGCATGTGGATCACGGACGTGACGGTCGCAACGATCCCTCAAGCAGCTATATGAGGCGCTAAAATGGGCCGACATGACCATAACCGCGCGTCCATCCTTGATACCATGCTGGGCGCCTTTGTCCTCGACCGCATCGACTGTCTTCCCTATGATCAGATAGCCGATGATATCGCTAAACACTTCCCAAAGAGCCGCCGCATTGGATTGAACACGATCCATCACTGATTAAACAGGACAGAGGTCCAAGCCCGCCGCTGCTCTACCATTTCACATCAGGGATAGCCGGGTAACAAACCCTAAGAAAAAGGGGGCAAGAGTTACGAAAGCAAACACGTTCAGCCGAGGGCGTAGCCAGTACCGCGCACGGTGCGGATGGGGTCGGCGCCCCCCTGCCCGGTCAATGCCTTGCGCAGCCGCGCGACATGAACGTCCACGGTACGGGTGTCGACGTAGATGTCGCGCCCCCAGACATGATCAAGAAGCTGGTCGCGGGTGAACACGCGCCCGGGCTTTTCCATCAGGGTCAGAAGCAACCTGTATTCGGTCGGGCCAAGTTTGATCTCGGTCCCGTCGCGGGTAACGCGGTGCGTGGCGGAATTCAAAACAATATCCTCGAATGCCACCTCTTCACCCGACGCCGTCGGGCGGGTCCGTCGTAACTGCCCACGCACCCGCGCCATCAGCTCGCGCAGATTGTACGGTTTGGTGACATAGTCATCCGCACCGGTGTCCAACCCGCGGATCGCGTCCACCTCTTCGGACCGCGCGCTCAGCATGATCACAGGAATCTCGCGCGTCTGCGCTGCGGACTTGACCTGTCGACAGACTTCGATACCGGAAAGCAAGGGCATCATCCAGTCGAGGATGATGATGTCCGGCGCGGCTTCGCGAACCATCATCATCGCCTCCTCCCCGTTTTCGGCACGGCGCACGACATACCCCTCCGCCTCCAGATTATAGGCCAACACTTCGCGCTGCGCGGGTTCATCCTCGACCAGCAAAACCTGCACCGGTTGTATCGACATCTCTCAGCTCCCCTTCAGGCAGGTTACGGATCGACGGCGAGCGATGTTTCGTCCGCCTTTGGCCGGTTATCCTCCGGGTGCTCGCCCGTTACCAGATAGATGACCTGCTCTGCCATTGCCGTGCACAGATCACCCATCCTTTCGATGTTCTTGGCTATGAAATGCAGGTGCATACAGGCGGTGATGTTGCGCGGGTCCTCGAGCATGAAGGTCAGAAACTCGCGAAACAACGCATTGTACATCTGGTCCAGGTCCTCATCGCGCGCGATGACCTGCGCCGCCAGCGGCACATCGCGCCGGATGTAGGCGTCCAGCGCATCCCTGAGCATTTCCTCGGCCTGCCGCGCCATCCGCCGGATGCCCCCGGCGCTGTCGTTTACCGGCGACATCTGCGCCAACACGCTGGTGCGTTTCGCCATGTTCTTGGCATAGTCGCCGATCCGCTCCAGATTGGCGGAGATCTTGATCACGCTGAGGATCACTCGAAGGTCGATCGCGGTAGGCGCGCGCAGGGCGATGACGCGGGCAGCCTGTTCATTGATGTCGCTTTCCAGTGTGTCGATCACCCGGTCGGCCGCCCGCACTTTCTCGGCCAACTCTTCGTCACGGGTTTCGAGACTTTTGGCGGCAAGCAAGATTGCCTCTTCGACCAAGCCGCCCATCTTTATGATCTGCGCCTGTACCTTTTCAAGGTCACGGTCGAACGCCGATGCGATGTGGTGTTGTTCTTCCATGATATCAACCGATCCTTCCGGTTATGTAGCTTTCCGTGCGGGGGTCCTCGGGCGACGTGAAGATCCTGTCCGTGTCGCCGAATTCGACCAGATGGCCGAGGTGAAAAAACGCGGTTCGCTGGCTCACCCGTGCGGCCTGCTGCATCGAGTGGGTGACGATCACCACGGAATACTGCTGGCGCAACTCGTCGATCAGTTCTTCAACCTGAGCGGTCGCAATCGGGTCGAGCGCCGAACACGGCTCGTCCATCAAGAGCACTTCCGGCTCTGTCGCGACGGCCCGCGCGATGCATAGCCGCTGCTGCTGCCCGCCCGACAGACCCGTTCCGGGGGCCTGCAGCCGGTCCTTGACCTCGTTCCAGATCGCAGCGCGGCGCAGCGCGCGCTCCACGATCCCATCCAACTCGGCCTTGTTGCGCGAGAGGCCATGGATGCGCGGGCCGTAGGCCACGTTGTCATAGATGGATTTCGGGAATGGATTGGGCTTTTGAAATACCATGCCGACCTTGGCGCGCAGCTGCACCGGATCGACCTTTGGATCATAGATGTCCTCGCCGTCGATCCGGATATCGCCTTTGACACGGCAACTTTCGATGGTGTCGTTCATCCGGTTGATGCAGCGCAGAAAGGTGGATTTTCCACAGCCCGACGGCCCGATGAAGGCGGTAACGGTCTTGTCCTCGATCTCGACGTTCACGTCCTTGATGGCGTGGGTCTCACCGTAATAGACCTGCACATTGCGGGTCGAGATTTTCGAAGTCTTGGACACGAGTGCCTCCGGTTTGGTTGTGTTGTCGAACATATTCCTGCCCCCCCTACCAGCGCCGTTCGAACCGGCGTCGCAAAAGGACGGCGACGGCATTCATCGTGATCAGGAACACCAGCAAGATGATGATGCCCCCCCAGGCCCGCTCGTAAAAGGCGGGATCGGCCCGCTTGGCCCATTCATAGATTTGTGCGGGCATGGCGGAGTTGGGGCTGAGCAGCCCCTCGCCGAGGCTGTCGGGGCCGTTGGACGCAATAAAACCGACCATCCCGATGAGCAGCAGGGGCGCCGTCTCGCCGAGCGCCTGTGCGAGACCGATGATGGTGCCGGTCAAAATGCCGGGTGCGGCCAGTGGCAATACATGATGAAACACCGACTGCATCTTCGAGGCCCCGACCCCCAAGGCCGCATCGCGGATCGAAGGCGGCACGGATTTGAGCGAGGCACGGGTGGAGATGATGATCGTCGGCAGCGTCATCAGGGTCAGCACGAGCCCCCCCACCAGCGGCGCGGAGTTGGGCAAGTGCATGTAATTGATGAACACCGCAAGGCCGAGGATGCCGAACACGATTGACGGCACCGCAGCGAGGTTAGAAATATTGACCTCGATGATGTCGGTGATCCAGTTCTTGGGCGCGAATTCCTCAAGATAGATCGAGGCCGCGACGCCGATGGGAAGCGCCAGCACAAGCACCACCAGCATCATGAACAGGGATCCGACCATCGATACGCCCATCCCCGCCGCTTCGGGGCGCGCGTCTGATGCATCCGCACCGGTGATGAAGGCAAGATTGAAGCGTTTCTCCAAAAGCCCGGCGGTGCGCAATTGATCCACGATATCGAGCTGTTCGGCACTGATATTCTTGTCGTTCGCGATGCTCTCGCGGCTTACGCGTCCCTTGAGATAGCCATCGACCCTGCCGGAGGCGAGGAATTCGAACGTGACCGTCTGACCGATCAGAGAGGGGTCCGCCAGAACAGCATCGCGCACCTGCGCCTCGGCGCCATCCGACACGATGCCCGCGATCTTCTTTGCCGGAAGATCGGTGCGGATCGTACCATCATCGACCATCTGCTCGAACGCGGAGCGCAGCAAAGGTCCATAACCGAATGTGGTCACCTTCTTGAGATCGGCTGGATCGCGGTTGCCGTTCTTGTCGAGTTTGGCCTCGATCAAGGTGACAGGCACTGACAGGTAGGTTTGCTGGAAGGCACCGCTGCCCCTGCCGACGATGGTGACCAGGAGGATGACGAGCATCGTCAACCCGATGGCAATGGCGGCAAGCCCGTAGATCCGAAAACGCGTCTCGGCACGGTTGCGACGGGCGGTGCGGGTGTCACGCACCAGCAAGGACATGTGGCGGGTGTCTGTCATTCGTACTGCTCCCGGTATCGGCGCACGATATAAAGCGCCAGAACATTAAGCCCCAGTGTAAGGACAAAGAGGGTCAGTCCCAGAGCAAAGGCGACCAGCGTCTCGGGGCTGGCGAAATCGGTGTCACCGGTCAGCTGGCTGACGATGCGGGTGGTGATGGTCGTCATCGCCTCGAATGGATTGCCGGAAAAGCGGGCAATGGCCCCTGCCCCCAGCACCACGATCATCGTCTCCCCGATGGCGCGAGATGCCGCTAAAAGGATCGCACCCACAATACCCGGCAAGGCGGCCGGCAAGACCACCTGACGAATGGTCTCGGAAGGCGTCGCACCCAGCCCGTAGGAGCCGTCGCGCAAGCTTTGCGGAACCGCGTTGATGATGTCGTCGGACAATGATGACACGAAGGGGATCAGCATGATGCCCATCACCAGACCCGCCGTCATCACCGCCGTCGCCCCCGCCATTAGGGGATCCCCGCCGCGCAGCCCCTCCATGCTGAGGGGCCCACCGGCCCCGAACACGTCGACCAGAAACGGCCCGACCGTCAGCAGCGCGAACAGACCGTAAACGATCGTCGGGATCCCTGCGAGGATTTCGAGCAGCGGCTTCGCAACGGCGCGCAATCTCGGACCTGCGTATTCGCTCAGATAGATTGCCGCGAACAACCCGATCGGCACCGCCACAAGCAAGGCGATGAACGAGATATACAAAGTGCCCCACAAGAGCGGCAGGATCGACAGATCGCTGTCACCGCGAAAGTTCGGAGACCAGCTTGCCCCCAGAAAGAAGTCCTGCCACGGATGCAGCCGGAAGAAATTGAGTGACTCGAACAGCATCGAAAACACGATGCCGACGGTCGTGAGGATCGCCAAAGATGCCGCGAAGATCAACAGCGCGAGCATTCCGCGCTCGACCACGTTGCGCGCCCGGAAGGTCGGAGAAGCCGCACGCACAGCCAGAGCCATACCGGCGAGTGCAACAATCAAAACGACCCCCGCACGCAGGAGATCCGCGCGGGCGTCCAGACTGCGCGACTTTTCCGCCGCCGCCAGCACATAAACCTCGACCTCGGCGCCAAGCGCCACGCCGACATCTCCCAACGTATCGCGCAGGCCGGCGGGATCGGTGTGCAGCGCCGCGATGCGTTGTGCGTCCAGCACACCTGCCGCGACGGCCCGGTCCAACCCGTCCGCGACCCTCGAAACATCACTGAGCACGAGACTGGTACGCCCGCTGTCCGCAACCACATCTGCGGGCAACAGCGGCAGCAGCGCGCTCTGGATCAGCATCGGTTGTGCCAGCAGCCAGATCGCCAGCACCCCCAACGCAGGGATGCCCGCCGCCATTGCCGCCGTCATTCCGTAATAATTGGGCAGCGAATGCAGTTTGCGCGCATCGCCGCCGGCCCGCGCCATCGCATGCCTGCGTGCCAGGACGTACCCGACTGCGGCGTTGATCAGGACGAGCGCCACCAGCACAAGCGGGTTTTGCAGAAAAGAGAGGTTCATAGAAGTATCGACTTCGCTCTGGCGTCAAGAATGAGGGGCCGCTGCACCGAGCGGCCCCATGTATTCAGTCTCAGTCCGAACGGATCAGGAGCCGCCACCGAGCACCGATTCGTCCGCCACGACGGTCTGTGTTTCCGTAAGCTCAGGGTCGGCTACCAGACCGTACTCGGCCAAGGGGCCGTCGGGGCCGGCGATTTCATCCATGACAAAGAACTCCGCGTATTCCTTGAGGCCCGGGATTACGCCGATGTGCGCTTTCTTGACGTAGAAGAACAGCGGGCGTGACACCGGATATTCGCCTGACGCGATGGTTTCGGTCGAGGGCACGACACCGGACATGTCCGCTACCTGCAGTTTGTCGGTGTTGTTCTCGTAAAAGGCGAGGCCGAACACGCCGATGCCGTCGTCGTTGCTTTCGATGCGTGCGAGGGTTTCCGTGTAGTCGCCATCAATGTCCACGGACTTGCCATCGGTACGCAGCGCGATGCAGGCCTTTTCCGCGGCCTTCTTGTCGTCGTTGTTGGCCGCCAGGTACGCCTCGAAATCGCCGGCTTCCTCACACCCCGCCAAGATCACCTTTTCCTCGAAAACCTCCCGTGTCCCGTGCTTGGTGCCCGGAACGAATGCCTGGATCGGCTGAGCGGGCAAATCGGGGTTCACTTCGTTCCATGTAGCAAACGGGTTGTTCACGATCTCACCGTCCACCATGACCTGCTCGGAAAGCGCGCGGTACCAGTCGACAGGCGTAAATTGAAATGTCTCGCCATCGATGTCCGAGGCGAAGACGATCCCGTCGTATCCGATCCGCACCTCGATGATGTCGGTCACACCATTGGCCGCACATGCGTTAACTTCGGAGGATTTGATCTGGCGCGAGGCATTGGCGATGTCGATCGTGTTTTCGCCCACGCCTTCGCAGAAACGCTTCAGACCCGCAGAGGAGCCACCGGATTCGACGACCGGCGTGGGATAGTCGAAATTCTCGCCAAAGGCTTCGGCGACGATGGACGCATAAGGCAGCACGGTTGAGGAACCAGCGACCTGTACCTGATCGCGCGCGGCAGCGGCAGTTGCAGACACGGCGGCGATCGCCAGCGCGGAAGTCGTGAGTTTTACGAAAGACATCGAAGTCTCCTGTCAGCAGTCATTTGAAACCACCCCCATGGTGATCTCCCGCATGGTCTAGGGCGGGCCTGCTGTGCTTTTGTGACAGTTACGTTACAGTTTCATGACATCCGGTGTTTTCGTAAGTAAATCGGAGCGGCCTGCAGGTTCTATTCCTCAGCGACGGGGATAAACACGGTGAATTCAGCACCCTCTCCCAATCTGGAAGCAATTTTCAGATATCCGCGGTGCCTGTTCAGTATGTGTTTCGCTATCGCGAGGCCAAGCCCCGTCCCGCCCAAAGCCCGGCTGCGGTGACTGTCGACGCGGTAGAAACGCTCTGTCAGGCGCGGCAGGTGCACGGGATCGATACCCGGCCCCTCGTCACGGACCCGTACCTGAGCGTACGGACCGCGCGATACGGTGCCGTCAGTGGTCCGCGTCAGATCGACATGGACGGTGCGATCCCTGCCCCCGTATTTTATCGCGTTCTCGATGAGGTTCGTGAAAACCTGTACCAGCTGATCCTTGTCCGCCAGAACCGTCAACGCCTCATCCGGCGTCTCGATCGCCAGAGTCACGTTCGCGGCCTGCGCGATTGCGTCGAGGGTACGCACGGTGGTGCCCAGCACGGCACCCAGATCGACAGTGTCTTTCGGGCGCACCCTTTGCGACGCCTCTACCCGGCTCAGGGTCAGCAGCTCGCCGACAAGGCGGTTCATCCGCTCTGCCTCATCCCTCATGATCGACAGGAAACGCGCGCGCGCGACGGCATCATCGCGCGCAGGGCCCTGCAGCGTTTCGATGAAGCCCATCAACGCGGTAAGCGGCGTGCGCAATTCATGGCTGACATTCGCAACAAAGTCCCGGCGCATCTGCCCTGCGGCTGTTACGTCCGTCACGTCCACGAACGTCAGCAGCACGATGCCCGAGCTTCCGATGCAACCCGCGGAGACATCATAGTCAACGTCCTGCCCGTTCTCGCGGGCAAGATACCTTGCAGTTGTCGGCGGGCCGCCGCCCAGGCAAGTCTCTATTGCTTCGGCAACGGAGGGCTGGCGCAAAACGGTGATGAAATGCCGTCCGACGACGCCGTCTCCGAAAAGTTTGCAGCCCGCCCCATTGATCGCAATCACCTGCTCGGTAGGTCCGACGGCCAGCGCGGCCAACGGCAGCGCCGCGATCATCTCGGAAACCGGCAGCAGCGGATTCACCGGTTCAGATTTCCGAGAGGTCTTTGGCAAAACGCGCGGCATTGTCCTGATACAGGCGCGCGCTGGCTTCTAGCCGTGCGATGGCCGGTGCGTCCAGGTCGCGGACAACCTTGCCGGGAGCCCCCATCACCAAACTTCCGTCCGGGATCACCTTGTTCTCTGTGATCAGAGCCCCTGCCCCGATCAGGCAGTTCTTTCCGATCTTTGCACCATTGAGAATCGTAGCACCCATACCCACAAGTGAATTGTCGCCGATCGTGCAGCCGTGCAGCATGACCTTGTGACCGATGGTGCAGTTCACGCCGATTGTCAGCGGAAAGCCCAGATCGGTGTGGAACACACAGTTCTCCTGCACGTTAGATCCCGCGCCCACGGTGATCATCTCGTTATCGCCGCGCAGCGTGGTACCGAACCAGACCGAGCTTTTGGCATAAAGTGCGACCGTGCCGATGACGTTGGCGTCGGGCGCGACCCAGGCTGTTGGATCAATTTCGGGTGCCTTGTCCGCAAGTGCATAGATGGTCATGATAAATCCTCGAATTCGTTTTGCAGTCGGCGAACCTGGGCGCTCAGGCCCGGTTGCTGGTGAAACTTCAGCCTCTCGGCCATGATGATCGTCTTCAACCGTTCTTCGGTCACGTTCAGGTCATCGTTGATCAATACATAATCATACCCGTCCCAGTGGCTGATCTCGTCCCAGCTTTTCTGCATCCGCTTGGCGATCGTCTCGTCATCGTCCTGACCGCGTGACACCAGTCGGCGGCGCAGCTCCGGGATCGAGGGCGGCAGGATGAAAATCGACAGGGTATAGCGGCCCAGGGCCGAATTGCGGATCTGCTGCGCACCCTGCCAGTCGATGTCAAAAATCACGTCACGGCCTGCGTCGATCGCCTGCTGTACCGGCGCTTTGGGCGAGCCATAGAAGTTGCCGAACACATGGGCGTGCTCCAACATATCGCCGTCCTTGACCCAGCCGCGAAACTTCTCTTCGGTGACAAAAAGGTAATCCTTGCCATCGACCTCACCCGCCCGCGCGGGCCGCGTCGTGGCGGAAACGCTGAACTGAAGGCTCGGATCCCACGTCATCAATCGTTTTGCCAACGTGCTTTTCCCGGCACCCGAGGGCGAGGATAGAATGATCAAAAGCCCGCGTCTGTCTGCCGTATTCATCCGTCACTCCACATTCTGGATCTGCTCGCGCAGCTGGTCGATCACCGCTTTCAGCGCCAGACCGGTTCGCGTCAAATCGACGCTTTGCGCTTTTGAGCACAGCGTATTCGCTTCGCGGTTGAACTCCTGCATCAGGAAATCCAGCTTGCGCCCGACCGGGCCGTCCCCTTGCACCAGCGCGCGCGCCGCGTCGACATGGGCGTGCAGGCGGTCGATTTCTTCGGTGATGTCGGATTTCACGGCGATCAGGGCAAGCTCCTGTGCGATCCGGGTCTCATCTACATCGTCTACGGTCTCCACCACTTTCGCCAGATTGCGGCGCAGGGCAGCAGCGGCATCGACGCGGCGGGCCTCTGCCTGCACGGATGCCTCTTTCGTCAACTCGGCGATCCTGTCCAGCTGCGTGATCACGACGGTATGCAATGCTGCCCCTTCTGCCGTGCGCATCACATTGAACTCCGCCAGAACCGCGCCGAATTCGGCGACCAGTGCCTGCGCCAACGCCGCGTTGTCATCCTCTTGCACGGATTGCTCCAGCACCCCGCGCATTGTCACGATATCGGTCGCCTTGGAGGGCGCGAGTGAGACCCCCGCATCCATCGCTGCCGCTTCGATCTGGCCAAGCGCGTCCAGCACGGTCGCCAGCTGCGCCGCGTTCACCGCCAACGCGCCGCCGCCCTCTTCGCGTATCACGCGCAGGCCTAGGGTTATGTTGCCGCGCGCGACGCTGGCCGCGAGGTTCTTGCGCAAATTCGCCTCAAGACCGGGGATCCAGTCCGGCACCCGGATCCGCAGATCAAGCCCCTTGCCGTTGACCGCCCGCAACTCCCAGGTCCAGCTATGGGGCCCCAAAGCCCCGCTGCGCGTCGCGAACCCTGTCATTGATCTGATCATACCTGGACCCTCACCCCGACCGCACCATGCCATGCCTGCCAGTGGGATAGGGTTTTTCCCACCGGTGCTGCAAGTGAAAAGCCCGTGCTGTACCCCCATGAGCGCATTAACCAAATGGCCCGAAAAGAGGCCACATTGTGTTGCGATCTGATAAATTGAACACATATTCGCCACGTGCAGCAGAACGCGCCTTTCCCTTCAACCAGCCTCTGCCCCTCCGGGCGCCGCGCGGATTTCCGCCGCTGCAGCGCAGTCGGGCATCGCATTCGACGAGAGCTTTGATGGACAAGATGCATAAAACCAACCAGAATGTTTTAACCATGTCAGATTATCAAACCCATAGCGGGCACGCTCCGCTGGCTCAGGTGGAGGCCTATTGGGAAGCCCTGCGCGCGGGGCGTGACATGCCCAGACGCGCCGACATCGATCCGCGCGGGATCGAGAGCGCATTGGAATTCGCATTCATTCTCGAACGGGTGGCACCGGGTGTGGCCCGCATGCGGATCGCGGGACATCATCTGCACATGCTGATGGGGATGGAGGCGCGCGGCATGCCGCTGACCTCGTTCTTTCGGTCCGATGACCGCCAGCGCATCAGCGACATGCTCGAAGAAGTTTTTCAAACGCCCGCCACGGCCCAGCTTTCCATGACAGGCGGCGCGGGGTCCCCGCTTGACGCGCGGATGATCCTCCTGCCGCTCAAAAGCGACCTTGGCGACGTGAGCAGGATACTGGGCTGTCTGATGAGCAAGGGTGACATCGGGCAGGCACCACGGCGGCTGACCCTGCGCAGCGCCACCGTGCGTGCGCTGGACACCGCACCGCGTCGCCTATTGCCGGCGGCGGACACAGATTCCAAGCAACACAGCGGTTTCGAAGACTCCGCGTCGCCGTTCGGCCATGCGGATACAACGAAGAAGCGCCCTCCCTACCTACGCCTGATCAAATCGAGCGATTAGGCGGATAAGCGCAGGGCGAGGCTGAAAACGCCCGCCATGCGCCATTCAGTTCAGCCTGCCGCCTGAACAGTGTTGGACGTGCGGCGCGCCGACAGCTCTTCGGCCACCAGAAACGCCAGTTCGAGCGACTGGCTTGCGTTGAGCCGTGGATCGCAGGCCGTGTGATACCGGTCCGAGAGATCCTCGTCCGATACTGCCCGCACGCCGCCGGTGCATTCCGTGACATCCTGACCGGTCATCTCGAAGTGCACGCCACCGGGCACGGTGTTTTCGGCGCTGTGTACTTCGAAAAATTCGCGCACTTCGCGCAGGACTGAATCAAATGGTCGGGTCTTGTAGCCACTCGAGGATTTGATGGTGTTCCCGTGCATGGGATCGCAGGTCCACACGACATTCGCGCCCTCTTCCTTGACGGTCCGGATCAAACGCGACAGATGATCACCCACCGAACCCGCCCCGAACCGCGCGATGAGCGTCAGACGCCCTTCTTCGTTGTCGGGGTTGAGCTTTGTCATGAGCTTCTTGAGGTCATCCGCCTCCATCGTGGGGCCGCATTTCAGGCCGATGGGGTTTTGCACTCCACTGGCAAATTCCACATGGGCGCCGTCGGGCTGCCGTGTGCGATCGCCGATCCAGATCATGTGACCGGAACCCGCAAGCCATTTGCCGGTCTCGGCTTCCTGACGGCAAAGCGCCTCTTCGTATTCGAGCAGCAACGCCTCGTGACTGGTGTAGAAATTGACCGATTGCAGCGAATGCGCGGTATCGGATGTCACACCGGCAGCGGCCATGAAGTCAAGCGTGTCCGAGATACGTGCGGCGATGTCGCGATATTTTTCCGCCTTCTCGCCATCTGTGAAACCCAGCGTCCAGCCGTGCACCTTGTGAATATCCGCGTAACCACCAGTCGAAAAGGCGCGCAACAGGTTCAGCGTCGCCGCCGATTGGGTGTAGGCGCGCAGCATGTTGTCAGGATTGGGGATACGCGATTCCGGCGTGAACGCCAGATCGTTGATGATATCGCCCCGGTAGCTGGGCAGCTCGACCCCGTCGACCGTTTCCATAGGCGCCGAACGTGGCTTGGCGAATTGCCCCGCCATCCGCCCGACCTTGATCACCGGCACCTTGGCGCCATGCGTCAGCACGATCGCCATCTGCAACATCACCTTGAAGGTATCGCGGATCATGTCGGACGAGAATTGCTCGAAACTTTCGGCACAATCACCGCCCTGTAGCAAAAACGCGTCGCCCCGCCCCGCAGCCGCGAGCTGTTTGCGCAGGCGCCGCGCCTCTCCCGCAAAGACCAGGACCGGATAGCGCGCAAGCTGCGCCTCGACACCGTTGAGTGCGGCCTGATCGGGATAATCAGGCATCTGGATCCGTGGCTTGCTGCGCCAGCTTGATTTGGTCCAATGGGTCATGGTCTTCGATCTCCGGTCAAGGCGTCGCGCCCGCAACGGTAGCGCAAACGCAGGTCTGGACGCCCGTATACAAAAACTCTGGCGATGTGACCATAACTGAATTTGGTCGCTTGACCTCCCCGCGTGCCTCGGGGAAAACTCGCGTGTCTTGAGCTTACGTTTCTGATACCTTGAAACACAGTTCTGCCAACCGGATCGGAATACGACGCAATGGGCAATGCTCCCCACGCTCAGCGCAACCCACGCGCCGCGGACAAGCCGCGCCGCTTCGTTTTTGTATTGCTCGATAATTTCAGCCTGCTTTGCTTTGCCACAGCTCTCGAAAGCCTGCGGATCGCCAACCGGATGGCGGGAAAGAAACTCTACGAGTGGACTGTCATTGGCGAAGGCGGCGCGCAGGCCGCTTGTTCGGCGGGCACGGTATTCCAGCTTGACGACGATTTGTGCGAGCTTGGCCGTGACGATACCGTAATGGTCTGCTCGGGCCTCGATGTGCAGGCGGCGACGACGAAAAAGATGTTGTCGTGGCTCCGCCGCGAGGCCCGCAAGGGCCTTGTCGTGGGCGGACTGTGTACCGGCGCCTATACCTTGGCCAAGGCGGGTCTGCTTGACGGCAAGCGCGCGACGATCCACTGGGAAAATCAGGACAGCTTTGCCGAGGAGTTCGAGGAAGTCATCCTGACCAAATCGGTGTTCGTCGTGGACAACAACCGGATGACGACGGCCGGCGGCACCTCTTCGATCGACCTGATGCTCAAGATTATCGCGGACGATCGGGGCGAGGATCTTGCCAATGCGGTCGCCGACCAGCTTATCTATTCCTCGATCCGCACCGATCAGGACACCCAGCGGCTCAGCGTGCCGACACGCATCGGGGTGCGGCATCCCAAGTTGAGCCAGGTCATCCAGATCATGGAGAACAACATCGAGGAACCGATCAGCCCGGCGACGCTCGCACAGGATGTCGGCATGTCGACACGGCAACTCGAACGCCTGTTCCGCCGCTATCTCAACCGCAGCCCCAAGCGGTACTATATGGAACTGCGCCTGCAAAAAGCGCGCAACCTGTTGATGCAGACGGATATGAGCGTGATCAACGTCGCCCTCGCCTGCGGATTTGCGTCGCCCTCGCACTTTTCGAAATGCTACCGCGCGCATTACGAAACAACACCCTACCGCGAACGCGGCAGCCACGCCGCACGGTTGTCGATCTGAACGCTGCACAGACGGATTGCACGGTGCAGGATGCACAATAATCTGCTTCTCTTTTATGCGGACCACGCATAGGCTATCGCCCGAACGCTATGTTCCAACATGGGAGAAACATATGAAAAAGATGCTTATGGCCACAACGGCTGCAGCACTTGTTGCGACCGGCGCCTACGCCGAGAGCCACACGAAGGAAGTCAAACTGGGTGTCCTGCTCGGTTTCACGGGACCGATTGAATCCCTGACCGGCCCGATGTCGGCGGGCGCCGAAATGGCGA
This sequence comes from uncultured Sulfitobacter sp., assembly GCF_947497275.1. Lineage (GTDB taxonomy): Bacteria > Pseudomonadota > Alphaproteobacteria > Rhodobacterales > Rhodobacteraceae > Sulfitobacter. The sequence continues at coordinate 55,995 of NZ_CANMFS010000002.1, forward strand.
TGAAGGAAATAAGCGACAGCGGCTTGTTGATGGACGGGGCCACCGTCGCGTCAATGCGCGCGGATTCGGGCTGTATCGACAACGGCCTTGCGGTGTCCAACGGCGAACGCCTGATCGCCGACGGCGTCAGTGGGCTGATCGGTGCGGACTGCTCCGGCGTGACAGGTGCCGTGCTTCAGAACGTCGCGATCCCCAATGGAATGGTCATGATCTCGCCGTCGGCAACATCGCCCGGCCTGACCACGATGGAAGACAACGGCCTGTTTTTCCGCACCTCCCCGTCCGACGCGCGTGAAGGCGAGGTGATGGCCGAATTGCTGATGGAGCGGGGCGTGAAATCCATCGCCCTGACCTACACCAACAACGACTATGGCAAGGGTCTCGCGGACGCGATTGAATCCTCCTACGAGGCTGCGGGTGGTGAAGTGACCATCGTAGCCGCCCATGAAGATGGCAAGGCCGATTATTCCGCCGAAGTCGGTGCACTGGCCTCTGCGGGGGGTGATCTGCTGGTTGTCGCGGGCTACCTCGATCAGGGTGGTGCCGGCATTATCAAAGCCGCGCTGGACGCAGGCGCATGGGAGCAGTTCGGTCTGCCCGGCGGCATGATCGGTGAGAACCTGCCAACAACCATCGGTCCGGATCTGAATGGATCCTACGGCCAGATTGCAGGCTCCGAAGGCAACGGCATCGAGACTTTCACGACGATGGCCGAAGAGGCCGGTTTCGACGGCACATCGCCCTACACCCCTGAATCCTACGATGCAGCGGCTTTGTTCCTGCTTGCGATGCAGGCGGCAAATTCCACCGATCCGGCCGTGTACAAGGACAAGATCCTCGAAGTGGCCAACGCGCCCGGCGAAAAGATCTATCCCGGCGATCTTGCAAAGGCGCTTGAGCTGATCAAGGCGGGAACCGACATCGACTATGTCGGGGCATCTGCAGTCGAGCTGATCGGCCCCGGCGAATCCGCGGGCACCTACCGCATGATCGAGGTGCAGGACGGCAAGAACGTCACCGTCGGCTACAAGTAGGCGCACCGCCACCGCCACGGGGTGGTGAAACACGAAAAGCAGCCCGGGCAGGTTTCCGGGCTGTTTGCATAAGGCAGCAGCCCGCAAGAGGCCGCAAACGGGGATGGACATATGATCGTCGTTGACGATTTACACAAACACTTCGGCGGGTTTCACGCCGTTGACGGTGCAAGCCTGACCATCGAACAGGGTTCGATCACGGGGTTGATCGGCCCGAACGGTGCCGGAAAAACGACGCTTTTCAATGTAATCGCCGGCGTTCTTCAACCTACGTCGGGACGTGTGAGCATGGCGGGCGAGGATATCACAGGGCTTGCGCCGCACACGCTGTTTCACAAGGGGCTGCTGCGGACCTTCCAGATCGCGCATGAGTTTCATTCGATGTCCTGCCGCGAAAACCTGATGATGGTGCCTGGCGGTCAATCAGGCGAGAGGCTGTGGAACACCTGGTTTGGCCGCAAGCGTATCGCGAACGAGGAACGCGCGCTGCGCGCGAAGGCGGACGAGGTGTTGGAATTCCTGACTGTCGAACATCTGGCCGAGCAGAAAGCCGGACAAATCTCGGGCGGACAGAAAAAGCTGTTGGAGTTGGGCCGTACGATGATGGTCGATGCCAAGATCGTGTTTCTCGACGAGGTAGGCGCGGGCGTGAACCGCACCCTTCTGAACACCATCGGCGATGCCATCGTGCGCCTCAACAAAGAGCGTGGATACACCTTTGTCGTGATTGAACACGATATGGATTTCATCGGTCGGCTTTGCGATCCGGTGATCTGCATGGCCGAGGGCCGCGTGCTCGCCCAAGGTACGCTGGCCGAAATCAAGGCCAACGAGCGTGTCATCGAAGCCTATCTCGGCACCGGTTTGAAGAACAAAGAGAAAGTCGGCGCGTGAGAGGTACGATGACGTATGGCCCCCTGTCCGGAAATCTTGCAATAGCATTGATCGCTGGTGGGCCGGCATCGTCTCGCACGGGCGCACCCCATCGACTGCGCCGAGGAAGTTGAAGAATGACGAACGACGCTTATTCCGATCGTGGCAACAAGGATCGGTCCATCGCCAATGCGGACGGACAGGGTTCCGCCATTCCGAAAAGTACCGACAAGGCGCATGCGTCTCCCGGCGGCCCTTTCCTGATCGGCGACGCGATGACCGGTGGCTATGGCACAGGCCCCGATATCCTTCATTCGTGCACAATCGCGGTGGAGCGCGGCCAAATTGCGGTGATCGTCGGCCCGAACGGCGCTGGCAAATCAACAGCCATGAAAGCTGTCTTCGGCATGCTCAATGTGCGCTCCGGCCACGTCAAGCTGGACGGTGAGGACATCACCGGCCTGTCGCCGCAGGCGCGGGTAGCCAAGGGTATGGGGTTCGTGCCGCAAACCTCGAACATCTTCACGACCATGACGGTCGAGGAAAACCTCGAGATGGGCGCGTTCATCCGCCGCGACGATTTTCGCGGAACGATGGCGCAGGTTTACGACCTGTTTCCGATCCTCAAGGACAAACGTCATCAGGCGGCGGGCGAACTGTCGGGCGGCCAGCGCCAACAGGTCGCTGTGGGCCGCGCGTTGATGACGCAACCGAAGGTGCTGATGTTGGATGAGCCCACCGCAGGGGTAAGCCCGATCGTGATGGACGAGCTTTTCGACCGCATCATCGAAGTTGCCCGCACCGGCATTCCGATCCTGATGGTCGAACAGAACGCGCGGCAAGCGCTGGAGATCGCCGACAAGGGGTATGTTCTGGTGCAGGGGCGCAATGCGTATACGGGCACCGGAAAGGAACTGCTGGCCGATCCCGAAGTTCGTAGATCGTTTTTGGGGGGCTGAGAATGTTTATGAAAGCTCTCTTTGCTGCGGCAGCCCTCTGCGGCACTCCGCAGATCGGCGCCGCCTCCCACTACGAGTGTATATCGCAACGGCTCTGTGCCAATGATGCGCCCGGTCAGCAGGTTTCGCAGCCCGCCAAGATACCAGAACTACGCGATACGCTCTTGTTCTCTCTGGAAGCGGATATGCCGGTTTTCCTGAAAAAGGCTGAAACCACACGGGATGTTCTCTTGCGCAGCACCTCATACGATACGAGCGGGCAGACCAGCCACATGCTGACAGTCTTTGCCGATCTCACGCTTATCTACTCCACACATACCTTCGTTGGCCAAGATGTCGTCGTGACCGGATTGGGCACCTGCCAAAGGAACCGAACCTAATGGATTTTCTAAACGCAATCGTCGCACTGGCGAATTACGTCCTTATCCCGGGCATTGCCTATGGCTCCCAGTTGGCCATCGGGGCGCTGGGGGTGACGCTGGTTTACGGTATCCTGCGGTTCTCGAATTTTGCGCACGGCGACACGATGGCCTTCGGCACCATGATCGTGATCCTGATGACATGGTGGCTGCAATCGGCGGGGGTCAGTCTTGGCCCGCTGCCCACAGCCCTTGTCGCCCTGCCCGTCGGCATTCTGGGATGTATCGGGCTGGTCCTGCTCACGGATCGGCTTGTCTACCGCTTCTACCGCGAGCAGAAGGCCAAGCCGGTGATCCTTGTCATCGTGTCGATGGGCGTGATGTTCATCATGAACGGCATCGTCCGTTTCATCATAGGCCCCGACGACCAGAGCTTTGCCGATGGCGAACGTTTCATCATTTCCGCGCGTGATTTCAAGAACATGACCGGCCTCGAAGAGGGCCTTGGCATCCGCACGACGCAACTCATCACCGTCATTACCGCGATCATCGTCGTGGCGCTGCTTTTTTGGTTTCTCAACAAGACACGGGCGGGGAAATCCATGCGGGCCTATTCCGATAACGAGGATCTGGCATTGCTGTCCGGCATCAACCCCGAACGTGTCGTGATGCTGACCTGGATCATCGTCGCCACGCTCGCCACCATCGCCGGCGTTCTCTACGGACTCGACAAATCCTTCAAGCCGTTCACCTATTTCCAACTGCTACTGCCGATCTTCGCCTCGGCGGTCGTCGGCGGCATCGGCAGCCCGATCGGTGCCATCGCCGGGGGCTTCGTGATCGCCTTTTCCGAAGTGACGATCACCTATGCGTGGAAAAAGGTGCTGGGGTATCTGATGCCGGAAAGCCTTGAGCCGTCGGGCCTCGTCCAGCTGATGTCCACGGATTACAAATTCGCCGTCAGCTTCGTGATCCTGCTGATCGTGCTGCTGTTCAAACCGACCGGCCTGTTCAGAGGGCAAGCGACATGACCGATACCGTGAGAAATACACTGCTTTTTGCGGTGGTGTTCGGCCTGATAATCCTTTCGGGCTTCTTTCAGGGATGGAACAACGCGATGTTCATCCTCAACATGGGGCTGATCTCGGCGATCATGGCGCTGGGCGTGAACCTGCAATGGGGGTTCGCGGGTCTGTTTAACGTCGGCGTTATGGGGTTCGTAGCACTCGGCGGGCTGGCGGCGGTTCTGGTCGGCATGCCCGCCACACCGGGTGCTTTCGCGGCTGGGGGTCCGGGGGTGATCCTGGCGCTGCTTTTGGGCGCCGCCACGGTTGTCGCGGCCGTCTTCACGATGCGCAGGATGGCGCCGGGGCGCAACCGCGGTCTGGCGATCACGGCAGTCCTGATCGTCGGTTTTTTCGCGTTCCGGGGCATTCTCGATCCAAGCGTTGAACTCATTGAATCCGTCAATCCGGCGCAAACGGGGTATCTGGGCGGTCTCAATCCCGGCACGGACGAGACTTATAAACAGAACGGCTGGATCATGCTGATCGCCTGGCCGGTCGGTGGCCTGTTGGCTGCCGGTGCCGCGTGGTTGATCGGCAAGGTCGCCCTCGGCCTGCGCTCCGATTACCTCGCGATTGCGACGCTGGGCATCGCCGAAATCATCATCGCTATACTCAAGAACGAGGATTGGCTCACGCGCGGGGTCAAGAACGTGGTCGGCATCCCGCGTCCCGTCCCCTACGAAATAGATCTGCAGAACTCAGCCGCCTTCGTCGACCGCGCCGCATCAATGGGGTTCGATCCCGTCGAAGGGTCGACGATCCTCGTCAAGATCCTCTACGCGATCTTGTTCACCATCGTTCTTCTTATCATCCTGTGGCTGAGCCACCGCGCACTGAATTCGCCGTGGGGCCGGATGCTCCGCGCGATCCGTGACAACGAAATCGCCGCCGAAGCGATGGGCAAGGATGTGACCAAGCGACACCTGCAAGTGTTCATTCTGGGATCGGCGGTCTGTGGTATCGCGGGCGCGATGATGACAACGCTCGATAGCCAACTGACCCCCGGCACCTACCAGCCGTTGCGCTTTACTTTTCTGATCTGGGTGATGGTGATCGTCGGCGGCTCTGGCAGCAATCTGGGTGCGATCCTCGGAGGTTTCCTGATCTGGTTCCTGTGGGTTCAGGTCGAACCGATCGGCCTTTTTGCAATGAACATCCTCACGTCGGGCATGGCCGAAGACAGCGCGCTGCGCGCGCACCTGATTGAATCCGCCGCACAAATGCGTCTGCTGACGATGGGGTTGATCATGATCCTCGTGCTGCGCTTCAGCCCGCGCGGCCTGATCCCGGAGAAATAGCAGGGGAACGCGCTTCAGCGCCCTTTGAACAGCCCGCCTAGGATGCCGCGCACGATGCGGCGTCCGGTGGTGCCCTTCAGTTCCTTGATGATCACCTCCGAGATCGCACCGCCCAGGCTTTCCTCCCGCGTCCGGTGCTGCGGCGCGGTGCGGGGGGCGCTCCCCTTGCCCGCGTATCGCCGCGCCTTCTTAAACTCGCGCAGAGATGGGCTTTGCGCCTGCCCGCTCTCTGCGGCTTCTTCGGCGGCTACAGCGGCCTCTGCTGTCTCGGCGGCCTTCGCGGCCTCTGCCGCACGTTCGCGCAAAATCTCATACGCGCTTTCGCGATCCAGGGCCGTATCGTATTTGCCAGCCATGTCCGAACGCGCCATCAACGCTTTGCGTGTGGCATCGCTGATTGGCCCCAGTTGTGACGAAGGCGGACGGATCAGCGTCCGCTCCACGATCCCCGGCACGCCCTTTTTCTGGAGCATCGAAGTCACCGCCTCGCCCACGCCCACTTCGCGAATGGCCTCTTCCGTATCGAACGCCGGATTTTCGCGGTAGGTTTGCGCCGCCATGCGCAGCTCTTTGCGGTCCTTGGCAGTAAAGGCACGCAAGGCGTGCTGTACGCGATTGCCCATCTGACCCAGAATATCTTCGGGAATATCCGCCGGGTTCTGGGTGATGAAGTACACCCCAACCCCCTTGGAGCGGATCAGGCGCGCCACCTGTTCGACCTTGTCGACCAGCGCCTTCGGCGCGTCATCGAACAGCAGATGCGCCTCGTCGAAGAAAAAGACCAGCTTTGGCTTGTCCGGGTCGCCCACTTCGGGCAGTTCCTCGAACAACTCCGACAAGAGCCACAGCAGGAAGGTCGCATAAATCTTTGGCGCGCCCATCAACTGATCGGACGCCAGGATGTTTATCATCCCGCGCCCGTCCGCATCGCAGCGCATGAGGTCGGCCAGCGCCAATGCCGGTTCGCCGAAAAGCCGTGCGCCACCCTGGTTTTCAAGAACCAGCAAACGCCGCTGAATGGCCCCCACCGAGGCAGGCGAGACATTACCGTAGCGCAGCGAAAGATCGCGCGCGTTCTCGCCGATCCAGACCAGCAACGCCTGCAGATCCTTGAGATCCAGCAGCGGCAGGCCGTCCTCGTCCGCGAGGCGGAACGCGATGTTCAGGATGCCTTCCTGCGCCTCCGACAACTCCAGAAGCTGTGACAACAGCAGCGGCCCCATTTCCGAAACCGTTGTGCGCACCGGATGCCCCTGACGCCCGAAAAGGTCCCAGAAGGCGACCGGGAAAGCGTCATAGATATAATCTGAGAATCCGATCTTTTCCGCTCTGGTCGTGAACGCGTCGTGCAGCTTGTGCGCCGGGTCGCCCGCCATCGCAAGCCCGCTGAGATCGCCTTTGACGTCTGATAGGAAGACCGGGACACCGGCGTTCGAAAAACTCTCCGCAAGGATTTGCAGGGTCACGGTCTTGCCGGTCCCGGTCGCACCGGCAATCAGCCCATGCCGGTTGGCGTATTTCAACGCGAGGTACTGCGGCGTGCCATGCGCCGGGCCACCGCCCCCTATAAAAATATCCGAGCTCATAATTTCTGTCTCCCCTGCCGTTCGTTTCCTTGCGGGGTCAGACCGCTCAGTTCCGGCTGAGCATACAAACTTAACCTTTTCGCACCATAGTGAATTTGCCTCCGGTGCATATGTCCTTGCACGGGGGGCAATTCCTCCCTGTCAGACTGGCCGTGCCTTCGGGTACGGCCTTTTTTGATCAAACGGTTGGAATTCTTATGTTAAGGATCGAAGTTTGCAGTTGACCGATCATAGACCGGCGCATAGTCTATCGGCATAAGTCGGCCCAGTCCGACAGGGAGTTACAAGCAAGTCCAAGAAGAAGGTGCTCTGCGCCTTCTTTTTTTTGCGTTGTTTAGAGGCAAGCAGAGGCGACGTGGTCCCGATCAGCAGAAAAGCGCCCCGCCCAGCCGAATTGCGCGCGTAATGGTCCTGACAATCACCGCGTGGAATGGTAGAGCAAGGCAAACGCAATCAAACATGGAATTCTCATGACCAAGTTTCTGACAGCCCTGCCGTTGTGCACAGCCCTTCTGGCGCTGATGCCTGCCGTGGTTGGCGCCCAAACCGCGACCACAACCGAACCTGCCGAACAGAGTACCGCGCCCGAACAGAGTACCACGCCCGAGCAGAGTTCTACGTCTGAACAAAGTAACACGTCGGAGCAGAGTTCTTCCGTTCAGGAAGGCTTGAGCCTTGGCGAAGATGCGGACAAGGACCCGAGCATTGGCCAGCCCTACGCGAAGGAAGTGATTGGCGCATGGGAATTGCGCTGTATCAAGCTCGAAGAAGGCGAAGAGCCGTGCCAGATGTACCAGTTGATGGATGATGGCCAAGGGGCGCCCGTCGCCGAGGTGTCGCTTTTCCGGCTCCCTGCGGGAGGCAAGGCGATTGCCGGCGCGACCATAATCGTGCCCCTTGAAACAGCCCTGCCCCAGCAGCTGACCATTTCCATCGATGGTGGCAAGGCACGGCGCTATCCCTACGCATTCTGCAATCCTGTCGGCTGTTATGTCCGGCTAGGCCTCACCGAAGGGGACATCACAGCTTTCAAACGCGGCAACGAAGCCAAGCTAACCATCGTTCCCGCGCTGGCTCCCGATCAAACGGTCGAACTGACCCTGTCGCTTGAAGGCTTCACGGCGTCCTACGACAAGGCATCGGTGCTCGAACAATAACAGCGACCTTCCTCCATGATGAAGTCGCAAAGCCGCCCTCCTTCCGGAGAGGCGGCTTTTTCGTGTCTGATGCGTTGGATGGGAAAGTCAGATCCGCCGCAGGGCGATGACCGCATTCATACCGCCGAACGCAAAGGCATTGCTGATCGCCACATCAACGTTGGCATCGCGCGCCGTGTTCGGGACCACGTCGAGCGCACATTCGGGATCAGGCTCTTCATAGTTGATGGTCGGTGCGATGACGCCGTCACGCAGTGCCATGATACAGGCAAGCATCTCGACCGCGCCCGTTCCACCGATCAGATGGCCGTGCATGGATTTGGTTGAGCTGATCATAAGCCGGTCCGCATGTGGACCGAACACATCTGCTACGGCGGCGCATTCGGTCTTGTCATTGGCCGCCGTCCCCGTCCCATGAGCGTTGATATAGCCGACCTCATCCGCGTTGATCCGCGCATCTGCGAGCGCACCGGCCATCGCGCGCGCGGCTCCGTTCTTTGACGGCATCACGATATCAGCCGCGTCCGATGACATGGCGAACCCGGCGATTTCGCACAGGATTTCCGCGCCCCGCGCGTGCGCATGGTCGTAGTCCTCGAAGACGAATATGCCGGCCCCCTCGCCCTGTACCATGCCGTTGCGGTTGGCGGAAAACGGACGACAGGCGTCTTTCGACATCACGCGAAGCCCCTCCCACGCCTTTACTCCGCCGAAGCACAGCATCGATTCAGACCCGCCTGTCACCATCGCGGGCGCCATCCCCGATCGGACCATCGCAAAGGCCTGCGCCATCGCGTGGTTGGAGGACGCGCAAGCGGTAGAGACGGTGAAAGATGGCCCCTTGAGATTCCATTCCATGCTCACATGACTGGCTGCTGCATTGTTCATCAGTTTGGGAACGACAAAGGGGTGAACGCGGTTCTTGCCCTCTTCGTAGACAGCGCGGTAATTGTCATCCCAGGTGCTGACACCCCCCCCCGCCGTGCCAAGCACGACGCCCGAGCGCGCAGCGGTGTCGCCGGAGAACACCAGACCCGACTGCTCGATCGCTTCGCGCGCCGCGGCCAGCGTGAACTGCGTGAACCGGTCGTACAGAGATATCTGCTGGCGATTATAGCGCCCCTCCGCTTCGAACCCGCGCACTTGGCCGCCGATCTGAATCGACAACCGCTCCACATCACGGAATTCCAGCGGTCCGATGCCGCACACCCCCTCGCGCATGGCCGCGAGCGTTGCCGGAACGGAATGCCCCAGCGCGTTGATCGTTCCTGCCCCGGTGATGACAACCCGTTTCACGCGGACTAGTCCTGCTCGGCCTTCAACCGTTCGACGCCCGCAACGATGCTGGCTACCGTGCTGATGTCGAAATCAGACGCGTCGGGCTGGTTCGCGTTGAACGGGACAGTTACGTCAAACGCTTCCTCGATGGCGAATATGCTTTCGACGATGCCCATGCTGTCGATCCCCAAATCTTCGAGCGTGCAGTTCATCGTCACATCCTGAGGATCCAGAACGGCCTGCTCGGCAATAATTGCGATAACCTGCTCTTTGATGCTCATGGTGCGGTCCCCTCCCGGTATGGGATGTGATTTAGGCATCCTTGTCGCTCTTGAAAACAGCCTTTTTCAGGGCCGCGACGTCGCGCAGCATGCGCGGCAGCCTGCGCAAGGCCTTATAGCTATCCACTTGCGCATCCATGCGCGTCGCCGGGTAGCCCAGCATCGTGCGTCCCGCAGGAACATTCGACATCAGCTTGGTGCCGCCGCCCGCGATGACGCCGTCGCCGACCACAATATTGTCGCTGACCCCGCACTGGCCGGCCAACACCACGTTGTTCCCGATGACTGCGGATCCCGCGATCCCGACCTGTCCACAGATCAGACAATCGCGCCCGACGATGACGTTATGCCCCAGATGCACCAGATTATCGAGCTTGCTGCGGTCCCCGATCATGGTGTCACGAATGGTACCGCAGTCGACCGTCGCGTTCATTCCGATCTCGACGTCGTCGCCGATGCGTACCGACCCCAACGAATGGATCCGGGTCCAGGTTTGTGCCGATGCCTCGCCCTGATCGCCAAGCGTCTTGCGCACGTTTTCGACGCCGCTCGGTTCGGCCGTGACGAAAGAGAATCCATCACCCCCGATACGCGCGCCGGGCTGGGCGATGAACCGGGCACCGATGTGCACCCGCGCCCCGATGCTGACGGCCTCGCGCAAGTAGCCGTCCGGCCCAAGCTCGGCATTCCAACCGATGAAGCACTGTGGCCCGATCACGCTGCCGTCGCCGATACGGGCACCCGCAGCGATGACAGACATCGGGCCGACGCTGACATTCTCGCCCAGATGGGCGTCGGGGTCTACGAATGCGGAAGGATGAACACCGCCTGCAAAACTCTGGCCTCCGAAGCCTTGCCCTTTGTCCAACGTCCGGGTAAGCGCTGCCATCGCATAGCGCGGACGCGGGGCGACAATGGCTGCCCGAAGGCCCATCGCCTGCCAGTCAGCACCTTCCCAGACCATTGCAACCCGGGCGCGCCCTTCGCCAAGCCGCTCGGCATAGGCGGGGGCCATTGCCAGCGCAAGATCGTCCGGCCCCGCATCCGCCGGTTCGCTGGCACGCTCGATCACGATCGTTGTATCGCCGAAAGCTTCCGCTCCCAGCGCCGCTGCGATCTGTGATACGGTATGGGTCATGTGGCGCGTCCTTTTTATGGCTCGCGCGCAGATTTACCCCTGAACACCGCTCAGGACCACCCCTGCCTTTTGCAGGGCGTCCCAAATCCGCGCATCACGTCCGTAGATGTCCCGGCGAAAGTTCAGATTGCCGCGCGCATCTGTATAGGCGGTGCGGTAGATGATGTGCACCGGCACTTCGGTGGCAAGATTCACCCGGCTCTCGCGCCCTGTGCGCAACCTCGATTTAAAGAACCCTTCGGGATCGGCCTCCTGTTTGGAAAGCAGCGCGTATGCGAAATCGAACGGATCGTTGAGGCGTACACAACCGTGGCTGAACGCGCGTACTTCACGGTTGAACAGGGATTTCGCAGGCGTATCATGAAGATAGATGTTGTACTTGTTCGGGAACATGAACTTTACGAGCCCCAGCGCATTGGATTTGCTGGGCGGCTGGCGCATCGAATAGGGGAACGTGCGAGCCGAATAGCGCGAAAAGTTTGCCGATGACCGCCGTACGGTCCGACCGCTGCGGTCTACAACATCAATATGACGCACGGCGTTCGGATTTGCGCGCAACGCAGGCAGGTATTCGTTCACAACGATCGAGCGCGGAACGTACCAGCTTGGGTTGATAACCATGTGACTCATCATATCCGAAAACTCCGGCGTCGGCCGGTCCTCGCGGGCAGCGCCGACAACCGAGCGGGTTTCGAACGTCACGCGGCCATTGTCCACGATCTTGGCCGTGAAATCCGGAATATTGACGAGGATATGCCGCTCGCCGCGCTCGTGGTTCAGCCAGCGTTCGCGTTCCATGGCGACCAGGATGGATTTGAGGCGCGCCTCGATACCCTCGTTGATTTGCTTGATCGTTCCCTCACCCGCAACGCCGTCCTGTTCCAGACCATGCGCCTGTTGGAACGCGACAACCGCAGCGGTGAGTTGCGCGTCGTAGCCGCGCGCGTTGGATCTTTTGAGATAGCCCATACGCATCAACCGGTCGCGCAGATTGACGACCGCCGGTCCGGTCTCTCCCGGCTTGACCGAAGATGCCGTGACGACCGGCCCCCAACCCCCGCGGCTCAGTTGTTCCTGCAACAGGAATTTCTGCTTCATCAAGGCGCTGTATTCGATCGTGCGCGGCGCAAGGCTGCGCAGATAGCCCGCAGGCCGCCCCGCGACCAGCCCACGCAAAAGCTCGGAGCGATCAGTATAGCGCACCTCCCGCTTGATCGCGCTGACCGTCCTGGAAGGAATCAGGGCGCCGCTTTGCAGATCGCGGGCGTATTGGAGGTACATGCGAGTCATTTCTACTTCGATCCGCCCCAGATCGCGCGGCGTGCGCGCGGCTGCCATCTGTCGCTCCAGCTTGTCGGCATCGTAGCGAGCGACAGGCAGCCCGTGGTCATCGGCGCGACGCAACGCGTCCAGAAGCGCCGCCCGTCGCGCCCGGTGCACGTCCTCGTCTCCTGTCCATATCCCTTCGAAATCCTGTTGGCGGTAGAATTTGGCGATGTCGCCGTCGCGCGCGCCGGTTTCCGCCACCGCTTGCTTGAACGCTGTGACCTGCGCGACACCGGCGTGCGGCAGGGCGATCCCCCCCGCCCCGAGCACAAGAGCAAAGAGCGCAGCTTTGGTTGTGCGGCCCGCAAATCCCGTTAATTCCATCGAAAAATCCTTTAAATCGCAACCAGTCCCTGTTTCCCAGACTATTCAAGAGGGTGTCCAGCCAAGTCCAATCACAAAAATGTCTATCCTGCCAATTTGCCGCCAACCGATGCGGAATGGCACCGTTTGCCGGGTCTGGTCCGGCACTATCGCAGATGCGCAAAAAATTGCCGAAAATGATCTCTATTCGGAACCTTTCCGATTCATCTCTTGGTTCACCATATTCGCTATGCAATAGATGAGAGGCATCTGGGGAGATGATAATAGCGCACATGTAACATCATGGGCACATTGGCAGTCTAATCAGGTACGCCTCAATCGGGCAGAAAACGGGACAGGACACATGACAGGCACACACACAACGGGCATGACCCGGCGTGCGCTCTTGGGCGCATTCGCGGCAACGGCAGTCACAGCAGCACCGACATTCGCCAACGCGGCAGGTTTCCTGCGCGGGGCGGGCGATATTCGGCGGCTCAAGATGTATTCCGGCCGCACCGGTGAGCGGATCGATATGATCTACTGGATCGAGGGAAAATACATTCCCGACGCCGTGACCGAAATCAACTATTTCATGCGTGACTGGCGTACGGATGACGCGTTCAAGATGGACCTGCGCAATTTCGACATCATGGCAGCCGCGCATAATTTGCTGAACGTCAACGAACCCTACATGCTGTTGTCCGGCTATCGCAGCCCGAAAACCAACGCGATGTTGCGGTCGCGGTCGCGCGGCGTTGCAAAGAACTCCCTTCACATGCGCGGTCAGGCCGCCGACCTGCGGCTTGGATCACGCTCCGTCAGTCAGATAGCGAAAGCAGCGTCCGTATGCCGTGGCGGCGGAGTCGGGCGGTATTCCGGCTCCAATTTCGTGCATATGGATTGCGGAACCGTACGCAGCTGGGGCGGCTGACCGACTTCGTGTGAGAACTGACAACGAGGCGCCCTTGAGGGGCGCTTTTTTGTCTCCTCCGGATAGCCCTCCTTTTGACCGACGAACCTGCTGAGATTTCACAATCAGGCGTCCGGTAGTGCCGCCACAGCGTTTTGACGCTTCGACTCTGATCGTAAATCGACCCGATCGACCCAAAAGCGTACAACGTGCAGCCTGTCCCCCTTGCAGGAGGCGAACGGCATGCAGCACGAAGTGATGGCAGAGGCGATCCGCAAATGTTTTATTTTCAGTGCTGCGGATCGGGAAAACATCGACCGAATCGCCGGGGCCAGCCGGATCGTGCGGTTCCATCGCGCCGAAATGCTGTTTGCGACGGGGGATGCGGCGGACGGTCTGCGGATTGTACTGTCGGGACTCGTGCGGATCTGGATCGCCAATGAAGATGGTAAGGAACTGACCCTTTCCCTTCTCGAGCCGGGAGATCCTTTCGGCGAGATAGCGCTGTTGGATGGACTACCACGTACCGCGAGTGCGACCGGTATCGAAAGCGGGGAATGCCTGTTTCTGCCCAAAAGGGTCGTGGACGACCTGCTGGATAAGGACCCGACGTTCACCAGACACATCGTGCAGCTTTTGTGCGAAATCCTGCGGCGCAATAATGATGTGCTCGGCGGCTTTGCATTTCACGGTCTGGACGCACGCCTTGCGCGTGTGATTTTCGATCTGGCCACGGCGCATGGCGTCACGAAAGCCGACAACGTGCACCTGATACGAAAGTTCTCGCAGACCGATCTGGGCCAAATGCTTGGTGTGACGCGCGAAGCGGTCAACAAGCGACTAATGTCGATGGTCCATGACGGCCTGGTTCAGATGGCTGAAGGGCATATTGTCGTGACCGACATGGACGGGCTGCGCGAACGCGGCGCTGGCGCGACTGTTGCATGAAACCTGCCGCGCGAAACACCGGTCAGATCGTGATATTCAGCAGCAGCAACCCGCCCGCCTCCATTAGCGCCCCGCCCGATACCCATTGCAAAACAGTGGTGTGACCGGCACGCCGCAACATGCCGCCCGCGACGATATAGGGCACCAGCCCCGCGGCTCACGATGCCACGATTGCGGAGACGAAAAAGAAAACGGCACCCGTGCCGTTGGTCCCCGGCGGTACGAACGCGGGAAAGACAGATAGAAAGAATACCAGCGCCAATGGGTTAGCAAAACCGACGAACACACCGTCGCCAACAAGGCCAGCAATACCACGGCGCAGCTTGATCGCACCGGTTCGGCCCCCTTTCGCGCAAGGCACCGAACCCGAACCAGATCAACACCCCCGCGCTTGCAATCTGCAACAGGAAATACGTGTCGCCAGCCAACTCGCGTGCCCCGAAGGTCAGGTGGATGGCGAGGGCCGCCCAGGCGATTTCGGCCCACAGGATTCCCAGCATGGCAAACCCGCCTCCGGCCGGACCGGACCGTGCGACCGCCGCCCCCATGAGCGCAACATTCTGACCCGGTGCCAGGCCTGCAAGGAAGTTCGCGGTAGCGAGTGCGATCCATATTTGTGCGGTCATCAAGCGTCTCCCAACGACAATGACCCCAGCTTCGTCAATATTTGCACGGAGCGCTGTTACCGTGATCACGGATCTGAAACAGCCTTGTGACCCCGTCCACAGACATGGACAGCACCCACGGCGCCATTCGCTGGACGCACGTGCGGTACTGTCGCGCGGTATGATGAGACATAATACCTGTCGTGGACTGTTTCACAGTTCGCAGATGGTGCGTGTCTGCGGGTGGCAGGATCCTGACCCCTGCTCAAGTGTTCACGAAGCACCTCTAGATGCGGCTTATGTTGATTCACAACCTTGCTGCCTTCGCGCAGTTGTCTCGTTAACGCTTATGACGTGGGAGCGTCAGGACAAACCAAACTACCGATGCTCGGTACCGCGCGTTGTCTAGAATGGAAACCACTGGGTCCATGCTGTGACCGAGCGCAAGAACTCCTGTCGACCTGATCCGGCCGAGCGGTTCAACCACTAAACAGCCGCTCGGTTCAGGGTGTGGTCCGGGACGCCCCGAACCAATTTACTGCATGAACCTCCCTCGCCTCAGCCTGCGGAATTATTCCGCCGGGTCGCCTTTGAACCCGATCGCCACGACAAATTTTTCGGAACTGTCCGCACGGCTCGCTGGCGGCTTGAAATTCGCGACCTTGCGAAATCGCTGTTTCAGCAGCTTCTGAAGCTCACCCTCCGCGCCCCCAGCCAGAACCTTGGCCACGAACGTACCACCCTCGTCCAGCACGTCGAAGGCGAAATAGGCAGCTGCCTCGCAAAGCGCGATGATGCGCAGGTGGTCGGTTTGCTTATGGCCCGAGGATGCGGCGGCCATGTCGGACATCACGACGTCGGCCTTGCCGCCCAGCCACGCCTTCACCTTCAGATCGGCATCGTCTTCCATGAAATCGAGCTGGTGCAATTCGCACCCGGCAATCGGTTCCATTTCCTGAAGGTCAATTCCAAGGATCGTACCCACGGCCTTTCCGCCGCGCTCCGCCAGAACATTGCACCGCTTGACCGCCACCTGGCACCACCCGCCGGGCGCGGCACCCAGATCGACGATGCGCGCGCCGGGCACGAGAAACCGGTATTTGTCGTCCAATTCCATGATCTTGTAGGCGGCGCGCCCGCGATAGCCTTCGGCACGCGCGCGTTTGACATACGGATCGTTAAGCTGGCGCTGCAACCAGCGCGTGGAACTGAGCTTGCGTCCGCGCGCGGATTTGACCTTTACCTTCAGATCGCGCTGGCCGCGGCCGGATGTATTCTTGCCCGTAGGGGTTTTGCCCATCAGAAAATTCCCTCTTCAAGAACGCCATCGGCGCTCATCTGGGCATAAAGCAGCCCTTCGCGCAGGCCGCGGTCCGCGACGCTGAGCCGGTCGGTAGGCCAGCAGCGCATCAAGGCCTGCAGGATCGCCGCCCCCGACATGATCAGCGCGGATCGGTCGTGCCCGATGCACGGATCCTCGCGCCTGCCGACCGGTCCCATCGCGAGATAGCTGTGGATCACCTTGTCGATCTGGACCGACGTCATGCTTAGCCCGTCCACTTTGGTCCGGTCGTATCGGCGCAAGCCAAGGTGGCTTGCCGCGACGGTCGTGACTGTACCCGACGTGCCGACGATCTGAAAGCGTTCCTGCGGCTGTGCAGATTGGTAGGGGGTGAAATCGGTGAGGTTCTCCTCGAAAAACCAACTCATCAGCGCGAAACGCGCAGCATCGTCTTCGACATCAGAGAACTGGTCACGCAGCGTCGCCACGCCGAGCGGCACGCTGATCCAATCGACCACGCGCGCGGCGGGCACATCCGTTTTCGCCTGAAGAAATCCACCGTGCAGCCGCATGATGGATTGCGCGCGATCCTTCGGCGGCACCTCTGAAATGTCGATCCAGACAAGCTCGGTCGAACCGCCGCCGATATCTACGACAAGCAGGTTCTCGGTTTTCGGGCTGACCAGAGGCGCGCAGGAAATAACGGCAAGCTGCGCTTCCTGTTCAGGCGCGATGATGTCGAGGCGCAGCCCGGTTTCGCGGGTGACCCGGCGCATGAACTCGTCTCCGTTCAGCGCACGGCGGCAGGCTTCGGTCGCGACGAGTCGCATGCGCGTGACCTTGTTCCGGCGCAGTTTCTGTTGGCAAATGCGCAATGCCTGAACGGTGCGCGTCATCGATCCGCGCGACAAACGCCCGGTTCTTTCCAGCCCCGCACCAAGCTGCACGGATTTGGAAAAGCTGTCCACCACATGAAAACCGCCGCCTTTCGGCTGGGCGATCAACATGCGGCAGCTATTTGTGCCCAGATCCAAGGCCGCATAAAGGTCGTTCGATCCGGACGAAACTGGCGCGGGGCTCAGAGCCGTCTTCTTTTTACGTTCGAGCGCGCCCGCACCTCTGGAGCGCTTTGGCGCCATGAGTTGCGCCTTTCATTACGAGTTGGCGGCAGAGTATGGTGCGGCGGGTCCGTACGCAAGTGGTCACTCTGCAACACCGAAGGCTTATTGCAGCGGGTTTTCATAGTACCCGCCAAGCAGCGCGTATTCGCGCGCCATATGAGGACGCAGGCTATCGCGGGTTTCCGGTTTCAGATCCTCGATACCGAGGCCGCCGCCGCTCTTGTTTTTCCGCACCAGCGTTACGTCGGTGCCGCAGCGGGCACCCAGATCTTTCATCAACTGGTCCAGCTCTTCGATCGGATAGACACGGTCATAGACGCTCAGGTCATCGCCGAGAAACATATCAGCGGGCAGCGCATGATGTTTGATGACAGACGCAGCTCTTCGGTAGGCCACGAGGTTCTGGAAGAAGAAATCCGGGTCAGGGTCCATCGGAAGATCGACGGCCCCGCGGATCAGTTTGCGGCTGTTGTGAAGATCTTTCAGCTGGACCACCCTGTTGGTATAGCATGAAATCAACCGTTTCGCGGGGTCACGCACGACGCAGAACCGCCACCACCCCTCCAGCGCCTCCCAGCGGTGCGGCCGGAAACGACGCGTCGGATAAAGCACATGTTCGGGGTTCAGCACGGGCGCGCCCGCCTTCTCGAACTTTCGCCCGTAGGCGGGGTCGATCTTGGCAAGGGTCTGTTTGACGGTGCTGCACGCAGCTTTCGGCAGCGCCATATAGGCGATGCGATGCGCTTTTATCGTGATAGCCATCGGGCTGAACTTTCCGGATCTGCTGCTCTCAGGTACTATAGAGGTGTCGTGGAAGAATGGGCAAGGTCGCGGAAGGGTGGCTTTTTGTCGAAAACCGCCTTTGTCCGGGATCAGCCTTCCGTTAGAGAAAGCGCAGCACATGCGCGTATCGCACAAGGGGAATCACTTATGGCCGAAGTTGTCATCGTCTACTGGCGGGACATTCCCGCCCAGGTCATCGTCGGCAAGGGGCGGCGCGGACAGAAGCGGCCCCTGCCCGAGCGATTCGAACAGGCGATTGACCGCGCGGCGATGAAGGTGGGGGCGGAAGACACTGACGCTTATCTCGCCGAATGGCGCAAGGCCGATCCCTACACCGTCGAGGGCGACGATGCCGCCGTGGCCGATGCCGAGGCCGCCCGGATCGACGCGGAATACGACCGCGCGCGCATCAAGGCGCTGATCGCCAATGACGGCTGGGCCTGAACCCTGCACCCTCTCTTTGATACAGGAAGGAGCCATGTGATGGCTTTGCTGAACTTTCGCAGAAAAGAAACCGTGCCCGCGACAACCGATGCAAAGGTCGAGGCCTTCTTGCATGACTTCTCGATCGAGGTAATGCCGCGCACCGCGGAGAAGATCGAGGATTTCTCCGCGCTGCTGCCCGCCGGGACGCGCGTGTACATCGCCCACATCGAAGGCACCCCGATCGAGGATATGGTCGCCACCGCCGCCCGGCTCAACGCCGATGGCTACAATGTCATGCCGCATTTCCCAGCACGTATCATCAAGGACCGCGCGACGCTGGCCGACTGGATCGCGCGTTATCAGGGTGAGGCGGATGTAAAGCAGGCGTTGGTGCTGGCGGGCGGCGTTGCTTCGCCTGTGGGCGACTTCAGTGATTCCATGCAGCTTTTGGAGACAGGGTTGTTCGATGAGGCAGGGTTCGAACGGCTGCACGTCGCGGGCCACCCCGAAGGCAACCGTGACATTGACATGGATGGCGGACGCTTGCGGGTCGATGAGGCGTTGAAATGGAAGAACGCGTTCCAAAGCCGGACGGATGCAAAGATGGCAATCGCGACGCAATTCGCCTTTGAGGCGCAGCCGATCATCGAATGGGCCGACAGCCTGAATTACGCCGGTATCACTTTGCCGATCCACATCGGCATTGCGGGACCGGCCAAATTGCAGACGTTGATCAAATTCGCCATCGCTTGCGGCGTCGGCCCGTCGCTGAAGGTCCTGCAAAAGCGTGCGATGGACGTGACAAAGCTGCTCTTGCCTTACGAGCCTACGGATGTGATCACGGAGCTGGCAGCGCACAAGGCCGAGAACCCCGACTGGAACGTCAGCCATGTGCACTTCTTCCCGCTGGGCGGGATCAAGACAAACGCGACATGGGCGCAGACCAACGGCGGCACCGCTGCCGTGCCCGCAAAAGCCTCTTAAGGACATCTCTATGACCAGAACGATCGTCGAATCCAAAACCAAAACCGCAATCATCGGCTTCGACCAGCCGTTCTGCGTGATCGGGGAACGGATCAATCCTACCGGGCGCAAGATCATGGCGGAAGAGCTGGAACGCGGTGATTTTTCGCGTGTAGAAGCCGATGCGGTGGCGCAGGTCAACGCCGGTGCGACGATACTCGACGTCAATTCAGGTGCGGTGTTCTCTAACAAGATGGCCGAAGACCCCCGCTATGCCGACAACAATTTTGTCGAACCGACTCTGATGCCCGAAATGATCCGTCATGTTCAGGCCGTGACCGATTGCCCGATCTGCATCGACAGCTCGGTTCCTGGCGCGCTCAAAAACGGGCTGGAGGCTTGCGAGGGCCGACCCCTGCTCAATTCCGTCACCGGCGAGGAAGAGCGGCTGGAACTGGTGCTGCCACTGGTGAAGAAATACAATGTCCCGGTCGTCGCGATTTCGAACGACGATACTGGTATTTCCGAGGATCCCGAAGTCCGCTTTGCGGTCGCGAAAAAGATCGTCGAACGCGCCGCCGATTTCGGTATTCCCGCGCATGACATCGTGGTCGATCCGCTGGTGATGCCGATCGGGGCGATGGCGACAGCGGGTCATCAGGTCTTTACCCTTGTGCGCCGTTTACGCGAGGAATTGGGCGTCAATACCACCTGCGGCGCATCTAATATCAGTTTTGGTCTGCCCAACCGGCATGGCATCAACAATGCGTTTCTGCCGATGGCGATGGGGGCGGGTATGACATCCGCAATCATGAACCCGGTCGCCCTGCCCGTCGGTCCGAAAAAGATCGCCGAGAAGAAAGCGGAGCTTGAGGCGTTGGGTGTGGTTCTGCCCGAGGGGATGGACGACGAAGCCTTCGTCCAGCTTTTCGGTATGGGGTCAACGATCCCGCGTGCCGGATCCGAGATGGAGGCGATCCGGGCCGCCAATTTCCTGTTCGACCGCGATCCGAACGGGACCAACTGGATCAGGTCCAACAAGATCGCCCCGAAAGCCGGTCAGGAAGGCAGGGGCCGCGCGGGCCGTTCGGGTGGTCGCCGTCGCGGTTGAGGTCGAACCGGCCAAGCCTGAGGGCGGCGTACAGGTGCGCCGCCCTTCCTTCCGGATCATCGGGCTCTCGAAGTTAATGCAAGACCTTCAGTTTTAATAATAAGCATCTGATATTGAATACAAACACGATAATTTATTTTGATTTTGGATCTGTTTTGGTTGCACGTTTGCGCAACGATATCTATGGTCTAGATCAACCGCGCTGTTCATTGCCTTGACCTTATTGGATTGTGGCGCTTCAAATCAGGCGCAACCAAAGGTTCCTGACGAACATGCGCATTCTGGCGATAGATGATGATCCGACAATTCTCGAAATTATCGAGTTGTTTCTTGAAACGTTGGGATATAGCGACATCCATGTAGCCCCATCTGCCGATCACGCGACCCGGCAGATGGAACGGCACACCGAGGCCTTCGATCTTATTTTGCTGGATGTGAATTTGCCCGGAATGTCCGGGATCTCGCTCCTTCGTCAGGTCATTGAACACCCGTTGCACCGACGCGCCCGGATCGTGATGTTGAGCGCGCTTGGCGATGCCCGTCATATCGAGGACGCCTTCATTGCGGGCGCATTCGATTACATCGTCAAACCATTCGAATTGCCCGAACTCGAACACGTCGTTAAGAGGATCGAGGCGTTATCCAAACCTGACCCCAAAGGCACTGAACCCTCGACCATCCGGGAGCAAGCGTTCGCGATGGAGAATTGCATATCGCGGCTTCCCAAAACCGCGTTGACGGTTGTATCTTTGACACCCGTGCCCGAAGGACCCGCCGCGCAAGCCCGCATGGCCGAACTATACGCCGGCGTGGAGCGGGCCCTGGCCAATCGACGCTGTTTGATGTGTCATTTACCTGATGGAAGCGTGGCGGTTCTGTCATTCGGATCGCAAACCTCGGCACAGGAACTCGGACAGGCTGCAAAGGACGCTGTTGAAGGTCTTCTGCGAAGCAACACCCAAGCTGACGTTGCGCATATCGACACACAGGTAATGTGCTGCACGCAAGAGCGCGGGATGCCCGAGATGCTGTCCCTGCTGCGCTCCAAAAGTGGACGCTAGGCAGGCCAACCCGTTCAGACCCCGCAAGAGATAGCGGATCGTGGTGCCAGCACTTGACTGCGGACGGATAGACCGAAACAAACAAGGTCCGAGCCGCGTCGGTCGGCCATCGCAAGTCAGGGAGCGATGGCGTGTTGTGCCTTTACCCTGCAGTTCATCTGGAAAGAACGATAATGAAGTTTCACTTCCCCGTCGTCATCATCGACGAAGATTTTCGGTCCGAGAACTCGTCAGGCTTTGGCATCCGCGCCGTCGCTCAGGCGATCGAAGGCGAAGGGTTCGAAGTATTGGGGGTCACGAGTTACGGCGACCTTTCGCAATTTGCGCAACAGCAATCGCGCGCCAGCGCCTTTATCCTCTCGATAGACGATGAAGAGTTCAGCCCCGGTCCGGACGTCGATCCGGTGATTACCAATCTGCGCAGCTTTGTCGAAGAGGTCCGTCGCAAGAACGCGGATGTGCCGATCTATATTTACGGTGAGACCAAGACCAGCCGACATCTGCCGAACGACATTCTGCGCGAGTTGCACGGTTTCATTCATATGTTCGAGGACACGCCCGAATTCGTCGCGCGGCACATCATCCGGGAGGCGAAGCTGTATATCGAAGGCATTCAGCCGCCGTTTTTCAAGGCTTTGCTCGACTATGCCGAGGACGGTTCCTACTCGTGGCATTGTCCGGGCCATTCGGGTGGCGTCGCGTTTCTGAAAAGCCCAATCGGGCAGATGTATCATCAGTTCTACGGCGAGAACATGCTGCGCGCCGATGTATGCAACTCGGTCGAAGAGCTGGGCCAACTGCTGGACCACAACGGCGCCATCGGCGCGTCCGAGCGCAATGCCGCGCGGATCTTCAACGCCGATCACTGCTTTTTCGTGACCAACGGCACCTCTACCTCGAACAAGATGGTCTGGCATCACACCGTCGCGCCCGGTGACGTGGTCGTGGTGGACCGCAACTGCCACAAGTCTATTTTGCACAGCATCATGATGACGGGTGCTATCCCCGTTTTTCTGCGTCCGACGCGCAACCATTTCGGCATCATCGGCCCGATCCCGCGCAGCGAGTTCAATATTGAAACGATCAAGGACAAGATTCGCGCCAACCCCCTGCTTGCCGGTGTCGATCCCGACACCGTTCAGCCGCGGATCATGACGATCACGCAATCGACCTATGACGGTGTTCTATACAACACCGAGACGATCAAGGATCTGCTCGATGGCTACGTCGAGAACTTCCATTTTGACGAGGCCTGGCTTCCCCACGCCTCTTTCCATCCGTTCTACGGCAGCTTCCACGCGATGGGCCGCAAACGGGATCGGCCCAAGAAATCAGTTACCTATGTGACGCAGTCAATCCACAAGCTGCTGGCCGGGATCAGCCAGGCGAGCCATGTGTTGGTGCAGGACAGTCAGGAAACCAAGCTGGACAGACATCTGTTCAATGAGGCCTACCTGATGCACACCTCCACCAGTCCGCAGTACAGCATCATCGCCAGTTGCGATGTGGCGGCGGCGATGATGGAACCACCGGGCGGAACCGCGCTGGTCGAGGAGAGCATCGCCGAAGCACTGGATTTTCGCCGCGCCATGCGCAAGGTCGACGAAGAGTTCGGCGACGATGACTGGTGGTTCCAGGTCTGGGGGCCCGAGGTACTGGGCGATGAAGGCATCGGCAGTGCGCAAGACTGGGTATTAAAGAAAACCGATGCCGAAGGCGTGCAGCCCGCCGATGGCGAGGAGTCGTGGCATGATTTCGGCGATATGGCGCCCGGTTTCAACATGCTCGACCCGATCAAGGCGACCATCATCACCCCGGGACTCAACCTTGACGGGCGCTTTGAAGAGACCGGTATTCCCGCATCGATCGTCACCAAATACCTGGCCGAACACGGGGTTGTGGTCGAGAAAACAGGGCTTTACAGCTTTTTCGTGATGTTCACGATTGGCATCACCAAGGGCCGTTGGAACACGTTGCTGACCGCGTTGCAGCAGTTCAAGGATGACTATGCGAAAAACACGCCGATGTGGCGTGCGATGCCGGACTTCTGTGCGAAACAGCCCCGGTACGAGCAAACCGGGATGCAGGATCTTTGCCAGAATGTGCATGAACTCTACGCCAAATATGACGTGGCGGTCCTGTCGACGGGTATATACCTGAGCGATCTGACCCCCGCGATGAAACCGTCGGATGCGTATGCCCACATCGCGAAACGGTCGACCCAACGTGTGCCGATCGACGCGCTTGAAGGACGCATTACGACAAGCCTTGTCACACCCTATCCTCCGGGTATTCCGCTTTTGATACCGGGAGAAGTGTTCAACACGAAAATCGTAGAATACCTGAAGTTCAACCGCGCGTTCGCGCGAGAGTGCCCCGGTTTTGAAACCGATATCCACGGTCTGGTCCAAGAGGTCGGATCGGATGGGTCGGTGCAGTATTTCGCCGATTGCGTGGCGGAATAAACCTGATGCAGAAACCCAGGAGGTCCGGGACAACCCGGACCTTCCGTAACGGACCCACAGCGTCCCCCGCGATTTGCCTAGAGGCCCAACCGGTCACGCATTGCGTAGTACCACGACCCGGCCATCGAATACGGCACACGAAATATCCTGCCACCGGGGAACGGGTACCACTTCACACCGGCAAATACGTCAAACCGTGTTCTATCCCCGTCAATTGCCTGAGCAAGGATCTTGCCGAATGTGTGTGATCCGGTCACGCCATGACCAGAATAGCCATGTGCGAAATAGGTGTTCGTCCCCAGACGCCCCAGTTGCGGCACACGGCTGAACGACAGCGCGAAATTGCCACTCCACGCGAAGTCGATTTTGACGCCTTTCAGGCTCGGATAGACCTTCTCCATCGCAGGCCGCAGCTTTGCTTCCACGTTCGCCGGATCGGTCCCTCCGTAAACGGTGCCGCCGCCGAAGATCAGCCGCTTGTCGGCGGAAAGCCGAAAGTAATCGAGGATATAGCGGACGTCTTCGATGCATTTATCCGTCGGCAGCAGGGCTTTCGCCCGGTCGGACCCCAAAGGCTCCGTCGCCATCATCTGGGTAGATACGGGCATGACACGCGCGGTCAGGGTCGGAACGACCTGGCCCAGATAGGCATTGCCGCACAGCACCAGCGTGCCGCACGTCATCGTGCCGTTCGCGGTTTTCACCATGGGCCGTGCGGTCTCGGTATCGCAGTGAATGACCGGCGATTGCTCGTAGATCACACCGCCCAGCCGCTCAAAGGCAGCGGCCTCGCCCAGACACAGGTTGAGCGGGTGGATGTGACCGCCCGTGTGGTCGATCATGCCGCCTTCGTACAGGTCAGAGCCGATGTGCTCACGCAGCTCCGATTTATCGAGCATGTCCTGATTTTCGATGCCATAGCTTGCCCAGAGCGCGCGGCGTGCCTCGAGTTCTTTCATGTGTGCGGGGGTAAAAGCCGTAAAGATATTGCCGGGCTTGAGATCGCAGTTGATGTTATAAGTCGTGACCCGCTCGCGGATTATCTCGCCGCCCTCCTGCACGAGGCTCGCGGCGAAATTGGCTGTGTCCTGACCGTAGCGTTTCTTGATCGTTTGCAGGCTCGCGTTCAGACCGTTGACGATCTGGCCACCGTTGCGCCCCGACGCCCCCCAGCCAACTTTTGCACCCTCGATGATCGCGACCCTATAGCCCTTTTCCGCCAGGTGCAGTGCCGTCGACAAGCCGCTGTATCCAGCACCAACTACGCAAATATCGATGTGCCGATCCCCTTGCAGTGGCGGCCGCTCCGGCGCAGCATTGGCGCTGGCGGCATAATAGCTGGTCGTGTGGTCGGTTTGGCCGGTACGGGCAAAGGTCTCGGTGGCCATTATGCACTCTCCTGATAGCGATGTTCGTTCGGGGTGCGGGAATCTCACGATAATTGCCGACCTGACTCGTTTACACAGAGATCCGGGCGACGTGGTGCAGACCTGATTTTCGGGACGATGCCGATGCATGGTGGTCCCAGCTGGATTCGAACCAGCGACCTCTCGCTTCGGAGGCGAGCACTCTATCCAGCTGAGCTATGGGACCACGTGTGGGCGGTATAGTCGCCCTGTCCCGTCCCTGCAATTCAAAAAACTGCAGGAAAGGCAGATCACGCAAAAAGGTCGTGGGCCAGTTCCAGCGCGTCTACCAGCACATCGATTTCCTGGGTGGTGTTGTACATGCCAAACGAGGCACGGCAACTGGCGTTGATCTTTAAATGCGCCATCAGCGGGCCGCAGCAATGCTGACCCGCGCGCACGGCCACGCCCTTCTTGTCGAGAATGGTCGAGATGTCATGTGGGTGGCCGGCGCCGTCCATCGTAAAGCTGAAGATCGCGGCCTTCTCCGCAGTCGTTCCCTGTAACTGTATCCAATTCAGACCGCCAAGCTTCTTCACCGCGTAATCGCGCAAGGAGGCCTCGTGCGCCGCAATTTGCTCCATGCCGATGTCCATCATGTAATTCAGCGCCACACCGAGACCGATGGTCTGCACGATCCCCGGCGTTCCGGCCTCGAATTTCATCGGCGGATCGTTGTAGGTCACAGTTTCTTTGGTCACTTCGCGGATCATGTCTCCGCCACCCAGAAACGGCCGCATTTCCTTCATACGGTCTGATCTAATATAGATCGCGCCGGAGCCCGACGGGCCATAAAGCTTGTGCCCCGTAACGCAATAGAAGTCGCACCCGATGTCGGATACATCCACGGGCATGTGAACGGCAGCCTGCGATCCATCCACCAGAACGGGCACGCCTTCTTTGTGCGCGGCAGCAGTAATTGATTTCACATCAACCACGGTTCCCAACACATTGGAAAGGTGCGTAATTGCGATCAATTTGGTTTTGGGACCCATCGCATCGATCACTGCTTGGGTATCGAGCGCCCCGGTACTGTCCACATCGACCCATTTCAAGACGATGCCCATCCGTTCGCGCAGGAAATGCCAAGGCACGATATTCGCGTGGTGTTCCATCACGCTCAGGATGATCTCGTCGCCCGCCTGCATCCGCGGCATGGCCCAACCATAGGCCACCAGATTGATCGCTTCGGTGGTGCCAGAAGTAAAGACGATCTCGTCCTCATCGGGCGCCCCGAGAAAGCGCGCGACCGTACCGCGCACGGCCTCATACTTGTCTGTCGCAAGGTTGGACAGATAGTGCAGGCCACGATGGACATTCGCATACTCAACACCGTAGGCCTGCGTGATGGCGTCAATCACGACCTGCGGCTTTTGCGCGGACGCGCCATTATCGAGATAGACCAGCGGCTTGCCATTCACCTCCCGCGACAGAATCGGAAAGTCGCCGCGCACTTCGCTGACATCATACATTTGCAGGTATCCCCATAGCGGTCAGGCCGATCAGCCCGCCCAGTAACAGCAGCCCGAACACGAGCCCGACAGCGGCCAACAGCAATACGCCCAGACCGTGAAGCAGGCTGCGCAGGTGCAAGGCCTGTGTGACAAAATTAACCGTGATCCAAAGCCCCAATGCGCCGATGATCAGCGAGAAGAATTGCGCCATGATCGGCGACAGCAACGTCAGGACAAACAGCACGAACTGCGCGACAGCGCGCAATGCCTGCAGCCAGACCATTAACGCCAGCAAATCCCCCAGATCACCACTACCGCCGGCGGCGCGGCCCGTCCAATAGAAGGCATGCACGCTCATCACCAGAACGCCGCTGATGATTACGAAAAAGATCAATGGGTTGGTCAAAAATGGTGGGAGAGCGGCCGTATCGTACAACAACACCGAAAAGCTGTAGATGATGCTGTTTGCCGCTGCGGCCAGAAACAGCGCTGTCCAAAGCGTGTCGCGGCTAAAGCGCAACGCCATGATCTTTTGCGCGGCGGTGCCGGGGCTCCGGACCGTTTCCAGAACGAGATCTTTAACGGCGCCGCGGTCGATCATGTTCCGTCCTCCGCTGTCAAAAGACCCGCGGCCCAGAACCAGCCGAATACCGCAAGCCAGATCAGGCTGACAACCTGAACCTGCACCCCCGGTCCGACAAAACCCGCTGTAAGACCCAGAAGCAGAAGGACCGGTGTGGACGCGAGAAAGGCCCAGATCAGAGTGAACCGGATGGCGTAGCCGCTGATCCGGCGCCGCGCGATACGCGACAGAACCCAAACGACAGCGGCAAAGAAATAGACCAGCAACGGCAGGATGAAGACACAGAAGAACGCGCTCCAATAAAGCCGCGCGATCAGCGGCACATCGGGGTCGAGCTGCGCTTCACGAGCCTGAAACGGGGTCGAGGCCACAAACGCCAAAAGACCCGCGATCAGCAGGAAAAGCAGACCGCGCACCTCATTGCGACCCTGCGCGAGAAACCGTGAGGTCACGCGCGCGGGGCTTTTGTAGGTCGCTGCGATGTCCTGTGTCAGGGCCATCTCAGCTCCGGTGTCGCTGCAGCCATGCGCCCATACGGGCGTTGATGTCTTCGCGCAGATCCTCTTGCGCGATTTCCTCGACAGCTTCGGCGAGGAATGCCAACGTCAACAGATCCGTCGCCTCACCCTCGGACACCCCGCGCGAGCGCAGATAGAACATCGCATCCTCGTCGATGGCGCCCGACGTCGATCCATGCGAACACGCCACATCGTCGGCGTAGATCTCAAGTTCCGGCTTGGCGAGAAACTGGCTATCGTCGTCCAGCAGCAGGGATTGGCTGATCTGATAGCCATCGGTCTTCTGCGCACCGGCCTTTACAAGGATCTTGCCCTGAAAGACGCCTGTCGCGCCGTTTCTGAGCACTTTCTTGAAGACCTGGCGGCTTTCACCGTTCAACGCGTCGTGGGTGATGAACACGGTGTCATCGTGGTGGAAATCGCCATCGCCGACGCAGGCACCGGCGACATGCGCCAGCGCGTCATCGCCTGTGATCTCGATCACGCAATCGTTGCGCGTCAGTTGGCCATTCACGGTCATCGTGAACGAGCGGAACGCGCTTTGCGCTCCGAGCCGGGCAAAGATATGGGTCACGGCGCGCCGTTCATGATCGCGTCCCTGCGCACGCACGTGATGAAAAGACGCGGTATCGGCAACATCGACCTCAAGCACCTTGTTAAAGCGTGCAGCCGCCGGCCCGTTTTCCAACAGGGTCATCTCCGCACCCGGCTCCAACTTCACACAGTTGTGCAGGATCGCGTCGGACGTATTTGTTTCGTGGCGATAAATCAGGTTCACCGGCTTGGACGTTTTCCCTTTGACGTGGATCAATACACCATCTGTCGCAAAGGCGGTATTTAGTGCTGCCAGTGGACGCGAAACGGGGGTCTGGCCTCGTTCCTCCAAAACGCCGTACAGGGATTTTGCCCAGTGCAGATCGCTTTGCGCGTCCGCCAGACGTTCGATCGAAATGCCTTCGAGGCTCAGATCGTCGGACGCCTCAGCGTCGAACACGCCGTCCACGAAAACGATCTTCAACCGGTCGGTCCCGTCGAACATTGGCGCTTCGTCAGTCACAAGCACCTCTGCCTCCGGCGCAGTTACTTGCGTCAGCGTATCAGGCCGAGTGTATTTCCAATACTCGTCGCGCCGGGTAGGCAAACCGGACTGACGCAACCGTGCAAGTGCGCCTTCCCGCGCCGGTTTTGCCCACGTCGCATTGGGCAGCGTCAGGCTGGCAATCATCGCCTCGGTAGGATCGGATTTTGCTGCAAGCTCGGCCATTACGCCACCTCGGCAAGAATATCGGCGTATCCATTGTTCTCGACTTCCAGCGCCAGTTCGGGTCCGCCCGTCTTGATGATGCGGCCGTCCGCCATGATGTGCACCACATCGGGTTTGATGTGATCGAGAAGCCGCTGGTAGTGGGTGATCACCAAAAATCCGCGGCCCTCGGAGCGCAGGGCGTTCACACCCTCGGCGACCAGTTTCATCGCGTCTACGTCCAGACCTGAGTCCGTTTCGTCCAGGATGCACATCTTTGGCTCAAGCATTGCCATTTGGAGGATCTCGTTACGCTTTTTCTCGCCGCCGGAAAACCCCATGTTCACTGGGCGTTTAAGCATATCCGCGTCGATCTTGAGTTCTTTGGCGCGTGTCCGCACCACCTTGAGAAATTCGGCCGCCGACATTTCCTCTTCGCCCCGCGCCTTGCGCTGCGCGTTCACGGCAGTCCGCAGGAACGTCATGTTGCCCACACCGGGAATTTCGACCGGATATTGAAACGCCAGGAACAAACCAGCCGCCGCACGCTCTTCGGGTTCCATGTCCAGCAGGTCAACGCCTTCGAGCTCGGCAGAGCCGTCCGTCACCTCATAGCCTCCCTTGCCCGACAGGACGTACGACAGCGTCGATTTGCCCGACCCGTTTGGCCCCATAATCGCGTGGACGTTGCCCGCTTCGATTTCAAGGTCGACGCCCTTGAGAATCTGTTTGTCCTCGTCTTCGAGTTTGACCGCGAGATTTTTGATGCTCAGCATGGAAGTGCTCCTTTTCAATAGGTTGCTGTCCGCGCCGGGCGGACCTGTCGACGCCTGGCGTCGGCTTTGAATTTGTCGGGAAAGCTGTCGTGCAACGCGTCCCGCGCCGCTGCAATCCCGTCGTGATAGGTGATGGTACCATTCGCGGCACCGTTGATTTCATCGAGGCGCTTGGGCGCTTTCATGTCCGTGCGCCCCACAGATGTCGCGTAATCGAGATACTTGAGCCACGACTGACCTTCGGGTTCTATCCACGTGTTTGCGACGCCGTAAGCGTCGGCCACAATCAGACCGTGCAACGACGATGCGAGAACATGGGCGCACCCCGCAATCTTGTGGCAGACCTCCGCCGTATCATCGCGCGGATCAATCAGCAGATACGCCGAATCCGATGCGACGAACGCCAGCAGCCTGGGGTCGTCGATCTGCGTGTAATGTGGCACGATGCCAATCCGGTCGGCCACGGTCCCGTCGAAGGGCAAAACCTCGTCGATCAGCAGACCCGGATCGCCGAATTGTCGCGCGTGATATTTGACAAGCGCCGCCGTGATCGGCCCACGCAGAAGCGCCACATCAACATTCTCCAGAAACTCGTGACCGAACACGGGCCGGATCAGACCGGTGCCCCAGACGCAAACCCTGTCCCCCTCGCGCGGCTCCTTGTGGCCTCGCTTGACCACCTGCAGCAGCGACCCGACGGCGAACAGATCCGCGTTGCGCGGCCCGGTATGTTCGACCGCACGGCCAGACATGTGCCCCACGATCAGCGGATTGATCGCATCGCCGAAATTCGGCTCCGCTTTCCACCAATGCAGGCGGAGCGGCGAAGGGGAAGCATCCTGTTTCATCGGTCCAGCGATACGGCCGTGCCGGAAACGGACACCATCATCATGCTATCCGAGATAATTTCGTAATCGATGTCGATCCCGACAATAGCATCGGCACCTTTCGCGCGCGCCTCGTCCTCCATCTCGGCCATCGCCGTTTCCCGCGCGCTGCGCAGTTTAACTTCGTACTGGCCCGATCTGCCGCCGACGATATCGGTGACCCGGGCGAACATATCGCGCACGATGTTCGCGCCCATGATCGCCTCACCCACCACGATGCCGTGATAGGCGCTGACGGGCCGCCCCTCGACCGTATTGGTGGTCGTCACAATCATGAGTTCCGTCCTTTGAAGTATCGGATGGCAAGCCCGACGCAGAAATAGAAGACCGCGAAGATCGCGGTATTGAGAACCAGTACCTGCCAGCCCTCGCCTTCGGTCATACCGAAACCGAACACGGCACTGAGCGCGGCAAAGATCACGGCGGCGACGCCGGTTTCCTTGAACAGCCTCTGCATCAGCCCACCGATCCTTCGAGCGAGATCGCCACCAATGCCTGCGCTTCCATCGCGAACTCCATCGGCAACGCCTGAAGCACGTCCTTGCAGAACCCGTTTACGACAAGCGCCACAGCTTCTTCCTCGTCCATACCGCGTGAGCGGCAGTAGAACAGCTGGTCATCGTCCACCTTCGACGTCGTCGCCTCATGCTCAACACGGCTCGAATTGTTCCGGACCTCGATATAAGGCACGGTATGGGCGCCGCATTTGTCGCCGATCAGCAAGCTGTCGCATTGGGTGTAGTTGCGCGATTCCTTGGCCTTGGGGTGCATGGAAACGAGGCCGCGATAGGTGTTCTGCGCCTTGCCCGCGCTGATCCCCTTGGAAACGATCCGCGATTTCGTCCGCTTGCCCAGATGAACCATCTTGGTGCCGGTATCGGCCTGCTGCATGTTGTTGGCGATGGCAATGGAATAAAACTCGCCCTGGCTGTCGTCACCGCGCAGGATGCACGACGGGTACTTCCACGTTACGGCCGATCCGGTTTCGACCTGCGTCCACATCACCTTGGCCCGGTCGCCCCGACAATCGGCGCGCTTGGTCACAAAGTTGTAGATACCGCCCTTGCCGTTCTCGTCGCCGGGGTACCAGTTCTGAACGGTCGAGTATTTAACCTCGGCATCCTCTTCGATGATGATCTCGACGACCGCCGCGTGCAGCTGTGCCTCGTCGCGCTGGGGTGCGGTGCAACCCTCTAGATAGGACACATAGCTGCCCTTGTCGGCGATGATCAGTGTCCGTTCGAACTGGCCGGTGTTTTCCGCGTTGATCCGGAAATAGGTGGACAACTCCATCGGGCAGCGCACGCCCGGCGGCACGTAGACAAACGACCCGTCAGAAAACACGGCAGAATTGAGCGTCGCGTAGAAGTTGTCGGACACAGGCACGACCGACCCGAGATATTTCTTAACCAGCTCGGGATGCTCCCGGATCGCCTCCGAGATTGAGCAGAAGATCACGCCCGCCTTTTTCAGTTCGGCCTGAAATGTTGTCCCGACGGAGACGGAATCAAAAACCGCATCCACAGCCACGCGGCGCGGCTCTTTGGACATCTCTTCGGCCCCCTCGACGCCGGCAAGAATGGCCTGCTCTTTCAGCGGAATGCCCAGCTTTTTGTAGGTTTCCAAGAGCTTCGGATCGACCTCATCGAGGGACTTCGGCTTCACGGCCATGCTCTTGGGGCGGGCATAATAATACTGTTTCTGAAAATCGATTTCCGGATATTCGACCATCGCCCAGTTGGGCTCCTTCTTCGTCAACCAGCGCTCATAAGCCTCCAGCCGCCAATCGGTCATCCACTGCGGTTCTTCGTTTTTCTCCGAGATCAGTCTGACGATGTCAGGTGATAGACCCAGCGGCGCATAGTCCATCTCGATGTCCGTCGACCAGCCATGCTTGTAAGCGCCGCCGACCTCGCGCACCGCATCCACGGTCTCCTGATCGACACCTTCTTTTACCATTCCGTCGTCCATGATCATCTTCCTCTCGCTTCGGACTTACGCCGCCCGCATCTCGTGTTTCTCGTATTTCGCCGCCCAGGCATCCGCAAATCGCAATACATCACGCTTCGTGGTCTCAAGCCCGAGCGACACCCGGATCGCACAGGCGGCCTCTTGCTCATCGAATCCCATCGCGGTCAACACCTTGCTCGATTTTACCTTGCCCGAAGAGCAGGCAGACCCTGCAGACACAGCGAAACCCGCCAAATCCATCTGCATTACCTGCGTCTCCCCTTTCCAGCCGGGGGTCAGTATCAGCGACGTATTCGGTAGCCGCTCGACCGCTTTCCCGACAAAAATAGTCTTGTTTGTGACCGCCGCAATAGCATTCTCTAGAATATTTCTAAACTGAGCCACTTCGTCCCACACCCCCGTTGCAACATCGTGGCGCGCGGCTTGGGCAGCGGCACCAAACCCCGCAATCCCGATGACGTTCTCCGTCCCGGACCGCCGGCCCATCTCCTGCCCTCCGCCCCGAATCATCGCTTCCGGATCCTCTGCGGTAAAGTTGATCAGCGCACCTACGCCCTTGGGTCCACCCAGCTTGTGAGCAGACAAAATCGCGTAGGAAGGCGTCACATCCTCGAAAAGTACCGGCATTTTTCCGGCAATTTGCGTTATGTCGCACAGGGTGGAATAGTTCTTCCCACTGCCCGCGACACGCGCGCCCGGTCGCACGATGCCGGTCTCGCTGTTCGCCGCCGAGATGCCGACCAAAGCCTCATGCGCAAGCGTACCCTCGCACCCCCTCATTTTCCCGGCAGTGTCGAGTAACCCGTTGATCTCGGATTCGCTCCAGACCGCAACACAATCGTGTTCGGTCGGCAACGCTACGAAAGATCCGCCATGCCGCCCCTTCTGCGCAACCGCCAGCGCAGCCGCCTCGGTCGCGCTGCCGGTAAACACCACCTGCGTTGTCCTGCATCCGACCAGCTCCGCAACCTGAGCGCGCGCGCGTTCCACAACCCTCTTCGCTTCCCGCCCTTCGGCATGCACCGAAGACGGATTGCCAGCCACATCCATCGCTGCAAGCATTGCCGCCCGCGCCTCCACCCGCAAAGGGGTGGTCGCATTATGATCCAGATAGACCCTGCTCATTTCTTTTGGCCATAAATATCCATATCCGGACCTTTCACTCGTCCACCACGGCGAATAGGTTGGGCACCGCCGGACATGGGGTCAGCTCGTTGCTTACGACATCCGACAGGCGCGTCTGATGCAGGAAAACGTAGACGTTCGCGCTCAACCCCTGCCATAGCCGGTTCGTCAGCGATTGCGCGCGGCTGCCGGATGCGCCGCCCGATGCCCCCGCCCCTTTGTGCATCGCGTCCACCTTCTCGTCGACCGCCCTCAAGATATCCACGACGCGGATGTCGCTGGCTGGCCGGGCAAGCCGGTAGCCGCCACCGGGGCCGCGTACCGACGCGACCAGATCGGCGCGACGCAACTTGACGAACAACTGCTCCAGATAGGGCAGCGAAATCTGCTGCCGCTCCGAGATGTCACCCAGCGACACCAGCGCACCGCTGGGTTGAAGTGCAATATCCGTCAACGCGACCATCGCATATCGCCCTTTTGTCGACAGCTTCATATTCAGTCCTCTTGCGGGCCGGGCGGTCTTTTGTTTGACGCGCGCGGCCTTATTGCCTATCTGATCCGCATGCCACCCACCTCCTGTGGATGCCAGAGTTTAGAAACGTTCTAAGGTGCCTGACGGAATTCGTCAAGAATTACCTCCGCCCTTTGGGACCTGCAAGAAAGTATGCCCATGCCCGAGGTCATTTTCCCCGGCCCCGAAGGTCGCCTTGAAGGCCGTTATCATCCGCAAAAAGAGCGCGACGCGCCAATTGCGATCGTTCTGCACCCGCATCCGCAATTCGGCGGCACGATGAATCACAAGGTCGTCTATAATCTGCACTATGCGTTCTACAAAATGGGTTTTACTGTTCTGCGCTTCAACTTTCGCGGTGTTGGCCGGTCGCAGGGCGAATACGACCAGGGCATCGGAGAGCTGTCGGATGCGGCATCCGCACTCGACTATCTGCAGTCGATGAACAATAATTCCAAGCACTGCTGGGTCGCCGGTTTCAGTTTTGGTGCTTGGATCGGGATGCAGCTGCTGATGCGCCGTCCGGAGATCACTGGGTTCATCTCGGTCGCCCCGCCCGCCAACATGTATGATTTCAGCTTCCTCGCTCCCTGCCCCGCGTCTGGCCTCATCATTAATGGCACCGGCGACCGCGTCGCACCGCCCGCCGACACGGTGAGCCTCGTCAATAAGTTGCACGAACAAAAGGGCATCACCATTACCCACCGCGAGATTGAAGGTGCGGGTCACTTCTTTGAAGAGCCGCACATGGATACGCTGATCGATACCACGACAGACTATGTCCGCCGCCGCCTGACGGAGAATTCGCGCTGATGGCTGACGAATCCGTCATTGCAATGGCCAATAAGCTGGCCGAAGAATGCCTTGCCGTGCAGAAAGAGACCGGCGAGGACCGGCTGTTCATGGAGGTGGGTGACGTTCTGGGGGCATCGTCGCAAACCCTTGAAGAGGCTTTCCTGACGGCGATCCGCACGCGGATGGCCGAACAGCAGGGCCGCAAATTCCTTGCCAACAAGCTGCGCCTACACCGCTCGTCCACGACTGACGTCAAAGACGTATGACCGCCCGCCTCGACCGCCAGATCGCGTTCCTCAATGAGGCGGACAAGCTCAAGTCGGTGGTGCGTGCGACAAATCTCTGCGATAATTCGCGCTACGAGAACTCCGCCGAACACAGCTGGCATTTGACGCTTTATGCGCTGGTCCTGGCCGACTACGCGGAGCCCGAAGTGGACATCAACCGCGTTCTGCGGATGCTGATCCTGCACGATCTGGTCGAGATCGACGCAGGCGACAATCCGATTTTCGGCAATCACGAGACCCTCGACGTCGAGGCTCAGGAACAGGCCGCCGCCGACCGGATCTTTGGACTGCTTCCCCAAGACCAGGCCGCAGTCATGCGTAGTATGTGGGAGGAATTCGAAGCCGCGCAGACCCCTTGCGCGAAATTCGCCAAGTCCCTCGACCGGTTTCAGCCGCCGATGCAGAACCTGCAATCAGGTGGCGGGAGCTGGACCGACTACAACGTCAGCGAAGAGATGATTGCCGCGCGCGTGGGATCGAAAATCGCCGTCGGTGCGCCGGGCCTTTGGGAATACGCGCGCGCCAGAATCGCGGCGTTCTTCCGGGCCCGTGATACAGATACCTCAGCCCAATAGCACAGGCTTTCAGGCGCCTTCGCTCTCGATCTGCCGCTCCAGCGCGGTCACCTTGCGGTGCAGCTTGGCAATGTCGAGATTGGAGAACTGATGGGCAAATTCGTTTCTCTCGCTTTCCGCTAACGCGAGATAACGGCGCAGGACGCCACCGGCCTTGCGCACCAGCGCCGCCCGGTCCGCGCGCATCATGTCGTCAATGCTGTGCGTCGCCTCGAACGCGGCAAAATCTGCCCGCATCTCCGCAACCTTCGCAGCATCGAGCCGAATTTGTACCTTCTCGCCGGACGACCGGGTGACGCGGTACCCAAAGCGGTTGGTCTTGAAGGGCTGCCCCTGCTCGTGCGGCCGGTCACGACCCAGGATCGCGAGATATTCAACGGGGCTGCGAAACATTCGGTGCGCGATGAAAACCGGCGGCGGCACGTCTGGCGTGGTTTGCGTTCGGCTGGGATCGCGCAAGCCCGTGCGCAGATCGGAGCCGTTTTGCCGTCGCGCCGGCCAAAGCGACAGAACGGTATGCGGACCGATGCCGAACACCGGCAGATCCACCAGTGCTGCGGTCTTGACCAGCGCGTCGAAGCGTCCGCGCAGGTTGATCTTGACCGTCGGCTCGAACAGGGTGTCGTCCCCGATGACCTGCAGCCAGTTGAAGGTCGCCACGACGGGCCAGCCGGACTGTGCAAACCAGTCCGGCATCGTGGTTGTCATATTCAGCGGCAGCCAGAATTCATCAATGTCGATGAAAAGCAATACTGTATTCCCTTGCCCTGCCCTGCGCAGGCTTTTGCGGATCTGGGCATAGCATTCCGTCTGAATGCTGAAACCCGACGCGCCGGGCTTGTCGAAGGCATCACCATCAACGAGCACAACCCGCGGATCATTCTGCGCAATCGCGCGCACAATCTGAGCGGTATGATCGGTGCTGCGGTTCACGGCGATGTGGATACGCTGTGCACCAAAGCTCAAATGATGGTGGATCCATTCGGCGATATAGGGACCCTCGTTCGACGCGACAGTCGCGATCTCGATCGACGGAGGCGCATCGAATTTGCGATTGCGCAGACGTTCCCACCCGTATCTGGCACACCCCAATAGGTGAAAAAGCGCAATGGTACCGCGCCGTCGCTTGATTTTCACAATCTACTCTTTCGTCGTCTGTCCGATTGTATTTCGGGCTAGCCTATTCGCTGCCTGATCGAAAGCGATTAAAATTTTGGTATACATTGGTATACAGACTTCACGCGGGCGTTGATTCACGCTAGGCACAGACTATCCATCAGCCCGAGGAGCGGACATGTCCAAGATCAAGGTAGAGAACCCCATCGTCGAACTTGACGGCGACGAAATGACCCGTATCATCTGGGATTTCATTAAGAAAAAGCTGATAACCCCTTATCTTGATGTCGATCTGAAATATTACGATCTGGGCATCGAAGCGCGCGACGAAACCGACGACCAGATCACCGTCGATGCGGCCGAAGCGATCAAAAAGTACGGCGTCGGCGTCAAATGCGCGACCATCACACCGGACGAGGCCCGCGTCGAGGAGTTTGGCCTCAAGAAGATGTGGCGGTCCCCGAACGGGACGATCCGCAATATCCTCGGCGGCGTGATTTTCCGCCAGCCGATTATTTGCCGTAATGTGCCGCGCCTGGTGCCCGGCTGGACCAAGCCGATCGTGGTGGGGCGCCATGCCTACGGCGACCAATACCGCGCAACTGATTTCAAATTTCCCGGTGCTGGCAAACTGTCGCTTAAATTCGTCGGGGAGGACGGAACGGAGATCGAGCACGAGGTGTTCGACGCCCCCGACAGCGGTGTCGTCATGGCGATGTATAACCTCGACAAGTCGATCATTGATTTCGCCCGCGCATCGCTGAATTACGGCCTTAATCTAGGCTGGCCGGTGTACCTGAGCACCAAGAACACGATCCTCAAGCAATACGACGGGCGTTTCCTCGAACTGTTCCAGCAGATCTACGATACCGAATTCAAAGATGAGTTCGAGAAAGCGGGCATTACCTATGAGCACCGTCTGATCGACGACATGGTCGCCTGCGCGATGAAATGGAACGGCGGATACGTCTGGGCGTGCAAGAATTACGACGGTGACGTGCAATCGGATACCGTTGCACAAGGGTTCGGCTCACTCGGGCTGATGACTTCGATCCTGATGAGTCCCGACGGCCAGACGGTCGAGGCCGAAGCGGCGCATGGCACCGTGACCCGCCATTACCGGCAGCACCAGAAGGGCGAGCAGACGTCGACTAACTCCATCGCGTCGATCTATGCTTGGACCGGTGGTCTGAAACACCGCGGCAAGCTGGATGACAATGCCGCGCTGATTAGTTTCGCAGAGACGCTGGAAAAGGTCGTCGTGGATACCGTGGAAAGCGGTGATATGACAAAGGATCTGGCATTGCTGGTCGGGCCTGACCAAAGGTGGCTGACCACTATGGGGTTTCTCGAAAAAGTGGATGAGAACCTGAACGCTGCCCTGCGAGGTTAAGACCTGGACACCGGGACGCTGCCAATGCCCTGGGGGTCGCTTTCGCAGCGGCCCCTTTTCTGTGCAGAGCGACCTGAGCTATTATCCACGGTTGTGCGTGCGCGCGTAGAGTTCGGCAATGATCGTGCTTGCGGTCTTCTCGAAAAGACAGGGGACAAACGCATGTACGACTGCGGCCCCGCCCGCCAGGAAAAGCTTGCCCGAAAATTTCAGCGCGAATGCCATATGCTGAAAGAAGTTTTCGTCAACTTTGGCGGGATGCGCGAGAAAGATGCGGTTGATCATTGGGGGTTGCTCCTGTTCGGGTAACGTTTCGCAAAACACTATCCGAAACGGGACGGTAGATTTTCCCAAAATGGCAGGTCATAAGGTTGATCTTGGGATATTTTCACGCCATTCTGGGCAGATGAGTGAAATTGATAACATGGATCGCCGTATTCTGGGCGCTTTGCAACGTGATGCCGGTCAATCGCTGGATGCGTTGAGCACCCGCATCGGATTGTCCCGCAATGCCTGCTGGCGGCGCATTCGTCAGATGGAAGGCGTAGGCATCATCACCGGTCGCATTGCCACCGTGGATGCGGCCAAGCTCGGGTTTGGCTTGTGCGTCTTCATGCAGGTACGCACCAATGCCCATGCCCCCGGTTGGCTCGAGAAATTCTCGGAAGCGACGCGGGCGATGCCCGAAATCCAGGGGGTATACAGGATGAGCGGCGATCTTGATTATCTGATCCGCGCCCGCGTGCCAGATATGGCGGGCTACGACCGGCTTTACCAAAGACTGATCGGCAAAGTCGCCTTATCGGATGTATCGGCCAGTTTCGTGATGGAAGAAATCAAGGAAACGTCACAACTACCACTCTGACAAAAGGTGTCTTCCATGCCCGTTTATCTCGTACTGGCTCTTGCCGTTCTCGCCGAAACCATCGGGACCACCGCGTTGCAGGCGAGCCAGCAGTTCACCAAACCCGCAGCGTCGGTCGTCGTTGTGATCGCCTATGCGGTGTCTTTCTATCTGTTGTCCTTTACCCTGCGCACCCTGCCGGTCGGGGTGGTTTACGCGCTGTGGAGCGGGCTCGGCATTGTCTTGATCGCCTGCATAGGATACCTCGTGTTCGGTCAGCGGCTTGATTTACCTGCTGTCATCGGGCTGGCCCTGATCATCGCCGGGATCGGTACGATAAATCTTTTCAGCAACGCAACACCACATTGACACGCTTGGGCGCGACGCGCCAAGATGCGGAACCATCGGACCCCCCCTGCGTTGACCGCACATGAATGATTTCCTAGGCCGCTACTGGTCCGCCCTGCCCGCCCCGCTTCGTGACCAGTTGGAAGGATACGTTACCGGTTTCTGGTCCGTTCTGCCCCAGCTTGTCCTTTCCTTCGTTTTCTTGGGCTTTGTCTGGCTTTGCATCAAGGTATTGCGCTGGATCGTTCCCCGCACATTGCGTAGGGCGCGAATGCGGCGCAGCCTCGTCGATGTGGTTTTGATGCTGCTCACTGTGAGTGCCTGGCTGTTCGGTACCCTGATCGCCGTGACAATCGCGTTTCCGACAATTACGCCGGGCCGCGCATTGACGGCATTGGGCGTTGGCGGTGTCGCTATCGGTTTTGCCTTCAAGGATGTCTTCGAGAACTTTCTTGCTGGAGTGCTTCTACTTGTCCGCGAACCTTTTTCGATCGACGACTTTATCGAATGCGAACACATCGATGGCCAGGTCGAAGAGATCACGATCCGTGATACGCACGTTCGACAAACCGACGGACAGCTTGTCGTGGCACCGAATGCGATGTTCTTCAAAAATCCCGTCACAATTCGCACCGCCCGCGATGTGCGGCGCACAACCGTGATTTGCGGCGTCGCCTACGGCGAAGACGTGGACCGTGCCCGCGACGTCATCGCGGCGGCAGTGCGGGGCGTTGACGCTGTTCGCGACGACGTGCGCGATGTCGAAATCTTCGCGCAGGAGTTCGCAGATAGTTC
This sequence comes from uncultured Sulfitobacter sp., assembly GCF_947497275.1. GTDB lineage: Bacteria > Pseudomonadota > Alphaproteobacteria > Rhodobacterales > Rhodobacteraceae > Sulfitobacter. The sequence continues at coordinate 96,959 of NZ_CANMFS010000002.1, forward strand.
GATCAACTTCGAGGTGACCTGGTGGACCGGATCGCGCCCCATCGACATCAGGACCAGCCGCGACAAGGTCGTCGCCGCTGTCAAGCGTGCGCTGGACGACGAAGGCATCGAGATTCCGTTCCCCTACCGGACCATGACTTTCAAAGAGCCGCTTGCGTTGGCCCGCGCGGCAAAGGAAGAAAGCGACGACGCGGCGTGACCGCTTTTATGCTGGCCTTTGATGCGGCAGCACGGTAAGGCCGCGTCAACTCTCCGAGACAAGGTAATCCAATGGACCTGCGCAACATCGCAATCATCGCACACGTCGACCACGGCAAAACGACGCTGGTGGACGAACTGCTTAAACAATCCGGCACCTACCGCGAAAATCAGGCGACGACTGAGCGCGCGATGGACAGCAACGATCTTGAACGCGAACGCGGCATCACGATTTTCGCCAAGCCGACCTCCGTCGAGTGGAAAGGCACCCGCGTCAACATCGTGGACACCCCCGGCCACGCCGATTTCGGTGGTGAAGTCGAACGCATCCTGTCGATGGTCGACGGTGTCGTCCTGTTGGTCGACGCCGCCGAAGGCCCGATGCCGCAGACCAAATTCGTAACATCCAAGGCGTTGAAGCTCGGCCTGCGTCCGATCGTCGTGATCAACAAGGTCGACAAGCCCGATGGCGAACCCGACCGCGCGCTGGACGAGGTATTCGACCTGTTCGCGAGTCTGGATGCGACCGAGGATCAGCTCGATTTCCCGGCCATGTACGCCTCCGGGCGTGCGGGCTGGGCGGATCATTCTCTGGATGGTCCGCGCAAGGGGCTTGATGCCCTGTTCGAGCTGATCCTTGAGCACGTCGAGCCGCCAAAGCAGATCGCGGACAGCGAAAAGCCGTTTACCATGCTTGCGACCACCTTGGGCGGTGATCCGTTTCTGGGGCGTCTGTTGACGGGCCGTGTAGAATCCGGAACTTTGAAGGCCGGTCAGACAATCAAGGCGATGGCGCGCGACGGCAAACTGATTGAGAACTTCCGCTGCACCAAAATCCTCGCCTATCGCGGGCTTGATCAGACTGCCATCGACGTGGCCGAGGCCGGCGATATCGTTTCCATCGCCGGTATGACCAAGGCTACCGTTGCCGACACGCTGGCCGATCAGAGCGTCACCGATGCAATCCCGGCGCAGCCCATCGACCCGCCGACGATCACGGTAACTTTCGGGATCAACGACAGCCCGCTGGCTGGTCGGGACGGCAAGAAGGTCCAGTCCCGTGTGATCCGTGAGCGGCTGCACAAGGAAGCCGAATCAAACGTCGCGATCAAGATTTCCGACACTCCCGGCGGCGAGGCTTTCGAAGTGGCCGGTCGCGGCGAATTGCAAATGGGCGTTCTGATCGAGAACATGCGCCGCGAAGGCTTTGAGCTGTCGATCTCGCGGCCACAGGTCCTGTTTCAGGAGATCGATGGCGTCCGCCATGAACCGATCGAAGAAGCTACCATTGACGTGGATGACGAATATTCCGGTGCCGTCATCGAAAAACTGACGGGCGTGCGCAAAGGCGAGTTGGTCGAGATGAAGCCAGCCGGTGCGGGCAAGACGCGGATCGTAGCGCACGTGCCCTCGCGCGGTTTGATCGGCTATCACGGCGAGTTTCTGACCGATACGCGTGGTACCGGCGTTCTTAACCGTGTTTTTCATTCCTGGGCCCCGCACAAGGGTGCCATCCCGGGCCGTCGCGCCGGGGTTCTGATCTCGATGGAGAATGGTACGGCCGTGTCCTACGCATTGTGGAAGCTCGAAGACCGCGGCCGGTTCTTCATCGGTGCGCAAACGGACGTATACACTGGCATGATCATCGGCGAACACAGCCGCGAGAATGATCTTGAAGTGAACCCGCTGAAGGGCAAGCAGCTGACCAACGTCCGCGCCTCCGGCACGGACGAGGCGGTGCGCCTGACAACGCCGATCACGCTCAGCCTCGAAGAAGCAATTGCCTACATCGACGATGACGAGCTTGTCGAAGTGACCCCGAACGCGATCCGTTTGCGCAAGCGTTATCTTGACCCGCACGAGCGCAAGCGCATGTCCAAAGCGGGCTGAACCCATCTCATCAGACAGTAAAGGCGCCCTTTCGGGGGCGCCTTTATTCGTTGGGTCATGCCAATGTAGTGCCGTCCATTGCGGGCGATGATCATTCCGTCGTTTCGACAATCATCAATTCACGTTCGGACGCGCCGCGCGCTTGCGCCAGTGCCGCCTGATACACGTCGGAATGATAGCACCGCTGCGCTGTTTCAACGTCGGGAAACCGGGCGACCACATTGCGCGGGCGTTCCTTCCCCTCAAGCTGAACGAAACGGCCACCGCGCGCGATGAATTTGCCGCCATGCGCGGCGATCGCCTCGGTCGCGCCTTCGGCGTATTTTTTGTATGCGTCCTCGTCGGTTACCGTAACGTGCGCGATCCAGAGTGCGGGCATGGATTATCCTTTCAAGACAGATTCTGCGGCGGCGATTGCAGCTTCGGCATTGTCAGCCGAGGCGCCGCCGCCCTGCGCCATATCAGCACGCCCACCGCCCCCCTTGCCACCCAATTCGGCAACGGCAGCGCGCAGAACATCGACAGCCGATACTTTGGCCGTCAGATCGTCGGTCACTCCGGCGGCGACGGCGGCCTTGTCGCCGGTATCCGCGATCAAAAGCACGACTCCAGTTTCGAGACGCGCCTTATGCTCGTCCACGAGCGCCGGAAGGTCCTTGCCCGTGACCCCGTTGAGGACTTGCGCATGAAAGGCGATCCCGTTCACTTCGCGGCTTTGCGGGGGCGCGCCCCTGTCGTTTCCGGCCATCGCCAGTTCACGGCGAAGCTGCGCAACCTCGTTGGTCAGCGCCCTTCGTTCCTCCATCAACGCCTTCACCCGCTCGGGCACCCCGGTGGGCGTCGTTTTCAACGCGTCCGCTACGGTCGAGAGCGCCTTTTGCTGGTCGCGCAGCCAGGCAAGCGCCTGTGCCCCGGTCAAGGCCTCGATCCGTCGCACCCCGGCACTGCTGGCGCTGTCGCCCAGCAGGACAAACGCGCCGATGTCGCCCGTCTGGCGAACGTGTGTCCCACCGCACAGCTCGATCGAATATGTTTCCTTGTCGGTACCACGATCAGAACCGGGCGCGCGGCCCATTGAAACCACACGAACCTCATCACCATATTTTTCGCCGAATAGTGCCTGCGCGCCAAGCGCGCGCGCGTCGTCCGGCGTCATGGTCCGGGTACTGACCTGCGTATTTTGACGGATATAGTCGTTCACTTCGCTCTCGATCTGCCTCAGCTGATCGGCGCTCAGCGCATGATTGTGGCTGAAATCAAAACGCAACCTGTCGTCCGCATTGAGCGAGCCGCGCTGCGCCACATGGTCTCCGAGTGCGCCGCGCAATGCTTCATGAAGCAAATGGGTGGCTGAGTGATTGGCGCGGATGTCCGTGCGTCGTCCATGATCCACTTCAAGAACCGCCGCTTGTCCGCTGGAAATGCTGCCTTTTTCTACGGTTGCAAAATGGACGAACACGCCGGCGCTCTTGCGGGTGTCGGTCACCCGAGCCTGCCCGCTTTCAGTCGTGATAAGGCCCGTATCACCGATCTGCCCACCGCTTTCGGCGTAAAACGGCGTCTGGTTCAGAGCGATCTGTACGGTGTCGCCCTTTGACGCGGATTGTACCTGCGCGCCCTCCTGCACGAGCGCGGCGATCCTGCCCTCTGCCGTTTCAGTCTCGTAGCCGAGAAATTCTGTGATGCCGGCCTTGTCCGCTACATCGAACCAAACGGCAGCATCCGCAGCTTCACCCGATCCGGCCCAGGCCGCGCGTGCCTTTGCTTTCTGATCGGCCATCGCCGCGTCGAATGCAACCGTATCGACGCCCAACCCCTTTTCGCGCAGGGCATCCTGCGTCAGGTCCAATGGAAATCCGAATGTATCGTAAAGTTTGAACGCTGTGGCACCCGGTAAATCCGTGCCGTCCGGCAGATTGACCAGTTCCTCGTCAAGCAACTTCAGGCCACGATCCAGCGTCTGGCGGAACCGGGTTTCCTCTTGCAACAGTGTTTGTTCGATCATGGATTGAGCCTGGCCCAGTTCCGGGTATGCGGCGCCCATCTGTTGGACAAGTGCGGGAACCAGGCGATGCATCAAGGGGTCGTTGACCCCCAGCAGATGCGCATGCCGCATCGCGCGGCGCATGATACGGCGCAGGACATATCCGCGGCCATCGTTGCTGGGCATTACCCCGTCGGCCATCAGGAACGAGGTGGAGCGCAAATGGTCGGCAATCACCCGGTGATGGGTCTTGCCAAAACCATCCGGATCGGTGTTCGAGGCACTCGCCGACGCTTCGATCAGGTTGCGCATCAAATCCGTTGCATAGTTGTCGTTCGTTCCCTGCAGAAGGGCGGCGACACGTTCGATCCCCATGCCCGTATCGATCGATTGGTTCGGAAGGTCGCGACGGGTGCCGTCTTCGAACTGCTCGTATTGCATGAAAACGAGGTTCCAGATCTCGACAAAGCGATCGCCATCCTCTTCGGGCGAACCGGGAGGACCGCCCCAGATGTGGTCGCCGTGATCATAAAAGATTTCGGTGCAGGGTCCGCAGGGGCCGGTCGGACCGGCAGACCAGAAATTGTCATCTGTCGCAATTCGGATGATACGATCGTCGCTCAGCCCTGCGTATTTCTTCCAGATTGCCACGGCCTCGTCGTCCGTATGGTAGACGGTGACCAGCAGCCGGGAGGGATCGATGCCGAACTCCTTCGTCAGCAAATCCCAGGCGAACGGTATCGCCTCTTCTTTGAAGTAGTCGCCGAAGCTGAAGTTTCCGAGCATTTCAAAGAATGTATGATGGCGCGCGGTATACCCGACATTGTCGAGATCGTTATGTTTGCCGCCTGCGCGCACGCATTTCTGAGCTGTCGTCGCGCGGCTGTAATCGCGAGTTTCGACGCCGGTGAACAGGTTCTTGAACTGAACCATCCCCGCAGCGGTGAACATCAACGTAGGATCATTGCGCGGAACCAGCGGGCTGGATGGCTGCACCGAGTGCCCGTGGCGTTCGAAATAGCCGAGGAACGTCGAGCGGATGTCGTTGAGTGTCTGCATGGGGTCCGTCCTTTTGGCGCGAGATAGTCGTTACCCGTCGAATACCCTCGCACGCCAAGCCTGTCCACCAGTCCGCAATGTTAAAAAGGGCGCGAGCCTTTTGGCCGGCGCCCTTTCAGACTTTTCTCCAAAACGGGAGGTTTACCCTTCTAGGATGTCGGGATCGTCCGTCTCTTCAGACCCCCCGAAATCAAGACCATTCGCGGCACGGATCTTGTCCTCGATCTCGATCGCCATCGCCTCATTCTCCCGCAGGAAGTTCTTGGCGTTCTCGCGGCCCTGACCGATACGCTCGTCACCATAAGAGAACCAGCTGCCCGATTTGTCCACGATCCCGGCTTTGACGCCCATATCCAGTATCTCGCCCATTTTCGAGATCCCTTCGCCATACATGATATCGAACTCCACCTGCTTGAACGGCGGCGCGACCTTGTTCTTGACGACCTTTACTTTCGTCTGGTTGCCGACCACTTCGTCGCGGTCCTTGATCGAGCCGATGCGGCGGATGTCGAGGCGGACGGAGGAATAGAACTTGAGCGCATTGCCGCCCGTCGTCGTTTCCGGAGAGCCGAACATCACGCCGATCTTCATCCGGATCTGGTTGATGAAGATCACCATGCAGTTCGACCGCGAGATCGAACTGGTCAACTTGCGCATCGCTTTGCTCATCAGGCGGGCCTGAACGCCGACCGAGCTGTCACCCATTTCGCCTTCAAGCTCTGATTTGGGCGTCAGCGCGGCCACCGAATCGACGATCACCATATTGACGGCACCCGACCGCACCAGTGTATCGACAATTTCCAAAGCCTGTTCACCGGTGTCGGGCTGTGAAATCAACAACTCATCTACATCGACACCCAGCTTGCGCGCATAGAGCGGATCAAGCGCGTGCTCGGCATCCACGAAGGCGCATACGCCGCCCATTTTCTGCTGCTCCGCAACGCAGTGCAAAGTGAGCGTGGTTTTGCCCGAAGATTCGGGGCCGTAAATCTCGATGATCCTGCCCATTGGCAGACCACCGATGCCAAGCGCGATATCCAGCCCGAGCGATCCGGTCGAGGAGGCGGTGATGTCACGCATCGCACTGCCATCGCCGAGCTTCATGATCGAGCCCTTGCCAAACTGCCGCTCGATCTGTGCAAGGGCACTGTCGAGCGCCTTTTTCTTGTCTGCTGTTTTCTTGTCCATCGTCAAAAGATCTGCCGTTGCCATTGGGTTCTTCCCTTAGTGTCACACGGTTGCGCCGGCCACAATCAAAGCCTTTGTCCGGTGAGTTTGTTCCATTAATGTTCTTATAGGGGTAAAAAGAGAACATTTCAATCGAATTCGTACTGCGTTAACCTTGATCCCTATTGGTTAAGAAGAGGTTTATGATATGGGGTGTCGGGCGGATTGGTCAGTCAGGGTGTCAAATGCTTGTTTTTTTCAAAGAACGCCTTGCGTTTTTGTCGGTCCCGAAAACAGGCACCACTGCCTATGAAAAGGCATTAGCGGCACGGGCGGACATAGTGATCAGTGATCCTCCGCTTCTCAAGCATGCGCCGGTTTACCGCTACAACCGTTTCATACGCCCTATGTTTGAAAAGGTCTGCGACGCGGAAATGGAGCTGATGGCCGTGATGCGCGAACCGGTAAGCTGGCTCGGCAGTTGGTACAGATACCGTCAGCGCGCGTTCATGACTGGTAAACCCAACAGTACGCAGGGGATCAGCTTTGACGATTTCGTGCTGGCTTACATGAAGGGCAAACGGCCCGGATTTGCCGACGTCGGAAGCCAGGCGAAGTTTTTGGAACGCCAACCGAACGGGACAGGGATCACGCATTTGTTCTGCTACGAAGATCAGCCCCGCTTGCAACGCTTTCTGGAGGAGAGGTTGGAAACCACCCTGAACCTCACGCGGGAGAATACCTCTCCGCCGATGGATGTAGAGCTTTCTTCCGATGTCGAGGCGCGTTTTCGCCGTAAATTTTCAGACGAGTTCGATTTGTACGAGAGTATCACGCGAACCTAGTGGAGTTGCTTGTTGACCGTCTCAGTCAGATCGCTGAGCGAAAATGGCTTGGGCAGAAAGACCGAGTTCGGGATCCTCTTCTGTGCCTCGCCAAGGCTGTCTTCGGCGTAGCCAGAAACGAAGACCACTCGCACGCCCGGACGTGATTTGAGCGCCTCGCGCACCCAGCTTGGTCCGTCCATGCCCGGCATGACAACATCGGTGACGAACACGTCGATCTGCAGGCTCTCGTCCTCGAGGGTAAGCAAGGCGGCTTCCGCATTCTCCGCCTCCAGCACGGTGTAGCCACGCAGCCTCAGCGCCCGGCTGGCGAAGGCCCTGACCGGCGCCTCGTCTTCGACGAGCAGGATGACACCGCCGTTCGACACACCGGTGGTTGCTCTTGTTTCGACGATTGGTTTCTCCGTTAATTGGATTGCATCCTGGACAAGCACCGGGAAGTAGAGCGTAAAGCAGGTGCCTACCCCCTCTTTGCTGTCGACGAAGATATAGCCGCCCGTCTGCTTTACGATCCCGTATGCGGTCGACAGCCCGAGCCCTGTCCCCTCGCCTGTCCTTTTGGTTGTGAAGAAAGGCTCGAATACCTTTTGCAACTTGTCCGTTTGAATCCCAACACCGTCATCGCAGACCTGAATGGTCACGTATTCACCCGCAGGAACAGACACCTGGTCGCGCGTCAAGGGTTCTCCGAGATGCGCGCATTCCGTGATGATCCGGATCTCGCCGCCCGAGGGCATGGCATCGCGCGCGTTGACCACGAGATTCATCAGAACTTGCTCTAGCTGCCGCTTGTCCGCGCGAATAGGTTGCAGCACGGGGTCGTGGCTGAGCGTGAGCGTGATCTTCTCACCCACCAGCCGGTTCAGCAGGTGGGTCAAGTCCGCCAGTGTATCGCGCATATCTAGCGTTTCTGGTCGGAGGGTCTGCTTGCGCGAGAAGGCCAGCAACTGCCCGACGAGCGCCGCCGCACGGTTGGCATTCTGGTTGATCTGGACCAGATCGGCGTAGTCCTGATCGCCGGTATCGTGGCGCAGCAGCAGCAGATCGCAGTGGCCCGAAATAGCCGTCAGCAGGTTGTTGAAATCATGCGCGACACCGCCTGCCAATTGCCCGATCGCCTGCATTTTTTGGCTCTGGACAAACTGCGCTTCAAGCGATTTCAGCTCTGTCGCATCATGCAATACAGCGATCAGGGCGGGGTGCCCGTCCTCTTCGATCCGGTTCAACGTAACCTGGACAAATGTTTCCCTGTCGCCCCGGCTGAGCCGGAGAAATTCCGATTTCTGCGCCAAACGTCCGGCAAGGGTATCTTCGATCCAGTCGCTGATTGCGCGGCCAAGCCCCTCCATCAGGGAGGACAAATGTGCCCCCTCAACCAATGCGACGCCGATCAACCGCGCCGCCCGCTTGTTGAACGACTGTACATTCCCATCCGGCGCGATCTTGATCATCGGGATCGGCATGTCCTGAAAAACCTGCCATTTAGGATGCGCCGTCGCCGTGCCGTTGGCAGGCGGAGGAAGCAGGTAGATCGCCTGGCGGCCGGCCCCCGCGTCGGTCTGCGCGATCAAGGCGGGCCGATTTCCGGAGGTGGTCGACACATCCATGACGGTACCCGGTACGATCAATTGTTCGGCGAAAAGCAGATCGACCGATTTGCAGCGCGCCCCCACAAACTGCCGTGCCGCGTGATTCATTGACAAGATCGCGCCGCTGCGTCCGGTCATGATCATCGGCAGCGTCCGGGTTTCTGTCTGCTGGGTGCCGGAATCCTGCGCGAGCAAGAGCTCAATGCGCCAGGCGAACCCGTCCTGACCGATGTCGTGCACCGCGAGAACGATCTGCCCCGTGCTCGTCACGATTTCCTCACGTGCGCAGCCTGCCGCTTCGGCGCGCGATTGCAGACGAAACAGGATCGGGCCGGGGTTGGCGAATTGCGTCTGCAGTACCTTCGCAAGGGTCGCCGATGTGGTGTCTCCGAAAAGGGCTAAAGCTGCCGGATTGGCGAAAGTTATCTGCCCGTCCGCCGCCACGATCAGACTTGCGGCGCTGTCATTGGCAATGAATTGGGCAGCCGTATAATGCGATTGGGCCTGTACCGCCCGCCGCCCGATCTGCAGCAGGCACAGTCCGATGGCGACCGCAGCAAGGCTGGCGGCAACCGCTAGCATCGCCCGCTGCACACCCGCATTGGCGACCACAGGCGCACCGACGGCGAAAGCGCCCGCCAGAGCCGCGAGTACACCGAGCCGAAAGGTCGAAACGTGGCCGAGGCGCTGCACGAGCGTCTCATGGGCAGTACGGTGCATGGCTTCCCCTGACAGCGAGCGAATCTTGAACGTCCCTTGTGCCCTGCGACGGTTAACCGTCGATTAACCGTCAAAAGGAAGCCGGAAATTCTCGTTGCGGTTGAGTAAGCGCGATCAGGTCTTTTGCGTCAAGTGGGCGGTGAAAAATCCGTCTCCATTCTCATCCACCGCGAACATCTTGCGCAGGGAACAGTGCCAGTCTTTATGGCGGGAGAGGAAGGCATCGATGCGCGCGTCGTTCTCGCACTGCAAGACGGAGCAGGTCGCGTATGCGAGGGTCCCGCCCACGCGGACCAGACCCGCAGCAGCGTCCAGTATATCGTCCTGAATACCTGTCAATTCCTCAAGCCGTTCAGGGGTGAGCCGCCATTTCGCTTCCGGCGCGCGCCGCCACGATCCGCTGCCGCTGCAAGGCGCATCCACCAGAACCAGATCGAAAGGCGCTTCACCAGGCAGTTGTGAGGATGCAAGCTGTGTGATCGCCGCTCCGGCCCTTGCGGCGCGCGGCGCCAGATCGGCCATCCGGGCCGGGTCGATATCGTGGGCAAATACCTCTGCGGATCGCCGCGCGGCCGATGCGAGTGCCTTGCCGCCGCCGCCGGCGCAATAGTCCAGCATCCGCGTGGCGGGTGGCAGCGCGTCCACGACAGCCTGGCTGCTTGCATCCTGAAGCTCGACAAATCCGTCGGTGTAGACAGAGGCGTTGCGCAATTTGCGCTCCCCCTCGACAAGGGTCAACGCGGTCGGGCTAAGAGGGTTTGCGCGAACCTCAATGCCGCTTTCGCGAAGCATCAAGATCGCACCATAAGTATCTGTTTTCAGATTGTTTACTCGAATCGAAACAGGGGCCCGTTCTTGCAGGGCCAGCGCGGTACGCTCGCTGTCGGCGCCAAGGGATGCGTCGAACTGTAGTATCAGCCAGTCGGGCAGATCGAGCCGTGCCGCGCGTGGCAGGGAGCGATCGGTCGCCGCCGTTTCATGCGCCATAAGCTGCGGCGGGGCGTGCCCGTCTCCGGTGAAGAGACTGCTGGGTTCGATACCGCGACGGCGCAGTATTCCGATCATCAGACCCCGACCCGTGCGCGCGCCACCAAGAAGCGCCGCACTGCGCCAACAGCGCAGCACGTCGAACACATGGTCGCGGATTGCCGCGCGATCCTTCGACCCGGCAAACCGGTTGCGACGCGCCCAGCGGGTAAGGACCTGCTCGGCCGAGCTGCCCTCGATAATCTGATCAAGGATTTCGATGGCGGCAGCCACCCTCGCGCCCGGTGTCATGATCGATCGCTCCGTTGTGAGGCCTTGATCACGTCAGCCGATCCGGTAGTTCGGGCTTTCGCGGGTGATCTGAACGTCATGCACATGACTTTCCTTAAGCCCGGCCCCCGTGATCTTGACGAAATTGCAATTACGGCGCATTTCATCCACCGTCGCACAGCCGGTATATCCCATCGCTGCACGCAAACCACCGACCATCTGGTGCACCACGGTCGCGGCACTGCCTTTGTAGGCCACCTGCCCTTCAATGCCTTCGGGCACCAGCTTGTCACTAGCGGCATCTTTTTGGAAATACCGGTCAGCGGAACCGCTCGCCATCGCGCCTAGGCTGCCCATTCCACGGTAACTCTTGAAGCTACGCCCCTGATACAGAATGACTTCTCCGGGGCTTTCGTCGGTGCCGGCAATCATTGAACCGACCATGGCGCAAGAGGCGCCCGCCGCGATCGCCTTGGCGAAATCACCCGAAAACTTGATGCCGCCGTCGGCGATCACGGGCGTATCACCGGCCACTGTCGCACAATCCATGATCGCGGTCAGCTGCGGCACGCCGACGCCCGCGACCATGCGGGTGGTGCAGATAGAACCCGGGCCGATCCCAACCTTGACCGCATCCGCGCCGGCACCGATCAGCGCGCGCACCGCTTCGCCGGTGGCCACGTTGCCCGCGACAACCTGCACCTCATTCGACAGTTTCTTGGCCCGCTCCACGGCCAGGGCAACCCCTTCGGAGTGTCCGTGCGCCGTGTCGATCACAATCATGTCCACGCCCGCGTCCACCAGTGCCTCCGAGCGTTCAAAGCCCGCATCGCCCGTCGTGGTCGCGGCGGCCACGCGCAGACGGCCAAGCTCGTCCTTGCAGGCAGTCGGGTTCAGGACGGCCTGTTCGGTGTCTTTCAGCGTCAGAAGGCCGGTCAGCTTGCCCTGCGCGTCCGTCACCAGCAGCTTCTCGATGCGCCGGGCCTTCATCAGACTGATTGCTTCGTCGCGGTCAGCAGGCTCGTGCAGAATGGCCAGATTATCGGTGCTCATCATCAGGTGCACCGGGGTTGCATCGTCGTTGGCAAACCGCATGTCACGGTTCGTGACGATGCCCACGACGCGCCCCGTTTCGTCGACCACGGGGAAACCGGTGACGTTGTATCGGTCCTGCAAGGCCTTCGCATCGGCTAGGGTCTGGTTGGCGCGCAGGGTGATGGGGTTGTAGACGATGCCGCTTTCGAACCGTTTCACACGCCGGATCTCGCGGGCCTGTTCGTCGATCGTCAGGTTGCGGTGTACTACGCCCATACCGCCGGCCTGCGCCATGGCGATGGCCATACGGCCTTCGGTCACCGTGTCCATCGCGGAACTGAGCAGCGGGATGTTCAGCGCGATCGCCTTGGTCACATGGGTACGGGTATCTGCGGTGCTGGGCAGGACAGAAGATGCTGCGGGAACGAGCAAAACATCGTCGAATGTCAGGGCCTCACGAATCTCCATTCAAACCTCCAAGGTGATGGCATCATTTGGCGGTTTGCTATTTCACGGATGCGCGCGATTGGAAAGGGACAAAGGCGCGCACAGCCTTGCATTGCGCGCGCCGTTGACCAAAGCTGTCGCAAACGGGGGGGTGGGTATGAGCAGACACGGGTACGAGGGCGGCAGGCTGGACCTGCCGTTCGTGGGAATCTCGACATTCGGCAAACGACCCTATGAGCCGGACTGGAGCAAGCTGGATGCTGATGTGGCGATTCTGGGTGCGCCGTTCGACGCGGGCACCCAATACCGTGCGGGTGCACGTTTCGGGCCGCGCGGTGTGCGCGAGGCATCGACGCTGTTCAGCTTCGGGCATGCGGGGGCCTATGATCATGAGGACGATGCCGTTTATCTGCCCGGCGATGTGAACATCGTCGACATGGGCGACGCGGATATCGTTCACACCGACACCGAAGCGAGTCACGCGAACATCGAGGCGGGCGTGCGCGCAGCCCTCGACGCTGCGGCATTGCCAGTGGTCATCGGCGGCGATCATTCGGTCAATATTCCCTGTATCCGCGCGTTCGACGGTCAAGGCGATATTCATATTCTACAAATCGATGCGCATCTGGATTTCGTCGACGTGCGCCACGGGGTCCGCAACGGTCACGGCAACCCGATGCGCCGCGCCGCCGAGCACGAGTATGTTACCGGTCTGACACAGGTGGGCATCCGCAACGTCAGCTCAACCGCCAGGGAAGGCTATGACGATGCCCGCGCGATGGGATCCGACATCATCAGTGTCCGGCAGGCCCGCCGGATGGGCACGGGCGGTGTCGTTGCGCATATCCCTGGTGATGCACGGGTCTACGTCACTCTCGATATCGACGCGTTCTGCCCTTCCATCGCTCCGGGCACCGGGACACCATCGCACGGCGGGTTCCTGTATTACGAGGTGCTCGAGCTGTTGCAGGCCGTGGCGGAGCGGCACGAGGTCGTCGGCATGGATCTGGTCGAGGTGGCCCCGGATTACGATCCCACCGGCAGCACCCAGATTCTTGCGGCGCAAGTCTTGCTGAATTTCCTCGGCTTCATCTTCCATGCCCGGCGCGCCACCTGATCCACCGCACCCGAAATGACGCGGATGCGACGTTTTGTGACGCGGCAGGCCTTTCACCCGGCCGGTGCATCACTATGGTGCGTCACAAACAACAACGGGACTCAGCAAGATGACCGAAGATCCACTCGTGATATTTACGCCCTCCGGCAAGCGCTGCCGTTTTCCCAAAGGGACGCCCGTGCTGATGGCGGCGCGACAGCTTGGGGTGGATCTGGATTCGGTCTGTGGCGGGCGTGGCATCTGTTCGAAATGCCAAATCAGCCCTGGCTACGGTGAGTTTTCCAAACATGGCGTGACCGTCGCGCGCGACGCGTTGTCGCCGTGGAACGCAGTCGAAGCGCGGTACGACGAGAAACGCGGGCTTAAAGAGGGGCGTCGTCTGGGTTGTCAGGCGACGGTTCAGGGCGATGTGGTGATCGACGTGCCCGCCGAAAGCCAGGTGCACAAACAGGTGGTGCGCAAACGGGCCGAGGCGCGCGATATCACGCTGAACCCTTCGACGAAGCTGTACTATGTCGAGGTCGCCGAGCCCGATATGCACGATCCGTCCGGCGACTTGGAGCGCCTGCGCAAGGCCCTGCTGGAACAGTGGCAGTTGGGCGAGGTCGTCGCGGACCTGCACATCCTCCAGAAGATGCAGCCCGTGCTGCGCAAGGGCAACTGGAAGGTCACGGTCGCCGTGCATCTGGGCGATCACGAGAACCGGCCGCGCATCATGCACATCTGGCCCGGTTTCTACGAGGGCACAATTTACGGCGTTGCGGTCGACCTGGGATCGACGACCATCGCAGCACATCTGTGCGATCTGCAAACCGGCGAGGTTATCGCGTCGTCGGGCGTGATGAACCCGCAGATCCGGTTCGGCGAAGATCTGATGAGCCGTGTGAGTTATTCGATGATGAACCCCGATGGCGCGAACGAGATGACGCGCGCCGTGCGTGAGGGAATGTGCGCGTTGTTCACGCAGATCGGCACGGATGGCGGCGTGGACAAGTCCCTGATCGTGGACGCGGTGTTCGTCTGTAATCCGGTCATGCATCATCTGCTGCTGGGCATCGATCCATTCGAACTGGGTCAAGCCCCATTCGCGCTGGCCACCTCGAACGCACTGCGCCTGCGCGCGGATGATCTGGAGCTGAACATCCACCCCTCGGCCCGGGTCTATCTGCTGCCCTGCATTGCGGGACATGTCGGCGCGGATGCCGCAGCAGTCGCGCTGTCTGAAAGCCCCGATACCTCGGATGATCTGGTGCTGGTCGTCGATGTCGGTACCAATGCCGAGATCCTTCTGGGCAACAGGGAAAAAGTGCTTGCCTGTTCGTCTCCGACCGGTCCCGCCTTCGAGGGCGCGCAGATCAGCTCTGGCCAGCGCGCGGCACCGGGAGCCATTGAGAGGGTCGAGATCGATCCGGCAACGAAGCACGCGCGTTTCAAGGTGATCGGCTGTGATCTGTGGTCCGACGATCCCGCCTTCGAGGCGGCTGTCGCCACGACCGGCGTCACCGGCATTTGCGGATCCGGCATCATCGAAATGGTGGCGGAGATGCGGATGAACGGTATCGTGGACGCCCCCGGTCTGATCGGGACGGCGGAACAGACCGGCTCGACCGCCGTGTTTGCGGACGGGCGGACCAACAGCTATCTGGTCTATGACGGAACGGAGAACGGCGGCCCCAAAATCACCGTGACCAACCGTGACATCCGCGAAATCCAGATGGCCAAGGCGGCACTTTATTCCGGTGCCCGCCTGCTGATGGACAAATTCGGTGTCGACAAGGTGGACCGCGTGGTATTGGCGGGTGCGTTCGGTGCGCATATCTCGCCCAAGCACGCGATGGTGCTCGGCATGATCCCCGATGCGCCGCTAGACAAGGTGACATCGGCGGGGAACGCGGCAGGCACCGGTGCGCGTATCGCCCTGCTCAATCGCAAGAGCCGCGCCGAAATAGAAGAGACGGTTCGCCAGATCCACAAGGTTGAAACCGCGATCGAACCGCGCTTTCAGGAGCATTTTGTCAACGCGTCCGCACTGCCGAACGCGGTGGAGCCGTTTCCGATACTCAATTCCATCGTCACCCTGCCCACGCAGACCTTCAACACCGGCGGCGCAAAGACAGGCAGGCGCAGGCGCGGCTAGCGCAGCAGGGTCCTGTCGGTTGGTTATTGGATAACAAGGCGCTGATATTGCCAAACGTCGGCCAATTCGCAGAGTGTAGAGCTTCAAACACCTGAAAGCGGTGGGAAAGCGAGGCCGGTAGTTGCACCGCCTGTCTGCTACCATCGGCGGAAAACGAATGTTCGCCCCGGCCCCCTACCACCGGCTTTCGCATGGTCCACAAAATGGAGTTTCCGGAATGCTGACTGCATGGAAAAGAATAAAGACTGCCAGCGCCTTCGTCTGTGCGCTTTCACTCATCCTGCCCTCCCTTGCCGAGGCCAGCGTAGCACAAACGCACGCCGCCATGCGCGTTGCGTCCGTACCTTACAGTAGCCCGATCGACAGCGTCGGCGTAACACGGATCGACCAACGCTCGGATCGCCGCTACCGCGATAATCGACAGCGGCGAAGCGCAGACCGCCAGCGGGGGGCAAGACGCGATAACCGCGGCGCGCGCGTGAACGTTTACCGCAATGTGCAGCGCGGCGACGGCCACCGCTCCGTACGGCGCGTCCAGCGCCAGCGTCACGGCTACCGGAATGGTTATCGCGGATCGCGCGCCGCACGCCGCGGATACCGCCGGGACAGTGACGGCTTTTGGTATCCGCTCGCGGCTTTCGCCCTCGGGGCCGTGATTTTGAACGAGTTGAACAACAATCAGCCTCAACGCCAGGTTACGACCCGCGGATGGAGCCATATTCCCGCAGGCAACCTTGCCGCGCATGACGCCTGGTGCGACCAGAAATACCGCAGCTATCGTAGGTCGGACAAGACGTTCCAGCCTTACAACGGCCCACGCCGCTACTGCAATTCGCCCTACGACGGGATCTGACCGGTACCTGGGGGCGACCACTTTCTGGTCTGCCCCCTATCAGTCGATGCCCACGCACGTTCTGTTTCCCGCCTTGACCGTGCTTCGTTGTTATCCTATTCCGATCCCAGCGCGCGGGTATGGTGAAAAGGTATCACGGCAGCTTCCCAAGCTTTAGTTACGAGTTCGATTCTCGTTACCCGCTCCACGCTGACAACCTGTCCTTGTCCGCACCGCACGACGGCGCTAGGGATGGGTTCCATGACACTGACCTATCTCACCCCGCTCAGCCTTGATCAGCAAATTGCCCACGGCGTGACGCCGCCACAGCCTCTCGCGGTTGCGGACCGTGTGCGCTTTTCCGAACTGGACATGCTTGGCCATGTCAACAACACCCGCTATTTCGAATGGTTCGAACGGACGCGTGTGCGCTATTCGCAGGAATGGGGCATATCTCACTACATCAAGCAAGCAGATGCGCCCCGGATCGTAATCCGGTCCGGCGCAATTCACTACCGCCAGGAAATGCTGATGGACGAGGATTATATCGTCACCTGCCGCTGCGCCGCCTTTCGCACCACGTCCTATTCGCTGCACCAGCAGATCTGGGCCGGAGGAAGTCTGCGCGCGACGTTCGACTGTGTCCTGGTGTTGCTGGAGCGTGATAGATCGGGACGGCTGCCGATCCCGACCGCCGTGCGCACGCGCTTTACCGAGATCGACGGGGCGCACCCCGAAAGCTGAGCGCCCTCGCGCCCGCGCCCTGCCCCGTGCATTTTCGCAATCTCAGCCTTGATGTGTGTGGATAAAGGCCAGCAGACCTGCGGTCGAAGGATCCTCCGGCGCGGCGTCCGTCTGGCCCTCCACAAGTGGTTGCAGCGAGGTGGCAAGCTCTTTGCCCAGTTCCACCCCCCATTGGTCGAAGGAATTGATGCCCAAAATGACCCCTTCGACAAACACCCGGTGCTCGTAGAGCACGATGATCTGGCCCAGTGTGAACGGATCGAGCAGCGGGTACAGCAGGGTCGTCGACGGACGGTTGCCGTGAAACACCCGGTGGCGTGCCTGACGGTCAATATCATCGCCGGTAAAGCCCTTCGCCTCGACAATGGCGCGCGCCTCGTCGAGCGACCGGCCCTCCATCAGCGCCTTGGACTGTGCGAGGCAATTGGCGATGAGCAACTGATGGTGGTGGTGCAGATCCGGCTCGTGACCGCGTGCGGCCAACAGAAATTCGCATGGCACGACGCGGGTACCCTGGTGAATCAGCTGATAGAACGCGTGCTGTCCGTTGGTGCCGGCGGCCCCCCAGACGATGGGCCCGGTGTGGCGCGGGCTGTCGGTGCCGTCCATCCGCACCCCCTTGCCGTTCGATTCCATTTCCAGCTGCTGTAAATAGGCCGGTAGCTTGTGCAGCCGCTCGTCATAGGGCAGTACCGCGCGAGTGGCATATCCGCAGATCTGGTTGTGCCAGATGCCGGTCAGCGCCAGCAGAACCGGAAGGTTTTCGTCGAGAGAGGCCGCGCGGAAATGGGTATCCATCGCTTGCGCCCCACGTAGAAACGCGTCGAACGCCTTTGATCCGATTGCGATCATCATCGACAGCCCGATCGGGCCCCAGACAGAATAGCGCCCGCCGACCCAATCCTCAAACCCGAATACATGTACCGGATCAATGCCGAACGCTTCGGTCCTGTCCTGCGCCGTGCTGAGTGCTGCGAACTGCCGCTTGGGATCGCCGCCCTGATCCAGGATCCACGCCCGCGCGGTCCGCGCATTGGTCATTGTCTCGATCGTGGTGAAGGTTTTCGATGCGATGATGACAAGCGTCGTTTTCGCATCCAGCCCGCGCAAGGTATCCGAAATATCGGCGCCGTCCACATTCGATACGAAGTGGCATCTTGGCCCGTCGTGATACGGTGCCAGCGCCGCTACCGCCATCGCGGGCCCCAGATCCGAGCCGCCGATGCCGATATTGATCACGTCAGTGACATCGCTCTTGCGGATCCGCTCGGCGAACTTGGCCATCGCGGCGCGCGTCGCGTGAATCTCGGGCATGACATCCTGGCCACCCACCGACACTTCGCCGCCGTCGAGATTGCGCAAGGCGGTATGCAGAACTGCGCGGCCTTCCGTCTCGTTGATGGTAGCGCCAGAGAACATCGCGTCCCGTTTGCTCTCTACCTGCGCCTCCCGGGCGAGCGCCAACAAGGCATCACGCGTGTCCATGTCGATGTTGGTTTTCGAATAATCGAACAGCATATCCCCGGTTTGTGCGGAGAAAACCTGCGGTCTGCCGCTATCCCGGAACAGCTCGGAGAGGGAGCGGTCGCGGACCGCGTCGGCCTGCGCATGAAGCGTTTTCCAAGTTTCGGTCATTCGGCGCTCCAGTGAAAGGTACCCTCGGACAAGACGGTCCTGATCGGCGCCTGATCTACTGGTAGATCGGCGGCCTGATCAAGTGCTTGGCGTTTTTGCGCGCCGGTAATCAGAACGTGGGTCGACATCGCACCCTGCAAGACCGGTGCGCTGAGCGTGAAGCGGCGTATGGGCTGGCCGGGCAGCGTAAGCGCAACGAACATCGGCGCGTCCGGTGCCAGCGCCGCAGCAAGGCCGTCGGCGCCCGGAAACAGTGAGGCGGTATGCATATCCGCGCCCATTCCGAGGAGAAGAACGTCAATTGGCAGGCCATCGGACAATTTTTCAGAGAGGTTCGCGGCAACCGCGTCAATCGTGCTTTCGGCGCTGAAATAGGGGGTAAAGCGCGCGGCGGCGGCCTGGTCCTTGAGCAAACGCCCCCGGATGAGCGCGGCGTTGGACTGGTCGTTGCTTTCGGGCACCCACCGTTCGTCGGTAAGAATGACGTGCACCCTGTCCCACTCAAGCTTTACGCCACACAGCGAATCGAACACCGGCCCCGGCGTGGTGCCGCCCGGCACCGCAAATGTGACGGTATCGCGCTGCTGTAACGCGGCGCGCAATTCCGAAGCGAGCATGTTGGCCACATCCATGGCAAGCATTTCGCGGTCTGCATATTCCATCAGTTTCATTGTGACACCTGTCGCCATTCGCGCCCTTCACGGCGCAGCATTTCATGGGCAGCGATCGGACCTGTGCTGCCGAAATCATAGGGTTTGGGGACGTCGTTGCGGGCCTCCCACCCCTCGATAATGGGATCGGTCCATGCCCAGGCGGCCTCCACTTCGTCGCCACGCATGAACAAGGTCTGGTTGCCGCGGATGACATCCATGATAAGCCGCTCGTAGGCGTCAACATGCTCCACCTCATCGGCCTTCAGCGTCTCGGCGAATGTCATATCGAGCGGCACGTCGATCAGGCGCATACCGCCCGGACCGGGCTCTTTGATCGTCACGCCCAAAGTGATGCCTTCGTTGGGTTGCAGGCGAATCGACAGGACATTGCGGTGCCTGCCGGCCTCCTCACCGAATATGCTGTGCGGCGTGTCCTTGAACACGACGGTAATCTCTGACGACCGCTCCGCCATCCGCTTGCCCGTGCGCAGATAGAACGGTGTGCCGGCCCACCGCCAGTTGCTGATTTCGGCCCGCAACGCGATGAAGCTTTCGGTGCGCGAGCGCGGATTATCCACCGCCGTGCGGTATCCGGGGTTCTGCGCTTCGTTGCATGGCTCGGCCTGATACTGACCGCGTACGATGTGATGTGGCTCCACCGGATCGAGCGCGCGGATCACCTTGAGCTTTTCATCCCGCACCGCATCGGGGGAAAACCGCGCTGGCGGCTCCATCGCGATGAGACACAGCAATTGCATCAGGTGGTTCTGCACCATGTCGCGCATCGCACCGGCCTTGTCATAGTATTCTCCGCGACCGCCCACACCGACGGTCTCGGCCACGGTGATCTGGATGTGATCCACATACTGGCTGTTCCACAGCGGCTCGAAAAGCATGTTGCCAAAGCGGACAGCCATCAGGTTCTGCACGGTTTCCTTGCCCAGATAATGGTCAATCCGGTAAATCTGATCCTCATTGAAATAGGTCGCCAAGGTCTTGTTGAGGGCGCGTGCCGTCTCTAGGTCTCGGCCAAAGGGTTTTTCAACAACGATCCGCGCGCACTCATCGGCCATACCCCATTTTTGCAGCCGTTCCGCGATATCACCGAATAACGCAGGGGCTACGGAAAAATAATATGCCTCTATCCGGTCGGTACCCGCCATCAGATCGGCAAGCTCTTTCCAGCCCTGCTCGCCCACTGCGTCGATCGTGACGTATTCGAGCCTTGCAAGAAACGCGTCGAGCTGGTCGCACTCCGATGTACCCGGTCCGCCGAATTCCTCGATCGCCTCGCGCACCATCTGGCGGTATTCCGCCGTGTCGTGTTCGCTGCGCGCAGCGCCGACGACGCGGGCGTCTGTGGGAACCTGACCGGCACAGAACCTGCGGTAAAGTCCGGGCAGGATCTTGCGTCGGGCAAGGTCCCCCGTCCCGCCAAAAATGACCAGATCGAATGTATCTACGGGAATGACGCGTGAAACCATGATCTCTTTCCGGCTGCGAGGGCGCTTGTGCCCACTCTAGAGGGTTTGACAGTGGCTGCCAATGAACGGCTTGGGCAACTTTGACCGGCTGCACGCTCCAGAATTATGTTAGCGCAAACATAGCAAGATAATCACCGGTCACAAGAGTGTGCTTTCCCTCGGGGGTTCTTTTCTTGTGCTTCGGATTAACTTAACCCATCACCGACATGAATTTGCGTACGAATTGAAGGGCCCTGTCGAATGAAAGATACCGCCTCTGCCAATCTCGGGAAGTTTTCCGATCCCGACACGACCGCCAAGGGCGAGGCGCGCGCGCGGGTTTCGCTGCGCGATCCGCAGACGCTTTGGTTCAATACCGGCACCCTGTGCAATATCGAATGTGCAAACTGCTATATCCTGTCGAGCCCGACAAATGATGCGCTGGTGTACATCACTGCAGCAGAGGTGGACGCGTATCTTGATCAGCTCGAAGAGCGCAAATGGGCCGTTCGCGAGATCGGTTTCACGGGCGGCGAGCCGTTCATGAACCCTCAGATGATCGACATCACGCACGCCGCACTTGCGCGCGGGTACGACGTGCTGATTCTCACGAACGCGATGATGCCGATGATGCGAAAGAAAATGCGCGAAGGAATCTTGCGGCTCAACACGGCCTATCCGGGCAAGCTGACAATGCGCATTTCGGTGGATCATTACGATCCCGGGCTTCATGACGCAGAGCGCGGCGCTGGTGCCTTCGACAAGACAATCGCGGGGATGGAATGGCTCGCCGCCAACGGTGTGCGCATGGCGGTGGCCGGGCGCTCGATCTTCGGCGACAGCGATTCCGACAGCCGCGCGGGATACGCGGATTTCTTCGCACGGCACGGCTTCGACATCGACGCGCAGGACCCCGGTATGACTGTTCTGTTCCCAGAGATGGACGAGAATATCGAAGTGCCTGAGATTACCACCGCCTGTTGGAGCATCCTCGATGTGTCTCCCGACGCGGTGATGTGTGCGTCCTCGCGCATGGTGGTCAAGCGCAAGGGAGCGCAGAAGCCCGCCGTGCTTGCCTGCACACTGTTGCCCTACGCGCCCGAATTCGAGTTGGGCACGACGCTGGCGGAGGCCGAGCGCGACGTAGCCCTGAACCACCCCCACTGCGCCAAGTTCTGCGTGCTGGGCGGCGCCAGCTGCTCTGCCTAACGCGTCCCGACGGCGGACGAATGTTTCAGCAGGTCATTCAGCCTTGCGTGAACCCGTTGTTTGACCGCGCCGTTGCCCGACATATTGATCGACCAGTAGCCGTTGCATGGGGTGCCCTCCTGGCCGCGTTAGCGGGCTCTGAATAGCAGCGAAATTTGTTCTGATCCGGCGGAAATATGCGTCAGTGCAGCGTCAACTCGCCGACCACGTTGCGCCATTCGCCCGGACCGATCAGCTTGCGATGGCTGAAACGGACGGAATGGAGTGGTCCTTCGATTTGCTCTTGCCAGAACTCCACGAACTGAAACAGCTTCCGGTGATCCGGAGCCAGATCGTATTCCTGCCAGACATAGCTGTTCAGCACATGCGTATAGTCGGGCATGCGGTAAAACAATTCCGCGGTGGTCAGCCCGTAGCCCTTCAACATCATTTTGGTTTCCGACGGAGCCATTTTGTGCTTCCTTTCTGCTGCGACAGGACCAGAGTGCCACAGAAATATTACTTTTCAACGAAAACAATGTGTTATCACTCTCACCTGAGTGCTGCCAAGGGATGCGGCCTCTTGTCAAAGCAATTGGATTGCACCCTATATGCCCTTCGGGCTATAGTTTTGCGCAAGATATAGAACACATCAGCCAAGCTGGGACAGACTTTGAGCGATACGCCGGAAACCCCTGAAAACGAAGACGAAAACCGATCCGAAAGGCCTGTTTTTGACGGTCCGTCCGTGACGATCGAACACGAGATGCGCACCAGCTATCTCGACTATGCGATGAGCGTCATCGTGAGCCGCGCGATTCCCGATCTGCGGGACGGTCTGAAGCCGGTGCATCGACGCATCCTTTTCGCCATGCACGAAACAGGCAACACGGCAGACAAGCCCTATCGCAAATCGGCGCGCCCGGTCGGCGACGTGATGGGCCAGTACCACCCGCACGGTGATTCCGCGATCTACGATGCGCTTGTTCGCATGGCACAGGATTTCTCGATGTCGCTGCCGTTGCTCGACGGCCAGGGCAACTTTGGCTCGATGGACGGCGATAACGCGGCGGCCATGCGCTATACCGAGGTGCGGATGGACAAGCCGGCGGCGTTCCTGCTGGCGGATATCGACAAGGACACCGTCGATTTTCAGGACAACTACGACGGCAAGCAAAAAGAGCCGACTGTCCTGCCCGCCCGCTTTCCCAACATGCTGGTCAATGGCGCGGGCGGCATTGCCGTCGGCATGGCCACGAATATCCCGCCGCACAATCTGGGTGAAGTGATCGACGCCTGTCTCGCCCTGATCGAGGATCCGGATCTGACCTCCGAGCAGCTGATCGATTATGTGCCGGGCCCCGACTTTCCGACGGGGGGCATCATGCTGGGCCGGTCTGGCGCGCGCAAAGCCTATCTGGAGGGGCGCGGCAGCGTCATCATCCGCTCAAAATGCCGGGTCGAGGAGATCCGCAAGGACCGCTGGGCCATCGTGATCGACGAGATCCCGTATCAGGTGAACAAATCCACCATGATTGAACGGATAGCCGAGCAGGCGCGCGAAAAGAAGATCGACGGCATTGCCCATGTGCAGGACGAATCCGACCGCAACGGCGTGCGCGTGGTGGTCGAATTGAAACGCGACGCGACTGCCGAAGTCGTAATGAACCAGCTGTTCCGTTTCACCCCGATGCAGACCTATTTCGGCTGCAATATGCTTGCGCTCAACGGCGGGCGGCCCGAAACCCTGACGTTACGCCGGTTCCTCACATCCTTCATCGACTTCCGCGAAGACGTCGTGGCCCGCCGGACCGCGTATCTGCTGCGCAAGGCGCGCGAGCGCAGTCATATCCTGTGTGGTCTGGCCGTTGCCGTCACCAACATCGATGAAGTCGTGGCGACGATCCGCGCATCGGCAGACGCGGCCGAAGCCCGAGAAAAGCTGATGACACGGCGCTGGCCCGCCGAATCGATTCTCCAGTATATCGCGCTGATCGACGACCCGACCCATACCGCCAACGACGACGGCACCTACAATCTGTCTGAAGCGCAGGCGCGCGCGATCCTGGAGTTGCGCTTGCAGCGCCTTACGCAGATCGGGGTGAAGGAAGTCACCGACGAGCTTGAAGAACTGGCAGGCAAGATCAAGGAATACCTCGAAATTCTCGGATCGCGTGACCGGATCATGGGTATCATCGCGGACGAGCTGACTGAGGTGCGCGATCTTTTCGCCGTGCCGCGACGCACCGAGATCGTCGACTGGTCCGGCGACATGGACGACGAGGACCTCATCGCGCGTGAAGACATGGTCGTGACCGTGACATCGGGGGGCTATATCAAGCGCACACCGCTCATTGATTTCCGCAGCCAAAAACGCGGCGGCAAAGGGGTCTCGGGTGGGGCGCTCAAGGAAGACGACGTGGTAACGACGTTGTTCGTGGCAAATACCCACACGCAACTTCTGTTCTTCACCACCGATGGTATGGTTTACAAACTCAAGACCTGGCGTTTGCCGCAGGGCGGACGCACGTCCAAGGGCAAGGCCATCGTCAACATACTGCCGATCCCGCCGGGCGTGTCGATTGCGGCCATCATGCCGGTGGATCGCGACGAAAAGGATTGGGACGACCTTCAGGTGGTGTTCGCCACTTCCGCAGGCACGGTGCGCCGCAACAAGCTTTCTGATTTCACCAATGTAATGCGCAACGGCAAGATCGCGATGAAGTTCGAGGACGATCACGCGCAGACGACACTGATCAATGCGCGCATCGCCAGCAACGACGACGACGTAATGCTGGTCACCAATTCAGGGCGCGCAATCCGTTTCCCGGCAACGGACGTCCGCGTGTTCAACAGCCGCGCCTCCGTGGGTGTGCGCGGGATCAGACTGGGCGACGATGACACGGTCGTTTCAATGTCGATCATCCGCCATTTCGATGCGACGTCTGAAGAACGGACCGCCTATCTCAAAATGCGCCGCGCCATGGCGGGCCTGGTCGACGAGGAACTGGAAGAGGAAGAAGCGCCGGCAGATCCAAACTTCTCGAACGAGAGGTACGTGGAGATGTCCGCCGCCGAAAACCTCATCCTGACCATAACGGCGGGCGGCGCCGGTAAACTGAGCTCGAGCCATGACTACCCGGTGCGGGGACGTGGCGGCATGGGCGTGACGGCGATGGACAGGGCCATGCGGGGCGGTGAGATTGTCGCATCCTTCCCGGTCGAGATGGATGACCAGATCATGCTTGCGACCTCCAAAGGCCAGTCGATCCGCGTTCCCGTCGAGGGCATCTCGTTCCGATCGCGCAGCGCCGGCGGTGTTAAGGTGTTCGACACCGGCAAGAATGAGTTTGTCGTGAGCGTGGCCCGTATTGCCGATCAGGGCGATGCTGCCGATGAGGACAGTGCCGAAGACGCCGGAGCTTAGGCAAGTCAGGGATGAACGAAAATGAGCCACTTCAGCACGAAGTGGCTCATCTTAAAATTCAGTTTAGTTGGATTGAAACGTCCAGATCTAGTTGCCGGTGCCGTTTGCCGTGCCGGATGCGTCGTCATTGTCGTCGTCGCTGGCGATAATCGCAACGGCCACAAGCACCGCTGCTGCCGCAGGTGCCGCGTTGCCGATCCCGGTTCCGGAATCAAAAACCGTACCGCCGTCGCCCTTTTCGCGGACGCAGACGCGGGCCGGAGTGCCATCGGCCGTGGTCGTCAATTCGGGTTTGCATTTGTAAATAACACCGTTCGCACCCTCGACCCGGACCGAGTAGACAGGATCGGATGATGCGCCCAGAACGGCCTGCTGTTTTGTGACCTGCGCGGTTGCAGCAGTAGTGGACAAGGCCGCAACGCCTGCGATGCTCATGATTGCGAAAATTTTCTTCATGGTTTCCCCCTTCGATATAAAGTTAAAGGCTGTCCGATACCCAGATCTTGGAAACAGCCATACGAACAATGTCCGTATTCAATGCAAAAACGTTGTATAGTAGTTAAAGTTTCCAAACTAAAGCAGCGTTTCCCGCAATAAGCTGTATCTCGCCTTCTTAAACACCGTACAGATCAGAAAACTTCGCTGTGAGGTAGCTCAGCAGCGGCTTTTCGCTTACTTTCCGACCGCTCGCGCGCTCGATCACCTCCCTCGGCTCATACAGTCCGCCATGGGTCTGTACGTTCTCGCGCAGCCAGTTGGTGGCGGGGCTGGTGTCGCCCTGAGCCAGCGCACTGTCGAGATCCGGCAGCGCCGTGCGCATCGTTTCGTTCAGACAACCTGCATAAACATTGCCAAGACTGTATGTCGGGAAATATCCGAACAAGCCGACCGACCAATGTACATCCTGCAGAACACCATTGGACGGTTTGTCGACGGCAAAACCGAAATCGGCTTCGAATCGATCGTTCCAGGCTGCTTCCAGATCGCTCACCTGCAGATCATTGCCCATCAACGCGCGTTCAAGATCGTAACGCAGGAGAACATGCAGATTGTATTGTAGCTCATCCGCCTCCGTGCGGATGAACCCGTCATTCACCCGGTTCACCGCCGCAAAGAAGGCATCCTCGTCCGCGATGCCTATGTCGCCAAAGGCGTCCTTCATCTGACCATAAAGCCAGCCCGTGAACGCCCTGCTGCGTCCAATCTGGTTCTCGTAGATCCGGCTCTGGCTTTCGTGTACGCCCATCGACACCCCGCTCCCCAGCGGGGTCAGCAGATAGGCGTCATCGATGTTCTGCTCATAGGCGGCGTGTCCAACCTCGTGGATGGTCGAATAAAAGCAGTTGAACGGATCCACCCGGTTGGTGCGTGTGGTAATGCGCACATCAAGTCCCGACCCGGAGGAGAATGGATGCACCGCCTTGTCTACCCTGCCCCGTGTCATGTCATAGCCAAAGGTCTTGGCCAGTTGACGCGTCAGTTTCATCTGGGCGGCTTCGTCGAAGGTGCCTTCGAGGCGTTGGGGTGCTTGCGCATCGCGCACCTTGGCGCGCAGTTCCGCCAGAACCGGGCGCAGCGCGCCGAACATCGCGTCGAGTTGCGCAGCGGTGGTGCCGGGCTCGTAGTCGGCAAGCATCGCGTCATAGATGTCCTCGCCTGCTGCCAGCGCCTGACCTTCCTCGCGCTTGAGCATGATGACCTCGGCCAGGGTGGGCGCGAAAGCCTTGAAATCATCGGCCGCGCGCGCCTCGGCCCAGATACCTTGTGCCTGCGACGTGACCCGTGCGATCCGGGCCGCCAGTTGTGCGGGCACCTTGCTGGCGCGGTCAAAGCTGCGGCGTATGTGGCGCAGGTTCGCCTGCGCTACGGCATCAAACCCACTTGCGTCGATCTGCTCCAGCCACGCGCCGATGTGCGGGTCGAGGCGGCGCGCGTGCAGTACACTTTCCATCGCCGCCATTTCCTCGGCCCGCTGCGGCGCCGCCCCGCGCGGCATCACCGTTTCCTGGTCCCATCCAAGCCGGCCAGCGACTTGCGCCAGAGCTTCGGTTTCGCGGACGTGGTCCATCAGGTTATCGTAGGCGGTCATGTGCGTGCTCCTCTGAGCGATGTGGCAATGGGATAAAGCGCCAGATGACGCGCCCGCAGGATCAGGACCCAGACCAGAACGGCCAGCCCCTGATGCGCGAGTGCGACGGGCAGGATCGCCTCATAGAGCACGGTGGTAATGCCCAGCACAACCTGAAGCGTGAGCGCCGCAAACAAGGCATTGAATGCAAAGCGGGTGTTGGGATGCGCGGATCTGCGTCCGCGCATCCAGACGACGACGGCGAAGGCGAACAGCGCATAGCCCGTCATGCGGTGAATGAACTGCACGAGGCCCGGGTTCTCGATGAAATTGCGCCACGTAGGCTCAAGCACGAAGGCCTGAGGCGGAAAGAACTGCCCGGCCATCAGCGGCCAGTCGGTATAGGTCCGGCCCGCGTCGATCCCGGCGACCAGCGCACCGATGAGGATTTGCAGGAAGGTAAAGTGCAATAGCCCCGTCGACAGGCCATAGAGTTTGGTCTCTTTGGCCCGGCGCGCCTGCATCAGATCGCGTTCGGTGCGCCCCAGGCTGAGCGCGTACCAAGTGATGA
Source organism: uncultured Sulfitobacter sp. (assembly GCF_947497275.1). GTDB lineage: Bacteria > Pseudomonadota > Alphaproteobacteria > Rhodobacterales > Rhodobacteraceae > Sulfitobacter. Next base: position 124,985 of record NZ_CANMFS010000002.1, read on the forward strand.
ACCCCATGATCACGAACGCCAGCCCAAGGTGCGTAGCCAGCCGGGTGCTGACCACATCCGTCGTCGCAGTGCCAGAGGTGACGCCGGAGGACACCATCCACCAGCCGATCGCGCCTTGCAGGCCGCCAAGCCCGCCCAACAGCAGCAGCCGCGGGGTCCATCCCGTGGGGATCTTGCGCAGCAGCAGAAAGCCGAAAAAGCCAAGCGCCCAAACCAGACCAATCACCCGGCCCAACTGCCGGTGCCCCCATTCCCACCAATAGATCACCTTGAAATCCGTCAACGTCATCCACTGGTTTTGCAGCCGAAACTCGTCGATTTGCTGGTACTTCGCGAACTCGCTCTCCCAGTCAGGCTGGTTCAACGGTGGCAACGCCCCTGTCAGCGGACGCCATTCCGTGATGCTGAGCCCGGAATCGGTCAGCCGCGTGGCGCCGCCTACGAGGATCATCAGAAAAACCAGAGCGAACAGGATCATCAGCCAGATGCGGATTGCGCCGCGTGCACCCTTGCGGCCCGCGTCAATCCCGCCTTTGGTGGCTACGGGCCGCGTCGTGCCGGTGTCGCCGACGTCTTCGAAAAGCTTGCGTTTGGTGGCCATCGTGCCCTCCGTCAATCTGCTTTTTGCGTTTGGTATGCCTTTGCGGCGCGGGGGTCTAGCCGCGTTCCTTCCATCGGACCATCTGCCGCAACGTGCCGTGCAGCATCTGCACGTCCGCACGCGTCAGCGGCAGGCGGCTCCACATGTTGCGTAGGTTGGTCTTCATCGACTGCGACTTGTGGACGGGAAAGAAGAAACCCGCCTCCTCCATGCGTTCTTCGTAATGCCGTGCCAGATGCTCGATCTCAGAGTGCTTCGCCCAGTCGGTGCCTGCCATCTCGTGGACAACGGGCGCCTGCTCCCCCTGCTGGCGCATCCACTCATAGCCCATCAACAAAACGCATTGCGCCAGATTGAGCGAGGCAAACTGTGGATTGACCGGTACCGAGATGATGGCATTGGCCCGCGCAATATCGTCGTTTTCCAGTCCCGCGCGCTCGGGTCCGAACAACACGGCAACCCGCTGCCCGTCCGCAATTTTTTCCGCCGCAAGCTGCATTGCGGCTTCGGGTGTATAGACAGGCTTTGTCATGTCCCGGTCGCGTGCAGTGGTGGCAAAGACAAAGCTTGCATCGGCCAGTGCCACCGGCAGATCGGGTGACACCAGGGCTGTGTCCAGCACCCTGCCCGCCCCCGACGCCATCGCGACCGCAGCCGGATTGGGCCAGCCGTCGCGCGGGGCGACGATGCGCATGTGGTCCAGCCCGAAGTTCAGCATCGCACGGGCCGCCGCGCCGATGTTTTCACCCATCTGCGGACGGACAAGGACGATGGCGGGAATTTGGGGGGGTTCGGTGATCATCCGCGTGGTGTACCGCCTCGCCGCGCGCTTGCCAATAACGCGCGCGGCGATCCTGCGGAACGCCCTCTTAAAAGTTTGCATTTCGCGCGCCATCGGCTAGGCACAGGCAACCGACCCGCAAAGGACCAATTTCATGTCAGACGCACCCGAACAGCCCCAGCTTTACCTGATCACACCACCGCAGATCGAGCTGGAGAGCTTTGCGCAGACGCTCGCACGTGTGCTCGACGAAGTGCCCGCCGCCTGCGTCCGTCTTGCACTTGCCACGCGCGACGAAGATACGCTCTCACGCGCCGCGGATACCCTGCGCGCTGAGACAGACGCGCGCGACGTCGCCTTCGTGATCGCCGATCACACGCTTCTGGCAGAACGGCTGGGTCTCGACGGTGTGCACCTGAGTGACGCTGCCCGTTCGGTGCGCCACGCCCGCAAGACGCTGGGCGATGACGCGATTGTCGGCAGCTTCTGCGCCGGATCACGCCATGACGGGATGAGCGCGGGTGAAGCGGGGGCAGATTACGTTGCATTCGGTCCGGTACAGGCTTCCGCGCTCGATGACGGCAGCTATGCGGAACTTGACCTGTTCGAATGGTGGTCGCAGGTGATTGAAGTGCCTTGTGTCGCCGAAGGGCAGCTTGACGCGACAATGATCCGCAAGCTCGCACCGGTTACCGATTTCTTCGGCATCGGAGAGGAAATCTGGCGCCACGACGATCCTGTCGCGGCGCTCAGGGGTCTTTGGTCCGAAATCGGTTGACCGGCGCGCGCTACAGCAGCGTGCGCTCGACCACCCAATAACCACCGATCGCGGCAATCACGCAGGACGCCGGGATCGCGATTACGGCACGGTACCATGATTTGCGCATCGCCCAGAACACCAGCGCGAATGCGATGGCGATAACGGTCAGCTGTCCCAATTCGACGCCGACGTTAAAGCCGAGCAGCGCCGGAATGAACTGGTCCTCGGGCAAGCCGAAATCGCCCAGCACCGACGCAAAGCCGAGCCCGTGCAGCAGACCGAAGGCAAAGATCACTACAGGTCGCCATGGATTGAGCCCGTGGGCAAAGATGTTTTCGACCGCGACGAATACAATGGAAGCGGCGATCAGCGGCTCGACGATACTGCCCGGAACGCTGACCCATCCCAACGCACCAAGCGCGAGCGTGACAGTATGCGCGAGTGTAAACGCGGAGACCTGCCAAATCAGTGGCCGCAGGTGGGTCGACAGGAAAAACAGGCCTAGAACAAAAAGGATGTGGTCGAGCCCCTTGGGCAGAATATGGTCGAACCCAACGGGGATGTAGCTTGCGAACGCCTGCCAGCCGTTTTGCGCATCGCCGCCCGACAGGGTGATTTCATCGGCGGTGCCGCCGCTGACAAGGCCCGTATAAGGCGCATCAACACCCTGCTGGCGCACAATCAGATCGCCGCCCCCGTCGGGCCATGCCACACGCAAAGTATCGCCCGCAACGATCGGCGCGGTCAGAACCCACTGCGTGATGCGCGGCAATTCAGGGTCAACGTCCGTGGGCACCGTCAAGGATGTGGTTCGCAACGCGAGCGACGTGTCCGACACGCTGAGCAATGGTAAGGCGTTCCACCCCGGCAACAACTGCGGCGCACGCTTTGCAAGCTCGCCTGCTGGCAAGGCTCGCAAGGTGTCGTAGTCGCGCGCAAGCGGTGACTCGTCGGTGTCTTCGGTCGCGTCCAGATCGACGCCCGCAAGGAACGCTTCGAGATTGATCTGCAAGGAGAGTGTCACGGTGTCGTCCGCCACGGACAGGTCGGCAATCGTCGGCACAACCTCGTGAGCGCGCGCAACCGTGCTTGACAATGCCAGTACCAACGTCAGCTTGAACAGCAGTAAACAGGAAAATCTTCTCATGAATATTAAGCACTTTCTTTCAATTGGCTGCACGGTCCTTTTCGGCGTGCCAGCCTTCGCACATGAATTCTGGATTGAACCAATAAAGTTTCAAGTGGAAAGTGACGCACCGGTTCATGCACAGCTTCGTAACGGCGAATTGTTTTCCGGCAGCGCACAGCCGTTTTTCCCGCAGCGCAATACCCGGTTCGAGGCGGTGCTGGGCGAGAAAACCATCAAGATCGAGGGCCGCATGGGCGACCGCCCAGCGGTTCAGTTGTCCCTACCGGGGGGCGACGGGCTCTTGATCATCGCGCACGAAGCGGCTCCGGCAAGCGTTACCTACGAGAAATGGTCAAAATTCGTGGCTTTTACCGAGCACAAGGATTTTACGGATGCCGTTTCGATCCACGAGGCGCGCGACTGGGATAAAGAGAATTTCGAAGAGACATATACCCGGCACTCGAAGTCACTCATCGCTGTCGGCAACGGCGAGGGGACGGACCGTCCGATGGGTCTGCTGACTGAATTCATCGCGCGCGAGAATCCCTATGCGGCCGATTTCGACGGCACACTCGATGTATCCCTGATGTACAAAGGCGCACCGCGTGCGGATGCCCAGATCGAGGTTTATGCCAAGACCGACGCAAAAGAGGTCACGGTCAGCGTTGTGCGCACCGATGCGCAGGGAAACGCATCGATACCGGTTGAACCGGGTCTGACGTATTTGCTGGATGCCGTTGTCCTGCGCCCTGTCGCGGATGCAACCACGGTGGCTGAAGGCCCGGTATGGGAAACGCTCTGGGCGTCGATGACGTTCGCGGTACCGGCAAAATAGGTGCGCGCCCCTTGCGCGCGGACACTCGGCCCGCCAAAAGATGGGCATGACACACACACCTGACATTCTGTGCATCGGATCTGTCCTTTGGGACGTGATCGGTCGGTGCGACACCCCGATGCGCCAAGGCTCAGATATGCCCGGTCGTATTACCCGCCTGCCCGGTGGTGTCGCGCTGAACATCGCGATGGCGCTGAAACGGTTCGGGTTGAATCCGGCACTGCTCAGCGCCGTCGGCCGGGATGTTGAAGGCGACGATTTGGTCAAGGCCTGCGAGGCGCGTGGTTTGCGGACCGATCTGATTTACCGCTCCGAAGACCTTCCGACAGACCAGTACATGGCCGTCGAGGGCAGTAATGGGCTGATCGCGGCGATTGCCGACGCGCATTCACTCGAAGCGGCCGGCGACAAGATCCTGCGCCCCTTGGAAGAGGGCGCGCTGGCGCACCCCTTCCCAGGCGCCGTGGCATTGGACGGAAATCTGACAGTGGACTTGCTTTCGGTGATGGCGCGCAGCCCATTGCTCGAACACGCGGATCTGCGTGTGGCGCCTGCCTCGCCCGGCAAGGCGCTGCGGCTGGGGCCGTTTTTGCAGGCAGGCCGCGGCACGCTTTACGTCAATCTCGAAGAAGCGGGCCTGTTGTGCCAAACCGGGTTCGACCGCTCTGACGTGGCGGCACAGGCTTTGCTTGCGCGCGGTGCCCGGCGCGCAGTGGTCACAGACGGCGGCAATCCAGCAACGGCGGCGGACCACGACAGCCTGTGCGTCCAACAGCCGCCTGCCGTATCCGTGACCCGCGTCACTGGCGCGGGTGACACCTTCATGGCGGCCCATGTTGCTGCGGAGGTGCGCGGTCTGACCCGCGATGCCGCGCTGCGCGAAGCCTTGGAAGCCGCCGCCCTGTATGTCTCCGGAGAAACGAAAATATGACACTTCCCTTGAAATATTCCGCCGAGGTCGCGCACGCCCGCAGCGTGGGCGGCGCGCTTGTTGCGTTGGAAAGCACGATCATCACCCACGGTATGCCACATCCCCAGAACATAGAGGTTGCGCGCACCGTGGAGGCGGATATCCGTGATGCAGGCGCCGTTCCTGCGACCATCGCAGTTATTGAAGGTGCGCTGCACATCGGGCTGGAAGACGAAGAATTGACCCGTCTGGCCCAGGCCCGCGGCGTCGAGAAATTGAGCAGGGCCGATATGGCCGCGTGTATCGCCACGGGTGGCACCGGTGCGACCACGGTCGCCGCAACAATGATCGCCGCACGGCTGGCCGGCATTCATGTCTTTGCGACGGGAGGCATCGGCGGGGTGCACAAGGGGGCCGAAAACAGTTTCGACATCTCCGCCGATCTCATGGAGCTGGCGCAGACCCCGGTGACAGTGGTGGCGGCGGGCGCCAAGGCGATACTGGACGTCGCCAAAACCCTCGAAGTATTGGAAACGCAAGGTGTTCCTGTCATTGCTTTCGGTCAGGATGCCTTTCCCGCCTTCTGGTCGCGTGGGTCAAGATTGAAGGCACCGCTGCGCATGGACGACCCCGCCCGAATTGCCGCCGCGCACCGGACGCGGGCCCTGCTGAACCTGCCCGGTGGTCAGCTTGTCGCGAATCCGATCCCTTCGGAAGCCGAGATTCCGGCACACGAGATGGGCCCGATCATCGCGACAGCACAGACAGATTCGCTGCGCGCCGGTATCTCCGGCAAAGACGTGACACCCTATCTTCTACAGCGAATCTTCGAATTGACCGATGGACGATCGCTCGACGCGAACATCGCACTGGTGCGCAACAATGCGGCGTTGGCGGCACGAATTGCGTTGGAACTCGTCTGATTATAGCTCCTGCGGCGGCTCAGGCCATTGTGACCGCACATGCCAACGCTTAGCTATAGTAGCAGTCTTAATTGGTCGGATTTTACCCAGACATGAACACGCCATTTGATCCCGACCCCCTCACGCCGCCCAAACGCGGCCTGATCGGCAGGCTGCGCGCGAGCTTTCTGACCGGTCTCGTGGTCATCGCGCCTGTCGGGCTGACGATGTGGCTGATCTGGACCGTCGTGGGCTGGATCGATGGTTTCGTGCTGCCGTTGGTGCCGCGCGGGTATCACCCCGACCGGCTCATACAGGATTACTTTGGCCTCGATCCCGAGATGCAGATCAACGTGCGCGGCGTCGGGTTGATCATCTTCTTGCTGTTCACAATTGCGGTGGGATGGCTTGCCAAGGGTATTATCGGCCGTTCTCTCATCCGCTTTGCCGAAAGCCTTGTTGAACGTACGCCCGTGGTGCGGTCGATCTATTCCGGCATCAAACAGATATCGGAGACGATTTTTGCACAGTCAGATCGCAGTTTCGAAAAGGCCTGCCTGATCCAGTATCCACGCCCCGGTGTGTGGGCCATCGGCTTTGTGTCGACAGCGGCCAAAGGCGAGATCGCACAGAAATCGGACCCGTCCGGCGAAGTACTGTCGATCTTCGTGCCGACCACGCCGAACCCCACGTCCGGCTTTCTGCTGTTCCTGCCGGCGCGCGACGTGATCGAATTGGACATGACCGTCGAGGACACCGCAAAACTGGTGATCTCGGCGGGGCTCGTCTATCCCAACGCCCGAGAAATGGAAGACGGCAAACCGCCGATCGCGGACCTGCGGGACCGAAGCTGATCGTTCAGTCGAACATGGCGCGCAGATCGACGCTGCTTTGCTTGCCGATCTTGTCAACATCGTTGCGCAGAAATATTTCCGCGGCGGTTCGGCCGGATTCCTTCAACGCGGAAATGACGGCGATGTTGGGGATCATCTTTGTTGCTGCGGACAGCTGTTCCATCAATGCATCGTCGGCAATCATGTGGATACGCACGCGGCTCATCCGATCAGAGGACAGCGTGCCTTCGTCGATCAGGCGTTGTACGAAATCAATGGCGCGCAGTTCGCGCAGAAGGCTTGAGTTGAAGCTGATCTCGTTGACCCGGTTCTGGATCTGCTGTGGTGTGGTCGGAATGTCAGCGCGTTCCAACGGGTTGATGTTGATAATCACGATATCATCGGGCAACCCATCGGCGAAAAGTGGAAAGAGGGCCGGATTGCCGGTATAACCCCCATCCCAGAACGCTTCGGTCTGGCCGGTTGTTTCGTCGTACATCTCGACCGCCTGAAAAATCGTTGGCAGACAAGCGGACGCCATCAGAGCCTCCGGTCCAATTTCGTAGCCCTGAAAAATGCGGATCTTGCCGTTTCGCACGCGCGTCGCGCCGACGAAGAACGCAGGTGCCGTGTCTGCACAGACCCTGTCGTAGTCCAGCCTTGCCACGATATCCGAGAGAGGGTTTTTGTAGAACGGGCCGAACGAATACGGCGAGGTCGCGCGGCTGATCACATCGCTCAGGGCGAAGGGCCAGCTGTATTCGATCTGGTTGCTCAGGATGCCAACACCGAAGGGGGCAAGCCAGCTTGCCATGCGCAGATCGCTGACGCCCGCCACCTGCGACCACAGCCACTCCAGATTTTCGCGCGCGCCACTGCGCCCGTCATAGGCAAGCCCCGCCTTCAACGCGGCCCCGTTGAGCGCCCCCGCAGAGGTGCCCGACATACCGCAGATCTCTATATCAGTTTCCTCAAGAAGCCGGTCGAGTACCCCCCACGTGAACGCGCCATGCGCTCCGCCGCCCTGCAACGCAAGATTTATCTTTTTTTTCAGCGCCATCCCGGACCTCTTTCTGGTTCTGCCCATTCACACGCTGCCGGCGCAAGTGTCTTGTAAAACACGCGAGGGGTGAAAACACCCGTCAGGGTTGACACTGCGCCTGCAGCGAATGTTCTATACATTTGGTGCACCTGCAGCACATGTGAAGGAAACGCAATGAAACAAAACGATACCATACTGGACTGTTGCATCGTCGGGGCCGGTCCCGCCGGGCTTCAGGCGGCGTATCTCCTGCGCAAGCAGGGGCTGGGCGTCCGCCTGCTTGAGCGCGGTGCGGGTGTCAGCGGCTTTTTCCGCAAATTTCCACGCCATCGGAATTTCATCTCGATCAACAAGGTAAATACCGGGCTTGCGGACGCAGATGCCCGGTTGCGCTATGACTGGAACAGCCTTCTTAACGACGAGGGTCTGAGCGTCGGCGACCATACCACCCGGTATTTTCCGAAAGCGGATGTGTACGTGCGCTATCTCGAAGAGTTCGCCGAGCTTTTGGGCGATGACATTGTCCTGAACGCCGATGTGCAACGGATCTCCAAACAGGACGGGGTCTTTTGTGTCGAGGTGGCTGACGGGCACCAGTTTCATGCGCGCCATGTGGTCGTGTCCAGCGGAGTGACGCAACCGTGGCTGCCAGATGTCGAAGGCATCGAGCTGACCGAGAATTACATGGACTTCGATGCCACTTTGGAACGGTTCGACAACAAGCGGGTGTTGATTCTAGGCAAAGGCAACGCGGCCTTCGAGACCGCTCAGAAGATGATCGAACACGCCTCCGCCATCCATGTGATGAGCCCCAATCCATTGAAATTCGCCTGGAACACCCATTTTGTGGGCCATGTGCGCGCCGTGAACACGGAGTTCATCGACACCTACCAGTTGAAATCGCAGAACGCCGTAGTCGACGCCAACCCGGTACGCATCGAAAAGGACGGCGATACCTACCTCGTCCATGCGCGCATGACGGCAGCCGAAGATCACGAGATCGTGCTGCGCTACGACCATGTGATCTGCTGCACGGGGTTCCGGTGGGATCCGACGATCATCGACGAAGACATCCGCCCGGCGGTACAGCACTTCGATAAATTCCCCGTCATGACACCGCAATGGGAAGCACGCACCACGCCGAACCTGTGGTTCGCGGGAACGATCATGCAAAGCCGCGATTTCAAGAAAACGATGTCGGGCTTTGTGCATGGGTTTCGCCACAACATCGCGATGCTCGCGCATTTCATCGCGCAACGTGTCAACGGGACGCCCCTGCCCTCGACAGAGATCGACACTACAGCGGCACCGCTGGTCGACACCATCATAGACCGGATCAGCCTGTCATCGGCGATGTTCCTGCAGCCCGGGTTTCTGGGCGACGTAATCCACGTGGGCGGTGAACAGGCGGGGCGGCATTTCCGCGACCTTCCGGTACAGTGGCTGGCCGAAGCCCCTGAGATGCTGGGCGAGGACAGCCTTGTCGTGACGCTGGAGTTCGGAAATTTCGGCGCGACGCCCACACATGTCAAACGGGCGCACACCGCCCACGGGGGAGAGCCGGACCCGTTCATTCACCCGGTCATCCGCCATTACCGTGCCGGTGAACTGGCGGGCGAAGTGCATCTGTCGGATCATCTGGATGCCGATTGGCGCCGGACCGAGGACAAGGAGGACGGCGCGGGAACCGTCACCGCGATGACATTTGCCGATCTTGGTCAAACCCTGCCGATCGCAGAGGTGGTACGCGACCAGATTGCTGATTTTCTGACGGCACAGAATCTTGCCGTGCGCATGGCCGCTGAATAGGCAGACAGCCCCGCGCGACCGTCAGCGCGGGGCGAGTTATTTACAACGCGGTCCAGCCGCCATCGACGCTGACGGTGGTGCCCGTGATCTGGTCGGCAGCGGCAGAGCACAGGAATGTCGCTGTACCACCGAGTTGTTCGACAGTGGCGAAATCTTTCGACGGCTGACGCTTCAGCATGACATCGCGGATCACGCTTTCGCGGTCCATGTCGTATTCCTTCATCGTATCGGGGATCTGGCTTTCAACCAGCGGGGTCAGAACGTAGCCCGGACAAATCGCGTTGGCGGTGATCGGCTCCTCAGCGGTTTCCAGCGCCGTGGTTTTCGTCAGACCAACGATGCCGTGCTTGGCCGCGATATAGGCCGCTTTGTAGGGCGAAGCAGTCAGCCCATGGGCCGACGAGATATTGATCACCCGTCCCCACCCTGCACGCCGCATCATCGGCAATGCCGCCGCGGTGGTATGAAATGCCGAGCTGAGGTTGATCGCGATGATCGCATCCCATTTCTCGACCGGAAATTCGGGAATCGGCGCGACATGCTGGATACCTGCGTTATTGATCAGGATATCGCAGGCGCCCGCCTCTTCGATCAGCTTGCGGCATTCGGGACCTTTCGACATGTCCGCCTTGATGTAGCGCGCGGTCACGCCTGTTGCATCCGCGATCTCGGCGGCCAGCGCATGATCCGCCTCGTCGTCGGTAAACGAGTTCAGGACGATATCCGCCCCCGCCTGCGCGAGCATGCGTGCGATGCCCAGCCCAATGCCGGAATTGGATCCCGTGATGACAGCAGTCTTTCCGGTCAGATCGATGGTATAGGCCATGGCGGTGTCTCCTGGTTATGGGTATTGCGCTGGCATATCATGCCGCGCTGCAGCTTGAATGGAAATGCACAAACCCGCCGGGACGTTCCGGGAACCGGCACGAATATGCCAAACAAAAAAAACGCCCGCGCAAGGCGGGCGTCAAGTTATTGAGGCAGGTTTCATACAGGCAAGAAACCTATCGAGCAGTGACACCTTTATACGGAATTCATGCCTTGAATCCAAGCATAAAGTTTGCGCGTGCCGCTTGAGGGGGATAAGCATTTGGGTAATAAAATAAGGGCAGAGCAGGATTGTTTCTAAAATGACTTGGGATTTTTTCCAGATCGCGCGGGGCTTTGCGGCCGTTTCTTCAGTGATTCTCTCGGGTTTTTCGGCTCTCGCCGAGCCTGCGCACGGTATTTCGATGTACGGGACGCCCGCGCTCGCGCCCGATTTCGCACATTTGCCCTACGCGAATCCCGACGCGCCGCACGGTGGCAACATCGTTTTAGGCAATACGGGCGGATTCGACAGCCTCAATCCCTTCATCCGCAAAGGCACGTCCCCCTGGCAATTGGCGTTTTTCACGCACGAGACGTTGATGGGACGCTCTTGGGACGAGCCTTTCTCGCTTTATGGGTTGCTGGCCGAATCGGTCGAAACGGATGACAGCCGGTCGTGGGTCGAATTTACCCTGCGCGACGACACCGCCTTTTCCGATGGCAGCCCCCTTACAATCGAGGACGTGATTTTTTCGTACCAGTTGCTGGGCGAACAGGGACACCCCAAGTATCACACACTGATGAGCCAGATCGAAACCATCGAACGGACCGGCCCGCGCAAGGTGAAATTCACCTTCAATACATCGAACCGCGAGTTGGCTCTGCTTGTCGGTATGCGTCCAATCCTCAGCAAGGCACAATGGGAAAACCGCGATTTCGCCGATGCGCCGATACACGACGTTCCACTGGGCTCCGGCCCCTACCGGATCACCGATTACGAGGCGGGTCGTTATGTAACGCTGGAGCGGAACCGCGACTATTGGGGCGCGGATATACCGATCCGGCAAGGCACGAACAATTACGACACGATCAAGCTCGATTTCTACGGGGATGCAAACGTGCTTTTCGAGGCATTCAAAGCGGGTGAGATTTCCGCCATTCGCGAATTCAACGCCGAAAGCTGGGACAGCCAATACAATTTTCCCGCGATCGCGCGTGGCGACATCGTAAAATCGGTCATCCCACACAAGAAGCCTTCGGGCATGACGGGTTTCGTAATGAACACCCGGCGCGCGCCTTTCGACGATTGGCGGGTGCGCGACGCGCTGATCCAGGCGTTCAATTTCGAATACATCAACGACACGCTCACAGGGGGCGCGCAGCCACGCATCACCTCGTATTTCTCCAACTCGGTACTCGGCATGGTCGACGGCCCTGCGTCGGGTCGGGTGGCAGAGTTGCTGTTGCCTTATCAGGACACACTGCCGGCCGGCACCATCGAAGGCTACAGCCTGCCGGTCTCGGATGGCTCTGCGCGCAACCGCGCCGGAATCCGGGCAGCGACAGCACAGCTTGAGGCGGCGGGTTACAACGTGACCGATGGCCTGCTACGCCGGAGCGATGGCACCCCGCTGGGATTCAGCATCCTGTTGGCGAAGGGCAGCCGCGAAAACATCGCCATCGCCGAGCTCTACGTCCAGGCGCTCGAGCGGTTGGGGATCACCGCCACTGTCGAAACGGTCGACGACGCCCAGTTTTTTGCCCGCACCAACGACTTCGATTTCGACATGACGATATTCAGACGCGCGCTGTCCCTCAGCCCCGGTAATGAACAGCGATTCTATTGGGGCGCCGACGCGGCGGACCAGCCCGGTTCACGCAACCTGATGGGTGCGCGCAACCCGGCCATAGATGCGATGATCGACGCGATGCTCGACGCGCGCGACAGCACCGATTTCATCGCCGCCACCCGCGCGCTCGACAGAGTGTTGACAGCGGGACGCTTCGTCATCCCGTTCTGGTCCTATACCGAAGGGCGTATCGCGCATGTGCGGCAGATGAAGTACCCCAAGACACTACCGATTTACGGCGACGGGTCGGAGTGGATGCCGGAAGTCTGGTGGTGGGACGAAAGTCCCTGATCCCGCACGCGGCGTTCGCGTTTCAGACCAGTGACGTCACCCAGAGAATGGTCGCATCGTCGGAACTGACCGAAATCACATTGTGCCCCATCGCTGCGTCGTAATACGCGCTGTCGCCGCGCCGCATCTCGATCGGCTCGTAGAACTCGGTGAAAAGCTGGATCACACCTGTCAGCACGAAAAGAAATTCCTCCCCGTCGTGGCGCACCCAACCATCGAATTCTTCCATGCTGCGCGCCCGCACGCGCGCGCGGTACGGCAGCATGTTCTTCTTGCGCAGGCTGTCTGCCAACAATTCGTGTTCGTAGGTTGTCGTCGCCTGCGCGGTGCCCTCGCCGGATCTGGTCACCGCCATGCGCCCGTTGATCTGGCCCGCTGCCGGTGGCGTGAACAGCTGCGGTACCGATATCTCAAGGCCGACCGCCAGCTTTTTGAGCGCGTCATAGGTCGGTGACATTTGCGCATTCTCGATCTTGGACAAGGTAGATCGGGCCAACCCCGCCTGTGTCGCCGCCTGCTCCAGCGTCCAACCGCGCGCCTTGCGCAGTTCGCGCACCCGGGCGCCCAGATCCACGGGCGGCACGGTCTGCGCGGCACCGTCTTCGCGGGCGATCTGGATCATGGATTTGGCAGCATCTGATGTCATGCAAATCTCTATACGGTCAAGCCATGCGCCTTGCAACGCCGCACGCGGCGCGGTAGCGATCGTGCCATGCTATCTGTATTCGATCTCGGCGCAGCGCGCCCTTGCCCCGCTCCCTTCAACATGGCCGCCCATGTCCTGTCGCGTGGCCTGGAAACACCCGACAAGATTGCCCTGCGTATCCTCGGCCCCGAAAGCAGCGAGGACTGGCGTCACAGCGAAATCCTCCAGGCCGTTCTTGGCACTGCGACGGGTCTGTTGGCGGGCGGCTGCGTCCCCGGCGACCGCGTGCTCATGCGTCTGGGCAACACGGTCGATTTTCCGCTGGCCTATCTCGGTGCGCTTGCCGCTGGTCTGGTGCCGGTACCGACGTCCACGGCGCTGACGGTTGGCGAAGTCGCGCCGATGATCGAAACGCTGAACCCGGCCCTGATCCTGCGCGATGCACAGGTCGCCTGTCCCGATCATCCGCGCACAGTATTGCTGGAGGATCTGCGCGCGATGCGCAGCCTGCCGCCCGCAGAGTTCCATATGGGCGATCCCGAGCGTCCGGGGTATATCATCTATACCTCCGGTACATCCGGCACGCCGCGCGCCGTGGTGCATGCGCATCGCGCCATCTGGGCGCGACAGATGATGTTCGATGGCTGGTACGGTCTGGGCGCGCAGGACCGGGTGTTGCACGCGGGTGCATTCAACTGGACCTACACGCTCGGCACCGGCCTGATGGACCCGTGGACAGCGGGTGCGACGGCACTGATTGCGCAGCAAGGCACGCAAGCCGCCGATCTGCCGACGCTGCTCGCGCGCTCCGAAGCGACGATTTTTGCCGCCGCTCCGGGCGTGTACAGACAGATGCTGCAAAAATCGACCTTGCGCGACCTGCCCGCCTTGCGTCATGGCCTGAGCGCCGGCGAGAAGCTGCCCGCCGCAACCCGCAAGCATTGGGAAGAAACCACAGGGACGCCGATTTTTGAGGCGTACGGCATGTCTGAGTGTTCCACCTTTATCTCCGCAAGTCCTGCGCATCCGTGCGACGGTCACGCGCTTGGCCGCCCGCAGGACGGGCGCCGGATCGCCATCGTCGGGCCGGATGGTCCGGTGCCACTGGATACCGAAGGCACCATCGCGGTGCACCGCAGCGACCCCGGCCTGATGCTCGAATACCTCGGCGCGCCTGAGGAAACCGGCGCACGCTTTCAGGGAGACTGGTTCTTGACCGGCGACCAGGGTGTGATGGATGCAGAGGGACAAGTCAGCTATCTGGGTCGGGCCGACGACATGATGAACGCAGGCGGCTTTCGCGTCTCTCCGATCGAGGTAGAACAGTGCCTGTCCCGCCTGCCCGGTATCACAGCCGTGGGCGTGGCCGAGGTCGAGATAAAGCCGGACGTAACCGTGATTGCGGCCTTCTATACCGGCCCCGCCCCACTGGACGAGGCGCGCTTGCGCGGATATGCCGAGGGCGCGCTCGCGCGGTACAAGCAGCCGCGCACATACATCCATCTGGCCGAGCTTCCCATGGGGGCCAACGGCAAAATCCTGCGCCGATCCCTGCGCCAGACCTTCGAGGCCGATCTATGACCGAAACCGTAAAACTCGATATCATGTCCGATCCGATTTGCCCGTGGTGCTATATCGGCAAGGCGCATCTTGATCGGGCGCTGGCCCAACACCCTGACCATCCGTTCTTGATCGAATGGCATCCGTTTCAGCTCAACCCCGACATGCCAAAGGCCGGGATGGACAGGCGCGCCTACCTCGAAGCGAAATTCGGCGGCAAGGAAGGCGCAGTCAAAGCCTACGCGCCCGTGGTCGAGCACGCGGAAAAAGCCGGTTTGAACATCAATTTCGAAGCGATGAAGCGCACGCCCAATACGATGGACGCGCACCGTCTGATCCATTGGGCCGGCATCGAGGGACGGCAGACCGCCGCTGTCTCTGCGCTATTCAAGGCGCATTTCGTGGATGCCCGCGACATCGGTAGCGCCGAGGTTCTGGCCGATATCGCCGACGGCATCGAAATGAATGCTTCTGTGGTGGGGCGTCTGCTTGAGACGGACGCCGATCTGGACGACATAAGCGAACGCGATGCGCACAGCCGGTCGATGGGCATATCATCGGTCCCGACCTTTATCGTCGGCGGGCGTCATGCGGTACCGGGTGCACAGCCGCCCGAGCTTTGGGCGCAGGTCATCGCGGAGATGGCGCAGGAATAACGACCTGTTGTTGCAGTTTCGCCGCATTATATTCACATCGGCGCATTTCAGGCTTTGCGGATCGGCCAAGCTGGCATAGGATTCCTCTCAAGGGGCAAAAAGCCTCGGCAAAAAAACGATACCTATTGAGCGGGTGTACAGGCAGTGAACGGTGTTTTGCGCGCGGCAGGCGCGTTTCATTCACATTTTTGCGAAATGCAGGCGCTACGTGGTTGCACGGGTGCGCTGACTTCGCGGGTTTACCGCATTTCGTGCGTTGATGCGCCCCGGCCGCGACAGGCATCGTTTGACAACGAAAGGTGTGTCTGATGCTTACTCCTATGCCCGCACGCGTGGTACTGACCTATGGTGCGTTCGATCTGTTCCATCAGGGCCATGTGCGATTGTTGCACCGGCTGTCGACGATGGGCACGGAGCTGATCGTCGGTTGCTCGACCGATGCCTATAACGCGGAAATGGGCGTACCCTCTGTCATGCCCTACGCGCAGCGTCGCCTGTTGCTGGAAAGCTGTCGCTTTGTCGACCGCGTGATCGCAGAGCAGGACCATGACCAGAAATACACCGATATCGTCAATTACAACGTTTCGGTCTTTGCGATGGGCGATGACTGGACCGGGCAATTCGATCATCTCGAAGATGTCGCCCAGGTCGTCTATATTCCACGGGGGCGGATCATCGGCGCGCGCGAACCGCTTAATCGCGTGCCGCAGCAGATGCAGCGGCTTGCGGTAGGGTTTTGATCCGTCAATGAAATTGACCTTTGATATTGTCGCGGCTCGGAGGGCGGAGTAACACATTCAAGTTCGGTATGATCACCGGCCTTCCCGCCTGAATCGGAGATTTTTTGGCCCTCGCCCCTGACACGTTCCGCATGAGCCGTACCGAATTCGTGGCGCTCATAGCAATGATGTTTGCATCTATCGCGTTCTCCATAGACGCGATGCTGCCTGCCCTGCCGGACATCGCACTTGAACTTTCGCCCGATGCGCCCGAAAAGGTACCGCTTATCCTAAGCACCTTTCTGCTTGGCATGGGCATCGGGACGTTTTTTACCGGTCCTTTGTCGGACGCGTTCGGTCGCAAACCGGTCATCTTCGCCGGTGCCGTCCTATATATCCTCGCGGCAGCCGTCGCGTGGATCAGTCTTTCGCTAGAAGTGATGCTGGCGGCACGCTTGGTGCAAGGATTGGGGGCCGCCGGCCCGAGGATCGTGGCCATGGCAGTGATCCGGGATCGTTTTTCGGGGCGCCAAATGGCAAAGATCGCGTCGATCGTCATGGTGATCTTTACGCTGGTGCCGGCGGTAGCCCCCATATTGGGTGTCGTAATCATCGCACAGACCGGCTGGCGCGGCATCTTCGTGGCATTCATGGTATTTGCCATTACGTTCACGACATGGATGGCGGTGCGATTGCCCGAAACCCTTCCGGTACAGAACCGCCGCCCCCTGCGGTTGCGGCTCATGGGCGGTGCGATGTCGGAAATGATGATGCATCCGGTCGTCCGCCTTTCAATCTTCGTCCAGACTTTGACGATGTCGATGCTGTTCCTGACGTTGATGCTGGTGCAGCCGATCTATGATCTGGTGTATGCGCGGGGCGACGAGTTTCCCTACTGGTTCTTCGTGATTGCGTTGATTGCCGGTGTGGCCAATCTGCTCAACGCGCTGCTTGTGGTGCGGTTCGGGATGGTCCGGCTCGTGGGGTTTGCCTTGGGCGCGCAAATTGTATTGTCGGGGCTGTTCGGCCTCTTTGATCTGGGTGAGGGCGCGAACGGGTTCATGTTCTTCCTGATCTGGCAGACCTGCATTTTCTTTCAGGCCGGTCTGACCCTCGGCAATCTCAACGCCGTCGCAATGGAGCCGATGGGCCATATTGCCGGCATGGCGGCGTCTGTAGTAGGCGCAGTGGCCACCGTCGGCGCGGCGATGATATCCGCAGGGGTCGGCACGCTGATCGGCAGTGACGTGCGCGGCCTCTTCCTTGCTGCACTCGTGCTGGCACTCGGTGGCTTCATCGGCACGCTGATGATGGCGCGGGCGGCCCGCCGCATGGAGGCCGCCACAGCTTAGGCTTTCGCTTTCCGGGCGGCCTTTTCCTTGGCGATCACCTGTTCCGCAAGGTCGCGCGCAATGGCGAAAGCGCCCTTGATCTTGTCCGCATCCGTTTTCCAATCGCGGCGCACGACGATCTTGTTGTCCTTGACCTTGGCCAACCCGCGCTGGTCCTCGATGAACTTGACCAGCCCTTCGGGCGAGGCGAATTTGTCGTTGTGGAACTGGATCGTGGCGCCTTTTGGTCCGGCGTCCAGCTTGGCTATGCCAGCGCGCTTGCACATCGCCTTGATCCGGATCACCAGCATCAAGGTGTTCACCTCGCGCGGCAGGGTTCCGAAACGGTCGATCAACTCGGCGGCAAACCCTTCAAGCTCGACCTTGGTGGTCAGCTCGGACAGGCGACGATAAAGGCCCAGACGGACATCCAGATCCGGTACGAAATCTTCGGGGATCAGCACCGGCACGCCCAGGTTGATCTGCGGCGCCCATTGGCCATCGTCATCGACCACCCCTTCCAATTCCCCGGACCTGATTTTGGCGATCGCTTCTTCCAGCATGGACTGGTACAATTCAAAACCGACATCGCGCATCTGTCCGGACTGCTCTTCGCCCAGCAGATTGCCCGCGCCGCGAATATCGAGATCCTGACTGGCCAGCGTAAATCCCGCCCCCAGTGTGTCGAGACTTCCCAGAACGCGCAGACGTTTTTCGGCAAGCGGCGTCAGCCGGGCGCGCGGTTTTGTGGTCAGATAAGCGTAGGCGCGGGTTTTCGACCGGCCCACACGGCCCCGGATCTGGTAGAGTTGCGCAAGGCCGAACATGTCGGCCCGGTGTACGATCATCGTATTGGCCGTCGGGATATCAAGACCGGATTCAACAATCGTGGTCGCCAGCAAGATATCGAATTTGCCGTCGTAAAAGGCGTTCATGCGGTCGTCCAGCTCGCCCGCCGCCATCTGCCCATTCGCCACGACATAGCTCAATTCCGGCAACTGGTCCTTCAGAAAGGCTTCGATCTCTGGCAGGTCGCTGATACGCGGCACGACATAAAAAGACTGACCGCCGCGATAATGTTCTCGCAGCAGTGCCTCGCGGATGGTGATCGCGTCGAATTCAGAGATATAGGTCCGGATCGCCAGCCGGTCGACCGGCGGCGTGCCGATAATCGACAGATCGCGCACCCCGGTCAAAGACAGCTGCAAGGTGCGCGGGATCGGTGTCGCGGTGAGGGTCAGGACGTGTATGTCCGTCCGCATCGCCTTGAGACGTTCCTTGTGGCTGACCCCGAAATGCTGCTCTTCGTCGATCACCAGCAGGCCAAGGTTCTTGAACTTGATGGACTTCGCGAGCAATGCGTGGGTGCCGATAACAATATCCACAGTGCCCTTGGTGATCCCGTCCCGCGTCAGGTTGGCGTCTTTCTGTGATACGAACCGGCTTAGCTGACGCACCTCGATAGGAAAGCCGCGAAAGCGTTCGGCAAAGCTCTTGTAGTGCTGTCTTGCGAGCAATGTCGTAGGCGCGATCACCGCGACCTGCACGCCCGACATTGCCGCGACGAACGCCGCGCGCATTGCGACTTCTGTTTTGCCGAAACCGACGTCGCCACAGATCAGTCGGTCCATCGGGTTTCCGGACGTCAGATCGTCGATCACGTCGCCGATGGCGCGCAATTGGTCATCCGTTTCCTGATAGGGAAAGCGGGCGGAAAACGCGTCCCACATACCCGGCGGCGGCTCCAGCACCGGCGCGCGGCGCAGCGCACGTTCCGCCGCGATCCGGATCAGCCTGTCCGCCATTTCGCGGATGCGCTCCTTGAGCTTGGCTTTCTTCGACTGCCAAGCTCCGCCGCCCAACTTGTCGAGCAACCCTTCCTCGTGGCCGTATTTGCTCAGCAGTTCGATGTTCTCGACCGGTAGATACAGCTTTGCCGCCTCGGCGTATTCGAGAACCAGACATTCATGCGCGGCACCAAGGGCCGTGACCACCTCCATACCACGATACCGCCCGATACCGTGGTCCACATGCACCACCAGATCACCTGGAGTCAGGCTTTGAACTTCGCTGAGGAAATTCTCGGCCCGTCGCTTGCGTTTGGGTCTCCGGATCAACCGGTCGCCAAGGACGTCCTGTTCTGAGATCACGGTAAGATCCGGCGTCTCGAAACCGTGCTCCAATCCCCAGACGGCCATGTGGAGGCCGCGCCTGCCGATGCGGGTGGCGTTGGGTATCGGGATCGCCTCGGCCAGTCCTTCGTCCTCAATCAGACCTGTCAACCGCTCACGGGCGCCTTTGGAATAGCTTGCTATGACAACCGGACCGACTTCAAGTTTTCGTTTAACGTGATCTGCCAATGCACCGAAAAGGCTCAGTGATTCCTGCTGTCTCTCCGGTGAAAAGTTGCGCCCGATGCGGCCCTGCGCGTCCAGAACGCTTGGTCCGGTCGGTTGCGGCAGCGCGCGCAGGTCGATCACACGCCTGCCCTCGATGGCGTCCTCCCACGCGGTGTCGTCAAGGTACAGGCCCCGCGCCGGGGCCGGTTTGTACACGCTGTCCATTTTCGACCGGTTCGACATCGCGATCTTGCGCGTCTCGTATTGGTCGGCCACGCTATCCCACCGCGCCAGCCGCATCGGGGTCAGCGCATCGTCCAGCATGATCGTTCCATCGGGCAGATAATCGAATATGGTTTCGAGATTTGCGTGAAAGAATGCCAGCCAGTGCTCGGCGCCCTGATGCTTGCGACCCGCGCTGATCGCCTCGTACAGCGGATCGTCCGTACCTGCGGCACCGAATTCGATACGGTAGTTCTGGCGAAACCGTGTGATCGCCGCGTCTTCAAGGATCACTTCGCTGACCGGGGCAAGCTCGATCACCTCAAGTTTTTCGGTGGTGCGCTGGGTCGCAGGATCAAACCGCCGCGCACCATCCAGAACATCGCCGAACAGATCAAGCCGTACCGGCCCCAGATCGCCGGGCGGGTAGATGTCGATGATGCCGCCGCGCACGGCGTAGTCACCCGGCTCCATAACCGTGGGGCTTTGCGAGAACCCCATCCGCACGAGGAACGCGCGCAGCCCCTTTTCGTCGATCCGGTCACCGACCCGCGCGCTGAACGCTGCGTCGCGCAGGGTCCCGCGCGCCGGAATGCGCTGTGTGGCCGCACCCATCGTTGTCAGCAGCACGAACCGCTTCGGCATTGTATGGACAAGCGCCGCGAGCGTCGCCATCCGCTGCGCCGAGATATCGGCGTTTGGCGACACCCGGTCATAGGGCAGGCAATCCCAGCTGGGGAAAACGACGACGGGCATGTCGGGCGCGAAGAACCGCAACGCCACACGCATCGCCTCCATCCGCTTGTCGTCGCGGGCGACATGCAGCACGGGACCGGCAGATTTTTCGATCTCCGCCAGCAGCAGCTTGGCATCAAACCCCTCAGGGGCGCCGGACATCACGATATGAGAGGACTGTTTCATGCCCGCGTCATGTGGCGCGCCGCCGTCCTGTGTCAACCGCCTAACGGTCCGACGCTGAGGTTCTGGTACATTCCCCACAGGGCTGTCACGAAAATCGCCACCATGCCGATGATCTGCGTATAGAGTCTGTGCCGTGTCAGACGTTTGCGCAACAGCTCGCCCTTTGCGTCCTCTTCCTGAATGAGGCGCGCGGTCGAAATGCTGAGCAGGCCAACCAGTGACAGCGGTATCGCCAGCAGGACCAGCGCCTGCGAGAACTCATTGCCGTACCAGAACCCGAGCAAAATCAGCATCGTCAGGAAAAAACACGCGAACCCCGAAATCCACAGGCCCGACATCTGGGCGATGAACAGAATGCGGTTGGTGTTGATCCGCACCAGATCTTCGAGATCGGTCTCGGACTGGCCGCCGTGGCGGCGGGCGCGCAGCACCATGTCAAAGGGCACGCCGAGCACATAGTGGCTGGTCGTGGACCAGACGACCGCGAGAACGATCCAGAACCAAAGGTTCGAGAACGAGCGCATGTCGATGATTTCGAAAAGAGTCTGATACCAGTCCAAAGCGATACTCTTGATCCTGTTTGGCGTGTCATAGCGGGACGCCGCGGTAATTCCTACCCTTGAGACGTGTGAAAATACATGGCACCAGTCGACAGCACCCCGAGTGAGGATTTTTTGCCATGAACCCGATCCAGGCCCCCTTTCCCGCCACCCGTCTGCGCCGCGTTCGCCAAAATGCCGGCGTCCGCGCTCTGGTGCGCGAAAACGAGCTCTCGGCCGGTGATCTTATCTGGCCGGTTTTCGTGCGCGGGGGTGACGGAATTGTCGAGGAGATACCGTCGATGCCCGGTGTGATGCGCCGGTCTGTCGACAGGATCGTGGAAGCCGCGCAGGAGGCCGCCGATCTGGGGATCGGCGCAATCTGCCTGTTTCCCTACACCGGCATCGAAGAGCGCACGGAGGATTGCGCGGGCGCGTGGGACCCCGACAACCACACAAACCGTGCGATCCGCGCGATCAAGGCGGCGGTGCCGGACATGGTCGTCATGACAGATGTGGCGCTCGATACCTACAACATCAACGGACATGACGGGTTTGTCGTCGATGGCGAGATCGTCAACGATACAACGGTCGCGGCATTGGTTCAAATGGCGCTGGAGCAGGCGCGCGCAGGCGCTGACATCATCGGTCCGTCGGACATGATGGACGGGCGCATCGGGGCGATCCGCGCCGGGTTGGAGGCGCAAGGCCACCGCAACGTGATGATCCTCAGCTATGCCGCGAAATACGCAAGCGCGTTCTACGGCCCCTTCCGCGATGCCGTGGGTGCGTCCAGCGCGCTTACCGGCGACAAGAAAACGTATCAGATGGACCCCGCCAACAGCGACGAGGCGCTGCGGCTCGTCGCGCGCGATCTGGCCGAGGGCGCGGATATGGTGATGGTCAAGCCGGGGCTCCCTTATCTCGACATTTGCCGCAGGGTCAAAGACACGTTCGGCGCGCCGACCTTCGCCTATCAGGTGTCGGGCGAATACAGCATGATCAAGGCGGCAGCGGCTACGGGCATGATCGACGAGCAGCGGGTGATGATGGAAAGCCTGATGGCGTTCAAACGCGCGGGGTGCAGTGGGATCCTGACCTATTTCGCCCCCGCCGCCGCACGTCTACTGCGCGGCTGACGTTCAGTCATTGGCAAGCGCGTCGAGATAGTCGCAAGTATCCATACAGGATTTGCGCCGAATGATCCGCGTCGAGGATAGATCGTGCAGGAAATAACCTGCGCAGGCACCTCCGACCCCAGTGGCAATACTGACAGCACCGGGAAGCGCCAGGCCGTCCGACAGCAATGTCGCGAAAAAGGCGGTGCCTGTCCCGGTCGCGCCGCAGAGCTTGCCAACATCAAAGGTCCAATCCTCTATATCTTGCTGGGCACACAGATCACACTTTTCGTAGCAGGCGGGCAAGCCGCCTGACGCATATTCGCTCACCAAGCCCAGGTTCGTGCAATTTGATCCGCCCGGCGGCCCGCTTGCGGCGGTCGGCGGGCGCGCAGCGATCGTCCGGTTCAACCGTCGCAGAGACATCGCGCGTGGCGCGCTCAGAACGGGTGCAAACCGGGCGCGTATCGCGGTCGCCTTGGTCTCGGGCGTTGCGGTCGCAGTCAGAACGCCCACCGCAAAGCTCTGTCTTTCGACATCGGTACAAATACTTTCAAGCGACATGATCTCGCACAGACGATCGGGGTCAGCCAGCGATCCGCCCACGGCCTGACCGGACATGCCAGATGATCCCGTGCTCTTAGGAGAGCCGGTCCCGTTCTGCTCATCCCAGGCGTGGAACGCCTCCGGAATGTCGTCCACACCCTCGGCCACGATCTCGTTCAAGACGTTCTGCCCGGGCCACCAGTCATAATCGTCGGTGTAAGGGGCGGTAAAGGCCAGCTCCAACCCCTCGGACAGATAGATCCCATAAGGCGATATCGCCTCGGCGTAACCTTCGGGCAGGTAGACCACCGAATTGGGGCCGTGGTGTTCGATCAGTGTATTCCCAAGATAAAGCTGAAACGCACCGTCGCCCGATGGATCGAAGTCGGCGATATAGGTGTAGTCTATGCCGTTCAGCCCGCCGGCCTTGGGAAAGATGTGTACAACCAGTTGCGGGTGATCGACGCCCTCACCCTGATAGACATCGGCACATGCAATCGTACCACATTTAAGGAAATCAAAGGGATAAACCTCTGCCAGTGCCGGCGATCCAGCGATGGCCAGACCCCAGGCGAATGGCAAAAGTGACGCGACAGTTTTTGTGTATGACATAGTGAAGCTCCGGGAATTAATGATCCAACGGCGGTCTTCTTGCGTGTGTCATTGTACATAAAAACCCGGTTCTAGAACAGCCGTGCTGATCCCGACCGTTCTGTGCGGACCGTTCAGGGTCGCCTACCGGTGAATTTTGAAGCGCGGTTTGGTGTGCACCGACAACTGGAGTCCATGCAGAGTCGGGCAACCTCAGAGCGGCTATGTCGCTGTCCGAAATGCCAAAACGCTGTGCGCGAAGCGCGCACCGGTCGGCTTCCGGGCATTTTTTCGCGCACGGTGCCAAATTCCATGACACCCCGCGACTTTCCGCCTATAGTTGCGGGCAAGCCGGACAATACCGGCGCGAGATGCAGTGCAACAAGACAGGCAAATCACATGGACAAATCTTCTCTTTCGCGCCGCGCTTTTGCGTTCGGTGCGTTGGCTGGCACCGGCGTTCTGGCGGCATGCGGCAATGGCGTCGGCAGCAGCGGCGCGAACATGATCGACGCGCGCGTGAATGCGACGCTGAACGAAATGTACCGGCTTTATCCCAACACCCAAACGCTGGCCGCGAAATCGAACGGAATGCTGGTGATGCCACTGGTGACCGAGGCGGGCCTTGGTGTCGGCGGAGCATACGGACGGGGCGCTCTGCGCGTCAACGATGTATCGGTCGATTATTATTCGGTGACCAAGGCGAGCGGCGGCTTGCAAATCGGCGCGCAGCAATACGCGCATGTCCTGTTTTTCATGACTGACGATGCGCTGATGAACTTTCGCCGCTCGCCGGGCTGGGCCGCGGGGGCGGATCTGGAATACGTGATTTCGGACAAGGGCGATAGCGTAAATGCGGAAACCACCACCGCGCTCGCGCCTGTTCTGGCGGCAGTGTTCGGCCGTGCCGGTCTGCGTCTTGGTGCGACGCTGGAAGGCACCAAATATTCCCGCATCATTCCTTGATAGGTTGAATTAAGAAATATCCGCGCAAACAAATAGTTGCGCGGATATATTCATGTACTGAATGAACGTTTCAACCCATCTTGCGCAGGCGCTGGATCAGGCTCGATGTGTCCCACCGACCGCCGCCCAGCTTTTGCACGTCCTTGTAGAATTGATCCACAAGCGCCGTGATCGGCAGGCTCGCGCCCGTCTCGTCCGCTGTATCCAGGCAAATGCCCAGATCCTTGCGCATCCAGTCCACGGCAAATCCATGTTCGAACTCATCATCGAGCATTGTCTCGTAGCGGTTCACCATCTGCCAGCTACCGGCGGCGCCTTGGCTGATAACCTCGACCACCGCGCGCCCGTCCAATCCCGCCTTCTCTGCAAAGTGCAGCGCCTCGGACAACCCCTGTACGAGGCCCGCGATGGCGATTTGGTTGCACATCTTGGTCATCTGGCCCGCACCGCTGTCGCCGATCCGGCGACAGATCTTCGAATAGACCTCCATCACCGGCAGCGCCCGGTCGAACGCGCCCCGGTCACCGCCGCACATGATCGACAGCTGGCCCTTCTCGGCTCCCGCCTGTCCACCGGAAATCGGCGCATCGACAAAGCTGACTTGCGCGTCATCGGCGGCGGCATGCAACTCGCGCGTCACGGCGGCCGAAACAGTGGTATGATCGACGAAAATGCTTCCCGACGACATGCCGCCGAACGCGCCGTCTTCACCCAGACAGACGGACCGAAGGTCATCATCGTTACCAACACAAGCCATGACAAAATCAGCGCCTTCGGCAGCTTTTCGCGGCGTCGCCGCACGGGAACCGCCATAAGTTTGCACCCAATCTTCTGCCTTCGTCGCGGTGCGGTTGTATACGGTCACATCGTGGCCTGCCTTTTGCAGATGGCCCGCCATCGGCGCCCCCATTACGCCCAGACCCAAAAACGCCAGCTTTGCCATTTGCTTTTCCTTGCTTTGATGTTGCGCTACTGCTCAACCATACCTAACACCGTGGCCTGCGGGGTCAATTCCGGTGCCCCGCTCGAGAGGTTCTGATGGCTTTGGTTTTCCGCTGGCTGGTTCGTATCGCCGCCACCCTTGTCGTGTTGAGCGTTGTGACGATTGGCCTTGTCTACTGGCTCGCCTCGCGCTCGTTGCCGCAGTACGACGCCGATATCGCTGTTCCGAACCTTTCGCAGCCCGTGGAGATCGTGCGCGACAACGCCAACGTCCCGCATATTTTCGGGCAATCCGACGAGGACGTTTTCTTTGGTCTGGGCTACGCCCATGCCCAGGACAGGCTGTGGCAGATGACGACCCTGCGACGCACAGCACAGGGCAGGCTGTCAGAAGTGTTCGGTGCCGCAACTCTGGAAGTGGACAAGCTGTTGCGCCGGTTCGATATCTACTCGCTGTCGGTCGCGTCGGTAGAGGCTCTGGACGCGTCCACCCGCAGCGCGCTCTCGGCCTACGCTGCCGGTGTGAATGCACGTCTGGACCAGATCAATACAGAAGCTCTTGGGCGCGGTGCGCCCGAAATGTTCCTGTTCAACGCGCCGATGGCCCCCTGGCGTCCGGCCGACAGCATCGCTGTCGTCAAGCTCATGGGGTTGCAACTCTCCGGCCATCTCGATTCCGAAGTGCTGCGCGCCCGCGTCTCGCTCGCTCTGCCGGATGACAAGCGGCTGCGCGATATCCTCCCTGATGTGCCGGGTCCCGGCGTGGCCGCTCTGCCCGCGTACGCCAGCCTGTTCCCGACCGCGCCCCGCTTTGCCGCCAATATCCCGCTTGATCCACATCCGCTCTCTCCGTTTCGCAATACCGCTCTGGCCGGTGCATCCAATGCTTGGGCCGCCGCTCCGTCACGGTCCGCCTCGGGCGGCACATTGCTGGCCAATGATCCGCACCTTGGGTTTTCCGCGCCCGCGATCTGGTATCTCGCCCGGCTCGAGTTACAAAGCGGCGGCGTGATCGGTGCGACGATCCCCGGTGTTCCTGTCGTCCTGACAGGCCGCTCCGCCGACTTGGGATGGGGGCTCACATCGTCCTATATGGACGATCAGGATGTCTATATCGAAGAGCTGAACCCTGCCAACCGTGAGGAATATCGCACGCCCGACGGGTTCAAGCGGTTCCGCACCCGCGCCTCGATCATCACGGTGAAAGACCGCGATCCGGTCACCCTGACCCTGCGGTGGACCGACAATGGCCCCGTCCTGCCCGGAACACATTACAATCTCGCCGCGATCACTCCGCCCGGCCACGTAGCCTCGCTCGCCTGGACTGTGCTAAGCCAGCGCGATACCACGATGCAGGCCGCAATCGAGCTGATGCGCGCCAAGACTGTCGCTGACGGCATCGAAGCCGCCAGGCTTTTTGTCGCGCCGTCTCAAAATCTGACGCTGGTAGATCGCGACACAATTGCCATGAAGACCATAGGCGCCGCCCCCAAACGCGACCCCGCCCACCAAAGCCAGGGCCGCATGCCCAGTCCCGGCTGGATCGCCGCGAACCGCTGGCAGGGGACCATCCCCTACACAGCCAACCCGGGCTTTGTCGCCCCTCCCGGCGGTATTCTAGGGAATACCAACAACAAGATGATCGACCGCGCCTTCCCCAATCACGTCTCGTTCCTCTGGGGGGACACCCAGCGCGTTCAACGTTGGACGCGCCTGATGCAGGGACGCCAGGTCCATACCCGCGACAGCTTCATCGAAGCACAGCTCGACACGGTCAGCTTCACCGCGCGCTCGCTGCTGCCGTTGATCGGCGCGGAGCTCTGGTTTACCGGCGAAGCGGCCCCTGACGGCACCCCCGAACGCCTGCGTCAACGCGCGTTGGCGCTGCTTGCGGAATGGTCCGGCGAGATGAACGAACACCTGCCGGAGCCGCTGATCTATGCAACATGGCTGCGCGCCCTTCAGGACCGCCTCATCCAGGACGAGCTCGGTCCGCTGGCAGAAGAGTTCGACCACGTAGAGCCTCTGTTCATCGAA
This sequence comes from uncultured Sulfitobacter sp., assembly GCF_947497275.1. Lineage (GTDB taxonomy): Bacteria > Pseudomonadota > Alphaproteobacteria > Rhodobacterales > Rhodobacteraceae > Sulfitobacter. The sequence goes on from NZ_CANMFS010000002.1 coordinate 152,671, forward strand.
CGGGTGTTCCGCGATGTCGAAGAGGCGAGCGCGTGGTGCGATGTGTTCCAGTCCGCGCCGGTCGAGAGCTGTGCCGACATGGCGCGGCTTGCACTGGACGATGCGCTGGTCGAGATCGACGAAAAATACGGCACGGCGCTCGAATCCCTGCGCTGGGGCGACGCCCACCAGGCGACCCACGACCACCCGATTCTGGGCGCGGTGCCAGTGCTGAGGTATTTTGTGAACATCCGGCAAAGCACGTCGGGCGGCGACAACACGCTGATGCGCGGCCGGACCAAGGGAACCGACCCCGATCCGTTCCAGAACGTGCACGGCGCGGGATATCGCGGCGTCTATGACTTTGCCGACCCGGACAGTTCCGTTTTCGTCACCTCGACGGGCCAGTCCGGCCACCCGTTGTCGCGACATTACGACGATCTTGCACAGCTCTGGCGGCGCGGAGAGTACATCCCAATGTCACTGGATCAGGAATTGGCACGTGCCGCCGCGGTCGGCGTCACATGGCTACGGCCCCAGACGCCATGACGGGCCGCATTATCCTGTTCAACAAACCGTTCGGCGTGCTGTCGCAGTTCACCGACAAGGGCACCGAAGGCACCCCGCGCCCGACCCTGTCAACTTTCATCGACGAAAAAGGCTTCTACCCCGCCGGACGTCTCGACCGGGACAGCGAAGGGCTGCTCGTCCTCACAGATCACGGACCGCTTCAGGCCCGCATCAGCAATCCAAAGTACAAACTGGAAAAAACCTATCTGGTGCAGGTCGAAGGAGCGCCGGAGGACGCAATGCTCGACGCACTGCGCAAGGGCGTGTCGCTCAAGCATGGCCGTACCCGCCCCGCCAAGGCCGACATTACCGATCCGCCCGCTGATCTATGGCCGCGCGACCCACCCGTTCGGTTTCGAAAATCCATCCCCGACGCCTGGCTGCGTATCACGATCACCGAAGGGCGCAATCGTCAAATCCGCCGGATGACCGCCCATGTCGGCCTGCCGACCCTGCGCCTGATCCGCCTGTCTGTTGGAAACTGGCAGCTGAACCAACTTCAACCCGGCGCTTGGCGGTTTGCCTCCCCAACCGGTAGCTGATCCTCAACTCGCCATTTCTTTTGGCCAGAAATATCCCGGGGGAGCCGTTTGCCGCAGGCAATCGGCGGGGGCTGGCCCCCGTGCGGCTGCGTAACCGCGCGCGCTATGCGAAATAACGCGCAACCAGAACACCAAACGCCGCCGATCCACCGGTCAGGACTGTCCCCCAGCACAGATCTGTCACCACAAGCGTCGCAGTCCAGTCCTTCAAGACAGCATAGTTGGTGAATTCGTAGGTGCCGTAGGCCGCGGCTCCGAGAAGCGCCGCATTGCCGAACACCCACCAAAGGCTTTTCCCGGCGCTCATCGCGGGCCAAGACACGAACCAGATCACCACCGCTACCAGGAAAGCGTAGAAAAAGAATGCGGGCAGAAGCCGCAGTTCGTCCAGCATCAGAGGCCCTATATCGCGAGCGAAAATCGGTTTGATGAAATAGCTCAGCGCGACGAAGTCGACTGCGAGAAAGAAGACGAAGGTCGCGAAAAAGAGGATCAAGATGGTCATGGCGTGGCTCCGGTCCTTGCGGTTGGTAAGCAGTGGTATCGCGTGTCAGAGAATATGACCTGTTACGCGGCGATTTCGACCACCGACCAAAGAATATTACAGCCGCTGGTACGCCGCTTCCTGCTCGGCCGACCAACGCACGACCAGCTCGATGCCGTCGTCGGTCTGCACCTCATCGACCACGACCTCCTGTGCGTAGAGCCACGCGCGCCTGCGCCCGTCTGCGAAATCCAGTGTCAATTCCGCCTCGCGCAGCGCACCCTGCAGCGCAACGCCCACAACGTGCTGCAGGTGATCCAGCCCCTCACCGGTCACCGCAGAGATCACAAGCACTGCATCATCCCGGTCTGCCCGCGTCCGTAGCGCCTCGGCACGATCCTCAGGCAGCAGGTCGATCTTGTTCCAGATCTCGAAACTGCGTGTCTCGGCCGGCACTCCCAGCGAGGTGAGGATTTCGCGCACATCGCGGGCCTGTTCCTCGGTCTCCGCGTGCGAAATGTCGCGCACGTGCAGGATGATGTCCGCGGCCAGCACCTCCTCCAGCGTCGCCCGGAACGCCGCGACCAGTTCCGTCGGCAGATCGGAGATAAAGCCCACCGTATCGCTGAGGATGATCTCGGGTCCGTCAAGCAGCTCGAGGCTCCGCATCGTGGGATCCAATGTTGCGAACAACATGTCCTTTGCCATCACCTCCGCACCGGTCAACCGATTGAAAAGGGTGGATTTACCCGCGTTGGTATAGCCGACGAGCGCGACGATCGGGAACGGAACCTTGGCGCGGGCTGCCCGGTGCAACGCGCGCGTCTTGACGACCTTGTCAAGCTGACGTCGCAGACGGACAAGCTGTTCGTCGATTGCGCGCCGGTCCGCTTCGATCTGCGTCTCGCCGGGACCGCCGACGAACCCCAATCCGCCGCGCTGACGCTCAAGGTGGGTCCACGCACGCACCAGACGGGTGCGCTGATAATTCAACGCCGCCATCTCGACCTGCAAAACCCCTTCCCGCGTTGCGGCGCGGTCCGAGAATATCTCGAGGATCAGCCCGGTGCGGTCCAACAGCTTGATCTTCCACGCCTTTTCAAGGTTGCGCTGTTGCACTGGCGTCACCGGGCCGTCGACAAGCACCAGCTCGATTTCATTGTCATGCAGGATGTCGCGGATTTCGTCGATCTTGCCGGAGCCGAACAGATGGCCCGCGCTAACCGCACGCAGCGGCACGACATCCGCGCCGATTACTTCGAGATTGGGAAGGGCTTGCGCCAGGGCAACCGCTTCGGCCAGAGCCGGGACCGCGTCCCGCCGGTCCTGATCCGTCTTTATATCGGGATGCAGGACCCATGCGCGCGTTTGCGCGGGGCCGTCGGACTCGTCAATCTGGAATTGCGTCTTACTCAAGACGCGTCTTCGCCCTCATACAGGCTGATCGGCTGACTCGGCATGATCGTCGAGATCGCGTGCTTGTAAACCAGCTGCGATTGTCCGTCACGTCGCAGCAGAACACAGAAATTGTCGAACCATGTGATAACGCCTTGAAGCTTCACACCGTTGATCAGAAAAATCGTGACCGGAACTTTCGTTTTGCGTACGTGGTTCAGGAATGCATCCTGAAGATTCTGTCTGTCAGACGCCATTTGCGTTTCTTTCAATTATTCTTGCTATTTGCCGTCATAGGCCCGCTTAACCCCGACTATGGAGGCCGAATTGGGAAGTTTCCACCCCAAAATCGGGCATTTGGCGGATTGCGCGCCGGCCTCGTGTCACGCGCGCCACAGGTCGGGCGTCAAAAGCGCGATGATGGCTAGCGTTTCGAGCCGGCCCAGGACCATGGCGGTGCATAGAATGGCCTTCGCCCCGAGGCTCAACTCAATCAACGCGATGGGTGCATCGGCAGCGACCTGGGTCAGTGGACCAGTCGTCGACAGCGTGGCGATGGAAAGAACCAACGCGTTGTCAAAGCTGACCCCCACGAGTGCCAGCGCAAGCGTCACGGCGGCAAAGGACAGTGCGAAGAGCATGAAAAACACCCACGCGATAAACGCGCCTCCTGATTGCAGCCGCCGGCCTGCGGCCCCCGCTCCGCTGACCGAATGCGGATGGACCAGCTGCTGCATTTCGCGCACTCCGTTGCGGTACAAGGCGAACACCCGCAACAGCTTGACGCCGCCCGCGGTGGTGGCGACACCGCCACCGACGAGAGACAGCCCCATGAGGATCAAACCGGGTGTGCGCAGACCGGACCAGCTTTGCGCATCTGTCCAATAGTCGGAGACAAACCCGGTTGTCGACAAAAAGGAGATGACCGTAAAAAGCCCCCCCCACAGCCCCGCCAGGGCAGTGGCGAAAGGGGCATCGCCGGGGATGTCGTAGGCACCCAGGAAGTGGCGCAGGAACAGAATGAGCGGCACCGACACCACGATGGCCACACCGATGCGAAACTCGGGGTCCGTACGCAATCCACCCTGCGCCGATGTGACCGTATCGGACGAAAATGTCAGACGAGATAGCGCGAACAGCATGAAGACCGCCATAATCACCTCGGGCAGAATGCCGCCGGTGCCGCCATCGAGCCCGCCGGTGGCCGAGATGCCAGATGTGGCCATCACCGACATCGCATGGGCGAGCGCCTCGAGTGCGCCCTGACCTGTAAAGATCAGCAACAGCCACAAGAACAGGGTCAGGCCCGCATAAAGCGGCACCAGCGTGCGAACCGCGCGTCCGATCCGCTGGCGCGCGCTAACCGGCGCGGTCGTATTGGCATCCTGAACACTGTGGCCCGGTTCGGCCTGTGCGGTGACTTCGAAACCGCCCAGATTGAGGGGCGCCAGAATTGCGACGGCGGCGACCCACATCAGCATGCCGCCCATCCAACCCACTTGTGCACGCCAAAGATGCAGCGGGTTACCCAATCGGTTCGGATCGTCAAAGAGCGTCGCACCGGTCGTTGTCAGCGCGCTGAGCATCTCGAAATAGGCGTGCGCGAACCGCGTCGTCGGCAAGGCTTCGACAAACGGAACGGCAAGAACCGCCGGCAGAAACACAAAGGCCGAAAAAAGCGAGAGCAGCGGGCCCATGGTCCCGTAGCGCGGTGCGCGTCCTGCGTGGGCCACGCCAATCAACAGAAAGATGATGCAGCCCAGCGTCCCTGCATAGAAGAAAGCCTGTGCCGTGCTGTGCGCGTTGATAACCAGCGCGTAGCCCGCAGGCACGAACATCGACGCGCACGCCAGACCGAACATCAGCAAAAACAGGGGTAACTGCAGCATTTCACGGCGAAGGTAGCTTTGTCGGCGCACGCAAGGACCTCCTTTGCGGGTGAAGCGGGCAGATCAGAAGAAATCGATCGAGACCTGCATCAGCTTTTCAAGCTGTGCCACATCTTTCGTCAACACGAACGCCGCGATCACATCGCCTTCCTCGATCCGGGTGTCGCCCTTGGGGCGGATCACTTCCTTGCCCTTGCGCACGGCCCCTATCAACGCGCCTTCGGGAAAATCGATTTCGCTCACCAGCTTGCCGGCCATCGGAGACGTCGACAGCACCTCCGCCTCGATCACCTCTGCCTCGGCGTCGCCGATCGAATAGACGGCGCGCACGCGACCGTGCCGGATGTGGCGCAGGATGGAGCTGACGGTTGTGGCGCGCGGATTGATGTAGGCGTCAATGCCCAGAGGCTGCATCAGCGGGATCAGCGTCGGATCGTTGATCAACGCAATCACATAGTCGCAACCCTCGGCCTTGGCGCGCACGCAGGCGAGCATGTTGGTCTTGTCGTCATCGGTGACGGCGAGCATCGCATCGGCACGGCTGATACCGGCCTCCGCCAGCAGCGCCGCATCCAGACCGTCGCCGTTCAGCACAATGGTGCGTTCAAGGGCCTCCGCCGCACGCTCCGCACTGGTGCGGTTCTTCTCGATCACCTTGGCCCGGACACGTTTGGCCCGCCGCTCCAGCGTCAGGGCGACACTCAGACCGACATTGCCGCCGCCCACCAGCACGATGCGTTCCTGACTTGACGAGGTCTTGCCGAAGATCTCCATCGTGCGCGAAATGTCGTCCCGGTGCACGAAGATATAACAATCATCACCAGCGAAAAGCTGGTCTTCGGGCTCGGGCGCGAACAATTTGCCTTCACGGCGCACACCGACCACGACCGCACGCAGCGTCGAGAACAGATCGGTCAACTGACGCAAAGGCGTGTTGAGCACCGGACACTCCGCATCCAGGGTGATGCCCAGCAGCTGCGCGTGGCCATCCATGAAGATTTCTGTATCGAACGCGGCAGGAGCCGAAAGGCGTTGCAGCGCCGCGGCCGCGACCTCGCGTTCGGGGCTGATTACGACGTCGATCGGCAAATGATCGCGCCGGTAAAGATCAGAATAGATCGCGTCGAGGTAGGATTGCGCGCGCAGGCGCGCGATCTTGCGGTTAATGCCAAAAACCGAATGAGCCACCTGACAGGTGACCATGTTCACCTCGTCGGAATGGGTCGCGGCGATGATCATGTCGGCATCGGCCGCCCCCGCGCGCGCGAGCACGTCCGGGTAGCTGGCGAATCCGGCGACCCCCTGCACGTCGAGGGTATCGGTCGCGCGCCGGACAAGATCGGTATTGCTGTCGACCACCGTCACGTCATTGCGCTCTCCCGACAGATGACGCGCGATTTGCCAGCCGACCTGACCTGCGCCGCAAACGATGATTTTCATGACCGGAGGATCCCCTGCTGCGTGGGCGAATACCTATGCCCCGCGTGCGTTTGAACGCGGCCAGAAATGGCAGATGGCCGCGACGGGGTCAATTCAATTGTCAGATGCACGGGGTTCTGGCACTATCGCTGCATGTATAGACTAGTATGGCTTTTCCCGCTTCTCTTCGCCTGCGCACCGTTGCAGACCAACTACAAGCCCGGGGTCAGCGTGGCGCAGCTCAACCGCGACCAGACCGAATGCGACGTGCGTGCCGAGCGTAAAGTACCCTCACGGGTCCAGATCCGGCGTTTGCCGCCCGAATACATTCCTGGCCGCGAGGTCTGCCGCAAGAACGGCAAATGCCGTGTTATTGCGGGCTATTGGATCCCCGGTGAAACGGTCGCATTCGACCCAACCGAAAACCTGCGGGCGCGCGTGGGACAGCAGTGCATGGCCGAGCGCGGCTATGCCCCCGTCTCGATCCCTCAATGCAGCGATGCCGTGCGCGCAGCGGCCCCCGCGCGCGTGACCACCCGGCTTCCGCGTCTGACCGACAGCTCATGTGTGATCCGCAACAGTGACGGAAGTTTTCAGATTGTGAACGCGGGTTAGGCCGGACCGGGGCCAGCCCCGGACCCCGGGATATTTTCAGCCAAAAGAAATAGGACGGATGAGATCAGACGTCGTCAACGTGGGCGATGCGGGTACCCGATTTTGCCGATGTGACCACGCCGAGGCTTTTGAGTTTGCGGTGCAGGGCCGAGCGTTCCATGCCGACAAAGTTGGCCGTTCTGGAGATGTTGCCACCGAAGCGGTTGATCTGTGTGAGAAGGTATTCACGCTCGAACGCTTCGCGGGCTTCGCGCAAGGGCAGGCTTGCCATCGCGCCTGAAAGTACGACGCGTCCCTCCTCGTCGCCGTGGTCTTCTTCGCCGGGCAATTCGCGTGCTTCGATCGGATCGGTTCCCTCGCCCAGAATGAGGACGCGTTCGACAAGGTTTTTCAGCTGGCGCACGTTTCCGGGCCAGACCATCGTCTGCATTAAAGCCTGGGCGTCGTCTGAGATTGCGCGTCGGGGCAGCCCCTGAATGGTGTTGAATTCCGCGATGAAGTGATCTGCAAGCAGCGGAATGTCTTCGCGGCGTTCCGCGAGCGACGGCACCGCGATCGGCACCACATTGAGCCGGTGGTAGAGTTCCTGCCGGAACCGGTCTGCCTGGATCTCTGCGGCGAGATCGCGGTTCGTGCTGGAGATCACGCGCAAATCGACCCGCACCTTGTCGTTGCCGCCGACGCGGGTAAACTGCTGATCGACCAGAACACGCAGAATTTTCGATTGGGTGCCGAGCGGCATGTCGGCAACTTCGTCGAAATAGACGACGCCGCCGTGCGCCTGTTCCAGCAGGCCCGGTTCGACCCCGCGATCGGCCGTTTCACGGCCAAAGAGCACTTCTTCCATTCGGTCAGGTGCTACGCCTGCACAGTTGATCGTGATGAAGGGCGCGGAGGCACGCGCCGAATGGGCGTGGATGTAGCGCGCGGCGACTTCCTTGCCGGCCCCGGCGGGGCCAGTGAGCATCACCCGGCCATTGGATTTGGTTACCTTGTCGAGTTGTCCGACCAACGTCCGGAAGGCGGCGGAATGGCCGATCATGTCCGTGTTGGCCGTGTCACGGCGTTTGAGGCTGAGGTTCTCGCGGCGCAGGCGGGACGTTTCCATCGCCCGGCGGATCACGACAAGCAACTGATCGATGTTGAATGGTTTCTCGATGAAATCATAGGCGCCCTGTTTGATGGCGGCGACGGCGATTTCGACGTTGCCATGGCCCGAAATGATCACGACCGGCACGTCAGGATTGTCGCGCTTTACGGTTTTGAGGATGTCGATGCCATCCATCTTGCTGTCCTTGAGCCAGATATCGAGGATCATCAGCGCCGGGGGTTCCGTATTGACTGCCTGCATCGCGTCGTCGGAGTTGCCGGCAAGACGGGTGGCAAAGCCTTCGTCCTGGAGAATATCTGAGATCAGCTCGCGAATGTCGCGCTCGTCGTCCACGATCAGTATGTCACCCATGCTCGAATACTCCTTGGTTGTATCAGGTTTGGCCCAATGGCAGATTGATTACCGCCATGGCGCCATAATGGCTTTGCCCGTCGAAAACGGGGGCATCCGTAAGGATCAGGCTACCGCCGTGTTCCTCGATGATTTTCTTGACGATCGGCAGGCCCAGTCCCGTTCCCTCGCTGCGGGTCGTGACGTAGGGTTCGAACAGGCGCGCGCGGTCTTCCGGCAGGCCGGTGCCATTGTCGGCAATGGTGATCTGCGCCGTGGTGTCGGTGACGGTCAGGCTCACATGCACACGTGGTTCCAGATCAGCCGGGGCATCGTTTTCTTTCAACGTATCAATCGCTTCGCCTGCGTTCTTGATCAGATTTGTGAGTGCCTGCGAAATCATGGTGCCGTCGATGAGGGCCGGTACCGGACCTTCCGGCAGATCGGCGGTGACCTTGATGTCGGGGCGACCGGTTTGCTGCAACAGTACCGCATCGCGGGCCAGTTGGCGTAGATCCTGGGGTTTGCGTTCGGGTTCGGGCATGCGCGCGAACTTCGAGAATTCATCGACGATGCGGCGCAGATCGGCTGTCTGCCGGATGATGACCCCCGTCATTTGATCGAGGCTGTCGCGGTCGTCGCCCAATTTCGGGCCGAACTTTCGCTTGATCCGCTCCGCCGACAGCTGGATCGGGGTGAGCGGGTTCTTGATTTCATGCGCGATCCGTCGGGCCACGTCACCCCAGGCGGCCAACCGCTGGGCGCTGACCAGATCGGTCACGTCATCAAAGGCCACGACGTAGCCTTCGAGGCGGCCGTCGTCGGTGCGCCGAGTCGCCATGCGCACCAGCAGGTTTTCCATCCGGCCTTGGCGCGAGACCTTGATCTCTTCCTGAGCGGATTCTGCGGGGCCTGTCGTGATGGTGTTGAACAAGGGTCCGAATTCGGGCACCGCCACCGAGAGCGCCAGCGATTGCTGGTCTTCCTCCCAGTCCAAAAGGCGCATCGCAGAGCGGTTGACAAAGGTTACGCGGCCTTCGGGATCAAGACCGACGACGCCTGACGTCACCGACGACAGCACAGAGTCGAACAGGCGCCGGCGCCGTTCGATCTGGCGGGTATTGTCCAGAAGTGTATTGCGCTGACCCTTGAGTTGCCGCGTCATCTGGTTGAAATAGCGACCCAGCATCGCGATTTCGTCATCGCCGTCATCCTCGCGCACCTGCACATCCAGATCACCGGCGCCGACCTGCTGCGCCGCACCGGTCAGCCGCCCCACTGGACCGGAGAGACGTTCGGCGAACCACAGGCCGAGCCAGACCGCCGCCAGAATGATGATGACCGCGAAGGCGAGATACAGCAGTCCGAACTCGAACAGCATCCGACCGCGCTCGCTTTCGAGCTGTTGGTAAAGGCGAATGGTTTCTTCGGTTTCGTCGAGCAGGCTGAGGATCTCGCCGTCCACATCCCGGCTGATGTACAAGAAACGATCGACGAAGGAACCGAGACGCACGAGGGCGCGGAATTCGTTGTTGGCCCAGTCCTCGATGATGCGCACCGATTGCTCGGTTGCGGCCGCGATATCTTCCGCCGTGGGCGGATCGTAATCGAATAGATAGGACCGGTCGCCCCGCGCCCGGATCTCGGCGGTACCGTCGATCATGTAGGCCTCTCGCAGGCCACGCTGAATCTGGCGCTGCCCCTCGCCCAATAGTTCGCTGTCCGACAGGTCGATGCCTGCGAGACGCGCGCGGTCGATGCTGCGCGCGAGCGCCAGCGCATCCGCCCGCAATCCTTCGCGCTCTTCCTCGGTATAGGCCTGCGCGGCCAGCAGTGAATTGCCAACAACTTCGCGCACCCTTTCGGAGAACCAGCCTTCGATGCCTACGTTGATTGTCAGCACGGCGAACACAGCTACGGATACAGTCGGGATCAGCGCCATCAGCGCGAAAACGCCGGTCAGACGCAGGTGCAGGCGCGATCCGGCGGATTTTGCACGGCGTGCGGCGATCAGACGTGCCACTTCTCCAAGAACCAGGGCGGCGACGACGAGAATATAGATCAGGTCAATCAGGAGGATCAGACGCAGGAAGTTCGTGCTGCCCTGATCAAGCGGACCAAGCGCCAGATAGGTCGCCAACGCCAGCACCGGACCTAGCACGACCAGACCGAAGTTAAGCGCCGTGCGCACGCGTTTCAGGCGCCGCAAACGGTTCATCCGGGTCACCATTGCACTGAGTGTCCGTGTCCGGGGCGCCACGCGCACTGCCCTCACCTGATATGGTGCGCAAGGCACCTACCGCCATATTATGTGGTCCTGATCGGGGGAGTCCCCTGATGGCCACGGTTATGTGGCAGTTTTACATCATTTTTCGACCGCGTGTAACCTCTATTTCAAGATCGGTGATCTTCTTTCGCAGCGTATTTCGGTTAATTCCGAGAAGCTCGGCACATTTCGCTTGATTTCCTGATGTTGCGGCAAGCGCCACCTCGATCAGGGGGCTTTCGACTTCGCGCAAGATCCGTTGGTACAGCCCCGGTGGAGGCAACATGTTACCGTGTAATTCGAAGTACCGCTTGATGTGCCGCTCGACGCTCGCGCCCAGCTTTTCGGTCGTACCGGTCAGGCGCGCGGGTTCCGGTCCGGGCTGGCCCCCGACGATCTGTTCAGCTTCTGCGCGGGTGATTTCGGCGGCGCGGCTTGTCAGCGAAAGCTGACGCATGGCGTGTTCAAGCTGGCGCACATTGCCCGGCCATGGATAGTTGGTAAAGACCTTCGATGCGCCGTCGGACAGCACCCGCGGCCCCACAGCACTGCTTTCGGACTTTTCGAGGAAATGCGCCGCGAGAAGCGGGATGTCCTCCACCCGGTCGCGCAGGGCGGGCACATGCAATGTCGCCCCTGACAGGCGGTAATAGAGATCGCGCCGCAGCTTTGCTTCATCTTTTTCCGCGCCCAGATCGGTTTGCGACGTGGCGACAAAACGGGGCTTGTTGTCGGTTTCGGCGTCCATCATCCGAACGATCCGCCCCTGCACCTCGGAAGATATATCGCCGATCTCGTCGATCAGCAGCGTGCCCCCACGCACCCGCGCCAGAACGCGCGACGGCCCTTCGATGTCGCGCAGATCGGCCTCTGTCACGGTGACGAACGGCAGACTGCGGCGATCCGAGAGGTCGTGCACGGCGCGCGCAATCAGCGATTTCCCGGTCCCGCTCTCGCCCCAGATGAGCACTGGCAGGTCCGCGTTCATCACCCGTGCGATGACGCGGTAGAGCGATTGCATCACCGCCGTGCGCCCGACCATCGGCAAATCATCCTGATCCGCCGCGATATCTTCGGACGGAATTCTGCGCGGCGCACCGGTGCGCTCCAGCGCGCGGGCCGTCCGCTTCATCAGATCGGGCAGGTCGAACGGCTTGGGCAGATAGTCGTAAGCCTGGGCCTCCGCCGCCTTGATCGCCGTCATGATGGTGTTCTGCGCCGAGATCACGATGACGGGCAAATCCGGTCTGTCCGCCGCGATTTTCGGCAACATCTCCAGACCGTTGCCATCCGGCATTGCCACGTCGGTGATCACCACATCGCCCTTCCCCTCGGCGACCCAACGCATCAGCGTGGTCAGGCTGGAAGTGGCATGCACCTTGCATCCGGCGCGCGTCAGCGCCTGTGTCAGGACCGTGCGGATCGTACGATCGTCATCCGCAACCAGAACAGTGCCGTCCATGGTCTACTCCTCCTTCTCGGGCGTTTCAGTCGCCTTGATTTTCTTCTCGTCAGCGCGCGGCAGAGAGATACGGAATACAGTGCGGCCGGGGACCGACGTGACCGATATCCAGCCGCCATGTTCCGAGACGATCTTGCTCACCAGCGCCAGTCCCAGACCGGTGCCGTTTTCGCGCCCCGAAACAAACGGATCGAACACGTCGCTTCTTATATGCTCCGGCAGGCCCGGACCGTCATCGATGACCTCGATCTGCAGCGGCAGGGGCTGCCCGCTGCCGTCGGCACGGCGCAGGCGGAAGGAATGTTCGTAATAGCTGTGCAGACGGATCGTACCGCCCCCCTGCCCCGCAGCCTCGGACGCGTTTTTCAGCAGGTTGAGAACCACCTGTAACAGCTGGTCTTTGTCGCCCCATGCCGGTGGCAACGACGGATCGTAATCCTCGACGATCTTCATCTGTGCGCCGAAACCCAGGATCGCAGAACGGCGCGCCCGGTCGAGCACATCGTGCAGATTGACCGCCGCCCGCTCGGGTGCTGTCAGGTTGCCGAACTGCTCCACCTGCTCGAGCAGTTTCACGATCCGCCGGCTTTCCGCCACGATCAGATCGGTCAGTTCCAGATCGTCCTTGTGAAGGTTCATGCTGAGCAGCTGGGCGGCACCGGTGATCCCGGCGAGCGGGTTCTTGATTTCATGCGCAAGCATTTCGGCCATGCCGATCGCGGATTTCGCCGCCGATTTCACCGATTGGTTCTGGGTCATCCGACCGGCCAGTTCGCGCGGCGAGATCATCAGGATCATCACCCCGTCCGTTCCCGAAAGCGGCGCAATCTGAAGCTGCGATTGCAAGGGCGGGCGGTGGCCGCTGCCAACGTCGACGTCATTGACAAACAGCGGTGTTCCGGTTGCGCGCGCGCGGGCGAATGCCTGCTCCAGTGGCGCGTCGACGGCAATCATGTCCCAGACCGGTGTGCCGACAACGGCCTTGGCGGAGGCATTCAGAAATCCTTCGGCAGCGGCGTTCATGTCGGTGATGCTGTCGTCGCATGCCACCAGCAGCGCAGGCACCGGCAAGGACGCCCAGAGAGCGCGGTCTGCCACACGGACCCCTTGACCGGAATTGGGCGTGGTACTCATGCGGCTATGCCGACGGGGGCGCCGGACAAGGCGGATGGCAGAAGTGCGCGCACGGTATCGCCGTCGCGCGCGGTCAGGACCCGGCGACGGACCTCTGGTGGCGTGTCTGCGTGATCCATGTACCAACCCAGATGCTTGCGTGCCACGCGCAGACCCAGATCAACGCCGTAAAAGGCCTGAATATCGTCGTAATGACCGCGCACCATTTCTACGAACGCCGCGCCACGGGGAATATCGGGCGCCGGCGTGCCGAAAAGGTGGTGCGCGATCTGCGCCAGCAGCCACGGGCGCCCCTGTATCCCACGCCCGATCATCACCCCCGCCGCACCTGACAGCGCCAACGCGCGTGTGGCTGAGTCCGGATCGACGATATCGCCATTGGCGATCACAGGGATATCAACGGCGTCGACAACCGCGCGGATCGCGGCCCAATCCGCCTGTCCCTTGTAGAATTGGCACCGCGTGCGTCCGTGAATGGTGATCATCCGTACACCGGCCGCTTCGGCGCGCCGCGCAATCGTCGCCGCGTTGCGCATCTCATCGTCCCACCCAAGGCGGGTCTTGAGCGTGACAGGTACGTCGACTGCGGCCACCACCGCCTCGATCAGCGACAGCGCGTGATCAGGTGTTTTCATCAGGGCCGATCCGGATGCGCCTTGCGTCACCTTCTTGGCCGGACAGCCCATGTTGATATCGATGATCCGAGCGCCCTGCCCAACCAGCATCCGCGCCGCCTCAGCCATCGGTGCGGCCTCGCGCCCTGCGATCTGCACCGCGGTGCCGGTCTGGTCCAGACCCAATTCGGCCTTCTCGCGGGTGCCCGGCCGCGCGGTCAACAGCTCGCCCGACGCGATCATCTCGGACACGACCAGCCCGGCACCAAATCGACTGACCAGCGCGCGGAACGGCAAATCAGTGATCCCGGCCATCGGCGCGAGAAGTACTGGCGGGGAGAGATCGAGTGGGAAGTCCATGAACACTGTGCTTAATCCTTAGGCGTTGCTCCAGATCTAGCGGAGGCACGCGCGGACTACAATGATATCAGGCCCTGCGAAAGCGCCGCGTCGCATCATGCGCCTACTTTTTAATCACATGGCTTCGCGTGCCGCGCATGTTGCGCCTGATCGCACGATTTCCTAAAAGATCCCTGAGTATGAAAAAGGGACAGCTATGCGCGTTTGCGCTCTTATCGTGGCCGCGGGTCGCGGCCTGCGCGCGGGTGGGCCGCGCCCGAAGCAATGGCAGCCGTTGGCCGGGGCGCGTGTAATCGACCACACGCTCGCGGCTTTTGCGCACCACCCCCGAATAGATCGCATGGCACTGGTCCTGCACGCGGACGATATGGCCGAAGCGGCGGGTTTCGAGGCCCGAGGCATCGCGGTTTGCGTGGGTGGCGAGAGCCGCGCGGCCTCCGTGCGCGCGGGGCTTGATCTGGCCACCGGGTGTGATGCCGTGCTCATCCATGATGCAGCGCGGCCTTGTGTCAGCGCGCAGATCGTCCACGACGTCGTGGATGCGTTGCGCGATCATGACGGCGCGGCACCGGGGCTGGCGATTACCGACGCGCTATGGACAGGCGCGGAAGGAAAAGTCAGCGGCACACGCGATCGCGCCGGCCTTTATGCCGCACAGACGCCACAAGGGTTCGATCTGGCTGCGATCCGTGCCGCGCACGCGGCCTACGACGGTCCCGCCGCCGACGATGTCGCCGTGGCGCGCGCGCATGGTCTGGCGGTTGCCATTACCCAAGGCAGCGCGGATAATCTGAAGATCACCACGGCGTCGGACTTTGCCCGCGCCGCCCGCATATTGGAGACTACGATGGACATTCGCACCGGCAACGGATTCGACGTGCACGCTTTCGGACCGGGCGATCATGTAATGTTGTGCGGCGTGAAAATTCCGCACGATAAGGGGCTGCGCGGCCATTCTGATGCCGATGTGGGCCTGCATACGATCACCGATGCGATTTACGGCGCACTGGCGACGGGCGATATCGGCACCCACTTCCCCCCCTCCGACCCGCAGTGGAAAGGCGCCGAGAGTCATCTCTTTTTGCGTCACGCGGCGGATATGGCAAAGCGCAAAGGTTTCGCGATCACGCACGTCGACTGCACGCTGGTGTGCGAATATCCCAAGGTCGGCCCCCACGGTCCCGCGATGCGCGAAGCCGTGGCAGGCATGCTGGCCATCGAGATGTCGCGGGTGTCGGTCAAGGCCACGACCTCGGAACGGCTCGGCTTTACCGGGCGCGGTGAAGGCATCGCCTGTCTGGCCACAGCAACGCTGGTGAAATCATGACGCCCGCGCGGCTTGTCGGCACGGTTGTGGGGGTTGGAAATCTCCGGCCTGCGCCGGGAACCTGGGGATCGTTGTTTGCCCTGCCCTGGGCGTGGCTTGTACATGTACTGGGCGGCTTTCCCCTGTTGGCGATTGCGATCATTCTTGTGTTTTTCGGCGGTTGGTGGGCCACGGCGGTGATGACTGCGGGCACCGCAGACCACGATCCGTCGGAAATCGTAATCGACGAGGTGGTTGGCCAATGGATCGCCTTGCTGCCGCTGTCCATCGCAAGCTGGCGGATGGGGCTGGACATCACCGTGATGTGGCCGGGATGGATCGCCGCGTTTGTTCTGTTCCGTCTGTTCGACATCTGGAAGCCTTGGCTGGTCGGATGGGCAGACCGGCGCGGCGATGCGCTTGGCGTCATGCTGGACGATGTGATCGCCGGTGTATTCGCGGCAATCGGCGTGGTGATTCTGGCGGGGGTCGCGCATGGGCTCCTCTGATGCCGCTGCCGTAATCCTTGCCCGCGCCCAGGCCTGCAAGGTAATGATCGCCACCGCAGAGAGTTGCACCGCTGGCATGCTCGCTGCCGCGTTGACCGACCTTCCCGGATCCTCCGCCGTGTTCGAGAGAGGATTCGTTACCTATACGAACACCGCCAAGGTCGAGATGCTGGGCGTGGCTCAGACCACGCTGGATGCGAATGGAGCAGTATCCGAAGCGGTCGCCGCCGAAATGGCCGCAGGCGCGCTGGCGCATAGCCACGCACAACTTGCCGTCGCGGTCACTGGCATTGCAGGCCCCGGAGGATCAGAACACAAACCCGAGGGCCGGGTCTGTTTCGGGCTTGCCATGGCCGGTGTCACACGGGCCCATACCTGCGATTTCGGTGCTCTGGGTCGCGCGTCGGTGCGTTCAGCGTCGCGCGATCACGCACTTGATATGCTTGTGGCGGCGCTGGCGGAGTGGCCCGCGCCCTGAGCCGCTCAGGGCTGTGCAAACTGCTCTGTGAGGCCGTCCAGTTCGACGCCGATCGCCGCCTGCCAGAGCGTTTCGGCATGCCCCTCGCCCAACAGCGCGCGGGCCTTGGTGCGTAGCTTTTCGCTGCGGGTCTCCAACGAGAGGGGCGACAGAAGATCATGGCGCAGGCGTCGCACCTCGCCTGACCCGAGTGTCAGGGTGACTTGCGCCTGTGTCTCGCTCAGACTGTCATCCGCCACCACCTCGACGCGGTCGCGCAAATCAACCAGATCCGCGTCGCGTGCCACAGCATCGCTGAAGTTCGCGATAGCGCCCGTCGAGTGACCCGAAAGCACCATCGCGGCCGTGTGCGCATAGCTGAATTTCACTTCCAACCCCGTTTCCGGCGCCGCGATGTTGCACACGCTCATCCAGCGGGGATGGACGCGGATCCGAACGGACGAGATTCGGTCCGGCGTCACATCCGCCTCGCCGAACGCTTCGAGGGTCGCGTGCAGCCCGTGGCAGCAGGCGTGGAACTTGTGGCTTATGCTGCTGATGTTCCAGACCTTCTTGGGCAGCTTGATCTCGGCGTCCTCACCGTGGTGAGTGGGGCCAAAGCCTAGCGGACCGGCCAGACCGTCGCGTGCCGCGGTCAGTCCGGACTGTGCCCAGAGCGCGGCCTCGACACCGCTACGCGCGGCCAGACCGGCGTTGAGCGGCTTTGCCATCGTGCCGAACTGTTCCTTGATTCCCGAGGCCATGCTGGCGCAGATCCCAAGAGCGTGGCGCGTCGTCGCGGGCGACAGATCCAGCAGCCGCGCAGCACCGAGTGTGGCCCCGAACGCACCCGCCGTCGCCGTCTGGTGAAAGCCCGTTTGATAATGCGTCCGACCCAGCCAGATGCCTGTCAGAATGCTCGCCTCTACACCCAGCGCGGCTGCGTCGACTGCATCGGTCAGCGCAATATCCAGCGTCTCGGCCAATCCGATCACTGCCGGAAGGACTGCGACCGACGGATGGCCGAGGTGCGCGAAATGGGTGTCGTCGTAGTCGAGCGCGTGGCTCAGCGTGCCGTTGACCAACGCCGCAACCGCAACCCCGGTGGCACCACCGCCAAAAACACGAACCGGCCCCTCCTCGACCATCTGGGCGCGTATGAACGGATGGAACGCGCTCTCTCGTGCGCCCGCGATGCCGCAGGCCGCCCAGTCGAACAGGGACAGGCGCATCATCGCCGCCGCCTCTTCGGGAACCTCGGTTCGGTAGAATTTAATCAGTTTGTCGGTAATCGCCATGGCTGTCTCCCCTGCAAAGCGCAGGCCCGCGCATCAGCCATAAAGCGCATCCGCGCGCTTCTCAAACGCTTTGACGACTCGTTGCATCGCCTCGTTGAACACGACACCGATGATCTTTTGCAGGATCACGTTGCGGAATTCGAAATCGACGAAGAAATGCACCTTGCAGCCGGTATCCGTGTCCTCGAACGCCCAGTTGGACACCATCTTCTTGAACGGACCGTCCAGATATTCGGTGTCGATTTTCAGATCTTCGGGCCACGAGACGACCCGGCTGGTAAACCGCTCGCGGAACACCTTGAAAGAAATCACCAGATCGGCGTCCATCACGCGGTGGTCGCCCTTATCCACGTCCGACCGGATGCGCGCGGCAGCGGTCCATGGCAGAAATTCTGGATAGCTTTCTACATCGGCCACCAGATCGTACATCTGTTGGGCCGAATACGGCAGCGTGCGGGTCTCGGAATGGGTGGGCATTGATTTCCTGTGCTCAGTTGCGTAGCGCTGTATCAAAGCCCGAAGGGCGGCACAATCAAGAGGTTTACCATGCCAGCGCGTCCTTATGTCATAGACGAGATGATTTCGGCAAAATCCATCGCCGCCCGGATCGAGGAACTGTGCCGCGGCATCCAGTCGGAATTCGCCGACACCGACAAACTGGTGGTGGTCGGACTGCTGCGCGGTTCCTTCGTGTTCATCGCCGATCTGGTGCGCGAACTGGACCTGCCGATCGAGGTTGATTTCCTCGAGGCTTCCAGCTATGGTGACGCGATGCAAAGCAGCCGCGAAGTGCGCATTCTCAAGGACTTGCGCGGTGGTATCGAGGGGCGGGACGTGCTGGTGGTCGAAGATGTCGTCGACACCGGTCATACCCTGTTTCATGTCACCGGATTGCTGCGCGCGCGCAAACCCGCGAAACTGAAGACCGTGGCCCTGCTCGACAAACCCAGCCGCCGCGAGGTGGACCTGCGCGCAGATTTCACCGGGTTCGAGATCCCCGACGAGTTCGTCGTCGGATACGGCATCGATTTCGCGCAACGCAACAGAAACCTGCCCTTTATCGGCAAAGTGCGGTTCACCGAAGATGCTTGACCCACGTCGGCTCATGCGGGCCAAGCTTTGGGCGCGCAGACCTCCGTCGATGCGGATGGTCAAGCTGGTGTTCGGGGCCATCGCGCTCGCCGCTTTGGTGTTGGGGATTGACTATTTCGGCCTCTGGCCGGACTGGGCCCAGGCGGACAGGGTCCCGCGCCGACTGACTCCACAACCGATCAACGCCGGATCGTGACCCGACCGCGCCGGGTACCGCCGCCTGACGAAAATGGGATGCGTTTCACTCAGTTACATAAGCGCCTCCGGGCTTGCATCACCCGTCGCCCATTTGCGCAGGCTGGCGATCCCATGCGCAGGACCGGCCAGTTCCAGCACATACCCCTTACAGCTGCTGGTGCGAGACCTGATATTAAGATGATGCTAGCCCAGTGCGAGTTCCGCCTCGCGCGGCGTGCCCTCAAAGGGCATCGCGTGCGAAGAGTGGCCGGGGTTCGAATGATTTCCTGGGCAAGAAGGTCGGTGCCCGTCGCCTTGTTTCCGGACAAGACGACAGGCGTCACCGGCACGCTGTCCGGCATCCCGTAGTGAAAACCGACGAACTGACCGTCATGAACACACGCCAGAACGTCTGCGCATGCATCTCCACCGAAACGCCCAAACGGATCATCGCTGAAATCGGGAATTGGCGGTATGCCCGCCTATCATCGACGTGGCGCGCAAGAATAGCACGGTACCGGCGTACCTATAGACGGGTGCTGGCTTGATCAGGCCGCCATTACGCCACAGGAGCCCCTGCCAGTCTTGCCAGGCGCGCCTCCCGCAGGCGCGCGAAATCGTCGCCCGCGTGATAGCTCGACCGTGTAAGCGGCGTGGCCGACACCATCAGGAATCCCTTGCCATAGGCGGCTTTCTCGTAGGCGGCGAATTCATCCGGATGGACGAAGCGGTCCACCCGGTGATGTTTGGGGGTGGGTTGCAGATACTGACCGATGGTCAAAAAATCGATATCTGCCGCCCGCATGTCCTCCATCACCTGTATCACCGCCTGCCGGTCTTCTCCCAGACCGACCATGATGCCGGATTTGGTGAACATCGACGGGTCGAGTTCCTTGACCCGTTGCAACAGGCGCAACGAATGGAAATAGCGCGCTCCGGGGCGCACCTCGGGGTAGAGCCCGGGTACGGTCTCAAGGTTGTGATTGAACACATCCGGTCGGGCATCCACCACCTTTTCAAGAGCTTCCGGGCCGCACCGGATAAAATCCGGGGTGAGGATTTCGATGGTGGTATCGGGGCTGCGGTACCGGATCGCGCGGATTGTCTGGGCAAAATGCTCCGCCCCGCCATCCGTG
This sequence comes from uncultured Sulfitobacter sp., assembly GCF_947497275.1. GTDB lineage: Bacteria > Pseudomonadota > Alphaproteobacteria > Rhodobacterales > Rhodobacteraceae > Sulfitobacter. The sequence continues at coordinate 172,816 of NZ_CANMFS010000002.1, forward strand.
ACATCATCGCGGTCGACCGATGTGATGACCACATGGTTCAGCCCCAGTTTCTGGACCGCATCCGCGACCCGGCCCGGCTCGAAGGCGTCCAGTTCTTCGGGCGGTTTGCCGGTCGCGATATTGCAGAACGTGCAGGCGCGTGTGCACACCTCGCCCATGATCATCATGGTGGCGTGGCCCTGGCTCCAGCACTCGCCGACGTTGGGGCACCCCGCTTCTTCGCAAACCGTCACAAGCTTGTTGTCTCGCATGATCTTGGCGGTCGCCTCGAAACCCTTGCCACCTGGTGCACGCACACGAATCCAGTCCGGCTTTTTGGGCTGCGGATTGTCGGGGCGGCGCGCCTTTTCGGGGTGACGCACTTCGGGAATTTTCAGATCACGCATGAGGACCTCGTGTGGCGACGTTTCATGCTATCTAACATGCCTTACCACAAACGAAAGGCCAAGGCGTGCGATTGACGCGGTCGGTACCGCACGCCAGAGGGCGCAACCGCCAGAGCCGGCAGCATCCTTTATGCCTTGACCGGTAATCCGTGGAATCAGCCGATCATCGCGTCGTCACCCGCTGTCTGCGCGTAGTGTCGTTTGAGCCGCTGAAGCGCGATTCGCAACACGATCTTGCCCGAACGCGCGGACCAGCCAAGGTGTTTCTCGGCCGTTTCCAACCCTTCGAGAAAGCAACAGCACCGCAATGTCACGTCCGACAGCCCCGGCCCGAGATCGCGGATCGCAGCGCGCACGCGGGCATGTGCCGCGATGGTGGCCGGCGGGCCGTGGGGGGGCTCCGCAGGTAGGCTTGCGCCGCACGTCGACAGAAATTGTTCCCAATTCTTCGCGACTTCCGGGGCCATCTGCGCCAGTTCGAAATCCTCGCGCAGCCGCTCTCCGGCGCGCACAAGGTCCGTTGTCAAAAAACATTCACCGTCCTTGTCGCGGCGTCGTGCGAGCGCAGCAAGGGGGCTTTCGGCAAGTGCGTAGCGGATGCGCCGCGGGGCACTGCCGCTTTTCTGTGCGGCGATGCCGAACGTCGTGTCCCGGTCCGCAGCCTCGGCAGTCTCGCTTCGTGCCATCATGTCGGTCAGCGCCGCGCGCCCCGCCGCGTTGATCCGATAGCGGGTGATCCGTCCGGCAGGTCCCGCAACGATCCAACCCTTCAGGGCCATCGCCTCGGCGATCGTGCGATCTACGACACCCGTGCGGGTGTCTGGCCCCTCGGGACCATTGCGCACAATGACGGCTTTTTCCATATCGACGGCGACCGCCAATACCGCATCTTTTTCGCACAGACGCCGCAAAACGCGCGCGGCCTGCCCCGAGAGTTCCACATCGTCCGGCAGCGGGTCGCGAATGTCCGGCGCAGGCGGCGTTAGCGCGGGCTTGACCTCCTTCGGCCCGGATCCGGCACCCTCGGGGACCGGATCGCCGAGTGTCTTCAACATTCCGTCAACGAGAGGATCGTCGCGCAGCGTCTCGATCCGCCGGATCTGTCGCAGTACCGTCGACGCGTGGCAGCCTTGTTGCCGCGCCAGCGCCCGGATCGAGACGCCTTTCTCGGTATGATCGAGGTAATTCTGCACGGATCTGGGTACCCATTCCGGCACAGCTTCGGCGCACCTCTCCAGCGAATGTTCCTTTTGTTCAATTCTTTGCCACACTCGCCCCATGCGTATGAACGCCTCCTTTCGCGAAACTTTAAGAAAAGCAAACACAACCCTTGAGGGAATTGATTACCTATTGGTTAAGATCAGATAGTCAGGACATCATTGTTTCTAAAAGGTAAACAATCCTGAAGATGCCGAACGCAAACCCCTGCGATCGCGCAACACTCGTAAAACTAGAACATTATGGGTTTCCAGGATCGCACCGCATCGGCTTGCGACGTCCCACAGGAGACTGATTTCATGCAAGATATCCACACCCGCCTCGCAGCCCTCCAGCGCCCCCGTTTGATGATGCGCGCCGCGCGGATCGGTGGTCGTGATTATCGTCGCCTGGCGCACCTGCCAAGGCTTTTGGGCTACGGCGTTTTGCCGCGCCACACCGAGGCGCTCTTGCGATTGCTGGATATGGAAGCCGAGCAGGAAAGCCTGCGCGCAGCCGCAGACGCCGGCCACAGTCTCATGCGGCAGATCGATCTGCTGATCGCGATCGTGGGAGAGGCGCGTCTGCGGGCTGCACAAGGTAGCCTGCAGACAGTCGGCATCACATAAAGCTGTCGGGCTCGCCCGCCTTGCGTTCGGCGACGAAGGCATCGAGCGCCTCGTGCACAGCCGGATCGAGCGCGGGCGCGCGGTAATCGTTCAGCATCTTCTCGACGCGCAGCGCCGCAAGCGTCTGCGTGTCGCGCGCGCCTTCGTCCTCCCAGGTCTCAAAAGGCTTGTAGTCAAGCAGATCAGATTTCCAGAAGGCCGCCTTGAAATTCTCCTGCGTGTGCGCGCAACCGAGGTAATGCCCGCCTGGCCCCACCTCGCGGATCGCGTCCATCGCCTGCGCGTTTTCATCAACCGAAACACCGCGCGCCAGATGGTGCAATGTGCCCAACTGATCCGCATCCATGACGAATTTCTCGAACGATGACACCAGTCCACCTTCGAGCCAGCCACAGGCGTGCAGCATGAAGTTCACGCCGGACAGCAATCCCATGTTAAGAGAGTTCGACGTCTCGTAGGCTGCCTGCGCATCCGGCAGTTTCGATCCACAGAACGATCCCGCCGACCGGTACGGCAGGTTCAACCGCCGCGCCAGCTGACCGGCCCCGTAGGTGATGTGCGCAGCCTCCGGTGTGCCAAAGGTCGGCGCACCCGAATTCATGTCGATCGATGTGACGAATGCGCCCATGATCACCGGCGCACCGGGACGGATCAACTGGCTGTAGGCGATACCTGCCAGAACTTCGGCCAGAACCTGCGTCAAAGTGCCGGCCACGGAAACCGGCGCCATTGCCCCGCCGACGATGAACGGCGAGATAATGCAGGCCTGGTTGTTCTGCGCATATACCTCCAGCGCACCCATCATCACATCGTCGAAGGTCATCGGCGAGTTGATGTTGATGAGCGAGGTCATCACGGTATTTTCCTGCACAAACCGATCGCCGAACAATACGCTGCACATGTCCACCGAATCCTGCGCCCGGCTCGGCTCGGTAACTGACCCCATGAATGGCTTGTCCGAGAGCGTCATATGCGCATGCAACATGTCCAGATGGCGCTTGTTGACTGCAATATCGGTGGGCTCGCAGACCGTGCCGCCGGAATGATGCAACCATTTCGACATATAGCCGAGTTTCACGAATTTGCGAAAATCTTCCATCGTCGCATACCGCCGACCGCCCGCAAGATCGCGCACAAAGGGCGGACCGTACACCGGGGCTAGAACCAGATTGTTTCCACCGACGACGACATCACGCTCCCGGTTGCGCGCGACCTGTGTGTACTGCGACGGCGCGGTCTTGCACAACTCGCGCGCCAACCCCTTCGGAATGCGCACGCGCTCCCCCTGCACATCCGCACCGGCGCCGCGCCACCGCTCCAAGGCGCGGGGGTTGTCGGGAAAATTCACACCGATCTCCTCCAGCACCGTCTCGGCGTTGGTTTCGATGATCTCCAACGCCTCTTCGGTCAACACTTCGAAATTCGGGATATTACGCGCGATATACCGCGCCGTCTCGAAAGAGACCGCGCTACGCTCCGCGCGCCGTGCTGCCCCGCCCCCGCCGCGCGCACGCCGTGCTGTTTCCGCCATTTGAATGCCCCTCAGATAAATGTTTTGCCACCGATACCCCTATCGCCATCCCCGCGCCCGCACGGATTGCGGCGGTCGTGGGTAAAAAGCGACATCCGCTCCCGGCTATTTCTTTTGGCACGAAATATCCCGGGGTCTGGGGCAGCGCCCCAGTCTGCTCTTGCCAGCCCCTTTGCGGCACCCTAATCAATGCCCATGACACACCAAATCCATGACCGCCTCCTCATCATCGACTTCGGCAGCCAGGTGACCCAGCTGATCGCACGACGCCTGCGCGAGTTGAACGTCTACTGCGAGATCCACCCCTTCAACATCGTTGATGACGCTTTTCTACAGGGTTTCAACCCCAAGGCGGTGATCCTGTCCGGCGGTCCCGCCAGCGTCGTCCATGAGAATTCGCCGCGCCCGCCGGCAGCGGTATTCGAGCTTGGCGTGCCGGTCCTCGGCATCTGTTACGGTCAACAGATCATGATGCAGATGCTGGGCGGTCTGGTCGAAGGCGGCAAGATCTCTGGCGGTGGCGGCACCGCCGAGTTCGGCCGCGCCTATATCGCGCCCACCGAGGAACAGACAGACCTGCTGCGAGGCTGGTTCAAGACCGACCGCGAACAGGTCTGGATGAGCCACGGCGATCACGTCAGCCGTCTCGCGCCGGGGTTCAAGGTCTACGGCACGTCACCGCATGCCCCCTTCGCCGTTACGGCAGATACCGACCGTGAATTTTATGCGGTGCAATTTCATCCCGAAGTACACCACACGCCCAATGGTTTGAAATTTTATGAAAATTTTGTCCACATCGCGGGATTCACCGGCGATTGGACAATGAATGCCTACCGCGATGAGGCTGTCGAGAAAATCCGCGAGCAGGTTGGCGATGCGCATGTCATCTGCGGTCTCTCCGGCGGGGTCGATTCTTCCGTCGCCGCGGCCCTCATTCACGAAGCCATCGGTGACCAGCTGACATGTGTTTTTGTCGATCACGGATTGCTGCGCAAGAATGAAGCCGAGGAAGTCGTGGCGATGTTCCGCGACCACATGAACCTGCGCGTCATTTATGCCGATGAGGCCGAGCTTTTCCTGGGCGAACTGGAAGGACAGTCCGACCCCGAAACCAAACGCAAGATCATCGGTCGCCTCTTCATCGACGTGTTTCAAAAATACGCCAACGACATCGAAGGCGCCGGTTTTCTTGCCCAGGGTACGTTGTACCCGGATGTCATCGAAAGCGTCAGTTTCGCGGGCGGGCCCTCCGTAACCATCAAGAGCCACCACAACGTCGGCGGTCTGCCGGAAAAGATGGGTTTGAAACTGGTCGAGCCGCTGCGCGAACTCTTCAAGGACGAGGTGCGCGTTCTGGGCCGTGAACTGGGCCTGCCGCCCTCCTTCATCGGGCGTCACCCCTTCCCCGGCCCCGGCCTTGCGATCCGTTGCCCCGGCGAAATCACCCGCGAGAAACTCGAGATTCTGCGCGAAGCCGATGCCGTCTACATCGACCAGATCCGCCGCCATGGTCTATACGATGACATCTGGCAGGCTTTCTGCGCCATCCTCCCCGTGCGGACCGTGGGCGTGATGGGCGACGGCAGGACCTATGATTTCGCCTGCGCGCTGCGCGCAGTCACTTCCGTCGACGGCATGACGGCCGATTATTATCCGTTCAGTCACGACTTCCTCGGTGAAACGGCAACACGTATCATCAACGAAGTACCGGGCATCAACCGGGTCACCTATGACATCACGTCGAAACCGCCCGGTACGATCGAATGGGAGTGATTTCGCCCGCGCCAGCGTGTTCGATTCCCCTCGACTGGGCGCGTTAAGCATCTAATAATAAATAGTATAGCATGTGAGACGGTTCACTATCTATCGATGGGCTATCAGTTATCATAGCGGTGTGCCTGACGGTACGCGGGGTTCCGAAATCAGCTGCTGTCGGAGATCAGTGCGGACGACCTGCGAATGAGATGCGCAACAGTAGACGATCACGGCGCACCGGCGACCGCCGTCAGGTCACCGGCAAACGGCTGGATCCATCATACGGCCTGCAGAAGCCATTATTTCCCGTAAGTTCAAAGGACCAATGGGTGATAGGAGCAATTGGGATGACCACTCCGCCGTTGAAACCCTCTTCAAGACCATCACAGCCGAGCGGGTCTGACGTCGGTTATGGGAGATACGGCGGCAGACCGGTATGGCGGACCCTTGAATACATAAACCGCCTCCATAGCTTGCGACGCCGTCACCCGGCACCCGCTTGAAAAGCCCGGTCGCCTCTCGGGACGGAACGTGGCTAAATCGAGCACCGAGGGCGGCACTTAAGTGCGACAGGTCCAATACCAGCGGGACATCGGCCCGTTCCTCGCTCCGGTCGCGCGGGTTTCCGGCCGGTTATTCAGCGGCATCCAGCAGGCCGCGCTCTCTGGCCATGGTCATGGCGGTATCCTGGATCATGTCTTCCTGACCGCCGATCATCTTTTGCCTGCCCAACTCGATCAGAATATCTCGCGCCGGGATCCCAAACCGCGCAGAGGCCCGTTTTGCAGGCAGCAAAAAGGTTGAATACACCCCGGCAAAACCCAGCGTCAGCGATTCGCGGTCAACCCGCACGATATGATCCATCAACGGCACGATGACATCTTCGGCCATATCCATAAGCGCAAATGTATCGACGCCCGTTACAATGCCCATACGGTCGCAAACCGCGGCCAGAACCTCAAGCGGGGCATTGCCCGCCCCAGCACCAAGCCCGGCAACTGACGCGTCGATCCGGCTGGCACCAGCGGCGATGGCGGCAATCGAATTGGCCACGCCAAGACCAAGGTTGTGATGACCGTGAAACCCGATTTCGGTCTCGGGGCTTAACGCGTCGCGCAAGCGGGTGATGGCCTCCGTTACGTCATCGGTCAGCATGTACCCGGCGCTGTCCGTCACATAGACCGTCTGCGCGCCGTAGCTCTCCATCAGCTTGCCCTGTTCAACCAGCCCGGCGGCGTCGTTGAGATGCGCCATCATCAAAAATCCGGTGGTATCCATCCCCAGCTTGCGGGCGTGGGCAATATGCTGGGGCGAGGTGTCGGCCTCGGTGCTGTGGGTGGCGACATGGACACTGCGCGCACCGGCGGCATAGGCCTCGTCCAGTTCATCCATGGTGCCAAGGCCGGGGATCAACAGGACTGAAACCGTGGCCTGTGTCATCTTTTTGGCCACGGCCGAGATATATTCGACGTTGGTGGCAAGCGCCCTGCCGTGCTGGATCGAATTGCCACCCAGACCGGCCCCGTGGGTTACTTGCAACATCGGCACATTGGCGCGGTCCAGCGCGGTGGCGATCTCGACCATCTGTTCAACGCTGATCTTTTCGCGCTTGGCATGCATTCCGTCGCGCAAGCACATATCATGAAACGTGACCTTGCGGCCTTCTAGTTTACTTTTTACCATTATGCGGCCTCCACCGGTTTCAGGGTCAATTTGCCCGCCAGAATTTCGCTGGCGAACATTTCAGCCGTGCGGGTGGCGGCGGCGGTCATAATGTCCAGATTGCCCGCATAGGTGGGCAGGTAGTCGCCAAGCCCGGCGACCTCCATAAAGACCGATACCAGGTTGTCTTCGAAGACAGGGCCGTTCACCAACCGATAACCGGGTACATATTTCTGCACCTCGGTGATCATCGTCCGCACCGATGCGGTGATGGCCGCCTGATCCGGCGAGTCGTCGGTTTCGCAATAGATTGTGTTGCGCATGATCATCGGCGGCTCAGCCGGGTTGATCACCGCCAGTGCCTTGCCGGTGCGCGCGCCGCCAACCTTCACCAATGCGTTCGACGTCGTATAGGTGAATTCGTCGAGGTTCGCACGGGTCCCCTGCCCCACCGATTTTGACGCAAGGCTGGCGATGATTTCGGCGTAGGCGACCGGCTGCACCGATGAAACGGCACTGACGATCGGGATCGTTGCCTGACCCGCGCAAGAGATCATGTTGACGTTCATCTCAAGCTTGTCGGCATGTTCGCGCAGGTTGACCGGCGGCACGCAAAGCGGGCCAATCGCCGCCGGCGTGAGGTCAATCATCATCACTCCAAGCGCGTTCAGCTTGCGGCTGTTCTCAGCGTGGACATAGGCGCTTGTCGCGTCAAAGGCGATTTGGATATCGTCTGTCGCGACATGCGGCAACAACCCATTAACGCCGTCGGCGGTGGTCTTCAGCCCCATGTCACGGGCCCGTTTCAGGCCTTCGGATTCGGCGTCTATGCCGACCATCCAGACCGGTTCAAGAACCTCGCTGCGGCGGATCTTGTAAATAAGATCGGTGCCGATATTGCCCGAACCGATGAGGGCGCATTTGATCTTTTTCAATGTCTGTCTCCTGTTATGTCGGGATGTCGCCCTAGCCTGCCACCCAAGTGGGTAGTGCCAATGATAGCGCGGGTAGGTATGTGATAAGGGCCAGTGTCACCAGCATCACCAGAACAAAGGGCAGCGCCCCGCGCATCAGCTGTTCCAGCGGCACGTTGCCGACCTTTGATCCGATGAACAGGTTCATGCCCAACGGCGGCGTGACCATGCCGATGCCCAGATTGACGATCATCACGATGCCGAAATGGGTCGGATCAATTCCCATCGCCATGGCTACGGGCAACAGGATTGGCGTCAGGATGATGATCGCCGCCAGCGTTTCCATGAAGGTGCCGACCACTAGCAACAGCAGGTTGACCAGCATCAGCAACGCCAGCGGCGAGCTGACCATCTCAACCATCGCCTCGGCTAAAAGCACCGGGATACGCTCGATCGTCAGCACCCGGCCGAAAATTGTCGCGGCACCGACGATTAGCATCACTGATCCGGTGGTCAGCGCAGATTGGGCAAACACCCGGTAGAGATCAATCAAGCGCAGTTCACGGTAGACGAACAGACCCACGATCAGCCCGTAAATGACCCCGATGGCGGCAGCCTCGGTCGGGGTGAAAATACCGCCGTATATGCCCCCCAGAATGATCACCGGCACGATCAGCGCCCATTTGGCATCCCAGACGACCGCCCATGCTTCGCCCGGTGTATAACTCGTTGCATCCGCACCAATGCCTTCACGCCGCGCCTGTACCCAAGCATACATCATCAGCGCCAGACCGATGATCATGCCCGGTATGATGCCTGCCAGAAACATGCCAGTGACCGATACATTGGCCGACGCGGCATAGATAACCATTGGAATACTGGGCGGGATAATCACCCCCAGGCTGCCCGCCGAGGCAACAAGGCTGGTGGAAAACACAGGCCGGTAGCCATCCTTTGCCATTGCCGGCAGCAAGATACTGCCAACGGCCGCAACCGTCGCCGGACCCGAACCGGAAATCGCGCCAAAGAACATGCAGGTGGCCACGGCAATGATCGCCAGCCCGGCATTGTAACGTCCGAACAGCACCTTACCGACGTTTAGCAAACGTGACGACAGGCCACCCTGACTCATCAGGTCGCCAGCCAGAATGAAGAACGGCACCGCCATCAGCGGAAAGGAATCAATCGACGTGACCAACCCCTGCGGGATGAAGCTGCTTGAGACCTTGCCGCTGGTGAACAGCACCACGCTTGACGCCACGCCAAGCGAAATGGCGATGGGCACCCCCAGCACCAGCAATATGGCGAAAATACCGAAAAGCAGGGCAGAGATCATTGTAGGCCCTCTGATTTAAGGGCCGACAGCTCGATCAGGATACGTTGCGCCAGCCGGAACAAAACCAGCGTGAACCCAACCACCGGGGCCAGATACACATACCCCATGAGCAATCCCAGAGATGAAGACCGCTGGCCAAAGCCGAACAGCTTCTGCACCAGAGCGATCCCTTCGTACACCACCAGGAACGCGAAACCCGCAAAGATTAGATGTGACAGGATCCGCGCCATGATGATCCCGCGCGGCGGCAGCATCGTGACAAAAGCCGTCGTCGAGATATGCACGTCCTTCTTGACCGCGTAGCTTACCGAGATATAGGCCATCCAGATAAAGCAATAGCGCGCCAGTTCCTCGGACCACGACAGCGAGGCCTGCATAACATAGCGCATGAATATCTGTCCGCCAATCAGCGTGGTCATAATGGCCATCAAGGCAACCAGAATGACCTCTTCCAGGTGATCGTCGATCAGTCTCATAAACGGCCTCACTGAACGGTAAACGCACGCGGCGTCCGTGCATTTCATGTGCAAATTGGGAAGGGTCGGTCAGTAGATCGCGGCAGACGTGCGAAACACATGCCGCGATCAAGCTTTCAAAGCACTGCGGCCTTAGTTGGATACCGCGCCAACGATCCGGTCTACCAGATCGGCCCCGGCCTTTTCTTTGACGATATCATAGACCGGACCCATCTTGGATGAGAACGCAGCCAGTTCCTCGGCGGTCAGGTCGCTGATCTTTACGTTGGGCATGGCTGCAATGGCCAGATCGTCTGCCTCCGCTGTCATTGCGCGCTGTTGCGGCGTGACTTCGCGGATTATGTCCTTGAGTGTTGCCAGATCCTCGGACGACAGCTGGGCCGCCGCATCCGGGTTCATCAGCAGAACCAGCGGCGAATAGATGTGGTTTGTGCGGGAAATATAGTGCTGTACCTCGTTGAACTTCATCGAATGGAACAGGTTGATCGGGCCTTCCATCGCGTCGAACGTACCTTGCTGCAACGCGGTGAACAATTCGCCAAAGGACAGCGGCGCCGGGTTTGCACCAACGGCGCGCCAAGCGGCGATATGCACTTCATTCTCCATGGTCCGCATTTTCAAGCCGGCAAGATCATCAAGCGTGCGCACTTCTTGCTTGTCATTGGTCAACTGCCGAAAGCCGTTTTCCCAGTACCCCAGCCCCATAATGCCGACCTGCGACAGTTCGGCCAGCATTTCCTGGCCGATTTCACCATCAAGAACACTGTAAACGGCCTCACGATCCTTAAACAGGAACGGCATGTCCATCACGTAGAACGACGCGCTGAACGCGGCCAAAGGTGCCGATGATACAAAGGCCATGTCAACATTGCCAAGCTGGATGCTTTCGATCAACTCGCGCTCGCCACCAAGCTGCGAGCTTGGGAAAATCTCTATTCCGACACGACCCTCGGTCCGCGCGCGCAATTCGGCGTCGACCTGTTCCATCGCGACGTGGCCCGGTGTCGTTGTCGACCCGGCGTGGCCCATTTTCAGGATTGTGTCCGGTTCGGCCGCAGCCATCGTACCAAGCAGCGCGGCACTCAGTGCAATCGCACCTGCGGTGGCTTTCGTTGAAAATACAGAAAGTTGTTTCAGTAGCATTGGATATCCTCCCTAGGGTCGACGACAGAACGGAACGCATATCACTAGCAACACTAAACCCGGCCTCCCGCCCTGCAGGAAGATAACGGCTTTCAAGACGCATTGTCAATTTATGAAGGAGCCTCTCACTATGTGAGAGGTTTGATTCTTTTGTACGGGCACATCATTTGCTTCGCAGGCCCAATTCAGCTGAGATTGCACAGGCAGTTGCCTGTACAAGGGGGATCAACTCCTGCATCCGGTCGGGCGGCATGTACTGAACCGTGCTGGTCACGCTGATCGCGGCGACAATTTGAGTGCTCGCATCGCGAACCGGGACCGCAACACACCGAAGCTCTGGTTCGCTGTCGCCCAGATCAAAGGCATACTGTTCCCGTGAAAAACCCAGAACCTGCTGCACCCATTCCGCCGGCGTCTGCGGAGGCATCAGGCTGTCCCGCCCCTTGAGAGCCATGGCGTCCAGTTGATCTTTGGTCCAGTCCAGCACAAGCGCTTTGCCCACACCGGTCGTAACCACGGGCATGAGACCACCGATCCGCGACCGGATTTCGACCGGGCGGCGGCTGGGTATCTTTTCCAGATAGATAACATGCTGACCTTCGAGCCGCGCCAGATGTACGGTATCGGATGTCGCCGCGGCAAGGTTCTCAAGATGCGGACGGGCGACCTTTACCAGTTCAATTTGCCGGTGGGCCAGAAAGCCCGCCTCGATAACCTTGGCTCCGAGGGTCAGCTTGTTGTCAGGAACCTGCCTGAGATAGCCGCGCTCGACCAATACGGAAATGATCCGGTGCGCCGTACTATATGTCATGCTCGTCTGGGATGCGATTTCGGATATGGATTTTGGAGACTCCATAACGCTCTCGACAATGTCCAGACCACGCACCAGTGTCTGGCTTTTTATAGGTTTCTCACCGGGTGTAGTTTTACTGGTCATCCAGAACATCCTGCATTTTTTGCGAATTCCAAGCGTCAAGAACCCGTATCCCGGATACCACGGATCGAAACGACGCTGGAAATCAAGATCGGACAGACCGAACCACTGAACGCAGATCGCCTTGCGGTCAAGCAATTCAGAAGCAAAAGCGAAGGCGGATCGGAAACTTACCCGGACAGCCAAGACTACGAATTTCAGATTTCGTTCACAGGCTTACCCGGTGTCAATATTCGCGATTGAACCGGAGATCCTGCAAGGCACCAGCTGGGTACAACGGACTGATCTAAATGAGGGTTCTCAGGCCGACGCACGACAGCATTTCCACCAGCCAGACGATAGGATCAATCATCTGCGCAAGTTGAACTGGTCTTCAGAGAAGATCGCGGTGGCTGGTTTTTCAAAACGACAAAGCAATAGCCTGGGGTTCGGCAGAATTCATCGGGTTCCGCCACCGCCCCCCTTCGTGCCGCCCGCCGCCGGCACTTTGAACAAGGACCGCTCGCCCTTAACAACTGTCATTGACTCCGATGAAGAGCCGCGGTCAAGGTTCACGCCGTTCGAGCGACAAGAACTGCAACAGTTCGAGACCGTACGGGAAACGCATTGTCTGCCCAATACGCGCGAGCCATCGTGGTCAAGCTGACGGGCGCGTTGCGAAAGGAACTTGCAAAGCTGAGGCTTTGGATCAGCAAGATTTGCTACAACCGTCTGGACAGCACGACAGTTTCCATCTCACCACTCCCCGGCGCAGCCTTGCTACTGAAAGTTGGCTCTTGTAGTCTTCGCACAGACTCATTGGGGGGAGATCCATGAAATTCACGTTCCTTGCGCCGGCCGTTGCCAGCGCGATTGTTGCGCTCGGCGGCCCTGCTGCTGCACAGACAGAGATCAAGATCGGCTATGCCCTTGCCCCTGACAGCCACTATGGCGTCGCGGCGCAGAAATTCGAAGAGGTCGTGCTGGCCGAGACAGGTGATCAGTTCACCTTTACCCATTTCCCCTCTTCGGGGCTGGGCGGTGAGCGTGAAGTCATCGAGGGGCTGCAGCTGGGTACTGTCGAGGCGACCATCGTGTCCTCGGGTACGCTGGCGAACTTTGCGCCAGATACCGGCGTGTTCGACATCCCGTTCCTTTTCCGCGATCTCGCCCATGCCCGCGCCGTGCTGGATGGCCCCATCGGGCAGGAGATCCTGGCCAAGTTCGACGACGTAGGTCTGCACGGACTGGCTTGGGGCGAGCAAGGCTTTCGCCACATCACCAACAACCGCAACGCGATCGAAACGCCTGCCGATGTCCAGGGGCTAAAGATCCGCACAATGGAAAATCCGGTGCACCTGACTGCATTCAACGCGATGGGCGCTGCACCTACCCCGATGGCCTGGCCCGAGGTGGTCTCTTCGCTGCAGCAGGGCGTGATCGACGGGCAGGAAAACCCGCTTTCGGTGATCGTCTCCGTCAAGCTCGATGAGGTTCAGGAATACCTCACCTTGTCGGGCCACGTCTATTCGCCCGCCATGCTGCTGGTCTCCAAGCCGTTCTGGGAAGGGCTGGACGCCAGCCAGAAAGCCATCTTCGAGACAGCCGCGACCCAAGCCGTGGCCGCAATGCGTGGTTTTGTCGACAACGTCGAGACAACAGGCGTAGAGACGCTGAAAGAGCGCGGCATGAAGGTGAATGCGATCTCGGCCGAGGAAAAGGCCAAATTCCAGGAGGCGATCGCCTCGGCCTATGAAGAGTACTACGAGACCTACGGTCAGGAGCTCGTCGAATCCATCGTGAACTTCGAGTAAACACTTACCGCCGGCGCCAATCACGCGCCGGCCTTCCTATCCGAGGTCGCGTCGTGAAACGGCTGGAACACATCTTCGTCGTGCTGAACGGCTGGGCGCTGATCCTGATGTTGGCTGCCATGACGCTGATCGTCGGCGCGAATATCTCGCTGCGCTACCTTACCGGGCATTCGCTGCCCTGGGCGGACGAGGCGGCCCGCTACCTTATGATCTGGATGACCTTCGGCGGTGCCGGACTGGTCCTGCGTATTGGCGGGCACGTGGCGATCACCAATCTTCAGGACGCGCTGCCCGACGCAGGTCAGAAGATCATGCGCGCGGCAATCGCGCTGGGGCTGCTGATCTTCTTCGGCTTTATGGTCTATGTCGGCATTCAGTACGCGCAGCGCATGCAGTACCAGGTGACCCCGGCGCTGCGGCTGCCGTTCCTTTATGTCTACGCGGCGATGCCGGTGGGGTTCGGCCTGCTAATCCTGCACCTGCTTTTGGTCGCGCATCCGTTCATCACCGCCGGCACCTACAAGCGCCGCGACGGTGACACGGGCGAAACCGCCGCGATGCCTGGGGGCGCCAATGGCTGAAATCCTGTTCCCGGCGCTCTTCGTGCTTCTGGCGCTTGGGGTCCCGGTGGCCTTTGCCATGGCAATCTCCGTCTTTGCGGCGCTCAGCTTTGGCTCTACCTACCCGAACCTCGTCGTGGTCAAGGAGATGTTCTCCGGTCTCGACAGCTTTCCGCTGCTTGCGGTGCCGTTTTTCGTGCTTGCAGCCGAGATCATGACCGGGGGCGCGATCACCCTGGCGGTGCTGCGTCTGGCGCAATCGCTGGTCGGCCACCTCAGGGGCGGGTTGGGCCATGCCAACGTGGTCAGCTCGGCCATGTTTGCCGGGATCTCCGGCAGCGCGCTGGCCGATGCGGCGGGGCCGGGAACGATGATGATCCGGATGATGGAAAAGGGCGGCTACGACCGCCCCTATGCCGGCGCGCTCACGATCGCCAGTTCTGTCGTCGGGCCGATCATCCCGCCCTCGATCACCATGATCATCTACGCCATGCAGGATCAGGAGGTTTCCGTCGGCTCATTGTTCATGGCAGGTGTCCTGCCCGGCGTTGTGATCACCCTCGCGGTTCTGTTCGCCAATGCCCGCGTCAGCCATCTGCGCGGTTATACCTCCGGTGCACCGCGTCCGCCGGTCGCCGAGATCGCGCGTATCGCTTTCTACGCGGTGCCGGCGCTGCTCCTGATCGTATTGATCGTCGGAGGCATCCGTTTCGGCATCTTCACCCCGACCGAAGCCTCCGTCATCGCCGTGTTCTACGCGCTGGTGGTGGGGATGTTCGTTTATCGCTCACTGCGGCTGCGCGATCTGCCCGACATCATCCTGCGTGCCGCGCTGACCTCGGCGGCGGTGCTGCTGATCCTCGGCGCGGCCCGTGCCTTTGCCTGGGTCCTGATTATCGAGGGCATCCCGCAACTCCTTGCCGATACCATCATCGGCTGGGAACTCTCGCCGATCGTCTTCCTGCTGGCGGTCAACCTGTTGCTGCTCGTCTTCGGCTTGTTCATGGATCCCCTGCCGGGCGTAATGATCCTGGTGCCGATCCTGGCTCCGATCAGCCTCGCGATGGGAATCGACCCCAACCACTTTGCCATCGTTGTGATCGTCAATCTGACGCTGGGCCTGACCACGCCGCCGGTAGGCAGCCTAATCTTCGTGGTCTCGTCGACGGTCAATCTCAAGCCCTCGACACTGATCAGGGAGATGCCTCCCTTCTTCATCGCGCTGGCTGCCGCGCTGCTGCTGATCACTTTTGTGCCATCGCTTTCGACCTGGCTGCCCAGGGTAAGCGGCTTCTGAGACGCCGGCCAATCGCTTTTGCCACCCGGGCGGCAGGGTCCAGTTTCGCTTAATGGGTATCTGCCGGGTTGACCCACGACCGCATCTGCCGGGTCGCGGTCGATCCGATCACCCGCCCCCCTGGCCGGAAAAAAGACACGCCACGCCGGACCCCGAGGCATGCGCAGCCGCGCGTGAGATCAAACGCGCCCCGGAACTCTTGATCATTTTAGTAAACTATGATTTGAACCCCTCCTGACAGGCAGCCAATGATTCCGATCGTAGCCACCGAATTTCCAGAAAATTCAGGATCGCTGCACCATGTCCCCATCTCGTATCTTATTGACCGCCACCGCTACGCTGTGGGCGACCACATCGCTTTCGCAATCCACTGAACCGTTCCAGCTGAACACCATTGTGCTGGAGGCAGGCGCAGATAACGACAACTCGGTCGAAGTAACGGGAGAGGACATTGCCCGACAGAACCCGGCAGATATTGATGACCTCTTCAAAAGCGAGCCGACTGTATCAGTGGGCAGCTCGATCCCTGCGTCGCAAAAGCTCTATGTTAACGGGGTTGAGGAGACCAACCTATCCGTCACTATTGATGGCGCGCGGCAGAACAACAAGATTTTCCATCACAACGCGACGACACTGATTGATCCGTCCCTGCTCAAGGCCGTACGAGTGGATCCAGGTGTCGCGCCGGCGGACGCAGGCGCGGGGGCGCTTGCTGGCTCGATCGCCTTTGAGACGCGTGATGTCGATGATCTGCTGGACGATGGTCTGGGCTTTGGCGGCTTTCTCAAATCGGAATATGACAGCAACGGTGATATCTTTACCGAAAGCGGCTCGGTCTACGGGCGCAAGGGCGGGTTTGAATATCTTGGCTACCTGAAAACCGCAGACGGGAATTTTCGCGAGGATGGCGCGGGTGATGCCATCATCGGCTCGGGAACCGACATGCTGTCCGGTCTGGGCAAGATCGCCTATGAGACGCAAGGCGGCGACCGGTTCGAATTTTCGGCAGAGCATGTCAACGACGATGATGCCCGCCCCTACCGCGCGAACATCGGGCAAATTTTCGGTGGCCGCCCTGTGCCGCTGACACGCAATTATGACCTGACACGCCAGAACTTTGTCTTTACCTACACAAAAGTGGCGCCGACAGGCTGGTGGGATCCGACGATCAAGCTGGCGTACAGCGAGACCGATCTGGTCATCGACGATGATGATCAATACATCAACGGCACCACCACCAGCTTTAACGGGAAAGTTGAAAACCGCTTTGCGCTGGCCCGAGGCGGCGTCACCGCAGGTATCGATTTCTATTCCGACAACGCATCGCTGGACTATCTCTATCTGGCCGACAGCACATTTGACGAGAGCGGCGAGGAAGAGTCTCGCAACATCGGCATCTATGCGCAGGCCCGGCTGGAGTTGAACCCGCGGACGCGCGTCTCCTACGGCGTGCGCGCGGATTATCAAAGGTTCACCGGCGTCGATGACATCACTCATTCCGACGAGGGCCTGTCCGGTAACGTCTCGGGCGAGTTCGACGTCAATGAACAGCTCACGTTGAGTGCCGGGTATTCCAGCGTCTGGGGCGGTACGTTTCTGGCCGAAAACTTCATCATCAACCCTGCATGGACCTATCCGGCAGACGGGATCGAGGCAGTCACGTCGCGCAACCTGTTTGCCGCGGCCAATGCAGAACTGGGCGCATGGGACCTTTCCGGCAAGATCTTTCGAACCGACATAGATAACGCGCGCGCACCGAGTTATGGCGGTGGCTCCGACCTGACCGCCAACCTGGAGGCACGCGGTTTCGAGCTGGGCCTTGGCTACGCATGGGAGAACGGTTTTGCGCGGATCGGCTATGCGAATATCGACTCTGATGTGAACGGGCGCGCGGCGGATTCCTACACCGGCAACTACCTGACGACACCGCTGGGCGAAGTGATCACACTAGAGGTCGCCCACCGCATGCCGCGATACAACCTGATCGTCGGCGCGGACGCACAACTGGTTCTGTCTGAAACCGACACCTACGACTTTGACACTGGTGGTGCCGGCCCCACCCTGCCCTCCTACGAGGTTGTGAATGCGTTTGTGCAGTGGCAGCCCAGACAGAATGAAAATTGGACCCTGCGCGCAGAGATCAATAACCTATTCGATACGGATTACTCTAGCCGCGCAACCTACGGACAAGACTTTGCGACCGTTGAAAGCCTGAAGGAGGTGGGCCGCTCTTTCAAGATTTCCGCATCGCTGAAGTTCTGATCCGGCTCTCGGGTACCACCGAAAATAACGCGGCTCTCCCATCCGGACGGTCGCGTTTTTCGTGTCCATCGGGTCACAATTGGAACTGAGCAATCTGGTTTGAATTCGGCATCTGTACATTTCCGATAATTTCACTCAGTTAATACGCCAAGCAAGCAAGCGGTTTCATGAGTCCCAGCCAGCCACCAATTTCTGGAAGGGACGAAATAATGACACACACAACCGCCTCGCGCGTCGCGCTTTCATGCCTCATGTGCTCCGCAGCTACGATTGCATACGCGCAAGAAAATGCTGGTGTTGATCTGGGCACCATCCGCATTGAATCCACGAGCGCGCAAGCCGTTCTTGGTAATGACCAAATTACCGAAACCGAAATCGAAGAACGCAATCCGGCGACTGTTTCCGGCGTGTTTGCAGGCGAGTCCGCGATCACCGCCAGCGGCGGTGCGCCCATTGCGCAAAAGGTGTTTGTGAACGGAATCGAGGAAAGCCTTCTGTCTGTCACCATCGACGGCGCGCGTCAGAACAAGTCGGCGTTTCATCACACCGGCAATGTCCTGCTGGACCCTGCCCTGTTGAAATCTGTTGAAGTCAGCGCCGGCTTGGCGCCCGCCGATCAAGGGCCAAACGCACTGGCGGGTTCCATTGCCTATACCACAAAGGATGCCCGCGATCTGTTAGCGGCAGGCGATCCGTTTGGCGGTATCTACACCCTTTCCTATGGCAGTAACGGTCAGGGTTTCCGCAACACGTTGACCGTATTCGGTCAGGCTGAAGGCTTTGATTACCTGCTAAGCGGCACGCGCGCGACAGGAGATGACTATGACGATGGATCAGGCGACACTATTACAGGGACTCAGGCAGACCTGACAGATTACATCGCAAAATTTTCCTATACCTCGAAATCGGGCAAGCGTCTCAGCTTCTCGGCCTCCGAGACCACCGATAACGGCCTGCGCGCTTCGCAAGGCGGCTTCATCCGTCCCGACTTTGCAGCTGTGATCGGGCGTGACACTGAACTTTACAGCGCGCTGTCACAGCGCAAGTCCTACACACTGACCTATCAAGAGGAAAACCCGGCAGGCATCTTCGCACCCTATGCACAGCTGAGCTATAACGAGCAGGCGATGGATGTGGGCACGCTCTACGGCGTGAATAAGAGCTTCAGCGGTGTGTTCAGTAATGAATTCAAGTTGCGCAATGGCAGCGTCAACGTCGGCCTCGATTTCTTCGACGAAAGTGCGGAAGGGTTTGCAAACACGGCCAGTCCCCGCACCTCAAGCGGGCGCGAGGATCTGAGCAATATCGGTGTGTTCGCACAGGCACGGCAAGATCTGTCCCGCCGCGTATCCGTCTCCTACGGCGCGCGCTATGATTGGGCGTCATTCGATGGCGCGGACGGCTCCGAATTCGACGAAAGCGGCGCCAGCGTCAACGGCTCGATCGACTTTGTGCTGAACAACCAATGGACACTCAACGCGGGGGCCGCATCCAGTTGGGGCGGCTATGAATTGGGTGAAGCCGCCCTGGTCAACTTCCGCACGGTCTGGAACTATGACGGGTTTGCGACGTCGCGTGCCAATGCGGTGCGCCTGGGCCTGCGTTACGACAACGGGCCATGGTCGGCCAAAGGCGCGCTGTTTGACACCGAGATCAAAGACATCAACGCTGTTTTGCCCACATCCGGTGCGCGTGGGTTCACTGATGATCTAACCTCGCGCGGGTTTGACGGCTCGGTCACCTACACCGCCGCCAAGGGGTTCGCAACACTGAACTATACCTATGCGGATGTGAAGACCAATGACACCACAGCCGAGACCACGGCCTACTATCTGGGCCGCCCCGTGGGCCACATCCTTGGTCTGGAAGCGGGTTATGACGTGACGCCGGAATGGCGTGTTGGCGGGACCGCGCAGATCGCGTTGAAAAACGACGACACCGAGGTAACGCTCGATGGCTTCGAAGTCGTCAACTTCTACACAGAATACAAACCGCAGCGGATGGAGAACCTGAGCGTGCGCATGGACCTGCACAACGTGTTTGATGCGGCATACGCCAGCCGCAGCTCTGACGGTCTGGGCCTTTCCAACGTGGTCCCGCTGACCGAGCCGGGCCGCACCATCAGTCTGACAGCGTCGATCAGGTTCTAGGCCGCGCCGGTACCGCCCCTGCTCTTGGGGCGGTACCTACACTTCGATGATAACTTTCCCGTCGATCCTGTGGATCTTTGGATCGGTCTCGAACACTTCTCTCACAACAGCTTCGGTCACGATGTCATCAGGGGTGCCCGTGGCCACGATCCGTCCACCTTTCATGGCGACGATCAGGTCGGCGTAGGCTGCTGCATAGTTGATATCGTGCAGGACGATAACGATCGTGCGCCCCTGCGAAGCCGCCAGATCCCGCAGAACGCGCATGAGCGAGCGTGACGCGGCGATATCCAGATTGTTAAGCGGCTCGTCCAGAAGGATGTAATCGGTGTCCTGCGCATAGGTCATCGCCACCTGCGCCCTTTGCCGTTGCCCGCCCGACAACGTATCCAGCCGCCGCGCCGCCAGATCCGTCAGTCCAAAGGTGGCCAGCGCCCGTTCCACCTTGGCGTGATCTTCCGCCGAGGGTCTGCCTTTGTGATAGGGGTAGCGTCCGAAACCGACCAGCTCGCGCACGCTCAACAGCGGGGCTGCATCACTGGCCTGCGGCAGGATCGCCAGCTTTCGCGCAAACGTGTTGTTCGGACAGGCGCCCACCACCAGATTATCGACCGTGATTGTACCCGTCTGGTGTGGCATCAGTCGCGCAATTAGCGACAGCAATGTGGATTTGCCAGCCCCGTTCGGCCCGATCAGTGCCGATATGCCGCCCTTGGGCAGCGTCAGATTTATCCCGTCCAGAATCCTGGCCCCGCCAATGCGGTAACTAACGCCCGAGATTTCAATCATCGGTATTTCCTTTTCAATAGAAGGATCAGGAAGACGACCCCACCGATCACGTCGATCACAACAATCAGCGGCGTAGACATGCCCAGCACACGCTCCAGCACGAACTGCCCGCCCACCAGCGTCAGCGCCGAAATAAGCGCGGCGGACAACAGCAGCGTGGCGTGCGATGCCGTGGGCGTGACCAGATGCGCAAGGCTGACGACCAGCAGCCCCAGAAATCCCATCGGTCCGACGAGAGCGGTCGAGACCGAAACCAGAACCGCTATCACAACCAGAATCTGGAACATACTTCGCTTGGGGGTCTCGCCCAGATTGATCGCCGCCGTCTCCCCCAGGGCCAACACATCCAGACGGTGGCGCATACGCCATGTGACCGCCAGCGCGCTACAGGTCATGACGGCTGCAACAGCCAACAGCTCTACTTCGATCCGCGCGAACCGCGCGAAGGACGCAACCTGCACCACCGCATACTCACTGGGATCTATCACCCGTTGCAAAAAACCGGTGACGGCGCGCAACAGCACTGCAATAATAATCCCCGTCAGGACCATCCGCATCAGATCATTGCGCGTTTTGCTCAGGAGTGTGCCGAAAAGCGCAAGAGCCGCGATAAGCATCAACACCACGTTGGCAATGAATTGCCCCGACTGTGATAGCCGCACATACTCCTGCGCCCCCAGCGCATAGATCTGGACCGTCAGGATCAGGACATAAAGCGCGTCAAACCCCATTATCGCAGGTGTCAGAATCCGGTTGTGTGTGATTGTCTGGAACAGCACCGTTGCGGTCGAGATCGCCACAGCAACGATCACCAGCGCCACGAGCTTGTTGCCCCGAAACGGAAGCACAAAGTCCCAATTCCCCCGCGCGCCCAGCGTAAGGTATCCCGCCATGCACGCCATGAGCAGCACCGCAAGCACGATGAGCCGTCCTCTATGCATGGCGACGGGGGGCATAGAGCAGCCACAAGAACACCGCGGCACCCAGAACGCCAAAGACGGAGCCGACTGCAATCTCGAAAGGGTAGCGGATCAAGCGACCCACAATATCGCTGGCAAGTACCAACGCGGCGCCGCTGACGGCCGTCATCGGCAATGTGGCACGCAGGTTGTCGCCACTTAACCGCGATACGATATTGGGCACCACCAACCCGACAAAAGGGATCATTCCGACGGTCACAACTGTCAAGGCGGTGACGACAGAGATCGACAACAGGCCGACGACCACAACTTGGGTATAATTGAGGCCAAGATTGACACTCGCCGTGCGGCCCATGCCGATTATCGCAAACTGGTCCGCCGCCAGATAGCTCAGCGCGGCCACCCCTGCCGCGATCCACAAAAGCTCATACCGGCCTTGCAATACGCCCGAGAATTCGCCGTTCATCCAGATATCAATATATTGCAATAGATCCGCCTGATACGCGACGAACAAGACACCGGCGCCGATGATACCGCCGTAGATCAGCCCGACCAACGGCACCAGCATCGGCTGCGTCGGCGGCAACCTGTTGACAATAAACAAAAAGACGGTGCTGGTCGCGAGCGCCACGGTTGTAGCCAGCGCCATCTTCATCAAAATGGGCAGTGACGGCGTAAACAGTGTAACCAGCAAGATACCCAGCGCCGCACCCTGGCCTGTGCCTGCCGTCATAGGCTCCACAAACCTGTTCCGGACGATCATCTGCATGATTGTACCGCTCACCGCAAGCGCGCCGCCGGTGATGACAACGGCTACCGTGCGCGGGCCGCGGCTGGTCCATATCAGGTCCAGCGCGGCGGGATCAGATAAAATTGCCGCAGGAGACAGATCCGCCACCCCCACAAACAGCGAGGTGATGCATAGCAAAACCAGCGTCAGGACAAGAGCGAGACAGATCACCTAACGGTCCTTCATGCCCGCTAAAATCTCGTCCAGCGTGAGGGTCATAGACTGGATGCCGCCGCTTGAAATATAGATCGGCGCAGGGCTGAGATAGATCACGCGTCCGGTTTTCCATGCCTTCGTTTCATGCACCAGAGCGTTGTCCAGCGTTGCACGCGCGCTGTCGCCGTCCTGTCCCACCGCGGCCAGCCGGTCGATCACCAGCAGGATGTCGGGATCCACCTCGCGGATGAATTCAAAGCTGATCGCTTCGCCGTGAGTGTTGTGTCCTACACTTTCGACAGCTTCGGGCAGGTCCAGCGCATCGTGCAGCCAGCCGAAGCGCCCGCCCGTGCCAAAGGCACTGACCTTGGGACCGTTGGTCATCACGATAAGGGCGTCCCCCTGTCTCGCTACGGCTTCGCGTGCCTCTGCCAGCCTGCTCTCGAACGTGGATGCAAGCTGTGTCGCCTCCGCCTGCTTGCCAAACAGCACGCCGTAGCTGCGCAGCCGTGCCAGACCATCGCCCACGGTATTCTCCCAGATTGTCATGTCGATGGTTGGTGCAATCCGCGTAAGGTCCGCCACCTGCCCCGAAGAACGCCCTCCCGCAATGATCAGATCAGGATCGAGGGCAAAAACCGCTTCGAAATCCGGCTCGAAGAGCGACCCGACAGGGACCGTGCCTTCTGCCGCAGCCTCAAGGTATTGCAGGTAAACGGGACGCACCACACCGTCGACAGCCACTCCCAGAGCGGTCAGCGTATCGAATGCCGCAAGGTCGAACACCGCGATGCTCTCCGGCTTTGGCGGCAGGTCTACTGAGCCGGTAAAGGTATCGACAGATACCGTCTGCGCCCGAACAGGCGATGCCATCAGGGCGAGGAGCAAAACGATTGTTCTGAGCATGTCGAACGTCCTTGTTTATCGACGCATGGCTCAGGAAGATTGGCTTTGCTATGGGTTGTTCCTGTCTGTTTACGCAGCCATATATTCTTTGTCCAGCGCTGCGGACATAAATGGAAAGGATATGAGATGCCAACGGTAAAAGGCTACTATGCGACTGAAAATGCTTCAAAATACATGCAACAGCTGTGCAAGCACTTCGGTCATAAAATCGAAGTGTCCTGCGACGCCGAAAAAGGCTGGGCTGCGTTCGAGATGGGTACAGCCCACATGACCGCCACGGACGCCGGCCTGCGCTTGATCTGCGAGGTGCAGGACGCCGCCGCAGTGTCCGCGGTCCACGATGTGATCGACCGGCATCTGGAAAAATTCGCCTTCCGTGAGCCTGTCAAGACGATGGAATGGTCCGTGGAGTGACCATTTGTCGAAATGTCCGGCCCCGTTGAACTTCAAACTGGATGCGGCACTTCGATTAGAAAGACTGCAATCCCCAGCCAGACCTCAGCCAGGCCGCAGTTGCCCCATCTTTCCATCCTGCCCCCTTTTTCGAATACAGCACCCTTGCGGCGTAGCGCACGAACGTTTCTGCTACACAAAAACGCATGGAAACCTTAATATTCGAATAGCTTGGCGACGTATGAGCCGCATGGCCAGAGAATGCTCTCGACCGAAATTTTCTTTATCGGCAGCTGCTTACGGTGGGCGTGTTCGCCGTGGATGTACTTCCCCATTCGCATCTGTCGCGCAGTTAGCATCCCGGTGAACCCCTTGCGGTGCCGGTCCTCTTTCAAAAGCTAGCGGGAATTTTTGCGCGTCGGTCACGGAACAAGCGAAGCAATGTCCTTGTGGTTTGAACTCGCAAACGTCAATCCAGAAGCTGGGAAGCCTAGCATAAAACACCGAACTAACCCTGCTCAAACGTCGCAATTCACATTTCGCACATCCTCGGTTTCGAGTAGATTGCGACGGATTTTCTTCAGTGTGCCCACAAGTGTTATGATCTCAGCTTCGCTCAGCCCTTTGAGTGACATGTCGTTCAAGGCGCTGATTTCGGAAAAAACAATCTTCAGATGTTCATCGATCCGATCAGTCAGCCAAACTTGTTTGGCCCGTTTGTCTGCGAGATCAGGCTTGCGTTCGATCCAACCGCGGGCCTCCATGCGATCAATAATACCGCTGACACCGACCGCGCTCATACCTAGATGATCGGCCAGCTCGGCCTGGTTCATCCCGTTCCTGCGCAGCAGATGATTGATGACGAAGACCTGTGCGTGGGTCAGGCCCGTATCCCGAATTGCATTGTCGTAAATCTTGGTACGTAGACGCGCAATGTCGTGAAACAAAAGCCCGATGCTGCGGTCAGTCTCCGACAATAGTTTATCAACACCGTTAATCTTGCTCATCCTCTTTATGTGCCACTGAAGCGATCGCGGGTGAAGTTGACGGCACAATCAAGCCATCAACCGCTATCGCATCTGTCGGCGATACGATCAATGGGTTGATGTCGATGCTCTCAATGAGCCCCGCGTTCTTGTCAGCAAAGACCGAAAGGCGCGAAATGGCCAGTGCAAGGGCCTCTCGATTGACGGGTGCCGCTCCGCGCGCGCCATTCAGTATGGGCGCGCCGCGCAACTCCGAAATCATGCGATGCGCTTCGGCAAGCCCAACAGGTGCCAAGCGAAAGCTCACATCTTTCAGCACTTCGACAAACACCCCACCCAATCCAACCATCACAACAGGGCCAAAGAGCTTGTCATGGGTCATTCCAACGATCACTTCGACGCCCGCCGGGGCCATCTCAGAGATCAGAACGCCTTCTATGCGTGCGTCGGGTACCGCCGTGCGTGCCCGGGCCAGCAGCGTATCGACCCCGTCCGAAATCGCATCAACGCCCTCAACGTTCAGCAACACGCCGCCCATTTCGGTCTTGTGTGGGATGTCTGGAGAGGCAATCTTTAGCGCCACAGGCCTCGGAAACCGCCCGGCCGCGTCGCGGGCCGCTGATCCGTAACTCACAAACAGTTCTTGAGGGATCGTTAGGCCACAAGCGGCAAGAATCCGTTTGGCGCCATATTCAGATATAATGTCTTTGGGCGCATCGGGCATCTCTTCCCCGGCTGCCGCCAAATCAGCGTTGGCCGCCGGGCGTTCGAAATGTTCCTGAAAATCCGCGAGAGTGGCCATCACCCGAACTGCCACAGCCGGATCGCTGAAACAGGGCAACCCCAATGCCTCGTAGTCTGCGATAACTTCGTCGGCAACCAGCATGCTCATCACAATCACCGCGTCGGGATGAGCCTCGCGGATCCGGCGAAAGGCATCAAGGCACGAGACACGCGTAAAGGGGGACCCAGGCACCGAGGTCAGATAAACAACATGTCCGTCGAACAGGTCGCTGGACAGAGTATAATCCAGGTTGCGCGGCATGATTTCAGGGTCGTTGACGGCATTTGCGGTAAAGTCGACGGGGTTCAACGGGCTCGCCTGTGGGATCAAAGCTTTGATCTTGGCCTGCAAGCTGTCCGGCAGTGGTGGTACCCGAAGTCCGGTGTCTTCGGCCACATCGGCCATCTGCACACCTGCCCCACCAGAGATGCTCTGCAAGCAGGTGCGCCGCCCCTTTGGGTACCGGCCGAACTGGCAGGCATATGCCACGTCGACCATTTCCTGGGTGGTCTGTGCGCGATAGGCGCCGTACTGGCGGAACACGGCGTCATAGATGCTGTCACGCCCGACCACTGAGGCCGTGTGTGTCGCCGCAGCCTTCGCGCCGATAGCGGAGCCGCCGACCTTCATGATGATGACCGGTTTGCGTGCTGATCGTGCATCTGCCAGAGCGCGGCGCATGCGCGGCCCGTCTTTGACGCCCTCGACATAGGCCATGATCACGCGGACCTCTGGGTCATGCGCATAGAAGTCGATCATCTCGGCGACGTCGATATCAGCTTCGTTGCCTGTGGTGACCCAATAACGCACCCCGATCCGGCGGGCCTGGGCGGAGATGTAGATATGGCTGCCATAGGCACCGCTCTGGCTGACGATGCCCACGCTTCCGCCTGTTGCCGGACGGCTCTCGGCAGGGCCGTTGGCGAAGGTGCCAAACCAGTTGTGGTCGCTGTTGATGACCCCGAGGCAGTTTGGCCCAAGCAGGCGCAACCTGCCTTCGCGCGCAATGGAAGCCACCTCGGCCTGAGCGGTCGCGCCGTCATGGCCTGCCTCGGCAAACCCGGAACTGAACAACACCGCTGACTTTACTCCCGCAGACACGCAGGCCCGCATGGTATCCACCACATCTTTGGCCGGGACCGCAATGATGGCACAATCCACTTTCTCTGGCACATCGGCGATGGTTGGGTAAGCGGGCAAGCCTTGAACCCGGTCGCGGCGCGGATTTACAGGATAAATGGCACCTTTGAACCCGTGC
The DNA here is from genome assembly GCF_947497275.1 of uncultured Sulfitobacter sp. Classification (GTDB taxonomy): domain Bacteria; phylum Pseudomonadota; class Alphaproteobacteria; order Rhodobacterales; family Rhodobacteraceae; genus Sulfitobacter. Next base: position 199,823 of record NZ_CANMFS010000002.1, read on the forward strand.
TTCAGCATGTAATGCAGGGGACGTCCGCCAATGCGTTCGGGGGCCGAAGAGGCCCCGATGATCGCAACGGACTGTGGGTTCAAGAGAGGTTTTAAAGAGGTCGTCATAACAACTCAGCTATCCTTTGGAAGGGGCGGTACGCAGAACGACATCACCCGAAGGTCTCGATCAGAAAACTCGGCCTGCGCGCCGACAAGAGCCGTTGCTGGCGCAAAACCAAGGCTGGCATCAGACAGGTGCATTCCGGCATTTATCGCCGTAACTTTGCCGCCAGAGTTGTTGGCGCATCCGAACGAAACGCCAAGAGAGACCCATTGCGCAGCGTTCTTAGTTTTGGCCAGGCGTTCCAAGTTTAGGCAGCAGCATTCACACATCCTACTCAAGCAGCTTGCATCCTTTTCACGTTTTTTGTAATTTACTTAGCATGCGAATTAAAATCGGGCAATAACAGTGGATCTTACTGATGGAGAGGAACACAGGGCGTTTCGGGTACAGGTTCGTGTCTTTATCGAACAAAACCGCCACCTTGCTCCAAAGACGGCTGCACAATCCTACCGGCTCAGACCACGACCCTACGAGCGCGACACGTTGCGCTGGCAGAAATTGCTGGTTGAACATGGTTACGCCTGCCGTACGGTTCCTGCGGAATATGGCGGATTTGGCGCCGAAGAAGACATTCTCAAAACCGCTATCATCTCTGAGGAGTTCTTTGCCGCCGACCTACCTCAAGGACTGAACAGCCAGGGCATTTCGATGTTGGTGCCGACGATATTGGAACACGGCACCGAAGCGCAGAAATCCGCTTGGATCGAAAAGACAATTCTTGGAGAGGTCTTTTGGTGTCAGGGCTATTCCGAACCGGATGCCGGTTCGGATCTGACAAGTCTGAAAACCGCTGCGGTAGAGGACGGTGATGATTTTGTCATCAACGGTCAGAAAATCTGGACCTCGTCGGCTCATATCGCGCAGATGATGTTCTGCCTTGTCCGAACTGAAGCCGATGCGCCACGCCACGCTGGTATCAGCTATATGATCTTTCCCGTGGATCTGCCCGGCATTGAGATACGCCCGCTACAGACCATGACCGGCCATCCGTCGTTTAACGAGGTTTTTCTAACCGACGTTCGCGTGCCCAAAACCGCGCTCGTCGGTGATCGTGGCCAAGGCTGGGTCGTCGCAAATTCAACCCTAAAGCATGAGCGCGGGATGCTTGGCGCGGCCCATGGGCTGGCCTGGCGGCTCTCGCGCCTGAGAGATCTCATTGCAAGGCAAAAGGCCGCAGGTTCCTTGGCAATGCCGATTGAGGTTCTGCGCGACCGGTATGCCGGTCTTCAGGCTCGGGTAGAAGGGTTGCGGCTACACGAGATGCGCTTGGTAAGTATGGCAGCAGAAAACCAACCCGCAGGGACAGGCGCATTGGTATGCAAGCTGCTCGGCTGTGAGTTGAACCACCAGCTGGACATTTTGGCGATGGACCTGCGGGGACCTGAAAGTGCCGCATACAACCCAGATGCCGAACTGGCCAGCGATGAGATCTGGCATCAGTTGTCGATGTACGACCTCGGCCTGATCATCGGCGGAGGCACAGCACAGATCCAAAAGAACATAATCGCGAAACGCGGGCTGGGTATGCCGCGCGAGGCACGGCGGAACTAAGGGACAGGACGATGGATTTCACGCTATCGGAAGAACAAACTATGATCGCCGAAGCGTTCCGTGGCCAGTTGACCCGGGACGTAACACTCGACGTGATCCGCACGCAGGCCGCATTGGGTCAGGCCGGGAAATCTCCGACGGATCAAGGTCTATGGCAACAGCTGACTGAAATGGGGCTGCCTGGACTGCTGATCGATGACACCTATGGCGGTGCGGGACTGGGCATGCTGGAGGCGGTGGTGGTTGGCCAGGAACTGGGCCGCGCAGCCGCACCGGTCCCCTTTGCCGCTACCTGTGTCATGGCCCCTCTGGCGATAACCGCCAGCGCAGAGGTAGAGCAGCATAAAACCTGGCTCACACAGATCGCCGCGGGAGAGATGCGGGTCGGGGTGGCTCTTGGGGCAGATATGTTGCAGGTCGATAGTGGCCGGATCAGCGGACACGCGCGCTTTGTTTTTGACGCGGGCGGGGCGACACACTTTCTTTTAGAAACCGGTGGCGTGTTTTATCTGGTTGAGGCACACGCCAGTGGCGTGTACCTGACCCTGGAACGGCCATTTGACCCCCTGCAAAGCCTAGGCCATCTGGCGTTGGACACTGTGCCTGCGACACCTCTCAGCGGAGTTTCTGTAGACCGCGTGACCGAGGCTGGCCGCATTGCCCTCGCGGCACAAACCATCGGGGCGTGTGAGTTCCTGCTCGACGCTTCGGTCGAATATGCCGCCGACCGGGTCCAATTTGGCCGTCCCATCGGTTCTTTTCAGGCGATCAAGCACATGTGCGCTGAAATGGCAGCACAGCTCTATCCGGCGATCTCGTTGGTCTGGTACGCGGGATATGTGTTCGACAAAGATGCGGCCCGGTCGCCATTAAATTCATTGCTTGCCAAGGCACTGGCGGACGAGGCCGGTCGGTTCATTTCCAGAACGGCAATCGAAGTGCATGGCGGGATGGGCTATACTGATCTGCAAGGGCTTCACTATTGGTATAAACGTGCTGCATTCAATCGCAACTTGCTAGGCAACCCAGAAGAATTGCGCCAAGACATCGCTGCAATGCAGGGGATCTGACCTTCCGGCGCTCGTTTGCATAGGCTGCATTCACCACCCCGACTTTAACTGAAAACTTTGGCGTTAGGGTTCTGGGACAAAGTTCCACGCTCGTGCTTCAATGTCGCCAAACTTTAAAAGACCGCACCTGCCGGCACGCTCTCTTAAAGTTTTTGTTCGTAAGCCACGGCGCTTTCTCTTGCCGAGCCAGGATCAAAGTTACTGGCCGGAGTTTGCCAGATCCGGGAGAAAGGTAACAATTTCTGGATATAGCGTAAGGACTGCTACGATCAGAAATTCCACAGCCACGAACCACGTTAGACCCTTGAAGATTGTGCCGATAGACACCTCGTCTCCGACGACCCCTTTGACAACGAAAGCATTCATCCCAACCGGCGGCGTAATGAGCCCGATCTCGACCCACTTGACGACGAAGACCCCAAACCAGATAAGACTGAACCCGGTTTCCTGCACCAAGGGAATAAAGATCGGTAGGGTCAGTAGCATCATCCCCAAGGAATCGACGAACATTCCGAGGAAGAGAAAAACCGCAGCCATCACAAGGAAAAGAAGATACGGATTGTCTCTTCCAAATGCGGCAGTTTGCGCGATTACTTCCGGGGTGCCGGTGATTGCCAAGAATTTCGAATAGAGCGCTGCGCCAAGTACGATAAAAAATATCATACTGGTCATGTGCAGGGTATCTTTTATGCTTCCGAGAAAGACGTCCCAGTTTAGACGCCTCATCCCCAGGGCGATCAAGAAGGCCGCGAGGCTGCCGACCGCTGCAGCTTCCGTTGCGGTTGCGAAACCGGAATAAATCGTGCCGACAACTGCCAATACCAGTACCGGCAAGGGCCAGATGCTCCTTAGCATAAGGAGTCGCTCAACAAGCGGGACCCTGACTGCTTCCGTATCCCGAGGTGCCAGGTCCGGATTGAAAGTACAACGGACGATGATCATTGTCGCATAAACCATGGCGGTTAGCACCCCCGGGATAATTCCAGCCAGCAGTAGATCCCCGATGGAGACCTCGGCGATGAGCCCATAGATAACCAGAAGAATGCTTGGCGGAATGAGCGAACCCAAAGTTCCTGATGACGCTATGACAGCGGTAGAGAGCGACGGCTGGTAGCGGGCTTTTTGCATTTCCGGGAATGCAAGTTCGCCCATCGCGGCAGTGGTTGCCAAAGAAGAGCCGGACGCGGCGGCGAAACCTGCCGCCGAGAAATTCGTTGCCACAGCAAGTCCGCCGGGAACACGGGCCAGCCAAACCTGCGCGACTTGATACAGGCTCGCGACCAGCCCGCTATGGGCGCTGATTGCACCCATGAAAATGAACAGCGGAATAGCTGATAATTCCCAGCTTGCGACGAAATCGAAAGTGAGGCTTCCGGAGGCTCCGATCATTGGTTCGAAACCCAGTATCAGGTACAACCCGACCATGGCCACAGAACCCAACGCAACTGCGATGGGAATTCGAAATGCCAACAAAACGACGAGAATGGGCAGGCTGAGAAAGCCGTATAGTTCTGCGTTCATTTATTCACTCCGTGAACGTAAGGTCAACTTCAGGACGATTGCACACATCGTTACGAACAGTGCCGACCCAGCAGAGAACCGGTGCAATTCATAAGAATCTCGAATCCGTGATTTCAGTTCGCTTTCGCGGAGGACCCCGCGACCGAATTCAAGGCCGCCGGTGCTGTCGCCCATAGAACTGGTCACAACTTTTTCCGTCGAGAGATGAGCATGTTGCAGGCCGTTACAAGAAAACCGAATAGCCCCAAGGCCAGAACCCAGCGCGATGGCCAGATAATCAAGTCAAAACGAAAGAGCCGATAGAATTCGCGCGTCTCAAAGGCGTCCATGGCTGCAAGTGTGCAGCCCCAAGCCAAAACCGCAGAATAGATCGTTGTGAATGCCAGAGCCAGCCAGTCTATGACCGCCCTGGCGCTGGCACTCATCCATTGAGTAAAGACTTCAACGAACACATGCTCCCTTGCCGCCTGAACAGCGCCGAGCGGAAGGGCCGACAGCACCACCATGTAGTAGTACTTGGCGATTTCGACATTGCCGTCAAAAGCAATATTGAACAGTCCTCGCATAAGCGCCACCAGTCCGATCTGTAACGTCATGATGACCAGAACGATGCCGCTTATGATCAAGAATACTCGATTAAGCTGAAGGGCGAATTGTCGCATACCTACACCTGTGCTTTCCTATTGGGCAGACCAGTCGACCTTACTGAAGATACGATCATGCAGTGCCTGTTCATATTCCTCCGGAGATGAAATGTTCGCCACAATCTCGCGCCATTCTTGCCCAAGCTCCAGATAACGAGCCAGCAATTGTTCGGGGTCTTTCATGCCCTTGCCCTTTGCGAGTTCAACAAAGCGCTCGCCGCCCTCCTTACCGACTTGATCGAAAGCGGCAATAAAATCGTCGAAAGGTTTAATGAATTTGATACCGGCGGCGGCACCGTTGTCACGCGCGCTTTGGTCTTCGTCAGCATAGCCGAAGGCTGCATCAGTTATGAGCTTCTCAACCCCGGAAGTGAAGGCATTCTTTTCTTCGTCACTCAGGCCGTTCCACTTTTTGGCGTTCATATTCATGTGGTTAACCGGACGGAACACGCCAACTGGCAACTCGACTACGTAATTGACCACGTCTTTGAGGCCATAGGTATCCAGCCAGGCAGCCGAGCCCAGAACGCAGTCCAATGTACCCTGGCTCATGCCGGTATAGAGCTCGGTTGCGGTCAGACCCATCGGCAAACCGCCGAGTTTAGCCGCCAGTGCACCGAATTCGCCGGTGCCCTGTATCCGCTTACCTTTGAGATCGTCCAGGCTCGTCACATCTTCAACACATTGAAGGTAATATGGAGAGCTACCGTACATCGCCAATGGCTTGATGTTGGCTGCGCCCCATTCGGGCTGACATTCTGCACAATTCAGGAAGAACAATTCGTTGATCGTTCCGGACTCGATCAGGGAATCTGTTTCCAAGGTCGGCAGGTTGCTGAACAAGGACGTCATGGGAAACGTCGACGACGTATAAACCGGGATGATGGTACCCATACTGACCAAACCCTGCTGGATGCCCTTGGCTGTTGTACTTGCCCCCACGACCGTCGCGTCTGTCAGCAATCTGAAGGTAAGCTCATTGTCAGTCATTTCAGATATGCGGTCGAAATAGGGCTGGACTGCATCTGTGAGGATGTTGTGGGAATTCTTGAAGTACGTGCCATACGTAAGTTGCTCGGCGTTTGCCGCGCTACTAAGCGCCACCACACTTGTTGCGAATGCTGAAAGTGCCTTGTACATGGTTTTATCCTCCTGTTGCCATGCAATTGTCTGTTCTTTTGTCCTGTCTTGTTTTCAGATGATCATAAATTTGCGTTTGCAGGTCCCGTCTAAACCTTCGTAGCGATCAAAGCGTCCAGCGCCACAGCACCGTCCGGCAATAGAAGAAACGGATTAACGTCCACGGATTCAATTCGGTCGGCGTTCTCGGCTGCAAAGATCGAAAGACGCGAAAGCGCACGGGCCAAGGCATCGATATCCGAGCCCGCAGCACCGCGTACGCCATCAAGTATGGCACGCCCCCGTATCTCTTCGATCATCCGACGCCCTTCAACTTCATCAAAAGGGGCCAGGCGGAACGTAACATCCTGCAGCACCTCAACGAATACGCCACCCATTCCGAACATAACCGCCGGCCCAAACAAGGGGTCGTTGATGACACCCAGGACAGTTTCAACACCTCCGCTGACCATCGGGCCAACCAACACTGCAACCTCATCCACTTCGGGATGTGCCGCCCGAGCGCGTTCGATAAGCGTGTCAAAAGCATCCGCCGCTGCTTCTGCGGAAGCAATGTTCAGCAACACCCCTCCTATTTCGGTCTTGTGCAGGATGCTTGCGGCGACAACCTTCATGACCGCAGCATCCCCGATCGTGGACCAGGCTGCTGCAGCTTCCTCGCGTGTATGCACCAGATGATCGTCGGTCACTGGGATGCCCCAGCTCTGAAGCACTTTCTTGGCCTGATATTCATCGACCGGACCCATCGGAACGTCGAGCGCATCCTGTGGCCGCGCGCTATCTTCTGAGGGCAATACCTGCTCGAAAGCCTCGCCGAAATAGCTGAGCGCCGCTATCGCCCGCACAGCCAACGATGGATCCTCAAAGCATGGAATACCCAGATTTTCGTAGTGTGCCTGGTCTTCAGCTGTTGCCATGATGCTTAGTATCAGGTTCTGGGTCTTGTGCTTTTCACGTAGCCGTCGGTAAATCTCCGCTACCGCATCCCGAGTGAGCGGCGAAGATGCAACCGAGGCCATGTAAACCAGGTAACTGTCGCAACTGCCGGTCTCGATGACCAGGTCGGTGATTTCCTCGATCAAACGGGGATCGGCCAGTGCTTTGCCAGTGAAATCGACCGGGTTGCGCGTACCCGCAAACGCAATCAGGTCTGAGATCCGCTTCTGTACTGCGTCCGGCAACGGCGGCACTTCCAGCCCTGCCGCCTCGGCTGCATCGGCCATTAACACGCCAACGCCGCCCGAAATAGTCTGCAGGCAGATCCTCCGGCTTTTTGGAAACGTGCCGAACTGGCAGGCGTAGGCCACATCCAGCATCTCTTCGGTGGTCAGCGCCCGGTAGACGCCATATTGCGTGAACAATGCATTATACAGTGCATCGCTTCCGGCCAGCGACGCTGTGTGGGATGCCGCAGCGGCAGCGCCAACGCTCGATTGACCTACCTTGATAAAGATAACCGGCTTACGTGCCGCATGGGCCGCGCGCAGTGCCCGCTTCATGGCCGACATGTCTTGCACGCCTTCGGCGTAGGAAATGATCACTTTGACCTCGGGTTTCCCCGCGTAGTATTCGATGACCTCTGCGACATCGACATCGCATTCATTGCCGGTCGTTACCCAATAGCGCACGCCTAAACCGCGTTTCTGGGCCATCATGTATAGGTGCGAGCCGTAGGCGCCAGATTGACTGATAATGCCGAGGCTGCCCGACTTCATCAAACCCGTCGCTGGATAATTGGCAAAGGTGCCGTACCAGTCGTTGGCCGGCACGGCGACTCCGAGGCAATTGGGGCCAACTATGCGCATGCCGGAGTCGCGCGCGATTGCAGTCAGCTCTTCCTGAATTTCAGCCCCCTCTGCGCCGCTTTCCGCCAGACCGGAGGTAAAAACCACCACTGAACGCACGCCGATGTCGGCACATTCGCGGATCGTCTTGAGCAGGTGGGCCACGGGAACCGCGACGATGGCGCAGTCAACGACCTCCGGCACGTCGGCGATGCTTGAAAAAGCGGGCAATCCCTGAACTTCGGAATACTTCGGGTTGATCGGGTAGATATTTCCTTTGAACCCGGAACCGATCAGGTTGTTGATGGGACGTCCACCAATACGCGCTGGCACATTCGACGCACCGATGATCGCCACTGACTTCGGATTAAGGAACGCTTCGAGCGACGCACTCATTGTTCTCCTCCCCTGCGCGCGTGTTCCAAGAGGGATGCCGGGATCTTGACAGGCATCGCCAGAAGTTGCTGCGCGTAGCTCTTGCCCTGTGGATCAAGGAAAAGCGACGAGGTGCCGCCACCGTCAAGCGCATTTATCAAGACAAAGTTGAGAGCCAGCAAACCCGACAATTCGTAGCGAACAGCCTTACCGCGCTGCACATGAGCGAACCAGCGATTGATACGTTCGACTGTCAGCTCCTGTTTCAGCCAGGGCAGCAGCGCCTCATAGCGGGCGATCACACCGACATTGGCGTTGTCGCCCTTGTCACCGCTGCGCGCTACCGCGAGTTCAATAAGAGGTACTTCCACCAAATCGTTCGCTTCTCCTTCTGCTGGCAGCGGAATCTGCAAATCGCGCATTTGTGCCGGTTCGAAAAACTCAGACGGTGTTTGGGAGGTAAATGGGATCTTGCTACCGTTGACCTGTACTTCGATCTTCGTTTTGTCACGATCAACCAAGAACGCAAACTGAGCGATGACGGGCGCGACTTTCGGTCGGCCACCGGCGCCGCCAGAGGTCCGCCCGGTGGTCATGGACAGGGCAACACCTGTCACCTCTTTCGAAAATAGTTCGAGCGCTTCTCTCTGATCGTGACGCACGTCGACACGTACCATGACCTCCCGGCTGTCACGGGCTTCGGGGCGGGCGTTGGCGCCAAGAAGCGTCTCAGCACCAATGATATGGACGGCAGTTTTGCGGAAAGGTTCAAGTCCGCGTTCCTCGATCAGTCGGCTCACGCGTTCAAGCAGAGCCTGGCTGTAGGCCTCGGCCTTTTCGACGACGTCGAAACCGGCGATGATCGTTCCCGCAGATGCCCGATAACCGTCCTTCCAGGTTGCTGACACCTTCAGCTTTTCAGGAGGCGGATAGCCTCTCACCCCATCGATGCTCACACGATTTTGCCCGCACTCGGTAATGCGCGCGTTCCGAAAATCACAGGTCACGTCCGGCATCAGATACGCACCGGGATCGCCAATCTCGTAGACGATCTGCTCGGATACGGTAAGGCGTGACACCAAGCCGCCGGTATCGTCGGGTTTTGTGATGACAAACCCGCCTGAGGGGTCGCACTCGGCAATAGGATATCCCATGTCTGACCACCCCGAAACGACATCTCGCCAATCAGTAAAGTTGCCGCCGGTTGACTGGGCGCCACACTCAAGGATGTGGCCGGCCAAGGTGCCTGCTGCTAATTGGTCATAGTCCTGCGGCTGCCAGCCGAATTCATGGATCAGCGGACCAAGCGTCGTTGCGCTGTCGACGCAGCGCCCGGTGACGACGATATCCGCGCCAGCGTCAAGCGCCGCCGCGATCGGGAAGGCCCCCAGATAGGCGTTGGCACTGACGAGTTCGTCAGGCATGGGGATGCCATTTGTCATATCCCGCACATCTTGTCCGCGAAGCTCGTGTGCACGCCCGAGCAAGTCATCGCCGGTCACTGTCGCGATGCGCAGGTTGAGCCCTGCATCCTCGGCCACCTTGGCCAGCGCGCTGGCGCAGGCCTCGACATTCACCCCACCTGCGTTGGCGATAACCTTGATTCCGCGTTTCTGAATATCCGGAAGAAGGGGTTTCATTACCAGATCTACAAAATCCCGGGCATACCCGGCATCGGGGGCCTTGGCGCGCGCGCGGACCAGGATCGACATCGTCACTTCGGCCAGGTAGTCGAAAACCAAATAGTCGATGTTTCCCTTTTCGATGAGCTGCCGGGCAGCCTGGGGGGTATCGCCCCAATAACCCGACGCACCGCCAAGGCGGATCTTTTTCGCCTCTTTCATGACTTGCTCCAATCAGGGGCGCGTTTTTCTACAAACGCGGCTTGACCTTCGCGGCCTTCACCAGTGCGATTCAGTTCAGCAAACTGTCGTGCGGCAAATCGGATCATTTCCTCCGGAGAACCGGAACTGGCCATCCGCATCATGATTTCCTTGCTTGCTGCGCGCGCACCTGGCCCACATGCGAGAACCTCGGAGCAGACCTGCTCCAGTGTGTGCTGAGCATCGTCAGTATCACAGATGTATTGCCCGACACCCAATTCGTATGCCTGCTGTGCGTCAATTCGCTGACCAGTCAAGGCCAGCTGCAAGGCGCGGGACAACCCAATGCGGCGCACCACCCATGGCGCAATCTGGGCAGGCGCGATACCCAGCCGGGTTTCCGGCATACCCAGCCGCGCGCCCCGGACGAGAATGGTGATATCGGCCAAACAAGCATAACCCATACCGCCGCCAAATGCCGCGCCCTCTACAAGCGCGACCGTGGTCGCGCGCAGTTTCGAAAATCGGAGGAACGTTTCGCCTGCACGCATGTTACGTGCCTCGATCGGGTCCTCCTCGCCTTCGTGTCCAATCGTGGTTTCACGGCGTTCTTTAATGTCGCCGCCTGCACAAAAATTGCCGTCGGCACCAAAAAGGGTAACAAGACTTGTCGAGGGGTTCTGCTCAAGCCAGTCAAGAGTTTCACTAAGTTCGCGCGACATCACGGCGTTGATCGCGTTCCGTGTTTCGGGACGATTGAACATGATGTCCAAGCGGCCTGGTTTCGCTGTTAGTGTAAGGCATTCGGTTTGCGGCAGTGCCGTCATGTCGTCTCTCCCATCCTCAATTTCGCACGCTACTCGAGACCATTGTGTCGCGTGGTGGTCCTTGCCACGAAGGGGCATTGGGCCCGCGAGTTCCGGGCGGTGGTGGCGTGCGTGGCGGGCCAGCAAAACATTGGGCGATATTCATCCAGCGCTTTGCGGTATCGCCATGCAGCTCAAGCGCCGTGTCAGCGACATTGCGTGTCTGGGTCACCACCTGACAAAATTCGACTGCCGCGCCTTCTATCCGATCCGCATCTGACGGTTCGTTCCACGTCCACACCGACCCCGACGGGCCGGAAAGCACCACATACGGGCTCGGTTCCGGCACCGGCTTCTTGCGGTTGCGAAAGGACCAGCCAAAGGTATTGATACCCAAGTAGGCAATCGACCTGAGGTGGGCGCCATTGTCTTGACGCGAAACACCTAGCAGATCATAGACCGCCTGCGCATGAGCCCATGTCTCCATCATACGTGCCGAGACCGAAGACCTCGCGCTCATGTCCGGTCCGACCCATTTCACTCGCATCTTCGGGTCCGCCGCGGAGAAGGCTGCGCCAACGCGTTGATAACCTTCGCGCCACCGCTCCAAAAGGAGGTCCCCGCGACTGCCCTCAAGCTCATGATCCGTTGCTTCTATCAGCGTTTCGCCGCCACGGCGGCGTGCATTCAGACTTTCATAATAGGCGTCAAAAGCCTCTTCGTCCGTCAGCGATAGATAGGCCGCGTTGTTGAAGAAGTGGAGATGTTGGACAATGTTATCCACATTCCACCCCTTGAATTGGGTTTGCCGCTCGAAGACCTCTCCACCGGCTGATTTGATCAACTGGTAGAGAGCATCGCTGGTGGTCGTAAATCCGGTGGTTTCGGAGCTCACGCATCGTCTCCCTCAAGCGCATTATGCAAACGCTCGTAAGCAGCGAGGAAGTCATCCCGAAAGGCCTGAACCGTTTGCCTCGCGGACTGTACCTCGTTCATCATGCCGACCCCTTGACCCACGAAGTAGGTGTTGAGTTCTTTCGCCCCCTCATGACCGCCAGTCGCGAGCTTTTCGACTTTGCGCAACGGCGCGGTAACAAGAACGTTCTGAAGCGGAAGCGGCAGTTTTTCCGGGGCATCAGCGCTTTCCCAGGCATCGGTCCATGCGGACCGCAGTTGGCGCGAATACTTGCCAGTTCGCGCACGGGAGCGCACCGTGTCCCGCGTACCGGCCGCCAACAGCTTTTCCTTGATCGCGGGCGAGTTTTCCGCCTCTGTTGTCGTCAGCCAAACAGACCCACACCAAGCGCCGGAAGCCCCCATCGACATGGCCGCCGCCATCTGCCGACCCTGAACAATACCTCCTGCGGCGAGGACGGGCACATCTGAGATCTTTTCGACTGCCTCGACGACATCGGGAACCAGAACCATCGTTCCGATTTCACCACAATGGCCACCTGCTTCGGTCCCGGCTGCGATTATGAGATCGACGCCAGCGTTGACCTGAGCCACTGCGTGTTCTTTTGTGCCGACCAACGCCGCAACCGGAACACCATGTTCCTTGGCCTTGTCGAGCATACTCTGTGGTGGAACACCAAGCGCGTTTGCAATCATCGCAATCGGGTGGGAAAAAGCGACATCCATCGCCCGTTCCGCCCCGGCGACGCGCGCGTTCTCACTCAGATACATCGTCTCCCTGCGGGCGTCGTCCCCAACATCGGATGGGTCGACATTGAACTTGCGCATCAACTCGTCGGTGAAGGCCTTGTGTTCTTCGGGAATCCTGCTGAGAATTTCATCGGCGGCTGGGTCCTCGTCACGGCCGTCCATCTTGTTGGGAACGATCAGATCAACACCATAGGGTTTCCCGTCGATGTGGTCGTCGATCCATTTCAATTCGGTCTCAAGCTCTTCTGGTGAGAAACGGACAACCCCCAAGACTCCCATCCCTCCGGCCTTTGACACCTCGACGACGACGTCGCGACAGTGGCTGAAGGCGAACAGAGGAAAATCAATTCCGAAACGCTTGCACAGATCGTTGTTCATTCTTCTACTCCTGAGTTAAGTTCCAAATCGAGTTCGATCATCAAAGAATTGGCCGCCACTTGGGCAGCCACGCTGCAATGGATTGCGGTAACGCGGCCTGCGGCGGGCGCAATGATGTCATGTTGCATCTTCATTGCTTCCATCACCGCCAGACGCTGTCCGTGGTCGACTTGTTGGTTTGGTTCCACGAGAATTTCGATAACGGTACCGTGCATCGGTGCTTCGATCATTCCGTCGCCACCTGCCGAACTGCCTTCCGCAGAGTCCGCATAGCCGTCGTGGAAATCAAATTCTCCGTCTTCAAAGATGAGGTTGATACTGCTTGGGTGAGCGAGAAAGGTCGCCCGCTCTAATACGTTGCCAATCCGGAAACGCGCACTGTGGCTGTCCTCGGACACATCCGCCAAGGCAATCACATCCTCATCGACGACAACCCGGTACCCATTTTCCTTTGGCGTGACGGAAACCTTTTTCCCGGCCAACAAGTAATTGGTAACAAGAGGCGGTCCCGAGGACCAATTCAGCAATTCCTCAGGTATAGTCAGCGCTTGTTGCCGAGCAGCCTTACGTTGTGCGCCGTATAGCAGAACAGCACCAACCGCGATTTGCTCTGATGTAGGTATCAGTTCGGCAAACCCTTCGGCGAACTCTTCCGAGATGAAACTGGTCGTAGCCTTGCCTGCGATAAAGGCCGGGCGCTCAAGCGAACGAACAAGAAAATCACGGTTGACCTTTGGGCCAATCAGAACGGTCTGGTTTAGCGCCTTGATAAGATTCAGGCGCGCCGCTTCCCTATCTGGTCCTATGCCGATAATTTTTGCGAGCATTGGATCGTAGTGGGGAGACACCTCCAGCCCGGTTTTCAACCCGTCATCGCAGCGTATTCCATCACCTTCCGGCGCTACCCAAATTTCGATCTTGCCAGTCGCTGGCATAAAATCATTCGCCGCATCCTCAGCATAGAGCCGGGCCTCGATGGCATGGCCACTGAGGGCGATTTGCTCTTGCGAAATACCCAAGGGGAGCCCTTGCGCGACGCGCAGTTGAAGTTCAACCAAATCAAGCCCAGTCACTTCTTCCGTCACAGGGTGTTCGACCTGCAAGCGCGTGTTCATTTCCAGGAAATAGAACTCGCCATCGGCACCTAAAAGAAATTCGACCGTGCCAGCGCCTTGGTAATCCACGGTACGAGCCGCTGCCACTGCGGCTTGCCCCATGCGCTCACGCAGGTCCGGCGTCATGATCGGCGACGGCGATTCCTCCAGGATCTTTTGGTGACGGCGCTGCACCGAGCAATCCCGTTCGCCCATATGGATGATATCGCCGGCCTGATCTCCGAATACTTGGATTTCGATATGCCGAGGATTGATGATGGCCCGCTCCAGGATCAGTTCACCCGACCCAAAGGAATTGCGCGCTTCGGACCTTGCGGCAAGCAGGCCAGCTTCCAGATGATCGACTGAGTGAATCAAACGCATACCCTTGCCACCGCCCCCGGCAGCAGCCTTGATCATAAGCGGAAAGCCTACAGCCGTGGCCTCGCGGATCAGGGTCTCGTCGGATTGATCCTCGCCCTGATAGCCGGGAACACACGGCACATCGGCATCAATCATGAGCCGTTTTGCTGCTGCCTTATTGCCCATCAGATCAATTGACCTTGGCTTGGGCCCGACAAAGACGATATCCTCTTCGGCGCAGCGCTTCGCGAACTCTGCATTCTCAGACAGAAAGCCATATCCGGGATGGATCGCATCTGCGCCTGTTTCATGCGCCGCGGCTATGATGCGCTCAATATCCAGATAGGATTGCGCAGCAGGTGCGGGCCCGATCTCGACCGAGACATCGGCCATCTGAGCATGGGGCGCCTGTGCGTCAACATCAGAGTGAACGGCAACAGTCCGGTATCCGAGCCTGCTTGCGGTGCGCATTATCCGACAAGCGATTTCGCCGCGGTTTGCTATCAGTAGTGTCTTAAACGTACGCATATTTCCTCACATCCGCCCGATACCGAAAGTGTTGGTGCGGACTTCACGTCCGCGGGCCTCGCGGCAGGTGTCCAATGCGAAACCGATGATTTTACGCGTGTCGCGCGGGTCAACTATGCCCATGTCGAGCATTTGCCCCGAGGTGTAAAAGGCGCTTTCCTGTTGCTCGAAATGCGCCAAAAGAGCTGCTTTACGCTCACTCAGCTTCGCCTCGTCCACCTCAAAACCCTTACGCGCCGCGCTGCCGCGCGCCACCATATCCATCGTGGTCGCCGCCTGCTCGCCGCCCATCACGCCGGAACGCGAATTAGGCCAGGCAAAAAGGAAATCAGGCTCGTAGGCAAAACCCGACATGCCGTAATTCCCCGCCCCGAAACTGGCTCCAATATAAAAGGTGATCTTTGGCACACGAACATTCGATACTGCCTGGATCATTTTTGACCCGTGCTTGATCATGCCAGCTTGTTCGTAATCCTTACCGACCATGTAACCGGTGATGTTATTTAGGAAAACCAGCGGCATGTCCGCTTGATCGCACAATTGCATGAACTGAGCCGCCTTGGCCGCCCCGTTTGGGTCGATGGGACCGTTATTGCCTATCATACCAACGGCATGCCCCATCACGGATGTCTGGATGCAGACCAAGCTGGGTCCGAAATCGGGCTTGAATTGATCCAGATCCGAACCATCTGCCAAGCGCGCCATTACTTCGCGGGTGTCGTAGGCCTTGCGGTAATCGACCGGCACCACGCCCGCCAACTCTTCGGGTGAATAGTGCGGAGGTGCGTAGTTGCCCTGCGCGGGCGCGGCGCAATTTCGGTTCCAATCAAGCCGCGCAACCAACTGGCGGAGTTTAGCCATCGCATGAGCATCGTCTTCGACCAAATGCTCCACGACACCTGAAATCTCAGCATGCATCTGAGCGCCCGCCAACTCTTCTTCGTCAGCGACTTCGCCTGTAGCCGCGCGGACCAACGCCGCACCGCCCAATGAGGCCCGGCCACGCCCTTTGACCGCAATAACATAGTCCGAAAGACCCGGATAGTATGCCCCGCCCGCCGTCGACGGACCGTGCAGAACCGCAAAGGATGGAACGCCGGCCGCGCTTAGTTGCGCAAGACGTCGAAACGCGCCGCCTCCCCATGCCCAACCGGCAACTCGGTATTCAAGCAGGTTGGCACCCGCGCTTTCCACCAAATGCAGAAACGGCAACTTCTTGTCGAGCGCGATGTCCAGACAGTTACGCAGTTTTTCCCCTGTCTTTGGGGTGCCGGCACCGGCGTTAATTCCGCTGTCACTTGCATAGATCATGCAACGCGTACCGCTGACAAACCCAATCCCGGCAATTGTATTGGCACCGGGCAGCGATTTCTCGGGGTCAGAGGTATCGATAAGATAGTTGGCCATTCCGAACAATTCGAGAAATGGCAATCCGGGGTCCAGCAGCCGCGCAATACGTTCACGGGGAGTCAGTTGCCCGCGCTCTTCAAACACTGCGCGTCGACGTTCTGACGCCTGAGACGACCGATCCTTCAAAGTATGTACGCGATCAACAAGCGCAAGCATATCGCTGCGATCATTGGCAAAAGCCTCTGAGCTCACGTCGATGCGCGAAGTAAAAACTGGCATGTCCCCCCCCTCAAGCAATCAGGCCCCGTCACAAGCGCGAACCGGGTTACCTCGCGGATCCTTTTCAGGACCGCTCCTCCCACGCCAGCGGTGATCCACGACTGTGATTTATCGTTAGCGTCTCTGATACAGTCATGCATCAGTACCTACCTGTCAACAATAATTTCACACATCTGGATAATATGCCATTTTTGATCCAGATATATGTACCTGTGCTCGGAGGAGGTAGTCGGATCTTGCGGACGAGGTATTTCAGCGTGCAACGGAACTGCCGCGCACAGATGCAATAAAACTCGTGTGCGCACTGCATATCCGGCGGTGCCCGCGCCGGCTCCGCCTGCAGATAACAGGGACCTACAATTTGATAGTTTTGGGACAGGACGCGCCGGATTTGAGCGACACCACCGAGCGCCCTCTCAATCGTAAGAAGCCGCGCCAACTTCAAGAAGCAGCGCCGCGCTGCCTTTACTTTGGTATGATTTTGTCGATCGCGACCCGCATGGCCTCGGCAATCCGCAAGGCATTTCCTTCAAACCTGAACATCGGTCCCGCAACTGTAAAAGCGAGATGGCGCCCAAAAACAGGCAAAGCCATCGAGATCCCGCCCAGATCAGGACTGAAATTGGATGCGCTGACGAACCAGCCTCGTTCGACGCCCTCTGTAATCCTGTTCTCGACTTCAGCGGCATTCAACGGAGTGCCGGAACCGTACTTCACGAACATGGCACGCTTCAGCAGCGATTCACGTTGCTGCGGTGACATCAAGGACATCAGCGCATGGCCCGTTGCGGTTGCATGGATTGGTACACGCTTTCCTGGTTCCGCGACATAGCGGATCGGTTGCGGTGAGTTCGCAACGCTCAGCATTATCGCGTTCTGACCGCTGGGCGCGGCTACCCATGTCGTTTCGCCCATCTGCTCGGAAACTGTGCGAACAAGTTCGAAAACTTCGTCCGGTAGAGGTTCCGCAGTTGATATCTCTTGCGACAAACTCAGCCAGCGAGGTGTTGGATAAAAACCAGCTCTGGTGCGGGGTTCATATAGGAAGCCCCGCTCAACCAAGGTATCGATCACGTTGAAAGTACTCGACCGGGGCCAACCGAAATGTTCGGAAAGCTCCTTCAAGCCCGCTGGCCTTCCCACTTGAGCATAGAACTCAAGCACATCCAGCGCGTTCGAAATCTGACGTACCTGAGCCACACACGCCCCCTCTTTAAATCCATATATATGTATCACTATCAGATTCTCAGCGCAAATGTTGAATGCTGTTGACTGCCTTTCTTGCCCCATGTAATCCATATTTGAAGATTTATTATGCAGAAATGTGAACAAATGAAGGGGTGAGGTAAATGGGGCCACTGGAAGGATTGCGCGTGCTGGACATGACGTCCGTAGTCATGGGCCCTTATACGACGCAGTTTCTGGGCGATTTCGGCGCAGATGTGATTAAGGTCGAGGCTCCGGGAGGCGATGTTGTCCGGCAGGTCGGTCCCAGCCGGAACAGCGGAATGGGCCCTCTTTTTCTAAATTCCAACCGCTCAAAGCGCTCAATTACACTGGATCTGAAAACGCCCGAGGGATTGAAGGCTTTGTTGCGCCTTGCCGAGCGAGCCGATGTACTGGTCTACAATATCCGCCCCGCTGCCATGGCGCGCCTTGGCTTGTCCTACGAAGAGGTCTCAGCGCACAACCCGCGCATCATCTATGCGGGCATGTTTGGCTATTCACAGGATGGGCCCTACGCCGCCTATCCCGCCTACGACGATCTGATCCAGGGCGCTGCTGCGCTGCCTTATCTGTTTCAACGCGCAGGGTCGGCGGAGCCGCACTACGTTCCAACGGCGATCAGCGACAGGGTTGTTGGGCTGTTTGCCCTGTCAGCAATATTGGCGGGGATTCACGAACGTAGTTCTTCCGGCCAGGGCCAACGGATTGACATACCAATGTTCGAATGTATGGCAAGCTTTATCCTGTCGGATCATCTAGGCGGCCAAAGCTATGATCCACCGCTGGATCGCGGCGGCTATCACAGACAATTGTCACCTGAGCGGCGCCCCTACCAAACCAGTGACGGCTACATCTGCGCGTTGCTCTACACCGACGCGCACTGGCGACGGTTTTTTATGGCAATCGAGCGCAGCGATCTGATCGAGAATGATCATCGCTTTGCCACGTTCAATGCACGCATGGAGCACCTCGACGAGGTCTACAGGACGTTGTCGGACCTTCTGTCTCAGCGCACCACCGCCGAATGGCTGGAGGTTTTCGGGCAAGCCGATATTCCGGCCATGCCGATGAACGACATCGAGGGAATATTGAACGACCCTCATATGCAAGCGACCGATTTCTTTCAATTTACCGACCATCCGAGCGAAGGCCGCCTGCGCGAGATGAAGGTGCCAACGCAGTTTTACCGCACACCGGCCACCCCCTCGCAGCCGGTTCCCAGACAGGGGCAAGACGGTCACCAGATTCTGAGCGAGGCTGGGTTCAGCACTGAGGAATTGCAGGAATTGGCCGATACTGGCGGTTGGTTGGAGCCAGATGAAACGATTGAAGCATAGGAAGGAACACTAGATGGATTTCTCCATGACGGAAGAACAACACGCCATCCGTGATGCGGTCGCCGCGATTTGCACACGCTTTGACGAAAACTACTGGCTGGAAAAGGACAGAACCGGCGGTTTCCCCGATGATTTTTATAATAGTCTGGCCGATGCGGGTTGGCTGGGCATCTGTATCCCGCAAGCCTACGGTGGTTCAGGGCTCGGGATTACCGAGGCGGCCATCATGATGCGAACAATCGCAGCGTCAGGTGGAGGAATGTCGGCAGCCTCTGCTGTGCATATCAACATCTTTGGGCTCAACCCCGTCGCCGTCTTCGGCACCGAAGAACAGAAACAGCGCATGTTGCGACCAATGGCAGAAGGAAAAGAAAAAGCCTGTTTCGGCGTGACCGAGCCCGACGCCGGGCTGAATACCACGCAGTTGAAGGTGCGCGCTGTTCGCGATGGCGATCGCTATATCGTCAATGGTCAGAAGATCTGGATATCTACCGCCCAGGTGGCTGACCGGATCCTGCTGTTGGCCAGAACAACGCCGCTGGACAAGATCAAGAGACCGGCAGAGGGCCTCAGCCTGTTCTACACCAAGCTCGACCGCACCCGTGTTAAGATCAAGGAAATCGACAAGATGGGGCGCAAGGCTGTCGATTCCAACGAATTGTTCTTCGAGGACTACGAAATTCCGGAAGAAGACAGAATTGGAGAAGAAGGCCGAGGGTTCGAGTATATTCTGCACGGGATGAACCCCGAACGGGTTCTGATTGCCTCGGAGGCCATCGGTTTAGGCAACGCCGCGCTAAGGCATGCTTCAAAATACGCCGCCGAACGTGTGGTTTTTAACCGCCCCATCGGACAAAATCAGGCCATTCAGCATCCGTTGGCCAAATGCTGGTCAGAGCTTGAAGCCGCTTGGCTGATGGTCATGTCCGCTGCATGGAGCTACGACAATGGTAAGTCGGTAGGCGTGGCTGCGAATGCAGCTAAATACCTTGCCGGTGAAGCCGGGTACAATGCATGCCAGACGGCGGTCATGACCCATGGCGGATTTGGCTATGCCAAGGAATTCCATGTGGAGCGGTTCCTGCGGGAGTCGCTGATCCCCCGGATCGCCCCCGTCAGCCGCGAACTCGCCCTGAGCTTCATCGCAGAAAAAGAACTCGGCCAGCCCAAATCTTACTGAGCTGCTGTCGGAGACAAGAGGTCATCGGCGGATGGCCCACTCCGAGGGACAACCTACATTGGCAGATCGTCCCGGCCCCTGACGTCATCGGACCGGTCGCAACGAAAAGGATAGAAACATGAGTCTTCCAGTTATTGTATCTTTGGCGCGAACCCCAATTGGAAAAGCGGCGCGTGGCGCGTTGAATCAGACCCATGGCGCGACTATGGGTGGTCATGTTGCGTCCATCGCTGTAGAGCGCGCCGGTATTGACCCCGCCTTGATCGAAGACAGCGTCTGGGGCGTTGGCCACCCAGAGCATGTGACCGGCGGGAACATCGGTCGTCAGATCGTCATCCGGGCAGGCCTTCCCGACGAGATCGCGGGGATGACGGTAAATCGGTTTTGTTCGTCCGGCCTGCAGGCGCTGGTCATCGGCTCAGAGATGGTGCGGCAACAAGGGGCTGCGGCAGTCCTGACCGGCGGGCTTGAAAGCATCAGTCTGAACCAGCCGCCCCCGCGCCACCCCCGGGAAGAATGGATTGAAACCCATCGCCCCGAACTTTACATGCCGATGATCGAAACCGCAGACATTGTGGCTGAACGCTATGGCATCGATCGTGAGGCGCAGGATCGTTACGCGTTCGAATCTCAAAAACGTATGGCCCGCGCGCAGGAAGCCAACCTTTTTGCAGACGAAATCGTCCCCATTACAGTTGAGCGATCGGTAACCAACCGTGAAACTGCGGAACAGCGGATCGAAACCGTTCGGTTTGACGCTGACGAGTGCAACCGGCCGGGAACAACCTATGAAGCACTGGCCAGTCTCGATCCGGTGCGCGGTCCGGGCAACTATATAACGGCAGGAAACGCATCGCAGTTGTCGGATGGGGCGGCGGCACTGGTCGTCGTGTCAGAGGAAATTGCGACCCGAGAGGGCTTGGTCCCGTTAGGCACCGTGCGCGGGTTCGCCGTTGCCGGATGCGCCCCTGACGAAATGGGTATTGGCCCTGTCTTTGCGATCCCCCGGCTGTTGGAACGACAAAACCTGAAGGTAGATGATATCGACCTTTGGGAATTGAACGAGGCCTTTGCCAGCCAGTGCCTCTATTGCCGTGACAAACTGGGAATCGACCCGGAAAAATACAACGTGAACGGCGGCGCTATCGCCATCGGCCATCCCTTTGGAATGTCGGGTGCGCGCATGACGCAGCATATCTTGCTGGAAGGCCGCCGGCGAAGTGCCAAGTGGGGGGTCGTATCCATGTGTGTCGGCGGGGGCCAAGGCGCCGCAGCGTTGATTGAGATTTTTTGATGTTTCCCGATTTTAGGATACATCGCTCTGCCCGCCAACCGAACACTGCAGGATACCTTTTCGGCGAAGCCGCATTGCTGTCATTACGCGACGAGGATCGGTCATGAGCGAAGATGCAATGGCAGAAGTAAACGCCAAAACGACCATCGGCTATGAAATCGAACGGAGCAACCCGGATGGAGATGCTATTATAAGCCTGCAAGTCGATGAGCGGCATCTCAACGGTCACGGGATTGCGCATGGCGGCATAGTCGCAACGCTTCTTGATACGGCGGCAGGTCGCACAGCGGCGACGTTTTTCGATCAGGATCGAAAGATCTCAATTGTTACAGTCTCGATGAACATCAGTTACCTTGCCCCCTGCACTCCCGGTCGGGTGATATGTACGGGTCACGTCCTTGGGGGTGGAAAAACATCCGTAGTATGTGAGGCCGAGTTGCGTGATGAAACCAAAAAACTGCTCGCTAAGGCTGTCGGCGTATTCCGCAGCATCGGCGCGAAGAAATGGAACAAACCAGCCACCAAGGATGATGGCTAATAGAGGTACTTGTGCCTGACTACCGGTCGAATACGGGCTGGGCGCGGCAGTTATAACACCAGATTTCGCCGATGGATGATCATAATCTGATGCGCGATAAGATTGGTTTCAAGATCAATCCAATAAACTGGATCGCGTTTAGAACAGCATCCCTGTCGCTATCGTTCGCAAGAACTGAACCGCTGAGGGTTTGCCGCAGGCTCTAAGTCATGGATGAAAAGGGCGGATTGCAGGGCAGCGGATCGACCTTCGGGTATTCACCTGGCTCTGATGATGTCACCGCCCCCGAGGGCATCAATAAGCCAAGGTCGGTCTGCGATGATCCACAAACGAGGACGGCCATGTCGGGGTTGTCCGTCGTCTAATAAAGTTGGACTTTCGAGCGTTTTGAACATCGGTGACTAAATGCCGCCTGGAACAGCGTGCCCACGGAAACGACCGCCTGTTCGCCCAGATAGGTTAGCGCAACCCGCAGCCGCCGCGCGTGCCTCCTGCGCGGCGGCGTACAGATCACCCGCAAGTTAGCCGAGCAGAACGATCACGATAGAGGGCGGAATGATCTGCCCCAGCGTGCCGGATGCGCCGATCAGGCCCGTGGCGATTTCAGGCGAATAGTTATTGCGCAGTATTGTGGGCAGCGCCAACAGACCCATCGCTACAACGGTCGCGCCCACGATACCGGTCGAAGCCGCCAAGCGCAGATTTCTTCATAAATGAACGGCGAGCCATAAGGTATCCTTTCGGAAATGTACGCCCGCGCGATTTGGTCCGTGCAGGTCGTTTCAAGTGGCGTCACCCTAACGATGGCGCGTCGTTTGAAAATACTGACAACTGCGGAGACGACGATGTCTGTTTGCAACAACCCGTGCTTTCCCGCCCACGCGATGCTCCAATTTCAATATAAAGGTGTGCGAAAAATCTGCGATGCACCTTCAGGCTGCGCCGGACGCATAGCCTTTGGTTCCGAACGGAATGCGCCGTATCGATTCGTCGATCTGACTACCATTCTTCGTTCCGCAATTTCCCTGTGCGAAAAAGTTGGCGCTTCTCACTTCCGTCCCGCTGGTTCTGGCGGTAGCTGCCATTGCCCTGTTGGTCGCGACACAGTCGCGCGCGTTGGCTGAACGGGAAATAAACGCCCTTGAACAACAGCTTACCGAAGCGACAAAGGCCGAGTTGCGCAATTAAGTCACGCACGCCCCTAACAGTTTCTACTTTATCTACGGGTCCGCCGCCCCGAACGACGAAGTGGCTAAAGCGCGCGTCGCTCAGATTCTGTCGGCGAGGATTTACGGCGAGGAGGGTCAGTTCTTTGTCTATGATCACGAAGGCACCCCCCGTGGTCGACACCCTGATCGAAATCGCGCGCGCCGGTGCGGGCTATCACACCTATGTGGCCCAAATCCTTCACCGGTGAGCAAGCGCAGATGATCAGCTATGTAACCTCGTTCCGTCCTGGCGGTGGGTGGTCGGTACCGGTGTGCTCATCGACGACGTGCTCGCAGATGTCGCCGCCGCCGAACCTCTAGCCAAAGGCATCACCGCTCTTGCGCAGGCCATTTCCGAAGTTCGCCGGATCAGCCGCGATCTGCGCCCCGGTATCCTCAACGATCTCGGTCTCGGGCCCGCGCTCAAGACACTGGCGGACGAGTTTGCCGCACGCACGGGTATAGATGTCAGCTATAACAGCGTGGTGTTCCGCAACCGGCTCGATAACGAGGCGAAGATCGCGCTGTACCGGATCGCGCAGGAGGCGCTGACCAATATCGAACGCCATGCGGGCGCAAGCGATGTGGCGATTGACCTCGACGGCTACCGTACGGGGGGCGACGATGCGCATTACCGACAATGGGGTTCGAATTGCGGGGCGGTACCCCGGGGTTGGGCCAGCGCAACATGCAAGAGCGCATGGAACAGCTCGGCGGCAGCTCGCAATTGCGACCCGCGGTAGGCAAAGGTGTAGAGATCAAGGCAATAGCCCCCCTAACCCACATGCTGCCCCCCGACCCCGGCGGTGCAGACAGCAGAAAGTCCGCCGCATGACCTACAAGCTGCGCATCGCCATTGTTGACGATCATCCGATGGTTGCCGAAGGTATCCAGAGCATTCTTGAAAGCGACGATGATGTGGTGGTGGATGCACTGAACAACAGTCGTAATGTCATAGAACAACTCGATACGCTCGATCCTGACGTGATCCTGATGGACCTTAACATGCCGGATATCGGCGGCCTCTCGGCGACCGAAATCGTGCTGGAGGGACGTCCCGGCACCCATATAGCGACCTGTCCATGCACGACACTCCCGAATACACTTCATCCGCGCTCAACCACGGTGCGATGGGAAATATCCTCAAGGATGTCCCGACCGACGAGATCAACCCGGCAATCAACACAGTGATACAACGGGATAGTTATCTTTGCACCGGCGCCAAAGGGTCTTTGGCACTCAAGGATAGCTGTGCGCGAGGTGCTGACGGACCGGGAGCAGACAATATTGCTTTAACTTGTGCAGAACCAATCGCACAAACAGGTCGCTCACGCCCTAGAGATATCTGTGAGGACGGTTGAGACGCATCGGAAGAACATCAAAAGCAAGCTTGGCATCTCGTCTACCGCCGGTTTGACGCGATATGCGCTGTAGCATGGTGTTCTTCAAGGAACCGGCGTCGATCTTTAGATGTACAGATGGCCCCTTCCCCTTTTGCAAGGGAAAGGGGCTGATCCGAGTTTTCAGTCGTTCGTTTCAGTCGTTCGCGGGCGGGCTGACGTCAAGTGAGGGAACGGTGATTGTTTTTTCTTCGGTCGTGACATCCACTTCGGGAACTTCCACATCCACCTCTTCTTCGGTGACATTGACGCTACCGACTTCCGCATCGTACTCGGGCAGATTGCCGTCTTCAACGGATACATCCACGTCGGGCATACTTCCCTCCTCTGTCTGATCCACATCGACCATGTAAATGGCCGCAAGCGCTACGATCGCAACAATTGCAACGCCGGCAACAATGGGTCCGGTTTTCATCTCTTATCCTTCCAGCTAATCACTTTTCAGTTCGTGTGACCAACTGCCGCAGAAGGAAATGGTTCGCGGTTTTGCACAATTAATTTTCCCGAAAGCGATTCATGTTCAGAAAATGGCGCTGTTTTGCTGCGATACTACCGCAGACCTTCCCCGAATTTTGCCGAAATTTCATTTTCAACCTTCCGCACGCAACAAAATTTCTCCATTTAGAACTGCAGGGACACATTTTTTGGCCCATTGCCGGTTGACGCCTCTAGATCACGAACATAATGTCGCCTCGTAATCGAAGGAGTATTGGACCAATGCCTTGCCTGGTCGTCATCGTAGGAAACGCGCGCATGGGCCGGTGACGGTAGTCCCTTTCCGACACCATGCGCCCCCGACATTCTCGGGGGCTTTTTTATGCGACGGTCAAACAACACAGCGGTGGCACTCTGACGATTGCGCCGGCTCGGTATGGGCCAAACGAGAAACTGGAAGCCAAGAGAAGGACCAGCACGATGACACGCCAGATGACCGGAGCGAAAATGATCGTTCAAGCCCTGATTGACCAGGGCGTCGATACCGTATTCGGGTATCCCGGCGGTGCTGTCCTGCCGATCTACGACGAGATTTTCCAGCAAAACCATATCCGGCATGTGCTGGTGCGCCACGAACAGGGGGCCGTGCACGCTGCCGAAGGGTACGCCCGCTCGACCGGTAAACCCGGTGTGGCGCTGGTGACATCCGGTCCCGGTGCCACGAACGCGGTGACGGGTCTGACGGACGCGCTTCTGGACAGCGTCCCGATTGTGGTCCTGACCGGACAGGTGCCGACTTTCATGATCGGGTCGGACGCGTTCCAGGAGGCGGATACCATCGGCATCACACGCCCCTGCACCAAACATAATTGGTTGGTGAAGGAAACGGACAGACTGTCTTCGATAATCCACGAAGCATTCCATGTCGCCACGCACGGGCGCCCGGGTCCGGTGCTCGTGGACATCCCCAAGGACGTTCAGTTCGCCAGCGGTACCTATGCCCCGAAGACTCCGTCCGTGTCGCACTACCAACCCCAACTCAAGGGCGACATGGAAGCGATTGTCGAACTTGTTGATGCCATCGAGAAAGCCAAGCGTCCGGTGTTCTATACCGGTGGCGGGGTGATCAATTCCGGTCCGGGCGCCAGCCAGTTGTTGCGTGAATTGGTCGAGGCGACCGGTTTCCCGATCACATCGACATTGATGGGTCTCGGCGCTTATCCCGCGTCAGGCGACAAATGGCTCGGCATGCTGGGAATGCACGGTCTCTACGAGGCGAACATGGCGATGCACGACTGTGATCTGATGATCAATGTTGGGGCGCGCTTCGATGACCGTATTACGGGCGTCGTCGAAAAATTCAGTCCCAATAGCAAAAAGGCGCATATCGACATCGACCCCTCTTCGATCAACAAGGTGATCCGCGTCGACATTCCCATTATGGGCGATGTCGGTCATGTGCTTGAGGATCTACTCAAGGTCTGGAAATCGCGCGGTCGTAAAACCAATTCGGAAGCCATCGTGAAATGGTGGAAGAAGATCGAGGAATGGCGCGCGGTTGACTGTTTGAAATTTACCCAGAAGGGCAAGACGATCAAGCCGCAACATGCGGTGGCGCGGCTTGAAGCACTCACCAAGGATCACGACCGCTATATCTGTACCGAGGTCGGACAGCACCAGATGTGGGCCGCGCAGTACCTCAATTTCGATAATCCAAACCGTTGGATGACCTCTGGTGGGCTTGGAACCATGGGCTATGGGTTTCCCGCCTCCATCGGCGTTCAGATGGCACATCCCGACAGCCTCGTGATCAACGTGGCGGGCGAAGCGTCATGGCTGATGAACATGCAGGAACTAGGCACGGCGATGCAATATAACCTGCCGGTCAAGCAGTTCATCCTCAACAACGAACGCCTTGGCATGGTGCGTCAGTGGCAAGAGTTGCTGCACGGCGAGCGCTATTCGCAAAGCTGGTCCGAAAGCCTGCCTGATTTTGTTAAGCTGGCAGAAGCATTCGGCGCCAAGGGTATCATCTGTTCGGATCCCGATGATCTGGACGACGCAATCATGGAGATGCTTCAGCATCAAGGCCCTGTGCTGTTCGACTGCCTCGTCGAGAAACACGAAAATTGCTTTCCTATGATACCATCGGGCAAAGCTCATAACGAGATGATCATGGGCGAGGTAGATACCTCGACAGCGATCGACGCTGAAGGAAAGGTGCTGGTTTGAGATCCGCTTGGTTCTTCGACTTTACCGCGCGTACGGACATTTCGCCTACCAGACGGAAAACCGCTGACATGGCTGATAGCAATAAGGAAGCTGTGCTATGATCGGTAGAATGAAGAAAGCCCCCGGCGGATCTCGCCGGGACGCTTCACCACTAAGCCGAATTATTCAAATAATTCGATCCGGAATTTTCGAAAATTCCGGGTACCAGCAGCGGCCGATACGATCAATTCGAACTAACGTATACGTTCAATCGTCGTCTTCCTCGCCTTCGCGCGCGACTTCACGGTCGTATTCGCGATCCGCGCCTTCGCGCTCCATCTTGTCGATGGTTCCGTCACCATCAGTGTCATACCGTTTGAAATTGCCGCGCACGAACTCTGCGTCATTGATCGTACCGTCACCATCCTCGTCCCAGCGTCCAAACAGACCGGATGCTCCATATCCTTCACCGAACTCCGCTTCGCTATATCCGCCGTCACCATCACGATCCCAGTCTTCTTCAGCAAACGCAGGCGCTGCGATCGCAATGGTTGCGAGGGCTGCGGCGCGTGCCATGGATCTCTTCAACGTCATTGGTCATTCCTCCTGTTCATCGCCGCTAGCCAAATCACTCTTTCGCGGCTCTGCAGAGAAACCCCCGTACGGTGCCACGAGTTCCGTCCGTGCCCCCGATAGACGTCAGATTTGCCGATTTCTTGCGGTCCCCACACTACGAAAGGCCACCATATGTCTGCCCTGAAAATCAAAAAAGGTGCCACCAGCCACTCCGCCTACAACCTGCGTCCCAATTTTTCCGACGTCGAAGAACGCCATACACTTGCCGTTCTCGTGGAGAACGAGCCGGGCGTTCTGGCACGGGTTATCGGGCTGTTCTCGGGGCGTGGTTATAACATCGACAGCCTGACCGTGGCCGAAGTCGATCATACCGGCCACCTCAGCCGCATCACCATCGTGACAACCGGGACGCCACAGGTTATCGAGCAGATCAAGGCCCAGTTGGGTCGGATCATTTCGGTGCGCGAGGTTCACGATCTGACCGTCGAGGGGGCCAGCGTCGAACGTGAACTGGCCATGCTCAAGGTCACCGGGAAAGGTGACCAGCGGGTCGAGGCGCTCCGCCTCGCGGATATTTTCCGCGCCAACGTCGTCGACAGCACGCTGGAAAGCTTCGTGTTCGAAATCACCGGGGCACCGGACAAAATCGACGCATTTGCTGAATTGATGCGACCATTGGGCTTGGCTGAAGTCGCCCGCACCGGTGTCGCCGCACTTTCGCGCGGCAGCTGAGCGGCAAGGATAGTGCAGACGCGGGGAAAGACCTGCGTCTGATCTCAACCACCACACAGTTTGGGTCTCTTCCCACGTTGCGGTTGCTTTCCAACTCTTTTCCCTCTCTCCTTTGGATTGAGGAAAAACATCGGGGGGTATCCATACCAATTCCAGCCATGTGCGTCGGCCATAGTCTGTTCGACGCGCGCGACACCGATCCACCTCCTTCACCCACGTGCAAGAGCGTCTATCGAGGCTTTTCGACACCTGATCAGGCGTGCACCACTGGCCGGCAGTGTCGCGTCCCCGCGCGGTGAACATTTCCTCGCCCATGGCGATTTCGCCGGGCTGACTGCGGCCACGTGGCCGCAGCGTGCGGCGTGCGACAGGCCGTACAAAGCCCCCATTAACCGGTTTGTAGTGCCCCACCGTCGCGCAAAGCGGCATAGACGTGCCAGGATGAATGGCCAAGCCAAGGCAACACAACCAGCAGCCCGAAGAACGCAGGCACCATCGCAAGGATCAACAGGAACGCGATCAAGACCGCCCATCCCAGCATCATCATAGGATATTGCGCAACCACACTGATGGAGCGGATCATGGCGGTGACATAGTCAACCTCGCGGTCGAGCAGCATCGGCAGACCGACAACGCAAACCGAAAACAGCAAGAGCGCAAAGACGCCGCCGACCAAGGACCCCAGGCCAAGCATGATCAATCCGTCGACGCTCAGGAAAACCTGCGTGGAGGACATTATGTTGGTCATCGGCTTGAGCCCCAACATCAGGGCGAAAATCATGTGCCCGAGAAAGAACCAGAACAGCAGGATCACCATCATCAACGCACACAGCCAGGGCAATTGTCGGTTGCGTTCCTGCCAGAGGACGCGCCACACATCGCGCGTCGTAACGTAGGTGCCGCTGCTGCGCAGACGCGAGACTTCGTAGGTGCCAAGTGCTGCGAACGGCGCGAAAAGAGGAAATCCGAATACCCCCAGCACCAACCAGAACGTGTGCCCCGCCCAGACGGTCAGTGCGGTCATCCCCCACCCCGCCAACAGGCACAGCGCGGCTACGATCACCCCAAAGGCGGGCGCGGCACGGAAATCTGACCACCCTGCGCGCAGTGCATGGCGGAACGTCTGAATCGTCGGCGCTGCAAAGGCGGGCGCGCCGTGGGCCCGCTCCATCATCAGGTCAGCCATTGGTGTATCCTCCGTGGGGCGGGGGTGCAGGACGGGTTTGCGGCCAAAGCGTCACCTTGTGCCATTGCTGCGCCAGCCGTAACAGCATCGCATCGCTTCCGCGCGGGCCGATCAGCTGCAGACCCGCCGGCAGGCCGTTTTCGCCGAAACCGGCGGGTACGTTGACGACCGGAAGCCCGATCAACCCGGCGGGCACCACCACCTGCATCCAGCGGTGATACGTATCCATCGCATGGCCTTCGATGGATTGGGGATGCTCCCATTCCACCGGAAACGGCCAGACCTGCGCCGACGGCAATACCAACACATCATAGCTCTCGAACAGGCGCACGGTCCGACGGTACCAGTCAGAGCGGATCGCGCTGGCCGTCTGTATCCGGGCCGCATCCATTGCGCGGCCCCGTTCAATCTCCCAAATGGCCGCAGGCTTGAGCAACAATCGTTGATCGGGGTTGTCATAGTAGACGCCCGATCCCGCCGCGACGGCGAAAGACCGCAGATCAGTCCAGGATTGCCAGATCGCATCGGCGCTGAACGGGGCTTTCAGAGTTTCAACGCGATGCCCCGGTTCGGCCATCTGCAAGAGAGCCGACTGCGACAGATCGCCGATGCCCGGCGCATAGGGGAACGCGCCGTCCCAATCGCCCAGCCAGCCGATGCGCAGCGCCTTCGGCGTGCGATCTATGCCTGCTAGAGTATCGGCACCCTCACGGCTAAGGGGCTGGCGCGGATCCGCTCCGGTCATCGTATCCAGCAAGGCGGCAAGATCAGCCGGTGTCCGTGCCATCGGTCCGGCGGTCGAAAGCTGGTGCATGAACAGATCGCCAGCAGGCTCCGCAGGTACGGTGCCCCATGTGGGCCGCATCCCGTAGACGTTGTTCCACCCCGCCGGATTGCGCAGCGATCCCATCATGTCGGAGCCGTCCGCGACGCTGAGCATGCCTGTAGCCAATGCGACTGCGGCACCGCCCGATGATCCGCCCGCTGAGCGGGACGTGTCGTAGGGGTTGCGCGTGACCCCGTGGACCGGATTGAACGTATGCGAACCCAGACCGAATTCGGGCGTGTTCGTCTTGCCGATCACGATGGCCCCGGCGGCGCGCAGGCGTGCGACCAGCAAATCGTCGGCTTCTGCCTCATGGTCCGCGAACAGAGGCGATCCCATCGACGTGGGAAAGCCCGCCGCATTGGCAAGATCCTTGATGGCGATGGGGATCCCGTGCAGCCAGCCGCTGCGCGGCGCGTTGTCGGCTTCGCGCGCCTCGGTCATGAGCCTGTCGCCATCGCGCAGGCTGACGATTGCGTTGACAGAAGGATTGATGACAGCGATCCGTGCCAGCGTCGCCTGCATCATTTCGGCGGCGGAGATTGCACCGCTTTCGAGCGCGGCAGATTGGGCGCACGCATCCATTTCATGTATTTTCATACAGCCAGAAAAGCACGTCACGCCAGCGCCGCGCAATAGCCTATGGTAGCGGTCTTTCACGCCGGTGCGCGTTCAGACCGGGCCTTCCAACTTCGGATCAGTCGCCCTGTGCCTGCGCCCGGCTCTTGCCGGAAACCGCCAGCGCCAGCGTCGCCCCCATCAGACCATCCAGATCGCCGTCGAGCACGCCCTTGGTATCGGATGTCTCATAGTTGGTGCGCAGATCCTTGACCATTTGATAGGGTTGCAGGACGTAGGACCGGATCTGGTTGCCCCAGCCCGCATCGCCTGCATTCTCGTGCGCCGCGTTCACGAGCGCGGACCGTTTGTCCAACTCCATCTGGTAGAGCCGCGATTTGAGGGCCTTCATCGCGATGTCGCGGTTCTGGTGCTGTGATTTCTCCGAAGAGGTCACGACGATCCCGGTGGGGTGGTGCGTGATCCGCACGGCGGAATCGGTGGTGTTGACGTGCTGGCCGCCCGCACCGGACGACCGGTAGGTGTCGATGCGGATATCGCTGGGGTTCACCTCGATCTCGATGTTGTCATCGACGACCGGGTACACCTTCACGGAGGTAAACGATGTATGCCGCTTCGCCGCGCTGTCGAAGGGTGATATCCGTACCAGCCGGTGCACACCGGATTCGGATTTGAGCCAGCCGTAGGCGTTGTGCCCCTCGATCTTGTAGGTCGCGGATTTGATGCCCGCCTCTTCGCCCGCGCTCTCCGCCTGCAGCTCGACCTTGTAGCCCTTCTTTTCGGCCCAGCGGACGTACATCCGCGCCAGCATCGACGCCCAGTCGCACGATTCCGTACCGCCCGCGCCCGAGTTGATTTCGAGAAATGTATCGTTCGCATCCGCCTCGCCATCGAGCAGGGCTTCAAGCTCCTTCTGCGCGGCCTTCTCGGCCAAAGCCGCCAGCGCCTTCTCCGCATCGCCGACGACTTCGGCGTCGTCTTCCATCTCGCCCAACTCGATCAGATCTATGTTGTCCTGCAGATCGGCCTTGATGCCTTCATAGGTGTCGATTGCATCGACCAGCGCCTGACGCTCACGCATCAGCTTTTGCGCGGCTTCGGGATCGTTCCACAGGTTGGGGTCCTCGACGCGGGCGTTGAATTCCTCCAGCCGGTAGGGCGCTGTCTCCACGTTCAGACGCTGGGCCAACAGCTCAAGCGATTTGGCGATCTGGTCTGCTGTATTCTGTGCTTCTGCGCGCATCGTGTCCTGCCCCGAAATAAATTGCGGCCCCTGCATCGCAAGGGCCGCCTTATGTGTTAAACCAGCCCTCCCTTGGCGACAAGCCATGCAGCGCCACTATGGCCTAGTAGAGACCGCCCGAGCTGAGCGTCCCGAAACCTGCCTTTGGCCCCACGACCGCCTTCTTGCCGGTCGATGTCGTCACTTCACGCGGACTGCGCCCGCCCGCTTCCTCGACCAGCGGCAGGTCCGCGCCCATTGCAAAGCCGCCGTCGAAGGTGATGCCGAAATTGATGAACTCGCCCTCGCGGAAACACTCCGAGACGACATTCGGACCAGAGGTATTTGACGACAGACGCGCCCCGGTGAAACGGTCGATGTTGATGAACTCGCACCCCTGCGGCACTTCGAACTTTCCGCCGCCGTATTTCTGCACGGCCTTCGACATGAACCGTTGGAACACCGGCCCGCACATGCCGCCGCCGGACGCCCCACGCCCCATATTGCGCGGCTGATCATAACCGATATAGCAACCCGCAACGATGTTGTTGGTAAAGCCGACGAACCACACATCCTTCGAATCGTTGGTTGTACCGGTCTTGCCCGCCGTCGGAACGCCGAGGTTGACGCTCTTGCGCGCCGTGCCGCGCTCGACCACGCCCTGCATCATCGAGGTGAGCTGATAGGCGGTGACCGGGTCCATGACCCGCTCACGGTTCGAGATCACCCGCGGCGCGACACCGGCGGCGAGCGTCGGCAGATCGCAATCGTTGCACACGCGTTTGTCGTGCTTGTAGACCGTGCGGCCATACCGGTCTTGCACCCGGTCGACCAGTGTCGGCTCCACCCGCTCGCCGCCGTTGGCGAACATCGCGTAGGCGGCGACCATCTGGTACAGCGTCGTTTCCTGAGATCCCAACGCATTTGCCAGCACCGGCGACAGGTTTTCGTAGACGCCGAAGCGTTCAGCATAATCGCCCACGACGTCCATACCGACTTCTTGCGCCAGACGGATCGTCATCAGGTTGCGCGACTGTTCAATCCCGGTGCGCAAGGGTGTCGGTCCGTAGTAGCGGTTCGAAGCGTTTTTTGGGCGCCAGACGCCCTGCGGCGTGTTGATCTCGATCGGGGCGTCCACAACGATGGTCGCCGGGGTATAGCCGCTGTCGAGCGCCGAGGCGTAGACGAATGGTTTGAAGCTGGAGCCAGGCTGACGCCTCGCCTGCGTCGCGCGGTTGAACACGCTTGCCTGATAGCTGAAGCCGCCCTGCATCGCGATGACGCGCCCGGTGTTCACGTCCATCGCCACGAATGCGCCCTGGACTTCGGGGACCTGCCGTAGCGTCCAGCGGATAAACGAGCCGCCGTCGTCCGTGACCATCCGGCGCACCAGCACGACATCTCCCACATCGACCAGATCGCCGCGGTTGCCAAGCTTGCCGGTTTCCAGACGTTTGCGGGCCCATTGCATGTCTTCGCGCGGAACCCAGTTGCCGCCTTGCGCGGTTTCGACGCTTTCGATGCCCAGACGTGCACCTTGCGGGCCGGTTTCGAGCACCACGGCCGGGTACCACTGCGTCTCCAGCAGGATATCGCGCGGCACCGATACGTCAGAGAGGGCCTCGCGCCAGCTTTCCTCATCCACCAACGCCTCCGCCGGCAGCGTCTGCCGGGTGCCACGCCAGATACCGATGCCCCGGTCGAATTGTTCCAACTGCCGGCGCAACGCATCGGCGGCAATCGGCTGCATCTCGTTGTCGATCGTGGCGCGCACAGTCAGACCGCCGGTAAAAAATTCACCCTCGCCGAAGTTGTCGGACAGCTGGCGGCGAATTTCGTCGGTAAAATAATCGCGCGGCGGCAATTCCGCCTTGAAACTTTCGAAGTCACCATTCTGCACCGAGCGCAGCGGCATCTCGCGTTCCTGCACAAAGGCGGCCTCGGTGATATAGCCGTTTTCCTTCATTTCACGCAGAACGAAATTGCGCCGCGCCATCAGACGGTCCTTGCGGCGGACCGGATGGTAATCCGACGGCGCCTTTGGCAAAGATGCCAGAAACGCGGCCTCGTGCGGCGCAAGTTCGCTGAGCGTCTTGTTGAAATAGGTCTGGCTTGCAGCGGCCACACCATAGGAATTCTGGCCGAGAAAAATCTCGTTGAGGTAAAGTTCAAGGATTTTCTCCTTATCCAGCGTCTCTTCGAGGCGCGCTGCAAGGATGATTTCCTTGATCTTGCGCTCCGCACGGCGGTCCCCTGACAGAAGGAAGTTCTTCATTACTTGCTGCGTGATGGTGGACGCCCCGCGCACATCGCGCCCGCGCGATTTCACCGCATCCACGGCCGCC
Organism: uncultured Sulfitobacter sp.; assembly: GCF_947497275.1. Classification (GTDB taxonomy): domain Bacteria; phylum Pseudomonadota; class Alphaproteobacteria; order Rhodobacterales; family Rhodobacteraceae; genus Sulfitobacter. The sequence continues at coordinate 234,595 of NZ_CANMFS010000002.1, forward strand.
GCGCCGATGCCGCGCAGGTCATAGCCTTCGTGGTCGTAGAAATTCTTGTCCTCTGCCGAGATGAACGCCTGCTTCACAAGGTCGGGAATGGTGTTGGCAGGCGCAAACAGCCGTCGCTCCTGCGCAAATTCGTCGATCAGACGTCCCTGCCCCGAATAGATCCGGCTGATCGTGGGCGGGGTATATTGCGAAAGGGATTCGTGGCTTGGCAAATCGCGCCCGTACATCCAGAAGATGGCACCGACCGTCAGCGCGATCATGCCGACCGACATCGTCAGGGTGGTGAAGATACCGCCAAAGAAAGACAGGATAAAACGGAACACGCGCGGACAGCTCCTTGAACAAGGCTGTGTGGATTTGCCTTTCTATACGCGCGATTGCGCGGATGGTCAAAAGGCAAGCGGGTCACGATAAAGCGATAAGCCGCCGTTATTGCCGCACAAGGACCGCGCGGGCCGCGTCCTCGTCGCGCCATTGCAGAATCGCCTCGACAATGCCGCCGACCATGACCGCACGCCAGATCGGATCGCGCAGATTCGCCAGATCGCGCTTCGAACTGAGAAAGCCGACCTCGATCAGGACGGACGGGATGTCGGCTGATTTAAGCACCGAGAACCCCGCCTCGCGCAACGGACGGCGGTTCATCGGGCCACCTGCCGCCTTCATGCGCGCGACCAGCGTGCGGGCCAGTGCCGCCGAACGCGGCTCTGTTTCCTGCCGCGCCAGATCCAGCAGAACGCTTGCCACCTGATCATCGGAACCCGTCAGATCCGCGCCCGCAATAATATCGGCGCGGTTGTGACGCGACGCAAGATGGTCGGTGGCTGCATCGCTTGCCGCGTCCGAGAGGGTATAGACGGTGGCCCCGTGCGCACCGCCCTGGCTCAGGCTGTCGGCGTGCAATGAGATGAACAGATCGCCACCGCTTTGGTGTGCGATCGCAACCCGTGTTTCAAGTGCTACGAAATAATCGTCGTCCCGCGTTAGTACCGCATCGACACCGGCACGGCGCAGCTCGTCGGCAAGCGCGCGCGCGATGGTCAGCATCAGATCCTTTTCGGCTACATCATCACGCTCGGCGCCCGGATCAATGCCGCCGTGCCCGGGATCAAGCACCACGGTAAACCGGCCATCATCTGTCTTCGGCGATCTGGAAGGGCGCAGAAATGCAGGCGTCCATCCCGGATCAACGGGGGCGCCTGACGCAGCGGCAAAGGTTTCTGCCGATACCGTTTCAAGGTCGATCTCAAGGATCGCACGGCCGCTGCCTTCGGTCACGGGCATGCCGATCTCGCGCGGCAACATGGGTTCCGCCAGTTCGGCCACCAAACGCGACCACCCCGGCTGGAACGCACCAAAGCGCACCGCGGACACGCGGCCCTTCTGCGCGAGCAGATCGCCGGAGGAGACCCCCGCAAAATCCGCCTCGCGGAAATCCACCACCAACCGCGCGGGATCATCGAGGGTGAAGACGCGAAACGGCACGCCTTGGCTCAGATGCAGCGCCAGCGTGGTACGTCCCCACCAGCCGTCGGTGATCCCGCTCGCCTGCGGATCGACGCGCGCAAGCGCCGTCAGATCCTGAGCTTGGGCGGACGGGGACAGGCCAAGCGCGAAAGCGAGGCCGAGAAGAAGGTTTTTCATCACTGCTCCGGCTATTGTTGCGGGTGCCGTTCGCCGCGATACTAGCATCGCGATGTCCGGCAATCCAGCGTCTCACCGAGCCTGCATGAACGCCTTGAGCCGTGCCAGCCCCTCGCGGATATCATCGGTGGCGCGGGCATAGGAGAAACGCAGGGTCGTATGACCGCGCACCGGATCGAAATCCAGCCCCGGTGTGACAGAAACACCCGCTTTTTCAAGGATTTCCGAGGCGAGAGCGCGGCTGTCGTCGGTGAGGGCACTGACGTCGGCGTAGACATAGAACGCGCCATCGGGCGGCGCGATCCGGTCAAATCCGGCTTCGGGCAGCCCTGTCATCATCAGCGCGCGGTTGGCACGGTAGACATCCATGTTGGCCTGCAACTCATCGTCACAGTCCATAGCCGCGAGGGCAGCGACCTGGCTTGCGTGCGGCGCACAGATGAACATGTTCTGCGCGATCCGTTCGATCACGCGGACCTGCGCGTCCGGCACCACCATCCAACCGACCCGCCATCCGGTCATCGAGAAATACTTGGAAAACGAATTGATCACATAGGCCTCGTCGGTGATTTCCAACGCCGTGACCGCCTTCTTCTCGTACTCGATGCCGTGATAGATTTCATCCGAGATAAAGGACGCGTCTGTGTCATGGCACGCCGCGATCAGCGCGGACATCGCCCCACGGTCAAGCATGGTGCCCGTCGGGTTTGCCGGCGAGGCAACGAGCAGGCCTTTCAGATCCAAATCCGCGAAATCCTGCGGCACCGGCTGAAAACGGTTCTCTGCCGCCGTGGGCAGATCGACCGGCGTCATGCCGAGTGCGCCGAGGATCTGGCGATAGCTGGGATAGCCGGGCGCACCGATGCCGACCCGGTCACCGCTGTCGAACAGTGCGGTGAATGCCAGGATGAACCCCGCCGATGAACCCGAGGTGATCACCACGCGGCCCGGGTCAAGATCGACATCGTACCAATCGCCGTACATCCGCGCGATACGCGCCCGCAGCGCGGGCAGCCCCAGTGCCACGGTATATCCCAGCGGTCCTTCCTCCATCGCGCGCGCAAGCGCCCCGGTGGCCTTTTTCGGCACGCCGGTGCCAGGCTGACCCACTTCCATATGGATGATGTGCCGGCCTTGCGCTTCGGCGTGCGCCGCAGCCTGCATGACGTCCATCACAATAAAGGGATCGACCCGTGATCGGCTTGAATTTCGCATGATCGCTCTCCTACAGTGCGCGCATGAGGTTTCACCGCATTCCCCGTCGGGCGTCAATCCCCGCCCTGCTGCTCGCTCTTGTACTGGCGCTTCCCGCACAGGCAGCCAGCCTGCTGCGCGATGCCGACATGGAATACGCCCTGCGTCAAATGGCTGCACCGGTGCTGCGTGCAGCGGGGCTTAGCCCCGACCGCGTCAAGATATTGATCGTCGACGACAGTTCGCTCAATGCCTTCGTCATCAGCAACGATGCGATTTTCCTGCATTACGGCCTGATTAACAAGCTCGGCTCCGCCGCGATGCTGCAAGGGGTTATCGCGCATGAAGCGGCGCATATCACCAATGGGCATATCACACGGCGAATGGGCAATATGGCCAATGCCCGCACCGTCACCGGGCTTGGCCTCGCCCTTGCCGTTGCGGCGGCAGCGGCGGGCGGGTCCGATGCGGCCGGTGGCATCGCCATCGGCAGTGCCAGTGCGGCGCAGCGCGCACTTCTTGGGCATACGCGCGCCGAGGAAGCCTCCGCTGATCAATCGGGCATACGCTACATGAAATCCGCCGGCGCCTCGCCGCAAGGCCTGCTCGACACGCTGAAAATATTCGAGGGGCAGGAAGCCCTGAACATCGGGCGGCAGGATCCCTATTTGCGTAGTCATCCGCTGAGCCGTGACCGCATCCGCGCGGTCGAGGGGTATGTCGCCAGTTATGGCACCCTGCCCGCCGATCCTGCCGCGCGATACTGGTTCGCGCGGCTCAAGGGAAAGCTGACGGCCTACACCCGCGCACCATCCTGGACGCTGCGCCGGTTGGGCGACAGCGGATATGCCGACATCGCGCTCTTGCGCGAGGCGATCGCCCAGCACCGCAACTCGCGCACGAAAGTCGCCCTCACCGCCATCGACCGCGCCATCGCCGCGCGGCCCAAGGATGCGTTTCTGCACGATCAGCGCGGTCAAATCCTGCTGGAAACGCGTAATTTCGACGCGGCGGTCAACGCCTACGCGCGCGGCGTGCGGCTTGCCCCGAACGATGCGCTGATCCTGTCGGGCTACGGGCGTGCGCTTCTGGCCAACGGACAGGTGCAGCAGGCCCTGCCGGTGCTTGAGAAATCGCGGCGGCAGGACTTTCGCGACGGCTCCATGCTGCGGGATCTGGCGACGGCCTATGCCAAGGCGGGACAGACCGGCATGGCCGCCCTCGTGACCGCCGAGCGCTATGCGCTGGGTGGGCGGCTGAAAGATGCCGGAATTCATGCAAAACGTGCAACGGGCCTTCTTGCCACAGGGTCCGGCCCTTGGCAGCGGGCGCAGGATGTGCTGATTGCTTCCCAACGCGCAGCCAAAAGAAAGTGATTTACCGATGAAGCGTCTTCTTGCCACTACCGCCTTTCTGGGCACCTTTGCCACCGCAGCTCTGGCGCAGGACGTCCAGGAGATGAGCGATGCAGAGCGCGCACAATTTCGCGCCGAAGTGCGCGCCTATCTCTTCGAGAATCCCGAAATCATCATGGAAGCGGTAGAGATCCTGCGCACCCGTGAGGCGCAGCAACAGGCGCAGAGCGATTTCGATCTGGTGTCCGAGAATGCCGGCGCGATCTTCGACGACGGTTATTCATACGTCGGCGGCAATCCCGAAGGCGACATCGTGCTGGTCGAATTCCTCGATTACCGCTGCGGCTATTGCAAACGCGCCCATCCTGAAGTCGAAGAACTGCTGGCGCAGGACGGCAACATCAAGCTGATCGTGAAGGAGCTGCCGATCCTGGGGGATGCATCGGTGCTTGCTTCGCGCTTCGCGGTCGCGGTGAAGCAGGTCGCGGGCGATGAAAGCTACAAGGCCGTGCACGATGCGCTCATGGAACTCAATGGCGATGTGACCCTGCCGACGCTGCGCCGTCTGGGCAGCACATTCGGGCTGGACATGGACGCGGTCGAGGCACAGATGGACAGTGACGAAGTGACCGCCGAAATCGCCGCGACACGCGCGCTAGCGGGTGCGCTTGAAATCACCGGGACACCGACTTTCGTGCTTCAGGACGAACTGCTGCGCGGCTACCTGCCGCTCGAGCAGATGCAACAACTGCTGGCAGACAAGCGCGGCTGAACCTCGTATGGGGGCGCTGAGCCCCTTGCCGCAAGGGCGGATACGTTCGCGGCTCGGTGGATAAAGGCGTAGTGCCGACAGCCCACGTCATTGCGTTGCACGAATTTACCGGGACCGGCGCTGATGCCGGTGGGATCGACTGACGTCGGGATGACGGACTTGGCGGCGTTACGCGCCGCCCGTCCTGATAGTCAAGGGCGTGCGTCACGAAGGCAGCAATCATACCCTGCAACGCGAAATTGAACGACGCGGCGAAGCAATCTTTGGCGCGATCATCAGATGGGCGCGGCCGCGCTGATCTCGTGTCTCCTTTTCGGGATCCAGATCGGCAGGTCAGATTACGCCGATGAAACGCTCTGGCAGCTTGTATTGGGTGGTGTATTCCGGGCGGTTAAATTCATAAAACCCGGTCTCGCCGCGCGGGCGGAAGGACCGCTGCATTCGTTTGCGGATGACGCGCAGGTCGAAATCCTCTTCCAACGTCAGATCAGCAAAGGCGTCAAAGACGGCGCGATCCTCGCCGCGCGCCTCGGCGAACCAGTGCCGCCCGATCGACGCCTCCTTGACCTCCGCACCAACCTCTTCGGTCACGGCGTTGCGCCGGTCCATCGCAGCGGCGTAGTGGTGGAAATCGCAAAATTTAAGGTGGAAGAGGTACAATTCGGGCGGTGTGTGCAATTTGGGATACTGCGCGAAATGCCCGCCCCGAGACAGCTTGGATGCCGCCGACACGATGCACGGCTTTGAATAGTGTGGCGCTGGCCGCACGTAGCGGCGCGGCCCAACGATATGATCCGCAATCGCCTCCTGCTCCAGATCGACCCGGTGGATGATCTCAAGCCCCAAGGGGGTCAGGACGCGCTTTTCGGGCATGTCTTCAAGGTACTGCAGGAGGTTCTTGCCGTATGCGGGGTCCACGATGACCAGTTCGTCCACGTCGCCTACGATCACATGCTTGTAGTATTTGCGCAGCCCCACCAGCAGCCCGTTGAGCAGGCCCCACCGCTTGACGTCGAAACTCTGATGCGGGTCGCCGGGGATGCCGATGATGTTGCAGCCAGCCGCCATCTCGGCCACACCATCGCCGTATCCGTGGTTGATGACATAACAATTCCTGCGCCCCAGCGTCGCGCCGTAATGCTTTAGCCAGGCGTCGAGAAAAAAAGCGTCGTCGCGCACCATCGTTACTGCGGCTACTGTCTGCATCGCTGCCCTCTTTTCTTTCGGGGGTGAATTGACGAAACTCCCCGCTTGACGGGTAATAAGCCGCGAGAGGCACGGAATGACAATGGGAGACACAGCGACAAGTGCGGAATTCGCGGCACTGGCGCAGGATATGGCCACGCAGGGGTGGCATTTTCACCGCGACGGCGACGGTCCGTTCGACCGGTTTCAGGTCATGGGCGAACGCGGATGCGGCACCAATGTAGTGCGCAAGAGCATCACGAAAACGCTTCAGATCGCGCGCACCGAATGTCTGGGGTGGAAACACGGCGTGCCGATCATGGTCGGGCTTCCGCCCTCGTTTCTGACCGTCTGCGTGGTGCGCAACGCGCGCAGTTGGGCCACATCGCTGTTCAAGCGCCCCTGGCATGCGGAGGTATCGCTTCAAAACCTCGATTTCCGTGATTTCCTGCGCACGCCGTGGCAGGGGGAGATCGACAACATGAACCATTTCGAGGTCGTGCACCCCGAATTGAAGCCGCTCGGCCAAGAGTTGCAATGGGACCGGCATCCGATCACCGGTCGACGTTTTGCCAATATCTTCGAGATGCGCAACGTCAAACACCGCGGATTGCTCAGCTTTCTCGATCGCGGCTGTTCGGTGGCCTATGTGACATTGGAGCGGTTCAACGCCGACCCTGTCGCGTTCCTGCACGCATTGGGGGAGGCCTACGGGCTTGCGCACACGCCACGCGGTTACCGCCCCATCACCCGCCGCATGGGCAACCAGTGGCGCGCGTCTGTTGACAGGGCACCGGCCCCGGACACCTGGGATGCCGCCGATGTCGACTGGATGAATACGCAGATCTCGCCGGAGCTGGAGCAGGTGTTCGGCCTGCCGTACCCGGCCTGAAGAACCTCCCGTAAATCTTTGGGCGCACACGAAAAAGGGCCCCCACGAGGGGACCCTTTTACAAGCAGCGGTGGCGCGGTTGACGGGGCTCGAACCCGCGACCCCCGGCGTGACAGGCCGGTACTCTAACCAACTGAGCTACAACCGCCCGCTGCACCTTCGATGCGTACGCTCCGAAGTGTTCGTGCGGGATATGCGATGGGGTAGTAGGCGTCAAGAGATTACTTCGCCCGATCGGGCATTTCTTTGCACAGCTTCCGAAGCCTGCGGAGCCAGCTATTTCAGCAAGATCTGCGGTGCGGCTTTGGCTTTGGCGGGAACGCGCGCCGGTACACCCAACCCCCGGCCCGGCCCGTTGTCTTTGTTCTCCGGTTCGGCCATGAGCATTACAGCGACGGCAAATTGCACACCGGCAAACACGATACCGTTGAGCACCCAAAACACGATGACCGCCAATGTGCCGATGTCGGATGTGTTGACCAGGTGCCCCAGATTACCGACATTGTACCACAGGATTGCGCGGGTGAAGGCAGCGGCAAGAATAAAGCCGATAATGCAATTCTTGATATAGAAACGGATGAGTTGTGGCATGATGTGCCTCCTGCTGGTCCGTCCAGGATAAACCGCGAACGGACGCGTTCAAGATCTATCAAAACCCGCGCCCAAACCGGCGATAAGCTGCCATAGAGTGTAGCCTTGGAAACGCCATTGACGAGTATGCAAAACAGTGGCGCGGTTGACGGGGCTCGAACCCGCGACCCCCGGCGTGACAGGCCGGTACTCTAACCAGCTGAGCTACAACCGCGCAGTGCTTGCCCTTCCCGGAAGGAAGGAATGGTGGGTCGTGAGAGGCTCGAACTCCCGACATCTTCGGTGTAAACGAAGCGCTCTACCAACTGAGCTAACGACCCGTGATCGGGGGTTTAGCCAAAGGCTTGGCGCATGGCAAGTGTCAATCGAGACGATTTTGCACCCTGTTTTCGATGTGAAAGACGATACCTTGCCCGCACGGCATGTGCGCCAGATCGCACACCTCCCCGCCCGTCGCGATCACGCGCAGCATCCGCGAGGTGATCGAATGGGTGACGATCACACACGGCTCGCGCAAATCCTCCAAAAACGCCTTGCAGCGGGCGTGCAGACGGTCAAAACCCTCTCCTCCGGGTGCGTCTTCGTACAACTGCAGCGCCTGTGGAGCAATCCCGCAATAGCGGCCTTCCGGATCAAGATCGCGTCGCAAACGCCCCGCCCAGTCGCCGATGCCGATCTCGCGCAGCCGTGCATCCGTGCGCAGCGGGCCGGGATGCCCCGCAAGGGCGATCCTTGCGGTCTTCACAGCGCGACCCTGCGGGCTGCAGAAGGTTGAGAAGGCGTCCAGACCGATGCCGCGCAGCGTCCGGGCGACCGCTTCGGCCTGTCTCAGACCCCTTGGCGTCAATGGCGCGTCCAGCGCCCCCTGCAACCGTCCCTCGACATTCCATTCCGTCTCTGCGTGGCGCAAAACATACAGGGGCGGAATTTCCATGTCAGATGGCCTCGTCTTCAGGTTCTGGCGGGCCCGCCGGTGCCGTCCCCGTTGTCAAATCCCGGGTTAGCAACAGCAGGCCGGTGCCGTATACCCCGCTCTCTACCGGTCTTGCGGTACTCACGCAAATACGCCCTTCGGCTCAGGGTGACGCGCGACCCTGAGAATACGCAGGCGTGCGGCGCAAAGCTATGCGAGACTTGCAGATCACATATGCGCCGGAAGATGTGGTAAGCGCGAAACAGCCCCCATATATCCCGGTCATAACGACAACTCACCTGAAGGATCACCACTATGGCACAGGTTGTAAAAAACGTCCTTGGTATCGCCACGCTGGTTTCGGCAACGGCCTTCTTCATCGGCCTGCATTCCTGGATGTACGTCCAGTAAGCACGCCTCCGCACCGTTCGTGTCCGGTATTTAAGTAGAAAGGCGCCCTGAAAGGGCGCCTTTTTCGTTATCTGACGAACGGATCACTTGCCCAGAAGCAATTCAGGAAGCCAAAGCGCCAGCTCGGGCACGAAAGTCGTCAGCATCAGTGTCGGCAACCATGCGAAGATGATGAACACCAGCGTGGGCCACAGCATCCGTGACACAGGAACCTCGCAAATCTGGGCCCCCAGATACAATAGCGGCGCGGTTGGCGGCGTAATGTTTGCCATCCCGAGGTTCACGCCGATCACGGCGGCAAAGTGGATCGGGTCCATGCCGGTGCTTTGCGCGATGGGCAGAAGGATCGGCGTCGCCAACAGCAGGCCAGAAATATCGTCCATCAGCATCCCGATCAGGATCATCACCACATTGATCATCAACAATATGACGATCGGGTTTTCTGACACCGAGTAGACCATGTTCTTGGCCAACTGCGGTGCGCCCTGCGCGATCAGATTGTCGGATACGATCAGCACCATGAAGATCATCACCATCACCACACCGATGGTCACGCCCGACCCTGCAATGGTCTGCGCCAGTGTCTTCCAGGTCAAACCCCGGTAAAAATAGATCGCGATCGGAATGGCGTAGACCACCGCAATTCCCGCCGCCTCGGTCGGGGTCATGATCCCGCCGTAGATGCCGCCAAGGATGATCAGCGGCATCATCAGCGCCGGACCTGCCAGCCGCCCCTGATTGGCGAAGGCGGGAAAGAACGGTGAAGGCCGATCCTTGAGTGTGATGTTGTCTACCTTGCGCAACTGGAACTGGTTGGTGATGATCAGCAGCGTGATCAGGATGATCGCCGGAATGACCGTCGACAAGAAGCATTTCAGCACGTTTTGCTGGGCCACCCACCCGTAAAGGATGTGAGATGCGCTTGGCGGGATCAAAAGGCCCAGCGGGCTGGCCGACACGATGAGTGCTGCGGACAGCCCTGTCGGATAATTCGCGCGCCTGAGGTGGGGCATCATGATGCCGCCGATGCAGGTCAATGTCGCATTGGCGCTGCCGGAAATGGAGCCGAAGATGCCGCAGGCCAGAACACCGGCAGCACTCAGCCCGCCCTTGATGTGTCCGATGAACATCTCGGCAAGGGCGACGAGCGGGGCCGCGATCTTGCCCTTTTCCATGATCCCGCCGGCGATCATGAAGAGCGGAACCGCAAGCAGCACAAGAGACCGGATGCCCGTTGATCCCGTGGGCAAATACCCCGAGATCGACTGATCCCCGACAAGCGCGATGAAGAGAAGGACAGAGCCGAATGCGACATAGACGCTGACACCGAGCAGCAGCATCGCGCATACGATCAAGAGACTTCCAGTGATGATCATCGTAGAGTTTCCTTCGCGGTGTCGGACTTGAGCGGCAAGCCGAGCCCCTTGCGGATATGAACATAGAGATAGGCGCCGATGAACATGGCCATGAAGGAAAAGGCGACCATGATCGCGATGCGCCATGACACGAACGGTATCCGCAAGACGGTTGTCGCGCGCAGACGCGGGAAAGAGAAGTCGTCGAGCAGTGAAATGTAGCAGGCGTAGACCATGAAGAGCGTTATGAACAATTCAATCGACAGGACGACAAACCCCCGCCACCACGTCAACCTGGGGTTCTCGATCACCATGCCGAGGATGTCCGCGTTGATGTGCAATTGACGCTCGGACGCCAAGACGGCGCCCGCGAAAAAGCCCACGATGCTGATCGCCAGAAGCCATTCCTCGTAGGCGAACAGATCGCCGCCGAATCCGTACCTGATGACCACCACCGCGCCGAAGGTGAACGCCATCAGAAAGCCGGAAAACATCACGATGCCTTTCATCGCGATCAAGATCCAGTCCATCGGCTTGCCGATAAATCCGGGCAGCTCTTTCGTAATTTCTATCGGGTGTCCGTCAATTTCGCCGCCGATGCCGACCGGCAGCTCGTCGATTACCTTAGACATGCCGCGCGCCCCTCTCGTTTTCGTTGCAGTCACAAGAAAAAGGCCGGTGAGTTCACCGGCCTTTCCAACATTCGGGCGATCAGTTCATCGCGCCTTTCAGCCGGTCGATGATGTCCTGCCCGACGCTGTCCGCCATCATCGGCCAGATCTCATCGCGCACCCTCGTCGCCATTGCGGTCTGATCCTCATCGTTCAGGCTCAGGATGGTGTAGCCACTGTCGAGCAGCTTCTGCGCGAAGAGGTCGTCGTTCTCGCGATTGTAGGCAAAGAAGTCGTCGGACGCCTTGGTCATCGCCGTTTGCAGGACTTCGACCTGCTCTTCGGTCAGCTTGTCGAGCGAGCGCTGGGACGCGTAGAAGCTGGTCAGCTCCGAAATGGCGTTATACTCGACAAAATGCGTGCCGACATCGGATTGGGCGAAGATCGTGTATGTCGCTGTCTTGGTACAGCAGATGGCACCGTCGACGATCCCCGACTGGATCGCCGGGAAGATGTCACCCCAAGCCATCGTCGTGGCCTTGAAACCGATCATTTCCATCATGGACTTCACGATCGTGGACGACCAGACGCGGATGTTCATGCCCTTGTCGTCGAAGGTGTTCCAGTTGGTCGGCTCTTTCGTGGCGACGACGCCCACGAATCCTTCGGGGTTCTGGGCCATGACGCGCACGCCGTACTCGTCGGTGATTTCCTGAAGGATCTGGTTATACTCGGAATCCATGTCTCGCATGATGGTGTTCATGTCGTCCCAGCCGCTTACCAGAAATGGCATGGACAGAAATTCGAGGCGCGGATCGGTGTCGGCGTAGATGAAGGCCGCCGCAAGATCGATGTTGCCGCGTGCGACATCCTCGAACAGAGCTTCGCCGGAGCCGAGCTGGTTTGCTGGGAACAGTTCGATCTTCAGTCCGACATCGGCGGCTGCGACGTCCGCTGCGACCTGCTCCATCGTTTTCGTCCCCTGGTGGTCGATTGGAAAGACCCCCGCAAAGCGAAGCGTGGTTTCCTGCGCGTAAACGGCCGTCGACATCAGCGCACCGATCGCACCGGCTGTCAAAATCCTGGTAATCGTGTTGAAACTCATTGAGTCTTCTCCCTGTTATTTTTTTCACGGCTCTCAGCATCGTGCAGTTCCCCGAGAACGCCATGGCGTTTAATGACGCTAGGGAAATAATCAGTTTTTAGCAATTTGTTTTGCTCTCTTTGCTTGTATTTAGGGCATTTGACCATATTTTAGCTGGTTAACCAGTATAGTTGCCTGAGAACAGGAATGACCGCGGATCAGAACGGCGGAAACGCGGCTTTGGTCCTTGGTTGGCCGATCGGCTTTTATACGGCGGTTTCCTCAAACCCACCGAGGAACGATTGCAGATTGTCTCCAAGTTCTGCGCACAGGTATCCTCCTTCCTGAACGATGACTGTCGGCAGGCCCAATTCTGCGAGCAGACCGCCCATACGTGCGAACCCGGATGTCGACACCGAAAGCCCGCCGAAGGGATCACCTTCGAACGCATCAAGACCGAGAGCGATCACGACAGCGCCCGGCGCAAAGGAACGGACGTGGGTCAATCCCTCTTCCAGCCCTTTCATGAAGCCATCATCGGAGGTGCCACGGGGCAGCGGCACGTTAAGATTGTATCCCAGGCCCGCTCCTTCACCGGTTTCATGCGCGTGTCCCCAGAAGAATGGGTAGAACCGGGCAGGATCCGCGTGGACGGAAAGTGTGAAAACATCGTCGCGTGCGTAGAATATGCCTTGCGTCCCATTTCCGTGATGCAGATCGACATCAATGATCGCCACCCTTTCATGAGATTGGCGCAGTCTCTGTGCCGCTATAGCGGAGTTGTTGAGATAGCAAAATCCACCCGCCAGATCGGTAAAGCAATGGTGTCCCGGCGGACGACACAGCGCATAGGCAACCTTGTCTCCCGCCGCCACGGCCTGCGCGGCCGAAACCGCGCAATTGGCGGACCAGCGCGCGGCCTCCCAGGTATGCTCCCCGATGGGACAGGACATGTCTGTGATGTGAAAACCGGCCTGCCCCACGGCGGACAACGGATAGCTCGTCGTGCGCCGGTCGGGATGGACGTTGGGGAAAATTTCTGCCGCGGCGTCGGGGATACGCTGCCACCGCGCATAGACGGTTGACAGGAATTTGACGTAGGCGGGCGTGTGCACGGCGGCGATGGGGCCGAGCCCGTGATCGTCGGGCGCATGAAGATCGTGCCCCCCCGCCGCAGCGCCCCGCAACAGAAGCTCCATCCGCTCAGGCTTTTCCGGGTTGGGTTGCATGACCCCGTTGACCAGAAACCCGGTGGGGTAGTGTTGGCTTTGCCGCTGCTGATCCGCGAATACTTTCATGATTTAGAACCCTCCCTCTACCGCACCTTCAAGACGCGACACCCTGCGGCTCCAATCCGCAGTCCCTGGCAAGCACGCCCAGACTGTCGTCGAGGATGCTCAGGATCTCTCCGATCTGGGCTTCGGTCACGATCATCGGCGGGCAGACGAGGAAATGATCCCCGGCAACGCCGCCGCGCGTGCGGCGCGAATAGGTAATCAGATTGCGCGCATAGCAAATCTCGACAAACCGCTCGAAGGCACGCAGTTCCGCAGGCAGCGGCTCCATCGTGTCGCGGTCCGAGACAAGCTCGAACGCCGTCAAAAGCCCCTTGCCCCTGACATCCCCTATTATCGAGTGACGCGCCATCAGGTCGCGCAGCCCGGACATCAGCACCTCGCCCATCGTCCGTGTGTTCGCCATGAGATCCAGCCGATCAATCTCTCCCAACACTGCCAGCCCGGCAGCACAGGCCAGCGGGTTGCCCGCGTAGGTGTGCCCATGAGCGAAACCGCCCGCGTCCAGCACGGTTTCGACCATTTCCCCGTCCGCAATCATCGCGCCCAGCGGCACGTATCCCGCGCCGAAACCTTTCGACAGGGCGACCAGATCAGGCCGGATGTTCCAGTGTTCGGAGGCCAGAAACGTGCCGGTCCGACCGACGCCGGACATGACTTCGTCCATGATCAGCAACACGCCGAACTCGTCGCAAATTTCACGCACGCGGGCGTAATAGCTGTCCGGCCCGACCAGAGCGCCCGTAGACGCGCCACCCACCGGCTCCATCGCAAAGGCGAGCACGCTGTCGGGGCCCTGGGCCAGTATTTCGTCGCGCAGCATCTGCGCATATTTCAAGCCCCGGTCGTGATCCGACAGGTTGTCGCGGTCCAGATAGCAGGTAGGAGCCGGGATTTTCGGCATTTCCCTGAACAACGGCGCGAAGGCATCCGTCAACGGCCCGTAGCCCGTGATCGCCAGTGCCCCCATGGTGGATCCGTGATAGGACGGAAACCGCGAGATCACCTTCCAGCGGCTGCCCTGCCCTGCCGCGACCGCCCACTGGCGCGCGAACTTCATGCAGGATTCCATCGCTTCCGATCCACCGGAAACGAAAAACACCTTGTCGAGCCCTTCGGGCATCCGGTCGGCAATCGCGCCTGCCAGATTTTCCGCCGCCGCGCTTTCGAAATGCAGACGGTAGGCAAACGTCGCGCTGTCCATCTGCGCCTTCATCGCCGCAAGGACGTTTGGATTGGAATGACCGATGTTGCTAACCATCGCGCCGGACGATCCGTCGATGTATCGCTGCCCGTTCTTGCCCCAAATATAAATCCCTTCCGCACGATCCACTTCGGGACGACGCTGGCGGCTTTGGTAAAACAGGTTCGATTTCTTCACGACACTTATCCCTCGCAAAGCGGTTTTGTTGAGCTTGTGTTTGTTTCCGCCATAGAGCAAATAGATAGTGGTTATGAACGCCATTGATGAAACCAATGAAGCCGCCCGCTGAACCGGAAAAACTGGTCCGGGAACTGGACTGGAACCTGCTGCGTACCTTCATGATCGTGGTGCAGGAAGGCAGCATCACGCGTGCCGCCCACCGCCTGATGCTGCGACAGCCCACGGTCAGCCAGGCCCTCAAACGGTTGGAGACGCGACTGGGCACACGGTTGATCGACCGCAGCCCGACACAGTTTCGCGTCACCCCGGCAGGACAGACGTTATACCGGGAATGTCTGGAGATTTTCGGCAACCTTGTCCGCACCGTTCAAAGCACCCAAGGCACCCAGGACGTCGTGACGGGCAAAGTGACGCTGGCGCTTCTCAGCGGGGTGGAGAACGATTTCTTCGATACTGTCCTGTCGGACTTTCACCGCGCTCATCCGCACGTCAGCCTCGACATCGAGGTGATGTCCAGCAAGGCCGTTCAGCAAGCGGTGCTCGGCAAATCTGCTAGCCTCGGCGTCTGCCTGATGCATGACGCGCACCCAAATCTGGACTACCGGACGCTCTATCGTTCTTACTTCGGTTTTTATTGCGGCCCCGGTCACCCCCTGTTCGGTCTGCGTGATCTGAGTTTCGAGGACATGCGCGATTATACGTCGATCTCTTTCAGGACGGACCAGCTTTGGGATGCGCTGCGGCCGGTCGCACTGCTGCGTGCGCAACACAGGTTGGACGACAAGGTGATCGGCTATACCTCCGATCTGCGCGAGGCGCACAGGATGATCCGCACAGGTCTTGGATTCGGGCCGCTCCCCGTACATGTGGCAGAGCGGTGGGTGAAAGCGGGCAAGCTCTGGCGTCTGCCCCCCTACGAGAACACGCTGGTGATTGATGTGCATCTGGTGCAGCATCAAACCACCCGACTGAACCGTGCCGAACGCGCCATTCTTGAGATGTTTCATAGCCGGATCGAGACAATTCCGCTTGCTCAGCGCAGCCGCGATGGCGAAGATCCGGCGAAACTGTGACCAGATAGACAAGAGAGCGCCCCCGACAGATGGCAGCGAGAGACACCCTTCACCTGCTTGCCTGCCAGATCGACATTCCCCTGACCGAAACGCCAAAAGCGCGCGACAGCCATCTTGCGGATACGGCCACAAAGCTGCGCGCCCGGCTTTCGGCGCAGAGCACGGACATCGTTGTGCTGCCTGAGCTTTCCAGCATCGACTATTCCCGCGCCGCCTTCGATCATCTTGATGCCCTGTCCGAGCCTCTGGACGGTATTTCCTATCGGACGTGGCGGGCCATCGCCGTCGAATTCGGCGTATACGTCTGTTACAGCTTTCCAAGACGTGATGGTGCCCGCATCTTAATCTCGGTGGCTGTCGTGACACCCGACGGCGTTCTCGCCGGACACTATGACAAACTGCATCTATGCCAATACGGTGCGTCGATGGAAAAAGAGTATTTTGCGCCCGGAGATCATCTTTTTACATTTGAAGTCAAAGGCTTAATTCTTGCGCCGATCATCTGTTATGACATCCGGTTTCCGGAACTGGTCCGCACGTTGGTCTTGCAACACAGCGTCGATGTCATCCTGCACGGCGGCGCCTATTTCCGGGATCCGTCTTTTCCGACCTGGCACGCCTTTGCCACGACGCGCGCGATTGAAAACCAGTGCTTCCTGCTGTCGCTAAACCGCGCGGGAGCGAGCTATGGAAACTCGATCTTTTGTTACCCTTGGATGGACGAAACCCAAGGCCCGCAGAGGTTCGCCGCACATGACGCGGATTTCCGGCACATCCGGATCGAACGTCACCGGCTCAGCGATGCGCGTATTGCCTACACTTTTCTGCAAGACCGCCGGAACGCCTATGGCATGCCCTGCACGGTATATCCGCCCGTACGGCACAGCCCCGACTGACACCATCATCCTGCTGATTGGCGCGCGTCAGTACCTATGGCGGAAATGGTGGGTGATAAGAGATTTGAACTCCTGACATCTTCGATGTGAACGAAGCGCTCTACCACTGAGCTAATCACCCTTCCCGGTTCGGATAGCTTTTTCCGGCAGTGCACGCAAGAGGTCGGACCGCGAAAGTCACAGCCGCAGCTTATGCCTTGTGGTGGCGGTTCTAAATGTCTGCGGCAGGCGTCGCATCTGGCGCAGCATTCAAGGCTGCGGATTTCTGGCGCAACTTGACGACGAGCGCACGGCCATCGGATTTCTCCTGCGCGCGCTGCACTTTGAACTTGCCCAGCGGCGGCAAGTTCATCTCACGCTGGCCCGCAAACGCGTCACCCAATACGGCAAGCATCGCTTCGACAACGGGTTTGACATCCTTGCGTTTCATCCCGGACCGTCCGACGACCAGTTCGATCAGCTCTTTCTTTCGAAGCTCGTTGCCGACCACGACCGGGGACAAGGTATTCGTCACGATCGGCGCGGCATTTGCGGCTTCGGGCGTGGGCGTCGTATCCACGCCTGTTGCCGGCATGTTGGCGGCAGTTTGGCTCCGGGTAGTCTTTGTCGCTGTGGGTTTCCTAGGGGCTTTTGACGTAGTCGTCATGCTGTTCTCAATTCTGTTGCTCGATTTCTTATTATGCAATGGACGCTACAACAAACTGTGGGAAAAATCCACCATGGGCTTGGCTGGCGCAAAATAAGGTGGATAATTTCCCCCGATGCACAAGATAAGGGCATAAATACGAAACGCCCCGCGATCAGCGCGGGGCGTTCCATGTCTGGTACTGACAAAGGTCAGTGCGTGGCAGTGACGTCCGTACGACCCGACTTCGCTGCAAGAGCGGCAGCCGCAGCCGCCTCCTCCGCTGCCTCGTCCCATTCAATCGGTTCAGGTTTGCGCACCAGCGCATGCTCCAGCACTTCGGACACATGGCTTACCGGAATGATGGTCAGCCCTTCCTTGACGTTGTCCGGGATTTCCGGAAGATCCTTTTCGTTCTCCTGCGGGATCAGCACCGTCTTGATGCCGCCACGCAAAGCCGCGAGCAGTTTCTCCTTCAACCCGCCGATCGGCATCGCGTTGCCGCGCAAAGATACCTCGCCAGTCATGGCGATATCCTTGCGCACCGGTATCTTCGTCAGCACCGACACGATGGACGTCACCATTGCCAGTCCGGCCGAGGGCCCATCCTTCGGGGTGGCCCCGTCGGGCACGTGGACGTGGATGTCCAGCGTATCGAACTGCGGTGGCTTGACGCCGATCTTGGGGCTGATGGACCGCACATAAGAGCTTGCCGCGTCGATGGATTCCTTCATCACATCGCCGAGTTTACCCGTCGTTTTCATCCGTCCCTTGCCCGGCAGGCGCAAGGCCTCGATGTGCAGCAACTCGCCGCCCACAGAGGTGTAGGCAAGTCCCGTCACCACACCGATCTGGTCATCAAGTTCGGCCAGACCGTACCGGTGTTTCTGTACACCGAGAAACTCGTCGAGGTTGTCGCCGGTTACGACCACGCTGTCGACTTCCTTGCGCACGATCTTGGTTAGCGCCTTGCGCGCCACCTTGGCAATTTCGCGCTCGAGGTTCCGCACACCCGCCTCGCGGGTGTAGTAGCGGATCATGCCGGTCAGCGCGGAATCCTCGATCCTAAACTCCTTGTCCTTCAAGCCGTGGTTCTTGATCTGCTTCTGAAGAAGGTGCCCCTTGGCGATCTCGAGCTTTTCGTCCTCGGTGTAGCCCGACAGCGGAATGATCTCCATGCGGTCAAGCAACGGCCCCGGCATATTGTAGCTGTTGGATGTGGTCAGGAACATCACGTTCGAAAGATCATATTCGACCTCGAGGTAGTGGTCCACAAACGTAGAGTTCTGTTCCGGATCAAGGACTTCGAGCATGGCCGACGCGGGATCGCCACGGAAATCCTGACCCATCTTGTCGATCTCGTCGAGCAGGATGAGCGGATTTGTGGTTTTCGCCTTCTTCAGAGCCTGGATGATTTTTCCGGGCATGGAGCCGATGTAGGTCCGGCGGTGACCGCGGATCTCGGATTCGTCGCGCACGCCGCCAAGGCTGATACGGATGAACTCGCGCCCCGTCGCCTTCGCCACGGATTTCCCGAGCGAGGTTTTACCCACACCCGGAGGGCCGACCAGGCACATGATCGGACCTTTCATCTTGGTCGAGCGTTGCTGCACGGCCAGGTATTCGACAATCCGTTCCTTGACCTTCTCAAGGCCATAGTGATCCGCGTCCAGCACCTCTTGCGCTTTGTTAAGATCCTTCTTGACGCGGGATTTCACGCCCCACGGGATCGACAGCATCCAATCAAGATAGTTGCGCACGACAGTCGCCTCCGCGGACATCGGGCTCATGTTTTTGAGCTTCTTGATCTCGGCGTCGGCCTTTTCGCGGGCTTCCTTGCTCAGCTTGGTATTGGCAATCTTCTCTTCGAGTTCGGTCACCTCATTGCGCCCGTCCTCGCCATCGCCCAGCTCGTTCTGGATGGCCTTCATCTGCTCGTTCAGATAATATTCGCGCTGCGTCTTCTCCATCTGGGATTTCACGCGCGTCTTGATCTTTTTCTCGACCTGCAACACGGACAGTTCGCCCTGCATGAGGCCGTAAACCTTCTCCAGACGGTCCGAGACCGAAAGCGTCTCAAGCAAGTCTTGCTTTTGTCCCACTTCGATGCCGAGATGACCTGCGACCAGATCGGCAAGCCGCGTCGGATCGGTTGCTTCCGCAACCGAAGCCAGCGCCTCTTCCGGCACGTTCTTTTTCACCTTTGCATAGCGGGAGAATTCCTCCGATACCGTGCGCAGCAACGCTTCGGTCGTGGCGTCGTCGCCCGGCATCTCGGTCAGGTACTCGGCGCGCGCTTCAAAGAAATTGTCATTGTCGAGGTATTCGGTGATGCGTACCCGCGCCTGACCTTCGACCAGCACCTTCACGGTGCCATCGGGCAGTTTCAGCAATTGCAACACATTTGCCAGCACGCCGGCCTTGAAGATACCGTCGCTGTCGGGGTCGTCGACGCCGGGGTCGATCTGGCTCGACAGCAGGATCTGCTTGTCATCGGCCATCACTTCTTCGAGCGCGCGCACGGATTTGTCACGGCCCACGAAAAGCGGGACGATCATATGGGGGAACACCACGATATCGCGCAGCGGCAATACCGGATAGCTCGCGTTCAGAGGCTCTTTCATGCTCTTTTCCTTATCTAGGCAAAACGACACTGTCCCTAACAAGGCGACTTTCGGCCGTTTCCTTATGGATAGGATACTTGGGTACCCTACCCGCCTGTTTCAATAGACCCCTGCAGGATCGCAGCGCCCGTTCACCGGACTTTGACACAACATGGCGCGATCCCTGGCCCTCGGCAACCTCCGAGTGCCCGGAGTACGAGGGAAATTTCACCAGGGGTGTACTTTGCCCGCCCCCCAAAGGCGGCTTTTGCGGTGCCACAGCACGTCGCGTTACTCGACCAGTCGACTGCTGCGCACCACTGTAACGCGATGCTTGAACGCGCATGTCCATTAAGCTAGGTTTTGCATCGCAAACAACTTGGGAGATTTTTCATGGCTCATGCCCTCATCTGCGACGCTGTACGCACCCCCATCGGACGCTACGGCGGTGCCTTGTCAGCGGTGCGCGCCGACGATCTCGCGGCGACGCCGATTGCCGCGTTGATGGCGCGCAATCCGGATGTGGACTGGGCGCGCGTCGATGATGTGGTGATGGGCTGCGCCAACCAGGCAGGCGAGGACAACCGCAATGTGGCGCGCATGGCCGCACTGCTCGCGGGACTTCCGGTGGATGTGCCCGGCATTACGCTTAACCGCCTGTGTGCGTCAGGCCTTGACGCCGTAGGACAGTCGGCGCGCGCCATTCGGGCCGGTGACATGGATCTGGCCATCGCCGGCGGCGTCGAGAGCATGAGCCGCGCGCCCTTCGTGATGCCCAAGGCAACAACCGCTTTCAGCCGCGCGAACGCCGTGTATGACACGACGATCGGCTGGCGTTTCGTGAACCCGAAGATGAAATCGGAGTACGGGGTCGACAGCATGCCGCAGACAGCCGACAACGTCGCAGAGGATCACGCGGTGAGCCGCGCGGACCAGGACGCCTTTGCGCTGCGCTCGCAGCAGCGTTGGGCGGCAGCGGAGGAGGCGGGAGTCTTCGCGCAGGAAATCGTGCCAGTCTCGATCCCACAACGCAGGGGTGATCCGGTGGTCGTGGACCGCGACGAGCACCCTAGGCCGCAGACCGATGCGGCGGCACTGGGAAAACTGCGCGGCATTAACGGACCGGACAAGACGGTGACGGCGGGCAATGCCTCCGGCGTCAACGACGGCGCAGCGGCGATGCTGATCGCGTCCGAAGAGGCGGCGCGTCAACATGGCCTCACACCGATGGCGCGCGTTGTCGCGATGTCGGCGGCGGGCGTCGCGCCACCGGTGATGGGCATTGGCCCTATTCCGGCGGCACAAAAGGTGCTGGCACGGGCGGGCCTGACAATCGACCAGATGGACGTTATCGAACTTAACGAAGCCTTCGCCAGCCAGGGCATCGCCACGCTGCGGGCGCTCGGCGTTGCCGATGATGCGCCGCATGTGAACGCCAACGGCGGTGCCATCGCCATCGGTCATCCACTGGGAATGTCCGGCGCACGGCTGGTGTTGACGGCGGCCTATCAGCTGCAGCGAACCCAAGGCCGCTACGCGCTGTGCACCATGTGTGTGGGCGTGGGCCAGGGCGTCGCCCTCATACTCGAAAGACCCTGAAGACCTATGCACAGATGATCCGATCCATCGGCCATGCAATCTGTTCAAGCGTTGCATCCGCAAGGTCGGATTGCCAAACGCAATTTCGCAGCCGAATGACCGCGGGTTCAGGATCGCAATCGCCCCACCAGAGCGCGGTTACATACGCGGGCAGATCCTTACGGCCATAGAAGACAGCGTCTGCCATGAGGCACCGATGCGCTATCATTTCCTGTTCATCCCAAGAAAAGGAATTCGACGTGTTTTCGCAAAAGCCACCCGCCAACCGTGCCGATCGGCTTGAGGCACTATGCAGAGAACGATGAATGCTGCCTCAATCGGCATACTTTGGCAGCACTGCCTTCAATGCGGCAAGCGAGAAACAGGTTGTGATCCGTTCGTCCGCACGTTCGCGTACCACCTTGCAAGGCGCAAGGATCAGGTCGGGATGGCTCTCATAGGCCGGATGGGCCCGATCACCGACGGCCTCGTACGTTTCTAGCGCGATTTTAATAGAGTTTTCAGTGTCGCCGCGCCTGCCAAAAGCCGTCGCATTATAATTGTTTCAGGCACGCGCGGTCAGCACCATCGGGTTTAAAGAACCCTCCGCCGGCCATCCGTGAAAAAGTCCGCTGTCTAGGGATCACTGCGCGATAGTGTAGTGAATATGACGCGCATGTCGTCAGCAAATTGCGTACCCCCAGAAAGCCCGCCTGTGTTTGCAACGACCGCGCGCTGTGCCAAACCGATGTCGGTTCGGCCAATGCCGCAGCTGCCCCACACGCAAACATTACCGCATACGAAATTATTTTGCGGTCTGCCCGGCTGCCTCCACCACGTTGATAGAAGGCAAGTCTCGCCGGAAAGTCATCGGTGCCATGATTGCGTAGCCCGGCGCCTGACGGGATGGCGGGCGGGGCCTCGCGCCCGCGCGGGCGTCGTCCCCATCACACAGGATCAATATCGCCCTGCGCGCGCGCCGCGTGGAAATCCGACTGCCACGCCGTGAACGACCCGGCGGAAATTGCGGCACGCATGCCCGCCATTAAATCCTGATAGTATTGCAGATTGTGCCAAGTCAGCAGCATCGAGCTGATGATTTCCTGGCTACGAAAAACGTGGTGCAGATAGGCGCGTGAATAGCTGCGGCAGGCCGGGCAGCCACAGTCCTCGTCAAGCGGTCGCGGGTCATCCATGTGGCGTGCGTTCTTGATGTTGAGCACGCCGCGCCGCGTGAACACCTGCCCCGTCCGCCCTGACCGCGACGGCAGCACGCAATCCATCATGTCGATGCCGCGCGCCACGGCGCCGACGATGTCGTCAGGCTTGCCCACCCCCATCAGATAACGCGGCTTGTCGTCAGGCAATTGATCGGTCGCGTAGTCGAGACAGCCGAACATCGCCGCCTGCCCCTCGCCCACGGCCAGACCGCCCACTGCGTAGCCATCGAACCCGATCTCGCACAGGGCTTGCGCGCTTTGCTGGCGCAGGTCCTGTTCCAGACCGCCCTGCTGGATCCCGAAAAGAGCGTGTCCCGGACGGTCGCCGAAAGCCTCCTTCGACCGCTCCGCCCATCGCATCGACAGTTCCATGCTTTCGGCGATCCTGTCGCGCCCGGCCGGCAATGCGGGACATTCATCGAAACACATCACGATATCGGAGCCGAGCAGCCGCTGGATCTCCATCGACCGCTCCGGCGTGATCTCGTGCTTTGACCCGTCTATGTGGCTCTTGAAGGTGACGCCACGTTCGGTCAGTTTACGCAGATCGGCGAGGCTCATCACCTGAAATCCGCCCGAATCCGTCAGGATCGGGCCCCCCCAATTCATGAATTTGTGCAGCCCGCCCAAGCGGTCGATACGTTCCGCCGTGGGCCGCAACATCAGATGGTACGTATTGCCAAGCAGAATGTCCGCCCCGGTCGCGCGCACGCTTTCGGGCATCATCGCCTTGACTGTGGCGGCGGTGCCCACCGGCATGAAGGCGGGCGTCCGGATATCACCGCGCGGGGTGTGAATGACGCCACTGCGCGCCGCCCCGTCCTGGTGCTGTTTATTGAACGAAAACTGGCCCATATGCCGCTCCTGCCGTGGTTGGGCCAGCCCCTACCGCACCCGGTGGCATCTTGCAATCGCGCCGCCGACCCGCCAGACATATCCCAACCATATAACGCGGAGCCCGCCTTATGCCCATCGAAGAGATTTTGCTGGATCTGATCCAGAGCAATATCGTCTACCTGTTGCTTGCCGTCCTCTTCATCGTGCTGGTGTTCCAGGCGGTCAAGATTGTGCCGCAGTCCGAGCAGCATGTGATCGAACGGTTCGGTCGACTGCGCGCGGTTCTGGGGCCCGGCATCAACATGATCGTCCCGTTCATCGACCGTGTTGCTCACCAGATCTCCATTCTCGAACGGCAGTTGCCCACCGCCAGCCAGGACGCGATCACCCGCGACAACGTGCTGGTGCAGGTCGATACATCCGTCTTCTACCGGATCATCGAGCCGGAAAAGACGGTCTACCGCATCCGTGACATCGACAGCGCCATCGCCACCACCGTCGCGGGCATCGTGCGCGCCGAGATCGGCAAGATGGACCTCGATGAGGTGCAGGCCAACCGCTCGGCGCTGATTGCCACGATCAAGTCCAACGTCGTGGACGCGGTCGAGAACTGGGGCATCGAAGTCACGCGCGCGGAAATCCTCGACGTCAATCTCGATGCCGCCACCCGTGCCGCGATGATGCAGCAGTTGAACGCGGAGCGCGCCCGCCGCGCGCAGGTCACGGAGGCCGAGGGCAAGAAGCGCGCCGTCGAACTGGCAGCGGATGCGGAGCTTTATGCGTCCGAGCAGACCGCCAAGGCGCGCCGGATCCTCGCCGAGGCAGAAGCCTACGCCACGCAGGTCGTCGCCACCGCGATCAACGAAAACGGGCTGGAGGCGGCGCAGTACCAGATCGCGCTCAAACAGGTCGAGGCGTTCAACACCATGGGCAAGGCAGACGGAAACCAGACGATCGTGCTGCCTGCGGACGCGCTTGCGGCCTTCGGGGATGCGTTCAAACTGCTCAAGGGGCGCTGAGCATGGCAGAGATGATCACCCTGTGGTGGATCTGGCTTGCGGCGGCGCTGGTTCTCGCGCTGGTCGAGCTTGTGCTGCCGGGGTCGATCTTTCTGGGCTTTGCGCTCGGCGCGCTTGCGATGGCCGGTATCGTCGCACTCTTCGCACTCACCAACACGGCGGCGCTGGTCGCGCTTTTCGCGGGCCTGTCGCTGTTTGCCTGGATCATCCTAAGATTCGTGTTCAAACGGCAATCGAGCGGCGCGCGCATCGTGACACGTGATATCAACGACAACTGACGCGCCGCAGTTCTTTCCGCCCTGCCCTCCCTTTACCTCGCAGGTCTCAATCCCTATATAATCTGTCAGGAACACAAGATGAGGCGCAGATGACAGACACTTCGCAACCGCTTGAAGGTACGCCGCTGATCGCGCCGTCCACCACCGATCACCCGCTTTACGATCAGGTCGTGGAAGCGTGCCGGTCGGTCTATGATCCTGAAATTCCAGTCAATATCTACGAATTGGGCTTGATCTACACCATCGACATCAATCCCGAAAATGAGGTGCATATCAAGATGTCGCTGACGGCGCCGGGATGCCCCGTCGCGGGGGAAATGCCCGGTTGGGTCGCCGATGCGGTGGAACCGATTGCCGGCGTCAAGCAGGTGGATGTGGATCTGGTGTGGGAGCCGCCGTGGGGTATGGACATGATGTCCGACGAAGCCCGGCTTGAGCTTGGCTTTATGTAGGCCACGCCACGTTTGTTCACGCAGAACGGCCGCTCTCCTGACAGGGGCGGCTTTTTTTGTGGTGTTGCCCCGATCTTCGGCGGCTGTCAGACTGCGACAACAGGAAAATCCGCGCGAGGGGTGTTGATGCGAAACTGGGCCGTGTTCACCGGAGATATCGTGGGCTCATCGGACATGGGCAGTGACGGCCTGTCGCAGGTATTTGTCGCGCTTGAAGAAACGGCGGGCAGCATCCGGCAGTGGCCCGACAGCACCGGTCATTTCGCACGGTTCCGCGGCGACGGCTGGCAGATGGCACTTCCGGAGATTTTGGCGCTGCGCGGTGCGCTCGTGCTGCGCGCGGCCGTGCGCGCAACGGCCAAGGGCCGCGATACCCGGATCGGCATCGGCATCGGATCAGGTCAGATCGACGGTGGAGATCTGGCGCGCGCGGACGGGCCGGTATTCGTACAATCCGGCCGCGCGCTCGATGCAATGCGGCGCGGTGCGCGCATGTCTGCCCCTGATGCAGGGGCGTTGCTGCGCGTTGCCCTGCCGTTGGCTGACAGGATCGTGGCGGGCTGGACATCGAAACAGGCGCAGGTGGCGCAGGCGTTGCTTGCCCCCGTCCCTCCGACCCACGAGGTGCTTTCCAAGGCGCTGGGCCACAGCAGACAGATGACACAGAAACAGGCCGATGCCGCCGCCGTTCACGCGCTGGTGGAGAGTTGCGAGATATATGAACAAACCAAAATGCAACACAAATAGGTTGCAATACACTATAGCAACCTTTTTAACATGACCTTTTCCGGCCTCTCCTCGCTGGATATCGAACTGCTGATTGCGCTGGTCACGGCACATCTGCTTGCGGATTTCGTGTTTCAAACCACGCATATGGTCCTGAACAAACGTCGCCCGCTGATATTGCTGATGCACGGGGTCCATGTCTTCGCGATCACGGCCCTGCTTTCGGGCGGTGCGATGGTGCTGGCGCTGGGCATCGCGTTAAGCCATGTGGCAATTGACGCGATCAGGGCGGCATACGGGCGCGATACGCTGCGGATCTACCTGCTCGACCAAAGCGCCCATATCGCCCTGCTGTTCGGGGCGGTGCTGCTGCTGCCCGTCTGGATGCTGGAGCCGTGGTGGCCACCGTTGTCGGCTGGCTTGATCCAGACGGCCCTCGTGCTCAGCGGTCTGATAACGGCGACCCTGGCGGGCGGCCCGGCGGTGGGCCACCTGATGGCACGCTATAAATCGGACGCCCAACCGGAGGGATTGGAATACGCAGGCCGCGTGATCGGCCTGATGGAACGCGGGCTGATCTTTCTGATGGTGATGATCGGCGAGCCGTCCGGCATCGGCTTTCTCATCGCGGCCAAGTCGATCCTGCGCTTCGATACAGTTTCGCGCGATCAGAAGATGAGCGAATACGTGATCATCGGCACGTTGGCCTCGTTCGGCTGGGCCCTCGCGGCAAGCTTTGCAACAATCGCAGTGCGAAACATCACAGTCTATTGACCCCCTTGAGATCGGACGGTCAGCCCCTTATCTTGGTCTCAAAGGAGAACTCGTATGTTCGGCATTCCAGGCAAGCAGGCGGTCAGCATGACCCCCAAGGCGGCGGCGCAGATCATCAAATTGATGCAGGCGGAAGGCCACGCAGGCCTGCGCATCGGCGTCAAGAAAGGCGGTTGCGCGGGCATGGAATACACCATGGAATACGTGGACACGGCCGATCCCAATGATGAAGTCGTTGAACAGGACGGTGCCTGCGTGATGATTGCCCCGATGGCGCAGATGTTCCTGTTCGGCACTCAGATCGACTATGAAACCACGCTTCTGGAAAGCGGGTTCAAGTTCAACAACCCCAATGTCTCCGAAGCCTGCGGGTGTGGCGAATCGATCAAGTTCGACGACGCGCTTTTCGCCAAGTAAGCCTTGCGCAGGCAGACAGTGCCTTTGCCGCAGAGCCTTTCCACGACATACCTGCCCTGACCATCCGCCGCATGTTCGGCGGTGTCAGTCTCTGTTTGCTCGTGTGACCTTTGCAGTCATGCCGTCGGACGGCCGGCCGCTGCTCAAGGTGCAAAAAGGCGCTTTCAGCGCCCGGTCGGCCCTCGGAAATGGCGCAAAATGCACAAGAGAAGTACGGCACCGTCTCTGCCCTGCTGGACCTTCCACGATACCGTGCACGGCCCTCCGTACGCCGCCCGCACCCCTCAAGGGCTGGCTGCGCCGAATTAGTCTTTGGTCCGAAGGTGAGTGTAGGTTTGCGCAAACCGCGCGGCCAGATGCGTGCCGGCCAGAACCGGCGTTTCGGCCCCGGCGGGCGCGACATTCGTGTCGTACGAAGGGTTGAAGAACAGCGGTACGGAAATCCGCTCGTTCGGGGTTCCGACGACGCGGTGCGGCGTCGCGCGCACACGGCCACCGGTCCAGACCTCCATCATCTCTCCGAAATTGATCACGAAAACGCCGGGATCCGCGCTGACCGGACTCCAGCCGCCGCCATGCGTGCGCACTTCGAGGCCTGGCGAGCCATCGGTCGCAAGAAGCGTCAGGCAGCCGTAATCGGTGTGTGTCGCGATACCGAAATCCTTGGCCCCCGCCCAAGGGGGACGTGCGGGATAGTAGTTGCCGCGCAAGAGCGCCATCGGTGCCTCGAACGCATCGTCGAATGCATCGCGCGGCGCGCCGATCGCTTGGGCCACGCCGCGTAGTACATCCATCGCCACCGCGCAGGCATCGGTGTAGTAGGCGCTGACCACCGCCTCGAAATCGGCGGGCTGCGCGGGCCAGCGGTTGGGCGCATAAACGGCCATCGCGCTGCGCGGATCGCCCTCTGGCAGCACGAAACCGCTGTCGTAATACTGCTTGTAATCGGGGTTCGCGTCGGGATCGACCTGCTCGGATCCGGACGCACCCCAGCCCCGGTTCGCGCCGGTCTGGGCCATGTCAACGGTCCGCTTTTCACTTTCGGGCAGCTTGAAAAAGGTCCGGTATGTCTCGATCACGGCACGCACGCGTGATGCAGACAGCGCGGTGTTGTGCACGGTCGCGAACCCGACACCGGTCGCCGCATCGCGCATGGCGTCAAGAGCTTCGGGCGTGGCGCTATTCAGCGCCACAAGGTCGATCGCAGGGATCATGTCAGTGCTCCTTGGTCGTTGTATTCCCTCTTAGTCCGCCGTGCGGCAAAGGCCAACAGCTTCGTTGCCCAGACCACAGGCTGCTGCTACATAACTGCGAACCCATCAGAAAGGCAGCGCATGAGACGCAAACTGGCCGCAGGCAACTGGAAAATGAACGGCACCGCCGCGAGCCTTGCCGAGCTTGCCGTGCTGGGCGCACAGCTTGACGATGAGGGTCCCGATGTGGTGGTCTGTCCGCCTGCCCCGCTGCTTTACCGTGCCGTCCATGCCGCCGAAGGCACCCGCATCGACATCGGTGCGCAGGATTGCCACATGCAGTCCAAGGGCGCCTTTACCGGTGACATTTCCGCCGAAATGATCGCGGATACCGGGGCACGATACGTCATCGCCGGCCATTCAGAGCGGCGCGACGCCCATGAAGAGCGCAACTCTGACATCCGCGCCAAGGTGTCGATGGCCTGGGCCTGTGACCTCACCGCGATCATCTGCATCGGTGAAGAGTTGTCGGATCACCAGCAGAACAACACGCTCGACATCATCGCGGGACAACTTGCAGGATCGCTGCCCGATGCGGCGACCGCGCACAACACCGTCATCGCCTATGAGCCGATATGGGCCATCGGTACCGGCAAGGTTCCGACACTGGAGCAGATAACGCAGGTCCATGATTTCATTCGAGAGAAGCTGATTAACCGTCTGGGACAGGACGTGGGCGACGCGATCCCGTTGCTGTATGGCGGATCCGTCAAGCCGGACAATGCGGAAACCATCTTTCGCGCCGAAAACGTGGACGGCGCTCTGGTCGGGGGCGCGTCGCTGAAAGCGGCCGATTTCGCGCCGATCATCGCCGCACTCGCCAGATCCTGAAGCCAGGGGCGCAGACGTAAAATAGGCGGACCGAACGATCGGACCGCCTATTTTCTCGGCTCAGGACCCTAGCGGGTGATCAGCTCCGGTCCCATCATTATCGTCGGCAGCCAGGTAGACATCACCGGGATGTACGTCACCATGATCAGGAACACGAAGAGCACGGCCAGGAACGGCAACGCCGCGCGCACCACGTTAAGCATCGGCATGTTGGCCACGCCGGAGGTCACGAACAGGTTCAGGCCAACCGGCGGTGTGATCATGCCGATTTCCATATTGACCACCATGATGATGCCCAGATGGATCGGGTCGATGCCCAGTTCGATCGCGATGGGAAACACCAGTGGCGCCACGATGACCAGCAGGCCCGACGGCTCCATGAACTGCCCGCCGATCAACAGGATCACGTTGACGATGATCAGGAAGATGATCGGACCGAAACCCGCATCCAGCATCGCCGCCGAGATCTGTTGCGGGATCTGCTCGTCGGTCAGGACGTGCTTGAGGATCAGCGCGTTGGCGATGATGAACATCAAGGTCACGGTCAGCTTGCCCGCTTCGAACAGCGTGTCGCGGGTGTCGCGGTGGAAGAACACCGTGACCAGCGCCAGCGGCTTGTTCAGCAACGAGATGTTGCGCCCCTCGCCCTTCACATGCAGTGGCCCCATGTCGCGGTAGACGAAACAGGCGATCAGGAAGGCATAGACCGCTGCCACCGCCGCCGCTTCGGTGGGTGTAAAGATACCGCCGTAGATACCGCCAAGGATGATCACGATGAGGAACAGGCCCCAACCCGCCTCGCGTCCCGAACTCCACACTTCGCCCCAGCCGCGCCATTCGCCGCTGGGCAGTTTGCGCACTTTGGCGATGATGTAGATGGTCAGCATCAGCATGAAACCGGCCACGAGGCCCGGAATGACCCCGGCAAGGAACATGCGCCCCACCGACACATCCGTGGCCGAGGCATAGACAACCATCACGATGGACGGCGGAATGAGGATGCCAAGTGTGCCGGCGACCGCGATTACGCCGGCGGCGAAATCCTTGGTATAACCGACTTCGCGCATGCCCACGATAACGATGGAGCCGATGGCGACCACGGTGGCCGGTGATGAACCAGACAGGGCTGCGAAAAGCATACAGGCAAAGACGCCCGCAATCGCCAGACCGCCCGGCAAATGCCCGACAAGGGCGATGGAAAAGCGGATGATCCGCTTGGCCACGCCGCCCGTCGACATGAAGGCCGATGCAAGGATGAAGAACGGAATCGCCAACAGAGTGTAATGTCCGGCCATCGCCTGAAACAACGTCTGGGCAATGGATGCCAGCGAGGTATCCGACAGCACCAGCAGAAACAGGATCGACGAGGTGCCGAGCGCGACGGCGATCGGAACACCGACCAGCATCAGCACGATCACGATGCCGAAAAGGACAACAACTTCCATAGACCTAGTTCCCCGCGTTCATATGCTGGACATCGCGCACGTCGTCTTCGGCTTCGTGGCTGACGATCAGGCTTGTCGCCTCGCCCCGGATCAGGCGCAGACCGGCCTGAATAAAGCGGAACAGCAACAGGGCTATGCCGATCGGCAGGATGGCGTAGGGGATGAAACGCGGCAGCTTTTCGTAGGCTTCGCCCTCGTTCATGATTGGCTCGATAAAGCGCAGCCAGTCGGGCATCGGCATATCGACAACCTCGTACCAGGCCTGATCGCGGCTGTCGGCGAACCCCGTCGGGAACCAGCGACCCGTCGTGGCATCCAGCCCCGCGAACGGCGCCCAATAGTCCCACGCGCCTTTCAGCACCAGAGCGGCGTAGATGATACAAATGGTCGCCGCGACAAGGGCGATGACCCGCCGTTTGGAGGGCGAGAACAGGTTGATCACCGCATCAACACCCAGATGCGCCGTCACCTTGACCGCATAGCTCACGCCGAAAAGCACCAGCCAGGCAAACAGGAACGTCACCGCTTCGAGCCCCCAGATCAGGCCTGTGTTAAAACCATACCGCAACACGACGTTGATAAAGGTGATGATGGTCATCAGTCCGAGGATCAGCGCGATCGCGGTTTCCTCGAACTCGTTGACGATCCGGCCAAGGGCCGTCTTCGCTTCATATGGATGCGCCATATGATCCTCCCCCCGATTGCAAATACCGCCCGCCCCCGGATACAGGAGCGGGCGGTCATAGTGCGGCCCCGCTTAGTGCTTGGCGTTTATTTCCTGCGCCGCGTCGATGTTTTCCTGGCCGATGTCACCGACGAACTGCTCCCAGACCGGCTTCATCGCAGCCACCCACTCCTCGCGCTGATCGGGCGTCAGTTCGACAATGCTGGAGCCTGCGTCGACGATTGCCTGGCGCGCGTCCATGTCGACCTGGCCGACCGCTGCGTTACGCTCGGTGGTGACTTCCTCGACGATGGTCGCAAGTTGGGTGCGCACGTCTTCAGGCAGACCGTTCCACCAGTCGGTCGAGGTCACGACCATGTAGTCAAGCACGCCGTGGTTGGTTTCGGTCACGCCGTCCTGCACTTCGAAAAATTTCTGGCCGTAGATGTTGGACCAGGTGTTTTCCTGACCGTCCACAACACCCGTCTGCAGCGCACCGTAGACTTCGGAGAAGGCCATCGGCTGCGGGCTGACGCCGATCGCTTCCATCTGCGCCTTGATCACTTCGGAGGGTTGCACGCGGAATTTCAGGCCATCGGCATCGGCGGGCGATACCAGCGGCTTGTTTGCGGACATCTGCTTCATGCCGTTGTGCCAGAAAGCGAGACCGGACAGACCACGACGCTCCATCGAGGATTTCATTGCCATACCCGCTTCGGAGTTCTGGAATTCGTCGACGGCTTCGATGTTCTTGAACACGAAGGGCAGATCGAAGATGCGGAAAACCTTGGTGAACTGCTCAAACTTCGACAGCGAAGGCGCCGCCATCTGGACATCGCCTTGCAGCATCGCCTCAAGCACCTGATCGTCGTTGTACAGGGTGGACTGCGGGAACACTTCCATACAGGCCTTGCCGTTCATTTCTTCGTTGACGCGCTTTTCCAGCAGCGATGCCGCCAGACCTTTTGGGTGCTTGTCGGTGTTGGTGACGTGGCTGAACTTGATGACAATTTCGCCATCGTCACAGGCCGCCGCAACGGCACCTGCGGATACGGAAAGGGTCAGGGCCACGGTGGCCGCGGTAATGAATTTCATGGTGTCTCCTCCCAGAGTACTTGGTAATGATCGCCGGCCCATGGCCGTGCTGGTGGCACTATTGGCGGAGTGCCGCCGCCCCGCAAGATATGCTTGCAGTGTACGGACGCTCAGAACATTTTTCATCGTAATCAGTAATTTGCCCGGCGCGTTGCTCCGTGTTAGCGCAACTAAAGCGCGACGTACGTGCGGGATTTCGCACCGCTCACCCCTGATCTGTGCGGTATTCCGCACACCCGGTCCGACGACTCAGCTACGGTAGTCCTCGGGTTTGATCCCGTAGCGCGCACATTTGTCATAGAAGGTCTTGCGCGGTAGCTTGAGCGTCTTTGCCGCCACCGTCGCCTGCCCGCCCGCCCGGCGCAGGGCGCTCTCGATCAACGATTGCTCGACCTGTGCCAACTGCTCGACCAGGCCAAGTCCCGCGTCCGTACGCGGTGCTTCGGCCATTCCCATGACGAACCGCATCGCCTCCGACATCAACGCCCGCGCGTTGCCGGGCCAGTCGCGCGTCATCAGCGCCGCTTCGATCTGCGGCGTGACGTCCGGGGCGGGCTGTCCGCTTTGCTCGGCGGCCTGCGCGACGTAACGCCGGAACAGCACCGGAATGTCCTCCGGACGCTCCGCCAGCGCGGGCACGCGCACGGGCATCACCGTGAGCCGGTAATACAGATCGGTGTTGAAACGTCCCGCTTCCATCTCGCGGTTCAGATCGCGGGTGCTGCCCGCGATCAGCCGCGCTGCTTCCCCGTCTTCCAGTCGCTCTGCCAGCGCCAGTTGTGTCTGGGCGGGCAACATCGTGATCTCGTCAATGAAAAGACTGCCGCGTCCGGCTTCGGTCAGCGCCTCCGACAGGGCGATCAGATCCATACCGCTGCCCGCGCGCTTGAGGAAGGGCCGCTTCGAGCGGGTGGAACTGAGATGGATGACCTCGGCAATTTTTGATATTCCGCTGCCTTGCGCACCCGAGATCAGCACCTCGCCTTGGGTCTGCGCGACACGGCGCACGTGGGTGCGCAGATCCGCGGCCTGTTCGGACACCCCAAAGATCATGCGCGCCGCCGGATCGCCGGTTTCCACCAGTTGCTTCAACTCGCGGTTCTCAAGGACCAGCCTGCGGGTTTTCAACGCCCGCTCGACCACTGCCAGCAGATCCTTCGCGGCGCAGGGCTTTTCCAGAAAATCGAACGCGCCCTCGCCCATCGCCTTTACCGCCATCGGGATGTCCCCCTCGCCGGTTAGCAGCACCACCGGCAGGTCGGCGTCGATGCCGCGCACATGGGACAGCAGGTGGAAACCGTCGCGTCCGGGCATCCTAATGTCCGACACGATGATGCCGTCGAAGGCGGGTGTGATGTGGTCGGCCGCCACTACGAAGGATCCCGCCGCGATGCAGGTCAGATCGGCCAGTTCGATGGTCTGGGCCAGCGCCTCGCGCACCGCCGCGTCATCATCCACCAAAAGTACCGTCCGGCTCATGCAGCCCGCTCCTCTCGAGCGGACAGCAGCGTCACCGCGAAACACGCGCCGGTGTCCGTGTTGAGGGCGCGGATCTCACCGCCCACGCTTTGCACGATGGCATAGCTGATCGACAGGCCCAGTCCGATACCCTTTGCCGCGCCGACTTCCTTGGTCGAGTAGAACGGATCGAAGACCTTGCCAGGATCGGCGACGCCGGTGCCACTGTCGCTGATCTGCACGGTGACCGCATCGCCCTGCGTGATCGAAACCGATACGCGCCGTTCAGGAGCATCCGCTACCGCATCGCAGGCATTGGTCAGCAGGTTGACGAACACCTGGCCCAGCCGCACCTCACCGCCACGCACCCACACCGGGCCCGCGACCGGTATGTAGTCAAGTGTGATATCGCAGGCTTTGCGTTGCGCCTGCGTCATTTCAAGCGCCGAAGCGAGCACCCTACCGAGATCGACAGGCATTTGCGGCACCGTTTCCTGTTTCGAAAAGGCGCGCAGGTTCTTGATGATCCGCCCCATGCGGTGGGTCATGTCGGAGATACGATTGAAATTATCGCGCGCACGCTCGGGGGTGTCCCGGTCCAGAAACAGCACGCCGTTCTCGGCGAACGACTGCACGGCCATCAGCGGCTGGTTCAACTCGTGGCTGATACCTGCACTTAACTGTCCCAGCGCGCTCAGTTTGCTTGCCTGCACCAGATCGGCCTGTGCGCGGGCCAGCGCTTCCTGCGCCTGCGTGCGTTCCGCCGCCTCGCGGCGCAATTCGTTGTTGATGTCGCGCAGCGCCTGCGTGCGGGCCTTTACCCGCGCTTCCAGTTGGGCGTTGGCGCGGGCCAGCGTGCGCCGCCGCTCGGTCGCCAGAAACAGAAACGCCCCGAACGCAAGGCACAGTGCAGCCACCGCCGCCGATTGGCTCAAGGCGAGTTTGCGCACAGGGGCCACATCCATCAACGCTTCGCCTGTCATGCCGATGACCGGCAACTCTTGCGTCAGGTGCAGCGCCTCGTCGGGCAGGTACGGCCCCCAGCCGAGTTGCCAGATCTCGTGCGGCCCTGTCAGGCGGACCGAGAACCGCAGGCTTTCCCCGCGCGGCCGCAGCAGTCCGGCACTGCCACTCTCCGGGCGTTGCCAAAAGATGAGTTCCGAGCGGTTGGAGACCTGTACCCGACCGCCGCCGTCGGTGAAGAACACCGGGGGCGTGTCGCCGCGCCAGGCGTAGTCGACGCTGCTCAGATCGGTGGAGACCACGAGCGCACCCTGCACCTGGCCCTGATCGTCGAACACGGGTGCGGCGTAGAAGTAGCTGCGCGCGCCCTGGCCGCCGCCGGGGCCGTATCCGCGCCCCAAAGCGCCGTACAAGGCGCGGCGTACAAAGGGCTGCGCATCCGTGCTGCCTGCACCATCGACAGCGGCAAGTACCTTGCCATCCGGTCCCATAACCATCACATCCAGCGCCGAGGCCCGGTCCGCCACCGATACAAGCAACGCACGGTCTGCGGGGCTTTCATCTCCGCGCGCGAGGATCCGCGCGACCTGCGGATGACCGGCCATGACCACGGCTAGATCGCGGTAGCGTTGCAGCTGTCCGACCAGTCTGTCGCTGGCCAGCGCCAGATCGGCCTGTCCCCGCGCCGACAGCTGCGCCAACCCGTGCAGCGTCGCGTAGCGCCACACCCCCTGCGCGAGCACGACCACGCAGACCACGAAAATGCCGATGATCAGGCCACGCCTGAAAAAACCCGTCTCCATACAGACAATTTACGCAAGCCCGGTTGCATTGACCAGCGCAACGGCGTTTGCATCGCGCGTATGAAACATCTCGCGCAATCACCCCTCGATCCCGACTTTATCCAGAACCCATACGCCTTCTATGACCGCGCGCGCGCCGCAGGGCCAGTGGTGTTCTGGGAAGACTACGACATGGCCGCCGCCTTTGACGCGGCCACGGTGCAGGCGGTGCTGCGCGATCGCAGGTTCGGTCGTGAAGTACCCGCCGATCAGCGCCGGCCCGTGCCCGCGCATCTCGCCCCGTTCGATGCGGTCGAGCGTCATTCGATGCTGGATCTCGAACCGCCGCGCCACACCCGTTTGCGCGGACTTGTGTTGCGCGCCTTTACATCGCGGCGGATCGCGTCACTGGCCCCCGATATCCACGCGGTAAGTAATACGTTGCTGGCGTCGCTGCCCGATGCGCCTTTCGATCTGATCCCCGCCTTTTGCACCGGTCTGCCGGTGCGCATCATCGCGCGACTGCTCGGCGTGCCCGAAAACATGGCCCCCGAACTCTTGCGCTGGTCCTCGGCGATGGTCGCGATGTACCAGGCAAACCGCAGCCGCGCGACCGAAGATGCCGCAGCACAGGCCGCGAGCGAATTCGGGGATTTTCTGCGCGGATATATCGACGAACGCCGCAGCCGTCCCGCCGATGACCTGATCACCCATCTGATTGCCGCAGAGGAAGATGGCGCGCGGCTGAGCACGGATGAATTGATCGGTACCTGTGTCCTTTTGCTGAACGCGGGCCACGAAGCGACGGTGCACGCGCTTGGCAACAGCGTGTTCTGTCTGCTGTCACACGGCACGCCCCCTGAGGCGCTGGCCCCCGACCGCATCGCCGCGACCTGTGAAGAGTTGTTGCGCTTCACCCCGCCGCTGCATCTGTTCGACCGCTACGCCTACGAAGACGTCGATTTGAACGGTGTCACCTTGCGCAGGGGGGACCGCATTGCCCTTGTGCTCGGAGCCGCCTGCCGGGATCCGGCCCTTTACGAGGCCGCGCATCTGTTCCGGCCCGACCGGCCCGCCAAACCGCACGCGGCCTTCGGCGGCGGCATGCATTTTTGCGTCGGCGCGCCGCTGGCACGGATGGAAATGCAGATCGCTCTGCCCGCGCTGTTCGCACATCTGCCGGACATGCGCCTGGCCGAGGTGCCGCACTTTGCCGACAGCTATCACTTCCACAAGCTCGACCGGCTGATGATCGCGCCCTAAAGCGGCAGCATGGTCGTCGATTTAATCTCCTCCATTGACAACAACGCCGTGACGTTGTGCACGCGCACCTCGCCGATGAGTGCCTGATAGAAGCGGTCGTAGGCACGGGCGTTCTCGACGCGCACCTTGAGGATATAATCGATATCGCCCGCCAGCCGGTGCGCTTCTTGCACCTCGTCGCGGGCCTGTAGTGCGCGCAGGAATCTGGCCTGCCAGTCGGCATCGTGCTCGGATGTGCGGATCAGGACAAAAAAGCACGCCTCGAACCCGAGCTTTTCCGCGTCGAGCACGACCGTCTGCTGACCGATGACACCCGCCTCGCGCAGTTTGCGGATGCGGTTCCACACCGGTGTCTTGGACGAGCCGACCTCGCGGGCGATGTCGTCGAGCGACTGGCTTGCGTCGCGCTGCAACTGCGCCAGTATCTTCCGGTCTATGTCGTCAAGCCGCAGACCCATGGCCGTTCTCCTTACTGCGGGCAGTCCATCGATGCATTCTTTGCGCAAATAGTACAGGACGGTAGCGCACAAAGGTACGTTATCCCGAATCGGGTGGTCAGGAACAGATATCCTTCCAACACGGCAAACGCGACCGTCCGTGCGTTGCGCGCAGCGCCTCTATTCATTACACAAGCAGCGCGGGGCGCGATCGCCGCGCGCAGAAATCATGACCGAGCGTTCTTCCGTGAATACACAAACCGCCAAAGCCGTTCCCACCCTGCCCGACGCCCAGACCGTCACTTCTGTCCAGCACTGGACCGATCGGTTGTTTTCATTTCGCGTGACGCGGCCCCCATCGCTGCGGTTCCGATCGGGGGAATTCGTGATGATCGGGCTGATGGGGGATCCGCACCCGGAGACCGGCAAGCAAAAGCCGCTGCTGCGCGCCTATTCCATCGCATCGCCCGCGTGGGACGACGAGCTTGAGTTCTACTCGATCAAGGTTCAGGACGGTCCGCTCACCTCGAAGTTGCAGCATATCGCTCCGGGAGACGAGATCATCCTGCGGCCCAAGCCGGTGGGCACGTTGGTGCACGACGCGCTGCTGCCGGGCAAGCGGATCTGGTTTTTCGCCACCGGCACCGGCTTTGCGCCCTTCGCGTCCCTGCTGCGCGATCCGGAAACCTACGAGAAATTCGATGAGGTCATCGTCACCCATACCTGCCGGGATGTGGCCGAGCTTGAATACTCCCGCAGATTGATCGAAGACCTGCGCACCGACGAGATGATGCAGGAGCTGATCGGCGCGGACCATCTGGCCAAGCTGCGCTATTATCCCACCACGACCCGCGAGCAGAGCCCGAAGATGGGACGCATCACGACGCTGCTTGAGAACGGCACCGTCTTTCGGGATCTCGGCATCGACGGCATGTCCGTCGAAACGGACCGGGCGATGGTCTGTGGATCCCTGGGTCTGAACACCGACATCAAGGCGATCCTCGAAGGCTTCGGCCTCGAGGAAGGTGCCAATTCCGACCCGAAGCATTACGTCGTGGAAAAGGCATTCGTCGGATAATACCCCAACCATGGATTACATGAAAAAGCCCCGCTTCCTGAAAGGGAAGCGGGGCTTTCGCGTTGGCACAGAACCGGACGGGTTACTGGGCGCTCAGCGCCTCGCGCAGGTTCTCAAGTGCCGGGCGCAGCAATTCAGGGCTGTCCTGCGCGGCGGTGATCGCCTGCTCCAGCGCCGCCTTGCGGATCGTGCTAAGATCTGAATTCTCGATCATCTCGACAGCCTTCTGCAGATCGAAGTTTTCGACTGTCAGGGCTTCGGCTGCCATCGGGTCGCCAGCGTTTGCGGCGTCGTCAACCGCCTGCTCGGTGGCATCCCCTGCGTCCGTGGCGGCTTCATCGGTGGCTTGCGCCGCGTCAGTGGCCGCTTCTTCCGTTGCGTCCGCCGCTTCGGTCGCCGCTTCTTCGGTCGCCTGGGCGGCCTCCTCGGCGGTTTCGTCGGCTAGGTTTGCCGCGTCGGTCGCTGCCTCTTCGGTCGCTTGTGCAGCATCAGTCGCCGTTTCCTCGGCAGCCTCTGCGGCGTCGGTCGCTGCCTCTTCGGTCGCCTGCGCCGCGTCACTCGCCGTCGCCTCGGCGGCATCGGTCGCTTCGCTTGCGGTTTCAGCCGCGTCTTCTGCCGCGTTCTCGACAGCCGTCGCCGCGTCGTCAGCGGTCTGAGCCGTCGCGTCCGCCGCCTCTTCCGTTGCAGTCACAACGTCTGTCGTTGTCTCGGATGCGGTGTCCTCAACGGCATCGGCGGCGTTCTCGGTCGCGGTGACCAAGTCATCTGCCGTTTCCTCGGCCGCGTCTGTGGCGTCCACACCGGCCTGCTCTGTCATGTCAACCGTGGTGTCGGTCTCATCGGCGGCGTCCTCAGCAAGGCTCTCGCCTGCGGCAATCGCTTCATCCGTGGTCTCGGCGATGGCGTCTGCCGCTTCCTCAGCGGCCTGCGCTGCAGCATCAACCGCCTGTTCCGCAATCTCTGCCGTCGCTTCCGCAGCTGTCGTCGCTGTTTCGGAGACATCGGTTGCAATCTCCTCAACACTACGTCCGGAATACAGAAGATATCCACCGAATGCGACGATCGCCGCGACGACGATCCAAACAAGATTTTTCATATTTTATTCCCCTTTGTGTAAATGGGCGACGACAAAACTGCCGAACGGACCATCACTGGGGCTGAAATGCGCAAGTGAGCGCCCTTGTTCAAGGGGAAAACGCGCAAAACCAGCCCCCGCTCGCATGATTTTCGCCTTGAAGGAAAGCCATCGGGTGTCTATTTTGTCAACTCGTATGAGACAACAATCAAAGGACGACCATCATCGCTCGCAGACCCCATAACGCGCCGCCCCAACGAGACACCGGCCCGCGCGTCAATGACAGCATCCGTTCTCCTGAAATTCGCCTGATCGGCGCTGACGGTGAGAATGTCGGCGTCGTCAGCCCCGCACGCGCCATGGAAATGGCCGAAGAGGCCGGGCTTGATCTGGTAGAGATTTCACCAAACGCCAATCCGCCCGTGTGCAAAATCATGGATTTCGGCAAGTTCAAGTACGAGACGCAAAAGCGTGAGGCCGAAGCGCGCAAAAAGCAGAAGATCATCGAGATCAAAGAGGTCAAGTTCCGTCCGAATACCGACACGAACGATTACGACGTCAAGATGCGCAACGTCTTCAAGTTTCTGGAAAACGGCGACAAGGTGAAGGTCACGCTCCGGTTCCGGGGACGCGAGATGGCGCACCAGAACCTCGGTCGTGAATTGCTGGAACGGGTCGCGGAAGATACCAGGGAATACGGAAAGATCGAGAACTTTCCAAAGATGGAGGGCCGCCAGATGGTAATGCTGATCGGCCCCTTGCCCAGCAAGTAATCAGCGGCATTTGCAGAGCTGGATGAAAGCCACCGCCGACTGTCGGCGGTGGCTTTATTCATGGCACCACTCTTATCGCAGCAAACCCGTGATATTGCGCACAACGGCGCGGCGGTTCGCCTGTTCGGCCGTCAAGGTCTGTACCTTCAGATCGCTTTCGCCATAGCCCTGAACGATCAGGTTTTCCGCCGGCACATCGAAATATTCCGTCAATGCTAGCGCGACAGTCTCGGCGCGCCGGTCCGACAGGGCCAGATTATAGGTCGCATCGCCAACGGCATCCGTATGCCCTTCGACCAGCAGAACGGTGCGCGGGTCTTCATCAATGAGATCACGCAACGTGTTCCCGATGCGCGCAAGACTGCGCGCCTGTTCTGGCGCGATCGCGGCGGAACCGGATTCAAAGCGCACCGCATCCAGCTCGATCTGGGGCGCCATCGCGCGCACCTGAGGTACATCTCGCACCTGGCGCAGCGAGAAGGCATCGCCCCGGCGTGCGGACTGTTCTGCGAGCAATGCGCGGCGCAGATCGTCTTCGCCGCTCGCACTTGCCTGCTGGCTCGTGTCCCGTATTTGCGGCAGTTCGCTGACCACGATTTCGCGTTCGATCTGGGTATCGTCGAACAGCGTCACTTCCTCACCCTGCGGTGACACGCTCACGCGGCGCAGAACGGTCCCATCGGCACTGCGGACCGTGATGATCTGGCTGCTGTCGGGCTTGGTGACAATCGTGCGGGTCGAGCCGTCGTTGAAGGTCTCTGTCTGTACATCATTTCCGGGCTGACGCAGCAGCGCATCGTCGTTCTTGAGCACCCGAAGTTCACCGTCGCGTTCCACGACGACGCGGTCTCCGGACCGGCTTAAAACTTCGTCCCCATTCTTCAGCACGGTACCCACAGCCACGGCACCGAGGCCTAAGATCAAGGCCTTCTCGAACTTGCTCAGGCCGTCGTCATCGTCCTTCTCTTCCGCGCCCGCTGCGGAAACGTCGGTGTCAAACTCCTGATCGGAAGATCTGACATCCTCCCGCGTAAGGCTTTCGGTAACAACCTCACCGGCGGTACCATCGTCGTTCGCTGCGGCTGCTGCGGCATCCTGCTCGGCGCGGCGCGCACGGCGTTCCGCCCGACGCTCGGCGCGACGGTCCTCCTCGGCCTGCTCCGCGCGATCAGCGTCCCGTTGCTCGGCTTTTCGAGCTTTTTCGTCGGCTTTCGCCTGCTCGGACGCGGCGCGTTCGGCCTCCTTGCGGGCTTTCTCGGCCGCATTATTCTGCGCCTGCGCTGCTTCCTGACCGTCCGCTTGCGCTTTCGCCATCTCGCTGCGCGTCACGGTAAGACGCTCCTGCATCGTCTTCAGCTCTGAGATCAAGGCGCTCGTATCCTTGACCACATCACGGTCGGCCTGGGAGATCGCCAATTTCAATTCATCAATGCGTTGCAACTGGTGCGCTTCATGAAAGTTGAGGGCTTCCATCTTGTCATTGACCACCTCTCCGGTAGGCATCGCACAGGGGAACTCATAAGCGTTCAGGTTGCCCTGGCACCGTGCGGCCTGTGCAGAAGCGATCTGCGGCAGGCTCATCGCAAGCGCGAGACCCAGTGAGGTGGTCGATTTCAAAAGCTTTTTCATCGTGTGATCCTTGTGCTTCTTCACCCATGCGACATCAGCGCACATCGGTAACTCAAGCATCACAAAGGGGGAAAGTTCCGCTGATAGGCAATAACATGCCCGTCGTTAAGCGATAGCCGCGCCTTCGTCGGCGGCGCGTCTATCGCTATTGGTATCTATCTCAGCCGTTTATCGCATCCACTGCGCGGCGGGTCATTACGCCGACCAGATGCGCCCGGTACGCGCCCGACCCGTGCAGGTCACTGATCATATCGGCGGCATCGACGGTCAGTCCCTTTACCGTATCGGAATTGAACGCGCCGCCAAGCGCCGCTTCGGCTTCGGTCCAGCGAAACACACCGTTTTCCGACGCGCCGGTCACTGCGACACGCACGCCATCCGCGAATTTCGCAACGAACACGGCTACCAGCGGGAACCGCGATGCGGGCTGGATGTGCTTTTCATAGTGCGACGCCTGCGGGATCGGGAACTTCACCTCGGTAACGATTTCGCCCTCTTCGAGGGCGGTGGCGAACATGCCCTGAAAATAGTCGTCCGCCGCAATCTCGCGGTTGTTGGTCACGACCGTCGCACCGGTGGCCAATACAGCCGCCGGATAGCACGCGGACGGATCGTTGTTGGCGACCGAGCCACCGATGGTGCCCCGGTTACGTACCGCCGGATCACCGATCCGCGCGGCAAGACCCGCAAGGCCCGGAAAATCCGCCGCCGCTTCCGCTGCGACCGTGGCATGGGTGGTCCCACCCCCGATGCACAACCGACCATCGTCGCCCTTGCGCACGCCTTTCATCTCGTCAATCCCGCTGAGCGAGACCAGAACAGACGGCATCGCAAGGCGTGCTTTGAGTGTCGGGATCAAAGTCTGCCCGCCACTCATCGGCTGCGCCTCGTCCGTTGCAAGTGCGTTGACCGCGTCCGCGACCGTCTTGGGCCGCTCCACATCAAAATTATACATCGTTTCTTCCTTTTCTTCGGCAGATGGTCCCGCGTGGGTCTACCATCGTGCCTCTAACCCTGTGTTCGTGCATGGCGTGGATTGGGGTTGGGCGGAGGGAGCCTCCACCCTGCCCCTCTCAGCTGTTCATCGCTTCCCAGACACGGTGCGGCGAGACCGGCATGTCGATATGGCTGACATCCTTGCCGCCTGACCGCATCGCGTCGAGCACCGCATTGACCACCGCCGGCGGCGATCCGATCGCCCCCGCCTCGCCGCAGCCTTTCACGCCCAGCGGATTGTGTGTGCAGGGCGTCTGGCACGAATGGTCGACATCGTAGAACGGCAGATCCGACGCGCGCGGCATGGCATAATCCATGTAAGACGCGCTTAGCAACTGGCCGTCCGCATCGTAGGTGCAGTTTTCCATCAGTGCCTGACCGATGCCCTGCGCCAGCCCGCCGTGGACCTGACCGGTCACGATCATCGGATTGACGATATTGCCGAAATCATCCGCTGCGAAAAACCGCTCGACCGTGACTTGTCCGGTTTCGGGGTCAAGCTCGACCTCGCAGGCGTAGGCACCCGACGGGTAGGTAAAGTTCGCCGGATCGTAGAACGCGGTTTCTTCGAGGCCCGGCTCGATTTCTTCAAGAGGGTAGTTGTGCGGCACGTAGGCCGCCAGCGTCACGTCACCCCAGGCCACGGATTTATCCGTGCCCGCAACGGTGAACGCACCGTCCTTCAACTCGACATCGGTCTCGGATGCTTCGAGCAGGTGCGACGCGATCTTGCGCGCCTTGGCGATGATCTTTTCTGTGGCGCGCACCATTGCCGAGCCGCCGACAGCCAACGAGCGCGAGCCGTAGGTGCCCATGCCCATCGGCACACGGTCGGTATCGCCGTGTACGATCTCCACCATGCTTTCGTCGATGCCGATCATCTCGGCAACTACCTGGGCAAAGGAAGTCTCGTGGCCCTGCCCGTGGCTGTGACTGCCGGTCATCACGACCAGACCGCCGGTGGCGTTGACCCGAACGGTCGCGGATTCGTATAGCCCCGCGCGCGCGCCGAGCTGCCCCACAAGGTTGGATGGCGCGATGCCGCAGGCCTCAATGTAGCAGTTCACGCCGAAGCCGCGCAACCGACCCTTGGCCTCGGATTCCTGACGCCGCGCGGCAAAGCCCGCGACATCGGCCATCTCTTCGAGCTTGTCCATCGTGGCGATATAGTCACCGGTATCGTACTCCACCGCCACAGGCGTGGCATAGGGGAATTCAGTGACGAAGTTCTGGCGGCGCAGCTTGATCGGATCGACGCCCAGCTCATGCGCGGCCTTGTCGACAAGTCGCTCAAGCTGGTATGTTGCCTCGGGTCGGCCGGCACCGCGGTAGGCATCGACAGGCACGGTATTGGTGAAGACGGCCTTGACGTTCACATAGATCAGCGGCGTCTTGTAGTTGCCCGCCATCAGCGTGCCGTGCAGCCAGGTGGGGACGGACGGCGCGAAGGTCGACAGGTAAGCACCCATATTGGCGTAGGTGTCGGTGCGCAGCGCGGTGAAGTTGTTG
Source organism: uncultured Sulfitobacter sp. (assembly GCF_947497275.1). Taxonomy (GTDB): domain Bacteria; phylum Pseudomonadota; class Alphaproteobacteria; order Rhodobacterales; family Rhodobacteraceae; genus Sulfitobacter. The sequence goes on from NZ_CANMFS010000002.1 coordinate 279,030, forward strand.
TCCGCATCCAGCGCCAGCTCGATCTTGGTCACATGGTCGCGTCCGTGCGCGTCCGACATGAACGCCTCGGAGCGTGACGAGGTCCATTTGACCGGACGGTTGCAGGCCTTGGCGGCGAAGGTGACAAATGCCTCTTCCTGATAGTGGAAGATCTTGGTGCCGAAACCGCCGCCCACATCGGGGGCGACCACGCGCAGTTTATGCTCGGGGATCCCGAGCACGAAGGCGCCCATCAACAGCCGGATCACATGCGGGTTCTGCGACGTCGTATAGAGCGTGTAATCGCCGGTGCTGCGGGCGAAATCGCCGACTGCCACGCGCGGCTCCATCGGGTTGGCGACAAGGCGGTTGTTGACCAGCTCCAGCGTCGTGACATGCGCGGCCTTCTCGAAAGCAGCATCAACGGCGCCCTTGTTTTCCTCCACGAAACCCCAGTCGTAGCACAGGTTGCCTGTCAGATCGTCATGCACCTTGGGCGCGCCGTCTCTGACAGCCTCTTTCATGTCGATCACGGCAGGCAGCTCGGAAATGTCCACCTCGATCGCTTCGGCGGCGTCGCGCGCCTGCTCCGGCGTGTCGGCGACCACGGCGGCAATCGGTTCGCCCACGTGGCGGACCTTGCCATGGGCCAGCACCGGATGGCGCGGCTCCTGCATCACTTCGCCGTGCTTGTCTGTCACCTGCCAGCCGCAGGGGATCGAGCCGACAGCCTCGAAATCCGTGCCGGTAAAGATCTTGACCACGCCGTCCATCGCGGCGGCGGCATCGGTGTTCACAGAATTGAGCGTGCCGTGGGCGACGTCCGAGCGCAGGAAATGGACATAGGCCTGTCCGTGAATGTTGATGTCGTCGGTGTAATTGCCGTCACCGGTCAGAAACCGGATGTCCTCGCGCCGCTTCGAGCTGGCGCCGATACCACTGTCTTTTGGCATTTTATTCCTCCCATGGGATGATGCGATGGCCGCACCTGACTGTTTTTATCGAACAGGTGCTGGACCTCCTCCGGCCCGCGCCCTTTCGTTGATCTTTTCCGCGCCCCGGTGCGGGGCACGCGTCGCCGTCATTCAGCAGCGATGGCGCCTATGTCCTGACCCGATGCGGCCATGATCGCCTTGACGATGTTGTGATAACCGGTGCAGCGGCAGATATTGCCATCAAGATAGTGGCGCACCTCGGCCACAGTCGGCTTGGGATTGTCTTTCAGCAAGGCCGCCGCCGACATCACCATGCCTGGCGTGCAGAACCCGCATTGCAGACCGTGGTGGTCCTGAAACGCCTGCTGAATCGTGTTGAGCGTTCCGTCGGCAGCCGCCTGCCCTTCGATTGTGGCTACGTCGGCACCGTCCGCCTCGACCGCCAACATCGAGCAGGCCTTGACCGCCTGACCGTTCACATGCACCACACAGGCGCCACATTGGCTGGTGTCGCAGCCGACATGCGTGCCCGTCAGGCCCAAATCCTCGCGCAAAAACTGCACCAACAGTGTACGACCCTCCACGTGGCCCGACGCGGTTTTGCCGTTCACGGTCATTTTAACCTGTGTCATCAATGTCCTCCCAGACTTTCGAGTATGCGTTGGCAAGAGTTAAACACGCGCCAGACGCCTTGAGAAGTCACAATTTCGCGCCCGTCTCCCACGACACACCCCGAACGCGCGCAATTACGCCCGCGAAGTTCCGCGGCGCGGTTGTGGACGGGTCGGGATCTCCTTGAGCAAACCGCCCACCCCCATCGCCGCGATGTCCGCGCCCGTGACCTTCAGTCCGCAGACGATCCGCGACAACACCCAATCGGCACCGTTGAGTGCGGGCGAGCGCGCACAGCCCGGCAACCCGATCACCTGTTGCGGGCCGCGGGTGCCCAGAAACAGCAGATTGCCCGGATCGACCGGCATCCCGAACCGCTCGATCCGACCGCCCGCCGCGACGAGTGCCGCCGGTGCCACATCGTCGATGTCGGACGTGGCCGAGCCTGTCAGGATCAGCACCAGCGGGCTGTTCTCATCGCGGATGGCCGCCGTCAACGCCGCGCGCTCGTGCGCCACGACCTTGACTACCCCGAGCGATACGCCAAGCGTGTCCAGCCGCCCTTCGATCGCCGCGCGGCCCTTTTCTCCCGCGCCGCCGGGAATCTCCGTGATGATCAGGGCCGCCCGCGTCAGCACCGGACCCGCCAGCGTCACCGCGCCGCGTGCGGCGGCCGCGGCCCGCGCCACGGCATCCTTCGGCACGGCATAGGAGATGATCTTGATCGTGGCCAGCATCCCACCCGCCCGCATTTGTTGAAAAGGCGGCACGGTGGCAATTGTTATCATCGGGTCAACCTCGTTGATCGCCGCGATCGCCGCCGTGTCCAGAACGGCCACACCAGCCTGCGCCGCGACAAGATTGACCCGGCCGGTGAAGGCCGCACCGCGTTCAACGCCCTGCGCCCGCGTCATGATCGCGTCGGCCAGTGCATCCGCAGCGGCGTTCTCGCCCATGTCGTCCGGACCCAGCGTTGCGGCGATCACATTGTCATGACCGGATGCACGCAGCGCGCGCAGATCTGCCGACGTCAACACCTGCCCCTTGCGCAGGCGGCCTTTTGTGAGCGCGACGGAGTGCGCCAGCACGCAGCCTTCGGCGTCGGCCAGTGACACAGTTCCGAATTTCATGATTTGCGCAACACGGCGATCATCTGGGCGAGGACCGACACCGCGATCTCAGCAGGTCCCGCCGCCCCGATATCCAGACCTACGGGGCCGTGTATCTGCGCGATGCTGTCCGCATCGAACCCGGCCCCGGTCAGCCGCTCGACCCGCGCCGCATGGGTCCGCGTTGACCCGAGCGCGCCAATATAGAATGCGTCCGATTTCAGCGCCAGATGCAGGGCTGGATCGTCAAGCTTCGGATCGTGGGTCAGCAGGACCAGTGCCGTGCGGCTGTCCACGCCGACTTCCGCCAGCGCAGAATCTGGCCAGTCGTTGAGCACCCGCGCCGTGGGAAATCGCGCGGGCGCGCCGAAGGCTTCGCGCGGGTCGATGACGACGGGATCAAAACCGGCCATCTGCGCCATTGGCACCAGCGATTGGGCAATGTGAACCGCCCCCACCACGACCAGCCGCAGCGGCGGATTGTGGATCGCCACGAAAACTGCGCCGTCTCCGTCCACGCCGGAACGGTCCATCCGGAACCGGTCGGCGTGGCCCTGCGTGACCAATTGCCGTGTGCTGCCGTCCAGGGCCACCTCATAGGCAACCGGCACCCGGGCCGCGCGTTTGGCCACCAGATCCTCCAGCATTGCGCGCGGCATTCCGTCCGCGCCGACCGGCTCGACCAATATCCTGATGTTCCCGCCGCACGCCAGTCCCACGGCAAAGGCATCGCCGTCGCTGACACCGTATTCAAGCACCTTCGTTTCGCCATCTTCCACCGCTTCGAGCGCCTCGAGAACCACCGCCCCCTCGACACAGCCACCGGAGACGGAGCCTTCCATCTCGCCTTCGCCGGATACCACCATCTGTGCGCCCACACGGCGCGGCGCGGAGCCCCACGTCTCGATCACCGTTGCCAGCGCGACGGTCTTGTCCGCGCGCAGCCAGTCCAGCGCCTGTTCCGGCGCGCCGGTGCGTGTTGCCTGTGATGTGTCCATGTGCGCTTTCCTTCTTCGGTGGCTGCCCGCCTGCGCAAGGGTCCGATAAATGCACGCGGCGCGCAAGCGTTGATGAACCTCCCTTGCACGCGGCCCCGCCCCCTACTACATCTAGAACAGACGCAGCCAGTGACGGAGCCCCAGATGCCGATGCAAGCCCGAGAAATCGAAGATCTCCTGCGCGAGAGCTTCCCCGATGCGAAAATCGTGGTCGAAGGCAATGACGGTGTGCATATGGCGGCGATGGTTGTGGATGAGAGCTTTCGCGGAAAAAACCGTGTGCAGCAGCAGCGCGCCGTCTACGCCGCGCTGAAAGGCAAGATGGATGGCGCCACGGGCGAGTTGCACGCCCTGGCCCTAACAACGAAGGTACCCGAATAATGATGTTTCTGTTGACCGCCACGGCCGCAATCGTATGTGTCGGCGCATGCGCCGCCCTCACCCGCACTCCGCAACCAAAGCCCGTACGCGTAACGACAAGGAAGCCCCGATGACCGACGCAAACGCACAGATCCAGGAAGCGATTACCAAAAACGATGTCGTCCTGTTCATGAAAGGCACCAAATCCATGCCACAATGCGGCTTTTCCAGCCGCGTGGCGGGGGTGCTGAACTATATGGGCATTGATTTTTCCGATGTGAACGTGCTGGCGGATGAAGGCATCCGTCAGGGGATCAAGGATTTTTCGGACTGGCCCACGATCCCGCAGCTTTATGTAAAGGGCGAATTTGTTGGTGGCTGTGACATCATCACCGAAATGACCCTGTCGGGGGAGCTCGACACGCTGTTGGAAGAGAACGGGGTCAGCTTCGACAAGGAAGCCGCCGACAAGATCCGCGAAACCAACGCCTGACGCCGATGTCGTTGTCAGGCGACTGAGGTTCGCGCCCGCAGGTAACTGCGGGCGCTTTTCTTATTGGCACTTTAATAAGGGTTGCTTACCCGACAAGCATTGTACGCCGTTTACTGCGCATGGCTGTTTGCGGCACATCTTCAGTCCGGGATATGACAGCGGCGGCGGCACGCGTGCGGCAACCCTGTCCGCCTTTCAGCCACGCGCGGATCGCTGTCGCGGATGCGCGGCTGAACCCATCGAACACCAACAATCCGGCGAACCTTATACGCATCCGCCAATTCCGCACTGCAGTCTCGGCCCGATCAGCCGCGTCTAACCGCCGGTTTTCTCGTCCACTTCGGCCGCCAGGGATTCTGCGCGCGCAGCGATTTCGGCAAGGGTGTCGGTAACCGATTGGGGCACCACCGGCACTTCGATGCGCTCTGGCTCCACAACGACGTTGCGCAGACCTTCAAGCTCGGCCTCCCGCTCGGCCAGTTCGGCGCGCACCTCGATGATCTTGTCCTCGACGCTCGCGGTCTTGTCGGCAAGCATGAGACCTGCCATCAGCAGCATCCGCGCTTCGGGCATCCGGCCCACCTGATCGGCAAGCACCTGTGCTTCGTCATCCAGCATCTTGGCCGCAGCGTGCAGATAGCTTTCCTCGCCCTCCTGGCAGGCTACGTCGAAATGACGACCCCCGATGGAAATCTTGACCTCGGGCATCAAGCGTCCTCCTGTGATTTCGGCACTTCCGGTTGGGGCGCATCTGGTTTGGGCGTATCGGTCGCGGCGTCGACCAGCGGTTGCAGGCTGGCGAGAATAACAGAGGCTTCGGCGACATCCGCCGCGCGCGCGGCGCGCAACGCCTCGAGTTCGGCCAGCATCGCCTTGTTGATCAAATGCGGCTCTCCGACCCCTTCCGCGTTCGCTTCGCGCAGCGCGACGCAGGCGTCCGACAACTGGCTGTTGGCGCGGCGCACCCTTTGAAGCTCTATGTCGAGCTGAGCCATGCGCGCTTCGCTCTCTTCGAGCTGCTCGCGCAGGGCCGTCGCTTCACCGTCGGATTTCTGGCGCAGCGTCCGCACCCGCTCTTGAAGCTGTGCGTTCGCGGTGCGCTCCTCTTCGAGCTGCGACAGCGTTTCCGGGTCCGGCCCGGCGGGTGTAGCGGCCAGTTTCTCAAGGCCGAACGCCACCTGATCCATCGCGGCCGTAATGCGCCGCTGAAGTTCTTCGATTTCGCTCATATGCCCTCTGACCTCATTGCGCAAACAGCCCACCCATTCCCGGATTCGAATCGATTTATCCGGGATCATGGCGCGATCCTACCCAAAGCCGAGCGGAATTGCTTCCCCTCTTTGAAAACAGCGGCTTGGCGAGCGGCCTTCATCCGCCGGGCGAAACGGTGGTGACGGTCGCGTGGTCCGTCGCGCTTGAACTTTCCCCCGACCCTGATATTGACCTGCCAACCATCCCTTTTGCCTCATTCTCAAGGAGCCGCAGCCTCGTGGATCTCAAAGCCCTCCAAACCGCCCACCCCGATCATTGGTCAAAGGCGGCCGCCATCCGCGCGCTTACACTCGACGCTGTCGCTGCTGCGAATTCTGGCCACTCCGGCATGCCCATCGGAATGGCGGATGTCGCCACCGTCCTGTTCGAAAAGCACCTGAAATTCGACGCGGCACAGCCCAACTGGCCCGACCGGGACCGTTTTATCCTGTCTGCCGGTCATGGATCGATGCTGATCTATGCGCTGCTGCATCTTGTCGGCGACACCCAATTCCCCATCGAGGAAATCAAGAACTTTCGCCAGGCGGGCGCGCGCACGGCGGGTCATCCGGAGAACTTCCTTGCCGATGCGATCGAGACAACGACCGGTCCTCTGGGGCAAGGCATCGCGAATTCCGTGGGCTTTGCCATGGCCGAAGAGATCCAGCGTGCCGCCTATGGCGCGAAGGTCGTCGATCACCGCACCTATGTCATCGCCGGGGACGGCTGTCTGATGGAAGGCGTGAGCCAGGAGGCGATCACGCTGGCCGGGCGGCACAAGCTGAGCAAACTGATCCTGATGTGGGACAACAACAGCATCACCATCGACGGCCCCGTGAGCCTGTCGGACACCACCGATCAGCCCGCACGTTTTCGCGCTGCCGGGTGGGACGTGCAGGAGATCGACGGGCATAACCCCGACGAGATCGACGCGGCGCTGGCGGCGGCCAAGAAAACAGATACGCCAAGCATGATCGCCTGCAAGACGCATATCGCTTTGGGTCATGCGGCACAGGACACATCCAAGGGCCACGGCGCGCTTACCGATCCCGCGCAGATCACCGAGGCGAAGGAGGCCTGGGGATGGACCGCCGGCCTGTTCGATATCCCGTCCGAGATCAAATCAGCCTGGGAAACCATCGGCCAGCGTGGTGTGGGGGCGCGCAGGGACTGGGAAGAACGGTTCGACAAGATGCCCCGCGCCAAGCGCGAGACGTTCAACCGGGCACTGGCGCTCGACGCGCCGAGAAAGTTGAGTGCAACGATCAAGGCGTTCAAGAAGCAAATGAGCGAGACCGCGCCAAAACTCGCCACCCGTGCGTCCTCGGAGAAAGTGCTTGAGGTCGTGAACCCGATCCTGCCGGAAACGGTGGGCGGCTCTGCCGATCTGACCGGCTCGAACAACACGAAGACGTCCGATCTGGGCGTGTTCGACATCGACAACCGGGGCGGTCGCTATGTCTATTGGGGCATCCGCGAGCATGGCATGTCGTCAGCGATGAATGGCATGTCGCTGCACGGCGGCGTGCGTCCCTACGGCGGTACCTTCATGTGTTTCACCGACTACGCCCGGCCCGCGATGCGGCTGTCGGCGCTGATGAAACAGCCGGTCGTCTATGTGATGACCCATGACAGCATCGGTCTGGGCGAGGACGGCCCGACGCACCAACCTGTCGAACATCTGGCGATCAGCCGCGCGACACCGAATACGCTGGTGTTCCGCCCCGCCGATACGGTCGAGACAGCCGAAGCCTGGGAAATCGCGCTGACTGAGAAAGCCACGCCATCGGTGCTGTCGCTGACCCGTCAGGGTGTGCCGACGGTTCGATTGGAGCACAAGAACAAGAACCTGGTTGCTCAGGGCGGTTACGTTCTGAAAGATGCGGACGCCAAACGGCAGGTCATTCTGATCGCCACCGGGTCAGAGGTGTCCGTAGCATTGGACGCCCGCGAGACGCTGGAGGCCGAGGGCATCGGCTGCCGCGTCGTCTCCCTGCCCTGCATGGAGTTGTTCGCGCAACAGGACGAAGCGTATCGCAAGCGGGTGCTGCCGGGCGGCCCGGTGCGCATCGGCATCGAGGCAGGCGTACGTCAGGGCTGGGACCGCTGGCTGCTCGGCGAGCGCGGTAAATGGGGTAAGGCGGATTTTGTCGGCATGGACAGCTTCGGTGCCTCCGCGCCTGCGGACACGCTATTTGTCAAGTTCGGCATCACGTCCGAGACGGTGGTTGAGCGCGCAAAAGCACTTCTCTGACACCTGTCCTGAGTTTGTGGAACGGCGGGCCCTGGCAACGGGGTCCGCCGTTTTGATTCCGCTATGAAAACCGCTTAACCACGGAAATAAGCCAATTCGCGCCGGTTTTGCCACATTTCGGGCGAAGATCGGCCACATACCGCTTGTACCGTATAAGTATCTTGATCGGTGTTAATTCTAGTTTAACGATTATTGCGGACGATTAAACTCGGTTTATTAGGGGGTTTGGACATGGCGTATCTTCTGACAGCAATCATGACAGGCTGTGTTGCAGCCATGATCTCCATATTCACGGGGGGCGGATTCATGCAAGTTCTCTGGAACTACATCCTGTTCGGACATCTCGGTATGGCGACACTGGCACTTGCCACTGTCGCTTCGACCCTGATCGACCGCAAGCATCGGTCCGACGCCTGATCAGGCCGCCTGCGCCTTTCGGTTGAACACGGCGCGCCAGATCGGTGTAACAACTTTCTCGCCGACCGGGATCAGCAGCAGCCCCAGTGCCAATCCGAACACACCGTCCATCGTAGCCGTCGCTGCCCATTCCGTGGCGTTTTGGACCGACGCGGGTACGAGATGGGCCACCCCGACTGCGGCATCGTGAATCCAGTGACCGATCGCGCCAAAGCCGAGTTCTTCGAGGCCGTGCACAATAATGGATCCACCGACCCAGAGCATCGCCATCGTGCCCACGACGGTCAGCAGCTTGAGAAAACGCGGCATCGCCTTGACCAAACCCCGCCCAAGCGCACGGGTCAGACCCAGTCGCCCGTTATTGGCCATGGTCAGCCCAAGATCGTCCATCTTGACGATCAACGCGACCGAACCGTAGACCGCCACCGTGATGATAACCGCAACCGTCGCCAATACCGCCGCTTCGAGCCAGAATGTGCTTTCGGGGATCTGTGACAGGGCGATCGTCATGATTTCCGCCGATAGAATGAAATCGGTCTTGATCGCACCCTCCGCTTTCTGCTCTTCGAGGACCGCGGGATCGTCGGGTTTTTCTGCCTTGCCCGGGTGATCTTCGTGCCCCTCGCTCAGTCCCAGCACATGGGCGACTTTCTCCGCCCCTTCGAAGCACAGGTATGCCCCGCCCAGCATCAGCAGCGGAGGAATAGCCCATGGCGCAAATTCCGATAGCACCAGCCCGGCCGGCAGCAAGAACACCAATTTGTTGCGCAGAGAGCCTTTGGTGATGCGCCAGATGATCGGCAATTCGCGGCTGGCTTCGAACCCGTGCACGTATTTCGGTGTCACCGCCGCATCGTCGATCACCGCACCGGCAGCCTTGGCGCTGGCTTTGGACGCCTGCCCTATCACATCGTCCACGGACGCCGCAGCCACCTTGGCAATCGCCGCGACATCATCCAGCAAGGCAATCAAACCACTCATCACACAGATCCTTCCGTTACGCAGGTTTCTAGCTAGGACAGATTGACGCAATTGCCAATGGTGCATGGCGTGAAGGCGTTACCGCTAACCTCTGATTTTAACGCTAACATGAGAATCCATCATGCCATTGGGTCTGGCCCCCGGGGCATGGGGGCGGATATAGCAGCCCTGAAAAGATCACTCAGGAGCGTCACATGACCATCAAAGTCGGGATCAACGGATTTGGCCGGATCGGCCGCTGTACCCTCAACCACATCGCGGCATCGGGGCGCGACGATATCGAAGTGATGAAGCTGAACGCAACGGGACCCATCTCATCCGCCGCACATTTGCTGAAATACGACAGTGTTCACGGCCGTTTCCCAAATGAGATCACCGTCGGCGACGGGGTTCTGAACCTTGGTCAGAACGACATCGAAGTCATGTCGACGTACGACCTTCAGGAACTGGACTGGTCCGGGTGCGACGTGGTGCTGGAATGCACCGGGCAGTTCAACGATGGCAACATGGCGCGCACGCATATCGAGCGTGGCGCAAAGAAGGTTTTGCTGTCCGCGCCCGGCAAGAACGTGGACAGGACGGTGGTTTTCGGCGTCAATGACGACACTCTGCTGGCCAGCGACACGATGATTTCGAACGGATCGTGCACGACCAACTGTCTCGCGCCCCTGGCAAAGGTCATGCACGAGGCCGTGGGCATCGAAAGCGGTCTTATGACCACAATCCACAGCTATACCGGGGATCAGCCGACGCTGGACCGTCGCCACAGTGATCTTTACCGGGCGCGGGCGGCGGCGCTTGCGATCATCCCAACATCGACCGGCGCCGCGAAGGCGCTGGGAGAAGTGATGCCCGTCATGAAAGGGCGTCTGGACGGTACCGCGATGCGGGTGCCCACCCCCAATGTCAGCGCCGTCGATCTGACCTTTACCGCCATGCGCGACGTGACGGTGGATGAAATCAACGCAGCCGCCAAGGCCGCGGCTGAAGGTCCGATGGCGCGTGTCTTCGGCTACGATCCCGAGCAGAAAGTCTCTGTCGATTTCAACCACACGGAGCAAAGCTCGATCTTTGCGCCGGACCAGACAATTGTCGTGGCCGGACGCACCGTAAGGGTGCTTGCATGGTATGACAACGAATGGGCTTTTTCCGTGCGCATGGCCGATGTGGCCGTGGCGATGGGCGCCCTCGGCTAATGCTTGCCGCTGCGGGTTGCCTGCCCTAGAAGGGGCTGGCAACCGCAAAGGACCCGCTATGACCAATCGTATCGCGCTTGTGCTGGGGCTTTTCATTGTCGGGGCAGTTCTGGTCGACTACGCCTGCTACGGGACGGAGCATGGTATCTTCCTGGCGAAGAAATTTGCCGATCTGATCGAATGGCTCGCGTTCTGGCGCTGACATTTCACAACTCACACGGGGGTCGGGATGTTACGACGCAGCGCCCGCCCGATCGCAGATGTTGTCGGCGGACCTGATGCCAGAAGGCCGCTTCGTCCTTCCGATACCTGTCCCTATTCGCTGAACCGTGCAATCAACTCCGTATTAACGCGAGGCGTCACGAATTTGCTCACGTCGCCATCGAGACGGGCGATTTCCTTGACCAGCTTGCTGGCAATCGCCTGACGCTGCGCCTCGGCCATCAGGAACACCGTTTCGATCTCATCGTCCAGCTGACGGTTCATCCCGACCATCTGGTATTCGTATTCAAAATCCGCTACCGCCCGCAATCCGCGTATGATCAGAGAGGCGCCAACATCACGCGCGCAGTTGATCAACAGGTTCTCGAACGGATGGACGACAATCTCCATCCCGGTTTCTTCCGAGAGCTCTGCACATTCCTCTTCGATCAGCGATACACGCTCCTCGAGAGAGAATAACGGCCCCTTGTCGCGGTTGATCGCAACCCCGATAACCAACTTGTCAACCAGCGACGCGGTGCGTCTGATAATATCGATATGCCCGAGTGTTATCGGGTCGAACGTACCGGGATAGAGGCCAACGCGCATAGGGGCGCTCCTTGGTTCAGGTCAATTTCGTCGCAAGAAAACACGCTGTCCTCTGAAAGGCAAGCGGGCTCAATGCCCCCGTATCATTCCTTCGAGAGCGTCCTTTTCCATCGAGACCTCGCTCAGCCGGGCCTTGACAACATCGCCCAGCGAAATAAGCGCCACCAGTGCGCCTTCGTCCAGAACAGGCATGTGGCGAAACCGCCCTTCGGTCATTTGCGCAAGAACCTCGTCGGCGCGCATCTGCCGGGTGCAAGTCACAAGTTTCGTGGTCATGATATCGCTCACAGGCTGGTGCAGACATTCCGCGCCCGCCTTTCCCAGTTGTCGCACGATGTCTCGCTCGGACACGATGCCATCGATTGTCCGGTCATCGCGCGAAATGACGAGCGTACCGATGCGCCGTTCCGACAACATGCGCGCCGCGTCCGCCACGGTAACGGAGGGCAAAGCGGTCGCCACGCGGTCGTCCGCCTTCGACTGTAGAATATGTGAAACGAGCATATCATCATCCTCCTATGACCCGTGTACGCTGGAGGTTATGGTCGCGCGCGATGCGTCCACCTGTCAAGGCTGCGATTGCCCACCCTCTTGTTTTCCAAGTTCTTCGAGGCGCGAGACCTCGGATTTCAGGCGCAGGACCAGTTGATCGGCGAATTTGGCCAGTCTGGCATCGCGCACGTCGTCCGCATGGCGGATCAGATAGAACGCCCGCGTCAGGCTTAGCTGCTCGGTCAGGATGCGGCGCACACCGGGGGCGAAGGGCAAGCTGAAATCATGGACCACGCCCACACCTGCCCCCTGACGGATCATGTTGATCTGCACCGAGACCGAGTTGGACGCGAAAGGCACCCTACCCGCCCCCAGATCGGCCAGGTAGTCGAGTTCGCGGTCAAAGATCATATCGGGGATGTAGCCGACCAGCGGATGGTCTTTCAGCGCCCTAAAATCGGGAATCGGGCCATGCGCCGCAAGGTAGTCGTTCGAAGCGGCAAGGTGGAGCTTGTATTCGCTGACCTGGCGAACCATCAGACGCCCGGCGGCGGGCGCGCTGACGCCGATGGCCATGTCCGCTTCGCGGCGCGACAGGTTGAAAACGCGGGGCAAGGCAATGATCTGGATCTCCAGTGCGGGATTGTCGCGCCCGATCGCGGCACAGACCTGCGGCAAAAGATAATTCGCACAGCCGTCGGGCGCGCCGACACGGATCTGGCCTGACAACCTTTCCGTCGGCGCCGCGACCCCTGCAGTCGCAGCGCGCATCGCCTGCTCCGCCGCGCCTGCCCGTGTGAGCAAATCCGCACCCGCCTGCGTCAGCGTATAGCCTTGTGGCGATTTGACGAACAAGGCAGTCTGCATCGCTTTCTCCAGCCGCGCCATGCGCCGCCCCAGCGTTGCAGGATCAAGCCGCAGCGCCTTACCCGCGCCTGACAGGCTTTCGGCGCGGGCCACGGCAAGGAAAAGACGCAAGTCGTCCCAATTATGTTCCAAAGTCGGCCTCCATCGCGCGCTTTGCATTTTTGCAAAACTATTTTGCCAAGCTGCCCCTTTTCGCGACCTTTTTGCAAGACTACACTGCGCCCGAACACCCATCGGAGGATCCCATGCAAGAGCTGACTCATTACATCAACGGCGCGCACGTCAAAGGCACTTCGGGCCGTTTTGCCGACGTCATGAACCCCGCTACCGGCGAAGTGCAAGCGAAATGCCCGCTGGCGAGTGTCGAAGAAATGGAGCAGGCCGTCGCCCACGCGCAGGCGGCTCAACCCGCCTGGGCCGCCACCAACCCACAACGGCGCGCGCGCGTGCTGATGAAGCTGGTCGATCTGCTGAACCGCGATATGGACAAACTGGCGGAAGCCCTGAGCCGTGAGCATGGCAAGACGTTGCCCGATGCGGCAGGCGACGTGCAGCGCGGACTTGAAGTGGTGGAATACTGCATCGGCGCGCCCCAGCTTCTGAAAGGCGAATACACCGACAGCGCCGGTCCCGGCATTGATATGTACTCGATGCGCCAGGCGCTTGGCGTGACGGCGGGCATCACGCCTTTCAACTTCCCCGCGATGATCCCGATGTGGATGTTTGCGCCGGCCATCGCCTGTGGCAACGCTTTCATCCTGAAACCGTCGGAGCGTGATCCTTCCGTGCCGCTGATGTTGGCCGAACTGGCCGAAGAAGCGGGTCTGCCCAAAGGCGTTCTGCAGGTCGTGAACGGCGACAAGGAAGCGGTCGATGCGATTCTGCATAACGATGTCATCCAGTCGGTAGGCTTCGTCGGCTCTACACCGATCGCGGAATACATCTATGCGACGGGTTGTGCCAACGGCAAACGCGTACAGTGCTTCGGCGGAGCGAAAAACCACATGATCATCATGCCCGACGCGGACATGGACCAGGCCGCGGACGCGCTGATCGGCGCGGGCTACGGTGCGGCGGGCGAGCGCTGCATGGCGATTTCCGTAGCCGTTCCGGTGGGTGCCGAAACCGCTGACCGGCTTATCGAAAAACTGGTGCCGCGCATCGAAAAGCTCAAGGTTGGTCCTTATACCTCCGGCAAGGATGTGGATTACGGCCCAGTCGTGACCGCCGCGGCCAAGGCAAATATCGAGCGTCTGGTCCAGACCGGCATCGACCAGGGCGCTGAACTCGTCGTCGACGGGCGCGATTTCAAGCTTCAGGGCTACGAAGACGGCTTTTTCATCGGGCCGCACCTGTTCGACCGCGCGACCAAGGATATGGACATCTACAAGCAGGAGATTTTCGGCCCCGTGCTGACCTGTGTGCGCGCGCAAACCTACGAAGAGGCGCTTGGACTGGCCATGGACCACGAATACGGCAACGGCACCGCGATCTTTACCCGGGACGGCGATGCGGCGCGTGATTTTGCGAACCGGATCAACGTGGGCATGATCGGCATCAACGTGCCGATCCCTGTGCCGCTCGCGTATCACACGTTCGGCGGCTGGAAAAAGTCGGTCTTTGGCGATCTCAACCAGCACGGGTCGGATGCGTTCAAATTTTACACCCGCACAAAGACCGTGACCGCGCGTTGGCCTTCGGGCATCAAAGAAGGCGGCGAATTCTCCATCCCGGTGATGGAATAAGACACGGTGGCGTCCCCCCAAGGGGCGCCACAGGCCACATTTGACAGGTTCGGGAGGATACGATGGATTTCGCACTGAGCGAGGAACAGACCGCCATTTTCGATATGGCTTACGCCTTTGGGCAAGAGCACATCGCGCCCCACGCGCAGGCATGGGAGAAGGCAGAGTGCATTCCCAAAGAGCTTTGGCCAAAGATCGCAGAGCTTGGCTTCGGCGGGCTCTATGTCTCCGAGGAAGGGGGCGGATCGGGGTTGTCGCGTCTGGACGCAACGCTGGTGTTCGAAGCCCTGTCGATGGCATGTCCATCCGTCGCTTCGTTCCTGTCGATCCACAACATGTGCGCCAAGATGCTCGACAGCTTTGCATCCGACGAAATGAAGGCGCGCGTATTGCCGGACGTGCTGTCGATGAAAACGGTGCTCAGCTATTGCCTGACGGAACCCGGCTCCGGCTCTGACGCCGCAGCCTTGAAAACGCGGGCAGAGCGGACCAACGAGGGCTATACCCTGAATGGAACCAAGGCATTCATTTCCGGAGGCGGCTATTCGGATGCCTATGTCTGCATGGTGCGCACTTCCGACGATGGAGCCGCCGGTGTCTCGACAGTGTATGTGACCGACGGAACACCGGGTCTGTCCTTCGGCGGTCTGGAGGACAAGATGGGCTGGCGCAGCCAGCCGACAGCGCAGGTTCAATTCGACAATTGCAACATTTCCGCCGAAAATCTAGTGGGCGAGGAGGGCAGTGGTTTCAAATATGCAATGAAGGGGCTGGACGGCGGTCGTCTGAACATCGCGGCCTGTTCGCTGGGGGCGGCACAGACCGCACTGACCAAAACCCTTGATTACATGGGCGAGCGGCAAGCGTTCGGCAAGCCGATCGACCAGTTTCAGGGCCTGCAATTTCGCCTCGCGGACATGGAGATCGAGCTTCAGGCCGCACGCACGTTTTTGCGGCAGGCCGCGTGGAAGCTTGACACCGGAGCACCCGATGCCACCAAGTTCTGCGCGATGGCGAAGAAATTCGTGACCGAGGCCGGTTCGCGTATTGTGGACCAATGTCTGCAGTTGCACGGCGGTTACGGGTATCTTGCCGACTACGGCATCGAAAAGCTGGTGCGTGATCTGCGGGTGCATCAGATCCTCGAAGGCACCAACGAGATCATGCGGGTGATCGTCTCCCGCGACATGCTGAAAAACCGGTGAGTGTATGAGTGACATTGATATCCGCGTCGTCGGAAAAGCGGGCAGGATCACGCTGAACCGGCCCAAAGCGTTGAATGCATTAACCTACGACATGTGTCTCGCCGTCGAGACCGCTCTCGACGGGTGGCGCGATGATCCTGCCGTCGCGTTGATCGTCATCGACGCTGCCGGAGACCGCGCTTTCTGCTCCGGGGGCGATATTGCCGATTTGTATGAGACCGGTCTGAAGGGGAACTATGCCTACGGCCAGAAGTTCTGGGCCGACGAATATCGGATGAACAACAAGATATTTTCTTATCCCAAGCCGGTCGTGTCCTTTCTGCAAGGCTTCACGATGGGCGGCGGCGTCGGGATCGGGTGTCACGGGTCGCACCGGATCGTGGGCGAAACCAGCCAGATCGCAATGCCGGAATGTGGCATCGGCCTTGTACCCGACGTTGGCGGGTCGTTGATGTTAGCACTGGCGCCCGGTCGGCTTGGGGAATACCTGGGCACAACGGCCGTTCGCATGAACGGTGCAGACGCGATATATGCAGGATTTGCAGATACTTATATCCCACAGTCCAAGTGGATAGAAGTCATGGCCGAGCTTGAGCGGACGGGCGATGCAACTTGCATCGCGGTTGTTGCCGATGTGCCGGTCGACGGGACGCTCGCCGACCAGCAGGCAGAGATCGACGCGCATTTCGGGGGCGAAGCACTGGGCGACATCCTGCGTTCTCTCCAAGTGTCCAACAGCGCATTTGCTGCTGCGACACTCAAGGCGATGGGCCGGAACGCACCGCTTTCCATGGCCTGCACGATCGAAATGATCCACCGCCTGCGCGGGCCGTCGCTTACCATGGAAAAAGCGCTCGATCACGAGTACCGCTTTACCGCCCGCGCGATGGAGCACGGCGACTTCCTTGAAGGCATTCGCGCCGCGATCATCGACAAGGATCGCGTCCCAAAATGGCGTTTTGCGGACATGAACGTACCCCTGGCAGCTGTGTCGAAAATGCTGCTACCCTTGGGCGAAAACGCCCTCAAACTCTGACAGGAGACGGATATGACAACGCAGAAAATCGGCTTTATCGGATTGGGCAACATGGGCGCGCCGATGGCGCATAATCTTGCGGAGGCAGGCTATGACGTGGTTGGTTTCGACACCGCAGGTACCACCGCCGAGGGCGTAGCATCTGCGAAGTCCGCACTCGAGGCTGTCAGGGACGCGGATTTCGTCATTACGATGCTGCCAAACGGCGCGATCCTGCGCAGCGTCGCCGCCGACATTCTCGAAGGGATGAAGCAAGGTGCAGTCCTGATTGATTGCTCCACCGTCGATGTGGAAAGCGCGCGCGATGTCGCAGAGATGGCGCACGCACAGGGTGCAGGATTCGTTGATGCTCCGGTTTCCGGGGGCGTCGGTGGTGCATCTGCGGGAACGCTCACGTTCATGGCCGGCGGTACCGACAACGCTTTTGCCGGCGCGGCCCCACTCTTTGAGGTCATGGGGCAAAAGGCGGTACATTGTGGCACCGCGGGGGCCGGTCAGGCAGCAAAAATCTGCAACAATATGATCCTTGGTGCGACGATGATCGTCACCTGCGAAGCCTTTGCTCTGGCCGATAAACTGGGCCTCGATCGCCAAAAGATGTTCGACGTGGTCAGCACCTCCTCCGGCTATAGCTGGTCGATGAACGCCTACTGCCCTGCGCCGGGTATCGGGCCGTCATCGCCGGCCGATAACGGATACGCTCCGGGTTTTGCCGCGGAATTGATGCTGAAAGATCTGGGCCTGAGCCAGCAGGCAGCCGAGGCAGCGGATGCCGACACCCCGATGGGTGCGCTTGCCCGCGAGCTATATGCGACATTCGTCGAAGAGGAAGACGGTCGCGGCAAGGATTTCTCCGCCATGCTTCCGAGGCTGGAGGGCCGTAGCCGACAAGGATGATACCGCGAGCAGGCTCTCGTTATACCTGTTGGCAAATGGCGGAAGACAGCAACGGCAAGCTCTTCGCGCCTGCGACGGGGTAATGCCTTCGCAGCAAGGACGAGGGCGCCGGTTCATGGTTGAACAACCTGAACGCGACGCCCTTCTCCCGACCCCACGTATACTTCAGGGCTTCAAGGTCACTCTGCCGCGACTTTCTTTTGTGGGGCGAGCATCGGTTTGAGATACTTACCGGTGTAGCTTTCTGCCACTTCCGCGACATCCTCGGGCGTGCCGGTCGCCACGACGCGGCCGCCGCCATCCCCCCCTTCGGGTCCGATGTCGATCAGATGATCGGCGGTTTTGATGACATCCAGATTGTGCTCGATAACGACGACGGAATTGCCTTGATCGACCAATTCATGCAGCACTTCCAGCAGCTTGCGCACATCCTCGAAATGCAGACCTGTTGTCGGTTCGTCAAGTATGTAAAGCGTGCGGCCCGTCGAACGGCGTGCCAGCTCCTTGGAAAGCTTCACCCGCTGTGCTTCGCCCCCTGACAGGGTCGTCGCCTGCTGGCCCACTTTGATATAGCCAAGCCCGACCCGCATCAGCGCGTCCATCTTTTCGCGGATAGACGGAACGGCGGCAAAGAACGTCTGCGCATCTTCCACCGTCATATCGAGAACGTCGGCAATGCTTTTGCCTTTGAATTTGATCTCGAGCGTCTCGCGGTTATACCGCGCACCCTTGCAGGTTTCGCATTCCACGTAGACGTCAGGCAGGAAATGCATCTCGATCTTGATTACGCCGTCCCCCTGGCAGGCCTCGCAGCGTCCACCTTTTACGTTGAAGCTGAAGCGGCCGGGTTTGTAACCGCGCGCCTTCGCCTCCGGTAGACCGGCGAACCAATCGCGGATCGGGGTGAACGCGCCGGTGTAGGTGGCGGGGTTGGACCGCGGGGTGCGTCCAATGGGGCGCTGGTCGATGTCGATCACCTTATCAAGGTGCTCTAGCCCTTTGATCGTCTCGCAGGGTGCCGGGGTCTGGCGCGCGCCATTGAGGTTCATCGACGCCGTCTTGAACAGGGTCTCAATGGTCAGCGTCGACTTGCCGCCCCCCGACACGCCTGTCACGCAGACGAATTTGCCCAGCGGGAAATCGACCGTGACATCGTGCAGATTGTTGCCCGATGCCTTGACGACCTGAATTTTCTTCTTGTTACCCTTGCGGCGCTTCGCCGGGACGGCAATCTCGCGCGCGCCGGTCAGGTATTGCCCCGTCACGGAGTTTTCGTTCGACGCGATTTCGGCAGGTGTCCCTTTGGCGACGACCTGCCCGCCGTGCACCCCCGCCCCCGGCCCAATGTCAAAGACATAGTCAGCCTCGCGGATCGCTTCCTCGTCGTGTTCGACGACGATCACCGTGTTGCCCTGGTCGCGCAGGTTCTTAAGGGTCAGCAGCAGACGGTCGTTATCTCGCTGATGCAAACCGATGGAGGGTTCATCGAGCACGTAGAGAACGCCGGTCAGACCAGAGCCGATCTGGGAGGCAAGCCGGATACGCTGGCTCTCGCCACCGCTTAATGTGCCACTTGAACGTGCGAGTGTAAGGTATTCCAATCCAACGTTATTCAAGAACCCCAGCCGTTCCCTGATCTCTTTGAGAATGGCCCGTGCAATCTCGTTTTTCTGCTGCGACAGTTCCGCAGGCACTTTTTCGCACCAGTCCGCGGCATCGCGGATCGACATTTGCACCACCTCGCCCGCGTGCAGGCCCGCGATTTTCACCGCCAGCGCCTCGGGGCGCAATCGGTATCCATCACACGTGCCGCATGGACGGTTGTTCTGATAGCGTTCAAACTCTTCGCGGATCCAATTGCTGTCGGTCTCGCGGTAGCGGCGTTCCATATTCGGAATCACACCTTCGAACACGCGACTGACTTCGTAGACACGCCCGCCCTCATCGTAGCGGAACTTTATCTCTTCCTTGCCGGACCCGTACAAGAAGACATTCTGGATCTTTGGATCGATGTCTTTCCACTTCGCGCTCTGGCTAAAGCCGTAGTGCTTGGCGATGGCTTCGATGGTCTGCTTGAAATAGGGTGATTTTCCCTTACGCCATGGCGCCAGCGCACCGTCGTAGATTTTGAGGTTCTGATCCGGCACAACGAGGCGTTCATCAAAGAACAGCTCTTTGCCAAGGCCGTCGCACGACGGGCATGCGCCGAAGGGAGCGTTGAAGGAAAACAGCCGTGGCTCGATCTCGGGGATGGTGAAGCCACTGACGGGACAGGCAAATTTCTCCGAAAACGTAAACCGCTCCGGCTCCCCCTCGCTTGGCGCGGTCTCAAGGATCGCTATCCCGTCCGCCAGATCCAGCGCCGTGCGCAGACTGTCCGCCAGACGTGTTTCAAGCCCTTCGCGGACGACGATCCTGTCGACCACCACATCGATGTCGTGACGGAACTTCTTGTCGAGCGTCGGCGGCTCGTCCAATTCGTAGAACTCGCCGTTCACCTTCACCCGCTGGAAACCGGATTTGCGCAGCTCGAGAAATTCCTTGCGGTATTCGCCTTTGCGGTCGCGGACGATGGGGGCCAGCAGATAGGCGCGGGTCCCCTCTTCCATTTTCATGATCCGGTCAACCATATCCTGCACCTGCTGCGCCTCGATCGGTTTGCCCGTTGCGGGGCTGTAGGGCGTGCCGACGCGCGCGAACAGAAGACGCATGTAGTCGTAGATTTCCGTCACCGTACCGACGGTCGAACGGGGATTCTTTGACGTGGTTTTCTGTTCGATGGAAATAGCGGGGCTGAGGCCGGAAATGTGATCCACGTCCGGTTTCTGCATCATATCAAGGAATTGACGCGCATAGGCGGACAACGATTCGACATAGCGCCGCTGGCCTTCCGCATAGATCGTATCGAACGCGAGTGAAGATTTACCGGACCCGGACAGTCCGGTGATCACCACCAGCCGGTCGCGCGGGATGTCCACGTCGATGTTTTTCAGATTATGTTCGCGCGCGCCGCGCACTTCGATGTTCTTCAATTCGGCCATTCAGACACCCCCGTCATTCCTACGCGATATAGGCGCAGTGGCGGGATTCTCCAATGCGAAAAAGCGAACAAATGGTAAACATCATGCGTTTCTGCGGCACGCGTCGAAAAAGAGATGCAGCGTCAGGCCCATCAAGAAGGCCGCACCGGCCAGTACAGGCAAGCTGACATAGCCCCATTGTGCGAGGGCGAGCGCCATCACCGGGGTGCCCAACGTATTGCCAAGATTACCCATTTGCGCCATAGCCCCGTTCGCCTGGGCCTGTGTCTCCGGTGTGGTATTCAGCTGTGCGACGGAAGCAAAGCTGCTGCCCTGAATCAGCCCCATCGCGGCCGCCAGCGCGAGGCATGCGGCCGGTGAAGCGGGCGACGCCCAGAGCCAGAAAACCGCCAATGCCGAAAATCCGAACCCGAAAATAACAACCTCGACGGCGCGGAAAAGTCGCAGCAGCCCCACGCCAAGTGTCATGGAGACGGCAATGCTGACCAATGGCATTGCGCCCATCACGGCACCACGAATCTGATCGGGCAAGTAGGGTGGCAGGACCGTCAGGATGGAGACGAAACAGAACGTGTAGAAAAGCCAGCCGATCGCGGGTGCTGCAATCGAGGGAGAGCGGTAGATGATTGCGTGGGTGCGCAATATGACGCGCACGGACATGGGCGGGCTGTTGTTTCGGTCTGGCAACGCCACCAGGCGCGGTGCGAGATACAGCGCGAAGGCGGCCATATAGACCGCATGCGCCGCAAACAGTGTAGGCAATCCTGCGAAAATGGCCAACGGCCTGCCGCCCCACGCCATCACTGCGAACGCCACCCCGAAAAACGTCCCCCAAAGCGTCAAAGCCAGCCCGCGCTGGCGGTCGGTTGCGATCTGCGCGATCAGGGTGGGCGCTGCGACCACAATGGCAAGGTGAGAAACCCCTTCGATCAGGCGCAGACCCAGCATCACCGGCAACGGGGGCAACAACGCTTGCACGGCAGAGAGAATGGCACCGAGCCACAGTGCGCTCAGCAGCGCACGCCGGTAGCGGATCCGTGCCACGAGCAGTGCCGCCACAACGCCCAGCACGATGCCTACCATACCGACGGCAGACACCAGCCAGCCCAGAAGCACCCCGCCATCGGGATAGGCCGCGCCGAGAAGGTCGTAGATGACGGAAATTTTCGCGTATTGCCCCGCCGCGCCCAGTCCTGCGCCCCAAAGCGCAAAGATCAGCGGCCAAGAGCCCCGCATCAGCTTCGGACAGCCATCGCCCAGGCGCACACAGGCATGTCGGGATCGTTTTCGATGTCGTCCGTGGCCTCGTCATATTCGGGTGGCCAGGACTGTTCCAGATTGCGCTGCGCCACATGGCGATTGCCCCATTGGAAGGACTGAACCATATCTTCCTCGAAACCACACTCGACGAGAAGGTTCTTAAGGCCGCGCGCCGACCAGCGCGAATTGTCCATCGGGGCCGCATGGAACGGCACAAAGAACGGCACCGCGACCCAGAAGGTGCCGCCTTTCTTGAGCATCTGGCGCACGTGTCTGGTCGCGGTATAGGGCCTGTCGAGGTGTTCCCACACCTGATTGGCCATGATCAGATCAAATTTGCGCGGCTTGCCCGTCTGTGGATCAATGTAGGGACCGGCGCAGATATCATGCTCCGGATAGCGGAACTGCTCGTAGCTTTTGAAGTCGAACTGCTCGCCATAATTCCCTGAAATCTCAGCGACTTTCAATCGCTGAGGTTTCATCTCCTGGATCATTCGGCGCGACGCGGGACCCATGACAACTCGGTTCAGACTACCCATGGCTGAACTATGTCAGCAGCTCCCGTTCCCGTCCAGTGGCCGCAACGCCGACGACGTATGCGTCACATATGGATCACGCGCCCGTAGGCATCCAGCACGGATTCGTGCATCATTTCCGACAGCGTCGGATGCGGAAAGACAGTGTTCATCAGGTCCTCTTCGGTGGTTTCCAACTGGCGACCCACGACATACCCCTGAATAAGCTCGGTCACTTCGGCGCCAATCATATGCGCGCCTAACAGTTCGCCGGTTTTCGCATCGAATATGGTTTTGACCATGCCGCTTTCCTCACCCAGCGCAATGGCCTTGCCATTGCCGATGAACGGGAAGCGCCCGACCTTGATCTCGAACCCCAGCTCCTTTGCCTTGGCTTCGGTATAGCCAACGGATGCGACCTGTGGATAGCAATAGGTACAGCCCGCAATGCTTTCCGGCTTGACCGGATGGGCATGATTGCCCGCGATCAATTCGGCCACCATGACACCTTCGTGGCTGGCCTTGTGGGCAAGCCATGGCGCCCCCGCAATATCCCCGATCGCGTACAGACCATCGACGCCTGTGCGGCAGTATTCATCGGTCACGACATGCGTGCGGTCGATCTTAACGCCCAGATCTTCGAGGCCGAGGTTTTCCACGTTGCCAACAATCCCCACAGCACTGATAACGGTATCGAATTCAAGTTTCTCCACCTTGCCGCCTACCTCGATGTGGGCAGTGACCTTATCTTGGGCGCGGTCGAGCTTCTTGACCATCGCCTTTTGCATGATCTTCATGCCCTGCTTTTCGAAGGCTTTCCTGGCAAAGGCGGAAATCTCCGCATCTTCGACCGGAAGGACACGGTCCATTACCTCGACGACGGTGGTTTCCGCACCCAAAGTATTGTAAAAGCTTGCAAATTCGATACCGATAGCGCCGGACCCGATCACAAGCAGCTTTTTCGGCATATGCGGCGGTTGCAGCGCGTGCCGGTAGGTCCAGACCAGCTTTCCATCCGCTGCCAGCCCGGGTAATTCGCGCGCCCGCGCGCCGGTCGCCAGAACGATGTCATTGGCCGCCAAGGCTTCGGTTGCCTTGTCCGTCTTGACGCTGACCTTGCCTTTTGCCGTGATCCTGGCCTCCCCCATCACCACGGCGATCTTGTTCTTTTTCATCAGATGCCCGATGCCGCCCGACAGTTGACCGGCGATCTTGCGCGACCGCTTGACGACCGCATCGAGATCGTAGTCGACCCCTTCCGCCTTCAGCCCGAACTCCTTTGCCCTCTGCATGAGGTGGAAAACTTCCGAGGTCCGCAGCATCGCCTTGGTCGGGATACACCCCCAATTCAGACATATGCCGCCAAGATTTTCCCGTTCGACGATGCAGACTTTTTTGCCCAACTGTGCCGCCCGGATGGCCGCGACGTATCCGCCCGGCCCTGCACCGATCACGATCAGGTCATAGTTAGTTTCGGCCATTGGCGCACCTCGCGGTAAGTGTCGGGCAAATATGGTTTAGCATTAAACCATATTCCGAGGCTCAGCAATGGGGGCCCGCCTCATCAGCGTTGCTTGCGAAACCAGCCGATGCATAGACCGACAGCGCCCAAAAGCGTGGTGAAGTACCCCACCGGGATCAGCCATGCAATTCCGTCTCCGGGACCGGTTTCCGCAGGTACCGACGGCGCCAGAGTGACGATTGCCACGCCCGCCAAAAGAACCGCGACTGAAAGCCATAACAAGACACGACCAGACATATTTTTCTCCTTCTCACTTTAGGAAGAAACGCCCTTTCGCAGCATCTGTTCCGTACCTCAGGCGGCGTGCGCCTGCTGCAACTCGCGCAAGGTGTGCCCGTAGGCGCCTTTTTCGGCATAAGCGATTTCAGAACGGGTATCCGTGCGCCCCAGCGCTTCATTGCGATACGGGAAGCGTCCGAATTCGCGAATAACCTCGCGGTGCGCCTGCGCGTGCAGCAGGTTTCCGCCTTCCGGCATCCGCTCGACCAGCAAACGCACACACCGGTCCTGATCGCACAGATTTTCCGAATGCATCAGCGGCAGGTAAAAGAACTGTCGCGCCGGCGCGTTTATTTTCAGGTCCCAGCCCTTGAAGATCGCGGATTTGGCGACAGCAAGCGCATGGGCATCAAACGCAAAAGCCTCTGCGCTTCCGCGATACATGTTGCGGGGGAACTGGTCTGTCAGGATCAGATAGGCCAGCGTGCCGGACGGATAGGTCAACCACATGCCAAGCCCGCCGTCGCGCACGGCGTCCAATGCCCCGGCGAAAGTCTCGCGTATTTCCGCGTCCAGGGCGTCGTCCACCGCATACCAGCCGTCGGGTCCGACCTTGTCCAGCCAGAATTCCAGTACTGTCTCAGGACCTACCATGCTCGCACTCCTTCTCTTTGTGCGCGTATTTACCCAAGGTTAACCGGTTTGGAGGTGCTTTGAACACACACGTTTTGCAACAAACGGACATGTTTAGCGCAATCAATGCCCTGATCTGTTTAATTGTTTCCCATAGGCAGCGGTGATTTGCCGGTCATGACGCCTCACTGACATTTTTATCGTCGTCGGGCGCGTGCTCGCTCGCGTATTCCTGCGCGATCTCGAGTGCCACAGGTGTGGCCGACGCATAGATCGGCACGTAACTGCCGGTTTCTTCCACCGGCACCGCATCGCGACGGGTGGAGCGGTAGGCCGCATAGACCACCAACGCGACGAAAAGGATCGCGGTAAAGAGGTAAAAACCGCCCGGCCCCAGCGTCGTTCCCATCATCCAACCGGTGATCACGGGCCCGGCAATCGCGCCAAGGCCGTTGATGAAGATCAGCCCGCCGGACGCCGCCGCCATATCGTCACGGTCCAGAAAGTCGTTCGTGTGTGCGATAAGCAGCGAGTAAAGCGGGTTCGACATACCGCCGACGACGAAGGCCGATGCAAGCAGCAAAGGGAATACATGGCCCATCACCATGCCCAGAATAGACCCGCCCGCACCGATGGCCGAGACGATAACGATCAGACCGCGACGGTCCATGCGGTCGGAAATCCAGCCGATCGGATATTGCAGAATAATCGCGCCAACAAAGAAGGTGGCGACGAACGTTGAAATCTGGGGGACGCTCAGCCCCGCCTCGGCGCCGTAGACCGACGCCATGCCGAACTGGGCCGAAAACACCCCGCCCAACAGGAACATGCCGACACAACCCAGCGGCGAGAAACCGGCCAAGGCGCGCAGGCTCATCGGTTTGGTGCTGTCGAACGCCGGTGTCGGGCTGATCGAGAGCAGAATCGGCGTCACCGCGACGCTCACCAGAACCGATGGAATGACAAACAGGACAAATCCCCCCGGATCAGCCACCAGAAGAAGGCCCTGAGCGATGACGATGCCCGCCGTTTGCACGATCATGTAAAGCGACAGCGCCTGGCCCCGGTTGTCGTTCGTCGCCGCATTGTTGAGCCAGCTTTCCGCCGTGACATAGACCGCCGAGAAGCAAAAGCCTATCAGCACCCGACCGATCGACCAGATGACGATGTTGGGAAACGTCGGATAGAGAATCATGACTGCCGAGATCAGCGAGGCCAATGCCGCGAAGACGCGTACATGGCCGACCCGGCGAATCATGCCGGGTGCCAAACGCGATCCGCCGAGAAAGCCCACGAAATACGCCGACATCACGATGGACATTGCAAAGGTATCAAAGCCTTCGATACCGCCACGGATGCCGAGCAATGTACCTTGCATGCCGTTTCCAACCATCAGCAGGCACATCCCCAACAGGAGTGCCCACGCGCTTGTAAGGACCTGAAACATATCGCCTACCTCTAATCTCTTGCCAGCCTTACCGGTGCCGCGCACCGCCTGTCGGGTTCACTTGCGACAGTTTCGGACGCTAGCGCGCCGGTATCAGCAGAGACGCGTCTCCGTAAGAGAAAAAACGATACTTATTCGTGATCGCGTGCGCATAAATCCCGCGCAGCCGGTCCTGCCCCATCAGCGCCGAGACAAGCATCATCAGTGTGGAGCGCGGCAGGTGGAAATTTGTCATCAATGCATCCGTCACGCGAAACTGGAATCCCGGCGTGATGAAGATGTCGGTGTCGCCTTCCCAAGCGGTAATCGTGCCGCCGCGTGCCGCCGTCTCAACCAGCCGCAACGCCGTGGTTCCCACCGGGATAACCCGTCCGCCGGCTGCTTTGGTCTGCGCGATCTCGGCGGCGGCCTGCGCGCTTACCTGACCCCATTCGCTGTGCATCTTGTGATCGGCGACGTCGTCCACCTTGACCGGAAGAAAGGTACCGGCACCGACGTGCAGGGTGACATAGGTGATCTCGACACCCATCCGTGACACCTGCTCCAACAACGGCAGATCGAAATGAAGCGAGGCTGTGGGGGCTGCGACCGCTCCCTTGTTCCTGGCCCAAACGGTCTGGTAATCGGTGTGATCGCGCGCATCCGCAGCCCGTTTCGCGGCAATATACGGCGGCAGCGGCATGGCCCCTGCGGCGTTAAGCGCCGTGTCGAAATCATCGCCCGTCAGGTTGAATTCCAGAAACGCCTGGCCATCCGCCGTGTCCTTCAGGGTCGCACAAAGCGCGTCGGAGAACACGATCCGTTCGCCGATCTTCAGCTTGCGCAGCGGTTTGACCAGCGCCGACCACACCCCGGCCTGTGCCTGCGGCTCCAGCAGCGTCACCTCGATCCGGGCGGCCACGGGGCCCTGCCCGCTCTCGCGGTGGCGCAGGCCCGACAGACGCGCGGGAATAACGCGGGTGTCGTTCAGCACGAGCCGGTCGCCCGCGCGCAGCCAGTCGGGCAGATCACGGAAATGCGCGTCGTGGGTCGCGTCCCCGTCGGCGATCAGCATACGCGCGGCAGAACGCGGTTGCGCGGGACGCACAGCAATCAGGTCTTCGGGCAGGTCGAAATCGAATTCACTGAGTTTCATGCAGCCGCATCTAGCGACCTTCGAACCCGCGCACAACGGGGCTTGGCGATGCTTTTTCGGCAGGCGTCCGAGCGTCGCCCGTGCCGCCGTCTACCTGCGGCAATTCGGTCGGCGGCGCACGGAAAATATCGCGTAGCCCTCCCGGCATCAGTGCCGAGAGGGGATTCACCGAGACGTCGGGCGATTTCGCATCGCCCCGTAGCACGTAGTTAAAACCGATCAGCCCTTCTCCCTTGCGGGTCAGCAAGGAGCCGATGCCGTTGAGCAGATAAACCGGCGTGATCACCCCCTGCATCGCAATCTGACCCGTATCCGTCGCATATACGCCGTCCATCGACAGGCCGAGCGACGCACCGACGGCGCTGGCACTGGTGAGGGTCATCCGGTTCGGCGTCAGCCGGAACGCGGCCTCGACTTCGGTGAAATAGATGCCGTCGCCGTTCATCTCATTAACCAGCCCCACGACGGAAATCGCGTTGACCAGCGCCGCCATCGCCGGCGCATCCTTGACTGACAAGCCGTCGATCTTGAGCCTGCCGTCGAAGGCGCCGCCGCTGCCCACCGGGACCAAGGTGAGATCCAGCGCGCCACCGACCGCCTGCTGCAACACGCCCGCAGAGCGCAACAGACCGCCCGCGTCCTGCGAAAGCACGCGCACGGCGCTGCGGCCATTGCGCGGCACGACGGTCCCGCGAATCGCCGTCCCCCCGTTGAGCTGCGCCTGAAACGGCCCCGAAAGACCGCCCTGGGTAGAAAATGTGCCTGAAAGCCCGGCCACCCAGATCGTTTCCGAGATCTGAAGCCGGTCAAGTTGCACCTCGATTGGGGGACCCGCCGGTCCAGAAGCTCCGCCGCCCGATCCGAATTGCGCACGGCGAAGGTCCAACGTGCCGCCGCGAATTGCGACCTGCGGCGTGCGCCCCGCGCCGCGCCCGATCAGATCAACCGGCACATCCAGCCAACCGCCCAGTCGCAACCGGTCCAGCCGCAGCCGTTCGAGGCCGCCACCGTTCGCCGCCAGCGTCACACTGCCCTGCGCGTCGAGACCGGCGGCGGCAAGTGACAGGCGCGGCACGGTGGGGGTGGCCCCCAGGATCACGTCAAGATCGAGCGTTCCAGCCGTTGCCGCAGCTTTGCGCCATCCCAACTGCGGCACATTCAACGCGAGCCCCCGAAGATCCGATCGCAGCGACATGCGCGGGGGCTGCCCTTTTTCGAGTGCTATGGAGATCTGTGCCTCAGCAGTCCCCGAAACGGTGCCGGACGGCAGCGCCACGTTGAAAGCGTCCAACGCCCGTGGCGAGAGGGTGGCCGTTGCGCTCAGCGTGCTCTTGGTGCTTCCAGCGCCGATGGGTTGGCGCCAGCTCGCGTCGAACGACACTCCGTCAAGGGTCCCTGCGCCTGCAATTTCAACCCCTTCGTTGTTCGCGGTGACGGCCAGCCGGGGGCTGCGCAGCGCGCGACCCTTGATGAGCGTGTCGCTTTGCACATCGGTGATTACGGCTGTCGCATCGAAAACCACGTCTTTTGGGTCTCCGCCCCGCCGCAGCGGAAACGCGAGCGTTCCGGCCATATCCACCTGCCCGTCGGCCAGCGCCACTGGCAGGCCCGCGCGCCGCATCACCTGCATCGGGGGTTGGTCCAGCGCCCAAAGCGCCGACGTGACGTCCGAGCGCACGTTCAGCCGCACCACGGCGGGCGCGCCGTCTTTTACGGTGGTATCGGGAATGATGAACGCGGTGCGGTCGATAGTCAGCACGCCGCCCTCGGGCGTTGTCATCCGGCCCGCGTCCAGCGATATGACGAAACGGTTCGCATCAAGGCTGCCGCGACCCTGTGCTTGCGTGATCGGCGGCAAGGTCTTCAACGCCTTCACCGTCGCGTCCTCGAACCCGAAGGATAGAAAACTGCGCGGTGCCTCACCAGGCAAAAGCCGCAACGCGAAATCGGCATCGCTGATCCGCCCGCCGGTCAGGTTCTCTCCCAGCCACTTTCGGGTCTTCAACTTGACCTGTTCGGGCCACAGATCGAGGATGCGGTCGTAACCGATACTTTCTGCACGCGCATCCAGCGCCAGTTTCCAACCCTCCGGTTCGGCCGAAAGCTTGCCCATGGCACGACTGGTCCGGCCTTGATCGGTGATCTCAAGCCGGCCGAGTTCAAGCACGAAGGGAGAGAGGCGCAAGCTGAAATCCATGCTGGCGCGGTCAAGTTTGACGGGTTGCGGGTAGAGATCGGCTGGATTGGCGCTGAGCTCGGTGATGTCGAACTGGCCGACGAGTTGCTCCAACGTTCCGGCGCTCAGCCCCGTGAGCGTCGCCGTGCCTTCGGCGCGGGCCGTGATCCACGGGCTTTGCACCGACAGCTCATCGAACCGCAGCACGCCTTCTGCGGGGTCATAGGAAAAATAGCTGCGCGCGGCGTCGAAAGGGATTGGACGGGTCTGGTCCGTGGGCTGCACCGATCCCTTCGCGATCTGAAGCGTCGCGTAGAGCGGTGCAAGCGTGCCGTCGGGCCGCACGCCCGCACGCACGGCACCCGAGATCGGCGCACGCAGAACACCGAGCCATCCGAAGGCGGGGCTTTGCAAAGCGATGTCGGCAGCGGACATGTTGTCGAGAGTCACACCGAACTGAGCCTCTGGCGTCCCGATCACGCTGTTGAAATTGGCCGCGAGCGTCGTGACGCCCGGCCCCTCGCCCAACAGCGCCAGATCGGCATCGACCGACAGGGTGTCACCATTGCGCGTCGCGATCAGGCGCCCGCCATCCAGGGTAAACGCGCGCTGCACCCGTCTGTCGATGAATTGCAGGGTCAGCCCGCGCAGCTCGGCACGGTCCAGACCGGAAAGCCCCGGCTGCGACAGCAGCGCGTCGATCTGGTCGACGGCATCACCGGGTGTCTCGAACCGCAACCCACCCGCGCTTGAGAATTCGGATTGCAGCGCAAAACTGCCGTCGCTCTCGCGCAACAGTGTGGCGAAGACGCCGGTCATCGTGATTTCGCTGGGCGCGATCCTGCCCCCCAGCAGTGCGGACATTGAGAACTTGGCCTTGCTTTCCGAGAACCGCACGATCTCTTCTCCGCCCAACGTGCGCACGGACACGTCACGCAGGCGGATCTGCGGTCGCCAGCCCTCCTCCACCAGCAGGCGCAATTCACCGAATGTCACCCGCGCCTGCGGCAGATCCTCGGCCAGCCGCGCCTCGATCCGCGCTTCGATCCAGTCCGGTGCCACAAGCGGGCGTTCATAGATAAAATAGATGCCCGCGACGATCAGAACCGTGACCAGCACACCCATCGTCCATACCGCGTAGGCCGCACCGTGCAGCAGCAAGAACCGCTTGCGCTTGCGTCGCGGAACCGGGGGCCGCGTCTCTTCTGGGGGGGCGGGGTCGGTCATCGCGCGGGGGTCACTCAAAAAGCCGGTACAGATACGCTGGGCGGGGGTTGGACTTTGCCCCCCTCACCCTACTATGACAGAGGCCGACAGGCGGTCCAAGGCCGCGCCCCTCACATTAAGAGTAGTCTGATGCCCGAGATATCCCAACCCGCTCCCGATTTCACGTTGCCCGTTACCGGTGGCGGCTCTGTCACGCTGTCGGACCTGCCAGGCGCGCCGGTGGTTTTGTATTTCTACCCGCGTGACGACACGCCGGGTTGCACCAGGGAAAGCGTGGGATTTTCCGACCGGCTGGCGGAGTTCGATGCCGCAGGCGTCAAGGTGTTCGGGATCTCGCGTGACACGATGGCCAAACACGACCGTTTCGCCGCCAAGCACGCGCTCGACGTGCCGCTCTTGTCTGACGAGGAAGGTTCGGTGACGCAAGACTACGGTGTCTGGGTCGAGAAGAACATGTACGGCAAAAAGTCGATGGGAATTGAACGGGCCACCTATCTGATCGACGATCAGGGAAATGTTGCGCGGATCTGGCGCAAGGTCAAAGTGGACGGGCATGTCGATGAAGTGCTTGAAGCGGCGCGCGCGCTGTGATCGCGCTGGCCCAGATGGCGGAAGCGGTGCTGCGCACGGCGGATGGCCGCGAAAAGACTGCCCTGTCGCACGATTTTGCCGCGCAGTGGCGCAGTGCCCGCGCGGACGGCGGGATGCCCGAGATCGGGCGCGCCGATCCGCCGCTGCATCCCGCGCGGCCCGCCGCGCCGCAACTGCTCAGCCCGCGCGATGTGCCGCGCCGGCGTCCGGGTACGCCAGAGGGGCGCATCGCGTTGCTGCATGCAGTCGCGCATATCGAGCTCAACGCCGTCGATCTGCACTGGGACATCATCGCCCGGTTTACCGATACGAAGATGCCCATCGGTTTTTACGATGACTGGGTCAAGGCGGCGGACGAGGAATCCAAACATTTCAACCTGATGTGTGACTGCCTTGAAGCGGCGGGCAGCTTTTACGGTGCTTTGCCCGCCCATGCGGGCATGTGGCGGGCGGCCGAAGACACGGTCGATGACTTCATGGGCCGGCTTGCCGTGGTACCGATGGTTCTGGAGGCGCGCGGGCTGGATGTGACACCCGGTATGATCGAAGTGTTCAAACGTGCGAAAGACGCAGGCGCCATCGCGGCGCTTGAGACGATCTATGCGGAGGAAGTCCACCACGTCGCGTACGGGTCAAAGTGGTTTCATTTTCTGTGCGGTCGCCACGAGCTTGACCCGACTGAGAAATTCCACGCCCTCGTGAGACAGTATTTTCACGGCCAGCTCAAGCCACCGTTCAACGAGGAAAAGCGTGCCGAGGCGGGGATTCCGCCGGATTTTTACTGGCCCTTGGCCGACAGCAGGTAAAGAAGGTGCGCCAAGGCCCTGACATCGGCGGATTTTTGCCCATTTGCATCATTTTTCGGCAACGAATCGTCCGGTGCGTCTCCGAGGGTTGCCCGATGAGTTCCCCCTAGATATTGCAATATTCCTAACAGAGGCATGCGGGACACATGTTTCTGTCAGAGGACCAAGGGGATATAATAGACGTGCGAACACAGCTCGCGATTAAAACTCATGCCATTCTGGAAAAATACTTCCCGGAACGCCGCGTATTTCTCAAATCAGACAACGATACCCGATTTATCCGTCTGCGACCCGCGACACAGCTGGTCGCCTTTGCCGGATCGGCAGCATTGGTCGCCTGGGCAATCATCGCCACCGCGATCGTGCTGATGGACAGCATCGGCGCAGGGAATTTCCGCGAACAGGCGAAACGCGATCAACGCACCTATCAGGCCCGGCTGAACGATCTGAGCGCACAGCGCGACGGTCGCGCGGAAGAGGCTCTTGCCGCGCAGGAGCGTTTCAACGCAGCCCTCGCCCAGATTTCAGTGATGCAGTCCGAACTGCTCAATTCAGAGAACCGCCGCCGGGAGCTTGAGACCGGGATCGACGTGATCCAGACGACCCTGCGCGACACCATGAAGGACCGCGAAGCCGCGCGCACGCAGATCGCGGGCATGATGGACGAAGGTGGCGGCGCCGTTCAGGTCGCGGCCAGTACGGCCCCTGTCGAATTTCTGGCTGACGCGCTGTCGCGCACCGCAGCGGAGCGTGATCAGGTCATCATCGACGCGCAGGATGCGCTGTTGCAGGCTGACGAGCTGACGCAGAAAATTACGCTGATGGAAGAACAGAATGACGCGATCTTTCGCCAGCTCGAAGAAGCGATGACCGTTTCCGTTGCGCCGCTGGACCGCATGTTCCGCGCCGCCGGCATGCCCACGGACCGGATCCTGAACACCGTGCGCAAGGGTTATTCCGGTCAGGGCGGTCCGCTTACACCGCTCAGCTTTACAACACGCGGGGAACAGCCGACGGTGGATACCCTGCGCGCCAATCGACTGCTTAACCAGATGGACAAGCTGAACCTGTACCGCATCGCGGCGGCCAAGGCGCCATTCGCGAATCCCGTGCAGGATTCGTTCCGCTTTACCTCGCAGTTCGGTTTTCGCCGCGACCCCAAGACAGGGGGCCGCCGGATGCACAGCGGCGTCGACTTTGCCGCAGGTATGGGCACGCCTCTCTATGCTACGGCGGACGGTGTTGTGACCCACGCCGGCTGGGGTTCAGGATATGGACGTCTGGTCAAGATTCAGCATGAATTCGGGATCGAAACCCGCTACGCACACATGTCGAAAATGCGTGTGAAAGTCGGGCAAAGAGTGTCGCGCGGTCAGCGGATAGGTGATATGGGTGCATCAGGACGGGTCACCGGCGTGCATCTTCACTACGAAGTGCGTGTGGGCGGGCAACCTGTCAATCCAATGATCTATATCAAGGCAGCAAACGATGTTTTCTAAGAGCAAAATAAACGATCCCGCGCCAAGCTCCGGTGATGCGAACAAGACCGCTTCGCCTGCGTCGCCTTCGACGCCTCCGGCGCCTGCGCAAAAGCAGAATGAATTCAAGGCCAGCGCGCCCAAGGCTAAGCCGCCGGCCTCGGTTCTGTCCGCAGATCTTCATGTTACCGGCAACATGAAAACCACCGGCGACATCCAGGTCGAAGGCACGGTCGAGGGCGACATCCGGGCGCATCTGCTGACCATCGGCGAAACAGCCACGATCAAGGGTGAGGTCGTCGCCGATGATGTGGTGATCAACGGCCGTATCGTCGGCCGGGTGCGCGGTTTGAAAGTGCGCCTGACATCTACCGCGCGTGTCGAGGGTGACATTATCCACAAGACCATCGCGATCGAAAGCGGCGCGCATTTCGAAGGCTCCGTGCAGCGCCAGGACGATCCGCTGAATCCGGGTGCGAAATCCGCACCGGCGCAAAAGCCCAACCCGGCGTCCTGAGCGACCGCATTTTGTTCACGCGAAAGCGCCGCAGGTTCTGTGCGGCGCTTTTTTGTTGCGTTCCGCTGACTGGCGGCAATCAGCGGCGAGACAAAGAAAAAGGCGCACCGCACCGGCGCGCCCTCTCTCATTCGGTTATGGCTGAGTTCAGTCGGTTACGGTCACCGACTTCATGACGTCGGGGGCGCCGACGACCGCACCGTTCGGGCCGGTGCCGCGCTTGATCGCGTCGACCACATCCTGCCCGTCCGTGACCTTGCCGACGACGGTGTATTGACCATTCAAAAACGGCGCTTCATCGAACATGATGAAAAACTGGCTGTTGGCGGAATCGGGGCTTTGCGCCCGTGCCATGCCGATCACACCTTTTTCGAACGGCAGGTCGGAAAATTCGGCCGCGAGGTCCGGCATGTCAGATCCGCCCGTCCCCGCACGGCGCATATCGTTGCCTACACGGCCATGTTCGACATCGCCGGTCTGCGCCATGAAGCCGTCGATCACGCGGTGAAACACGACATCATCGTATGTACCATTCGCCGCCAGCGTGGTGATCCGTTCAACATGCTGCGGCGCTTTTTCCTCGAACAGATCGACGGTAACAGTCCCATTCGCCTCCCCCTCGATCACGATCTCGATGCCGGTGGCCCCCACTGGCAAGGCGAGACATGCGGCACAGACCGCGCCTGTCAGAAGCTTATACATCTGCGGCTACCTTGACGCTGATCATGCGATCGGGGTTGGCCGGTGGCTCGCCCTTGGCGATGTTGTCCACATGGGCCATGCCGTCGATAACCAGACCGTAGACGGTGTATTCCCCGTTCAGGAAATCATTGTCCTTGAAGTTGATGAAGAACTGGCTGTTCGCCGAATTCGGATTGGCGGACCGCGCCGCCCCCAAGGAGCCGCGCGCGTGGGGGATCTTGGAGAACTCTGCGGGCAGATCGGGGTGCTCGGACCCACCTGTACCGGCGCGACCGGGGTTGTAGTCCTTTTCCATGTTGGCGTGCTGGACATCGCCAGTCTGCGCCATGAAACCGGGGATGACGCGGTGGAAGGCAACATTGTCGTAAGCACCTGCGCGGGCAAGCGTCTTCATCCGCTCGACGTGTTTCGGGGCGACGTCGGGCAGCAGTTCGATCGTCACGGTTCCGTCCTTGAGTTCCATCAGAATGGTATTTTCGGGGTCTTTGATCTCGGCCATTGGGCGCTCCTATTATTTTATTACTGTTTACCTAAGGTGCGCGGCAACATTTGCCAAGCGGGTCCATTGACCCTCGGCGATATAACGGCAAAACAGCACCCGGAACCGACGTAACGACAAGGATGGCGGGCATGGGCTGGAAATCACTCGATGATATGGAACTGCGCGACAAGCGTGTGCTGGTACGGGTCGACATCAACGTACCGATGGAGAACGACCGGGTCAGCGACACAACGCGGATCGAGCGGATCGTGCCGACCGTGCGCGACATCCTCGCCAAGGGCGGAAAACCGATGCTGATGGCGCATTTCGGACGCCCCAAGGGCAAGGTGAACCTCGACATGAGCCTGCGGCAGGTGCTTCCCGCGCTGCGCGACGCGCTGGCGTGCTCAGTCGCGTTCATTGAGACGCTCGACGGGGCCGAGAAGATGCCGGTCGAGGCGCAAGGCGCAGATGTGATCTTGCTGGAGAACATCCGATTCTATCCGGGCGAAGAAAAGAACGACCCCGCGTTCGCGGCGCGCATCGCCGCTTTGGGGGATGTCTATTGCAACGATGCGTTTTCCGCGGCGCATCGCGCACATGCATCCACCGAAGGGGTGGCCCACCACCTGCCCTCCTGTGCGGGCAGGCTGATGCAAGCAGAACTGTCGGCCCTCGAAGCGGCGCTGTCTACGCCGGAGCGTCCCGTAGGTGCGGTTGTCGGCGGTGCAAAGGTATCAAGCAAGATCGCGCTGCTTGAGAACCTCGTGAACCGGCTCGATCTGCTGGTGATCGGTGGGGGCATGGCAAACACATTTCTTGCGGCACAAGGCGCAAGACTGGGCGCGTCGCTGAGCGAACCTGATTTCTTCGAAGTCGCGCGGGATATCATGACGCAAGCGGAAGTTGCAGGATGCCGGGTGTTGCTTCCCGTAGACGGGTTGGTCGCGCGGGAATTCAAGGAAGGTGCGGATTACGCGGTTGTACAGCTTGGGGCAGACACGGTTCTCGATCCGGATCAAATGGTGCTGGATGCCGGTCCCGACAGCATCGCGTTGGTCCAATCCGCGTTCGACGGGCTGAAGACCCTGATCTGGAACGGACCGATGGGCGCGTTCGAAATCGCCCCTTTCGATACCGCGACTGTGGCTGCCGCACGTCATGCCGCCGCACGGACCCGCGAGGCTGCGCTGATCTCCGTCGCGGGCGGCGGAGATACGGTGTCTGCCCTGAACCAGGCCGGTGCGGCAGAGGATTTTACATATATCTCAACCGCAGGCGGCGCGTTTCTGGAATGGATGGAGGGCAAGACCCTGCCCGGCGTTGCGGCACTGGGCGGCTAGCCCGGCAGCGAACGATACATGGCGTGCGTACAGTTTTTCCGCCGAAACGAATCGCGGGGGATTCCCATCGCGAATCGCCTGTGCCATAGTGGCATCATCACCCGCAAAGAGGTGGTTCGCGGGCAGCGTTTCATACAGGCATATCGAGGCACATTCATGAGCAGACCGGCATTCGGCCCCCTTCTCTTTTTCGCGATCGCATTTGCGTTGAGCCTCTATTTCACGTTCGCGGCCGTGCAGGGGGACTACGGGCTTTTCCGCCGTGCGGAAATCATCGGTGAAGCGAACGATCTGCGCGCCCAACTGATCGAAGTGCGCGCGGATGTGGCTCGGATGGAAAACTTGACACAGCGGCTGTCGGACGACTATCTCGATCTTGATTTGCTCGATGAACAGGCGCGGCGCGTCCTAGGCATGGTGCGCGCCGACGAGATCGTTATCCGCTGATTTCGCGCAGTGCGAAACGCGGGCGCAGAACCCCTCTCGCCATCCCGTTTCGAATCCGGTAAGCTATAGTTTAACGTTAAACTATTTTGTGGCGCACCGCGCGCCGCACCACCGGGAGGATCGCCATATGGCCGCTAAAAAGCCCAGCGATAAAGCTGCGCCGTCGAATGTCTCTGCCGAAGAGCTCAAGGCGTACTACCGTGACATGCTGCTTATCCGGCGGTTCGAGGAGAAGGCCGGACAGCTTTACGGTATGGGTCTGATCGGCGGTTTCTGCCACCTTTATATCGGTCAGGAAGCTGTTGTCGTGGGACTTGAG
This sequence comes from uncultured Sulfitobacter sp., assembly GCF_947497275.1. Taxonomy (GTDB): domain Bacteria; phylum Pseudomonadota; class Alphaproteobacteria; order Rhodobacterales; family Rhodobacteraceae; genus Sulfitobacter. The sequence continues at coordinate 316,526 of NZ_CANMFS010000002.1, forward strand.
GCGACGGCAAAGGATGGCGACAGTCGCATCACGACCTACCGCGATCACGGGCACATGCTGGCCTGCGGCATGGACCCCAACGGCGTCATGGCAGAACTGACCGGCCGGGAAGACGGGTATTCCAAGGGCAAGGGTGGGAGCATGCACATGTTCTCGAAAGAAAAGAAATTCTATGGCGGGCACGGGATCGTGGGGGCAAACGTGCCTTTGGGAGCCGGCATCGCGTTTGCCGACAAATACAAAGGCAACGACAACGTCACCTTCACCTACTTCGGAGACGGGGCAGCCAATCAGGGTCAGGTGTATGAGACGTTCAACATGTCCGCCCTGTGGAAATTGCCGGTGATCTTTGTGATCGAAAACAACCAATACGCGATGGGCACTTCGCAGCAACGCTCGACTTCGAGCGCGGAGATCTGGGAGCGCGGCAAGGCGTTCGGCATCCCCGGCGAGGCGGTCGACGGGATGGACGTGCTGGCGGTGAAATCCGCTGGCGAGACGGCGGTCAAGCACTGCCGTGAGGGCAAGGGTCCCTATATCCTTGAGATCAAGACATACCGCTATCGCGGCCATTCGATGTCGGATCCGGCAAAATACCGCACGCGCGAGGAAGTGCAGAAGATGCGCGACGAGCGTGATCCCATCGAGGCGGTGCGCAACATGCTGCTGACCGGCAAGCACGCCTCGGAGGACGATCTCAAGGCCATCGACAAGGAAATCAAGGCCGTTGTCAACGACAGCGCCGAGTTTGCCAAGGACAGCCCCGAGCCGAGCCTCGATGAGCTTTGGACCGATATCTACGCCACAGAAATCCCGCAGGAGGCTTGATCCATGGCAACTGAAATTCTGATGCCCGCCCTGAGCCCCACGATGGAAGAAGGCACGCTGGCCAAGTGGCTGGTCAAGGAAGGCGATACCGTGTCGTCCGGCGATATCATGGCCGAAATCGAAACCGACAAGGCGACGATGGAGTTCGAGGCCGTGGATGAGGGCACCATCGGCAAGATCCTGATCGAAGCCGGAACCGAGGGCGTGAAGGTCAACACGCCCATTGCCGTCCTGCTTGAAGAAGGCGAAAGCGAGGACGACATCGAAAGCGCCAAGTCCGAGGCAGCCTCCGCCCCTGTCGCCGCCGACAAGGAGCAGTCATCGGAGACCGCACCTGCGGAAAGCAAGACCCATCCCGAGCCTGAGACGGATACATCGCCCGACTGGCCCGAGGGCACGACGCTCAAGCAGCAGACGGTGCGCGAGGCATTGCGCGACGGCATGGCCGAGGAAATGCGGCGGGACGAGACCGTGTTCATCATGGGCGAGGAGGTGGCCGAGTATCAGGGGGCGTACAAGATTACCCAAGGGATGCTGGATGAATTCGGCGCGAAACGCGTGATCGACACGCCAATCACCGAGCACGGCTTTGCCGGGATCGGTGTGGGCGCGGCGTTCGGCGGATTGAAGCCCATCGTCGAATTCATGACCTTCAATTTTGCGATGCAGGCGATCGACCACATCATCAACTCGGCCGCCAAGACGCTGTATATGTCCGGTGGCCAGATGGGCGCGCCGATGGTGTTTCGCGGCCCAAACGGTGCGGCAGCGCGCGTCGGCGCCCAACACAGCCAGGATTATGCCGCGTGGTACATGCAGATCCCCGGTCTGAAAGTCGCAATGCCCTATGCGGCCTCCGACTACAAAGGGCTGATGAAAACCGCGATCCGCGATCCCAACCCAGTGATCTTTCTCGAAAACGAAATCCTCTATGGCCGCTCTTTCGACGTGCCCGAACTGGACGATTACACCGTGCCGTTCGGCAAGGCGCGCATCTGGCGCGAGGGCGACGATGTGACCATCGTGAGCTTTGGCATCGGCATGACCTACGCGCTCGAGGCGGCGGACAAACTGGCCGAGGACGACATCAAGGCCGAAGTGATAGACCTGCGCACCCTGCGTCCGATGGATACCGGCGCGATCCTCAAATCGGTCAAGAAAACCAACCGTCTGGTAACGGTCGAGGAAGGCTGGCCGCAGGGATCCGTGGGCAACTATATCTCTTCGGTGGTGATGCAGGAGGCGTTCGATTACCTTGATGCGCCGGTCATCTGCTGCACCGGCAAGGATGTGCCAATGCCCTATGCCGCGAACCTTGAAAAGCACGCGCTTGTCACCACGCAAGAGGTGATCGAGGCCGTCAAAACAGTCACCTACCGCTAAGAGGCGCGCGAAATGAAAGACAAGTTCGAATTCGACACCGCCCGAGACGCCTATGTCATGACGATCGAGGAAGCCGGCACGCACCACCGTATCTCTGTCCCGCTGGACATGATTGCGGACGAACTGGGGCGAGATGCGGACGAGGCCGCGCATTTCGACTTTTTGCGCGCCAATTTTCCGCAGATCCTACAGGCCTGCATGGCCAAGCAAAGCGGCGGGATCGTGAAGGCTCCGTGGGGCCGTTTGATGATCGAGGAGATCAACTGATGCCAACCGAAATCCTGATGCCCGCCCTCTCTCCGACGATGGAAGAAGGTACTTTGGCCAAATGGCTGGTCAAGGAAGGCGACACTGTATCCTCCGGCGATCTGCTTGCCGAGATCGAGACTGACAAAGCCACGATGGAATTCGAGGCGGTTGATGAAGGCACCATTGGAAAGATCCTGATCGAGGCCGGGACCGAAGGCGTCAAGGTGAACACCGCTATTGCCGTGCTGCTGGAAGAGGGCGAAAGCGCGGATGATATCGGCGATACGTCGGCACCGAAAGAGGACGAGGCGTCCGACCCAGCACCTGCCGAAGCTTCGTCGAAAACCGAACCAGCGGCCGGATACGGGCGTGGCGAAACAGATGCGTCGGACGACACGAAGAAAGCCCCGGCTGCGGGCACGGATGAAAAGGGCGATCGCATTTTCGCGTCACCGCTTGCGCGCCGGATCGCCGCTCAGAAAGGTCTGGATCTGTCCGGGATCAAAGGCTCCGGTCCGCGTAGCCGCATCGTGAAAGCCGATGTAGAGGGGCAAAGCAAATCGGATGTGCCGACGGCGACGGCGCAGGAGGCAAAGGAAGCCAAAGCATCCAGCCCCGCTGCCATGTCGCCGGGTCCGTCCGCCGACGCGGTGGCCAAGATGTACGAAGGCCGCGATTATACCGAAATTAAACTCGACGGGATGCGCAAAACGATTGCCGCCCGCCTGACGGAAGCCAAGCAAACCGTGCCGCATTTCTACTTGCGCCGTGATATCCAGCTTGATGCGCTGATGGCGTTCAGGGCGCAGCTGAACAAGCAACTTGAGCCGCGGGGTGTGAAGCTGTCGGTCAACGATTTCATCATCAAGGCCTGCGCGCTGGCCCTGCAACAGGTGCCAACGGCGAATGCTGTGTGGGCGGGCGACCGGATCTTGCAGCTTACCCCATCTGACGTCGCGGTGGCGGTGGCCATCGACGGTGGGTTGTTCACGCCGGTGCTGCGCGACGCGCACCACAAGTCGCTCTCAACCCTCAGCGCGGAGATGAAGGATCTCGCGGGGCGTGCCCGCGACCGCAAGCTGAGCCCGCAGGAATACCAAGGAGGCAGCTTTGCGATCTCGAACCTTGGCATGTTCGGCATCGACAATTTCGACGCGGTGATCAATCCACCACACGGTGCGATCCTCGCCGTCGGTGCGGGTGTGAAAAAGCCGGTTGTGGGCAAGGATGGCGAGTTGTCCGTCGCGACTGTAATGTCCGTGACCCTGTCGGTCGATCACCGGGTTATCGACGGTGCGCTTGGCGCAGAATTGCTCGGAGCGATCAAGGACAATCTCGAAGCGCCGATGACCATGCTCGCTTGATCACCGTTAAGGTCGCCCCGCGTTGCGTTGCCCAGCAATTACAGGGCAATCTTGCGTAAACAAGACGGCCCCGAAGGTTTCCGTCTGGTCGCATATTCGGTTAATCCAAGTCAGTGCCCCCGGACCGTGGGATAACACTATGATGGGCGCGTTCTATTCGTCCCACGGTCCGAGCATGTGATTCATCGAGATTGCAGGCTGGTCACATCCCGCCTCACCTACGATGCGCGCGGGAATGCCCGCTACGGTCTTGCACGCGGGAACAGAGTCGAGCACGACGGATCCGGCGGCGATACGGCTGCAATGACCGATCGTGATATTGCCAAGCACTTTTGCCCCCGCTCCGATCAGGACGCCATCGCCGATCTTCGGATGCCGGTCCTCTTCTTCCTTGCCGGTCCCGCCAAGGGTCACGGAATGCAGCATCGACACATTGTCACCGACAACGGCGGTTTCGCCGATCACGACAGAGTGGGCGTGGTCGATCATGATACCCTTGCCGATCCGCGCCGCCGGATGGATATCGACACCGAAAATCTCCGACACCCGCATCTGCACGAAATAAGCCAGATCGTATTTCTTTTGAACCCAAAGATAATGCGCAACGCGGTAGGCCTGCACGGCTTGATAGCCCTTGAAATACAGAATCGGTTGCAACAGACGGTGGCAGGCCGGGTCACGCTCGTAGATTGCCAGGAGATCGGCGCGCGCGGCATTCACCAACGATGGATCGTCCGCATAGGCATCATCGACCACCTCACGCACCACCATCATCGACATCTCGTTCGACGACAGCTTTGCCGCCATGCGGTAGCTCAATGCCCTGCCCAGTGAAGGATGATGCAGGATGGTTGCGTGGACGAAGCCACCGATCAGCGGTTCATCGGCCACGGCCGTTTCCGCGTCGTGTTTGATACGCTCCCAAACGGGATCGACGGAGGCAATGTTCGGTTTCGGGTTAGCCATGACTGCAGCTCCTTTTCGCACTTACCTCTTCTATTTAGCACGCGGTCACGAAACGCAAACACGAAGAGCCGCAATTATCGGCCCATAGGTGCCCTGCAGTCAATGGATTGCAGGACCAAGTGATAGCATCCGCGCAAGGATGGATCGTGCGGCGCGCTGTCATCCGCCTGCGCACAAGCAAGAGCGGCGGCGCGCAGGCTGCCGTCGCCCCACAGCGGATGCAGTTTGCGCAGACGCTTTACGTATTTATCCGCCGCATGTGCACGCATCAGCAGACCGTCGCTAAAGGCACGGCGCGCGGGCGGCGGCACCATCTGCACCGCGCGCGCAGCGTGGTGCAGATCCATCAGACCGATCCGCCGCATCAAATCGCGATGGAAAGTTGCTGCGACAGACCCGCCCCGTAGGTGGCGGAGATCTGGGCAACCTCTACCGCAACTTCGCCGGAAGCCCCGTCAGATGCCTGTCGTTGGGCGGAATAGGTGTACTCCGGCTGTGAAACAATGACCTCGCGCAGGGTCTCGCCGTCTTTCAGAATCCGCAGCAGATAGCTCTCGCTTTCCTCTCCCAGAGGCACTTCCGGACCTTCCCAATCATCGCCGTCGATGCGCGTTCTTCTGATCCAGCCGAACGTGATATCGCCATCCGACCGCCGCGTCGCCGCTAGGTGCGCTGGCGCATAGGGGCGTAATCCGTTGCCGTCAAACGCTCGCTGCAGTTGCCGATAAGACGGATCGCTGACGGCCCGCTGGGCCGGTCCGATCCGGTAGTATTGCGCGACCCGGCGCAGGTTCCGCCCCAGCTCGATTTGCTGCGGTACACCGTTGAGCAACACGAACTGCGATCCCGCCGGCCACACACCGGGGATCAACCCGTCCGACCCCGCCTGCCCGCGCAAACGCCCGCCCAGCAGGTAGGTCCCCGGTGCCAGAAGCTCGGCGCGCCGAAACTGGAACACCTCCCAATTGTCCGAACTGCCGTCCCCGATCGCTGCCAGATTCGCCCCGCTCAGAAGCGCCTGTTCCGTCACAGTTTCCAAACGACCGGATACCAGCCTGACCTCCAGATCATCGCCCCGATCAATCAAGCCAGCGGCTGCCGCGCGCAGGGGCGAGCGCGTGACCCCGATGGTCGCGCGGATTGGCAGGACCGTGTTGATACCGAAATCCTGCTCCGTCTGGCTGCTATAGAGCGCGACACTCCCCGGCCAGGGCATCGCAGTTGCGGCGATATAGGGGGCGAAAGGCACCTCATCGCCTTTCAGCAAAGGCAGGTCGAGGAACAGCGGCAGGACCGGAACCGGCGCTACGAAGGGCCGCAAACGCACCTGATCGTCCTCCATCGGTGCGGCCTCGTAAATCTGCGGGTCGACGCGCACGGCTTCGATCTGCTGAAACTCCGCTTGATCAACCCGGTCCACACGGTAGAGCGATGGCCCCTCGTTCTGATCCGCTGGCAGACGCACGACGTCGCCGGCCCGCACCGAAAGCTTTGATGGCGGTAGTGCAAATTGCACGGTGTCGCGCGCAATGCGTGCCTCGTTGAGCCATCTCTCGGCGACCTGACGGCCCTCGGCGCGGGTGAGCATCATCGTGAATTCCGTGGCAGAGACCGCATGGGTACGCTCATCCGGCAGCACCGCTTCTTCGGTGATGACCTCGTAATTCGCGTCCGCCTGTATGAAACGGACCCGCACGCGCCCCGACAGCGCAGCTTCGGCTTCACGTGTCTGGACAAGCGTGCCGTCAATCTCGCTACTGACTGCAAAGGTGTCGGGATCCAAAGCGGTGTCGCGCAATCCGTCCCGCATCCTGAAAACCAGCGTTCCATCGCGTTCGACAGCGTCAAAGCCGTATCGCACCATCAAAGGCTGCAAGGACGCGCGCGCGTCACCAACCTCTGCCACCCCATACCCACGGACAACGCCGTATAGCGTCGTGGTATCGTAGGATTCCACCCCCGCCCGGCGGCAGATCTCGCCGACGACAGAGGCAAGACTGCGCGAGGATACACGCCCGTTCAGCCAATGGCCCCGCGCGTAGGCGTCGCCGTCGCTCCACAGATCACGGTTGCCGGGAAAGAATGGATAGGGTCGCACATCCCATGCCCAGACAAACGCGCGCCGCATGTCGACCATCGGGCCTTCGTATTCGATGCCCTGCGGATTGTTCTCGGGTTTCGCCCAATAGTCGATCATCGCACGCAGGTATTGCATCTGCATATAGTCATCGCGCGAACCGTCGGAATACTGTGGCAAACGGCTTTCGGAAGATTTTGCATCCAGAAACTTGTTCGGCTGGTTGGTGCCCTTGTCGATGGCCGCGCATCCGTATTCGGTGAACCACACCGGCTTGAGCCCGGGCACCCAGCCGGTCGGCGTGTTCTGCCGCGCGCCGTTTATCCGATCATAATGCAGATTACCCCACCAGTTGCGTATATCCTTGTAGCGATAGATCCAGGGCTCGTTATGTGCACCATCGGTGATCGGCGTGCGGATCTGCGCCTCGCGCTCTTCGGGCGCTGCATAATACCAGTCATACCCTTCACCGCCCTCGATATTCGATTTCAGGTAATCGAGGTTATAAATTGAATCCCACTCCTGTGCGTCGCGGTGCGCGGTGCCTTCGCGCCAATCGGACAGCGGCATATAGTTGTCGATCCCAATGAAATCGATCTGCGGATCCGCCCAAAGCGGATCAAGGTGAAACAGGCGGTCGCCACTGCCATCGAGGGGCTGGAATCCGAAATACTCGCTCCAGTCGGCTGCATAACTGATTTTCGTCTGGCCTCCCACCAGCGCGCGCACCTCGGTGGCCAGCGCGCGCAGGGCATCCACCGCCGGAAAGACGTTGCGCGCGCTGCGAATGCGGGTGATGCCGCGCAATTCCGATCCGATGCAGAAGGAATCGACGCCACCCGCCGCATGACACAGGGCCGCGTAGTGCAGGATGAAGCGCGACAGCGTCCATTCATCCGGGCCTGTATAACTGACGACGCCATCCTCCATCGTGAAATCCGCGGCCGTGACAGTCCCGAAGAATGTGGCAACTTCATCGGCGGCGGCTGGTGTTGCGTCCGTGGAGCCGGCCTGTCCGGGCGCACGTTCAGTCGTGATCCGACCGCGCCACGGCAGCGCCGGTTGTCCCTGCCCGCCGGTGTAGGGATTGGGCAGATCATTGCCGTCAAGCTGGTCCATCAGGATGAAGGGATAGAACATCACGGCCTTGCCCTGGGCATTCATCGCCTGGATCGCTTCGATAACCGATGCGTCGGCAGGCGTACCGCCATAGATCGGGCGCCCGTCGGCCCCGCGCGTGATAACTTCCGCCGCGCTGCGCGGCAGTTCCGAAACGCGCCACGGCATCTCGTCGCCGTCTATCTCCGTATCTTCGACCTTGGGACGCACGGTACATTCAGCAATCCGCAAGTCGGAGCCGAACCAGGACACGACAAGCGACGCGGCCTTCAGTTCGGGAAGCTCTTCTGTCAGTGCCTCCAGCGATGTCAGGAAATCGGTCTTTCCCGACGGCGAATTGATGTTGGCGCTCCAACGCGCGTTGTTGTCGCCTTCGTAGCTGACAGGTGTCGTCGCAAGCGAGTACTCTCCGGTTCCCGGAATGAGCGCGACCCCCTCCACACCGTAGCTCAGAGCGTGCGACGCGCCGGGTGCGCCGCGTTGCTCGGGCCGGATCACTTCGAACGAGAACTGCGGCACACGGTTGCCGAAACGCTGCAACGCCAGTGCCTCGATGACGACGTAGGCCGTCCCGCGATAGGCCGGCACCATGCCCGCGCCCTCGATCGCCTCGATCAGCGGATCGGGCGATTGCGATGCACTGCCGGTATAGACCCGCATGTTCAGGCTATCGGGCGCAATCTCTTCACCATCGGCCCAAACACGCCCAACGCTTGTGATCTCGCCTTCGCACAGCGCAATCGCCAAATTGACCGAATAGCTGTATTGCGAGGTGCGCGGCTCCGGGCTGCCGCCCTTGCCGCCGCCGCTGTTCGTGACGACTTCCTCGAAGTCGGACGCCCAGATCACTTGCCCGCCCAACCTGAGCCGCCCGTAGATCCGGTTGACAGGATCGCCCTCGCCGGCGCTGGTCAGACGGAATCGGTCGACCTTGCCCGTCTCCACCGCCTGCCCGCCGGACCCAAGTATCTTTTGATCGACGACGCGCCCCAATGTCGCGCCAACGGCACGCCCCACGGCGACGGACGAGATTCCCGCCACCGTGCCCCCGATCGAGCCGCCTACAGCCGCACCCGCTGCTGAAAATAATATCGTCGCCATCAGGTAACCTCCTCGGGAAATTCGAAACACGCCACAATGCGTCGGTGCCACGGTACGCTCAGAGGGCTTTCCACCACGCCGTGACCGGAATAGGCATGGATGAACCGGGGCCGGTCATCGGTTTGCGAGAGCAAGCCAAGATGCTTTGCCACGGATCCCTGACGCATCCGGAACAGCACAACATCACCGGGTTGCATGGCGCCGACGGGTTTCGCCGTCAGGTGCCGCAGAGCCGCCGCCCAAAGCCGCTCTTCGCCCTGCGGTTCAGACCAATCCATCGAATAGGCCGGTATCGCTTCGGGCTCGCGGCCATAGATTTCGCGCCAGACACCGCGCACCAGCCCCAGACAATCACAGCCCGCGCCCTTGGTGGAGGTCTGATGCACGTAGGGCGTGCCGACCCAGCCGCGCGCAGCGGCGATCAGATCCGCACGGATCACCGGAGCGATCCGCCAGTGTTCGATTTGCTGCTCGCCGGAATGGACACCACCCAGTCTTCACCGGGCACATCCGGAAAGCCCTGATAGTTGTCGAAATTATTGAACTTCAGCCGACAGGTTTCCGTGCGCTTGTCACATCCCGCGACCAGCCGTACCTGCGTGCCAGTCTCGACCGGCCCGCGCAGCGGCTCCCACAACTCGACAATGCGCTTATTGTCTTCGATACGGTCGCTCCGGATCGTCCCCCAAAGATCTGCGCCCGGACCGGTCAGGATCTCGAGACGTCCCCGCGTAAACCAATCCGCATCGAAAGACAGGAAATTATCCCACACAAACTGCCGTGCGTTCTTTACCATGTCGACAGGCAACGCGTGCACATAACCGTCGCGCCCCAGATCGAAGCGGCACGAGGTATCGCCCAGCACAGCAGTACACGGTTTCTGATAGACCCGCCCCAGCGGACGGTTCAACGCTTCGGTCAGCCCGCGCAATTCCGCACGGAAGGCACCGTTTGTCCGCGTCAGCTCCCCGATGGAGCCGCGAAAATTCAGCCAGTGCTGGGACGGATCAGCCCAGTTCACCAGCCACGCGCGCACGTCCGCGCCGTCAAAGCGCCCCTGCTCGATCTCATCCTCGCGCAGCGACGCATCGCTCAGCGCACCCAGGGCTTCGGTGTTGTCCACCGACAGGCCCGTCGACTGCGCAAGCGCAAGCGCGCTCAGCCCGGTATCCGCACGAAAGGTGATGCCCGCGAAGGACAGTGGCAGATCGTGATCGGTGAAGGCAAACACCTTGCCATCGCGGCGGGTGATCGCCCAGGCGTGGCACACGGTGGTCGGACCGCCCTTCAGGTGTGCCGCCAGCTCTGCATTGAAATCAACCATCACACGCGCACCTCGCGGATCGGAATATCCGGCACCTGCCCGGCCTGAAAACTTGCGATGTTGGTCAGGATCCTGTCGCTGTCAAAACGCACCGGCACATCGAATTCGTAGCCCGCGTACACCCGCGTGTCGGGATCGGGCGGATGATTGAACACGATCATTCCGCTCTTTGAGTTCAGTGTGTAATCGATCGTCTCACGCTTTTCGTCCTGCTCCACCATAACCAGGACGCTGCCGACCACCGGTTTGGTGATGGGCCGCGCATAGGCATGACCGCCGGACCGGTACGTCTTGATGATCTGGAACTGCGTCCGCGTACCATCGCCGGTGCCGATGTCCTGATCGTCATAGGCAATGGCCGCCGACGGGCGGCTCGATTTATAGTCTGACCAATCCTTCCAGCGGAAACCGAACATTTGTCCGAACCGAGCCTCATAAAAGGCGATGACCCGCTCGATGTCATCGAGCGACCGCATGCCCAACCCCGCGTCATAGACCCGGCGCGAATGCGCCCAGGGCGTGTTGCGCTCTTCATAGCCATTGGCAAGCGTGACGACATCGACCCGGCGCTGCGGACCGCCCAACGCGCCGAAACTCAAATCCGGCGGAAACAGAACCTCGTGAAAATTCATCTCTCATCCCCTCGCTTAACGGTTTTTCTGACCGGCGCTCAGCGCGCGGGTCATCTGTGCGGCGATTTGGGCGCGAGATCGCTGAAAGCTCGCCGCATCGGGGGTGGAGATGTTCATCACCACCGTCGGCGCACCGCCGCTCCCGCCTGCGCGCACACCAAGCTTGCCATCAGGGCCGCGCGCCAGCGGCATGATCGCCTCCGGTCCCGCTTCGCCCATTACGCCCATGCCGCCCCGCATACCGAAATGCGTCGCCTGGCTGACCACACCGCCATCGGCAAAGGGCATCACACGCCCCTGGCTGAACGGCGCGCCTTTCGCAAAGGGCAGTATCCCCTGCACCAGTCCCGTGACCCCTTGCGTGATCATCCCCCCGAAGTGATCGGTCACTGGCTTGACCGCGGCACTGTAGGCCGAGCGCGACAGCGATTGCGCCACCGTTGTCAGAGCATCCGAGAGCTTCATACCGTCGAAAACGACACCGTCGAACGCCTTGCGCAACCCGCGGCTGAGCCCGCGCTCCAGCGCGGCTACGTCCTTGCCCGTCCCAGCCAGCGATGTCCGCATCCGGCGCAATTCGCTGTCGAAGCCGGACACCAGAACGCTGGTCTGTCCCAACGTCTGGTTGAGCGATTGCGCATCCGTCCCGAGCGCGTCAATGGTTTCGTCATCCATGATCGTGATCCTTTTGCTTGTCCGGATAGGCCGCCATCAGCGCATCCAGTCCTCCGCTCAGCAGCGGCGCCGTACCGCCGCCGCCTGCCCCCAGCATCAGCTGCAGCTCTGCGGGTGTCAGTGCCCAGAACGCGTCCGGCGTCAGCCTGAGCCCGTGAAATCCCGCCCGCATCAGCGCCGGCCAGTCGAAACCGGCCCTCACGCCTGCACCATGAACGCCCGCGCCAAAAGCTCCGCCGCCGCTTGCGCCGCGGCCATCGGGCCGCCGTCGATGTCGGCCCGCGCAAGGGTGCGCGCGTCGATGCGCACACCGCCACCCTGCAATCCCGCCACCAGCAGCGCGAGCACATCGCGTGTGCCGTAGCGACCCCCTTCAAACCGCTCGACCAGCGCCACCAGCGACGGCTCCTCAAGGGCCTCCTCCAACTCAGCCAACGCACCCAGCGTCAGCTTCATCCGGTGGCGTTGACCATCAATCGTCAACGCCACCTCTCCGCGCCACCGATTACCCATCCTCAGACGACCGGCTCGATATAGGGAACAAAGCGCAGCACACCGGCTGACGCGAGCGACAGCTCATACGTTGCTTCGCCGTTCAACTGACCCGCGTATTCCAGCGAAGTCAGCTGAAACGGCCCTTCGACCACACCGAACTCGGGGATCACGATCTGGAAATCCGGCGTCAGCCCGTCGAACAACAGCTGGCGCGCCCGCTCGTCCGTGCTCTCGTCGCGGAAAACCCCCGATCCGCTGATCGCCGCAGACCGCACCCCGGCCCCTGCGAGCAATTCACGCCACCCGCCTTCGGAATCGAGCGATGTCACATCCACCGCCTCGGCGTTGAAACTGATCCGCGTCGCGCGCAGTCCAGCAATCGTTTCGAAATTGCCATCGGTGGTCATGTCCACTTTGACCAAAAGATCCTTGCCTGCCTGAACAGCCATTCTGTGTACTCCTTTAAGAAATTTGAAATCAGTCGGGTCTTCAGTCGTCCTGCACCCGCGCACGGAACCGCAGATCGATCTGTCGCGCGCTCGCCGCATCGATCCGACGCGCCGTTGCCCGGTCAAAGCGCAGCGAGACAAGACGCCCCCGCACCAGATCCAGATCGGCATTGTGCAGAACGTCACTGATCGCGGCCGCGGCACGCTTGGCGCGGGCAAATCCAGGAAGCGTCGTGATGACCGAGACGTTGAGTGTGTGCGCCGCGCCCCCGCCGCTGCCATCTGACGCATCGCGGACAGTCTCGCTGCCCAGCTGGACGTAGATGTCGGGCACGCTGCCGGCGGGCACCGCATCGTAGACCGACGCCCCCACTTCCGCCGCAAGCGCGGCGTCTGCGCTGAGCGCGTCGAAAACGGCGGTCTGAAGTGCCGCTGAAACCGCATAGCTCATACCACCTGCTCCTCATGCGCAAAACAGGTCAGATAACGTCCGCTTACATCGCGCTCCGCCACCGCCTCGATCGTGAAAATCCGCGTGCCAAGGCGGAACCGCTGCTGGGCAGTAGGCCGCTCGGCGCTGCCAACCGGTGCCCCGCGCACCGTTATCCTGAATGTCATACGGCTGACCGGCGCGCCGCTCAACGCGGCTTCGCGCCCCGTGCGCGCGGCGATCTCACCCCACAGGACGCCCAGTGGCACCCATCCCGCTACGAAACCGCCCGCTCCGTCATGCAACAGGTCAGGTGCTTCGAGCACGAGCTGCCTGTTCAGTCGCGGCGCGCTCATGCCCGCTCTCCGACGCCTAGACGCAGATTGCGGTACCGCTCGATCAAGCTGGTCACGCCAAATGGCATGCAGCCACCGCTCAGCCCGGTATCGTGGCGATATTCATAATAATGCGCGGCCAACATCAGCACCGCCTGCTGAAGATCGCTGGGCACGTCGTCCCAATCGGGTCCGAAACCCGCCAGAAAACGCAGCCGCAACTCCCCACCCCTATCCGGACAGGGCAAAGCCGCTCCAGCCGCTCTCAAGCGCGGCGTTTGGGTGTCGCGTTCCAGCCAATACGCAGCCGGATCTATCTCCTGGCTCGCGCCGTCGTGGGCCACAAGTGTCAGCGCAGCTATCACAGTGACCGGTGCCATACCCAGCGCCAGCGCCTGGCTGTTTCGCAGCGCGTTGACCGACAGGGTAAATTCGCGCTCGATCAATGCCTTGCCGGTGCGGGCTTCGATCGCCGTCATCGCAGCGCGCAAAAATCCACGCAAAACGACGTCCTGCACCTCGGTATCGGCGAACCCCGTTCCCATGCGCATATGCGCTTTGAACGTATCCACCGGCAGGGCATCGTCCGGCACGTTTGTCTCTTCGATCAACATCTCAAAGCCTCTCTCAACTTCGCTCAACTCCGGCCGCCCCGCATGCGGGAGGCTTCCCAGTACCGGGCGCCCGTCCCGCCCTCCGCGTTGCTCGGTCGGAGGGGAGCTTGCTAGACAACACGAAGGGTCTAGACAGGGACGCGCGCCCGGACCGGCACGAAGGAATGCCCCCGCACCGGCTTCGGTTCTTCCGTCTTAGGAAGCGCCGAATTTCAGAAGCTTGATCGCCGCAAAGTCGCTTACATCGCCGCCCACACGCTTGGTTGCGTAGAAAAGGACATGCGGCTTGGCGCTGAAGGGGTCGCGCAGGATACGCAGATCGGGGCGCTCGGCGATGGTGTAACCCGCAGCGAAGTCACCGAACGCAATCGCCGTCGCATTCGCGTCCGCATCAGGCATGTCTTCGGCAATCAACACAGGATACCCCATCAGACGCGCAGGTTCGCCCGCCGCCAGACCATCGGACCACAAAAAGCGGCCATCCATATCCTTGAGCTTGCGGATGATTCCGGCTGTCTTGGAGTTCATCACGAAGCTCGCGTTGGCACGGTATTGTGCACCCAGCGCATAGACCACATCCACGATGGCATCGGCTGTAACCTCGCCAGAAACGCCCGTCGGCACGTAACCCAGATTGCCCCAGGCCCATACATCATTGTCGACCGTGCTGTGCGCAAGAACACCCTTGGGCTTGTCGATCCCATCACCGTTGATGAACGCGCTCGCCTCGGCCCGCGCGAATTTATCCGCGATACGGCCCGCAAGCCAGCCTTCGATGTCGAACGCACTGTCGTCAAGCAGACGCTGCGACGCCTTAGGCAATGCGCTCAACTCGTGCAGTTGTACGGTGATGCGGTCGATCTGCGGCGTGTCACTCTCGCCGATGGTCGACGTTTCCGTGGCCCATCCGGCACCGACGTCCGAATGATCAACGAGCACGTCATAGGACGTCGCCTCCACATTAACCACGGATGCGATCGCGCGGATCGACGCAGTGGTGTTAAGCACCGATTTCACCATGTCCGATGTCTGCGGATCAACAAGATAGCCCCCGTCGGAATTTACCGCCGTGGACAGCGCCTTGCCCTCGAGCTGCAGACCGCGCAGGCCGTCGTCATCGCCGGTACGCACATAGGCGTTAAAGGCCTTCTCATGCGGTGCGCCCGCATCGGTGGCAGCCGCCAAAGGAGGGCGTGCAGCGTTCAGTGATTTGCGGTCCAGCATGTTCATTCGCTCTTCTGTTTGTTGAAGTTTCGTTTCAATGTCGGCTTGAAAGCCTTTGAATTCGTGGACAAAGCCGGTCACGGCCCGCCGCACGTCCTCAGCCGGGGACAAGTCATTTCCCACGGCCTTCTCTTCGGTCATGCTCATGCGCATTTCCCCCGTTTGGTTGCTGTCTGCGGCGATCTCAATTCGGCCCGCGCCGCATCGAAATCTGCCGCCATGTCGCGCAGGATCTCACCAAGACTGACAAAACCGCCAGCCTTCGCCGCCACCCGCGCACTGGGCAGCATCGGGAAAGTCACCAGCGACACCTCCCAAAGCTCCAGTTCCTGCAAGAGCCGCTGGCCCTTGGTATTTTTCGTCGCCTTCACCGTGCGGTAGCCGATCGACAGACCGTCGATCGCACCTGCTTCGATCAGGGCAATCGCTTCACGCCCCTTCCCAACCGATTTCAGGATGCGCCCCTTCACGAACAGGCCACGGGCGTCCTCGCGCACGTCGTCCCAGACGCCGATGGGCTGTGCGGGATCGTGCTGCCACAGCATTTTCACACCGCGCTTCGCCGCCGCCAGTGCCTTCAGGCTCGTCCCGTAAGCACCGGCTTCGACCACATCATTGCCCTGGTCGACCGCTCCGAAAAAGCTGGCGTAGCCGCTTATCTCGACGCCGCTGTCCACCTTCGCCACCTCGTCAAGCGCAATGAATTTTCGCTCGAGACCGGGCAACCCGCCGCCGGTCTCCGGGACCAGCCCGAAGTCGTTTCCATTCATAATCATGGATGTCTCCTTGTTGATTTTTTCGCCTAGGGTGCGACCACCAGAAATGACTGCACCGCCTGCGCCAGGATGACCGCGACCACCCCGTAGACCGTCAGCCAAAGCCGACGCTCCAATCGCTCGATCATCACCTCGATCCGGTTCAACCTGTGTGTAAGGTTGGCAAAATGGATCGCACTGACCTGCTCGTGCGCCTGCAATTTCATTCCCGGCGCGCATTGAAACCGCTCGACGGGATGCTCACTCATCGGCGGCCACCGCAGGCAATCCCAACAGCTTGCGCTTCTCTGCCTCGGTCAGGAATGCAGCCCCCGCAACCCGCGCCCACTGCGCATCGCGCTCCGCACTCAGCGCCGGTACCTGGTCCAGATCGGGCTTCACCTCGACCGTTTCGCCGGTAAAGCCGGAGAGCCAATGCGCCAGCACCGCGGTCACCCGCGTCGCAAGCGGCAAGACGGTCAGGCGGTAAAACGCGCGGTTTGCCTCCTGATAGTTGGCATAGGTGGCGTCGCCCTGAATACCGATCAGCATCGGCGGCACCCCAAAGGCGAGCGCGATCTCGCGCGCCGCAGCCTCCTTGGTCTTCTGGAACTCCATGTCGGACGGGGAAAAGCCCATCGGCTTCCAGTCCAGTCCACCTTCCAGCAGCATCGGACGTCCGGCATTGCGCGCGCCCTGATGGTGGCTCTCCATTTCGCTCACCAACCGGTCGTACTGGTCATTGCTCAGCGTGCCCTGCCCCTCGGCGCCCTTGTAGATGATCGCCCCAGAAGGCCGCGCCGCATTGTCGAGCAGCGCCTTCGCCCACCGCGATGCGGAATTGTGCACGTCCATCGCCATCGCCGCAGCCTGCATCGGCGAAAAGCCGTAGTGGTCGTCCTGGGGGTGGAAATTGCGCACATGACACACAGGCATGCCCTGGGTGGCATCAAACCGGTGCTTGCGCGCCCCGACCGCATATTCATACGCCACCGGCCAGCCATCCGCCCCCGGCACCACAGACATCCGGTCGGATCGCAGCACATGCAACTCCAGCGGCACACCGGTTTCACCGCCCACCGCCTCGACGTACCCATCACCCGACAGCAACAGCTGTGCATAGAGCGCCTCAAGCAGTTCCGCCCGCCCCTGCGCGCCGTTCGGCCGCGCCAGCAGCGCCAGCAAAGGGTGTGTCTCGAACCGCTGCGTCGTGTCTTGCAAAACCAGAGGCAGCGCCGCAGCCGCCTCCGCAATCAGCTTGACAGACCGGAAGCCAACCGGATTGCCCAAGAACCCCGTCCGCGTCAAAGACACCGTGTCACGCGGGCTCCACGCCACGCACCCGGCACTTTGCACCGACACGACCCGCCCCGTGGCAGACGCCTTCACCTCCGCCACTTCTTCCGCCCCGCGCCGTAGAAAATCAAACATCATCCCGCTCGCTCCTTGCCCAAGTCTTGCCCATGTCCCGCAGCAGCCGTGACTGCCTCAACGCTTCGAAACACAATCTCTCACCAAAGGATTAAACCCACCGGACCACACCGTGCGTTGCGCGGGCGGACCCTGCCCGAAACGAAAAAAGGGAGGACCGAAGCCCTCCCCATCGTCAAACGCAAGACACTTCCCCCCTAAAGGGTACGTACGCCGGGCTGCCGCCATTTCGCAGCGGGCGCGATCATCAGTTCGTGCAACGCCCAGACCAGCGCGTCGACACGGTCAGGCGACCCGCCCCCCTCATAGCCGCGTGCCGTCATCCGCGTCATCTGGTCTTCCAGCGCATCGAGATCCGGTAGA
Organism: uncultured Sulfitobacter sp.; assembly: GCF_947497275.1. Classification (GTDB taxonomy): domain Bacteria; phylum Pseudomonadota; class Alphaproteobacteria; order Rhodobacterales; family Rhodobacteraceae; genus Sulfitobacter. The sequence continues at coordinate 334,340 of NZ_CANMFS010000002.1, forward strand.
TGACGTACCCGCCCCTGCTCGTATAACGCAGCGACGGGTTCGGCACGTGCCACCTTGCCCCGTGTCGCGTGAACTCCCTTGTACGGCACCAGTGGGTCAATCTGCCGGATAACCTCCTGCACCATCTGGCCTCCCTGGTTGACCTCCGCCACCAAACGATCCGCGCCGAATTGCTCCATCGCGGCAATCGCCGCGCGCGCCCATCCGCTCGGCCCCTGTCCGCGCACCGTGCAATCGGCCAGCACGAAGGCCCGCCAGTCCTGCGGCGGTCCGCTGCTTTGCACGCCCGCCACGACGATCCCGCACTCATCCGCCGCCGCGCCGGAGGTCGTTGCCGGGTCCACCGCGACCACGATCCGGTCAAGCCTTGGTACATTGCGGACCCGACACGCCTCCAGCATCGCCGATGTCCACAACGCTCCCTCGGCATCCGCCAGCAGAACGCCGTCAAGCTCTTGGCGCCCCAACCGCGTACCGCGATAGCGCGCGCGCACCTCTTCCAGAAACGACGCCGCCAGATTGGCGCGGTTGGCTTCGGTGGGCGCGTGTGTCACCACCGTCGAGGGCGACCTTAACAAGTCCTTCAACACGCCAACATTGCGCGGCGTCGTTGTCACGCAAACCTGCGGGCGATCCCCCAGCCGCAGCGCGAATTGCAGCATATCCCACGTCTCCTGCGCTTTCTTCCATTTGCCGATCTCGTCCACCCAGGCCGCGTCGAATTGCGGACCGCGCAGGCCTTCGGGATCATGCGCCGAATGAACGGTCGCTATCGCCCCATTGGGCCACACAAGCCGCTTGCGCGTCGCCTCCCAATCCGGCCTGCGATCTTCGGGCGAGCAGGCCAATATCCCACTGTCTCCAAATATCATGACCTCCCGCACTTGATCTATTGTCTCGCCGACAAGCGCCACTCGGCTGCAACGGCCCTTGTCCAGCGGTCGCGATCCCTCGACGACCGACCGCACCCATTCGGCGCCGGCCCGCGTCTTGCCCGCACCGCGCCCGCCCATGATGACCCAGGACCGCCAGTCTCCCTCCGGCGGCAACTGGTGCGGCATCGCCCAGAAATCGAATAAAAAAGGGAGAGCACGAAGCTCCCCCTCCCCCAGCTCATTCAGGAATTGTTCCTGTACCGATGGCGCTGCGGAGCCGATCCAGCTTGCACCCGATGTCAGCCCGCACCCGGTCGAGGTCAAGCGCGACCCCGCCACGTGCAATTCCGGCTTTTCTGTTTCGGCAGTCATACAGCATCAGCTCCGCTTTCTGGCAGCGCCCGATGACATCAGTGGCAGCACTGATTGTCTTGGCCGCTGCGGTTGCATTGATATCCTCCCCGGCTCTGGCCCGTTCCTTCAGGCTCTCTATTTCTTCTCTCAACTCGCCCAACGTGCGTTTGACAGAGGCAAACAGGGCTTCTGCGTCGGCAAGCTCGTCGAGGTGATACGCCGGGGTGCTAACAGTCATCCGATATCGGTCCTTCCGCTTGGGTATCTCCAACCGAAAAAAGTGGCACAGCGGGTCACGACAGGAATGACGCAGCCGCTCTGCCAGTTCTCCTAGCAAGGAATATTACTATCGAGAAAAGGACGAAAAGTCAAGAAAAACGGGGTTAACATAAACTGCTAACCCCGTGCGTTGCTTGACAAAATCGTTAATTGACCGCTCGGCGCGGTAACTCTAGTTGCCGCCTGTAGATGCGTTCCCTGCGGCCGCAGCACCCTGTTCCGCCTCGATCTGGCGCCAGCGTGCGACGTTCTCGTTATGCTCGGCCAACGTCGTCGCAAATGCATGCCCGCCGGTACCGTCCGCCACAAAGAAGATGTATCCTGTCTCTTCCGGCTGGGCCGCCGCCATCAGGCTCGCACGACCCGGATTGGCGATCGGTGTGGGCGGAAGACCCGAGATGACATAGGTGTTGTAGGGCGTCTCACGCCGCAACTCGCTGCGCCGCAGTCCCCGCCCCAGCACCCCTTCTCCGTTGGTGATGCCGTAGATTACGGTCGGGTCCGTCTGCAACCGCATCCCCTGATTGAGACGGTTGACGAACACACTCGCTACCTGTCCGCGCTCTTCGGCCACACCGGTTTCCTTCTCAACGATAGATGCGAGAATCAACAGCTCTTCCGGGCTCTCGATGGGCAGCTCCGGATCACGTGCCTCCCATGCGGCGGCCAATTGCGCCTCCTGTGCGGCTTCCATCCGTGCCAACAGGGCCGCGCGGTCATCGCCCTTGCGCACCTCGTAACTATCAGGCGCAAGCGCGCCCTCGGCGGGCACATCCGACACCTCACCGCTCATCACTTCCATACCGTTAAGCGCGTTCACAACCTGCCAGCTCGTGACGCCCTCAGCCATCGCTATGCGCAGCCGCGTGTCCGCTTTCGCCAGCATCTCGGTGTATTCGTCAGGTGTTTCTTCCTCGCCCGGCGTGAACTCCGCCCGCTCGACAAACCGGTTCGTCGCCGGATCAAGCTCGCGCACCTGAACGCTCGTGCGGGTCACACCGATGCGATAGACGATCTCGGTACCGCATGTGCTCGCGCCGCCGCGTGTCACGACATCCACGATCTCTTGCATGCTCGCTTCCGGCTCTACCAGAAAGCTGCCGGCCTTCAGCTTGCTGGTCTTTTCCTCATAACTCGCACCGATGCGAAAGATCGCCGAGGATGTCACCGCCCCTTGCTCCGCGAGGTCTTCGCTGACCCTGCCCATCGAAGAGCCCCGCTCGACCTGCACACAGATCGCCTGGCTCAGCGGCCCGGGAGAGTCGTACTGCGACTTGCCCCAGATGATCAGCCCCCCAAGCAAGAAAAGGCCAAGCATGAGAAACGTGATCGCATTGGCCGCAATGTGTCGCCACATTTAATCGACCTTCCCGAACAGAACGCTCGCATTCGTCCCACCGAACCCGAACGAGTTGCTCAGTGCGACGTTGATTTCACGCTTCACCGCCTTGTTGGGCGCCAGATCGATCTTGGTCTCCACCGCCGGGTTCTCAAGATTGATCGTCGGCGGCGCGATCTGGTCGCGGATCGCGAGGATCGAGAAGATCGCTTCGATCGCGCCAGCGGCGCCCAGAAGATGCCCGGTCGCGGATTTCGTCGACGACATGGTTACCTTGCCCGCATGCTCCCCCATCATTCGCTCAACGGCACCCAATTCGATGGTGTCGGCCATGGTCGATGTGCCGTGCGCGTTGATATAGTCGATATCCTTCGGTTCCTTGCCCGCATGACGCAATGCCGCCCGCATCGACCGCTCGCCGCCCTCCCCGTCCTCGGACGGCGCGGTGATGTGGTAGGCGTCGCCGGACAGGCCATAGCCGATCACTTCGGCGTAAATTTTCGCGCCGCGCGCCTTGGCGTGCTCGTACTCTTCCAGAACAACGATGCCCGCGCCTTCGCCCATGACAAACCCGTCGCGGTCCGCATCATAGGGCCGGCTTGCTTTCTGCGGCGCGTCGCCGCGTTTGGTCGACAGCGCCTTGCACGCATTGAAACCGGCAATCCCGATCTCGCAAATCGCGGCCTCCGCGCCGCCTGCAACCATCACGTCCGCGTCACCGTACTGGATCAGACGGCTTGCATCACCAATAGCATGCGCACCGGTGGAACAGGCCGTGACCACCGAATGGTTCGGCCCCTTGAACCCATACCGGATCGAAACCTGACCGGAAATCAGGTTGATCAATGCCCCCGGTACGAAAAACGGGCTCACCCGACGCGGGCCTTTTTCCTGCATCATGACAGCCGTGTTTGCGATGGAATTGAGCCCGCCAATGCCGGAACCGATCAGGACACCGGTGCGCTCCAGACTCTCGCGGTCCTCCGGCATCCAACCGGCATCTTCCACCGCCTGCTGCGCGGCGGCGATGCCGAACATGATGAATGTATCGACCTTGCGCTGCTCTTTAGGCTGCATGTATTTATCGGCGTTGAACGTACCATCGGTCCCGTCGCCCAAGGGCACCTCGCAAGCGTATTGGGTGACAAGGCGGCTTGGGTCAAAACCCGTGATCGTGCCCGCGCCCGATCGGCCATCTAGGATCCGCTTCCAGCTTTCCTCGACACCGTCCGCCAACGGTGTCACCAATCCCAAACCTGTCACGACCACTCTGCGCATCTGCTAAGCCTTCCGGTGTTTACTGCTTGATCGGCTATACCGTGCAAAAGCGGTTTTGTTCAAGGGCGCAGGCCATCCCCCGCGCGCGGATTGCCGCCAAAATCAATCGCGACGGAACCTTGCGCGTCACTGCCAGTTGGCTCTTCACAAAAAGGAGCGAACTTCATGGACGTGCTGGATATTCTTCTCAGGGCCATTGCGTGCATAGCTGCAATTATCCTGCTCACCCGTCTGCACGGTCTGCGCAGTTTTTCTAAGATGTCGGGTTTCGATTTCGCGATCACCGTTTCAATCGGGTCGGTTCTTGCAGGTGCGGTCACGACTTCGGGCACCAAACTCTGGGTATTTATTGGCGCCTTCGCTGCGTTATTCGTGGTCCAGATCGTCATTTCGCAACTGCGTGTCCGCGTCCAGACCATGCGGGCAGCCGTCGACAACCCGCCCATGCTTGTGATGGAAAACGGCAGGATGATCGCCGAGAACATGAAGCGTGTTGGCATGACCGAATCCGATCTCTGGGCAAAGTTGCGCGAAGCCAACGCCTATAACCTTGACTATGTGCGCGCCGTTGTCATGGAAACGACCGGTGACGTCAGTGTCTTGCACGGCCCGAAGGACGGACCAAAGATATCACATGAAGTGCTGGACGGGGTGAAGCGTGGCGCGGCAACATGATAGTGCGTCGTCAAACCGGCGGCCCCTTGCGTGTCATCAGCGTCACCTGTTCGCCATCGACCTGCGCGTCGCGCAAGTCCTTGTAGCCCAATGTATGCGCAATTTTGCGCGAGGCCACGTTGCCTTTCGTGATCATGCAGACGGTTCGTCCCGTCACGACCCGGTCGAACCAATCATGCGCCGCATTCGCGGCTTCCATCCCCAGTCCGCGCCCCTGCGCCGCCGGATCCAGAACCCAGCCGGCTTCCGGGAACGGATCAAACTCGTCTCCCAATCCGCGTGATCCGAAGAAAAAGCCGGTCTGCCCGGCCATCAACGCCTCACCGTGAACCTGTATAGCCCACTGCCCAAACCCAGTGATCTGCCAGTGACCGGCATTGCGCAGAAACGAATCCCAGCTGCGCGCCTTGGGCCAGGGTTTCCCGCTGATATGCGCCACGACTTCCGGCTTCGCCCATATCTCGGCAAATCGGGCAAAGTCCTCGGTGCGCATCGCGCGCAGCGTCAGCCGGGAGGTATTTATCGTAGGTATCGTGCGTGACATCCGGTGAATGACCTTCACTCTTGCAGTGTGCTCAGGCGGTCACCCTCACCCGATACGCGCGCCGCCGACAAGCAAGAATTCGGCCAAAAACGAAAAACGGCGCCGATCCGCAAAGGGTGGCGCCGTCTTGGAATTTTTCTGCCGACAATTACGGCTGAACGGACTCAGGAAGCTTCTTTGATGAACTTCACGGCGTCGCCGAACGTCTGGATGTTCTCCGCCGCGTCGTCCGGGATCTCAATGCCGAACTCTTCTTCGAACGCCATCACCAGCTCGACCGTGTCGAGGCTGTCAGCGCCCAGATCGTCGATGAACGATGCGTTCTCGACAACTTTGTCTTCTTCAACACTCAGATGCTCTACAACGATCTTCTTTACGCGTTCTGCGACATCGCTCATACTTTGGTCCTCGCTCAATCAGGCCACATGGCCCCTTTTGGTTTCCGCCCTCCCAGATTTCGAAGGGCCGGAGAATGCCCCAAAAGGGGCGGCTCGTTTTCCTTGCTCGCACAAGGCGCGGGTCACAATCAAGCGCCCGTCTGGGTTAATCTGCGCTTCCTTTAGCATATGATGCTAGGGACGCAAACGCTTTCACGACAGCGCCCTCACAACATGGCCATACCGCCATTCACATGCAAGGTGGCACCCGTGACATAACCTGCCTCACCGCTGGCGAGATAGACGACCGCGCTGGCAATTTCGCTCGGCGTGCCCATGCGGCCGGCCGGAATCTGCCCCATGATCCCCGATTTCTGATCGTCGGTCAGCTTGTCGGTCATCGCCGTTTCGATGAAACCGGGCGCGACGGCGTTCACCGTGATGCCGCGACTTGCCACTTCATAGGCAAGGCTTTTCGACATCCCGATCATCCCCGCTTTCGATGCGGCGTAATTCGCCTGCCCTGGATTTCCGGTGGCCCCGACGATGGATGAGATATTCACGATCCGGCCCCAACGCGCCTTCATCATGCCGCGCATCACACCCTTGCACAGCTTGAAGGTCGCGGTCAGGTTCACGTCGAGCACCGACTGCCATTCATCCTCGGACATCCGCATGAACAGATTGTCCCGCGTGATCCCGGCGTTGTTGATCAGGATATCAACGGCTCCCATCGCCTCGACTGCTTGCTTGGGCAGGGCCTCGACCGCCGCCATATCACTGAGGTTACAGGGCAGCACGTGTGCCCGTTCCCCCAACTCCGCCGCCAACGCCTCAAGAGGTTCGGTACGCGTGCCGGAAAGCCCAACGACAGCGCCCTGTGCGTGCAACGCGCGCGCGACATCCGCTCCGATCCCGCCGGATGCGCCCGTGATCAACGCGCATTTTCCTGTCAAATCAAACATGTGGATTCCTTTATTCCAGTAATCTCCGGCGTACGACGGATCAGCTTTGGGCCGCGTCTTGAACCTCGTCCGCGGTGCCGACGGTGCGCAGCGTCGCGTCCTTGTGGATACGTCGGATCATGCCGGACAACGCCTTGCCCGCACCAATCTCCCAAAACTCGGTAACGCCCTGTGCGACCATCCACTCCACAGACGACCGCCAGCGCACCCGACCCGTGACCTGATCCACCAAAAGCTGCGGGATCGGTCCGGCGGTACCCACAGCCTGCGCCGTGACATTCGCCACCAGCGGCACGGCGGGATCGTTCAACGTGACTTCGCCCAACGCCTGCGCCATCGCGTCGGCAGCGGGCGCCATCAACGCACAGTGAAACGGCGCCGACACCGGCAACGGCAGCGCCCGTTTGGCGCCCGCTGTCTTGGCAAGCGCGATCGCCCGTTCGACGGCTTCCTTATCGCCTGAGATCACGTTCTGGGTGGGATCGTTTTCGTTAGCCAGTGCGCAGACACCATCGCCCGCCGCCTCCGCTGCGATGCGCGTCACCTCATCCGCGCCAAGGCCCAGGATCGCCGCCATCGCGCCCTCGCCCTGCGGTACAGCCGCCTGCATCGCGCGACCCCGGATCCGCAGCAACCGCGCTGTATCGGCCAGCGAAAATACCCCTGCAGCACACAGCGCGGAATACTCGCCCAGACTGTGCCCGGCTACGAAATCGGCGCGCGTGATTACGACGCCTTCTGCCTCCAGCGCCCGCATTGCCGCCATCGATGTGGCCATCAGCGCAGGCTGCGCGTTTTCGGTCAACGTCAGCGTCTCGATGTCGCCGTCCCAGATCAAACCGCTCAGCTTTTCGCCCAAAGCCGTGTCTACCTCGTCGAACACGTCCCGCGCCGCCGGATAGGCCTGTGCAAGACTGCGGCCCATGCCAATAACCTGTGCGCCTTGGCCTGGAAATACGAATGCGGTGCTCATGGCGGTGCCTCTCCACTGAAAACTGGGGTTTTGTGTAGCGAAGGTGGCGCAGTCCCACAAGGGCGCACACCATATCTGCGCAGGTGGTCATTGCCCTGCTCGCCCCGCAGCGTATTGTTGCGCAGATACGCACGGACAGGAGACATGACGTGGCCTTGACCAATACGACCCTTCGCTACGGCAGCGTAACCCGCGGCTTTCACTGGCTGACGGCGCTTCTAGTGCTGACGCTCATTCCGGTTGCGATCATCGCCGAGGAGTTGCCCTACGAGACCTCCGAGCAATTGGCGCGCAAGGCCTGGCTGTTCTCGTTGCACAAGACGCTCGGCATTACCGTTTTCTTCGTCGCACTGCTGCGGATTGTCTGGGCCATCTCGCAACCCAAGCCGGCACCCCTGCACGCGGACCGCAAGTTCGAGACATTGCTGGCAGAGACGGCGCATTGGCTGCTCTATGGCTCGCTGGTACTGTCGCCCCTGTCGGGCTGGATACATCACGCCTCCACCTCAGGCTTTGCGCCGATCTGGTGGCCGTTCGGTCAATCCCTGCCACTGGTGCCGAAATCGGAATACGTCGCCGCCGTGACGGGCGGGCTACACTGGGTTTTCGGCGTGGTGATGATCTTTACGCTGCTTGCCCACATTGCGGGGGCGCTCAAACACCATCTGATCGACAAGGACGCAACGCTGCGCCGTATGCTGGGTCGCCCGGCAGACATTCCCGCCCTCATACCCACGTCGCACGGCGCTGCCCCGATCCTGTGCGCCATCACAATCTGGGCAGGCACGCTGGCGATGGGAAGCGTTTTGAGCGTTTACAGCGAAGAAAGCGAAACCGTCGCCAGCGCTTCGCTCGAAGATGTCGTATCAGAATGGACCGTTCAGAATGGCGAAATCGCGATCACCGTCACACAATTCGGCTCCGAGGTGACGGGACGCTTCGCCGACTGGACCGCAAGCATCGACTACGACGACAATGTGATGACCGGGCCGGCAGGTTCGGTCGCGGCGGTGATCTCTATCGGCTCGCTGACCTTGGGCTCCGTCACCGACCAGGCGATGGGCCCGGATTTCTTCGACACATCCACCTATCCTACGGCTACCTATACGGCGGACCTGATCAAAGGCGTCGACGGGTTCACCGCCGAAGGCATGTTGACGATCAAAGACCAGTCCGCGCCGCTCTCAATGCCATTCAGCCTGCTTATCGAAGGCGACAGCGCGCAGATGCTTGCCTCTCTCACACTCGACCGTCGCACGTTCGGCATAGGTGACAATATGGACGACGAAAGCTCACTTGCCTTCGATGTCGGCGTCGATATCACGCTCGTCGCGACGCGGGCGGAAAGCTCAGATTAACCTGACCCTCTCCCGCGCTGGCAAACAGCGCATGAAAAAAGCCGCCGGTTTCCCCCCGGCGGCTTTCTGGTCGTTCTTTCTGCGCGTCAGTCGGCTTTGCCGGCCTCGACGGAAATCATCACTTGTACTTCATCACTGACGTTCGGTGCGAATTTGCCAAGGTCATAATCGGACCTCAGAAGTGTCGTCGTCGCGTCGAAACCCGCCCATGGCTTGTTGGCCATCGGATTGTCCGCCGCCTGATTCAGTGTCGCATCAAGGACCACAGACTTCGTGACATCATTGATCGTCAGATCGCCGGTAATCTCGGCGGTATCATCTCCAGTCACTTCGATCGCCGTGGACGTGAACGTGATCATGTCATCGTCGGTCGCGCCGAAAAAGTCGTCTGACATGAAGTGGCCAGTGCGCTCCTCCCAACCCGTGAACATGGACTTTGTCGGCATCGACACGGTCACGGATGAATTTGCAGGCTCTTCCTGATCGAACATGATCTCGCCCTCGAAGCCGGAGAACATGCCGTGGGTGGTCGAGAAACCGAAATGCTCCCAGCTGAACAGGATCTGGCTATGGCTTGGATCGAGCGTGTATTTCTCTGCGGCCAGCGCCATGCTGGCAGACGCGGACATCACTGCGGCGAGAACGAGGGTTTTCATGTGGTCATCTCCTTGGTTGGACTTTCTGAAGATATATGTGGGGCAAAGAGCCCGAAACTCAATGCCGCAAAGGTCAACAGGATCTGCGCGGAGCCGAACAGATCGGCACGGCATATGCGGTTTTCTCAGATAGTTTCGCCTACAGACCGAAGCGCGACACAAAGAACGCGCAAGCCCAAACGGGGTATCCACGGACCGGTGGCAGCGTACCCGAAGAATGTTGTCCCGCAACCGGCGGCACCGCTTGCTCAAGCGGCAAAACCGTGTATATGCGGAGCTTCTTTTGCAAGAACAGACAAACCGCGCAGTCTCTCGTGGTGGGGCCGCAGAAGAACCATCGCCCCGCCTATGAAATGCGCCTTGAAATAAGTGGAGCACACATGCCGCTATATGAGCATGTCATGATTGCGCGTCAGGACCTGTCCAACACGCAAGCCGAAGGCCTTATCGAACACTTTGGCACCGTCCTCGCCGACAACGGTGGAAAACTCGTCGATAGCGAGTATTGGGGCGTGAAAACAATGGCCTACAAGATCAACAAGAACCGCAAGGGCCACTATGCCTTCCTGCGCTCCGATGCACCGGCACCCGCCGTGCAGGAGATGGAACGCCTGATGCGCCTGCATGATGATGTCATGCGCGTTCTGACGATCAAGATGGACGAGCACAAAGAGCTGCCATCCGTTCAGATGCAAAAACGTGACGAGCGCCCCGAGCGCCGTGAACGTCGCTGATTCTGGCTTGTAGAAAGAGGACCTGACCCATGGCTACAAAACCATTCTTCCGCCGCCGCAAGGTATGCCCCTTCTCGGGCGACAATGCACCGGCAATCGACTATAAAGACACACGTCTGCTGCAGCGCTACATTTCCGAGCGCGGCAAGATCGTGCCGTCCCGTATCACCGCAGTTTCTGCGAAAAAGCAGCGTGAACTGGCCCGTGCCATCAAACGCGCCCGCTTCCTCGCCCTGCTGCCCTATGCCGTGAAATAAGGAGCAAAGCATATGCAAGTTATCCTTCTGGAACGTGTGGCCAAGCTTGGCCAGATGGGCGAAGTCGTGGATGTAAAGCCCGGCTATGCCCGCAACTATCTGCTGCCGCAGAACAAGGCGCTGTCCGCGTCCAAAGCGAACGTCGAAGCGTTCGAGGCACAGAAAGTCCAGCTTGAGGCGCAAAACCTCGAGACCAAAAAAGAAGCAGAGGCAATGGCGGACAAGCTGAACGGTCAGCAGTTCGTCGTGATTCGCTCCGCGTCCGACGCGGGTGCGCTTTACGGCTCCGTTACCACCCGGGACGCTGCCGAATCCGCGACCGAGGAAGGCTTCTCCGTTGACCGCAAGCAGGTCGTCCTGCGCGCGCCGATCAAGTATCTCGGCATCCACGAGGTACACGTCGTTCTGCACCCCGAGGTCGAGGCCACCATTGAGTTGAACGTTGCACGCTCACCCGAAGAAGCCGAGTTGCAGGCCGCCGGTAAATCCATTCAGGAACTGGCAGCCGAGGAAGAAGCCGCGGCAGAGTTCGAAATTTCCGAACTCTTCGAAGACATCGGGTCTGCCCAGCTTGACGAAATGGAAAGCGCGGACGAACAGCGCACCGGAGCGCCTGCCGTTCTGGAAAAAGACGAGCTGGACGAGAAGCTCGACCGCGACTCCTGAGATCCGCTTGGCGCGACCGGCGCCGATCGAACGAGACCACACGCCGCGCAGGATCTGCGCGGCGTTCTTCGTTTTCAATCACCGGGCGCGGGCGGGGACGGGCATGACCCTGTCCCGCGCAACTATCCGCGCACGGCGAAAGCGCCATCTTGCCCTTGGTGCGTCATTTTAACTATCGTCGGCATCGAAAATGCCAACGAGAGTCCCGATGATACAAATTTTCCGCCGCGATATATTGCTCGGCGTCTGCGCCGCACTCGCACTTTCCGCTTGTGCCGGTACACCCAAGGTCGAGACCGCATCTTATCAGACACATGCGCTGCCGCTGCACCCCAACGAGACCCCGGTGTTGCGCGGCAAGATCAACTACTGGGCGGATCATTACGAGGTGCCCCGCGCGCTGGTCCACCGTCTCGCAATCCGCGAAAGCACCCATAATCCAGGTGCGCGCAACGGCCCCTACTACGGTTTGTTGCAGATCCTGCCTGCAACCGCAGGAACAATGGGCTTTCGCGGGTCCCCTTCCGCACTTCTCGATGCAGATACGAACCTGAAATACGGGGTCAAATACCTGCGCGGGGCGTGGCTTTTGTCGGGAGGTGATCACGGTACGGCAATCGGCTGGTACGCGCGAGGGTACTACTACGAGGCCAAGAAGCGCGGGATGCTTGTCGAGACAGGACTGCGCCCGGGCTAGCGCCACAGCCCCATGCGCGCCATCGTATATGCCTGCGAGGCAGAACGAAGCAGTTCCAGTTCAATTACATTGAATGTTACGATTGTACTGAGACATACCAGTATAGCGCGGGCATTGTTTCCCATGACATATGAGCATGACAACAAAACGAAATTTTCAGACATCTGGCGGACCGCTAAAATCCGGGTACCTCACGGCAGAGAATCTGACCCAGATATTCGTACACTACGCTTCCGCCAAATTCTGCGACCGGCGGGCGCGTTAGCTCCTGAAACGATTGCGATTTTGAACGCGAGGGCCCGAAAGCTAGTAAAGCAAATAAAAGCGATCGGCCATATCCGCGACGCCGAGGACTGGACTAAGGGTTTCCGAACAGTCCATTGGATAGCTACGATGTATTCTAAGATAATGCTCTATCTAAAGAAACATGCTCTCATAGTAACTTCATCGTTCATGATAGGACATGCTGGCACGGCAGTAGGTTCCATCAATCTTTCACTGAACCCCGTGGTACGCAATATCTCGCACGGATCAACTCGGACGAAATCAAGACAATCCCCGCGCTACAGACCAGTTGGGCAACATAACGCAAAAGGGCCACCCGATCGGGTGGCCCTTCGACTGAAACATTCAGGAGCGCTTATTCGTCTTCTTCAAGCTTCTCTACGGCTTTCTGAAGATCGTCCTTCGACACTTCCTTCTCGTTCACTGTCGCCTGTTCGATTACATGGTCAACCACCTTGTCCTCGAAGATCGGCGCGCGCATCTGCTGTTGCATCTGCTGGTTCTGCTGAACGAATTCAAAGAATTGACGCTCTTGACCGGGGTACTGGCGCGCCTGGTTCATGATCGACTGCGTCATCTCGGCGTCGGTTACTTCGATCTCGGCCTTCTGGCCCAATTCGGCCAGCAACAAACCCAGACGCACCCGGCGCGCGGCAAGTTTCTTGTGCTCTTCGGTTGTCTCGATCTCGGGGTGATCGTGGCCTTCGACATCAGGGTTGTCCTCGTGCCACAGCTGGTGCGCGATCTGATCCGCTTCAGCGTCAAGCAGCGAAGGCGGCAGATCGAAATCGACCATCTTGTCCATCTGGTCCAGCAGGCTGCGCTTCATCACAGCGCGGGATGCGCCGAGGTATTCCCCCTCCAGCCGCTCGCCGATCTGCACCTTCAGGGCGGCCAGATCCTCTGCGCCGAACTTCGTCGCCATCTCGTCGTTGATCTCGGCGGCAACGGGTTCTTTCACCTCTTTGATGGTGCAGGCGAATGTCGCCTCCTTGCCCGCCAGATGCGGTGCCTGGTAATCGTCGGGGAAGTTGACGGTCACTTCCTTTTCCTCTTCGGCCTTCACGCCGACGAGCTGCTCTTCGAAACCCGGAATAAACGAGTTCGAACCAAGCACGAGCGGATAGTCCTCCGCCGAGCCGCCCTCGAACGCTTCGCCATCGACCTTACCGACAAAATCCATCACGATCTGGTCGCCGTCCTTGGCTTTGGAGCCTTTCTTGCGCGCTTTGAAATCCTGTGCGGTTTCGGCCAGGGACCCCAGCGCCTCGTCGATAGAGGCGTCATCCGCCTTCACGACCAACTTTTCCAGCGTGATCGAGGTCAGGTCGACTTCCGGAATCTCGGGCAGCTTTTCGTAGGACATCTCGACCTCGACGTCGTCGCCCTCTTTCCAGTCTTCGTTAGTCATCTTCACGTCCGGCTGCATCGCGGGACGGTCACCGGTTTCCTCGAAGTGATCCGACATCGCGCCGTCGATGGCTTCCTGCATCGCTTCGCCCATCACGCGCTGGCCGAACTGTTTTTTCAGCAACGCCATCGGGACCTTGCCCTTGCGAAACCCCTTCATCTCGACGTCAGGCTGCGCTTCTTTCAGCTTTTCCGTCACCTTGGCTTCCAGCTCTTCCGCTGGCAGCGTGATGGCGTAGCCGCGTTTCAGACCGTCGTTAAGCGTCTCTTTGACCTGCATGTGTGCTCCATAGCGTTCGGCCGCGCCATACGCGCGGGGCATCAAAATTTCCGCTCTTCTATTGGCGGCGGGACCTGTGTGCAAGGGCCGTTTCGCCCCCGCCCGCGCGCTCACATCCCCAGCGCTTCCTTGTACATCTCCATAACCGCCTCTTCTTCGGCGATATCGTCGGGCTCGCGTTTGCGCAGCGCGATGACCTTGCGCAGCACCTTGGTGTCGTAGCCGCGCGATTTGGCTTCGGCCATCACCTCTTTCTGCTGCTCGGCGAGGTCCTTCTTTTCGGCATCGAGCCGCTCGATCCGCTCCACGAACTGGCGCAGTTCATTTGCCGTCACGCGGTAGTTCGCATCTGCGGCGGAATCGGTCGGTTCGGGATTGGTGCTAGTATCGCTCATGGGCTGCTCCATCTTGGCGGTGGCGGGATTGCCCGGTGACTACCCTGCCCCAAACGCCCCCGCAAGGCGCTCTTGCCGGGGCGCGCGGATTAACATATCCCCACCTGCATGGAACAAACCGCAACATCTGTATTCGATATTCTGATCTGGACCGGGACGGGTGTTTCGATTTTGGGCCTGTTGGGGTTGGTCTACTGCATCATTCGGGTCAGCCGCGCAAAGCGGGCCGCCCTGTCCGACGAGGCGATGCGCGCGGAACTCAGGAAGGTTGTACCGCTCAATCTGGGCGCCCTGTTTCTTTCCGTGATCGGCTTGATGATGGTGATCGTCGGCATCTTTCTTGCCTGACGCCAGCGCCGTGCCCTTGCTTTGCGGCGAAATTCCTATACATATGCATTATGATGAATGTAAGTAGCGCGCGCTGATCCGGTACCGGCGACGCCGGGAATAGGAGTTGCAATGCCAGTAGATTGGATTTGGGGATTGGCCGGCGGCCTGATGATCGGTTGCGCGGCGGCCCTCTATCTTTTGGGGAACGGCCGCATAATGGGCGCAAGCGGGATTCTGGGCGGATTGATTGATGGCTCGGCGCGCGGTTTCGTTTCCGAACGGATCGCGTTCCTGATCGGCGTCATCGCAATGCCTGCCGTCCTGTTCGCACTTGGCGACACAGTTGATACCCACGCGACGGGCAGCGTACCACTTCTTATCGTTGGCGGCGTTCTCGTTGGGTTGGGGACGCGCGTCGGCAACGGATGTACGTCCGGTCACGGTGTCTGCGGTATCTCGCGGCTCAGCTTGCGGGGCATGGTCGCCACCGGTTTCTATATCGGAGCCGGCGTTCTCGCCGTTGTTGCATTGCGGGGTGTGCTATGAACCGGTTGGTAATGGCGCTGCTCGCCGGCGCGTTGTTCGGTGCAGGTCTGCATATATCGGGCATGACCGATACGCAGAAGGTTCTTGGCTTTCTCGACATTTTCGGTGAATGGGATCCAACATTGATGTTCGTGATGGGCGGGGCAATAATCCCGATGTTCGTGGCTTGGCGGTTCACGCGGGGCCGCACGCCTCTGGTCGGGGGCAGCTTTCCCGCACCGCCTTCCGACAAGATCGACGCCAAGCTCATTGTCGGCGCGATTCTGTTCGGACTTGGGTGGGGCACCGTGGGACTTTGCCCCGGTCCGGCGTTGGCATCGCTCAGCTATGGCGGTAGCTCGGGACTGATTTTTCTTGTCGCGATGTTGGCGGGGATGGTCGCCGCACCTCCGACACGTGCGCTGCTGGACAGCGCCACTGCGTGACGGTACCAATGGCGGATGGATATCAGAGAACTCACGCACCGCTATTTCGTCGCCCCGCAGATTGATCCGGGTCAAATGGCCGCGCTCAGAGAGCGCGGCATCACCCGTATCCTGTGCAACCGGCCCGATGCAGAGGTTCCGCCCACGCTGAATGCCGCCGCGATGGAAGCCGCCGCACAGGAAGCCGGGCTGGAATTCGTTGCGCAGCCTCTTACACATCAGACGATGACGCCCGAAAATATCGACCGCAACAAGGCGATCGGTGTGGATCAGGAAGGCGTCACTCTCGCCTATTGCGCCTCCGGCACCCGGTCCTGCATCGCGTGGGCGCTCGGTCAGGCCGGCTTGCGCAGCGCGGACGAGATACTGGAAGCCGCGCGCACGGCCGGATACGATCTCGAAAATCTGCGCGGATATCTCGAAGCCGCGCAAAAATGATCTGCAACAAGCAAACCTGAACAGCACTTGCTTGCCCTCATCCGGAGGCGATCTGGCGGCGGTCTTCGTCCGGGTATCTGTCTTCGCTTGCGTCCGTCTCATTCCAAAGGGCTGCCATATCGGTGTCCGGCATCTCGATATCAGGCATCTGGGCAGCATCGTCGAAAATGTCGACCTCGCCGGGATCAGCCGACGTCTCATCACCGCTAGGTAAATGCGCCGCCACGTCTGGCAGATCGAGCGTGTCACGGTCGGACGCCCGCCTGCGCGGGTGCACGTGGACCGCAGCCTTGTGCTCAAGCTGAACCGCACGCATGCCGTCGAGCTGTCCCAATGTGGCCCGGCTGACCACCTTGCCGTCTGCGTCAATTACCATCGCCTGCGCGAGGCTCGAAATCTTCAGGTCCAGGACATCTCCTGCCTTCATCCTGCTCACCGCCTGAAGCGGAAGGCGTAGCCGCGTGAGCGCGACCGTCAGATCCGCGTGCAGTTCCATAACCGTCTTCGAGAGGGTCCGGCCCACAGCCGGACAAGGTGGGTTATCGGAGTGCCGCGTATCGGGTTCCGGCGCGGCTGCTGCAACCGGTTTGGGCAGGATCAATGTCAAGGTGCCGGTACGCGCTCCACTTGCCAGATCGAACGTCACACAGACAGCCTCGTAGTCAATCTTGTCAAGCGCAAGCAAAGCTGCACGAGGCGTCTGCGCGCGCACCCCGAAGCGGTAGCCTTGGAGCACACGGCGGTCACCCGCCTCTTCGGGCAGTTTCGACGCATCCGCCATCAACGCTTCGACGAATGGCGCGCACAGGGCTGCGTCGGTATCGGTAAACTTGCGCGGTGCTGCACCGGACTGCGCCACCGTCACCTTGCCCATGGTCTGTTGCTGTATCAAACCGGTCACCAGATCGGCATCGAGCACGACCGCGCAAACCTGATGATCGGGGCCGTGCATCAACAAAAGCAGTGCTTGTTCGGTCAGCAGATCAGCAAGCGCCTCGCCGCTGGCGGCAGTACGGGTCACGCCAAGCGTATTGAGCGCAAGCCCCATCAGCCTATCGGCCTGCTTGGCCGCTGTCAGGCGCAGCGCACGGCCCAACGACATCGCCCGCGCCGCCTGCTGTTCACGTCCAATCCGAGCCTTGCGCTCGATCAACGATGTTATTTGTGCTGCGCTCATATTTTCGCCGCCCCCGCGTTCTGCCCCGGATCGCGGACACGCCCCCGTAAATCCTCCGGTTTGGACGTTGTAGCAACGCAATGGTTACCAGCGGATTTATGCGGGCAACAAAGATCGACCTCGGTCGACCACCAGCGTAGCCGCGAGCCTGACCTCGAATGTCGTCCCGTCCGCGTCCGTCACATAGCGGATATCGCCGCCGAGCCGCGTCATGATCTCGCGGCAGATGGCAAGGCCAAGGCCCGCGCCATCCCCTCCTCCATTGCCTAGCCGCGCGAATTTCTCGAATACCAGTGCCTGCGCGTCCGCCGGAATTCCGCTGCCGTTGTCGGCGAATGTGATCCTCAGTTCACTACCCGTCTGTGTGACTGAGATGCGCAACTGCGGCTGCGCCGAGTCGCAGTATTTTATCGCGTTGGTAACAAGATTGATGAACACCTGTGCCAGTCGGTCCCCGTCGGTGAACAGGTCCACATCTTCGGCCGCCGGGTCCCGGTGAACGGCAATGGCGCGCGCCGAACCCGCAAGCGATGTCGTCACGGCCTGATCTATCACCGCATGCAGACTGACGACCCTGGCGTTGAGCGACACCTGCCCGTTCTCAAGTACGGACAGATCGAGCAAATCGTCCAGCAACCGGGTCAGCCGGATCGTTTCCGTGTGGATGATGGAGGCATATCGCGTCTTCTCCTGCGGTGTCAGCCCGTCTGTGTCGCGCAGAATTTGCGAGAAAGACCGGATCGAAGTCATCGGGGTACGCAACTCGTGGCTGATCTGGCTTAGAAAACTGTCCTTTTGTAGGGAGAGCTGTGTCAGTTTCTGGTTCGCGTGGCCCAACTCTTCAGCAGTCTCGGTGAGTTCGCGTGATTTCGCCTCCAGCTGACTGGAGTATTCGAGAATTTGCGCGGATTCGTCCGCCACCGCGAGCAGGTCCTCCACCGATACCGCCTGACCGCCGATGATCTGTCCGATCATGGCGTTGGCCGTTGCAGCCCCCACCGACGCGGCAATCTCGCGTTCCAGCGCCTGAACGAACCCAGGTGTCGGGCTGGGCAAACTGCCGATCCGGCCCTGCCACCGTGCATGACGGTCAAAAAACGCCCTTGCCTCGGCCGCACCCAGAATTCGCTGTGACATGATCATCAGATCATCCGCTCCGCTGGTTGCCGCGGTCCAGCCATGCGCAGGCCCCGACGAATGGTCGAACACATTGACGAACTGTGCTCCCTGCAATCGCTCCAGTGGGTGCGGGAAGGTAAAGAACGAGATCCCCACAAACGCCAAGGTATTGAGCGACAGGCTCCACCAGACCGCATGCACGGTCGCGTCCATCCCTTCGATCCCGAAAAGAGCTTGCGGTCGCAGGATGCCAAAGCCCAGTAAACCCCGGTCGAACACATCCTGCGACAGCGCGGCATCGACGCCGAAACTTGGCAGCAGCATCGTGAAGCTCCAGAGCGCGAAACCAATCGCCAATCCCCACAGCGCGCCCACCCGTGTTGCTCCACGCCAGAAAATACCACCCAGAAGGGCCGGAAGGAATTGTGCCACGCCGCCGAAAGAGATCAGACCTATCTCTGACAGCGCGCCCGATCCGCCGGAGGCACGATAGTAGAAATAGCCGAGCGAGATAATCAGCAGGATCGACAATCGCCGGGCGCGGATGATCACGGCCCGCACATCGCCCGATCGCTGCGCCCCGCCGCCACGCAGCATCAACCAGATCGGCATGACGATGTGGTTCGACATCATGGTGCTGAGCGCGAGTGTGGCAACGATCACCATCGAGGTCGCCGACGAAAATCCGCCTAGAAACGCCAGCATGGCAAGCCCGTTCTGGCCTTGGGTCAGCGGGATGCTAAGCACATAAAGATCCGGGTTCGCATCCGCCGGCATCAGCGCAAGCCCGGTTACCGCGATCGGCACCACAAAAAGGCTCATCAACATCAGGTAGAGCGGAAAAGCCCAGCTTGCGATCTGGATGTGGCGCTCATCGTCGTTTTCAACCACCATCACCTGAAACATGCGCGGCAGGCACAAAAAAGCCGCGGCAGACAGGAATATCAACGCGCTCCACCGTCCGTCCTTTGCCTGCCATCCGCCAATGGACGATGCGTCGATGCGGGCAAGCGTATCCGTCACCCCGCCGCCGATGCCCCACACGACGAAGGTACCAACGGCAAGAAGCGCCACCAGCTTGACCACCGCCTCGACAGCGACAGCGATGACGACACCGTGATGGCGCTCTTTCGCATTGAGATTGCGGGTACCGAACAGCACGCTGAACAACGCCAGTCCCCCGGCCACCCAAAAGGCCGCCTGTGCGGTGTTGATCGTGCCGCCCTGCGTCGCCGGATCGGAAGAGGCGAATATCGTCAGCGATAGGGTTACGGATTGCAACTGCAAGGCAATATATGGCGTCACACCCACAACCGCCATCACAGTGATCATGATCGCCAGCACGTTAGATTTCCCGTAGCGCGCCGAGATCAGATCCGCCACAGAAGTCACCCGATGACTGCGCCCGATGCGCACCAGCCGCCGCAGGATCCACCACCAGCCGATCATGACGAGGGACGGACCGAGATAGATCGTGACGAACTCCATACCGGACCGCGCCGCGTACCCTACCGCGCCGTAGAACGTCCAGGCCGTGCAATAGATCGACAGCGAAAGCGTATAGACGAGCGGTGACCGCAGCAGCCAGCCGCCGCGCCCGCGCAGGGCCGCCCGCTCGGCCAGAAAAGCCACAAGGAACAGACCTGAAACGTAGACCAGGCAGACGCCGATAAGCTGGTTAAGCGCAACCATCAGCGCGACGCATCGTCCGCGCGCGTATCCGTGCCCTCATCGCCGGCCTTGCTGCGCCGCCACAGTGCGAAGGAGGCGGCGACTGCAAGGCTCCATATGCCGAAAATATACCACAGCGCAGTGGATAGGGATGTCGCGGCCTGCCCCTCTTGCGCGGTATTCCACATCAACGGGATCACGATCCAAAGCACGGCGCAGACGACGGGCAGAATACGGATCGCATCCACGATCCGGCGCATCCTGTACCGCTTGCGCTCCAGAAACAGCGGTGTCTTCGACATCAGCTGACGCGCCCCGCCGTCAACTCACGCACAGTCGCCAGCAGTTCGTCATTTGCAAAGGGTTTGGCCATAAAGCGGTTCACGCCTGCCTGCATCGCCTGATCCCGGTCGCGCGCCTGTCCGCGCGCCGTCAGCATTAAAACCGGTATGTCGGAACAGGCCGGATCGCCACGCAGCTCCGCCAGAATTTCGAAACCGGTCTTGCCGGGCAGCATGACATCCAGCATCACGAGGTCGGGCATGGCCGCGCGGATCACCTCCGCCGCGTTCGACCCGTTTGCCAGCATCTCGACGCGCCAACCTTCACGGCCAAGCAGAAAGCGGATCGCTTCGGCAATATTCGTTTCATCTTCCACCAACACGACGTGTTTGGTCATGTCCGCGTCCTCCCCCCGGTTCGCGCCACACCGGTCCGATCTTGGGGTCGGATACCGCGCCGCGCATGTCACAGGATGCACCCGTTCGCACGGCCTGTCAAAATCGTTGTGGTCCGCGCTACCCTGCAAGGATCGACGGCTCGCGGCGCGCAATGCAGGCCGTGCGCGGACAGATCCGGCATGTCGCGCCTACGGCCCGCACCGGCCTGCTGGTATCGCCCGCCGGTGCGGGCAGCAAAAGCATCACAGCGCGCGACAACGCGGGCGCATTGTAGTCCGGCGCCTGTGAGAGATCCGTCGCCGCATAGGCGTCGAACTGCACCTGTCCGCGACCAAGCTGGCCTATTCGGTCGTACATCACCGATCCGGGGGCGCACAGGCTTGCGAACAGCGGCCACAGGGGGCAGCAAGTATCGAAGCGGGGTACCGAAAACCCGTCTATGGATTTGCGGAAGATCACGGTGCCAGAGCGATCGCATACCACCAACCCGGCCCCCAGTACTGGCAGCGCCGCGAGACGACGCAAAACGACAGCGACAGGCACCGCGAACTGCCGCGCGAGGGCGACAGGATCGGGACAGTCCCCGTCAAGAGCCGCCTCCAGTGCGCTCAGCGGTAACATCATCGCGTCCTTCGCCACCTGTTCCAACACGCCGCGCAGGACAAAGACAGCAGCTTCGCTGAGCCCGCTCGCACTACCTTCGATCAGGGCGTCGACCCGCGCGGGGTCCTGTCCCTGCTCCAGCGGCTCAAAGCGGTACTCGTGCTCTTCGAGATAAGTCTCCACCTCTTCCTGGGGCGACTGGCCGCCAGCCTGAGCCTGTTGACCACGCTCCAGATAATCCACCAACGCCTGCGCGCTGTTGGCAAGTCTGCGGCTGTCGGCGTCTATGTTGACGTGGAACCGGTGCTGCCATTCGGGTTCAAGGGCGTCCCCGTCCGCAAGGATCTCGGCGGTGGACCGCACGGCGGCGGCGGTGGTCAGCAGTTCGTGCATGGATGCCGCGAGATGCGGATCATGGGCCATACGGTCGCTCAACATCTCAACGGTGCGCTCCAGCATTGCGATGCGGCGCTGACCGTTGGCCAGGGCCTCGGCCCAACCGGGGAAACGCCCCGCGAAAGCTTCAGCACGCGCCGCATCCTCGTCGCTCAGCCTTGCCGCCAATGCCGCCTCGCGCAGCGATCCCAGCAGCGCCGCCTCGGCTCCTTCGGTCAGCGCCTGCGGCTCGACTCCGAGGACGTCGGCGATATCCAGCAGCAGTTTGCCACCGATTCTGCGCCGATTGTGTTCGATCAGATTGAGGTAGCTTGCCGAAATACCGATCTGTTTCGCCAGATTCGCCTGCTTGAGCGCGCGCATGACACGCCGCTCGCGGATGCGGCTGCCGGTCAGGCTCTCACGCGGCATATGCAACCACAGCGGTATTTACACTATTAATCAGAGGGTTTCTGCGCTGCAACATCATCAAATTTACACACCCGGCGTTTTCCATGTGGATTTATTTACAAATAAACCGTGCCAATCAAGGGGCTTATTGCGCGGCAATTACCCCGGCGTAATACTGCCTTTGCACCTAAGTGCCAGCGTGAACAGCCGAAGAATGCTGTTGCGCAGTTTCAAAATCTCGGGAGGACTTAATGTCAATCTTTAATCCGACACGTCGCGGTCTGATCCAAACCGGCGTCGTCGCCGGCGCCGGTCTTGCACTGCCGACCTATCTGCGCGCCGACGCGCACTCCGGTTTCACCAATGCGCCTACGGGCGACACGGTGACGCTCGGCTTCAACGTACCGCAAACCGGTCCCTACGCCGACGAAGGCGCGGACGAGCTTCGCGCGTTCCAGCTTGCCGTCGAGCACCTGAACGGTGAAGGCGACGGCGGCATGTTGCAGACCTTCAGCTCCAAGGCGCTCGAAGGCAACGGCATTATGGGCAAGAAAGTCCAGTACGTCTCAGGCGACACGCAGACCAAATCGGACGCGGCCCGCGCCTCCGCCAAGTCGATGATCGAAAAAGACGGTGCCATCATGATCTCCGGCGGTTCGTCCTCCGGTGTCGCCGTGGCGGTTCAGGGCCTGTGTCAGGAAGCCGGCGTCATCTTCATGGCCGGTCTGACGCACTCCAACGACACGACAGGCAAAGACAAGAAGGCCAACGGCTTCCGCCACTTCTTCAACGCCTACATGTCCGCGGCCGCCCTCGCACCCGTGCTCAAGCAGCTTTATGGCGAGGACCGCGCGGCTTACCACCTGACAGCCGACTACACATGGGGCTGGACACAGCAGGAATCCATCCAGGCCGCCACCGAGGCGCTCGGCTGGTCGACCGTGAACGACGTGCGCACGCCGCTGGCCGCGACGGACTTCTCCTCCTACATCGCGCCTGTGCTGAACTCCGGCGCGGATGTTCTGATCCTGAACCACTACGGCGGAAACATGGTCAACTCGCTGACCAACGCGGTACAGTTCGGCCTGCGCGACAAGCAGGTGAACGGCAAGAACTTCGAGATCGTCGTGCCGCTCTATTCCGAGCTGATGGCCCGTGGCGCGGGCGAAAATATTACCGGCATCGTCGGTTCACAGAACTGGGACTGGAAACTGGAGAACGAAAAAGGCGCACGTTATGCGGGCACCAACGCCTTCGTTCAGTCGTTCGGCGAGAAGTACGGCTTCCCACCAAGCCAGGCTGCACAGACATGCTATGCACAGACGCTGCTTTATGCGGATGCGGTTGCGCGTGGCGGCTCGTTCAACCCCTGCGCTGTCGGCGAAGCCCTCGCAGGCTTTGAATTCGACGGTCTGGGCAACGGCCCGACGCTCTACCGTGCGGACGATCACCAGTGCTTCAAGGACGTCGTCGTCGTGCGCGGGAAAGAAAACCCCGAGAACGAATACGATCTGGTTGAAATCGTCGAAGTCACTCCGGCGGAGCAGGTCACCTATCCTACCGACCATCCGATGTTCGCCGGTGGCGATCTGGGTGAGTGCAACCCCGGCGCATAACTGCGCACCGCAGGGCGGGATCTGACATTTCCGCCCTGCACCCCCATCTCCCCCCTAAAATGACGAGGCCGCCGCGATGGACGCCATACTTTTGCAACTTCTCAACGGGTTGGACAAAGGCTCTGCCTATGCGCTTATCGCGCTGGGTCTTACCCTGATCTTCGGAACGCTTGGCGTGGTGAATTTTGCGCATGGTGCGATCTTCATGATCGGTTCTTTCTGCGCGGTAACCCTCAGCAAGATTTTCGCACTGTCGCACAAGGCGGCCGAGCCGTCGGGAAAGGACTTTCTCGGAAACCCGAAATACGACGATGTGCTTTATATCACCGAGTGGTTCGGCGAGGACATCGGCAACTGGATGATCGACTGGTCCGTCCCGCTGGCCATCCTCTTCGCGATCCCGATCATGCTGCTCATCGGCTACATCATGGAGCGCGGCCTGATCAAACACTTCTACAAGCGCCCGCACGCCGACCAGATCCTCGTGACATTCGGGCTCGCGATCGTGCTGCAGGAAGTGATCAAGTATTTCTACGGTGCCAACCCGATCCCCACGGCCTCGCCAGAGGCGCTGCGTGGATCGTTCGATTTCGGCGTCCTGATCGGCTTTGAGCCCAACGCGATCATCTATCCGGTCTGGCGTCTCGTGTATTTCGCCTTCTCCGCACTGATCATCGGTGCCGTATTCGCCTTCCTGCAATTCACCACCTTCGGGATGGTGGTGCGCGCCGGTATGGCGGACCGCGAAACCGTCGGCCTTCTGGGCATCAACATCGACAAACGCTTTACCATCATGTTCGGCATCGCCGCTGCCGTGGCCGGATTGGCCGGCGTGATGTACGCGCCGATCAACTCGCCCAACTACCACATGGGCATGGATTTTCTGGTGCTGAGCTTCGTCGTGGTCGTCGTCGGCGGCATGGGCTCATTGCCCGGTGCGGTCTTGGCGGGCTTTCTTCTAGGGATCGTCGAAAGCTTTGCCTCGATGAACGAGATCAAGGCGATCATCCCCGGCATCGACCAAATCATCATCTATGTAGTTGCAATCGTGATCTTGCTGACCCGGCCCCGTGGCCTGATGGGACGCAAGGGCGTGATGGAGGAATAAGCAATGCTCGGACTGGAAAAAAGAGACACCCTGTTGCTGATCGTCGTTGCGTGCCTTGTCACCTTCGCGCCGATCCTGCTCAACCCCTTCCCCGCCGACAGCTCGATGGCGCAATTCAACGCGGGCTATCCCGACCTGATGCAGCGCTTCGTGATCTTCGGCATATTCGCCATCGGCTTTAACATCCTGTTTGGCCTCACCGGCTATCTCAGCTTTGGACATGCCGCGTTTCTGGGTGTGGGGTCCTACTCAGCTGTCTGGATGATGAAGCTGCTGACGATGAACGTGATCCCGGCAATCGCCCTCTCCGTCATCGTGGCGGGCCTTTTCTCGGTGCTGATCGGCTACGTCAGCCTGCGCCGCTCGGGTATCTACTTCTCGATCCTCACGCTGGCCTTTGCGCAAATGTCGTTCAACCTCGCCTATTCGGTTCTGACGCCGATCACCAACGGGGAAACCGGTCTGCAGATCACGTTGAACGATCCGCGCATCCTGGACGGAGCGGGCGCGCCGTCCTATCCCAACCTCTTCGGGGCGCAGATGAACGAGGCGACGACGCTGTTCTTCGGCGGGTGGTCCTTCACCTTCTCGGTCGGCTATTACCTTTGCGCCGTCATCATGCTGATCAGCTTCTACCTCGCGATCCGCATCTTCCGTTCCCCTTTCGGGATGATGCTGCGGGCGGTTAAATCGAACCAGCAGCGGATGAACTACACCGGCCTGAACACCAAACCCTACACACTCGCCGCCTTCGTGATTTCCGGCATGTACGCCGGTCTGGCGGGCGGATTGCTGGCCTCGATGGATCCTCTGGCGGGTGCCGAGCGGATGCAATGGACCGCTTCCGGCGAGGTGGTTTTGATGACCATTCTGGGCGGTGCGGGCACGTTGATCGGTCCGGTCCTCGGTGCGGGCTTCATCAAGTACTTCGAGAACATCTTCTCCAAGATCAACAAGGCGACACTTGAGGGCTGGTTTGCTTTCATGCCTGACGGGATCGAGGAATTCTTTGTCGCGATCATCTATCCCTTCGTGGGCAAGGGCTGGCATCTGACGCTGGGTCTGCTGTTCATGATGGTGGTCATCTTCCTGCCCGGTGGGCTGGTCGAAGGCGGACAACGCATCGGCAAAATGTTCCGCCGCCGCGACCGCAAGTCCTCCGATGCCGAGCTGAGCGCCGCCCAGCAACGCCAAGTCCCCCCCGCAGAATAAGGAGCGTAAAGACATGGGTATTCTTGAAGTCAAAAATGTCGGCAAACGCTTCGGCGGGCTGCAGGCGCTCTCGAACGTGAACCTCACCGTCGAGGAAAACTCGGTTCACGCGATCATCGGGCCGAACGGGGCGGGCAAATCCACCCTGCTCAACTGTCTGGTGGGCAAGCTGATCCCCGACACCGGGTCGGTGATGTTCGACGGTCAGTCGGTGCTGGGGCGCAAGCCCTACGAGATCAATCAGATGGGCATTTCCCGCGTGTTCCAGACGCCCGAGATCTTTGCCGATCTGACGGTGATGGAAAACATGCTGATCCCCTGCTTTGCAAAACGCGATGGGTCGTTCCGGATGCACGCGCTTGAAAGCATGATGAACGAGAAAGACATCGTCGGCAAAGCCGAGCACATGCTCGAAGAGATGAAGTTAATCGACAAGCGCGCGATGCACGCCGCAGCCATGTCGCGTGGCGACAAGCGGCGGTTGGAGATCGCGATGTGTCTGGCACAGGATCCGCGACTGCTGCTGCTCGATGAACCCACCGCCGGGATGGCGCGGGCCGACACCAACAATACCATCGACCTGCTCAAGCAGATCAAGGAAGAACGCAACATCACCATCGCGATCATCGAGCACGACATGCACGTCGTATTCTCGTTGGCGGAACGGATTACCGTTCTGGCGCAGGGAACGCCGCTGGTCGAGGACACACCCGACAAGATCAAGGGCCACCCGAAGGTGAAAGAAGCCTATCTGGGCGAGACACAGGCTGCGTAAGGGCACAGCGCCCCCTCCGCCCCTTTTGAGGACAAGATCATGAACACCGCGACACGCAACAAGAACGCAAATCACGCCGCCACCGCGCCCGCGTTTCTCTCTGTCTGGGACATACACGCCTACTACGGCGAAAGCTATATCGTGCAGGGCGTAAGTTTCAACGTGCACGAGGGCGAGATCCTTGCCCTTCTGGGCCGCAACGGCGCGGGCAAAACGTCGACCTTGCGCACCATCGCCCAGATCGGCGATCCGGAACTGCGCAAGGGCGAGGTCTGGCTTGACCACAAGCCGCTGCACAAGATGGCGAGCCACGAGGCCTCTGCCGCCGGTCTGGCGCTGGTCCCCGAGGACCGTCGCATCATCGCCGGTCTCACCGTCGAGGAGAACCTGAAGCTTGCACAGATCGCGCCGCCCGTCGGTTGGTCGATTGAACGGGTCTACGAATTGTTTCCCCGTCTGGGTGAGCGCAAGAACCAGGAAGGCATCACGCTGTCGGGGGGCGAGCAACAGATGCTGGCCATCGCGCGCGCGCTGTGCCGCGATATCAAGGTACTGCTGCTCGACGAGCCCTACGAGGGGTTGGCGCCCGTGATCGTGGACGAGATCGAAAAGACGCTTCGGATCATCAAGGATCAGGGCATCACGACCATCCTCGTCGAGCAGAACGCAGTCCGCGCGCTCAAGCTGGCCGATCGTGCGGTGATCCTCGACACAGGCGGCGTTGTCTTTGACGGCACCGCGCAGGAAGTTCTGGAGAACGACGCCCTGCGCGCGGAATACCTCGCGATCTGATTCGCCACCGATATTTGTATCACGGCCCCAGAAACCCCGCTCCGGCGGGGTTTTGTCTTGCGCAGTGTTCCGATGAGGCAGCCCGATCGCCCTTGATCGCTGCCAGCACGCAAACCGACCGTTACACTGGGTCTACCGACAACTATGGCGATAGCACGCGGGCGCACCAGCCGCAGAACGCTGCAATGCCGGTCGCTCACGAGGTCCGTGCAAACCAAGGGTGGCGGAAACGACTTCTATTCCACCAACGTCGGCCCCGACACGTGCGGAACGCCTGGACGGAAATGTGCCGTATTGGGCGGTAATGACACCGTCTATCGGTCGCAAAACCGGATTGAACTGTACAAACCGCCGGCCGAGGTTTCGATGGGGTCCGGCGCGGTTGGCTCCAAAGCCGCCCTGCACCGCCGAAACTCGCGGGTTTCCATGCGCTTTACCATGTCATATAAGCGCACGATAGCATCGGGCGCTCCATCGCCCCGCCGCAATGGTCGAGGATACACATGACAAAGAACACCCATGACGCCGACGTCGCGTTCATCCGCGCGCTGGCAGAACTGCTGAACGAAAACGACCTGACCGAACTTCAGGTCAAGCGTGACTACGCGGAAGACGACAGCCTCAATGTTCGCGTCTCGCGCAAGCCGCCGCAGCAGGTGATGGCCCCGCAGCAGATGCAAGCCCCACAGATGCCGATGTCTTCGCCCGCCCCGGTCGCCTCGCCGGCCGCGCCAAGCGGGCCTTCCGATCCGTCCACCGATCCCGGTGCCGTCACCTCGCCGATGGTCGGAACCGTCTACATGCAGCCCGAACCGGGCACGCCCGCTTTCATCAGCGTCGGAAAAGCGGTGGCCGAGGGTGATACCCTGCTCATCGTGGAAGCCATGAAAACCATGAACCATATTCCCGCGCCCCGTGCCGGCACCATCAAACGCATTCTGGTCGAAGACGGGGCCGCCGTCGAATTCGGCGCGCCGCTCGTGATCCTCGAATAGGGAGGATCGACCATGTTCAGCAAAATCCTTGTCGCCAACCGCGGTGAAATCGCGCTGCGGGTGATCCGCGCCGCGCGCGAAATGGGCATCCGGTCGGTCGCGGTGCATTCAACAGCCGACAGCGACGCAATGCATGTCAGAATGGCGGACGAATCCGTTTGCATCGGCCCTCCGTCGTCGCAGCAATCCTACCTGTCGATCCCGTCGATCATCGCCGCCTGCGAAATCACCGGTGCCGAGGCGATCCACCCCGGATACGGTTTTCTATCCGAGAATGCGGGCTTTGTTCAGATCGTCGAAGACCACGGGCTGACCTTCATCGGCCCTACGGCCCAGCACATCCGCATCATGGGCGACAAGATTACCGCCAAGGACACGATGAAGGACCTGGGCGTGCCCTGCGTTCCCGGTTCTGATGGCGGTGTGCCCACGCTGGAGGAGGCGCAACGGATCGGCGCGGACATCGGCTATCCGGTGATCATCAAGGCGACCGCCGGCGGCGGTGGCAAGGGGATGAAGGTAGCGCACTCCGCCAAGGAGATGGAACGCGCCTACCAGACAGCGCGGGCCGAAGGGAAATCGAACTTCGGCAACGACGAAGTCTATATCGAGAAATATCTGACAACCCCACGGCACATAGAGATACAGGTGTTTGGCGACGGCAAGGGCCGCGCGGTACACCTGGGCGAGCGGGATTGTTCCCTTCAGCGACGCCACCAGAAGGTGTTCGAAGAGGCCCCCGGCCCCGCGATCACGCCCGAAGAGCGCGCGCGCATCGGCAAGGTCTGTTCCGACGCGATGGCCAACATCAACTACATCGGCGCGGGCACCATCGAGTTTCTCTTCGAGAAAGGCGAGTTCTATTTCATCGAAATGAACACCCGCCTTCAGGTCGAACATCCTGTAACCGAAGCGATCTTTGGTGTCGATCTGGTACGCGAACAGATCCGCGTGGCTGAAGGCCTGCCGATGTCGTTCACGCAAGAAGATCTTGTAATCAACGGCCACGCCATCGAGGTGCGGATCAACGCCGAGAAACTGCCGACGTTCTCGCCCTGCCCGGGCATGATCACGCAGTATCACGCGCCGGGCGGTCTCGGCGTGCGAATGGACAGCGCGCTGTACGATGGTTACAAGATCCCGCCCTATTACGATAGCCTGATCGGCAAGCTGATCGTGCACGGCCGCGACCGACCCGAAGCACTGGCCCGACTGAACCGTGCGCTTGGTGAATTGATCGTGGACGGCGTCGACACGACCGTGCCGCTGTTCCATGCGCTGTTGCAAGAAGACGAGATCCTGACCGGCGCATACAACATCCACTGGCTGGAGCATTGGCTGGAAACCAACCTCGGAGATGGCTGAAACCCATGGGGGAGATCACACCGGAACTCCTGCTGCACGGCTATAGCGTCGGCATCTTCCCCATGTCAGAGCACCGCGATGACACAGATATCTTCTGGGTCGATCCGCGCCGCAGGGGCATCATGCCGCTGGATGGCTTTCACATCTCCCGCAGCCTGCGCCGCGCGATGCGCCGCAGTAACTGGACCATCACCACCGACCGGGATTTCGACGGGGTGGTTGATGGCTGCGCCGACCGCGACGACACATGGATCAACGCAGAAATCCGCGCGCTTTACCGTGCCCTGCATGACCGAGGGAACGCCCATTCGCTCGAAGTGTGGGAGGGTGCCCATCTTGTCGGCGGGGTATACGGTGTCGTGTTGGGGGCCGCGTTCTTTGGTGAAAGCATGTTTTCGCGACGCACCAATGCGTCGAAGATCGCGCTTGCGTGTCTCGTAGACCGCTTGCGGCAAGGCGGCTTTACCCTGTTCGATACTCAGTTCATCACGGATCATCTGGCGTCGCTGGGCGGCGTGGAAATCAGCCGCGCAAAATACCTTGCGCGGCTATCGCGCGCAAAGGCTCGCAATGCGTCCTTTTCCAGCCCAAAGGACGCCTCGCCTCATGAGGTGATGCAGCGCATGACCCAGATGTCATAGCGTGGATGCTCCATCGCATTCAACGCAGGTGCCGACGCAATCATCCACCCCGTAAAAACAGTGCCGGACCGGCCTGTCTCGGAAACTTCCAGCGCGGCATAGGCATCTCCGGCCGGGTTGCCCGCCGGATATCGACATTCCGCCACGACGATCTGCAAAGGCCCTATCGCCCCCATTTGTCCGCTGCGTATTTCGAGATCTTTCGTATAGCCGGAGGTTTTGTCCAGCGCACGCAAGACCGCACCTGTGCCGTTGCCGGTCTGCTGTGAAGAAGCGTCAGTTGCGCCGATCAGGGTGGCGATGACGACCAGACACCCTGCAGATTTCAAAAGGTTCACTCCGGGCTCCACGCCTCGTAGTCGCCGCGGTCGGCGGGTTTTTCGCGGCGAATGGACCCTGCCGGCGCATAGGCCAGCATCGTGCCAGTCAGGTTCTCCTGATGCGGCTTTTCCCAGGATCTATGCCGCAAGGGCGTATCGGTGGGCGGGGCATCGTATGTCCGGTGAAGCCAGCCGTGCCAATCGGGCGAAACACGGGTCGCCTCGGCCTCGCCGTTGAATATGACCCAGCGTTTGCTGTCGTCGGCATTGCGGTAAAAGATGTTGCCCTGGTCGTCCTCGCCCACTTTCTCGCCCTTGCGCCAGGTGAAAAACTGCGTGTTCAGGGTTTGCCCGTTCCACCAGGTGACCGACTTGAGCAGGGTATTGAGAAGTCCCATGGATGCCTCCGAAAAGCTTTAGCTCTGATATGACCTATTGACGCGAAAACGTCCAGTCACAGTTGGGCAGGCAGAAGCGCCGTGACCTCGATCTCGATCCGGTACTTGGGATCAATCAAGCCGCATTCGATCATGGTCGCCGCGGGAGGATTCGCCCCGAAGGTCTCTGCCAGCAGTGGCCAGCAGGGCGCGAATTCGGTCCGGTCCGCTAGCATATAGGTCACCCGCACCACATCCGCGAAAGACGTACCAGTCTCCGCCAGCGCCGCTGCGATGATGCGCAACGCATCGCGGCACTGCGCGACCACATCATCGCCCTGCCCCACGGTGCCCGCGACGTGCACGAAGCCGCCCGCGACAACGGCGCGGCAGTAGCCGAGTTTCTCTTCGAACTCACCGCCGGAAGAAATCCGTCTCATCCTGTCATCTCCTGTTGGAGGATGCGCAACAGTATCGCATCCTGAAAATCATCTGCTGTCTCTCCGGCCCAGCTGCCCGCAAATTCCGCACCCATCTCAAATCCCGCCTCCCGTGCGGCCTTGTGTACCCACGCAGGCTCAAGCGCCACAACCATTTCCGGCTCGGGCTCACTTTGCGCCCATCCGCACCAGGGAGTGATGAAAGCTGTCGGTCGCATTGGGGCAGAGAGCATCGCGCATCCGGTAATAGGTGAAATAGAACGTCCCACCGGTCGCAAGGCAGCGCGCGGCCTCGGCAAGATAATGCTTGATCGTATCGGTATCCAGACGGGCCAGAACCGATGTCGCGAAGATCAAATCGAAGCTGCCTTTGACGAAAGGAAATGCGTAGTCTTCCGGATCGATCCGGCCGAATGGATTAGAGAAACTATTGAACAGATCCGTGTGATGAAACAGCAACGCAAGCCGCCTGCGGCACCATTCGGTCCCGAAACGCACGATCTCCAGCCCATCATCATGCGGTGAGCGCCGGAACTCGTGCTGCAATGCCACGGCAAGCCTGCCGATGCCTGCGCCCAGATCCAGAAACCGCGTCTGCGCGTTCGGCGCCGTGCGGGCCTTGATCAATCGCGCTTGCCGGTTGCCCACCTTCACGGATCCACCGCCGCCGGCGAAATTGGTCGTGGAAGGCGGCGCGCCGGCACCGTCAAGATGGGGGGTGTGGCGGATGATACGGGCCGGCACCGGTGCGGCCAGCCCATATTTCACGCACGCGATATGCGCCCCATGGTTTAACCAGCCGTAGCCGGCTCTTTCTCCGCTTCCGCGTGGATCATCAATGGCTTGGCCGCCGATGTTGCCGCTTCCTCGTTGACGACGACCTCGGTCACGCTGTCCAGCCCGGGCAATTCAAACATGGTGTCGAGCAGGATATCCTCAAGAATCGAACGCAGGCCTCGCGCACCGGTCTTGCGCTCGATGGCGCGTTTGGAGATGGCGCTAAGCGCATCGTCGGTGAAAGTCAGCTGCGTATCTTCCAGCTCGAACAGGCGCTGGTACTGTTTCACCAGCGCATTCTTCGGCTGCGTCAGGATCGTGACAAGCGCGTCCTCATCCAGATCCTCGAGCGTGGCCAAAACCGGCAGACGACCGACGAATTCCGGGATCAGCCCGAACTTCAGCAGATCTTCCGGTTCGAGATCGGTAAAGATCTCTCCGACGCCGCGTGCGTCATTGTCACGCACGTCTGCACCGAACCCCATCGCGGAGCCTTTGCCACGTGCCGCAATGATCTTGTCCAGACCGGCGAAGGCACCACCGCAGATAAACAGGATATTGGTGGTGTCGACTTGCAGAAACTCCTGCTGCGGATGCTTACGCCCGCCCTGTGGCGGTACGGAGGCCACGGTGCCTTCCATCAGCTTGAGCAATGCCTGCTGTACGCCCTCGCCCGACACATCGCGGGTGATCGAAGGATTTTCGGACTTGCGGGTGATCTTGTCGACCTCGTCGATGTAGACGATGCCGCGCTGCGCGCGTTCGACGTTGTATTCCGATGCCTGCAACAGTTTGAGAATGATGTTCTCCACATCCTCGCCCACGTACCCTGCTTCGGTCAACGTGGTCGCATCGGCCATGGTGAACGGCACATCGAGGATCCGCGCCAGTGTCTGTGCCAACAGCGTCTTGCCGCAGCCGGTGGGGCCGATCAGCAGGATATTGGATTTCGCCAGTTCGATATCGCCGCCCTTCTGGGCATGGTTGAGGCGCTTGTAGTGGTTGTGTACCGCCACCGACAGCACCCGTTTAGCCATCGCCTGCCCGATCACGTAGTCGTCGAGCACTTCGCAGATGTCTTTCGGGGTCGGCACCCCATCGGTTGCCTTGAGGCCAGAAGCCTTTGTTTCCTCACGGATAATGTCCATGCATAGCTCGACGCATTCGTCGCAGATGAACACGGTCGGACCCGCGATCAGTTTGCGCACCTCGTGCTGGCTCTTGCCGCAAAAGCTGCAGTAAAGGGTGTTCTTGCTGTCGCCGCTGGTCGAATTGGCCATGTGAACCCTTTCAGGTCTAGATCGTGAAAATTTCGGGTCGCGGCGCCCCGGTTGGCGCTACGCTGAATTGGCTTGCCCGATAGTCTAGGTCACCCACTCCGGTCCTGCAATCGCAAATCCGGAGCGCGGATTGATGTGACCTACTTGCCCTTCTTGGTGTCGGAATCGTCGGATTTTCCGCGATTCTCGACGATTTCGTCGATGTGGCCCCAGTCCTTGGCTTCTTCCGGTGTCAACCACTTGTCGCGATCCAGCGCCTTTTGCACCGTGTCGTAATCCTGCCCGGTGTGCTTGACATACAGCTGGTACATCCGCTCGCGCGTCTGCTCGATGTGGCGCGCCGAAATGAGGATATCCGCCGCCATTCCCTGAGAGCCGCCGGAAGGCTGGTGGATCATCACTTCGGAGTTGGGCAGTGCGAACCGCATCCCCTTCTCGCCGCCTACCGCGATCACCGACCCCATCGAAGCCGCCATACCGCAGATCAGCGTCGAGACCTTGGGCCGGATGTACTGCATCGTGTCGTAGATCGACAGACCCGCCGACACCTCGCCGCCGGGCGAGTTGATGTACATACTGATTTCCTTGGACGGGTTTTCGGATTCGAGGTGCAGCAGCTGCGCGACCACCAGATGGCTCATCCCGCTGTGGATCGGGCCGTTGATAAACACGATCCGTTCCTTGAGAAGCCGAGAGAAGATATCGTAGGCGCGCTCACCACGGCTGGTCTGTTCCACCACCATGGGCACAAGATTCATATAGGTTTCGACGGGATCGTGCATATTGCTGGCCTCTGTAATTCAATCGGCGGGACCATACCCGCGAAACTGTTTAGGAGAGATTAGTCCCGCCTTCCCGGACCTTCAAGGGGGGCTGGGCGGCTGTCGTACGGGCAACGGCAATCGGCATCCGGCAGCATTGATCGCCGGGGCGTCCGTCCTATCTGCCCGCCATGGAAAACGCGCTTGGCCAGTTCCCGCCCACCGCTGCCGCCGCCCGCGCGCGGCTTGCTGATTTTGCTCCGAAAGCGGGCGAATCCTACGCCCGGAACCGTAATTTCGATTTCGGTCCGGTACGGCACACGCGCGTTTCGACCCTGTCGCCCTACCTGCGTCTCAAAGTGCTGGACGAGGCTGACGTATCGCGCGCCGTGCTGGAACATATGGACGGGGACACGGCCGAGAAATTTCTGACGGAGGTCTGGTGGCGCACCTACTGGAAAGGCTGGCTGGAACAGCGGCCCACCGTCTGGGCCCACTACCGCACTGATCTCACGCAGCTTCACAATGACGTGCAGACCCAGTCGGGGCTGCGCAACAGATGGGAAACGGCCTGCTTGGGAAAAACTGGCATCGCGCCCTTCGACGCATGGGCGCACGAACTGGTGCGGACCGGCTATCTGCACAACCATGCACGGATGTGGTTCGCATCAATCTGGATTTTCACGCTCGAACTGCCCTGGCAGCTTGGCGCAAACTTCTTCCTGCGGCACCTCCTGGATGGAGACGCCGCTGTCAACACGCTGAGCTGGCGCTGGGTCGCAGGCATCCAGACCCGAGGCAAGACCTATCTCGCCGACCCCGACAACATCGCCGAATACAGCGATGGACGCTTTGCGGACGTACACGGGCTAAGTCCCACGGCTGTTCCCGTGGCGGCACCGGATGCGCCCGACCGCCAGCCGATCATGGCATTAGCCCGCTACCGGCCCACTCCCGGTGCCCGTATGGGCCTGCTGCTGCACAGCGATGATATATCGGCAGGCCGGCTTCTTGCTCATCTCGATCTTACCCCGGTAACGTCCGCTTATCTGGACACGGCAGCCCGGCAAAGCCCGTGGTGCATTGCCCCTCATATCGCCGATTTCCGCGACGCTATGGCGCAGGACGTGAACCCCGGCACCGACATCCTGCGCGACATTCAGGCACTGGTGCATTGGGTGCGCGAAAACAGGCTGGATCATATCGTTGCACCGCATGCGCCCGTCGGTGCGACGCGTGATGTGATTGCCCGATACCGCCAGCGGGACGGGGCGGTGCCGGTGCATGAGATCCGCCGCGACATCGATTCCGCCGCCTGGCCGCTGGCGACGGCGGGATTTTTTAGGTTTCGCAAACATATCCCCGAACTGCTGGACCGTTTCATGCGCGGAACGGCGGCCCCCGATCCGTCATAAATCTGTGACAGAACCAACCTAGCGTGCGCCCGACGACACCCATTCAGGAGCATGGCATGACCCGCAAAGACATCCTCGACGACCCGATGATCGGCAACAAGGCCGAGGCGTTCGAGGCGTTCGACGACATCCCGACCAATCCAAATCTGCGCAGCACATTGGGCGATATCGTAAGTGAGCGGTACGCCCGCCGTTCCGTGCTTCGGGGTGCGCTTGGCGTCACTGCGACCACCGCATTGTTCGGGGCTGCCGCGCTGAGCGCGCCTCGTCAATCCAAGGCGCAGGGCACCACGCGGTACAACTTTACGGAACTGGAATGGGGCAACGACACGACGCACCATGTGGCCGAAGGGTATGATGCCGAGATTCTGCTGCGCTGGGGCGATCCGGTGATGGCGGACGCCCCGGAATTCGACGTGATGAACCAGACGGCAGCCGCCCAGCTTCAGCAATTCGGCTACAACAACGACTACGTAGGCTTTACACCGCTCACCGCGGACGGCACGCGCGGCTTATTGTGCGTGAACCACGAATACACCAACGAAGAGGTCATGTTTCCCCGTTTGGGTCGGCAGGACAAGGTGGCTTTCTCCGGCATGACGCCGGAGTTGATCGACATAGAGATGGCCGCCCACGGCGGCACCGTCGTCGAGATCGAAAAGGAAACCACCGGCACATGGCGCGTCGAACGCAACAGCAGATACAACCGGCGCATCACGCCGCTTGATACCCGCATGACCGTCAGCGGCCCCGCAGCGGGACACCGGCGTATGAAAACCGACGCCGATCCCGACGGAATGACCATCATCGGCACACTGAACAACTGTGCGGGCGGCATGACCCCCTGGGGCACGTATCTGATGGCCGAGGAGAATTTCCACGGCTACTTCTGGACAAATACGCTGGACAGCGAAGGCAAGCCCGATCTTTCCGGCCTGGCGCCCCGCGAAGCGACGCGTCACGCACGTTACGGCGTACCGGGGATGTGGTACGCTTGGGGTCAACATCACGACCGCTTCAACCTGGACGTTGCGCCAAACGAGCCGAACCGCTTTGGCTGGATCGTCGAGGTCGATCCCCTCGCGCCCGACGCGATGCCGGTGAAGCATACTGCCCTTGGACGGTTCCGGCATGAAGGATGCGAAACGACACTGTCCGCCGACGGGCGGCTGGTGATCTATTCGGGCGACGACAATCGGTTCGATTACCTGTACAAATATGTCTCCGACGGGACGGTTGGCGACGACCGCGCCGCAAATTCCAGGCTGCTCTCAGACGGCACGCTTTACGTTGCGCGCTTTGATGCTGACGGCACGATGACCTGGTTGCCGCTCGTCCACGGCGAAGGTCCGCTGACGGCGGAAAACGGGTTCGAGGATCAGGGAGACGTCGTGATCGACACGCGGCTCGCGGCGGATCTGCTGGGTGCCACCCCCATGGACCGCCCCGAAGACGCCCAGCCGCGCGGTGACGGGACGACTTTCGTGATGCTCACCAACAACTCCAAGCGCAAGCCCGACCAGACCGACGCGGCAAACGCCCGCGCGGACAATGTCTTTGGTCATATCATCGAGATCAAGGAAACCGGCGGCGATCATGGGGCCGAAACCGGAACATGGTCGGTGCTGGTGCAGTGCGGCGATCCGTCGGTGGCGCAGGTCGGCGCGCTGTGGAATCCCGAAACGTCCGAGAACGGCTGGTTCGCCGCACCGGACAACGCCGCCATCGACGCGGACGGACGGTTGTGGGTGTCGACCGATCAAGGTGGCAACTGGGGCCAGACAGGAAAATCCGACGGGCTTTATGCGCTCGAAACGGAAGGCGCGGCACGCGGTACATCGAAGCTGTTTTTTCGCTGCCCGGTGGGCGGCGAGATGTGCGGCCCCTACTTCACTGCGGATGCCGAAACTTTGTTTGTGGCAGTACAACACCCCGGCACCGACGGCACGAAGGATCTGGAAGGGTTCGCACGGGACTCGACCTTCGAAGATCCCGCGACCCGCTGGCCAGATTTCGATCCGGCCATGCCGCCCCGCCCCGCTGTGGTGGTGATCACCAAACAGGGCGGCGGCAAGATCGCCGTGTGATCCTCGGAACTGCCGTCAACGACCGGCGGTAAAGGACAGGCGCCGCGCGATGCGGCCCCTGTCGCGCGCTTGGCGTCACTCCTCAGAAAGGCACGCCAACAGGCTATCCGCGATCCCGCGCATCAGATCCGCATAGGACGTGTCATCGGTCCCCAAGGGGTCAAGCGTCGCAATGCGTACTGCACTGCCTTCGGTCGCCGTTGTCAGAAGGGCCGTGTCCATCTGCGGCTCGGCAAATGCGCAGACCACGGGCGACGCCGCAATCGCCTCGCGCAGGGCCTGAAGCCGTGCGGGTCCGGGGCTTCTGCCATCACCTAGAAAAACGGAGCCGCGCGCCTCGATGTCAAAGCGCGCCTCGAAATAATGGTAGCCGTCGTGCAGCACGAGATACGGTTGCGCACGCACGGGTGCCAACATCGAGTCGATCTCTTCCTCCAGCGATTCAAGCTGTTCGATCAACGTGGCGGCGTTGCTGCGGTAAAGATCCGCCCGTTCAGGATCGAGTGTGGCAAGGTGTCGGGCGATTGCTTCGGCCCATACCTGCACGTTGCGCGGATCGAGCCAAACGTGAGGATCGGTTGCATGATCCGCGTGATCTTCATGCCCGTCGTGATCCGCAAGATCGTCATGATCCTCATGCCCTTCATCGTCCGCGTGATCGTCATGATCATCATGCTCCGCGTGATTTTCATGATCGTCATGCTCCGCGTCCTCGGATTCACCTTCGTGATGCCCGTGCGCGTGCGGTGCAAAAAGCGCCCGCTCCCGGAAGCCAAGCTGTACCACCCCCGGCACATCCATCAGGATCATCTGCTCGGCATCGGGAGCAAGATTGACCAGCGGCGCCTCGAGCCAACCAGTCAGCCCCGGCCCGACCCAAACGATCAGATCAGCCTTCGACAGCGCCTGCGCCTCGGAAGGACGCATGGAATAACCGTGCGGCGAGGCCCCCGCCGGGATGATTTGCGCCGGGTCCCCGGCACCTGCCATAATCTGGCTTACGATGCTGCGCACCGGTGCGATGTCCGTCACGACGTTCGGAACATCGGCAAAAGCCGGGGTTGCCAGACAGAAAATGGTTGTAGCGAGGGTGCGCATATCGACAGTCTCCTTTTTGAGTCGGCCCCTTGCTACTCCGAATGTTATAACATATCAATATGGCACTTGCGATCACACGGAGAAACACTGATGTCGAACCCGATCGGTTTCCAGGACCACGATCACACGGCGTGTATAAAAAGCACCCTGACCCGCGCCGAAGCGCATTGCGCAGCGTCCGGTTTGCGTTTTACGCCGGTTCGGCGGCGTGCGCTCGAAATCCTGCTGGCAGAGCACCGTGCGTTGGGGGCCTATGATGTACTGGCGCAGCTGGCAGCCGCTGGTCTGGGCGCACAGCCCCCGGTCGCCTACCGCGCTCTCGATTTTCTGGTCAAGGCCGGGTTCGCCCACAAGATCGAGGCACTGAACGCCTATATCGCCTGCACGCGTCCCGGCGAAGATCACGCACCTGCGTTCCTCATTTGCCGCACCTGTCACAATGTCGCCGAAGCCGATACCGCGCCGGCGCGCGGGCGGCTGGGCGATGCGGCGCGGGCTGCCGGCTTTACCATCGAGCGGACGGTCGTCGAGGCCGAAGGGCTGTGCCCCGCCTGTCACGAAAGCGCCGTCTGATGGCGCTGCTCGAAACCACTGGCCTGACTCTCAGCTATGGCGGACAGACGGTTCTGCGCGACGTCAATTTCGCCGTCGCGCGCGGCGAGATCGTCACCATCGTCGGCCCTAACGGATCGGGTAAATCCTCGCTGTTGCGCGCCCTGATCGGTGCCATCCGGCCTGTCGCGGGCCATGTGACACGCGCGCCGGATCTGCGCATCGGGTACGTGCCGCAAAGCCTTGCCATCGACGCGACGCTGCCGCTGACTGTCGCACGCTTTCTCAACCTGCCGCGCCGGGTGTCGCCCGCCCGGACGGCGCAGGCCCTGTCCGATGCCGGCGTGACCGATCTGGCCACGCGCCAGTTGCGCGATCTGTCGGGTGGCCAGTTCCAGCGCGTTCTGCTGGCGCGGGCGCTGTTGCACGATCCCGATATCCTGATCCTCGACGAAGCGACGCAAGGGCTGGACCAGCCCGGTGCGGCGCGTTTTTACCGGCAGATCGAGGCGGTGCGGCAGGCGCGCGGGTGCGCGGTGCTGATGGTCAGCCATGACTTGCACGTGGTCATGGCCGCCTCGGACAGGGTTTTATGCTTGAACGGGCACATTTGCTGCGAGGGAACACCGCAAGTGGTGGCGGATGCTCCGGAGTACCGGGCGCTGTTCGGTACCGGAACGCAGGGGGCGCTCGCACTATATCGCCACCAACACGACCATGATCACCACAACCACGAACGGGCCTCTTGATGTTTGATGATTTTCTCGTGCGCGCGGGTTTGGCGGGTCTTGGCGTGGCATTTGCAGCGGCGCCGCTGGGGTGTTTTGTCGTCTGGCGCCGGATGGCCTATTTCGGCGATGCCACCAGCCATGCGGCGATCCTTGGTGTCGCGCTGGCGCTGGCCACCGATCTGCCGGTATTCGCCGGCGTTCTCGCCACGGCTCTTGCGATGGCGCTCATCGTGTCCGCGTTGGCGGGGCGGCGTGTCAGTTCGGACGCGCTGTTGGGGGTTCTTGCACACGCTTCACTGGCGCTGGGGCTGGTGGCAGTGTCTTTCATCAAGGGCGTGCGGATTGATCTGGAGGCTTATCTGTTCGGAGAGATACTGGCCGTAACCGCCCGTGATCTTGCGGTGATCTGGACAGGGGCCGCGCTGGTCACGGCGCTGCTGGTCTGGCGGTGGCAGGCGCTCCTGACGTCCACGCTTTCGCCCGATCTGGCGAGCGCCAGCGGGATTTCTCCACGGCGCGAACAGGTGATCCTCACCCTTGCCCTTGCGCTGACCGTCGCAGTCGCGATCAAGGTGGTGGGCGCTCTTTTGATCGCCGCGATGTTGATCATTCCCGCCGCCAGCGCCCGCCCCCTGGCACGCACACCCGAAGCGATGGCAGGCTGGGCAATGCTTATCGGCGGATTGTCCGCGCTCGGCGGGCTCGCGGGCGCATTTCACTTCGACACTCCCGCCGGACCCAGCATCGTCTCCTGCGCCGCAGCGTTCTTTGCGCTAACGGCGGCACTGTCACCGGTGTTCAAGCAAGGGTGAATGGCCGATCAAACTTCATGCAATGATTAAAGTTCGAGGCGCAAATCCATGATTTTCATAGATTATCACGTCACTTTAGAGCGCGTTTTGTAAGTATCCTGATCCCATAGATCGTTGTGCATCACATCCGCGAGGATCGCAACGGCACTGCTTACATCACCTGCGTCCAGGTACATCGGCGTGAACCCGAACCGCATGATATCGGGCGCGCGGAAATCACCGATGACACCCCGATCGATCAGCGCCTGCATTGCGGCATACCCTTCGGCAAAGCGGAACGACACCTGCGAGCCGCGCAGCGACGTGTCGCGCGGGCTTGCCAATGTCAGTTGTGGAATGTCCCGTTCGACCTCGGCGATGAACTGCTCTTGCAGTTTGAGCGATTCCGCGCGCAGCTCCTGCATGTCGACGCCGTCCCACAACTCCATCGCGACTTCCAGTGCCGTCAACTGAATTACCGGAGGCGTGCCGACACGCATCCGCTCGATCCCCGCGCCGGGCCGGTAGTCGAGATCGAAGGCAAAGGGCGCGCGGTGGCCTAGCCAACCGCTGAGCGCCGGTTGCACATGATCCGCCAGATCCGGACGGACATAGATAAACGCCGGCGCGCCCGGACCGCCGTTGAGGTACTTATATGTACAGCCAACCGCAAACTCGCAGTTCGCCTCCCACAGATCGACCTCGATGGCCCCGGCGGAGTGCGCCAGATCCCAGATCATGATACAGCCCGCCGCCTGCACTGCCTGCGTCACGGGTTTCATGTCGTGCTTGCGGCCGGTGCGGTAATCGACTTCGGTCAGCATCACCGCAGCAATAGAGTCGTCTATCGCACTCAGCACCTCTTCCGGCGCAACAGTGCGCAGTTCGTACCCCTGCTCCAGCAGCCCGACCAGCCCTTCGGCCATATACAAATCAGAAGGGAAATTGCCCGTATCACTGAGAATTACACGTCGCTCCGGGTTAAGCTTGACCGCAGAGGCCAGCGCCTGAAACACCTTGATCGAAAGTGTGTCGCCCATCACGACGGACCCCACAGGCGCGCCGATGATCCGGCCCACCATATCGCCCACGCGCGACGGCTGGTCCATCCAGCCCGCACCGTTCCATCCCCGGATCAGCATGCCACCCCACTCGTCTTCCAGCATGGA
The DNA here is from genome assembly GCF_947497275.1 of uncultured Sulfitobacter sp. Lineage (GTDB taxonomy): Bacteria > Pseudomonadota > Alphaproteobacteria > Rhodobacterales > Rhodobacteraceae > Sulfitobacter. The sequence goes on from NZ_CANMFS010000002.1 coordinate 376,814, forward strand.
CTGGACGCGCGCCGCCACGCCGCGCGGCATCGGCCCCAGCGAGTTGCCATCCAGATAGATCACCCCTTCGGGAATGACAAAAGCTTCCTTCTTAAGAATATGAGACACTTACAAGGCTCCTCTGACATGCCACAACTCGGGAAAAAGTTCTACGTCCAGCATCTTGCGCAGATACGAGACACCTGCCGTACCGCCAGTGCCGCGCTTGAACCCGATGATCCGCTCGACGGTAGTGACGTGATTGAAACGCCAGCGGCGGAAATAGTCTTCGAGATCGACCAGTTTTTCCGCCAGTTCATAAAGCTCCCAATGCGCGCGCGGATCCTCGTAGACCTTTTGCCACAGGTCCTGCACGGCGCGGTCGGCGGTCCAGTCCTGCGCCTGCGGCGCACCCGCCAGCGGTGCGTGGTCGAAACGCGCGCACAGCAGACCAATCGCAACCTGGTAGAGGCTCGGTTGTTCCAGTTCCGCCCGCAGGCGCGCATAGGCTTCGGGGCGGTGTTTGTGAAGCTGCATCAGCGCGCTGACCCGGTTGCCGAGGATGTATTCGATTAATCTGTACTGGTGGGATTGAAATCCGCTGGAATTACCAAGCGAGGGCCGGAAAGCTGTGTATTCGCTGGGGGTCATGGTGCGCAGTACGTCCCAGGCCGAATTGAGCTGTTCGAAAATCCGCGCCACCCGTGACAGCATCTTGAACGCGGGCGGCAAATCGTCATTCAGCATCGCATCGCGCGCCGCCTCAAGCTCGTGAATGGCCAACCGCATCCACAACTCGGACGTCTGATGCTGAACGATGAACAGCATTTCGTCGTGCGCAGTGGACAGTGGGTGCTGTGCATCGAGAATGGGGTCCAGTCGCAGGTAGTCGCCATAGGACATATCCTCGGCAAAATCCATTTTTGCCCCTGTCGATGCCGTCTCGAATTCACTCATGGCGCTCCCTTGCTTGGCTTACAGCCTGCCATTTCCGTGTCGCGGCATCAGGCCATCAGGACCCGCACACCGGGGATCGAGTCGATCGCTGCCACATCCTCGTCGTAGATGTCGGTCATCTCCGTGACAAGGTCCTCGGTCCAGCCTGGCATGTCCAGTTCTTCCTCGACCTCTTCTTCCAGCGCGTATTTGTCCAGAAACGCGGCGATTGCACGACGCTTCTGGTGCTCGGTCATCACCGGATGATCCTTGAGATACGCCCGAAAGCGTTTCATGCCTTCCGCGCTCATGATCGCGCTCAGCAGGTCAAATCCCCCGATGATCTTCTGATCGTCGGGCAATCCGGCCATCTGGCGGATCACATGCGCCCAGATCAGCGGCGTGTCCTCGTTGCACCAGACCGTCAGAGGCGTGTCGGGCACCGCTTCGCGCAGCGAGGCAATTGTTTCAGACCACCGCACCTCGCGCGGATCGCGCCCGCCCCAGAAGGCGTCCGGTTCGGGCGCGGAGGATTTGCTGTGCAGAATCGGCAAAAGCGTCGCGGGATTGCGGATACCGATGAAGATTTCAACGTCATCGGTGGCAAATATCTGTTTCATTCGCTTCATCCGGACCGGTGCGGCAGGATAGAGCACCCCCTGCTGCACCGCCGTCTTCGGCGTGCGGAAGAAATTCGGGTCCGACAGGATCACCCGCGTCGCTTTCTCATCATCGAGAATCGCATCAATCAACACCTCGCGCGCGCCCTGCGTTGCCGGCGTGCTGACCATCGCGTTCAGCGTGTCGCGCAGAATTCCGCGATATTTGCTCGGACCGGGAACCGACACTCCCTGCGCTGAGAAATCCTCCGCATTGCGAAGCAAACACTTCATAAGGCGGTCTTCTTCGGTAAAATGCACACCTGCGTGTAGGACCAGTTTCATTCTATTCCGCCAATATTTCCATGCCGCGCAGTATAGTGTGTTTGCAGATGTGTAAAACCTGCAAATGAACCTCAAAAGCCCCTTGCACGATCTTTCCATTCGCATTAAATCACCGCGCAGTGCCCCTATAGCTCAGCTGGTAGAGCAACTGATTTGTAATCAGTAGGTCCGCGGTTCGAGTCCGTGTGGGGGCACCATAATTTCCTAGAATGCATGTGTAGTCGCCTTTATCCTTTTTCGCGCACGAAAGAGGTTTGCCGCCAGACGCTCGACGGTTGTGGGAATGCGAAGTATCGTTCTGGCATCTGCTAGATGAGGTCGATTTCGAGTTCCGCGTCCTGCGGCTCATCGGGGATGGCGTCCTCGTCAGTCATCGGCGTGAACAGAAGCGCCATTAACTCTTCGCCCGTGACGTCTTCGACCGGGGCTTGGCGCCAAACCGCCTCACTTTCAGTCACAACCAGTTCCAGGTCGGTTCGGCCGACCTCTCCGCCGTCTTCGTCCGTGCCGATGACACTGATCTCATAGATGTGATCGCGGTCGAGATCCCAGACCTCATCGAACGAAGGTTGAAACCACGACTTCGACGTTACGATTCCGGTCGCACTGTCGATGTCGAAGATGTCCGCATCCTGGCCCGCAAGGCCGTAGAGCAACCCTTGTGTGCCGCCGCTGCCATCAACGCTTTGGAGGCCCGCGCTGGCGTCTTCTGGTACGCTCTCGGCGGGTGCCTCGTCGCTGTCCGGAGTTGCCGCCTGCCAGACGGCGTCGGTTTCGGACACCACCAGTTCCAGATCAGAGCGGCTGACCTGGGTTCCGCTGGCGTCCGAGCCGATCACCGAAACCTCGTAGACGTGATCGCGGTCCGTGTCCCAGACTTCATCGAATGCGGGTGTAAACCACTGTTTGTAGCTGACGTCGCCTGTATCCTGATCGACGTCGAATATGCTGGCGTCCGCCCCCTCAAGCGAAAACTGTGGGCCGCTGTCGGTGCCACCGTCCTCTGGCCCGTCCTCTGCCGGGTCAGTGCCCTCACCCTCGGGAGGCAGGTTATCGTCGGGTCCACCGTCGGGTGTATCGTCCGCACCGGCCTCTCGCCAGAGAGCGCCGGAGCGTGTGACCACGAGTTCCAGATCGCTGCGGCTGATCTCGGCGCCGCTGGCGTCCGAGCCGAGGACGGAGACTTCGTAGATGTGATCGCCGTTCGTGTCCCAGACCTGATCGTAGGATGGTGTGAACCAATCCATGTTGCTGATCGCACCGGTATCGGGATCGACGATGAAATGCCCCGCATCCGGGCCTTCGAGTCGGAACAGTCCGGTGTCGGGCCCGTCTTCGACTGTGCCGTCGTCAACTACGTCATCGCCGCCGCTGTGGTTTCCGCCGGCGTCGGTGCCATCGTTCGGTGTATCTTCTATGATCGTCGCCGACAGGGTACCGCTCAACCCCATGTCTTCGGCGACCAGCGGGTCCTGCGACAGGATCGTGACGACGAGTGTGCCACCCGTAACATCTAGGTTCAGCGTGGTCGCGTCTTGTTGGATGGTCATCACCGCCGAGACGGCGTCGGCGGTGTCGTATCCGGCGAGCTGTGAAAGATCGATCAGATCCGCAGCACCGTTTGCGCCGAAGTCGGTGATCTGCAAGTGCCCCGGAACATCCTGCAGGATAAAGACATCATCGCCATCACCGCCGGTCACCACATCGCTGTCCCCGCCGCCGGCCAGGGTGTCGTCCCCCTCGCCGCCGTGCAGCACATCATTGCCGGTGCCGCCAAACAACGTGTCATCGCCAACACCGGAATTCAGCGTGTCGTTGCCTGCGCCCCCTTCCGCATAAAACGCGAACCCCGCAGAGGCGCCATCGACAAAATCGTTTCCCGCGTCCATGTAGATGCTGTCGGACCCTTCCAGCACACCGATAAAGGCAAGATCGTTGCCATCACCCCCGTGGATTTCATCATCGCCCTGGCTGCCGGCCAGCGTATCGTTGCCTGCGCCGCCGAAAACGGTGTCGGTGCCGATGCTGCCGATAAGGTGGTCGTCGCCTTCGCGGCCATAAATCAGATCATCTCCGTCACGGCCAAACACATGGTCGTTGCCCGTGCCCGTATCGATCACATCATTGCCGTAGAGGCCTTCAATCTCGTCATCACCGTCGCCGCCCAGCAAGGTGTCGTCGCCGTGGCCCCCGCGAAGGGTGTCATTGCCCGCCCCGCCGACAAGCGAATCGGCGCCATCCGCTCCGACAAGGGAGTCGTCACCATCGAGGCCAAAGATGGTATCCGCAGCGTCCGTTCCCGTCAGAAAATCCGCCCCATGCGTTCCTGTGACCGATCCATCTGGTTCTACGGGCATTGTTCCATCCTTACATGCTGCGCCCGATCAGGCGCGTCGGCAATTTGCTAGCACAGAGCGGCGTCCAAGTTCGAAAAAAGTGCCCAGAACCGCGTTTTCGTAAGTTTCTGATGAATTCCCGGCAACGGTGGGTACGCAATATCGTCGTGCCAAAGAGACTATTCACGCGTTGGATACAATTAATAATTTGCATGGCTTCTCGGCAAACCGGCCGGTTGGTTGATTCGTTTTAGAGGTATGCTGTTGGCCCACGAGCTACTTTGCGTATGGTGCCAAGGGTGGCGCATGGTCTGAACCGATCCGCAGGGCTGGCTGCGGTCAGCCGTCCGCACTCAGATCAAAAATTTCGCCGGGAAAATATTTGGCAAGCCGCACATCCGCCGCGCGGGCGTGCCCCTCCATGCCTTCGAGCCGCGAAATCCGTGCCGTCGCTTGCGCCACTTCGCGCGATCCCTTGCGCGTGGCACGCTGCCAAGTGACGACTTTCATGTATTTGTGTACGCTCAGCCCCCCCGTATACCGCGCGGCACCCGATGTCGGCAGCACATGGTTCGTGCCCGTGGCCTTGTCGCCGTAGGATACGGTCGTCTCCTCGCCCAGAAACAGGGAGCCGTAGCACGTCAGCCGACCGAGCCACCATTCCAGATCCTGCGCCTGAACAGTCAGATGTTCCGGGGCATAGTCGTCCGAGCAGGCGGCCATGGCCTCGCGGTCCGCGCACAGGATCACTTCGGCATAGTCGCGCCACGCGACGAAAGCATTCGCGCGGTTCAACTCCGGCAAGTCAGCAATCAGATCCGGCACCAGCTTCATCACCGTCTCGGCAAGCGCGCGGTCGTCCGTGACCAGCCACACCGGTGAATTATAGCCGTGCTCGGCTTGGCTGACCAGATCGGTCGCCACGATGAACGGGTCCGCCGTGGCGTCGGCCAGAATGAGACTGTCGGTCGGGCCGGCGATCATGTCGATGCCGACGCGCCCGAACAGGATTCGCTTGGCTTCGGCCACGAACTGGTTCCCGGGGCCGACCAGGATATTCGATTGCGGCAACCCGAACAGACCGAAAGCCATGGCCGCGACACCCTGCACCCCGCCCATCGCCATGATCCGGTCTGCCCCTGCAATATGCGCGGCATAGACGACCGCCGGATTGACACCGACATCCGCACGCGGCGGCGAACAGGCCGTGATATGACCGCAGCCCGCTACTTTTGCGGTCGTGACCGTCATCACAGCCGACGCGATATGGCTGTAGCGCCCCCCAGGAACATAACAGCCCGCTGCATCCACCGGTATTACCTTCTGCCCCGCGTAGAGGCCCGGCGCGATCTCGAGTTCCACCTCCGACAGCGTTGCCTTTTGCGCCTGCGCGAACCGCTCGATATTCGCGTGGGCATAGCGGATGTCCGCCTTTAGTTTTTCAGGGACGGCGGCGCTTGCCGCCTCGATGTCCTCCGACGTCAACAGAACGTTGCCATCGTAGTTGTCCAGTCTCCGCGCGTATTCGAGCGCGACTGCATCACCGCCCGCCTCGATCTCAGTCAGTATTTTCTTGACGGTGCCATGCGTTTCACCCGCGTCGGAGGTGGCGGTAAGGATCGCTTTCTTGAGATAGTCGCGCGTCATCCAGGGTTGTCCTTATCATCGAGATCCAGCGTACCGCCCACGGGAACCGGCACAGCCGACCTCTGGGATCAGGGGCGGACACAGGCGGCATCCGGATCCGCACCGCCCGGTAACGCCTTGATACGCCATAAACACGCTGCCGCAGAACAAAAAAAATGCGCTGGCATGGGTTTTCCACCTAATCCAGCCATAGTCGGAAAGCGACCTTGCCCTCGTCCGCACTTAAACGCAGAACGCGGCACCCTTTCGGGCGCCGCGCCATGTATTCGGTCCGTGTCTGAAGATCAGCGCAAAACAGAGCGATGCAGATCGAATCGATCCAGTTCCATCACCTTGGTCCACGCATCCACAAAGCGCTGCACGAACAGCGGTCCGGCTTCGTCTGTCGCATAGACCTCTGACAGCGCGCGAAGCTGCGAGTTGGAGCCAAAGACCAGATCGGCCCGTGTGCCCGTCCGCTTGACCTCGCCGGTCTTGCGGTCGGTTGCCTCGAAAATATCCCCAGTATCGGTCACGGCCTTCCAGATGATGCCCATTTCCATCAGCGCCTTGAAGAAGTCGTTGCTGAGCGTGCCGGGTTTGTCGGTCCAGACGCCATGCTTGGTGCCTTCGTAGTTGGCACCAAGCACCCGCAAGCCACCGACCAGAACGGTCATTTCGGGGGCTGTCAGGGTCAGAAGCTGCGCGCGATCGACCAGAAGCTCTTCGGCAGACAGTTTGAATTCACGCGGTTGGTAGTTGCGGAACCCGTCGATTGCCGGTTGAAGAACGTTGATCGACTCCACGTCCGTCTGCTCCTGCGTTGCGTCGCCACGGCCTGGCGTGAACGGGACTTCGATATCATGACCACCGGCTTTTGCCGCTGCTTCAACCGCTGCCGACCCCGCGAGCACGATCATGTCGGCCATCGAAATCGCCTTGTCGCCCGCGCCCTCGTTGAACGCCGTCCGGATGGCGTCGAGCGAGTCGAGCACCTTGGCCAGCTGTTCGGGCTGGTTAACCTCCCAGTCCTTCATTGGTGCCAGACGGATGCGCGCACCGTTGGCCCCGCCCCGCTTGTCGGACCCGCGAAAGGTGGATGCCGACGCCCAGGCAGTCGAGACGAGTTCAGCCGTGCTCAACCCACTGTCGAGGATCTTCGCCTTGAGCCCGGCGATGTCACTTGCCTCTACCAGTTTGTGCTCCGGTGTCGGGATCGGATCCTGCCATACCAGTTCTTCGTCCGGCACTTCCTTGCCCAGATAGCGGGTGCTTGGCCCCATGTCGCGGTGCGTCAGCTTGAACCACGCGCGCGCGAAGGCATCCGCGAAAAGATCGGGATTGGCGTGGAATTTCTTGGAAATCTCCAGATACGCCGGATCTTCGCGCATCGCCATATCGGCGGTGGTCATCATCGGCTGGTGCGCGCGACCGGGATCATATGCATCCGGCACCGTGCCTGCCATCGCATCGCCCTTTGGCTTCCACTGTTTGGCTCCTGCAGGCGATTCCGTCAGCTCCCATTCGGTGCCGAGCAATGTGTCGAAATAGGACATGTCCCACTTCGTCGGTGTCGGGGTCCATGCGCCCTCGATCCCGGAGGTAATTGCGTCCGCACCGACACCGGTTCCGTGCGACGACAGCCAGCCAAACCCCTGTGCCTCGATCGGTGCCGCTTCGGGCTCGGCACCTACAAGGCCGGCATCGCCCGCGCCATGCGCCTTGCCGAAGGTGTGACCGCCCGCAACGAGCGCCACGGTTTCCTCGTCGTTCATCGCCATGCGCGCAAATGTATCGCGCACGTCACGACCCGAGGCCAGCGGATCGGGGTTGCCGTCCGGTCCTTCGGGATTGACATAGATCAGACCCATCTGCACAGCAGCCAGCGGGTTTTCCAGCGCACGGTCGCCGGTGTACCGGCTATTCTTGCCGCCGCTGACTTCAAGCCACTCGTCCTCGGACCCCCAGTAGATGTCTTCCTCGGGTTCCCAGATGTCCTCGCGACCGCCGGCGAAACCAAACGTCTCGAACCCCATATCCTCAAGCGCGCAATTGCCCGTGAGGATCATCAGGTCTGCCCACGAAATCTTGTTGCCGTACTTCTGCTTGATCGGCCACAGTAAGCGCCGCGCCTTGTCGAGGTTGCCGTTGTCGGGCCAGGAATTGAGCGGGGCAAACCGTTGTGTGCCTGACGACGATCCGCCGCGCCCGTCCGCTGTGCGGTAGGTGCCCGCCGAGTGCCAGGCCATGCGCACGAAAAACGGGCCGTAGTGACCGTAGTCCGCAGGCCACCAGTCTTTGCTATCCTTCATCAAAGCGTAGATGTCGCTTTTCACCGCGTCCAGGTCGAGTTGTTCGAACACTTCGGCATAGGTGAATTCACCGCGCATCGGGTCAGAGGCGGGCTGGTTCTGGTGCAGCATCCTGAGGTTGAGCTGGTTCGGCCACCAGTCCCGGTTGGACCGCGCGCAGTTGGTGCTTTGTCTATGCGCGCCGTGTCCCATCACCGGGCACTTGTCGATATCGGATCCGTCCATTGCTGTATCCCTTTCGGTCGTGTGAATGTCGATGCGGCGAAGCGTTGTTTAGAATCGCTCCAAGGTATGAACGCGCTTATAGCAACATCCGGTGATACCTTTAAGTTTAATCTCCCTATGAGTGTGATAGGTTCTTCTTATGATCAATTTCACCCTCAAACAGCTCCGCTATTTCGAGGCGGTTGCCCGCCACTGCCATTTCGGACGCGCCGCCGCAGCCTGTGCAATCTCCCAACCCGCGCTTTCCTCGCAGATCAAGGAGCTTGAATCGGCGCTGGGGCTGCAACTCTTCGAGCGCGGCGCGCGGCAGGTACGGCTGACGCCCTTCGGCGTGCAGTTCCGCGACCGTGTGCGCGGGATCCTGCGCGATACGGAGGCTCTTGCCGAAATGGCGCGCAGTGCGCGCGATCCGCTCGTCGGGCGGCTCAGGGTCGGGATCATCCCAACCATCGCGCCTTACCTGCTGCCCGGTGTCATAGGTCATATTACGGCCGCACATCCGGACATCGACCTGATGGTGCGCGAAACCATGACCCACAGGCTGATCGAGGAGTTGGGTGACGGCAGGCTGGATTGCGCCATCGTCGCCCTGCCCGTGTCGGAACCATCGCTGACCGAAGTCGCGCTGTTCGACGAAGCGATGGTATTGGTGCGTCCCGCCGCAGATGCGCAGCGCCCTGTGCCGTCGGTGGCCGCGCTTGGCCAGATGAAGCTGCTGCTGCTTGAAGAGGGCCACTGCTTTCGCGATCAGGCGCTTTCCTTTTGCAATCTGCGCAACACGCTGCCCCGCGAAGGGCTGGACGGCAGTTCGCTGACGACGCTTGTGCAGATGGTCGGCGCGGGCATCGGTGTGACGTTGATACCGGAGATGGCTGTGCCCGTGGAAACCCGCTCGGCCACTGTGTCGATCGCGCGGCTGGCCCCTCCGTTCCCCAAACGCACCGTCGGCATGGTCTGGCGCAAGACTTCGGCGCTCGGGCCCCATCTCGACGTGATCGCCCAGCACGTCCGTGATGCAGCCGCCGCACACCCCGCTTTTGCGCAGGCAGGATCCGACCCGGAATAAATGCCCGGCGCACGGGTTACACCGTGACCCCAGCCATCGGCAAAGGCCGCGGTGCTGTCTGCGACCGGGCACCATGCCTTCTGGTTCAACAAACAAATCAAAACCGCTGCTTCGTCAGTCAGCCGCCTCGCGCGCGGCATCGGACGCCAGACCCATTTGCGGCAGAAGCGACACACCGCGATCAGTCTCCTGTCGCTTGACGGTAGCCACCATATGCTGGCGCAGATCACATTCGACATCCCACCCATCCAGCGGATTAGGCACCTGCACGCCATAGCGCATCATCAGCCACCCCGGCGGCCAGCCTGAGGCGGATCGCCTTCATCGGTGATTTCCTTTTTGGACCGCTGCGACCGGGAAGGGCACGCAAAGCGCCCTTCCCCTGCATTCTTCAGTCTTTGTCAAGCAGGACATCCCCGTAGAGTTCACGCAGCTTGTTCTTCTGCACCTTGCCCGTCGATCCGATGGGCAATTCATCGACAAAGATCACCTTGTCCGGTGTTTGCCAGCTTTCCACCTTGCCCTCGTAAAACGCGAGTAGCTCGTCCTCGGTCACGTCATCGGACTTGATGGCCACGACCACCGGGCGCTCGTCCCATTTGGCGTGATGGGCGGCAATCGCTGCGGCATTGGCGATAGCGGGATGCGAAATCGCGATGTTCTCCAACGTTACTGTCGAAATCCATTCGCCGCCCGACTTGATGATGTCCTTGGAACGGTCGCGGATGACCATGAAGCCTTCTTCGTCGATGGTCGCCACATCGCCGGTGTCGAACCACCCATCCATGGTCAGCGCCGATGTATCCTTGCCAAAATAGGTGTCGATGACCCAATGGCCTTTGACCTGCAATTCGCCCTGTGTCTCGCCGTCATGCGGCAGCACCGTGCCGGCCTCGTCGACGATACGCAGATCGACGCCGTAGGGCGCGCGTCCCTGCCCCAGCCGCACCGCGGCCTGCTCCTCCTCGGACAGTTTGGTGTGACGCTGCAACAGCTGGTTGATCGATCCGAGCGGCGAGGTTTCGGTCATGCCCCAGGCATGGATCAGTTCGGTCCCGTATTCCGCGAACTGTGGAATCATCGACGGTGGCAACGCCGAGCCACCCACCACGGTACGCTTGAAGCTCGGAATCTTCGCACCCGTTTCTTTGAGAGCCGCGAGCAGCCCCATCCAGATCGTCGGCACGCCCAGCGCCAGCGTGGTGTCGGTGTCCTCGATCAGTTTCACAAGGCTCTTGCCGTCAAGGTTCGGCCCCGGCAGCACCAGCTTGCACCCCGTCCCGGCGGCGATATAGGGCACACCCCATGCGTTGACGTGGAACATCGGCACGACCGGCATTACCGTGTCCATCGCCGAGATGCCCAGGCCATCGGGCTGGTTGCCCGCCAACGAGTGCAGGACGGTAGAGCGGTGCGAATACAGCACCCCCTTCGGATCGCCCGTGGTGCCGGATGTATAGCACAGGCTGGAGGCCGCGTTCTCGTCCAGATCCGGCCAGGGCAGGTCCGCGTCACCGGTTTCAAGCAGTTCATCGTAGAACAGAATGCCCGGCAGCGCCTCGGCGGTTTCCTCGTCCCGCGGACCCATCAGGATAATGTGCTTGGTCTCTTTCAGCGCCGGCTTCAGCTTGGCCGCTGCCGCAACGAACGTCCCGTCGATGAACAGAACCTGATCCTTGGCGTCGTTGATCACATACACCATCTGCTCGGGACCCATGCGCGGATTAATCGTGTGGCACACCATACCGCCGCCTGCGACGCCGAAATAGATCTCCAGGTGGCGTCGGTTGTTCCACGCGATGGTCCCGCAGCGCGCGCCGTCCTCCAGACCCAGCTTGCGCAGCGCCGAGGCAAGGCGGTGCGCGTTGGCACCGACTTGGCCCCATGTCGAATGTTCAACGCCGCCCGCTGTTTCGACCGAGACGATCTCGCCTTGCGCGTGGAAGCGCGCCGCGTGATCCATCAGGCTGCCGATGGTCAGCGGCATGTGCATCATTTGTCCAAGCATTTCGTAATCTCCTGTTATTCTTACATTTACTCTGCGGCCATAGCAGTAAAGGCCGTGTTCTTGATCAGGTCCGCAGCGCATTCCGCAATCATTATCGTGGGCGCGCTGGTATTGCCGCTGGTGACGGTTGGCATGGCCGACGCATCGACGACACGCAGCCCCTGCATGCCGTGGACCGGTAGTTCGAAATCGACCACCGCCATTTCGTCCCTACCCATCTTGCAGGTGCAGACAGGGTGATAGATCGTGTCGGCATGGGCACGGATGACGGCCTCCCAGTCGCTGTCGGTCATACCCAGTTCAATATTTTGCCGTGGCCGGGCAGTACCGCGACCATGGCAGCGGGCGCGCGGTTCAGCAGATGGCTCCCCGCACCCCCTGCTTCGAGCAGACAGACGGAAATCGCGGAATCTTCGCTCAACCGCGCGGCAAGCGTTGCACCACCCGATCTGTCGCCGACAATAACGAAATCATACTCCATGCGTCCTCCAACGCTGTGCGCGGTCTGTCTACCGGCGCGTCCCCCTTGGCGGAAAATAAGCCAAAGATTGCGTCGAGTGTCCATGCCTATTGTGGAATATGCCGCGCACGTGACGTACCGTCGGCACGGACGCCCCGCCGCAGAGCGGAACTGAAAAAGGCCACGCGTGCGCGACGCAGCGTGGCCTCCCTGTCTGTCCGGGTATGTCAGCCGATGATGCCGTTGAGCGTCGCGGACGGGCGCATCACGGATTCGGTTTTCCCAGGATCGGTATGATAGTACCCGCCAAGATCGACAGCTTTTCCCTGCGCAGCTGCCAGTTCGGACAGGATCTTGTCCTCATTCTTCGTCAGGGCGTCGGCAATCGGCGCGAAGTGCTGGGCGAGATCCGGGTCGGCAGTCTGCGCCGCGAGTGCTTCGGCCCAGTAGCGGGCGAACCAGTAGTGGCTGTCGCGGTTGTCGGGCTCGCCGACCTTGCGCGACGGCGACCGACCGTGGTCCAGAATACCTTGCGTGGCGGCATCCACGGCCTCACCCAGCACACGGGCCTTTTCGTTGCCTTTGCTGTCGGCAAGGAAGGTCAGGCTTTCGCCCAGCGCGCAGAATTCGCCAAGGCTGTCCCAGCGCAGGTGATTTTGCTCCACCAGCTGTTGCACGTGCTTGGGTGCCGAGCCGCCCGCACCTGTCTCGAATAATCCGCCGCCGTTCATCAACTTGACGATGGACAGCATCTTGGCCGATGTCGCCAGCTCAAGGATCGGGAAAAGGTCGGTGAGATAGTCACGCAGCACGTTACCCGTGATCGCGATGGTGTTCTCGCCCTTCGTGATGGTCTCCAACGATGCACGCGTCGCCGCACGCGGGGCCATGATCTCGAATTTGTCGGACACGCCTTTGGCTTCGAGGATCGGCTTGACGTAAGCGATGAGCTCGGCGTCGTGGGCGCGATCAGCGTCAAGCCAGAAGATCGCCCGGCAGCCTTCGGCCTTCTGGCGGTCGATGGCAAGGTTCACCCAATCCTCGATCGGCGCCTTGCGCGCGGAGGCGGAGCGCCAGATGTCACCGGCATTGACCTTGTGCTCATGCAGGACGGTCCCGTCTTCGAGGATCATCTTGACGGTGCCAGCTTGCGGGATCTCGAACGTGGTCGGGTGAGAGCCGTATTCCTCGGCCTTCTGCGCCATCAAGCCCACGTTCTGCACGGTACCCGCCGTGGCGGGATCGAGCTTGCCGTTTTCCTTGAAGAATTTGATGCTTTCGTCATAGACTGGCGCATAGGAATTGTCGGGAATGACGCAGTTGGTGTCATGCTCCTTGCCATCGGGGCCCCAGCCCTTGCCTCCTGCCCGGATCAATGCGGGCATTGACGCGTCGATGATCACGTCGGACGAGACGTGCAGATTGGTGATGCCCTTGTCGGAATCGACCATATACATCGGCGGGCGCGCGTCCATGCAGGCCTTGATGTCGGCCATGATGTCGTCATTCCCTTTCACACGGGCCAGCAGATCGCCGAGGCCCGAATTCGGGTTCACGCCCAGATCGCGCATAGCGTCGCCGTGCTTGTCGAATACCGGCGCAAGATACGCCTTGACCGCGTGGCCAAAGATGATCGGGTCAGAGACCTTCATCATCGTGGCCTTCATGTGAAGTGAGAACAGCGTGCCTTCGTCCTTGGTCTTTTCGATCTCGTCTTTCAGGAATTCCTGCAAGGCTGCGGCATTCATGTAGGTGGCATCCACGACCGTTCCCGCAGGATAGCTGACCGCTTCTTTCAACACAGTCTCGCCATCGGCAGTCTCCAGAACGATCTTGGCGGTGATGTCCTTGTCCAACGTGGCGGAAACCTCGTTGGAAAAGAAGTCGCCCCCCGACATCGCCGACACTTCGGTCTTGCTGTCGGCGGACCAATCCCCCATGCGGTGCGGGTTTTTCTGTGCAAAGCTCTTTACGGGCTTCGCCGCGCGGCGGTCGGAGTTGCCTTCGCGCAGGACCGGATTCACAGCCGACCCCTTGATGCCGTCGTATTTCGCCCGCACCTCTTTTTCGGCGTCTGTTTCGGGTGCATCGGGATAGTCGGGCAATGCGAATCCCTGGGCCTGCAGCTCTTTGATGGCCGCGACAAGCTGTGGCACCGAGGCCGAGATGTTGGGCAGCTTGATGACGTTCGCATCCGCCGTTTTCACCAGACGCCCCAACTCGGCCAGATCGTCGGACTGGCGCTGTGCTTCGTTCAGGTGGTCGGGGAACGTGGCAAGGATGCGGCCGGCGAGGCTGATATCTTTCGTTCCGACGGACACCCCGGCGGCAGCGGCAAATTTCTGGATGATCGGCAGAAAGGAGGCAGACGCCAGTTCCGGCGCTTCGTCAACTTTGGTGTAGATGATATCAGACATAAGAAACTCCATCAGGATGCATTTTGCGTCTTCATAGCCGACCCATCCCCAAAGGTCGACAGTATACCTTCGCATACAAAGACGGATGCGGGACCAATCGAAATGGTTGGCACCACAGTTCAGGATGGCTGCGCGCTGATGGAAATGGAAGCCCCTTTTCCCCTTTGACGGCGTGTCCAGTTCGAGATGATGAACATGAACCGCCGTGAGGTAATCCATCTCGCGACGGATGCGACGCCTTGATGTCTAGTTGAAGTTGTTCGAAAAAACCGTGGTTCTGATGGACATTATCGAAGGTGCTCCCTGACCCCTCGGATGGCCTTTGTCTCGGTCAAGGAAATGGCGTCATGCCTGCAGACGGAAGGACGCATATCGCTCTACGGCATACAGTTGGCACATAATTTAGATACGCTGATGCCTGCCTACGTTTCCACGCTTGAAGCGATTTCCGACTTTCTGCAAGCGTCACCCGACAGCCGTGTCTTCGTCGTCGGACACACGGATATGACAGGCAGCACGGAGACGTCCGACTGGGACGCAAAGATCGTTCCGTTGTGACGTCCTGTGCTCCGGTTTCACGGCTTGATTAGCGATAGACCGCGGGCAGGACGGCGGACCAGATCGAACAGTACACGGGCCGTTTCCCGCTTGGGGGTCCGACTGGCCGCGCAGCACGTCCGGGACGGTCCAGATGTCGATCCCGGCCCCTCCGGGCCCCTGGGCGCGCACGGTGACAAACGCGACCTTTCCGGCGACGCGCATCTCGTCCACCACGAATTCCACCGGTGGCCCGAAGCTCCAATCGGCCCCGGGGCGGATCGCGTCAAGGATATCGACCCGCGTTTCACTTCCGCCAGTACGCCGATACTGTTCAGGTTACTCAGATCGAAGTCAACGACGGTATCGCTGCCGGAACAGGCCGACAGTCCACTACCGTCCGCACAATCATCTCGACCATATCGCGGACAGTTGCGTTAACCCGTCTTCCAGCTTCAGTTGTTCCAGCAGGCCTAGACATGTCGTCTGCTCGGCCAGCACCTCTGCGGTGATTGGCATCTTTGGCGCGATAAAAAGCAGATTGTGACTGAAAACGCGGAATTGTAAGTGGCCGCGTCAATCGGCCAGCTATCGCGACCAAGCTCTGCCGTGGTGATAGCATTTCGCCGCCCGGGTGATGTGGTCTTCGTACGCGGTACGTGCGCCGACCAGCGCGCCGGTCGGAGTGTTTTCGGAAAGTGAGCCGGGATCGGCCCGGACGCTGTATCTGACGAAGGAATAGACCCATCCACGACCTACTGCCATTTTGTAAGACCGGTCTGTTGAAAGTAACGGAGTTCCGGGCCGCGAAGACGCGGCACGAGGATACGGCCCGCAACAGGTGTGTGTATCGTCATGAACATAGGCGTCCCGTCACCTTGGCGTGAGTGACGCACCCGCCCCCTTGCCCAGCGCGGGCCACTGTCCCACCTTGGGGACTGATCAAGGAGAGAGCACATGCCCAGCAGGGAAATCACCTTCAAAGGCCACGACGGATCGGATCTAGCCGCGCGGCTGGACATGCCGGCGGGTCCGCATATGGCGACGGCTCTGTTCGCGCATTGCTTTACCTGCGGCAAGGACATCCCCGCCGCCCGCCGCATCGCCGGCCGCCTTGCGGCTCTGGGCATCGCTGTGCTGCGCTTCGATTTTACAGGGCTGGGCCATTCCGAGGGCGAATTTGCCAACACTTCCTTTTCAAGCAATGTCGAAGACATCGTCGCCGCTGCGGGGTGGCTTGCCGATGAGGGGATGGCGCCGTCACTCCTGATCGGTCACAGCCTTGGCGGCGCGGCAGTAATAAGGGCGACGGAGGAACTGGACGCGATCAAGGCTGTGGCAACCATCGGCGCACCGTTCGATCCGTCGCACGTGACCCGCCATTTCTCGGATGCGCTGCCGAAGATCGACGCCGAGGGGACGGCGCGGGTCTGTCTGGGCGGGCGCCCCTTCACCATCGGCAAGAGCTTTGTCAAGGACACCGGCAGCGCCGCTTTGGGGACTGCGCTGGGGCAGCTGCACGCCGCCCTTCTGGTATTGCATGCGCCCCGCGATGAGACCGTCGGGATCGACAGCGCCAGCCAGATCTTTCTGGCGGCGCGGCATCCCAAGAGCTTTGTCTCGCTCGACGATGCCGATCATCTGATCAGCCGCCCCGAAGACGCGGAATACGCCGCCGAAGTCATTGCCACATGGGCTGCACGGTACCTCGACCGCCGGCCTCCCGCGCCGCCTGCGGGTGTGCCCGAAGGCATCGTGCGCGTGTCCGAGGCCGACCGCGAGGGGTTCTTGCAGGACGTGACGTCGGGCAGCCATCTGCACCTTCTGGCGGACGAGCCTCTGGCCTATGGCGGTACCGACCGCGGCATGTCGCCCTACGGTTTTCTGGCCGCCGGTCTGGGGGCCTGCACGTCGATGACGATCCGGATGTACGCGCGCAAGAAGAAATGGCCGCTCGATCATGTGCGTGTGGACGTCAGCCACCAGAAGGTACATGCACAGGATGCCGCAGTCGCAAGCACCGAAAAGATCGACCGCTTTCTTCGCCGCATCGTGCTGGACGGCCCCGCGCTGAAGCCCGAGCAGCGCGCGCGCCTGCTGGAGATCGCGGACAAATGCCCCGTGCACCGCACGCTGGAGCGGACCTCGCATATCGAGACCGAATTGGAGGACTGAACCGCGCGCCCTGTGACGGCTTGTTTCCGGGACGCGCAGGCGGTATTGCGCGCCTTATCCTTGCCCCAGCACAAAAGGCCTGCCGATGATCCCTCGTTATTCCCGTCCCGATATGGTCGCCATCTGGTCACCCGAACAGAAATTTCGCATCTGGTACGAGATCGAGGCACACGCCTGCGATGCGATGGCCGATATCGGCGTGATCCCGCGCGAGAACGCCGAGGCCGTGTGGAAGGCCAAGGACGTGAAGTTCGATGTGGCGCGGATCGACGAGATCGAGGCGGTGACGAAACACGACGTGATCGCGTTTCTGACCCATCTGGCCGAGCATGTCGGCGCCAACGAGGCCCGCTTCGTGCATCAGGGGATGACATCCTCTGACGTGCTCGACACCTGTTTCAACGTGCAATTGACCCGCGCCGCCGATCTGCTGATCGCGGATCTGGAGGGGCTGCTTGCCGCGCTCAAGCGTCGCGCGTTGGAACACAAGGACACCGTTCGGATCGGACGCAGCCACGGCATCCACGCAGAGCCGACGACGATGGGCCTGACCTTCGCGCGCTTCTACGCCGAGATGGACCGCAACCTGCGCCGCCTGAAAACCGCGCGCGCCGAAATTGCCACCGGGGCCATTTCGGGTGCCGTCGGCACCTTCGCCAACATCGATCCCGCGGTCGAGGAACATGTCTGCGAAAAGCTGGGTCTGTTCCCCGAGCCGATCAGTACGCAGGTTATTCCACGCGACCGGCATGCCGCCTTCTTTGCGGCCCTCGGCGTCGTCGGCTCCTCGATCGAGAATATCGCGACGGAAATCCGTCACATGCAGCGCACTGAGGTGCTGGAGGCCGAGGAGTTCTTCTCCGCCGGTCAGAAAGGCTCCTCCGCGATGCCGCACAAACGCAATCCCGTGCTGACCGAAAACCTCACCGGTCTGGCACGGCTGGTGCGCATGGCAGTCATCCCTGCGATGGAGAACGTAGCCCTTTGGCACGAGCGCGACATTTCGCACTCCTCCGTCGAGCGCAACATCGGGCCGGACACGACGATCACGCTCAATTTCGCACTGGTGCGCCTGACGAACGTAATCGACAAGCTGGTGATCTACCCCGACAACATGCTGGCCAACATGAACAAATTCCGGGGCCTGGTGATGAGCCAGCGGGTGCTGTTGGCGCTGACACAGGCAGGCGTGAGCCGCGAGGACAGCTATAAGCTGGTGCAGCGCAACGCGATGAAGGTATGGGAAGAAGGCAAGGATTTCAAAACCGAACTTCTGGCCGACGCGGATGTTCTTGCCGCGTTGAGCGCCGAAGAGATTGAGGAGAAATTCGATCTGGGGTATCATACCAAGCATGTGGATACGATATTCAAGCGTGTCTTCGGTGACTGAAACGCGATCGGTCAGCGTGCGCGACATACATCATGCGCATCGGGCGACGTGTTCATGGCACCCGATGTGCAATTCATTTGAATTGTCGCGAACCTGCGTTACACTTTACCTTACGTCTTAAAGGAGTAAGTAAAATGAAACTGAAGATCGCATTTTCCACCGCCGCCCTGATCCTTGCGCCCCAGTTTGCCCTTGCGGCAGGATGCAGTCACTCGAAGCAGGTCATGTCCTGTTCCGAAGGATCCGTCTATGACGCCGCAAGCCAAAGCTGCGTTGCCACCACGACCTGACCGTCGGCAGCGCGCCACGCAAGAATACTGCCGCGCGGGGGAATGTGATACGTTCCCGCGCGCATTTCATTTTAAGGGTTGGGTTTTTCTGCGGTCCAGCGGCAATCGGGGCGACAGCTTTCAATCCTTCTTCATCATTTCAGGCGATACCTGTCGCATTCTCTGACAGGAACCCGATTGCCATGAACGACATGACCACGCTGCCCGTGACCACCGCCTCGAAGGCCGTCGGCCGGATAATTCCCAACCCCACATTGAGCAAGCGCGCGAAAGCGGCGATCGTTGTGCGTTTGTTGATCAACGAAGGCGCGGACATTCCTTTGGAGGAGTTGCCCGCAGAGCTTCAGGCGCAGCTGACACATCAGATGGGCGCGATGCGGGTGGTCGACAGGGTGACACTGGCGTCGGTGGTCGAAGAGTTCACAGAGGCGCTCGAATCGATCGGCCTGTCGTTTCCGGGCGGCATCGCGGGCGCCCTGGACGCGCTTGACGGCCGGATCAGCCGCGACACCGCCGCGCGGTTGCGCAAAGAGGCCGGCGTGCGCGCAGCAGGCGATCCGTGGAAACGACTTCTGGCGCTGTCTCCCACAGATCTGCAACAGATCGTGGAGCAGGAAAGCACCGAGGTTGCCGCTGTTTTGCTCTCAAAGCTGGACGTTCAGGTAGCAGCGGCACTTCTGGGGCGCATGTCGGGCTCCGAAGCGCGCCGCATCACCTATGCGATATCGCTGACAGGCGATGTCACGCCCGCTGCCGTCGACCGGATCGGCCTGTCGCTCGCGGCCCAGCTTGATGCGCAGCCGATCCCGGCGTTCGGAACTGCCGCGGCGCAACGCCTCGGTGCCATTCTCAATTCGTCCTCGACGCCGACCCGCGACACGGTGATGACCGGCCTCGAAGAAAGCGACAGCGTGCTGGCCGATGCCGTACGCAAGGCGATTTTCACGTTCGGCAACATCCCTGAGCGGGTGGAGCCGCGCGACATCCCGCGTGTGCTGCGTGAAGTGGACCAGAGCACCGTCGTCACCGCGCTGACGGGTGCCGAGGCGGCCGGGTTTGCCGATGCGCGCGACTTCATTCTCGACAATATGTCGGGCCGGATGGCGGACCAGCTGCGCGAAGAGATCGCGGAAACCGGCAAGGTCAAGGCATCCGACTGCGACGCCGCGATGACGACGATCGTCGCCGCAATCCGCGGAATGGAGGACAGCGGCACACTCGTCCTCGTCGTTAAGGAGGAAGAGGAGGAAGATTAAGCCCCTCTTGTTGACCGAACGCGCACCGACTATGACACTACCGACCACTGCATGACCGGAGCCGTATGTCCGCAGACCGTCCAAAGAAACAGGGGCGTGCCCGTAAAATAGGTCACTACCTCAGCAATCTCGTTATTGTCGGCCTCATCCGCCTTGCCCTCCTGATGCCCTACAGGATGCGTGTTCGCGCCATGGGAACGATCGTGGAGCGGGTGGTCGGACCACTGGCAGGCTACCGCAGGCGCGCGCTCGACAACCTCGATTTGATTTGGCCCGACCTGCCCGCGCAAAGACGCATGGATATCGCCCGCCGGTGCCTCAACAACGTCGGACGCACCTTCATCGAGAACTATTCCGCACACGACTTTCCCGAGAGAATGGCCCGAAATACCCCCGTCGGTCCCGGCGTGCGCGCGCTTGAGGATGCTGCGGCGCAAGGGCAGCCGGTGGTGCTGGTTACCGGTCATTTCGGCAACTACGAGGCGACGCGCGCGGCGCTTGTCGCGCGCGGCTATAACATCGGCGGTCTGTACCGCGACATGAAGAACCCCTATTTCAACGCGCATTACGTCAAGACGATGGAGGCTTTCGGCGGGCCGGTCTTTCCGCAGGGGCGCAAAGGAACCGCTGGTTTTGTCCGGCACCTCAAAGACGGCGGGCAGCTTGTTCTGCTTTTTGACCAGCATGTTTTCCGCGCGCCTGTGTTCGACTTTCTGGGCAAACCTGCGCACACGGCCCTCTCCGCCGCCGAACTCGCATTGCGCTATGATGCTCTGCTGATCCCATTCTATGGTGTGCGTCAGGCCGACGGGCTGACGTTCGAGACGGTGCTCGAAGCACCCGTGCCCCATTCCGATGCGATGCAGATGACGCAGGCGATCACAGACAGCCTTGCCGCGCGCGTGCGCGACACGCCGGAGCAGTGGTTCTGGGTTCACCGTCGCTGGCGGCCGCAGCCGGACGCCTGATCAGTCGAGTTGCGCGGCAGCGACGATTCGGCCCGCCGTTCCCGACTGGATCAACACCACGACGGGCGACGAACCGCTGATCGGCGTCTCAAGGCGCAAAGGTGCGGTGCCGTCCCACGTTCCCAAGACGGTCCAGTCTTTCGCAATATTGCGATAGGCGATCGTCTTGCCGGTGTTCTCGCCACGGGTAATCTCCGTGGTTTCCTCCGGGATCAGACGCAGCATCTGAACGCTCATCTCGCCCAGCCCGTCCGTCAGGTTTTTCGCGTCGATCACCAGCGTACGGTCCGTGCGGGTGATATCAAGATCGACCTCTACGGGCTGCATCTTGTGCTCGGCGATCGCCTTGGACAGCTTCATTGGCTTGGAACCCACGATATCGGTCTGTCCGTTGACGATCATCTCGGGGGTATAGACGGACCGGCGCCCGGCCTTGTGCGCATAGGCACGTTGCCGGACCGCATGGGCGGGATCGCCGAATTTGTCCTTCCAGCCAATGTAATCCCAGTAATCGACATGCAGTGCGATGCAGATCACATCGTCGCGTTCTTGCAACTGTGCCAGCATCGCATCGGCGGGTGGGCAGCTTGAACAGCCTTGAGAAGTGAATAGCTCGACAACCACGGGACGCTGTTCGGCGGAGACGGGCACCGTGAAAACGGCAACCATACAGCACGCAGTGGTGGCAAGGGCGATCAATTTCCGGCGCATCTGATTCCTATCGCAAACTGTGCACATACCCTACCTAAGGAGGACGCGATGTAATGACCAATCAAGGTTTCGAGAGAGCCCGCGAATGGCGCGGATCTGTGACGGAAATGAGGGACTTTCAGTGTACAATGGTATACAATTATAGGTATGTAGGTTGAAAAGATGCTCGCTATGCGTCATCTAGGCGCTAATATCGTCCTGTAGCAAATCCCACATCCGGAGCCACATATGACAATCATCGTCGGTCAAGACACTTCGAAGACCCGCAAGACCTTAACCGCGGGCGACCAGTCCGTTGCTTATTACTCGATCCCTGCGGCGCAGGAAGCGGGATTGGGCGATTTCTCGAATCTGCCTGCGGCGCTCAAGGTCGTGCTGGAGAACATGCTGCGCTTTGAGGACGGCAAGACCGTGACGGTCGACGACATCAAGGCATTTGCCGAATGGGGTGCCAAGGGCGGCAAGAACCCGCGCGAGATCGCCTACCGCCCTGCCCGCGTGCTGATGCAGGATTTCACCGGCGTGCCTGCCGTGGTTGACTTGGCGGCCATGCGCGACGGGCTGGTGGCACTCGGGGGCGACGCCGACAAGATCAATCCGCTCAACCCCGTCGATCTGGTCATCGACCACTCGGTCATGATCGACGAGTTCGGCAATCCGCGTGCCTTCCAGATGAACGTGGACCGCGAATACGAGCGCAACATCGAACGCTATACCTTCCTCAAGTGGGGCCAGAAGGCATTTAACAACTTCCGCGTCGTGCCCCCCGGCACCGGCATTTGCCACCAGGTCAACCTGGAATACCTTGCACAGACCGTCTGGACCGACACAGACCAGAACGGTGATGAAGTCGCCTACCCCGACACGCTGGTCGGCACCGACAGCCACACCACCATGGTCAATGGCATGGCGGTACTGGGCTGGGGCGTCGGCGGGATCGAGGCCGAAGCCGCGATGCTGGGCCAGCCGATCTCGATGCTAATCCCCGAAGTCGTCGGTTTTGAGCTGACCGGCCAGATGATGGAAGGCACCACCGGCACCGATCTGGTGCTTAAAGTGGTCGAGATGCTGCGCGAAAAAGGCGTGGTCAACAAATTCGTCGAATTCTACGGCAAGGGTCTGGACAAGCTGCCCCTTGCGGACCGCGCGACCATCGCCAACATGGCGCCCGAATACGGTGCCACCTGCGGCTTTTTCCCAATTGACAATGAAACCCTGCGCTACATGCGCACCACGGGCCGCGACGAAGACCGCATCGCATTGGTCGAAGCCTATGCCAAGGAAAACGGCATGTGGCGCGACGCGGATTACGCACCTATTTATACCGACACGCTGTCGCTCGATATGGGCACCATCGTTCCGGCGATTTCCGGGCCTAAACGTCCACAAGACTATATTGCGCTGACATCCGCGCACACCGCTTTTGCCGAATACGTCAAAGGCGTGCGTGCGGGCAAGGATGCGTCGGCCAACCAGGAAATTCGGTGGGAAGGCGAAGGCGGACAACCCGAACCACAAGATATCCCCGGCGACGAAGGTAACCACAAACGCGGTTACGTGGCGACGGATGACGGCCACTACCAGTTGCATGACGGCTCCATCGTGATCGCCTCGATCACGTCGTGCACCAACACATCCAACCCCTATGTCATGATCGGCGCGGGTCTTGTGGCGCGCAAGGCACGCGAGCTGGGCTTGACGCGCAAGCCTTGGGTCAAGACGTCTTTGGCACCCGGCAGTCAGGTGGTGAGCGCCTATCTCGAAGCGGCAGGGCTGCAGGACGATCTTGATGCGATCGGTTTCAATCTCGTCGGCTACGGCTGCACCACCTGCATCGGCAACTCGGGACCGCTGGAGCCCGAAATCAGCAAGGCGATCAACGACTACGATCTGATCGGCACTTCGGTTCTGTCCGGCAACCGCAACTTCGAAGGCCGCATCTCGCCCGATGTGCGTGCCAACTATCTGGCTTCGCCACCGCTGGTCGTGGCCTATGCCTTGGTGGGTGACATGAACGTTGATCTGGCGAACGGCGTGTTGGGCCAGGACAAGAATGGCAACGACGTTTATCTCAAGGACATCTGGCCTTCGACCCAGGAAATCGCGGAGCTGGTCGAAAAGACAGTGACGCGTGAGAGCTTTCAGGAGAAATACGCAGACGTGTTCAAGGGCGATGAGAAATGGCAAGCCGTCGAAACCACGGATGCCAAGACCTACGACTGGCCGCCACAGTCCACCTATGTCCAGAACCCTCCCTATTTCCAGAACATGTCGCCCGAACCGGGCACGATCCACAACATCGAGGGTGCCAAGGTTCTGGCAGTGCTGGGCGACATGATCACGACCGATCACATCTCGCCGGCCGGATCGTTCAAGGAAAGCACACCTGCCGGTCAGTATCTGGTGGAGCGTCAGGTGCCGGTGCGCGAATTCAACTCCTACGGCTCGCGCCGCGGCAACCACGAGGTCATGATGCGCGGCACCTTCGCCAACATCCGCATCAAGAACGAGATGCTGGATGGCGTTGAAGGCGGCTATACCAAAGGACCCGACGGCGAACAGATGTCGATCTTCGATGCGGCGATGAAGCATCAGGAAAACAACACACCGCTGGTGATCTTCGGCGGCGAGCAATACGGCGCGGGCTCCTCGCGCGACTGGGCGGCCAAGGGCACCGCACTGTTGGGGGTCAAGGCAGTAATTGCCGAGAACTTCGAGCGGATTCACCGCTCAAACCTTGTCGGCATGGGGGTTATCCCGTTCGAGTTCACAAAGGGCGACACACGCAAGACACTGGGCCTGACAGGCGAAGAGACTGTGTCGATCTCCGGTCTGGATACGATCAAACCGTTGCAGGAAGTGCCGTGCAAGATCACGATGGCGGACGGTACGGTGAAGGAGATCTTGATCAAATGCCGTATCGATACGGCGATCGAGATTGAGTACATTGAACACGGTGGCGTTCTGCACTACGTCCTGCGCGATCTGGCGCACAACGATAAAGTCGCTGCCGAATAACCACGACCGGTCGACCAATTCAAAGGCCCCCGCCGCACCTCGCAGCGGGGGCCTTTTGCGTTAAGCTCATGGGCAAAGGAGAAGGCCATGCAACCTGTCGCCCTGATTACTGGCGGTGCGCGCGGCATCGGACGCGCGATTGCCAGCCATTTCGCCTCCGATCACGACGTCGCGATCACCTGGCACAGCACCAGACCGGACGCCCTGCTGGCAGACCATCCCGACATTCTGGCAGTTCAGGCAAATCTGGGATCAGACGCGTTTGCTGCCCCCGTCGTCGCGCAGGTCATCGCGCATTTCGGTCGGCTCGACGTGATCGTGAACAATGCCGGCGCCATCGAGATGGACGATGGCGACACCGCTCTCAACCATGCGGTGAACGTCGCCGCGCCGATGGCACTGCTTCGCGCGGCGCTTGGGCATCTGCGGTCGGGCAGCAGCGTAGTCAACATCTCGTCGGTCAACGCCCGGTTCCCGGCTCTCGGGGCTGCGTCCTATTCCGCGAGCAAGGGCGCGCTGGACACCTGGACCCGCGCAATGGCACGCGAACTGGGCCCGCGCGGTATCCGCGTGAACGGCGTGGCGCCCGGAGCAGTGGAGCGCCGCGAGAGTCCGCGCCCGGCTGAGCTGATCAAGGCATTCACCGCAATGACGTCGCTGGGCCGGGTCGCCACGCCCGAGGATATCGCACCGGTGGTGCATTTCCTCGCCTCGCCCGCCGCAGGGTGGATCACCGGCGAGACGATCGGCGTGTCGGGCGGTTACCGGCTTTAGCGGGTGGCGAGATCCTCGCGCGCCTTTTCCAACGCGGGCAGGAAGCGCTGCGCATAATCGCTGCCGACCAACGGCCCGGCAAAGCGGTACAGAACGGTGCCGTCGGCCCCTAGAATAAAGGTCTCCGGCGGTGCAGTCACACCCCAGTCAATCGCCGTGCGGCCCTGCGGGTCAAAGCCGACGCCGGCAAAAGGATTGTCATCGTCGCGCAGATATTTCGTCGCGGCGGATTCAGTGTCTTTGAAATTGATGCCGACGATCTGGGTACCGGCCGCTTCCAGCTGCAGCAGCGTCGGATGCTCCGCGCGGCACGGTGGGCACCAGCTCGCCCAGAAGTTCACCAGCGTCACATCGCCGGTTGCAAGCATCGCATCGGTCGCCGGGGGAAAGCTGCTCAGCTGCTTTTCGGGCACGCCGGGTGCGGGTTGCCCGATCAGCGTCGACGGCAGCCCCTCTGGGTCTTCACGAAACATGCCCACAGCGGCAAGCCCCACGAAGGCCGCAAAGATCAGCGGCGGTGCAATCATCAGCGGATTAACTCTTGCCATCGGGTCTCGCCTCCGCCTCGATCTGTCTGAGTGCCGCCCGCGCGCGCCGCCCGCGCCGCAGCGTAACCGCCAGCAGTGCCACGATCAGCAACAGCGAAAGGCCGTAGGCGCTGAGCACCTCGAACGCGTATTTCCCCAACTCCGGCATCATCCGCGCGGCTCCAGCCGGGCGCTGATCGCGCGCGCGCGGCGCAGCGAAATCTCGGTGCCGGTGCGGTAGAGCACCAGCGCGAGAAACAGCAGTGTGAAACCGGCGATCGAAATGATAAGCGGCAGCCAGAACACGTTCGAGATATTCTCTTCCTTGTCGAGGCTGAGCGACGCGCCTTGGTGCAATCCCTGGCTCCAGAACAGAACGGCATACCGCGACAGAAGCGCGAACACCGATCCCACGAGGCACAGCACCGATGTAAGATCAGCGGCGGTATCGGGGTCCTCAACCGCCTCCCAAAGTGCGATATAGCCGAGATAGAACAGGAACAAGATCAGGAACGATGTCAGCCGTGGGTCCCACGCCCACCATGTGCCCCACATCGGCTGCCCCCAGATCGCACCGGTCAGCAGGCCGATTACCGTCATCACCAAGCCGACGGGGGCTGCGGCCTTGGCGGCAAGCGCGCTGACGTGATGACGCCGCACGAGCCAGACCAGCGACGCGAGCAGCATCATGATCCACGCATTGATCGCGATCCATGCGGCAGGCACATGCAGATAGATGATCTTGACGGTCGAACCTTGCCGGAAGTCATCCGGCGTGCCGAAGAACCCCCAGAGCAGACCGACGAGAATGCCGATCGCCGCCGCCGCCCATGCAAAGGGCTGCACCTTGGCGCTCAGGGCCAGAAACCTGACCGGGTTTGCATATTCCCAAATCGACATATGTCGCTTCTAACCCTCCCCTCGGGCGGCCACAATCGCAAACCGGACACTCACCGCAATGTCATCCTGAGTGCGGCGGCGGCAGCAAAAGGCAGCAGGGCGATGCAGGCAAGGCTCATCCCCGCAAGCACGAACAACGGTGTCTCGACGGCCATGCCCGCCGCCCCGCGCCGGGCGGCCTCGGCCCCGAAAATGAGCGTTGGCACGTAAAGCGGCAGGACCAGCAAGGACAGCAGCAGCCCGCCCCGCTTGATCCCGACGGTCAGCGCCGCGCCGAAGGTGCCAATCATCGACAGCGCCGGTGTGCCAAGCGCCAGCGAGATCACCAGCCACGCGAACCCCTGCGGCGGCATGTTCAGCAAGACGGCAAGGAACGGCGCCGCGATCACCAAAGGCAGGCCCGTGGTAATCCAGTGGGCAAGCCCCTTCACCGCCAGAGCCGCCTCAAGCGGTAGCGGTGCCGTGGCAAGCACGTCAAGTGTACCGTCCTCGAAATCGAGCGCCAGCAGGCGGTCAAGTGACAGCAGGCACGCCAGCAAGGCGCCCATCCACAACACCCCCGGCGCAATCGTCGACAAGAGCTGCGATTGCGGCCCCACGCTGAACGGCACCAGAAGCGTGATGATCAGGAAAAACGCAAGCCCAAGTCCAAAACCGCCCCCCGCGCGCAGTGCCAGCCGCAGATCGCGGATCAGCAAGGCGATCACAGGAACGCCTCATCGCTGGCACCCAGCAGATCGTCGGGTAACGACGCCCAGCTCGATATGTCGCAGACCCGCGCGTCCAGCCCCAGATCGATGTGCGTCGCCAGCAGTGCCATGCCACCCTGCGCCAGATGCGCGCGGACCGCAGCGGCAAACAGGGTCACGGCATGGCTGTCGAGAGATACGGTAGGTTCATCCAAAATCCAGATGGGCCGTCCCGTCACCAGCAACCGCGCCAGACCCGCACGCCGCTTTTGCCCTGCCGACAATGTACCGGCCAGCCGGTCGCGCAGCGGTCCCAGCGCGTAGGCATCAAGGCCGCCCGCGATATCGGACCGACCATAGACCCGCGCCCAGAACGACAGGTTTTCAGCCACGCTCAGCATTGCCTTGAGCCCGTCCGCATGCCCCGCATAGGCCACCGCATCAGTCGCGCCGTCGATGCTGCCGCTGAGCGCGGGCTGCAGACCAGCCACCGTGCGCAACAGCGTCGTCTTACCGGCGCCGTTGGGACCGCGCAGGATCATCGCTTCGCCCGGATTCAGTGCGAAACTCACACCGCTCAGCACCGGCACGCCCCCGCGTGCGACGGCCACGTCTGCAAGGGTCAGGCGCATGTCAGATCGGCAACATCGCGAGGGCGATCCGCCGCCCTTCGCTGAGCAAGATGTTATAGGTGCGCGCCGCTGCGGGAGAGGCCATAGGTTCAACCCCCACCCCCGCCGATTCAAGCTTTGTACGCAGCCCGTCGGGAAGATGGGAAATTTCGGCCCCGGTCCCGATAAAGATCACATCCGTGTGGCCCGCAAGCTCAAGCAGCGGCTCAAGGTCGTCGAACCCGCCCCATGTACGGGTACCGGTGGGCGCGGCGATCACCGGCCCGTTGATGACCTGCCCGCCGATGCGGAAAAACCCCGGCCCATAGCCCTCGACAGGTTTGGCATCATTGAAAACGATCTCGTTGAGGCGCATGGGTCATCCTTTCCATATCGGCAGGCCGATGATAGCCGATGCCGCAATGACGATATAGGCCACGGTGCGAAAAAACCGCTCGGCGGATGGATCAAACAGCCGCGCGCCGATGATATTGGCCGCCAGATTGGGCAAGCCGACCAGCAGACCGAGCAGTCCAACCAGCCACACCATCAGGCCGTAAATCCACAGCAGCAGCGCCAGCAAAACGTCCAACGCCAGTAGATACAGCAGGAAATTCGCGCGGATCACGGCCACCGGCAGGCGACTGGCCATGTAGAGCATGATGACGGGTGGTCCGGGGAGACCTGCAAAGCCGGTCATGAACCCGCCCACGGCCCCTGCCGCCAGCGTGATCGGCGCGGTGAGCGCGGTCCTGAGACGCATCCCGGATGCCGTCATCACCAAAAGAACGATGACGCTGATCGAAACGGTCCAGCCGAAAAGCGTCTGATCCATGCTGCTCAACGCCCAGATGCCAAACGGCAAGGCAAGCACCGCACCGGCCACCAGCAACCCGACATCCCGAGGTGCCCCATCGCGCCACGCCGCCCGCGCGTTGGGAAGCGGGCCGACTATTTCGGTAAAAATGAGGAATATGACCGCTTCGACCGGGGGCAAGACGGAACTTGCCACCGGCATGATGATCATCGCCGATCCGAACCCAGCAAAGCCGCGCACCAGTCCGGCGACCAGAACGGCGCTGATGAGCCAGATCAGCTCTGGCGCGGTTATCACCGCACCCAAGAGCTTAACTGTCGATGTTGGCGAACTGGTTTCCGGTGGTCGCATCGGGCTTCGACCAATCCCGCTTGACCCCGAAATACAGCAGGATCGCGCTGGCCACGAAGATCGACGAATAGGTGCCGACGATCACGCCCCAGATCATCGCGAAGACAAAGCCCCGGATCACATCGCCCCCCAGGACGAACAGCGCGATCAGCGCCAGAAGCGTGGTGATGGAGGTCATGAACGTCCGGCTCAGCGTTTCGTTGATGGACATGTTCAGCACTTCTTTCAAAGGCCGCTGCTTGTATTTGCGAAGGTTCTCGCGCACCCGGTCGAACACAACGACGGTGTCGTTGAGCGAGTAGCCGACGATGGTCAATAGTGCCGCGATAATCGCCAGATCGAAGCGGATCTGAAGCTCGGAAAAGATGCCGATGGTAAGCAGCACATCGTGCACCAACGCAATCACTGCACCGGCGGCGAACTGCCATTCGAAGCGCAGCCAGATGTAGATCAGCACCGCGCCGATCGCCAGGGCCACAGCCAGGATCGCCGTATTGATCAACTCGCCGGACACTTTTGGTCCGACAGATTCGACGGAGATGAACCGGATGTCAGGTCGCACCGTTTGCAGGGCCGCCTCTACCGCTTCGACCGTCTCTACTGTCACGGCTTCCTGATCGTCCTGCGCTTGGATGCGGATCATGGCGACGTTCTGGTCGTCACCGAACGTCGGATCGAACACCTCGGTGATGGTGATGTCTCCCAGGCCCAGCGTGTCGATCGCGCCGCGATACTCGGCGATGCCTACAGGGCGCGGGCTTTCTGTGCGGATGGTCGTCCCGCCCCTGAAGTCGATACCGAAGTTCAACCCCTGCAGCATGAACGACCCGAATGCCACCACCATCATCACCGCCGAGATGCCAAGCCACATCTTCCAGCGGCTGAAGAAATCGAAATTCGTGTTCTGTTTGACCAGTCTCAGACGCATATCAGATCTCAATCGTTTTCGGACGGCGGCGTTCGTACCAGATCACCACAATCAGACGTGTTACAAAAATCGCCGTAAAGACAGACGTAATGATGCCGATGCCAAGGGTGATCGCGAATCCGCGCACTGGCCCCGACCCCATCGCAAACAGGATGACGGCGGTGATGAATGTCGTGATGTTGGCGTCCAGAATGGCGCTCAGGGCCTTTTCGTACCCCAGTGCAATGGCCCGCGCGGGGCCTTTTGCCGTCAACAGTTCCTCGCGGATCCGCTCGAAAATCAGAACATTCGCATCGACGGCCATACCGACGGTCAGAACGATACCAGCGATGCCCGGGAGCGTGAGGGTCGCGCCGATCAGGCTGAGCAGCCCGAACAGCAAACCGACGTTGATGATCAGCGCGATGTTGGCGAAAATCCCGAACAAGCCATAGCTGGCCCACATGAAGAACAACACTGCGGCGAAGGCCACGATGGTTGCCACCTTGCCCGCGTCGATACTGTCCTGTCCCAACTCGGGACCGATGGTACGCTCTTCAAGAAAATCGAGCTTTGCCGGAAGGGCACCCGCCCGCAGCAGAACCGCCAGCCGTGTCGATTCCTCCACCGAGAAATTGCCGGTGATGATCCCGGAGCCGCCGGGGATATGGCTTTGGATGCGCGGCGCGCTGATCACTTCGTCGTCCAGAACGATGGCAAAGGGCGAGCCGATGTTCTCGGCGGTATAGTCGCCGAACTTGCGCGCGCCGGAGGTGTTGAAGCGGAAGCTGACCGCCGGCCCGCCGTTCTGATCGAAGGACGGTTGCGCATCGACCAATTCCTCGCCTGTGACAACGGGTGCCGTCTCGATGACGTAGAAGATCCCCGGTTCATCAAGCGAGGGCACGGTGCTGTTGCCAATGCCCGCGTTGGCTGATCCGTCCGCCGTCTGGCTGACCACGGGATTGAACGTCAATTGCGCAGTGGTTCCGATGATTTCCTTCAACTCGGCGGCGGATCCGATGCCGGGCACCTGGATAAGGATCCGGTCGGACCCCTGCCGCTGGATCGTCGGCTCGCGTGTGCCGACCTCGTCGATGCGGCGGCGGATGATTTCCAGCGATTGCTGCATCGTACGTTCGTCGGTTGCGGTTTTCTCCGCGTCCGACAGGACGACCGTGATCACACCATCGTTGCCGGAGACTTCCAGATCACTGGCCCCGGTGCCGCTGATGGTCTGGACCGGGCGGGCCAGTCCCCGGACGATTTCCATCGCCGGCGCCATCTTGTCGGGATCGCTCAGGCGGACTTGCAACGCGCCCGGTGCCGCATCCTCGCGGCGCACGGGAGTCAGGCCGCGCAGGGCATCGCGTACTTCGGGCCACGTGGCCTCGATGCGCGCGGCATAGACGTCCTCGACCCTGACTTCGGCAAGCAGATGCGCGCCGCCCCGCAGATCGAGGCCCAGATTGACCAGACCACTCGGCAGGAATTCCGGCCACAGTGCGCGCTGTTCCTCCAGTTCGGGCGTGGCACCCGCCAACTCGATCGCCTTGACCGCATCGTTATGGCTCTCGACGGGGCCGTAAAACGCGTTCGGCATCGCCAACAGCAAACCGACCGCACAGGTCAGCAGGATGACGACGCGTTTCCATGTATCAATCTGGAGCATAGCGCCCGCCTTTTTCTTCCTGGCCCCGCTTACGCGGTTATTTCGCTGGCTCTGTCTTGCTCACGACGGTCGCAATGGTGCTTTGCACCACACGGACCTTGACGCCGTCCGCGATTTCGACCTCGAGTTCGCCGTCGTCCTTGACTTTGACGACCTTGCCTACGATCCCGCCTTGCGTGATCACCTGATCGCCGCGGCGCAGCGCCTTGACCATCGCCTGATGATCCTTGAGCTTTTTCTGCTGCGGACGGATCAGCAGAAAATACATGATCACGAAGATCAGGATCAGAGGAATGAATTGCTCAATACCAGACATGGGCGGGTCCTTTTTCGTGTGTTTTTCCGGGCGGCGACCGGCGGCCCCGCAATTGTGGCAGAACCTATGCGCGGCATTGCGCAGGCGCAAGGTGCAAAGGCCGGTTTCGCAGCGACAGTCGAACGCGGGCGCCCGGAAGCCCGGAACACGCGGTTTTCACGGTCCCTACTGTTCTCACCGGTCGATATCGGCGATAAGGCGGCACAGACGATTCATCCGACGAAGGACCCCCGCCATGCATGACATCCGCGCCATCCGCGACACGCCCCAAGCTCTTGACGCCGCCCTTGCCCGGCGCGGGGATGCGCCCCTGTCCGCCGCGATCCTTGAACTCGACAGCGCGCGGCGCGCAAAAATTCAGTCCGCCGAGGCCGCGCAGGCAGATCAGAATGCCGCGTCCAAACAAGTGGGTGCCGCGAAAGCCGCAGGCGACGAGGCCGAATTCGAGCGTTTGCGCGCGCTGGTGTCGGAAAAAAAGGCGGAAGTGGCCGCCATGCAGGCGCAGGCCAAGGATCTGGATGCGCAACTGACCGACATGTTGGCGCGCATTCCGAATACCCCCGCCGATGACGTGCCGGACGGTGCCGATGAGGCGGATAATGTCGAGGTGAAACGCTGGGGCGATGTGCCGACATTCGACTTTGCCGCGCGCGAGCATTACGACATCGAAGGCGTGGCCGCGTCGATGGACTTTGAAACTGCGGCGAAAACATCCGGCGCGCGGTTTGTCATGCTCAAACGCGGCGTCGCGCGCATCCACCGCGCGCTGTCGCAATTCATGGTCGACACCCACGTCAACGAGAACGGACTGACAGAGGTCAACTGCCCCGTTCTGGTGCGCGACGAGGCGATGTATGGGACCGACAAGTTGCCGAAATTCGGTGACGACAGCTACCGCACCGAAGACGGCATGTGGCTGGTGCCGACCTCCGAGGTGCCGCTGACCTATACGGTTGCCGGTGAAACGCTGGACGCAGCGGACCTGCCGCGCCGGATGACAGCGCACACGCTGTGCTTCCGCTCCGAAGCCGGATCGGCGGGGCGCGACACGTCCGGCATGTTGCGGCAACACCAGTTCGAGAAGGTCGAAATGGTATCCATCACCCTTCCGGACGAATCGGACGGCGAACAAAAGCGGATGCTGGGCTGTGCCGAAGGGATACTGGAAAAACTGGGCATCCCCTATCGCACCGTGATGCTGTGCACGGGCGATATGGGATTCGGCGCGCGCCGTACCTACGACATCGAGGCTTGGCTTCCCGGTCAGAACGCGTTCCGCGAGATCAGCTCGGTCTCGACCACCGGTGATTTTCAGGCGCGCCGGATGAACGCGCGGTTCAAGCCCGAAGGCGGCGGCAAGCCGCAGTTCGTGCACACGCTGAACGGCTCAGGCCTTGCGGTCGGGCGCTGCCTGATCGCGGTCCTGGAAAACGGACAGCGGGCAGACGGATCGGTGCGCCTGCCGGAGGTTCTGGCCCCGTATCTGGGCGGCAAGACCTCGCTGAGCGCGGACGGGACGCTGGTCTGAGGCTCAGCGCCCCGCCTCGGCGGGCTTGACCTGCACGCCGATGGGCGGTTCGCCGAACAGATCGGGCTGCAGGTTCCTGAGCGAGCGCGGCCGGTAGTCGCGCCGCTTTTCCACCCTGCTCTGCGCGCTTGGGTGCAGATCGATCGGATGCCCCGGACCCTCGCGCCAGCGCAACAGATTGCCCGCAACCGTATAGTACCACGGCGGCGTGTTGAGCGTGTGACTGTCCGCCAATGGATCGGGCGCGACATCAAGCAGGTCATCCTCCGAGATCTGCAATCCCGCCTCAGCCGCCCCTTCTGCAATCCAGGCCAGTGTCTGCCCCGTCAGCTTGCGAGCTTTGACCGCAGACCCGCCGACAATCGCATGGTTTCCGGTGAACCACACCTGCTTGTAGGGTCGGTTCTCGCTTCTGTCGCCCTTGTTTAGCCCCGGATCGTCGCGCGAGGCCTCCAGATTCTCCCACAGCGCGGGCCGGTAGAAAACGCGGCGCTCGTCCAGCCCGACAGCATGGCGGGCGGATTTGACAAGCGAACTGAGCTTGAGATCGTGAAACCGGTATTTGGCATTCCACAACGAGGCCACCGGCCCCAGCAGAGGTGCTGGCACACCGAGCGCGCCGACGGTATCCCATATTCCCAGATACGCGATCTGGACGCGGTGCATATCGCGCGTATCGGCCGCCCAAGGCGTTACCGCGCGCCAGGTCATGTCCGCTTGGGACGTCGCAAAACGGGGAGAAAGGCGGCGCCGCGCGGCAAGGATGTGCAGCGCATCAGGATGGTTCTCGGGGCCGGCCCGACGGTACAGACGGAACGCCCTGTCGATCTGTTCAGTGTCCGGATCCGCGACGATCCCGCATTTGCGTACCATCCCCGCCAGCGAACGCGCCGTATATGCGCCGCGCGAAAATCCGAAGATGAAGATTTCATCGCCCGGCTCATACGCCTCGCACAGGGCGGCATAGGCTTTCTTGATGGTCGCGTCGAGCCCCCACCCAAAGGCCCCGCCGCCAAGCTTCATCACGGCGCGTTTGAAGAAACCCGCGTCTTCCGCCTCCACGCCCACCCCTTCGAAATAATGCGTCCGCTGAGCGTTGGTTTGCGGGGTCTTGTCGAACAGACGCGCCACATGTGTCGGCTGGTCCATGGTCGGACTGCTCCAGGTACCATCGCAAAAAATCGCTATGCGGGCCATTGGCGAATGTCCTTTTTATCATACATCAGGTAAGTCGGCGCAGACGCACAGCACCTGCCAGTCTTGAATAGAAAGCCTATGATGCCACGCACCGCAACCGCCATCGCAACTTTTGTCCTCGCAATCCTGTTCGCCGCCGCACCGCTTCTCGTACCCGATTTCGGTGGTTTTGACCCCGATCAATTTCCCGTGCCGCAAAACCATCCGCCGGTGCAACCCGCGGGCTACGCCTTTGCGATCTGGGGGCTTATCTACCTTTGGCTGGTGGTCGGGCTGGCCTTCGGCCTATGGAAACGGCGCGACGACACGACATGGCATCCGATGCGCGTCGCGCTGGCCCCGTCGCTTGCCATCGGAGCGATCTGGCTTGCCGTTGCAACCGCAAGCCCGGTCTGGGCCAGCGTACTGATCTGGGCAATGCTGATCACGGCGTTGGCAGCCCTGTTCCGCAGCCCCGTGCAGGACAAGTGGTTTGCCGCATTGCCTGTCGGCCTTTACGCGGGCTGGTTGACGGCGGCGTCCTGCGTATCGCTCGGGCTGTTGGCGGCGGGATACGGGCTGGTGGATCAGACTACGGCGGCGATTGCGGCGACCCTGCTGGCACTGGTGATCGCCTCGGGTGTCCAGACCCAGCTTAAGCGCGCACCAAGCTACGGGATCGCGGTGATCTGGGCGCTGCTAGCTGTGGTTATCGCCAACCTAGGCCAGAACGCGACGGTCGCGGCCCTGGCAGCGGGGGGCGGTGTTGCGATGCTGATCCCGACGTTCAAAGCCTGGCGCGCGGGACGCTCTGTTTGAGCGGCATCACTCCTTACGCCGACCTGCGGTGTGTTTGCGCAGCTTCGACGGCGCCGCCTTCTTGCGCCCCTTGTAGGGGTTCGCATCGGATTGCCCCCGCATCCACAGACGGATCGGCGTGCCGGGCATGTCGAAATCCACACGCAGGCCGTTCACCAGATAGCGGCTGTAGCTGTCGGGCACCTTGTCGGGGTGGCTGCACATCACCACGAACCCGGGAGGCCGCGTTTTGGCCTGTGTCATATAGCGCATCTTGATCCGCTTGCCCTGGGGCGCGGGGGGGGGATGCGCCTCCATCATGCCCGACAGCCAACGGTTAAGCTGTGCGGTGGTGATGCGGCTGTTCCAGACCTCGTAGGCGC
Organism: uncultured Sulfitobacter sp.; assembly: GCF_947497275.1. Classification (GTDB taxonomy): domain Bacteria; phylum Pseudomonadota; class Alphaproteobacteria; order Rhodobacterales; family Rhodobacteraceae; genus Sulfitobacter. The sequence continues at coordinate 412,917 of NZ_CANMFS010000002.1, forward strand.
GCATGATCGCCTGGTGTAACCGGTCCAGCCCCCTGCCCGTCTTCGCCGATACGGTAATCAGCGGCGCGCCACGCAACTGCGGCAGCAGCCGCTCGAAACTTTCCTTGAGCGCCTTGAGCTTGCCCTGCCGGTCTTCCTCGATGTCCCATTTGTTGACAGCCACCACCACAGCGCGGCCCTCACGCTCCGCGAGATCGGCGATCCGCAGATCCTGCTGTTCGAACGGGATTTCCGCGTCCAGCAGAACCACGACGACTTCGGCGAACTTGACCGCGCGCAGACCGTCGCTGACACTGAGTTTTTCCAGCTTTTCCTGAACCTTGGCCTTTTTGCGCATCCCGGCGGTATCGAAAATGCGCATCGGCACCGCATCCCCGTCCGGTCCAACCCAGTCCGTCATCAGTGAAATGGCATCGCGGGTGATGCCCGCCTCTGGCCCGGTCAGCAGCCGGTCCTCCTTGAGGATCTGGTTGATCAGCGTTGACTTGCCCGCGTTGGGACGCCCCACAACGGCGACCTGCAAGGGGCGCGCCTTGGTTGGTACGCGTATCTGTATCTCTTCGCCATCATCGTCTTCGCCGAGATCGACGTCAATCTCCGGCGCGTCTTCGATCGCGCGTTCGGCAAAGGCATCTGCAAGCGGCATGAGGTGGGTATAGAGATCGTTCAACCCCTCGCCGTGTTCCGCCGAAAGCCGGATCGGCTCGCCCAATCCGAGGCTGTAGGCCTCGATCACGCCCGCATCCGCGGCGGCACCCTCGGCCTTGTTCGCGGCAAGGATCACATGGGCGGACCGCTTGCGCAGGATCTCGGCAAAGACCAGATCCGTCGAGGTAACGCCTACACGCGCGTCGATCATGAACAGGCAGATGTCGGCCATATCCACTGCGCGCTCGGTCAACCGGCGCATCCGTCCCTGCAGGCTGTCGTCGGTCACTTCCTCAAGGCCGGCCGTGTCGATCACGGTAAAGCGCAGATCGGCCAGCCGTGCGGCCCCCTCGCGCAGATCGCGGGTAACGCCGGGTTGGTCATCGACAAGCGCAAGGCGCTTTCCGACAAGACGATTGAACAGCGTGGATTTGCCCACATTGGGACGACCCACGATGGCGAGGGTGAAGGACATGAACAGGCTCCGAAAGCGTTAGATGCGGGCCATACCCTAATCCGTTGCGATGCGAAAGCCCCGCGAGTGCCACGCGTAGAGTATCCCCGGGACCTAGCGGTACGCGAGCAGTTGGCCGTCTGTGGTGACGACGTACAACGTGCGGTTCGCGACGACGGGTGCAGATGTGGCGCCGCCCGGGATCTCGACGGATCCCAGCAGGGCACCGTTCGCCGGATCATAGCTGCGCAACGCACCGTCATTCGATGCGATGATCACCCGTCCACCGGCGATGACGGGGCCGTGATGCGCGAAGACACGGCTTTGCTTGCGAGGCTTGCGCGCGACGAAGTTAGGCAGTTCGACGCCCCAGATGCGCGCGCCGGTGCCCGCGTCCAGGCGGATCAGCTCATTCAGGTCGCTGATTGCGAAAACACTGTCACCTGCGGGCCAGACCGGTCCGATCGCACCTTCGCGCGCCGACCAGATGCGGTCGCCCGACCCCAGATCAAGCGCCGCGATGCGGCCCGCCTGGTTGCCGACGTACACCGTCGATCCCGATACGACAGGTGCCGAGGTGACGTCGGACACGTTGCTGAGTGCGCGCCCGCCCCGCTTACCCAGCACGGAGGCGTTCCAACGGTTCAACCCGCCTTGCCTGAACACCGCCTGTACTTCGCCGGAACCGAAGGCAAAAATCGCCAGATCATCGGTCAGCGCAGGGGCCGGTGCGCCAAGCACGTTGTTGGTGTCGGCTGTGGCACCGATCTGCCACTCGATCCGCCCGTCGTTGCGGTTCACGGCCCAACCGGTGGTATCACCTGCCGTGAGATAGACCAGATCGCCGGAAACCGCAGGCGTGCCCGATCCGCTGGCATCCAGCTGTTGGGTCCACCGCACGCCCCCGGTGCCCGCATCAAGTGCTGCAAGAACACCGTAGCCGATGGAGACGTAAACCGTGTCGCCCGCTACGATCAGACCGCCACCCGTCGCGTCGCCCGGCTGATCGCGGGCCGGTTTCAGATTGACCTGCCACAGGGGGGTTCCCGACGTGGATGTCGCGGTAACAGTCGATTGTGCGTCGAGTGTAAAGATGCGCCCGTCTGCAACGACCGGATCTGCGGTAATGCGCAGTTTGCGGCTGTCGCCTGCGCCGATGTCAGACGCCCAAAGCAGCTGCGGCGATGAGCCGAAGGCCGGATGGGCGACGCGTGTGGCGGGGCTGCCGATGGTTTGTGACCAATCGGCATTGACCCGCTGCGCCGGTAGCGCGATCGCGCGGGATTGATTGCCGGCAAAAGGCATCTGTTCCTCGGCCAGATCACCCTGGTTCTCCAGCACAGACCTTATGTCTTCGCGCTGTCCGGGCAAGACCAGCTCCGGCTCGGAGCAGCCGGAAACGAGCGTTGCCGTACCCAGTGCCGCCCAGAGCCACAGGTGCGGTGCCTTGCACGAAGGAAAGCTGAAATATGTCATCGCCTGCTCACTCTGGTCTGCATCCGGTTTGGCAGCACCCGGGGGTGCCTCCGGTTTGGTTTTAGCCGTTGCCGTCGATCTGCGGGGCATCGGCGTTGTCGGACAGGGGGGCACCGCCAAGCTCCGGCTCGCCTCCCAGCGCCACAATCACCTGCAACGCGCGCTGTTGCAAGTCCGGTGTCACCTGCGCGTCGGTCAGAATGGATTGATAGCCCGTGATCGCGGCGGCGGTGTTGCCCTCTTCGATGTCGATCAGGGCCAGTTGTTCGTGCGCCAGCAGGCGCAGCGCGCCCCCCGCCGATGCAAGCGCCTCGAATCCCTGACGCCGCTCAGCCGCAGGCAGGGTTTCGGATTGCAGGGTCAGCGCCTTGAACACGGCGATCTGACGGTAGATTTGCGGAATATCGGCGGAGACCGCCACCGCATCGAGTTCGGTAATTGCTGCCGCGCGGTCTTCCGCCTCGATCTGTTCGGACGCCGCGAGAAGGCTCACGACTGCGCGTGCACGGGCGTTTTCCGCCTCGACCTGCTGTAATGCCGCGGCGCGTGCGGCACCGTCTTCGCGCTCAAGCGCGCTCAACATGGCATCGCCCAAGGCTTCGGCCTGTGCGCGGACCTGTGCCTTGCGGTACTCCGAAAATGCGGCGCCACCCACGATCACGAGGACGGCAAGAACCGCGATCCAGCCGTACCGCTTGAACGTCGCCGCCAGACGGTCACGCCGCAATTCATCATTGACCTCGTCAATAAACCCGTCGGTATCGCTCATTCGGACCAAACCTCCGTTGGCTACGTTTCGCCCCTCTTAGCGAAGCTGCGGGGCCAAGCCAAGACCCAGCGGCCCGTCAGAGGGGCATGAGGGCTTTGGACGACGAAAAAGCAGACTAAACTGGTCCGTTCACTCGCAATGCAAAACATACGGACGAACCGCGCTTCCCCGACGGCACCGGTAACAGCGGGACCGGCCAAACTTGAGGCCGCAACATGCGCCTTCTCCCCACTCTGGCGGCAATCAGCCTTGCGGCGCTGGAGCAGGTGCGTGCGCAACTGGACGAGGCGCAGTCGCGCGTTCCCGAAGCCGAAGCAGGCGTGGAGGAAGCCAGAGCGCGGCTTGAAGAGGTCCGGATCGATCAAAACGCCTCATCGCGGCTCAACTAGGACGGAGCGCAGTCTTGCGTCAGTTCAGCACAGGCCGGCTTGCGCACCGCAGTCGCCGGCTTCGAAGCCGCGCGCGCCGCCGTGGCAGGTGCCGAAGCTGAACTGGACCGCCTTATGATCAGAGCGCCTTTCGCCGGGCTGCTCGAAAGCGACACCGCCGAGTTTGATGCGCTGATGCTGTCCGGATCGTTGTGCGGCACGATCATCCATTTGGATCCGATCAAGCTGGTGGGCTTTGTGCCCGAAACGCGTGTGAACTGGGTAAAGTTGGGCGCGATGGCGCAGGCGCGTCTCGCCGCCGTTGGCGCTGTGGTATCTGGCCGCGTCACGTTCCTGTCCCGTTCAGCCGACCCCGAAACCCGCACATTCAGCACCGAAATCGAAGTACCCAATTGCTATTTAGCGATCCGCGAGGGCCAAACGGTGGAAACCCTTATCGCTTCCGATAGGGCCAAGGTTTAACTTATCCCGCAAAGCGCGCTGCCTCAGAACGACGCTGGCACGCTAGGTGTTCGTCTAATTGGCACAGACAACATCGTGAAGTTTCACAAGATCGAAATTGTGCGCGACACGACCGAGGGCGTCTGGGTGACCAGCCTGCCACAGGTGGCGAACCTGATCGTCGTCGGCCAGGCATATGTCGTCGATGGCGTCGAGGTCGCGCCGACCCTGCGCGGCCTGATCCTCACAGTGGGGATGCGTGTCGACAGCGCGATCGTGGTCGTCGAATACACCGATGCCCGTCAGCCGCAAGATGAAGGCCCGATGCGCGCCTAGGTCGAGGCGGCAAAACGGATATTGTGGCCGGATGTGCCGGGTGAATTCTTGGGAATGCTGACGGTCACACTTATTTTCGTCCTGTCGGCATCGCTGGTAGTGGCGCTGGTTTACGTGCGCGTCATGTGCGGTGTCACCGGACGTTGGAACAGATAATCTCTCGGCTTATGGCACGCTTTGCCAGCTTGTCGTGCTATCTGCAGCTACCGCTGGCTGTTCCGGGCATCGCGATGTGGGCCGCTGTTCTGGCAGGCATTTTCATTTTTCTGATCGGCACACTGGGTGGCTATTTCGCCGCATCCGGAATCGCCGGTGCGGCACCGGCGGACAGCTCTGCGCCGCTTGACCCGCCTCGGGCGGATCGGCACCTGGTTGCTTGCCCCGCTGACACCCGCCAGCCGCCAAGGTGTGAAGACAGGTTATCGTCGCTCACCTTTCGGGAAGATAATTGCAGTGATCGCGGGCAATCCTGTGATGCCTCTGGTGACGTCCGGGCTCGTATTCATCTTTGTGATTACGACACTGGTCTATTATTCGAACAATTCGAAAGGGGTAGAGTTCATTGCCGATTCAGAGCCGGAACAGGCTATCGTCTTTGTGCTGGCACGCGGTAACCTGTCGCTTTCGGAAAAGGATGATCTGCTGCGCGAAGCGGAAAACGTCATTCTGAGCCACCCCGGCATCGCTACCACATTTGCCTTTGCCGGCGAAGGCGGGCTGAACAGCACGACCGGCGGCAGCCAAGCACAAAAGGATCTGATCGGGCAAATCCAGTTCGAAACGATCCCTTGGGAAGACCGCGCGCTGCGTGCCGATCTGGACGGCGATACCGTGATCGCGGAACTCACTAAACAGCTGTCCGCGTTTCCCGGCATCCAGAGCGAAGTCCTGCCGCTGAATCTGGGGCCCGCATCGGGGAAACCGATGCATCTGCGTTTCATGGGAATCGGTTCGACACCCTGGTCGCCGCGACCGCGCAGGCATGTGCGTATTTTGAACAGGTACCGGGTCTGGTTCTGATCGAAGACACCTGGCCCCTACCCGGCACTGACTGGCAGATCGGCGTCGATGTCTAAAAGGCGGGCCAGTATGGGGCGGACGTGCTCAGTGTGGGCGCGATGGTGCAGCTCGTGACGCGCGGCCTGTTGCTCGACACGATGCGGGTTGATTCCTCGGACGAGCGGATTGCCGAGCTTTCGAAGTGGCTCGATACCGCCGATCTACCGGACGGCATCATCGTTGTCTGGGCCGGAGATCAGGTACAACAAGCCGAAAGCCAGGCGTTCCTCGGATCGGTCTTCACCGCGGCGCTGGGATTGGTGTTCATCATCCTTCTGCCGCAGTTCAATTCGATCTACAACTCGGTTCTGGTGCTCGTTGCGGTGGCCCCTGTCCACCAGGGGCGTGCTGATCGGCATGCTGGTGATGGGTGAGACAATCTCGATCATCATGACGGGCACGGGAATCGTCGCACTGGCCGGGATCGTGGTGAACAACAACATCATCCTGATCGATACCTATCAGGAGTTCAGCCAGTACATGCCCCGCATCGAAGCGATCATCCGCACCGCGCAGGCCCGGCTCCGCACGGTGCTTCTGACGAGCTACCGGCGACAGCCCCGCGGCTCTGTGGTGGAAACAACTGGCGACGGCGGTTGTCTTCGGACTTGGCGTGGCAACCGTTCTGACCCTCGTCATCACCCCGTCGCTGCTGGCGATCCGGGTCTGGACCTCGCCCTGCGCCAACTGGATCGCGCGCCTGCTCGCACGCATTTCGATCAGCCGAGCAAGCCGCGCGGCCCGCGACTGGGCGTTGCAGCGCGATGCCCGCCGCTTGGTACCGGAAGAATTGATCTGGACCGACCGGGTGACAGAGCCTGCGCGCGCGGATCCGCCATTGAAACCGGCAGGGTGACGTTCCCACGAAACCGTGAGTTAAGCGTGCGCCTCTCGCAAAACGGGCGGGAGGCTCTACTGTTGTTGTCATCAAACAAAAAAACAGGAGTTCTTGATGTTTCGATCCTTCCTTCCCGCCCTGCTCACCGCAATGATCGCGACGTCGGCGCAGGCCGACATGATCAGCAAAACCAGCCCCCACAGCGTCGATGCAACACTCGACCGTCTCGAAGACGCCGTAAACGGCGCCGGAGCGACCGTTTTCGCACGGGTCGACCATGCCGCCGGCGCGACGAATGTCGACATGGATCTGCGTCCAACCGCCCTACTGATCTTCGGAAACCCGATGCTTGGCACGCCGGCGATGCAGGACGCCCAGACAGCGGGACTTGATCTGCCGTTGCGCGTGCTCGCCTACGCCGATAGCGAAGGCGTTGTGCATCTGGTCTATCACGACCCCGCCGACCTTGCCGAAGGGCATGGATTGCCTGCGGAAGCCCCCTACCTAACGAAGATGACCGGCGCTCTCGACAAACTCACGTCGAAAGCCATCGCAGAAGACTGAACGACGATCCGCGCATCCGACGCACACACGTATGCGCCGCAGCGTCCGGAGCAGGCGCGCCAAAACAGTGAGCGCGCCAAAGCATGTCTTCAAAGCCGCCCGGAAGGGCGGCTTTGTCCGCTGGATCAGGGGCTACGCCACTATTCTTCGGATTGCTGTCGGAACCAAAGCTGCGCATACCGGCCATCGCGCGCGAGCAGCGCCTCGTGAGTGCCTTGCTCAACGACAACACCCTTCTCCAGAACCACAATTCGGTCCGCCTCCGCGATGGTGCTCAACCGATGGGCGATGGTCACAACGGTGCGCCCTTTGCCCGCCTGCCGCAACGCGTCCTGGATCTCTTGTTCCGTCTCGCTGTCGAGCGCACTCGTCGCCTCGTCCAAAAGCAGGATCGGCGGGTCTTTCAATAACGTGCGTGCGATGCCGACACGTTGCTTTTCACCCCCCGACAGCTTCAGCCCCCGCTCACCCACCGCCGTATCGTATCCCTCCGGCAGCGCCTTGATGAAATCGTGGATTTGCGCGGCCCGCGCCGCAGCCTCGATCTCCTCCTGCGTCGCACCATCGCGGCCGTAGCCGATATTGTACCCGATCGTGTCGTTGAACAGCACCGTATCCTGAGGTACCACGCCGATCTGACGGTGCAATGAATGCTGCGTCACGTCGCGCACATCCTGCCCGTCGATGCTCAGATTTCCCGCCTGCACGTCGTAAAACCGGAACAGGAGCCGCCCGATGGTGGATTTGCCCGATCCCGTCGACCCGACGATCGCGACCATCTCACCCGGTTCGGCGACAATGCTCACACCTTTCAGGATCTCGCGGTCGGGGTTATAGCCGAACTTCACATCCTTCAGCGCGATCCGTCCGCCCGTCACATCGAGCGGCTTCGCATCCGGCTTGTCCTCGATCTCCGGGGGCTGCTCAAGCAGATCGAACATCTGCCCCATGTCGACCAGCGCCTGACGGATTTCGCGGTAGACGGTGCCCAGAAAATTCAGTGGGACTGTGATCTGGATCATGTAGGCATTGACCATCACGAAATCGCCGACCGTCAACGTGCCGTTCTGCACGCCAATCGCCGCCATCACCATCACGCCCACCAGCCCGGCGGTTATCACCAGCGACTGCCCGAAATTCAAAAAGGCCAGCGAATAATTGGTCTTGATCGCGGCTTCCTCGTACCCCGCCATCGCACTGTCATACCGGGCAGCTTCGCGCTGTTCCGCGCCGAAGTACTTTACCGTTTCATAGTTCAGCAAGCTATCGATGGCTTTTTGATTGGCGTCCGTGTCCTGATCGTTCATCTGGCGGCGCAGCTTCACGCGCCATTCCGTCACCGCGAAGGTGAACCAGACGTAGATGGCAATCGTCACTGCCACGACCAGAAGATAGGTCACGTCGAAAAGGACGGTCAGGATGATCCCGACAAGCAAGAGCTCCAGGATCAGTGGTCCGATGCTGAACAGCAGGAAGCGCAGCAGAAATTCGACACCTTTGACGCCGCGCTCGATGATCCGGCTCAGACCGCCGGTCTTGCGCGTGATGTGATAGCGCATGGACAGGCGGTGGATGTGGTTGAAAGTCTCAAGTGCGAGCATCCGCAGCGCGCGCTGCGCCACGCGCGCGAATATTGCATCGCGCAGCTGTTGAAACCCGACACCCATCAGGCGGACCATACCATAGGCGACCGTCAGGCTGATCGCGCCAAGCGCGAGCATGGGCGCCCCCTCGCCCGCCAGTGCATCCACAGCATCGCGATAGAAAAACGGTGTCGCGACCGTTACCAGCTTTGACACGACCAAGGCGATCATTGCCCATACGACCCGCTTGCGCACCCAGGGCATGTCCTTGGGCCACAGATAGGGGGCCACCTTGCGCAGAACGCGTACCGAGGACTGCCGCTCGGCGGCGGTTGCGATTTCCTCTTCGGTTTGCGGCGGCTTGTCGGTGCCTGCGGATGCGGCGGCATTGGACGGAGAGGTGGAAGCGGGATCAGCAGACATGTAATTTCCTATGCAGTCCTGCGCTACATAGGGCGGATCGCGGGGTCCTGCCACCAGCTACACTGAAAATACGGAAGAAACTGGTACCCCGGCTTCAGCCGACACTGGAAGTCATCCGATGATGCCGCGTTTCATTGCGGCAGATCGAATACCTGTCCGGGATAGATCAGATCGGGATCGCGGATGCTGTCGGCGTTTGCATCGAACACCCGCACATAAAGCAATCCGTCGCCGTACCGCGCGCGCGCGATCGCCCAAAGTGTTGCGCCCTTCTGCACCGTAATCGCCCTCACGGCACCGCTGCCCGCTGCGGTCGCAGCTTCGAGCGCCTGCCCGGATTCGCGTTTGAAAGGGGTTTCGACACGGCTGCTCACCTTGCCCTGCGCACTTACCTCATCGACACGCAGCGTATAGATGCCTTCGTCGACATCCGGCAAGTCGCCTTCCCACCTCCCGGCGCTGTCTACCGGCAAGCTGATGACCGCACGGTTGTCGAGATAAACGCGCACCTGAGCGGTCCGTGCCTGCGCACGCCCCGAAAGTTGTACAGCGCCGTCAGCCGAATACCCGATGGTGTCCAACGCCACCCCAGCCGCGGTCTGCGGTGCCGCAGGTTGCAGCAATCGCACCCCTTCCGCGTCCGATTGCAGAACGGCGACGCGCGGCGCGGCTGCGGTGTCTGCTGTCGGTGATGCGGTGGTGATCTGCGCGCGGTCCAGAGCCCCTGCTGCAGGGCTGGTGGTGGTCGGACCGATGTCTGCGACCGCAATCTCTTCGGGGTCAGGACCCGGCGTCGCGGGCACGGCATCGGAAGGCGCATCGGTCGGCAAAGACGCCTGGGCAGTGGCTGTCTGCATCGACGGGGCCAGAATGATCTGATCGGCGGACACCGTCTCGTCCGTTCCGGCGCGGGCAGAGAGCGTGACGATCTGTGGCTGCGGCATCGCGGGCAGGTTTGCGAAGGCAGCAAAGCCGCCCGCATCGTCGGCCTTCGCGCGAGCCACCTCCGTGCCATCGACCAGAACCCGCACGTCGCTCAGCGGCGCCGCGCGTCCCGCGATAACCGTGGTGCCATCCGTTTCGCGGCGCAATTCGTCGAACCGTGGAACCTGCGCGCGGCTCGGATCGTCGCCCACCGCTTCAACCTTGGCGGATGGGTCATCGATGTGCGCCGCATCTCCGGCACCGAGGGATGTATCCCCAGCAGATGCGACCGCCTTGCGAGGTGCGTCATCCGAGGCCGGCGCATCCGACCCGCGCAGCCCCAGAAAGGCCCCAAGACCCAAAAGCAACACCATGCAGAGCCCCGCCGTGACGGCGCCCGCAAAGCCACCCAAAAAATCGGTTTTGTTCAGCATTTCAATATTTCCCGGTCGCGGCGGCTGTGACACAGCATTGAGCCTTTGTAGCCCAGAGGCTATCACCGGTCAAAACCGCAATCGTCTTATACAGCTAAAGAGAGGCCGCTCCATGCCCATCACCTCCGTCTGCGTCTTCTGCGGGTCCCGCGCAGGTGACGATCCGGCATTTATCGCGGATGCCGAGACGCTCGGCACGGGCATCGCCGACAAGGGGTGGCGGCTTGTCTATGGTGCGGGTGACATCGGGCTGATGGGAAGCGTGGCAAATGCGGCGCAGCGGGCGGGCGGCGATACCTTTGGCGTGATCCCGAAACATCTGGTGGATTGGGAAGTCGGCAAGACCGATTTGCGCCGTTACATCGTCACCGAGACCATGCACGAACGCAAGAAGGTGATGTTCATGAACTGTAATGCAGTCGTAGTGCTACCGGGGGGTGCGGGATCGCTGGACGAGCTTTTTGAAGTGCTGACCTGGCGCCAATTGAGGCTGCACAGCAAGCCTATTATCATCATAAATTCAAACGGTTACTGGGATGATTTAAAGCAACTTCTTAACGGGGTTGTGCAGCGCGGTTTTGCGGAACCAAGCCTTCTTGACTACCTTGAATGGGTGCCGGACGCACCAGCGGCGATGGCGGCGCTCGACCGATCCGGGCAAGCCTGAAGAATGAGAAAGGCCGCCGCAACTCTGCGGCGGCTTCCGAAATGATTATACAAATCAAGCTGATTCAAGCTCTTTTTTCAGCATCTGTTCGATTTCGTCAATCGGGTGATTTGTCAGGTTCTTGTCGATCTCGCCGATCACCTTGTCGGTGACTTCCTGATGCAGTTCTGACCGCAGTTCTCCTAGAGTACGTGGATCAGCGACAATCACCAGCCGGTCGAATTGGCCCTGGTGCGCTTGCTTGTAGAGGATGTCGGCAAGATCGGAAGCAAAGCGTTCTTTTGCAAGCTGGTGCCAGTCGGTGTCATCTACAGCAGACCTGTGCGCGGATGGTCCGTCATTGAACCGTCCGCGCCGATTCGCTGCCTGCTCGCGGTTCGGTGGATTTTCCTGTTCCTCTTTCTTGACGACCTTGAGATAGGGATCGTCTCCGTCAGTTTCGTTTTCGAGAAACAGTGCCTTCTCGCTGTCCGCGATCAGCACCCATGTACCATTGGTCAGCTTGGTCATTCGCTTTCTCCGTGGTTGCGTTTGTCTTCACCCGTCACGCGTGTCGCGCCGCCGGGGCGTTCCGTCGCGCGCTTCTCCTCATCCTGGGTTGCGACATCGCGTTGCAGATCGCCACCGGATCTTCCTTGCTGGGATACGCTGGTCTTGTCGCCCAGTACCTTTTCGGTGTCGCGGCTTCCGTCGTTCGATCGCTTTCTCTCGGCCATTGTACACGGTTCCTCCAATTAGGTTTGTCGAGAAGGAAACGCGTGAACCAATTGACGGTTCCACAAAGAAACCCCCGCAAGCGTCGGCCTGCGGGGGTAAAGGGGTCTTCTGTCAATCCAGACGCGGCGCGTTTACATGCGCGAGGCGACGTTCTCCCAGTTTACAAGGTTGTCGAGGAAATTCGACAGATAGTCGGGGCGCGCGTTGCGGAAATCGATGTAGTAGGAGTGCTCCCAGACATCGCATCCCAACAAGGCAGTCTGGTCGAAGCAGACCGGATTCACGCCGTTCTCGGTGTTTGTCACCTTCAGGCTGCCGTCCTTGTCCTTGACCAGCCACGCCCAGCCGGAGCCGAACTGGCCGCCGCCTGCCGATTTGAACTCGTCCTTGAATTTGTCGACCGACCCAAAGCTGTCAACGAGCGTCTTTTCAAGCTCGGACGGCATCGGATTGCTGCCCGGCGCCATCATCTCCCAGAACTGGTTGTGATTCCACAGCTGCGAGATGTTGTTGAAAATACCGCTTTGGGCCACCGCGTTCGGATCGTAGGTTCCTTTGATGATCTCTTCGAGGGATTTGCCTTCCCACTCAGTGCCTTCGATCGCCTTGTTGCCATTGGTGACATAGGCGTTGTGGTGCTTGTCATGGTGATATTCCAGCGTCTCTGCGCTCATACCTTTGGATGCAAGTGCGTCGTGGGCATAGGGAAGATCGGGAAGTTCAAAAGCCATTTCGGAGACTCCTTCTGTTTATTTAAGGTCTGCTTCAAATGAAGCGCGCAACGGCCCCGCGTCAAGGGGGCAGCGCATCAAACTTGGTCGCGCACGACCGGCCTACGGTAACGGCTCAGGACCGGGAATGCATCGGATTGGCCAGGCTGATGCGGCATTTGCAAGCGTGTCCCGCCGACCGGCGCTGCGGAGGCTGTCGCCGCGCGCAGGCGCGAACCGGGCCCATCGCCCTGCCAAGCGAATCCGAGCAAACTGGGATCGCCCTATCACGGGCGCAGTTGCATACCGCGATACCCCCTTACGCCCCTAGGCCAGCAAGAGCGCGCGACGGCGCGGATAACGGCAGACCGGGCGCATGACCGCACGCCTCACGCTGTTTCATGTCAAGAGCGGGCCTCGGCGGCACACCCCGCCTTCTGGTCCGTGTACTATCAAACCATCAGATCAGAACAGGTCGACTTCCGATCCCTTTTGCGACGCGACACCGAGCAGATCAAAGACATATTGCGCGCTCGAACGGAAACAGATCAGACGCACGACATCTTCTTCGGGCATCCAGAAAGCCGCGGCCACTTGGCCAAGGCGCGTGCGGCGGAACATGCCCGGTGTGAACACCTCGGGGTGCAGATCGACGGGCGCCAGTTTTGCCATCACCTCGCGTACCCGTGCGCCGCGCAGCTCGAATACGGCCCGCGCGTCGGAGACATTGACCGCCAGCGCGTGATGTTTTGCCAGCTTGCCATTAAGATCGCCCAGCTTGCCGGCGACATCGTCGTATCGGCACAGGATCAACAACTCATCCGGGGACATCCACGCAATGCCGCGGTCCAGTTCCATCAGGCATCGGCCTTGGTTCGGAATATTGACGCCGCCCGCGGCAATCGCGGCCTTCTGGAACGGCTTGGCCGACAGATCGCCGCGCAGGGTGATCATGCCAACCGGCCCGATTTCGCAGATCGAAACCAGACCTTCGGAGTTGGTCGCGTGGTGCAGGGCGGAAACAGGGTCAGACATCTTGCTTGGTCCCTTCTTTGTCGTAGAACACCGGATCGACGATTTTCGCCTGATAGGTCTTGCCGTCCGTTCCGGGGAAATCAAGCACCTCGCCCATCCGGTCGGGACCGTGCAACACGAGGCCCATCGCGATGCCCTTGTCCAGCGTCGGAGAATGATAGCTGGACGTCACGCGACCGATCATATTGCGCTGGCCGTTCTCGTTCTTGCCTTCACCCACGGCATAGGCGCCATCGGGCAGTGTCGATCCATCGACGGTTTCGAGGCCCACCAGCTTCCAACGGTCGGGATCTGCCATATGCGACCGTTCCTGTGCGCGTTTGCCCAGATAATCGTCCTTTTTCTTCGACAACGCCCAGTGCAGCCCAAGATCCTGTGGGATCACGGTGCCGTCAGTCTCGTCGCCGATCATGATGAACCCCTTCTCGGCGCGCAGGATGTGCAACGCCTCGGTGCCGTAGGGCGCGGCCCCCAAATCCGCGCCCACCGCCAGCAGCGTATCCCACAACGCCTGTCCGTGGCTCGCGTCAACCGCAATCTCGTACGACAGTTCGCCCGAGAAAGAGATCCGGTAGATCCGCACGGCATAACCGCCAAGCGTGCCTTCCGCCCATTCCATGAACCCAAGCGCCTCTTTCGAGACATCCACCCCGCCCAGACGCTCAAGTGCTTTCCGCGCGTTCGGACCAACCACTGCGATCTGGGCGTATTGTTCCGTCACGTTGGCGACGTAGACTTGCCAGTCCCACCACTCGGTCTGGAGCCATTCCTCCATATGGGCGTGAATCCGTTCGGCGCCGCCGGTGGTGGTGTGGCACAGCCAGGTGTCGTCGTCGATGCGCGCCACGACGCCGTCGTCGATCAGGAACCCGTTGTCGTTGCACATCAGCCCATAGCGGCACTTGCCGGGCTTCAGCGTGCTCATCATGTTGGTGTAGAGCATGTCGAGAAACTTGCCCGCGTCCGGCCCCTTGACGATGATCTTGCCCAGCGTGGACGCATCAAGCAAGCCCAATTTCTGCCGCGTGTTGGTCACTTCGCGCATCACCGCGTCACGGGTGCTTTCGCCCTCGCGCTTGTACGCATAGGGACGACGCCACTGGCCGACCGGCTCCCACTGCGCGCCGTTTGCGTCGTGCCAGTCGTGCAGCGGTGTCCGGCGCACGGGCTGGAACACCGCATCGCGCGCCTCGCCCGCGATCGCGCCCATCGAAATCGGGTGGTACGGCGGTCGGAAAGTGGTGGTGCCGACCGCAGGAATATCCTCGTTCAAAGCACCAGCGAGTACCGCCAAACCATTAATGTTGCTCAATTTTCCCTGATCCGTGGCCATACCCAACGTGGTATACCGCTTTGCGTGCTCGACCGAGACGAAGCCCTCTTGCGCGGCAAGCCGCACATCCGACACCTTGACGTCGTTCTGGTAATCCAGCCAAGCCTTCTCGCGCAGCTTCACGCTGGCCCCCTGCGGCATCAGCCACACCGGCGCCATCGGAGCCTCTTCGCGGCGCTCGCCCTTGGGCGCCGCCACCGCGCGCGGCAGCTTCAACCCCAGCGTGCGCGTCACCCCGTCGGCTGCTGCAAAGGCATCGTTGAGCACATCGTCGAGCTGGAACATGCCCGACGCCGCACCGGCGGTGGTTACGAACTGAGCCCCGTCCGCCCCCAGCGGCGGATGATCGGGGTGCGGGCTGAAACAGGCGTTGCCGGTGTCCCAGCGCAGCTTGCCACCGCAGTGAGACCACAGGTGCACTACCGGCGACCAACCGCCCGACATCGCAACCGCGTCGCATGCAATCTCTTCAAGCACGGCCCCCGCGCCCGCCTGACTGCACACGGCAACGCCGGTCACGCGCTTGACGCCCTTCACCGACGAGATCGCATGCCCCATCAGCACGCGAATGCCCAACGCCTTCGCCTGGGCCATGAGTTCGCTGTCTTGGGGCAACACGCGCGCATCAAGGATCGCGGGCACGTCGAGACCCGCATGTTTCAGGGCTATGGCGGTCAGATAGGCATCATCGTTGTTGGTGACAACGACGGTCCGGTCGCCGACCGACACGCCCCAGTTAACCACATAATCGCGCATCGCCGCGGCCAGCATCACGCCCGGAATGTCGTTTCCGGCAAAGCTCAGCGGTCGTTCAAGCGCGCCCGTCGCCGTGATGATGTGGCGCGCGCGCACCCGCCAGAGCCGGTGGCGCGGTCCATCCAGATCCGGCGCGTGATCGGTCAGCCGCTCGTACCCCAGCACATAGCCGTGGTCATAGACCCCCGCGCCCATCGTGCGGGTGCGCAAGGTCACGTTCTCCATCCCTGCAAGCTCCGTCAGGGTCGCATCGATCCAGTCCTGCGCGGGCGCGCCGTCAATCTCACCGCGGTCGACGGGCGTGCGACCGCCCCAGTGGGCGTATTGTTCCATCACGATGACACGCGCGCCGGTCAGCGCCGCCGCGCGCGCTGCCTCCAGTCCCGCGACACCGCCGCCGATGACCAGAACGTCGCAGAACGCGTGAACGTGCTCGTAGGTGTCGCCGTCACGCTCTTTGGGCGCTTTGCCAAGGCCCGCCGAGTGCCGGATGAACGGCTCGTAGACATGCTTCCACAGCGGGCGCGGATGGATGAACATCTTGTAATAAAAGCCCGCCGGCAGGAAGCGGCTGAGGTATTTGTTGATCGCGCCCACGTCGAATTCAAGGCTGGGCCAGTGGTTCTGGCTTTCGGCGTAAAGATCCTCGAAAAGCTCCGTGGTGGTGACACGCGCGTTCGGCTCAAAGCGGTCGCCGCGCCCTAGATTGACCAGCCCGTTCGGCTCTTCGGGGCCAGCCGCCACCACGCCGCGCGGGCGGTGGTATTTGAACGACCGGCCCACCAGCATCTGGTCATTCGCCAGCAGCGCGGAGGCCAGCGTATCGCCCTCGTAGCCGCGCATCTCTGTGCCGTTGAAACGGAACGACAGGGCGTTGGATTTGTTCAACAGGCGGCCGCCTGTGGCGAGACGGGTGCTCATATGCGGGTCTCCGGTGAAGAATAGGAGGAAAGGAAGGGCGCGCGCACGATCAGGCGCCCTCGCGCCAGCCGGGGCGTTTGGCGTCGATCAGCTCCAACAGGTCTGCGGGCGGCTCGGTGGTTTGCGCAGGATAGGTGCCGAACACCTCCAGCGTCACGGTATCGCGCGCCATGAGGAACCACTTACCGCAACCGTACTGGTGCCGCCAACGTTCAAAATGCACCCCCTTGGGGTTCTTGCGCATGAACAGATAGGTTTCCATGTCGTCATCCGAGGAACCGACGGTATGACGCGTGATATGCGCCTCGCCGTGGGCGTGGAATTCGGTTTCCTCGGCGGTGACGCCGCAGCAGGGACAGGATACGATCAGCATTAGGGTTTCCTCAGTTAAAACTCAAGACTAGGGAAATCACTCCCGAAATGAGAACGAGCAGCAGAGTTGAATTCTTGAAGCAAAAGCTTCGCCTCTTTCCTATCTTTTTCAAAATACTCTACTAGTGAGCCAATAATTTGATTAACGCTACCTGCCTTTACTTCGTCTAATAGCTTATCAGTGCCCTCAAGGTTGAAAGTAAATCCTCCTCCATCGACCGACGTGATATGGCTTTCTAAAAAGACATCGTACTCTTCCCGTGCTCTATTGAAACGCGTAAGGGCAACATCCGCATGCAGAGCTCTAAACTGCAACTCGTAAATCCTTGATGCAAGTCCACCATCGGAATCTAGTAGAAACTTGAGGTCTTCGCTTGTAACTAGTTCGAAGAGGGTCCCTGCGCTCACGATCGGCCTCACAAAAGCGGCGGGTTCAAGCGACGGATTTGGTCCGCCGAACTCATTGAATGCGGAATCAAGCACCTGCGCATTTTTTTCTATGAAGTTATATGTAGACAGCAATTTATAGAATGCGTGATAAGCTCGATTGGCTTCAGCTTTACGGATTTCCTTCGTCCGTTGATGGCTAGCAGTCCATGTTGCGAGAGAAAACACCGATACTGAGCTTACTAAGGATATTCCGCCTCCTAGGAGAATTGGCCAGACTGTCGCCGAGTCCATCAGTGTGCCACCCCCGCCGCAACCGACTCATCAATAAACCGCCCTTCGGTGAACCGCTCCAATCCGAACGCGTCTATCAGCGGTGAGCGGCCCTTGGCCATCAGTTCGGCCATCGCCCAGCCGGATCCGGGAATCGCCTTGAACCCGCCTGTGCCCCAGCCGCAGTTAATGAAGATACCGTCGACGGGTGTCTTGCTGAGGATCGGGGAGCGGTCGCCGGTGACGTCCACGATGCCGCCCCATTGGCGCAGCATCTTGAGCCGCGACACCATCGGGAATGTCTCGATCAGCGCGCGCACGGTTTCCTCGATGTGGTGGAAACTGCCGCGCTGGGTGTAGTTGTTGTAGCCGTCGGTGCCACCGCCGATGACCATCTCGCCCTTGTCAGACTGGCTCATGTACCCGTGGACTGTGTTGGCCATCACGACCACGTCCATGCAGGGCTTGATCGGCTCTGACACCAGCGCCTGAAGCGCCACGGATTCGATCGGCAGACGAAAGCCCGCCAGATCGGCCAGATGCCCCGAATGCCCCGCCACGACCATGCCGACCTTGTCACAGGCGATGTCGCCGCGCGTGGTCTGCACGCCGGTGACCTTGCCGCCAGACGTCTGCACGCCGGTGACTTCGCATTTCTGGATGATATCCATACCCATGTCCGAGCACGCCCGGGCGTACCCCCACGCGACCGCATCGTGACGCGCCGTGCCGCCGCGCGCCTGCCACAGCCCGCCCAGCACCGGATAGCGCGGCCCCGACAGATTGATGATCGGCACCAGCTCCTTGACCTTTTCGGGGCCGATGAACTCCGTGGTGACGCCTTGCAGCATGTTGGCATGGGCCGTGCGCTTGTATCCGCGCACCTCGTGTTCAGTCTGCGCCAGCATGATTACGCCGCGCGGGCTGAACATGACGTTGTAATTCAGATCCTGGCTCATCGTCTCGTAGAGCGAGAGGGATTTCTCGTAGATCGCCGCCGACGGATCCTGAAGGTAGTTCGAGCGGATGATGGTGGTGTTGCGCCCGGTGTTGCCACCGCCAAGCCAGCCCTTTTCGATCACCGCGACATTGGTGATGCCGAAATTCTTGCCAAGGTAATATGCCGTGGCAAGGCCGTGCCCGCCTGCCCCGACGATCACAACGTCATAGCGTTTCTTCGGTGCCGCATCGCGCCATGCACGGGTCCAGCCGGTGTGGTGGCGCATCGCTTCGCGCGCCACGGCAAATACGGAATATTTCTTCATCGCAGGTGTCCCCGGTGTGGCTGTGGGATGGATTCGGGCGCGCGCCGGCGCTGTGGCTTCTTCATGGGGGAGCCGCCAGAAATGAGGATACTCCGCGCGGCATTACGTATCAGGTTTACGACATCCGCCGCAATCACCGACATCACATCGGGGCTATTCGTCGCGCAGGCAGCTTTGAACCCTTTTGCTAACCCCGCCGGCACGGTAAAGGGGGCGCAGACTATAAAGGTGATTTCATGCTGAGTTTCTGGGCCGCCGCGACGGTGATGACTTTGATGGTTGCGGGCGTTCTCGTACAGGCGGTCGTGCGTGGGCGCGACCGTGCCCCGGGGTCGCGTGCGGCGTCCGATGTGGAGGTCTACCGCGCCCAGATCGACGAGATCGAACGCGACGTCGCGCGCGGTGTGATCGATCCGGCGGACGCGGAGCGGGTCCATGCGGAAATCGCACGCCGGTTGCTGAGTGCTGACAAGGCGCTTGCACAGGAAAAAGCGGCGTCGGGCCGTGCGCCGGTCGTCGCGGCGCTCGCGCTCATCGTGCTCGGCGTCGTGGGCAGTGTCGGTGCCTACTGGTGGATCGGCGCGCCCGGCTATGGCGACATGGCGCTGAAAGACCGGATCGCCTATGCCGAGGAGTTGCGCCAATCGCGCCCCGATCAGGCGGCGGCGGAAGCCTCGCTGCCAGATGCAGCCCTGCCCGGGAACATCGAACCGCGCTATGCCGAGTTGATGGAGCGACTGCGCGAAACGGTTTCGGAGCGCCCTGACGATTTGCAAGGTCATGTGCTTCTGGCACAGCAGGAGCGGCGGCTTGGCAATTACAGGGCTGCGAAAGAAGCGCAGGGCGAGGTGCTTCGGCTGAAGGCGGATGCGGTCACGGCGGAAGATCTGGCGTCCTTTGGTGAGTTGCAGGTTCTGGCGGCGGGCGGGTATGTCTCGCCCGAGGCCGAAATGAGCCTGCGCGCCGCCCTGGTTCAGGATCGTAAAAACGGAACGGCGCGGTATTATTTAGGGCTGATGCTGTTGCAGACCGGCAGGCCGGATCAGGCGTTCCGTATCTGGGGCGCATTGCTGCGGGCAGGCCCCGAAGACGCCCCATGGATCGCGCCAATCCTTACCCAGATCGAGGAACTCGCCCGGCTTGCCGGTGTGCGCTATTCCATCCCTGCAATCGGTGGCGGCACCGCTCCCGGCCCCAGCGCCGAGCAGGTGGCAGATGCCGAGAACATGACACCCGCCGAACGGATGGAGATGATCGGGTCGATGGTCGCGGGACTGTCGGACCGGTTGGCGACCGAGGGCGGACCGGCGACCGACTGGGCGCGGCTGATCGCCTCGCTGGGTGTGTTGGGCGAACGCCAGCGCGCCGCCGCGATCCACGCCAATGCCGTGGAGGTTTTCGCAACCGACGCGGGCGCGCTCGATCTCATCAACGAAGCGGGCCGCCGTGCGGGAGTGATCGATTGATCCACGAAACAACGGAAGAATTCGCCGCAAACCTGCCGCCGATGCAGGCACTAATCGGCCTCGATCTGGGGGAAAAGACGATTGGCGTGGCGGTTACTGACAGCTTTTTGTCCGTGGCCACACCGCTTGAGACAGTACGCCGAAAGAAGTTCGGGCTCGACGCCGCGCGGCTGACCGAGATCATTGCGGGCCGTGCCATCGGTGGCCTGGTTCTTGGTCTGCCGTTCAACATGGACGGCTCAGAGGGTCCGCGCTGCCAGTCCACCCGCGCGTTCGCGCGCAATTTTGCGCGGCTGCATCCGGATCTGCCTATCGGGTATTGGGATGAACGATTGTCGACGGTTGCTGCGGAACGCGCGCTGCTGGAGGCGGATACGACCCGCAAACGTCGCGCGCAGGTGATCGACCACGTTGCGGCAGCCTATATCCTGCAGGGTGTATTGGACAGGCTGCGGATCTTGCGCAATACCTGAACAGAAATCGGCGGTCGGGGACCGTACGGAAGGGGAACCGGAATGAGCGACGACATCTGGAAGCGCGATGAAGTGGAAAGCCCTTGTATCAAGATCTGCGTAGTGCATCCCGAAAGCCGGTTGTGCACCGGATGCCTGCGGTCGATAGACGAGATCGGCGCTTGGTCGCGGATGACGCCGGACGCCCGGCGGGCCGTCATGGACGCCCTGCCCGCGCGTGCGGAGACATTTTCAAAGCGGCGCGGCGGACGTGCGGCGCGGCTGGCCGCACGCGACCGCTAGGGATCAGTGCTCGCTCAGTAACGGTGTCCTCCGTGAAGGCTCTCCGAGCAGCGCCACCGCAGCGCCCCGCCGCTGGTGGCGCGGGAACTGCACGACACCGGGGGCTCGCGCACAGTTCGACGCGACCGCGTCGGTCGCGCGCGCAAAGGCTGTCGATGGCAGGTTAAGGGCGGGATATTCGGTCATCCGCGTGCAGCGCACATCGAAATAGGCCATACGTCCCATCGGCCCCGTCATAATCCGTGTCATCTCATACCTCTCTCGCGTGCGAATCCGCCCCGCGTGTGGGGGGACCTTGAGCGCGAAGATGACAACGGCATTAGGCGACAATGTGGCAAAGCTTGGTCCATTGTAAGCCCCGGCGAAACGGTTTTGCGCAGCTCTGCCTCAGGGATCGGCGAGCCACGCACCGGCGCCGGTCGGAAATTCGGGACGAAAGAAAGCAACCATACGTCCGTCCCCGGTGGGATCGCTCAGACCGTCCGGCCATGGATCGGTACCGTGCAGGGCAAAGCGGTGGATCAGCGCCGCCTGCCCCGGTCCGACACACAGCGGCACCTTTTCGCACATGTCGAAGACGCGGCGCCGCGCGTCCTGGTAGGCCTCGGTCACATCGGTTTGCGCGGGCGGGCGGTCGGTTATGGCACGGCGCAGCGCATCTCGCATGATCAGGTGACTGCCGCGCCACACGACCGTGGGCGCGACCGTACAGTCATTAAGCGGCACCGACAGGATGTAGGCGTGGTATTCGCGCGCGAAGCGACGCTTGTTCGGCCCGATCGGCAAAATGCCGTCTACATGCGCCGCCGCCCGATCGCGCCGAAACCGGTGATTGGCATCACTCTGCGACGGATCCTGCCGTGGATATCCGGGATAGATGATCGACACCTGCGCGCGGTGCAATGCCAGGTTCGGAACGCTGGTCTGCCAGGGCCCGACAAGCGGCACACCGGCGGTGGCGCCGGAGGTTTCGTTTGGCAAGGCATCGATACCGACAAACCAAGTGCGCTGATGGCGCAGGTTTTCCGGTCCGCGCCACGCAGGATCTCGCGCGATACCGGCCGCAACCCGATACGCCGCCTCCGCCCAACGCCGGACGCGGGTATCTGACTTGAATACCGCAAATCCATCCTGCGCCAGCGCGGCCCTCACCCCATCAACGCCTTGCGCAGCATGTTCAGCGCCACAAGCACCAGAAACACCGCGAACACCCGTTTCAGCGGCTTGGGGTCCATCGCATGTGCCAGTTTCGCCCCCAGTGGTGCGGTGATCAACGTCATCGCGATTACCAGAATGAACGCTACCAGATTGACGGACCCGATGGTCAGTGGTGGTCGCGTCGCAGGATCCATCCCGACAAAAAGGAAGCCAATGACCGATGGCACCGCAATCAGAACCCCGAAGCCTGCTGCCGTGGCTACGGCCCGGTGAATCGGCGTGTTATAGAGGGTCATCAACGGCACACCGAAACTGCCGCCTCCGATCCCCATCAGAACCGACAGAAACCCGACGACAGGCGACAAGGCGGCGCGGATCGCCCCTTTGGGCATTGCCTGTCCCAACCGCCATTCCGACCGGCCAAACCCCATGTAAAGACCGATGACCAGCGCGAGAACCCCAAAAATCGCCTGTAAGGTGTTCGACCGCAGGCTCGATACCGTCAGCATCCCGATGACCGCGCCAATAACGATTCCCGGTGCCCAGGTACGCAGGATCTGCCAGTCGACTGCGCCCTTCTTGTTGTGGGACAGCACGGACCGGACCGAGGTGACGATGATCGTCGCAAGCGATGTCGCCAAGCACATCTGCATCAGTTCCGCCCCGCCGTAGTCCAGCGTCTGGAATGCGTAAAAGAATGCCGGAACCAGAACGATCCCGCCACCCACACCCAGCAGTCCTGCAAGCAGGCCCGCAAACGCCCCGATAACGAGGAGAAGCAGGGCCATTTGGATCAGAAGCATCGTTTCGGGCATGTGCATGGTCCTCGGCATCGGGGGAATGGTGCCGCTGTGCTACACCGCCCGCGCGGCCTGTGCCAGCGCGGTTTGCGCCTCGACCTGTTCAAGCGCCTCGAGAACCAGGCCGCTGCCCGCCCCGTCGCGTTGCGCCCCTTCGGACAGGATCCGCCGCCACAGCCGCGCGCCCGGGCGTCCGGCAAACAGACCCAGCATGTGCCGCGTGACCTGGGCAAGTTTGCCTCCCGATGCAAGGTGCGCCTCGATATAAGGCAGCATGGCACGGACGACGTCCTCCGGCGTCGTATCCGCGCCAGTACCAAAGATGCGCCTGTCCGTCTGACACAGGATCTCTGACGGCTGGTGGTAAGCAGCCCGTCCGATCATCACCCCGTCCAGTCCCGCATCCAGAAACGCCTCGGCAGCATCGAGTGTCGCGATACCGCCGTTCACGGAAATATGCAGGTTCGGAAACATACCTTTCATCCGGTGAACAAGATCGTAATCGAGCGGCGGAATATCCCGGTTCTCCTTCGGGCTCAGACCGTCAAGCCACGCCTTGCGCGCATGAATACTCACACGCGCGATCCCGGTGCCGACCATCCGACTGAGAAACTCGGGCAGCACCACTTCGGGATCCTGATCGTCGACCCCGATACGGCATTTCACAGTGACCTCGACGTCGACAGCGCGCATCATTGCTCCCACGCAGCGGGCGACAAGAGCTGGATCCTTCATCAACACGGCCCCGAATGCGCCTGACTGCACGCGGTCCGACGGACAACCGACGTTAAGATTGATCTCGTCATACCCCGCCTCGGCCCCCAAGCGTGCAGCCTCGGCCAATTCGGCCGGATCTGAGCCGCCCAATTGCAGGGCGACCGGATGCTCGACGGGATCATGATCGAGCAGATGCAAAGCGCCCCCGCGCACCAGCGCAGGCGCTGTCACCATTTCTGTATAAAGCAACGCCCGCACGCTCATTTGCCGATGCAGATACCGGCAGTGCCGGTCCGTCCAGTCCATCATCGGCGCGACCGCCAAAAGGGGCATATTGAAATTATTGTATTTTTTATTTTTATCAGCCATTTATCGCTCAATCCTCAAGCCCGTTCCTGTCTCATTTGTTGTAAATCGCGCCCATTTCGGGTAGGATTTACAACAAATGTTGTAACTTGGGCCAAATGTTGTAACCCCATGGGTACCATCATCAAGCGAAAGCGCAAAGACGGCACTGTAGCCTGGCTCGCCCAGATCGCCGTTCGGCGGGCTGGAAAAACCGTCTGGCGCGAGAACCGGACCTTCGAGCTGCGCTCGACCGCCGCGGCTTGGATCGAGAAGCGCGAGAAGGACCTCGCCAAGCCCGGGGCCCTCGAAAACCTGCCCATCGGAGAGACCCGCCGCCGCGAAGTGACCCTCGGCGACGCCATCGACAAATATGTGGAAGACAGCGCGAAGGCAATCGGTCGGACCAAAGCGCAGGTGCTGAAAAGCATCAAGGAGTTCGACATCGCGAACAAGCTCTGTGCCCAGATCGACAGCGCCGACATCGTGGCCTTCGCCAAGGAGAAGCTGAATACCGGTGTCTCGCCGCAAACCGTGTCGAATTACCTCTCTCATCTGAGCGCGGTCTTCACGGTGGCCGGTCCGGCCTGGAACTATCCTCTGGACGAGCGCGCGATGCGCAATGCGATGATTGTCGCGAAGAAGCTGGGGCTGACCCAGAAGAGCCGCCACCGCGACCGGCGTCCGACGCTGGACGAACTCGAGCAGTTGATGGCGCATTTCCTCGACCGCTCGATCCGTCGCCCCTCCTCCGTCCCGATGCATCGCATCATCGCTTTCGCGATCTTCTCGACCCGGCGGCAGGAAGAGATCACCCGGATCAAATGGGCGGATCTCGACAAGGAGGGCAAACGCGTCCTCGTGCGCGACATGAAGAACCCCGGAGAGAAGATTGGCAACGACGTCTGGTGCGACCTGCCCGATCCGGCACTGGCGATCATCGAGGCGATGCCCAAACACGCGAGCCAGATCTTCCCGTATTCCACCGACGCGATCAGCGCTGCGTTCACTCGGGCAACGCAATTTCTGGGGATCGAGGATCTGCGCTTCCATGACCTGAGGCACGAGGGCGTCTCGCGGCTGTTCGAGATCGGCTACAACGTTCCACACGCGGCTGCTGTTTCCGGCCACCGGTCATGGACGTCGCTCAAGCGCTACACCCACTTGCGCCAAACCGGCGACAAGTTCGCAGACTGGGCCTGGAATGCGGAAGTTACCACGCGGGATCCAAGGCAGCGCAAGAGAAACCCCGCGCGGCCGGGTTCTACAGCCAAACTTCGGACAAGACCGGTTCGACGCCCCGGAGAAGATACATGAGCATCGTCCCTTAAAATTATGTAAAAAAATACAATTAGTCTTCGGGATATTGCCGCGTGTAGCGCTCATCCGGCGCGACCCACAGCTCCAGGAATTCCAGCGGATCGAGCGTTCCCATCATGGACCGCGCAAGATCAAGCCGAGAGGACAAGGCCTGGCGTCTGTTGGTTTCGACGTCGGCAAGTCGCTCTTCCGCCTCGCGAAAG
Source organism: uncultured Sulfitobacter sp. (assembly GCF_947497275.1). Classification (GTDB taxonomy): domain Bacteria; phylum Pseudomonadota; class Alphaproteobacteria; order Rhodobacterales; family Rhodobacteraceae; genus Sulfitobacter. Next base: position 438,455 of record NZ_CANMFS010000002.1, read on the forward strand.
AAGCTTTCGATCGACATCGCGGCGGACCATTTCTGGATCACTTCGGAAAGTTGTTCGCGGCTTTGGGCAAAGGCCTTGTCCGCGTTGCGTCGATCCTCTTCGCGCTTCCAGCGTTCCTGCTGTTCCGCCCATTCGCGTTGCTTGCGGATGGCCGCCGCCTCGGCTTCTGCAGTCTTGGACTTGAGGTCCGGCACGACGGCTTCCAGCTCCTTCACGATCCTTGGGAACATGGACGACAAGTTTCGCTTTGGCGTCTCTTGCCATATCGCCGACCACTCCACGTCCCGGCGCGGCGCGTAGGCGACAAGCCGGAAGCGCCCGGACGGAACATCGTTCTCGGTCGTCCAGGAGTGGACCAGCTGGTGTGGTCTGGCGGCCTTCACGACCGCACTGTCGTCCCGCACATACTTGCCCTTAAAGTATCTGAGCGTGACACGTTCAGACATTTCCACGAGCGCAAGACCGATGGGAACCTCGCGGATATAGGCGACGGTTGGGCGGTGCGGTGCCCAAATCCGTCCGCAGGAATAGCGCCCGTATTTGCGATCCTTCTCCGGAACCTCCCGCTCTTCGATCTGCGCCCGAAACAATGGTTGATCGGGCGGCGCGAAGGTCACGCGATACCCTTTCCGCTCGAACGCATCGTAGAGCCCATTCGCGAGGTCCAATGCGCGTAGCAGCTGCGCCTCGGACGTAACGATGTCCGGCAGAAGGAGCTTGTAGGGTCGAAGAAACTCGTAGTCGTCAATCTTGCGCGTCTTGCGATAATGCGGCTCGACGCCGCGAAGGATCGGATGCCGGGCATCCTTGCGTTGCCTGTCACGACTAGGTGACGACACCGAAGATCTGGCGGCCGGCGTCACAGGACGCGCGAGCGGCGTATCCGCCGACCAGACAAGATGATCGCCTGGCTTTACAGGCGGGAGTGGAGGTCGTGGAGCGGCCTTTCCGACCGCCTTCTTCTGCCAATAGCCAGCGGGAGGCCGAGGCACAGCCAGAGACGTACAGACCCGGGCGAGATAGGAACCAGATACACCATACCCGGCCGCCAGGTGGCTGATGGGTGTCGACCAGACCTTTTGGTAAAGTTCTTCTCTCGTGACTTGTCTGGAGCGGGACACAGTGGTGGTGGTGTCGTCGGGCAACTCTTTATTCTCGTAAATTCGGCCCAATGGGACGTTCGCTAATCAGCCCCATACGGTGCCGCCAACTCAGGTTACATCTGTCTGAAATACCGTCTATAATTCCGATATCCGAAGCTCAAGACGCGAAACATAATGATCACGATCGCAGACAAAATCATGAGGCGCATCCGCGCACTGGGTCGTGGAAAATGGGTGTGCGCTGCCCGAGACTTCCCTGATCTTGGCGGCCGGGCTGCGGTCGATCAGGCACTCTCGCGCCGCGCCAAGGCCGCAGACCTGCGACGTGCCTTGCCGGACGGCCTCAAGGAGGATCTTGCCCGCAACAGTGCAAGCTTACCTAGCTTGGCCGTTCCCATAGCCCGTAGCCTTGCGGATCGCGGAGAGGTGGCAAGGTCAAGACTGAGGGCTTCGAGCGTTTTCTTCAGTCCCTGAATGTTGGGAATTTTGCCGACCAGCACAGCCCCGTAGGATGCTGCACACAGATAAATAATGAAGGGCCCTAATTTGAAGGATGAGAACGAATTCAAGGCCTGGTTAGAACAGGGGGGCGCACAAACCGAAGCGGGGCGAAACTCGAGGACCTACGCCGTTCGAACCATAGAGCGAAACCTTGCCGCACTTGGCATGCCCTATGAGAACCTTGAGGAAGCTTGGAAGGCCGATCAATTTGCGGGACTCAGGGAACGTCTCAAAGCGATGCGTGACGACGCTCGGTCAGGAGGTGAAGACTATCGAGTCCTGATGCCGGATTCCGAAAAGCCGCTCAACCGTCTGTCGAATTGGAGCAGCTGGTTGGCGCAATACGGTCGGTTTATTGCGGGCGAGCCGCCGGGCGCCGCAAAGGATGCGGATCGCATTCGCCAACACGTGCTGGAAGAGTATATCGAGCCGGCACGTGAAGAAGGTACATCACATGTCGACGTGCTCGTTCGTGACGTAAACACGGCGCTCAATCTGAATGAAGCCTGGCCAAACATTTGCCAGGCTTTGGCGGGAAGGATTTTCCAGGACCTCGCACAGGTCAGCGCTCCGGAGCGGATTGGCGCTGACCAAAGCTCGGCCACTGTGTTTCGCTTTGGACTCGACGAGTCGATGGCGTCACAGAACGAACGACCATTCACGCTATTTGATAGCGCTGGAAATCCGTACCAACCAGTGAAGAATTTCAATCGGTCCAACGGAGTTTCAGCCTATCGGATCAAGCCCAAGGGTGCGGGCAACAAAGCGGACGAAGCGATCGCAACCGAAGACCTGGTCGACGTCGCGCGGGCAATGCTCGTGGACGGGCTTGCTTCGAGAGTCAAAGCCATTGCTGGCGGCACGGTCAACTATTTGACCTACGGTGGCGAAAAGCTCGTTCGATACCAACTTGATCCCGACATAGCGAAAAAAATTGGTGTGCCTGCCAGTGGCAGCGTTCAAGAACCGACAAAGCAGGTAGAGAATAGTATGGCCATTGCCCAACAGGATGAGCGTCCCACAGCTACCAATCTTATTCTCTATGGTCCGCCAGGCACAGGGAAGACGTTCAGCACAGCGACTGAGGCTGTCAAGTTGTGTGGGGAGGAGGTGCCAGAGGACCGCGACGATCTGATGGCGGTCTATCAGGGACTGCTCGCCGCAGGGCGGATCGAGTTCGTCACGTTTCACCAGTCGATGGCTTATGAAGAGTTCGTCGAAGGCCGACAGCCGATGACCGGCGCGGACGATGGCGAGGACGCATCCTCGGGTGGGTTCCGGTTGGAAACCGTGCCGGGCATTTTCCGTCGCATCGCACGACGTGCGGAGGTGAGCAGAGGAACGGTCAGTTCTGAAACAAAGCTTTCGCTCGAAGGCCGACGTGTTTTCAAGATGTCGATAGGCGCAAAGTATCTGCCCGAAGACGCACCTCTCTTTGAGGAAGCAATCGAGAAGAATTGCGCGATCTTTGGGTTCTACGATTTTGATCTTTCGGATCCCCGATTTGACACACGAGAGGCAATCCACGCTGCTGCGGAGGCCCGGCGTAACGAAGACCCAGAGGCCTTTGTTTCTCAGCCAGCCTCAATGATGACCAACCTTTTTCGGAACAGCCTGAAAGTCGGCGACGTACTAATCGTGACCAAGGGGAATCTGCTTGTCCGCGCAATCGGTATCGTCGAAGGAGACTACGAGTTTAGTCCGATAGAGGGGCGTGCTGGGGACTATGCCCATCGCCGCGCCGTGAATTGGCTTTGGGTTGATCGGGATGGCATAGAAGCGAGCGATGTTGCCAAAGTAGGCCTCGTTCAGCGAACGATCTATGAAATCGACAAGTCCTCGCTCAACGTGCCGGCCCTTGAACGCTACATGAACAGCCAGCGGAACGAGGGGCCATCTGATCCTGAACCTTTCGTCCTGATCATCGACGAGATCAACCGCGCCAATATCTCCAAGGTTTTCGGCGAGCTGATCACGCTCTTGGAATCGGACAAGCGTCTCGGTCAGGCGAACCAGCTGAAGGTGCGCCTTCCCTATTCCGGGGACGAGTTTGGTGTTCCGTCGAACCTGCATATTGTCGGGACAATGAACACGGCAGACCGCTCCATCGCGCTGCTCGATACGGCGCTGCGGCGGCGGTTCACATTCCGCGAAATCATGCCCAATCCGGCCGTTCTGAAGGAGGCTGCGGCCCGCACGGGGATCGATCTGCCGACCCTTCTGACGATCATCAATGAACGGATCGAGTACCTCTATGACCGTGACCACCAAATCGGCCATGCCTATTTCACCGGCTGCGACACCCGAGCGGATGTGGACGAGGTCATGCGGCACAAGGTGATCCCGCTGCTCGCCGAGTACTTCTTTGAAGACTGGGGCAAGATCGCTGCGGTGCTCGGCGATCTGGATACGCATGACGGGCCGATAGAGGGCGGCTTTCTGAACAGGTCCGTCCTGAAGGCACCGCCGGAACTCGACAATGGCGAAGCGATGCCGCGCTTCCGGTGGGACGTGCGCGAAGACAGCTTCAATTACGCGCGGCTGCTCGGTTCATGATCCGCCGCACGCTCCGCGAATGGCAGCGCATCGGCTACGGTGATGACGACACCACCATCCCGCCCGCCGAGGCTGATCGCATTGCCGCCCTTGCGGCGCGCTCGAGCTTCGCGGGTCGTGGCGGCGAAGGCGTGCTCGAACACGGCCGCAAAGGGTTGCGGGCGCGCGGCGTGGTCGGCGTGATTGCCGCGCCGGGCTGTCAGCTGGAGATCCTCCCGAAGATCGAGGGCCTGGGAGAACACGAGACCACAAACGAAGCCCTTCGCCGCCGCCTGATCCACATGCTCGCGGTTGTTCACGATCTGCGGATCGATGCAGGATCGTTGGCCCAGCTCGGATGGCAGAAGGACACCATTCTGGAATTGTTGATCCGGCTGTTTTGTGCGCGCCTCATGGAAGCGGTGCGCATGGGACTGCCGCGCCGGTATGTGGATCACGCAGACGACCTCCCTGCCCTGCGCGGCAGGCTCGATGTCACCCGGCAGTTTTCACGCCATGCAGTGGCGCCGCAAAAGCTGGCCTGTCGCTATGATGACTTGTCCTGTGACATTGCGCTCAACCAAGTGATGCGCGCCGCCGTGACCCGTTTGCAGCGTGTGGCTCAGGCCCCCGACAATCAGCGTATCCTGCGCGAGTTGGGCTTCGCCTATGCGGACGTGACCGAGGTTCCTATCCCTGCGCTGCGATGGGACCAAATCATACTGGATCGGACGAATCAGCGGTGGCGCGAGCTTCTTTCCTTCGCGCGGCTCCTGCTTGGGGATCGACATCAGCAGACCAGTGCCGGGGCTACAGATGGTCATGCTCTCTTGTTCGAGATGAATGCCTTGTTCGAGCAATACGTTGCCAGACTGGTCACCCGTGCTTTGGCCGGAAGCGGATACCGTGTCGCAGCGCAAGGCGGGCACCGTGACTGCCTGTTCGAAGCGGGTGCGGGGCGGTTTAGGACCAAGCCGGACCTCATCATCCGGCAGGGGGATCGAACCGTCCTCGTCATCGACACGAAATGGAAACGGATGGCGCCGCGCATCGACGACCCGAAGCAGGGTGTCAGCCAGGCTGATGTGTATCAATTGATGGCCTATAGCCAGCTCTACCGCTGCCCGGAGGTCATGCTGCTCTATCCACACCACGGTGATTTGCCGCCCGAGCCGATTTGTACCCGCTACGCAATCGCCAGCGACGGTGCCGAAGAGACCCTCCAGGTTGCGACCCTGGATGTCACCGGCCCTGCACATGCGCATATCGAAGCCCTGAAACACCTGTTAGCGCGGACCTTGCCTGCCGCGGTCGCAGCCTGAGCGCTTCTCAGGCAAGATATACGCGCGGCAGAGACGTCCGGTGCGACCTGCCCGACCCACCGCCGGAGATCATCAGGGCCACCAGACCTTTCACGTTAAATCGGACGAAAGTCCGCTTTGCGCCTATTAAACCGGATTATATTCCGCCTTGTGGTGCATTTTGTTGACTTCCCATGTAAAACGACCTAACACGGACAAAAGTACGGATACAGCAACACAAGGCGGAGTTTTCTCCGGTCAAGCATGTCTTCATACCAGGTTCAGACCGCCCTGAAACGACTTGGCCATGACATCCGTGTGGCCAGGAAGAAGCGGCGCATGTCCGTCGCAGATTTCTGTGAGCGCCTGGGTGTGACCGACAAGACGCTTGCCAAACTCGAAATGGGCGATGGCGGTGTGCGGCTCGAGACAATGGCCATGGCACTCATGGTCCTTGGCGAGCTCCACCGACTCGGCGAAATTCTGGATCCGGCGAAAGACGATACCGGCCTGGTCCTCGATCAAGCCCGCCTGCCAGAACGGATCGTCAATCGCCGCAGACCGTCCTCCGGCAGATCGGACACCACGCAAGAGAGGTCGGATGAGATCGATGACGAAGGGAGCGCTTTCTGATGGCCGTGGCGCGTGTCGCTCTCGGGGAAGGGCTGGTTCCGGTCGGCCGTCTGATCTTCGAGACAGATGGGCGGCGCGCGCATTCCACTTTCCTCTATGATCAGGACTGGATCGATAACCCGCGCGGCTTCGACCTCTGCCTGCAAATGCCGAGGGTCAACACACCCTATCACGCTAGTTCCGGCGGGCGCGACAGCCGGAAGCGTGATGTTATCGCCGGGCCCTTTGCGGATACGTCCCCGGACAGCTGGGGCCGCAAATTGATGCGTCGGGTTCTGGGCGAGGCAGCAACCGAGTTCGACTTCCTGACGGCATGCGACGATACCGCCCGCCAGGGCGCGCTGCGCCTGTTACAGGAAAACGGTGAGCCATTCCCGCGGATCGGAAGAGCCGTCCCGCGCCTGGCTGATATCGAGGACCTGCTCAAGATCGCGCAAAGGTTCGAACGAGACCCGGCAGGCGCGGAGCAGGATGCGCTGGATCTCGTAGGCGCCGCCGGTACGCCGGGCGGGGCGCGACCGAAAGCCAACGTGAGGGATGGGGAGCGGCTCTGGCTCGCCAAGTTCACCTCCATCAACGACACTTGGCCAGTGGAACGTCTCGAGGTGGCGACGATGAAGCTCGCCGGGCGTCTTGGTCTGCGTACACCGGAATGCAGGCTCGAGTTGCCCGGCAGCGCGCACCCCATCGGGCTCTTCAGCCGTTTTGATCGCCGAGGCGGCGGTCGGGTCCCCTATATCTCCGCGCGCACCGCCTTGGGCAAGCTTGGACATGCGAGCGGCTTCTACACAGATATTGCCGATATCATCCGCACCATTTCCGCCCGGCCCGGCGATGATCTGCGGGAAATCTGGCGCCGCATGGTGTTCGGGATCCTTGTCACCAACACGGATGACCACCTGAAGAACCAAGGTTTCATCTATGCGGGTCAGAACCTGTGGCGTCTTTCACCGCTCTTCGATGTCAATCCGCAGCCCCGGCGGCATGCCCAGATGGAAACCGGGATCAGCCCGATCCATGGGCATGAGCCGGACATTGCTGCCGCAATCGACGCGGCTGAGTTTTTCGATATCAGTGCGCCGGAAGCCCGAGCCCTGGCCCGGGATATGGCACAAGTTATCGGCAACACTTGGCGGGACGAATTGCGCCACCAGGGGCTTGCTGGCGCGGGGTTGAATGCCTGCGCTCCGGCCTTCGAACATGAACGGATGGATGCGGCACTCGGGCTGTAGCCCGTAGAATTTCTTGAGTCCCCTCGGATACATTGGCATCAAGACCGTTTAGAGGATGTGCCCGCCTTTTAATTGCAAGAGGACAACCGAAGAGGGCCATAAGCGCTTAACATTGCAAAATCGCTCTTTCTCCAATTGCGGCCGAAGCAATCAAGGAGGCTGTTCCTTGGCTCGATTTCGGTCCTGACCTCCCCCGCGCCGCGCTTTCGCAAACCCTCGGTCCGTCGCGATGAACCGTTCAAGCATGGGAACCACCAGCTTCTTCGGCTCGATTGGTCCCTGCCCAGCTTCGCGCCCGAGGATCTCCCCATAGGCGATCAGGTCGCGATGGAGATCAGCTGGCAGTTCCACGGTCAGCTTCACCGGCTTGTCGTCCGGGATCGGTCCGAGTTTCAGCTTGGTCATGTCAGCCTCCGGCTGGCGCGAAGACAAGATCGCGCGTGACGATCACGCGGACGGGGAAGCCCGGGCGGATGGTGAGGGTCGGCGGGACCTCCAGCTGGCGCTGCACGATCCGCTGGCCGGCCTCGTTGATTGTATCCAAGGCCCCGTCGCGGAAGGCACGGGCGAGGCGGTCTTCCTCGTCGAGGGAGAGTTCCGCGCCGACGGCCAGCAAGGTCGAGAGGCCCGCGGCGCGCAGGATGCTGGCCCAGTGGTTGTCGACGCGGTCCTCCAGACCGGCATAACCCGCGGCATCGGCGCCGGGCTGGCGTTCGAGCACGAGGGAGCGTCCATCGGGGAAGATCAGCCGCGTCCAGACCAGGAGCACGCGGCGCTGGCCGACGGTGATGCTGTCGTCATAGGCCCCGATCAGGCGGGTGCCCTGCGGGATCAGGAGCAGGCTGCCGGTGGGGCTGTCATAGACGTTCTGGGTGACCTGCGCGGTGATCTGGCCCGGGAGATCGGAACGGATGCCGGTGATCAGCGCCGCCGGGATGACGGAGCCGGCCTGCAGCAGCCAGGGCGAGGCCGGAGGCTGGACGCGGTCGGGTGCGACCGTTCGGCGATCGACCGGCGCGGTCAGGAAAGCCTGACGAGGATCGGTCTCCGGGGTAGCGGCCAAACCGCCCCCCGGTGCCGCAGGTGGTATCTGGAACCCGGTGGACGCAGGCGGCCCTGGGCGCGTCTGGAAAAAGAGATCACTGACCCGGGCGGCCTCCAATTCGGCAAGCCGCTGCTGTTCCGCCGGGTCCATGGTCGGCGTCGCGAGGCTCGGGGCGGCGATGGGTTGGCCGCGTTGTTGCGCGTCGAGGATACCACCACCGAGGTCGCCAGGCAGGGGCGGACCCAGCCGCGGGATCGCGTCATAACTGCCCGGCAGATCGCGGAGGCCATCGGCTGGCTGACGGCGGTCCGTGGTGATCAGCTCTTCCGGTGCAGCGCTGCGATCGGGTCGCTGGAGTCCATAGATCAGCGCTGCGCCGATCCCGATGCCCGCGACCACGCCAAGCCCGATGATGACCTTGCGCGAAATCCGCGTGACGCGCGGCGGATCGGCGCGCAGGCGCATGGCGGCGGCGGTCTCGGTCGGTGTCTGGTTCATGTCCCCTGCCCCGCATCCTGCCGCACTGCGGCCGCCGCGGTCTGGGGTTCGATCCTTACAATGCGGACCACCTCCTGCCGGGGCCCGCGTCCGAGGCGCAGCTCGGCCGCACCGAAGAGCCGGTCGACGATCAGCACATTGCTGTGGATGCGAGAGTTGACGATTTGCAACTCGCCATCGGCGCCGAGCACGAAGAGCGGCGGCATCTCGCCCTGGGCGATGCCGCGCGGGAAGACGACATAGACTCGGCGCCCGTCATCGAAGACCGAGACCGGTCGCCAGGGCGGGCTGCCACCCTGAAGCCCGTAGCGGTGATTGCGCGCATGAACCGGCGGGATGCGCGGCGTGGCCGGCGCGACGCGCGGGCTCTCGGGCGCGCGTGGATAGGCCCAGGATATGGCTGGCATCCAGGTCTCTTCGCTGGCATTGAGCTCGATCAGATAGGTGCGCCGGTCGGTCGAGATCACGAGGTTCGTGCGGATATCGGGCCGCGTGGGCTTCACGAGAACGAGGACGCGGGTGTCGCGACCCGCGCCGCTTTCGGTGTCGCCGATGATCCAGCGCGCGGTGTCGCCCGCGGCAATCGGACCGGTGCCCGCCAGGCGTTCGCCCGGTTCGAGGGCGATGGTCGTGATCTGGCCCGGCGCGGCGTAGACCTGATAGAGCGCGCCCTCGGACCAGGGATAGATCTGGATCGCGTTGAAATACCCCGCCTGTCGCGGTTCGACGCGGGCGGCCGCATTGGCATTGCCGACCTGGGCGACGGGTGTGGCGGCCGCCTCCCCGCCCCGGCTCGGGGTCCAGTTAGGCGGGACATGGAGCGGGCGCGGCCGGTCCTCGGGTGCCGAGACAGGCGGTGTCGGCAAGGGCGGGACCGCCTCGTCATAGGCGAATGCGGGCGGGCGGTCGCTGGCACAACCGGCGAGGAATGTGGTGGCCAGGAGAACGGCGGTCAGGATCGGTCGGGTCATTGGCTCATCTCCCGCGACCAGTTGATCGCGTTCACATAGATTCCGAGAGGGTTGGCGCGCAGGCGCTCCACCGTGCGCGGCGGGTCGATCACGAGGGTCAGGATCGCGGTCCAGCGTTCGGTGCGGGCGAGCTGGCCGTTCTCGTAGTGCCGCTCGGACCAGGCCACCCGGAAACTGTCTGGCGAGGCGCGGATCACGCTCGAGACCTCGACCGAGACCTGGTCCTCGCCGACCCGCGTGAAGGGGTCGTTGGCGCGGGCATGGTCGTTCAGCGCCAGCGCGCCGCGATCGGTGGTGAACTCATAGGCGCGGAGCCAGTTCTGCCGGACCACGATGGGATCGGCGGGCAGGCCTCGGACCTCCTCGATGAACCGGGCGAGATGCCAGGCGATTTGCGGATCGCTCGGGCGATAGCCGGCGCTGGCCGCCTCGACGGCGCGGGCCTCGCCGTGGCGATCGATCTCGACGACGTAAGGCACGACGGTGCCGCGCGCCGATTGCCAGACCAGCGCTGTCGCGAAGCCGCCCGCGAGGATCAGGCAGCCGAAGGCCATGAGGCGCCAGTTCTTCGCCTGCACGCGGGCCGCGCCGATGCGCTCGTCCCAGACCTGGGCGGCCTTCTGATACGGGGTCTCGGGCACAGGGGTCTTGCCGTAATGCGCGGCGGCGCGTTTGAAGAGGCTCATGGGCGGTCACTTTCGGAAAGGGAAACGGAGGTGCCTGAGCCGGGGCTGTCACCGGCCCGCAGCGCATGGGTGGCGGCGGAAACGCCATGGCTCATGGCCTGGCTGCGGCGGATGGAGCGCGCCCAGGCCGGTGGGCTGCCAGTTGATGCGGGTATGGCGGCCGACGCACCTGCAACGCTGCCCATGGATGAGGAGCCCCCGGTAGCGGCAAACCCGGATCGGGCGCCGCCGGCATGGCTTGTCTTGACAGCCTCGGAGGCCGCGGCGGCGGCCCGGCGCAGGGGTGAAATCGCTGCCGCGCCCCCTGCCCGCGCCAAGCCGCCGAGTCCGGAGGCGACGCTTACGGCTCCTGTCTGGCCCATCGATCCGAGAGTGTAGGCGGCGGAGGCAGCCCCGGTCGCCGCTGCTGCCCCGCGCGTGGCGGCGGCCCCACCCGAGGCCAGCGCCCCGGCCCCGCGAGCGCCGAGCATGGCCCCGCCACCCGCCGCGACGGCCGCTCCGCCCACGGCAAGCCCGGTGCCGACGGCGGCCCCCGCGCCCAGTTGCGGCCCGCCAGAGACAAGGCCGGTGGCGATGCCGGGGCCGAAGATGCCGAGACCGAGGAGCGAGAGCGCGGCCAGCACGATCGCCATGGCCTCGTCGATGGTGGGCGTCACGCCACCGAAACCGGCGGTGAACTGGCCGAAGAGCGTCGAGCCGATGCCGATGATCACGGCCAGCACCAGCACCTTGATGCCGGAAGAGACGACGTTGCCCAGTACCCGCTCGGCCATGAAGGCGGTCTTGCCGAAAAGGCCGAAGGGGATCAGCACGAAGCCCGCGAGCGTCGTCAGCTTGAACTCGATCAGCGTCACGAAAAGCTGCACCGCGAGGAGGAAGAAGGCCAGAAGCACCAGCGCCCAGGCGAAGAGCAGGCAGGCGATCTGGATGAAGTTCTCGAAGAAGGCGACGAAGCCCATGAGATCGGCCGTGGACTCCAGAAGCGGGCGCCCGGCATCGAGCCCGGTCTGCGCCACCCGGCCGGGGCGCAAGAGATCGGCGGGCGAAAACCCGGTGCCGGAGGCGAGCAATCCCAGCCCCGCGAAACTGTCGAAGACGATGGCGGCAAGGCTGTTCCAGTTCGAGATCAGCCAGGCGAAGACGCCGACGAAGAGGGTCTTTTTCACGAGGCGAGCGATGATGTCGTCATCCGCGCCCCAGGCCCAGAAGAGGGCGGCAAGCGTCACGTCGATCACGATCAGCGTGCTGGCGATGAAGGCCACCTCGCCGCCCAGAAGCCCGAAGCCGCTGTCGATGTAAGAGGTGAAGACCCCGAGGAAGGTGTCGATGACGCCGGTGCCGCCCATGGCTCACTCGCCCCCGGTCCGGTCGCGGTCACGCCCGAGAAAGCGGTCGCGGGTTTCGGCCCAGACGGCGAGGCAGTCGGAATCCGAGGCCGCGGCCTCACCCAATTCCTGGCAGCGTCGTTGTTCGGCCCGCAGCGGATCGACCTCGGGCATTGGCAGGGCCGCCGGGCGCACCGCCTGCCCCGCCTCGTCCCGGCCCATCTCCACCAGTGCCGCGGTGATCGCGATGGCGACGAAAACGATGGCCGCGATGCGGGCGAGGACCGATCCCTCCATGGGCCTGCCCTCCTCAGTTGTTGAACATCCGGGCATTGCCGGGCTGGTAGCCCGCGCCCGGGGTGAGGAAGCGTTCGCGCTGAACCCGGCCCTGTTCGGCCGCCGCGGATCGCTCGGCCTCGACCAAAGCGGTGGCGCGGCCATTGGCAGCCACGACCGCGATCAGGTCGGCGATCTGCTGGGACTGCAGCGCCAGAAGCTGGTTGCCCGCCTGGGTCGCCTGCAAGGCGCCGACGGCGGATTGGCTTTCTCCGACAAGGGCGGAGAGTTCGGCGCGCTGGCCATCGAGATTGCCGACGACGCCCGCCTGCACGCGCAGCGCATCCTGCAGCCCGCCGACGGTGTTTTCCCATCGGGAGCGCGCATCGGCCAGAAGCTGCGCCTCGGGCGCGGCCATGGGGATGTTGGCATAGTCCTGCTGGAAAACCTGGTCGATCTGGGCGACATCGAAGGCGATGTTCTGCGCCTGGGACAGGAGCTGCCGGGTCCGGTCCACGTTCTGCTGCAGCGCCTGCAGCGAGGAATAGGGCAGGCTCGCGAGGTTGCGGGCCTGGTTCATCAGCATCTGCGCCTCGTTCTGCAGCTGGGTGATCTGGTTGTTGATCTGCTCCAGCGCCCGGGCGGCAGAGAGGATGTTCTCGGCGTGGTTGCGCGGGTCGTAGACGATGCGCCCGCCTCCGCCGAAGAGAAAGGCCTGCGCGGGCGTCGCGAAGATCGGCGAAAGGCCCATGGGGGCTGCGAGCGCCAGAGCCAAGGCGGAGGCGCTGGCGAGACGGGACAGGCGATGGGCGGCATGGGTCATGGGGTGGTCTCCTTTTCGGATTCAGGGGCTTGGGGGATCGGGGCATCGGCTAGCTCGGGCTCCGGCGCGAGATTCGTGAGTTCCGGGATCAGCTCGGCAGCCCAGCCGACCCCGCGGGCCTCGAGCCAGGCGGCCAGAAACCCGTCGCGCCCATGCTCTGCGAGGATGTCCGAAATCAGGGTCTGGTCGGATTTGGACGAGGCCGCACAGAGCGCGAGGCCCACCTCGGACAGGCCCAGCTCGAAAAGCCGGTTGCCGCGGCGTGACTGGCAATAGTAGTCGCGCTTTGGGGTGGAGCGGGCGAGGATCTCGATCTGCCGGTCGTTCAGACCGAAGCGGCGATAGATCGCGGTGATCTGGGGCTCGATGGCCCGTTCGTTGGGCAGCAGCAGCCTTGTCGGACAGCTTTCGATGATCGCGGGCGCGATGGCCGAGCCGTCGATGTCCGAGAGCGACTGGGTCGCGAAGATCACCGAGGCGTTCTTCTTGCGCAGGGTCTTCAGCCATTCGCGGAGTTGGCCCGCGAAGCCCTCATCATCGAGCGCCAGCCACCCCTCGTCGATGATCAGAAGCGTCGGCCGGCCATCGAGCCGGTCGCCGATGCGGTGGAAGAGATAGGACAGGACCGCAGGCGCCGCGGTGGTGCCGACCAGCCCCTCGATCTCGAAGGCCTGGACGGAGGCCGCGCCCAGCTCTTCAGTCTCGGCATCGAGCAGTCGGCCAAGGGCGCCGCCGAGGCAATAGGGCCGCAGGGCCTGTTTCAGATCGGAGGATTGCAGCAGGACCGCAAGACCGGTGATCGTGCGTTCGCCGACCGGGGCTGAGGCCAGCGAGGTCAGGGCGGACCAGAGATGCTCCTTCATCTCGGGCGTGATGGCGATGCCTTCGCGGGCGAGGATCGCACCGATCCAGCCCGCGGCCCAGCTCCGCTCGACGGGATCGACGATACGCGCGAGCGGCTGGAGGAAGACCGTCGCCTCCGCACCTTCGGTCAATTCACCGCCCAGATCATGCCAGTCGCCGCCCATGGCGAGGGTGGCGGCCCGGATCGAGCCCCCGAAATCGAAGGCGAAGAGTTGGGCACCCGGATAGCGGCGGAACTGCAGCGCCATGAGCGCGAGCAGCACGGACTTGCCCGCCCCGGTGGGACCCACGACCAGCGTATGGCCGACATCGCCCACATGGAGAGACAGCCGGAACGGCGTCGCGCCCTCGGTCTTGCCGTAGAGCAGCGGCGGGCCGTCGAAATGCGTGTCCCGCTCTTCCCCGGCCCAGACGGCGGAGAGCGGGATCATATGGGCGAGGTTCAGGGTGGAGATCGGCGGCTGGCGGACATTGGCGTAAGCCTGCCCCGGCAGCGACCCGAGCCAGGCATCGACGGCATTGACCGTCTCGACCATGGCGGTGAAGTCCCGGCCCTGTACCACCTTCTCGACCAGGCGGAGTTTCTCGTCGGCGCGGCGCGGGTCCTCGTCCCAGACGATGAGCGTCGCCGTGACATAGGCCTCGCCCGCGATATCGGCGCCGAGCTCCTGCAGGGCCATGTCCGCATCGGCGGCCTTGTTGGCGGCGTCCGTGTCGACCAGCGCCGATTGCTCGTTCGTCATTACCTCCTTCAGGATCGCGGCGATGGATTTGCGTTTGGCGAACCACTGGCGGCGGATGCGCGCAACCATCCGCGCGGCCTCCCCCTTGTCCATCAGGATCGCGCGGGTCGCCCAGCGATAGGGAAAGGCCAGCCGGTTGAGCTCGTCGAGGATCCCCGGCGTGGTGGCAGTCGGGAACCCCGAGAGGGTCAGGACGCGCAGATGGGCGTCCCCCAACCGGGGTTCGAGCCCGCCGGTCAGCGGCTGATCGGCGAGGAGCGCATCGAGATAGGCCGGGGTTTCCGGCACACGGACGCGGTGGGCCTGCGTCGAGATGGTGGAGTGCAGATAGGTCAGCGTTTCGCTGTCACCCATCCAGCGGCATTCGGGCATGATGCCGTCGAAAAGCGCCAGCACACGGTCGGTGCGGTCGATGAAGCCGCGCAGAACCTCGCCCGCATCGACCCCTGCCGTCTCCCGCCCTTCGTAGAGCCAGGTCTCGGCCCGGGCGGCCTCTTCGGCGGGCGGCAGGTAGAGGAAGGTCAGGAGATACTCCGACTGGAAATGCGCCCCCTGCTCGGCGAACCCCGCGCGGCGTTCGGCATCGAGCAGCGCCGAGGCCGGATCGGGGAAGTGGCTGTCGGGATAGTCCGCTGCTGCCACGCGCTGCGCCTCGACGAAGATCGCCCAGCCGGACCCGAGGCGGCGAAAGGCGTTGTTGGTGCGCCCCGCCACGGCCACGAGCTCCGCCGCGACGGCACTGTCGAGATCAGGGCCCCGGAACCGGGCCGAGCGCTGCAGGCTGCCATCCTTGTTCAGCACCACGCCGGAGGCCACCAGCGCCGCCCAGGGCAGGTAATCCGCCAGCCGCGTTCCTTTCCGGCGATATTCCGCGAGGTTCATCATGGCGCTGACTCAGACCTCGAGATGTCCGGGCAGACGCAGATGTCGGCGCCCGACCTCGACGAAGAGCGGATCGCGCCGCGCGGCCCAGACCGCCACCACATGGCCCAGAAGTCCGATGACAATGCCCGCGACCCAGAGCTGCAGCCCGAGCCCGATAGCCCCGGCCAGCGTGCCGTTCAGGATCGCGAAGGCCCGCGGCGCACCGGCCAGCAGGATCGGCTCGGTCAGCGCCCTGTGGACCGGGACGGTGAAGCCCGGCACATCCGCCAGCTGCTCGAACGTGGTGTCCATCAGATCAGCGCCCCGCCGCCGAAGCTGAAAAAGCTCAGGAAGAAGGAACTGGCCGCGAAGGCGATGGAGATGCCGAAGACGATCTGGATCAGGCGACGGAAGCCCCCGGAAGTGTCGCCGAAGGCCAGCGTCAGGCCGGTGACGATGATGATGATCACCGCGATGATCTTGGCGACCGGCCCCTCGATCGACTCGAGGATCGATTGCAGTGGTGCCTCCCAGGGCATGGAGGAGCCCGCCGCCCGGGCAGGTCCCGCCAGCATCAGGGTCACGGTGGCAAAAGTAACGGCATGTGCTGCCTGCGCGCGCAGCCGGTGAAGGGATCGGGTCATGAAGAGTCTCCTGTGTCAGTTTCCGTCCCGGTCGGCCGCGCCGCCGGGTTGATGCGGTAATCGCCGTCCGGTCCCAGCCCGTCGACGCGGGCGAGTTCGGCGAGGTGCCGGCTGGCCCCGCGCCCGGAGAGGACGGCGATGAGATCGATGGTCTCGGCGATGAGGGCGCGCGGCACGGTCACCACGGCCTCCTGGATGAGCTGTTCCATGCGGCGCAGGGCGCCGAGGGCCGAGCCGGCATGGATGGTGCCGATCCCGCCCGGATGGCCGGTGCCCCAGGCCTTCAACAGGTCCAGCGCCTCGGCCCCGCGTACCTCGCCGATCGGAATGCGGTCGGGGCGCAGGCGGAGCGAGGAGCGGACGAGATCGGAGAGCGAGGCGACGCCGTCCTTGGTGCGCAGGGCCACGAGGTTCGGGGCGGCGCATTGCAGCTCGCGCGTGTCCTCGATGATCACCACGCGGTCCGACGAGCCGGCCACTTCCGCCAGGAGCGCATTGGTCAGCGTCGTCTTGCCGGTCGAGGTGCCGCCCGCCACGAGGATATTGGCGCGCGCAGCAACGCCCTCGCGTAACAACTGCGCCTGGGTCTCGGTCATGATCCCGGCCGCGACGTAATCGGCCAGCGTGAAGACCGCGACGGCAGGTTTGCGGATCGCGAAACAGGGCGCGGTGACCACGGGCGGCAGGAGCCCCTCGAAACGTTCGCCAGTCTCGGGCAGTTCGGCCGAGATACGCGGGCGCGCGGCATGCACCTCGGCCCCGACATGATGGGCGACCAGCCGCACGATCCGCTCGCCATCGGCGGGAGACAGCATGGCGTCTGTATCAGAGAGCCCTTCCGAGAGCCGGTCAATCCAGAGCCGCCCGTCGGGATTGAGCATGACCTCGACAATCATCGGGTCTTCCAGAAACCCGGCGATGGCGGGCCCAAGCGCCGTGCGCAGCATCCGCGCGCCGCGCGCCATCGCTTCCGGTTTCCGAGCTGCCTCTGCCATGCTGTCCCCGTGCTGTGAGTGGTCGCCGACGGGCGGCCCTGGATCGGGTCCATCAAGAAAACCGGAAACCGGCTTGGCTCAACAGGTGTTCAAGGGGCGTAGGGCTCTGGCGTGCAAAGACAGGAGAAAAGGCTGGAGGTGGTCAAACTGGCACCGCACGTCCCATCTTGCCTTTTGGCACATAATGCTTATATTGGTGCCAAAGGAGACAGCAATGCAGTTCGCCACGGTCCAGCCAATCATCGCCCGCACCGACCTTCCCGTGATCACCGACGAGGAGGCCGCGGCGCTGGCGCGCACAACGGTCAACCTGTTCCGGGCCTGGGAGCTGACGGATGCGGAAGCCCGCACGTTGCTGGGCGACATGGCGCAGCGCACTTGGGCGCGGTGGAAGACCGGTGACATCGGCCGGATCGACCGCGACCTGCGCGCGCGCATGGCGATCTTGATGGGGATCCACAAGGCGCTGCGCTATCTCTTTACCGACCCTGCCCGGGGCTATGCCTGGATCCGCAAGCCGAATGCCGCCTTCGCGGGCCGAAGCGCGCTGGATATCATGCTGCGGGGTGAGATCACCGACCTGATCGATCTGCGCGCCTATCTCGATGCCGAACGGGGCGCCTGGTGAATGTGCCTGTCCGCCGCGTGACCTGGCCGCGCACGGTCCGCATCATCCGCACGATCCACCCGCCGATCGACCTCTTCGAGGACATCGCCGATCCGGCCGACTGGGAGGCGCTGGCCTCGGCGGAGGCCAAGTTCAACCCGCGCATCCGCGAGAGCATCGGCGATCTGTACAAGGTGCCCGTCGCCCGGCGCGTGACCGGCCCCGGCGCCAGCTGGTTGATGGCGCCCTTCGTGCATTGCTCGCCGCTCCGTCCGGGGCGGTTCTCGGATGGCAGCTTCGGCCTCTACTACGCGGGCGACCGCACCGAGGTGGCGATCGCCGAGACCATCCACCACCACGCCCGCTTCATGCGCGCCACGGAGGAGGCGCCGGGCTGGACCTCGCAGTTCCGCGAGCTGATCGGTTCGGTCGACACCGATCTCGACGACGTCACGGGCCACGCCGATTTGCTGGACCCCGACGACTACCGCCCCTCGCAACTCTTCGGGGCCGAGCGCCGTGCGGCTGGCTCGAACGGCATTACCTGGCCCAGCGTGCGCTTTCCCGAGGGCCAGTGCATCGCCATCTTCTGGCCCGACGTTGTCCCGATCCCGATCCAAGGGGCCCATTTTGCGTATCACTGGAACGGCACGGCAGTCGATTACGTGAAGCGGCTGGATAATGGGGAGGTGTTGCGAGTCTTGTGACGTTGGAAACCGAAGTCCGATGGGATGACCGTTCGACGCATACCGGACCTTCCAGAAATCCGGCGAAGGCCAAGACCTTGCGCAGAATTGGGTGCCCCCGCGCAAGCCCCTATGTTTTCTGAGTTCAGCAGAAATCTTTGTTGGCCTATTACTTAGCCGCCGCATCCTTTTTCGAACACTTCGCTGCGGTGCCATTCCAAGTGGGCACGGTGCTTGTCTGTCAGGCGAATTGGCGCCTGCCATCTCAATTCGGTAGCAGCCGTTTCACTCAGCTGAGTTGAAAACTGCGGGTGGCCGCCTTCATCGAACGTAACGAGGCCGCGGTCGAACGCGGCATCCCAGAGCGCCGACAGAAGCAAGCCGTTGTGCACGTCCAGTCGATCCTCGTCGCTTTCGCAATCCTTCCAAGGCTTGATGTGGGAGGCCCGCAGCAAGGCGTGGTCGGAAATGCCCGTCAGCGGGCAACTGCCCTGCCAGTAGGTGATCAGACGGTCGCGGAATATGCCCTGTCCAACGCGCTGAACCACCAGACGCTCCGCTTCGGTCGCCTTTGGCATCCCCTTCGTTCGGTGCAGGAACTCTTGCAGGGGGGCGTCGGGGAGACTGACCGCGAGTTCGTACAGGCGTGGCATGACGGCATAGAGCGAGGTCAGGGATGTGAAGCGAAACCGCGCGAGGCCCGGGCCGTCGACATCAGAAACCTCAAGCCCGATTTCTGCCAACACGCCAGCATGATCGATTGAAAGAAGCCATGTGCCGGTGTGCTCGGCAGCCAACCAGATCGAGCCTTGCGCTGTGGTCGAGCTGTATCGCCGCCAGCCGTCTGTTTCGCCATGAGTCCGGCGAAATCCGTTCTGGAACGCGATCTTGTCGCATTCCTGCCGAATGACGAAGGGCTGGGGCGCTTCGATCATGACTTCTCGTTCCACAGCTTGTGCGAGGCAATTCCCATGGCAGTTTCAACAGCATTGGCGGCCCGCGTCACAGCATACAGATTCAGGTCCTCAAACGCGCCTTTGTAATTCGCGAGGTAGCTCTCGCTCCTTGGCTTTAACCCATTTCGCATGGCAACAAGATAGGCAACCATCTCGGCCTCCACTTCCATCAACGCATGCGGTGTATCCCGCCGATCAGGAACCCGTCGTCCAGCATCAGACCCGAGGTGTCCGAGATAGAGGTGTGCCAGCTCGTGTGCCACGGTTACAAAGCGCGTCGGTGCGGCGTGGTTTCGATTGTAGGCGAGTTGATAAACGTTCTTGCCGGTCTTGGCCTTGGATTCAGCCAGAAGACGTATCCAACCTGCTTGTCCATCGCCGGAATCCAAGACGACGAGATCGATCCGCTCCTTGGCGACTGCGCGCATGAACTCGGAAAACCGGTTGTCACTCAGGTCTCCAAAAGTCGGGAACGCGAACGCATCAACTGGCACATCGCGGCCTTCCGTATCGAGAATATCAAAGACGAAATCGACTGGACCTTTGGTGCGCAAGACCAGCAAGGGACGCGTGCCCTTCTTCGGGACACGTCCAAAGCGGTGCCACCAGTCATGCGCAGTCGCGGCATGGGTTAGGCCCGGCTTCTGGATGTGAAGTAGCATCGCATTGAACGGGGCGAACTCTCGCAAGTTGATCGTGAAGGAGAACAGCGCCTCGATTGCCTCGCTCGAGTCATAGAGCTTTGTTGCGGCGATCAGCTGGTCGATGAGTGCTTGTTCCGCCGGGGCTTTTTCCTGAAGCTTGGGTGTGAACAGGTCTTTCTGAAAAGGTGCAAAAACCGGGTTCGGCGTTGGTTCCAAACCAGCCAGATAGGGCCCCTTGGGAAAGGGCTCGATCGTCCCGTTCTGGACCTCTTCCAGAAAAAGCTCTATGTATGGCCTGATATCCTCGGCATCATCCCGCGTGTAGGATGCGTCCTTCAGCTGATGGATGATCGCATGCATCATGGCGGTGCGATCTGCGCCGGGCTCTGTGCGGGTCTTCAGAGCATCAAGGAAGATCGGCTTGAACTTGGCGTAGGTTTGCGGATGGATCACTGGCATCGGTACATCTCACCAATAGCGCCGTGGGGGGTGGCGCTGAAGCAACCCGGCCAGTTCTCGGTACTCGCCCTGGAACCACGCCCGGTCCGCTTCCCAATCCGCGACGGCAAATCTCTGGTTGCTGCGACCGCCGCGCATATCGGCAAGCATCTTCAGGTGCTTCTCGATTGAATGGAACCTCTGGAATGTCGCGGGCGCGCCCCATCCCCGGTACTTCGGGTCGAGGTCTGACGGAATCTCGATGCGGAAACAGGCATCCAGCCGTCGCTGTCTTTCGCGGCTGACTAGCCCTCGGGTTTTGCCGACGCGGTATCCGACATAAGCGAGGGGGGACTGGTCCTCTCCCACGAAACTGCCATCAAGAAACGCCTGCATATCCCGTTTGATGTCCGGGGGGATCGGACGCTCCACCAGCGCATCATGTTCCTTCTGGGCCCGGTCGCGTTCGGCCTGTTCTCGGGCGTCGGCCTCAGCCTTCTTGCGACGTGCGTCTTCCTTGCGGCGCTCGTCTTCCGCTTGGACGCGGCGCAGGACTCCCGACACCCAAGGCAATTTGCCGAACCACCAGAACCTGCCCATCCACAGCAACAGAGCATCCCGTTGCCACAAGATCCACTTCGGGCCATGCTCGGTCAGGTTTGAAATCAACCACCACAACAGGATCAGCACTGCGATGACAAGCAAGGCCGGGAAGATCATGAACATCGTCACGACAATCCCGATCCACAGCGCGATCTTGAGGTACGGGTGCATCCCCTACATCCCCATCGCCGTGAAGTGGCCGTTTGAGTGGCCGATCATCATTGGGCCGCCTCGATGGTCGTCGCCGGAT
Source organism: uncultured Sulfitobacter sp. (assembly GCF_947497275.1). Lineage (GTDB taxonomy): Bacteria > Pseudomonadota > Alphaproteobacteria > Rhodobacterales > Rhodobacteraceae > Sulfitobacter. Next base: position 459,678 of record NZ_CANMFS010000002.1, read on the forward strand.
GACACAGGCTGGGATCTGCGGGGGATGGTTTCAAGGGTGTCTGGTAGGCGGCGCCCAGCTTCTTGGCGTCGGCCATGGCATCGAATGCGGCCAGGACGAGCCGTTTGGTGCGGAATTCCTGATGGTCACGCTCTTCGTATTTCCGCAGGACTGTGAACGAGTCCAAAATCCATTCCGCTTGCTCTCTGTCCAACCCGTAAAGATGCAGCATTGCTGCATCAATTTCAGCTTTAACATGGGAGCGTCTTTCAGTGTTCCATATGAATGGCGGGTGATTCTGTCCGAGGTCTTCACACAAGGCCGAAAGTTCGTTGTTCGTGTAAAAGAGCTCAAAGGCGCGAGGCAGGAGCCAAGCACTGGCGGTTTCTCCAAGCCAATCCACGTACTCACTCAATGAAGAAAGTGACAAGACGGCCGCTTGCTCCATCACAAAGAATGTCATTGCATTAGTTTTTTGGCGAACCCCGTAGTCCGTCACGAGGCTGCTCAATACGGTCGCAAGGATAACTCGGGCCTCTGCAGGGTGATCGCAGATCATGAGCGGTGCTTTGTGGCCTGCTGCAGACTTCGGAATGATGGTGCCGACCAAGCTGCGCTCGGACGGCCCAAGGTCTCGCCACGCGAAAAACCAATTGTGCGAAGCGGCTTCCGACAAAGCAGCTTCGGTCAGATTTGCGTCGATCCAGTACCGCGGTTGGATTTGATACTTCGAATTTGAATGTTGGTCTTCCGTGACGCGTGGAAGAACGCCCTTGTTCGCCTGTTTCACGGTTTGGTTTTCGTACGTGCCGTAGCGGTGATCGAAGTGCCAGAACATCTTGCCCTCGTAGAGAGGGTAGACTCGGCGGCTATCGTTGAGCACGGCGAGAGCGCAGTCGCGTTTTTTGATTAGCGGTTCGACATCGTCGTGATCAATGAAAAGGCCGGAATCGTTTGCCATGTCGAACATGCGTATGAACTTGGCCTTCCAGTCGTTCCGTATGATCGCGTTGTCTTGCTTCTCGATCAGAATTGGCGCTGACGTGTGAATGGTCGCGGTTACCTTCGCATCCTTGGTCCAACGGAAAGCAGGAAGATTTAGGGTGTTCGGATTGATTGCCCTAATTTCATCAACTGTCAGCGAGTACCTTTTCTCAGGATCCACAATTTCGGTGGGTTGCCTAATATGTGCTGTGAACCAAGGCTTCTCGATCCGGACATCCCTTCCGGCCATAGTCAGCAGGCCGAATTTCACCTTGTTGGTGATATGCGGGAAAATCAGATCTTCGTTCTCGAACCCGTAAAATGCTGCAAGAGATTTGGTGCTAAGCAACTCGGCAAGGAAGGCCCGATAGGTGAAGCCGCTGACTAGTCCAGTTGGGATTATGACCCCCGCATATCCCGTCGGCTTAGTTAGCTGCCAAAAGTGGTCGGTGAAGACGGCAAAAGTATTCACATCGCCGACCCCGCCTCTTGGAAAGCGCCCGGACTCCCGCATGAAATGGCTTTCAGTGGCGGCAATCCTCTGCGCGTCTAACCACTCCTTCGCAAGATGAGGGTTGCTCTCGCTCAACTCTGCGATAAGCTTTTTACGCGCAGCGGCGTTCTTTGCAGTGGCAATCTCTGTATCCTTTAGCGCGAAGAACTCCTGTTCCTGAAGTTTCACTCGTTCCCACGGGGGGTTGCCAAGAACGATGTCAAATCCGCCTTGCTGCATGATATCGGGAAATTCCAGCGGCCAATGAAATGCATGGGCGCTTCGGGCCGCCTTGGGCGCGTCCACCATCGCCTGGCGCATTTTGCCTTGATTGAGCGCCATCCATAGCTCTTCAGTGGTCGGGATAGACCGCTCAGAAGGACCGGTCGGCGCGCTTCCAACCTTTGGCATAAGGAAGGCCGCAATAAAGAGGTCACAAGCGGCCTTGGCCCGCACGAATTCCTGCCGCTTGCGCAGCTGCTTAAACCGCGCGGCCTTTGCTCCAATCTCCTCGAGTGTGTCCTCGGGCAGATCGCGGAACCCAGAGAAGTCCAGCGCCAATGGCTTGGTTTCCGGGAGCTTGTTTGTTCCCGATCCAAAATCGAACCCGCCTTGGCCTTTCAGCGTCGCTGCGTTGATCTTCTTGTAGATGCTGGCGATGTCTTTGTCGTCGCCGGTCAGCGGCTTGTAAGCGGCATCGGGGATGCCATCCTCCAGCACCTTCAGGTCGAACACCCCCAGCAGCGCATCGCCGCAGCGGATCTGCGCGTCGAAGAAGCCAAGCGGAAGGCCGGGGTCCACCGTCTCGATCCAGAGCGCGACCTTGGTCAGTTCCACCGCCATCGGGTTGCGGTCCACCCCGTGCAGGCAGGACCGCGCAACATCGCGCAGGGCATGGCGGAAGTCGGACAGCGCGGGCGTGCCCTCGGCCCGGTGACGGGCAAGGCGCGTGGCGATGCGGCGGGCGGCGGCCAGGAGGAAGTGGCCCGAGCCGCAGGCAGGGTCGATCACGGTCAGCTTGAGCAGCTTGTCCGGCTCGGTCTTGTCGAGCACCGGGTCGAGCGCTGTGTCGAGCAGCGCCTGAACGAGGCTGTCGGGCGTGTAGTAGGAGCCGGTGGTCTTGCGCTGGTTGCCCTTCTGCTCGGCCGCCTCGGAGGCGAAGACAAGGGTCTTGCCGTCGTCGCCCAACTGTGGCTGCAGTTCGAGGAGGGATTCATAGACCGAGCCCAGCTCCTCCGTCTCCATCGCGCGCCAGTTGACGGGGACCATGCCGGTTTTGTCCGACAGCCAGGAGAGGCGGTAGAGCGCCTCCATGAAGGCCTTGTTGCGCAGGCGGGCAGTTTCGAGGTGCGGCAGACGGTCGTCCGCAAAGAGGCCGCCGAGCGCCGGGAGAGCGAGTGCTGGCTGGCCGTGGGCGAGTGCCTTGAAGACGATCTTGACGCCCTCGTAGCGGTCATGGTGCTTGTCCCAGGTCGCGGCGCGGTAGCACTGCTTGCGCAGCGCTGCGAGGGAGTAACCTTGGGCGTAAAGAGCGCGAGCGTCGGTCTTGGCGTTGGTGGGGTGCAGAAGGTTCCGATCCTCGGCCACCATGAGGAAGATCAGGCGGTAGACGAGGCGCAGGAGTTCGTTGAACCACTCGGTGAGGTTCACTTCACCCGATTTCAGTTTTGTCGAAAGGTCTGGGTTGGCTTCGAGGAAGCCGGAGCCGAGCACCTTGAGCGCGATCTGTACCTGATCGGCCAGGCGATCCCGGGCAACTTCACCTTCCTTTGAGCCGGTCTCTCTCCACCGCTCAAGCGGGCAGTCCGTGGCGGGAGCGCCTTCATTGCCGAAACGGGACCGGTGGATCAGCAGCCAGAGGACGGCGAAGGAGGCGATGTCCTCGTTCGAGAACATCTGGGCGAGGTCAGCCTCGATATAGGCCGGGCGGGTCAGCGAGGCGTTGTCTCGCATGAGGCGCAAATGGGTGCCGTTGGTGACAATGCCCCAAAGCGCCTCGTCCTTGTCATTGAGGTAGTCCTGAAGGGCGAATGCTGGTGAGCGCGACCGGTCGATTGACAAGGTCGGACTGCGACGGTCAAGCGTCTCGGACGTGGGCACCACGACGAACGGAACGCGCCCACTTGCGATCAATGCGATGGGTGCCTCAGCAGCCGCAAGATCATCGTAACCGAAGGTTTCCTTGAAGAGGCCAGAAACAAAGCGACTTGTGGCATCCTGAGTTGGTGTCTCGATCTTGGCGAATGCATCGAAATGAGACTGCCCGACGCGGAAAGCCGTCGAGATTTCTTCGCGGATCGTCAGGCCCTTTCGAACGGAATAGTCCTCCGGGGCCTGTTCCGGCGCGGCCCGCTGATCGATCTTTGTAATCATGGCGGGTGCGATGAGATTGCCCTCGAGGCTAAGCGAGGGCCATGCCGACATATCGGTAATGGGCTTGCGGGCCATGCTTAAACCTCGCCCGGCATCAGAACGAACATTCCAATGACGTCAGGTGGAAGCACAGCCTCCACGCTGACACGCGAGGCCGATCCAGCCGCAGCACGCAGTCGTGCATGATCTTCGACGAGCTCCTCCGCCCGCTTTTTCACGAATGCCGCCAGCGGTCCTTCAATGAGCGTGGGCAACTCCGATTTTGCGTTGTTCACCAGCCGGTCTCGCGCAATTTGCGCAAGATCAGCAGTTGCTGGCGTGTTAAGCATTTCACGTGCGGTGTCTGCGATCGCTACAATGCTGTTCCCTTGAAGGGCAACCAGTGCGGCCTCTTCCGCGAGTAGCAGTCTTTCCTTGCGAGAATGGATGGTGAGCTTGTAGCGGATACGTAGAAGCACGAGACGGGTCATTGCTGAGACTGCCGGTGTAGGCCAAGCGCCAACGCGCCCGATGCCGAGATCTGGTAGGGCTTCGTGGTCCAGGGAAGCCTCCACAAGGCTTTCTGCCAGAGCGGCTGTCAGAGGATGGGTGCGCGTCAATAGAGACGTGCCCGACGGCGCGGGTTCCGCAGTGGCAAGCTTAACGGATTTCTCGACTCCTCTTTGCCCCAGCTTTTCTCTCAGGCTCTCCTGCAGTGCATGAACATGCGCAATGTAGAGTGACCGCTTCTTCTCTAGAGGTACGCCAAAGCGAGACATCGCGCGTTCGACAAACTGCCGCGCATCATCCGGCGAACCGAGCAGGTCTTTGACCTTGTTCCATTCCGGTGCAACCTCGGCCGGTTTCATTGCATTCTGTGCAAAGCGCGCACGGGATTTCTTCTCGTTCTCGCTTGCATCACGCCAACGGGCATCCATCGCGTGCGTGCCGTCGTCCAGACGCAAGTCAAGTGTCAGCTGTTTATGACCACCGCGACGAAGCATCATCGCGGCCATGAGTGCATCGGTGACGGGGCCGCGTTCATCGGGCAGCGGAACGGTTACACCTGTTGCTTTCCGGATTTCCTCCGCTTTGCGTAAGATGACGTCGAGGACGGCGCCATCGATAGCGCTGTCTGGCGAAAACATCATGATGGATCGAACCAGTTCGGCGGGTTGACCAAAACGGTCTACCCGGCCCTCGCGTTGTTGGTGTCGGGTCGGGTTCCACGAGAGGTCGTAGTGCACGACAGTGTCAAAAAGCTGCTGAAGGTTAATCCCTTCAGACAGGCAATCCGTCGCGACCAAGATCCGCTGAGTATCCTTTTCGCCATCTTCAATCGTCATCTCTGAAACACGATCTCGTCTCTCGTCGGGCGTGAGTTCACCGGTGACGGCCTCAATGGTCAGTTTTGGAAAAGCCTTTCGGAGGCCTTCCTTCACGTGTTCCGCCGTTGCCAGGTATCGACAAAACACGACCGGATTGGCTCCTGCTTTGATCAGCGGCTTCAGCGCACTGACAAGCGCGTCAAGTTTGGGATCCTTTGCGACCGAAAGACTGGACGCTTGATCCAGGAGACCTTGGAGTGCCGGATCGTTCGCGAAGATTGTATTGGGCTCGACATCAACAGCGTCTTCATCGTCGCCATCTTCGTCGTAGATTTGTGGCTCCAAACGTTCTGCGTCGTTCGAGGCACGATTTCTAAGAGCGCTTAGCGCCGCCGCTGGAGAAGAGCCCACGCATCGCATCAAGGCGAGGGTGCCCCAGAAAGCGAGCCGCTGATCCTTCTTCTGATCACCGGCTTTCGAGACGACTTCAAGGCAGTAGTCGATGGCGGACTCTTGAAAGGCCAAATGGTCGGCTGAAAGACGATACGGGAACTCGGTTGTTTCGTGCTTCGGGAAAGAGCGATCTTCGTCCCAGTCCCCTTCGATGAGATCGACCCGGCGCCGCTGAACCAAGTGCCGCGCCAGGCGCTCGCGGTAACGCGCATTGTCGAAGTCTACTGAGGCGAACTCTTGATCAATCAGCGAGAGCAAGCGCGCGAACGCTTCTTCGTCTCCGGAGTGCGGTGTGGCCGTGAGCATGACGATCCTGCGTTCCGGATCCTTTGCGAGCCCCTGAAGCAAGTCGAAACGTTGCTGCTTGCCTTTGTGTGTTCCGACGCAAGCATGCGCTTCGTCAACGATGACAAAGTCGGGACAGGCACGCGCAAACCCCTCCCGGCGTTTCTCAGCCTTGATGTAGTCAAGGCTGACGACCGTAAACGGGTAGGCATCAAATAGCGTTTGGGCGAGTGGTAGGTTGCGTTCAAGGCGGGCCGCAGTGCCAGACGTCACCGGAACGGCATCAATGCCGAAACGATCCTTGAGCTCGATAATCCACTGATCCACGAGGTGAGGCGGGCAGAGGACTGAAAAGGCATCGATTTCACCTCGATCCATCATTTCACGAAGGATAAGACCTGCTTCGATGGTCTTGCCGATCCCTACGTCGTCAGCGATCAGCAGGCGGGGCACCTGCAGTCGAAGGGCCATCAGTAGCGGGACAAGCTGATAGGATCGCGGCTCAAAGGCAAGCTGGGCGGCAGACCTGAATGGCCCCGCACCGCGACGCAAGGTCAGTCTAAGCGCATCGGCAAGGAGTGCCGCTTTGGCTTGTACTGTGGATCGCGCGTCGTCAGGCAGGTCAAATCTCGCCGCCGCGACGCTCCCGATTTCCAGCTCAGGATCTAGGATGACTACGTCGTTCTCGTTTCCCGAGAGTGGGCGAAGCGCAAGAATGCCCGGCCGCGGCGCTGGAAGAGCAACCCACTCTCGACCGCGGGCAAGGACAAGATCGCCAGGAGAAAAGCTAAGCATCATGGCCTATCCTTTGAGTAGATCGGTGAGTTGTTCGGGCACACCGGCGTCCGGACGACTTGGCAGCGAGACCAGCTCCCAACCTTTGCTCGAAGCATCTTGAGACATTTCAGACGACACGGAGTTGGCTGTTGCGGCCACGCCGTGACCTCGCCACGCGAACTCTACGTCGGTTCCGCCAAATTTGACCGGCATGGTATCAACATGTGGAAGCCCCGCTTCTTCGAAAGCCTTTACCCAGGGTGAGGCGGAGCCGTCGAAGGACGCGCGTGCCTCCAAAAGCGTCTGTCCCCGCGCCAGATCAATCAGAAGCTGCGCTACTTCTGTGCTGCTTCGATCTATCTGTTCGTGATCAGGTTGGTTGAAGTAGGAAAGGAGACAACGATAACAGCCACGCACACATGCATCGTCGGCCTTCTCAGTCAGAAGCCGCGCGTCACCCGCTTCGATTGAAGCTTCAATGTTCTCGTAGTGCATCAGTTCGAGTGCTGTCCGCGCAACTTCACTGATCGCCTTCGGGTCATCGACCAGGCGGTTCAGGACCCCGGCTCCGCCCTCAGTCGCCTCGTAGGCAAGAATTGCTCTGCGATTGTCGCGCGCCGGAAGGGGTTCACCTAGGATTTCTCCTTCCTCAAGCTGATAAACCACTTCAATGCCCCGCATAAGTGCATGCTGAACAGTGGTGATCGTTTCAGGATCAAAGCTTTCTGGCTTCTTGAAGCGGAAGAGAAGCGCGTTCTTCCTATCCCGGACGATTGGAACGATTTTTACAGGTCTTACAACATCGGGCGGCGTGTCGGTGTCTGCGTCTTCATCTTCCGCTTTTGCCCAATACCCGGTTCGAGGATCGATGTTGAAGCCAAAGACAGTCTGATCCTTCCGGCGCTTCAGGCCTTTGTTGAGGCGGCTGATCTCTGCGCTGTTGGCATATTGAAGCGCGAGTAACGAGGTATCGCTGCACTTGAACTCGGCGTTCGTGACCTGAAGTTGCCCGTCTTTCGTGGGCCAAGCGAAAACAGTCTGAATATCGAAGCCTTGGCGTACCCGCTCTTCATCGTTGGCAGTAATTCGCTCGATTGGCGCTGCCTCGACATTGTCGATACGAAGCGTGCGTTTGACTGGCACTTCTCCAGCCATGTGAGTGTTACAGCCGTGGCAGCGTTCGACCTCGCCTTCATGACATGCGCCGCAGTTCGGGCAGATGTAGATGTCTTTCGTAGCCAGTTCCGACCCGTCGCCTTCGCGCGCTTCGGGGGGAAGCTTGGCTTTCATGACACGGTATGCGCGGCCCTCATGGTAGATGAGGCTCCGAGGTCCGAATTCGGAGATCGCCAAGAAGCGTGCGCGCGACAGAAACGAGCCGCTTTTCCCTTCCCCTGGCACAAATGCATAAAGTGGCAGACGCGGAAAGTTATACCCCGGAAGAAAACCTTCTGTGGCCAAGTATCGGTAGGAGTAAAAGTCCGAGCCGTTTGACGCTTTGCCCTGTTCAAGGATCGCCAACTGGTCGCTCGCCTGCATTTGCGCAGCCTTGATCTTGCGACGATCGGAACCGGACAGCCCCGTGATTTCGGATCGCGCGTTAGCCTCTGCGAGTTGCGTGCGCGCAGAGTTGTAAAGTTCGCGCCAGCGATCGAACGCGCGATCGAACTCCTTCGGCGCGTTCATTGCGACATGAAGTACAAATTCTTCAGGTTCGCCCATCCAAACTGGCGCTGAACCGTCGTCCGCCGCCAAGATCTGATCCAGCACCCGCTTCATCGGAGAACGGGCCCGTGCGACCAGATCAGACTTTGAGATTACGGACAGAACCTCCTCTTTGAGCGGATAGCCTGCTCCTGTGAGATCAAGGATATCTGGAATATCTGGCTTAAGGGCCAGTTTTGCCTCGGCGAGCCAAACAGCATGCAGATGCGAGCGCACCAATTCTTCGTTGGTAATGTCCAAGGCTGGAGGGCGGACAACGCCTGCCACCATATCGTTGCGGCGATCAAAGAAATACTGGTCGTGTGGTGAGCCGGATGCGCAGTAAGTTACGACCACTGCCGCCTGACCCGAGCGTCCTGCGCGACCAGCGCGTTGTGCATAATTTGCTGGAGTCGGTGGGACGTTGCGGAGATAGACGGCGTTCAGAGCCGAGATATCAACGCCGAGTTCCATGGTAGGCGAGCAGAACAATGCGGGCAGAAATTGGTCGGACTCACCTGAAGCGCGTATCTCGGCCCGATATTCTGACGTGCTGAGGTTGGCGCGGTCATCGTCTTCGAACCTGAAGCGCCACTCCCGCCACTCGCGTTGCTTTTGGGATACCTGCGCGGTGTGTTCGCGGCCCTCCAACCCCCAGTATGCGCTCTGGCCGGAAGCAAGATCGTTTGCGATGGAAGAGTACAGATCGTGGAAATAGCGGTTTCCACGCTTGCCTTCTTCCGAAAGAGCCGCGCCTGGAACGAGCCTGACAGCCGATGGTGTCAACCGCCATCCGACCAGATCCGCATCCAGTTCGACTGGGGCGACCACGCCTTCGTCTGCAAGCAGCTCGAGAAGACGCGAGAAGAACTCGAGATAGTCTTCTTTCCCGAGTTTTGTGCCGATGACGCTCTTTTTGTTGATCAATCGAGCGATGCGCGAGTTGTGGCCCGCACGCAAAAGAGTCTGCTCTTCACGTAGGCCGATGACACCCTTCCCGGGAGCCCGCAAAAGCAAGGATGAGCGCCCACGTGGATTTTCTTTCGCATCAATAGCCCAAGGCGACCGCAGCAGAGATCGCGATTTCTGAGCGACACCGTCAAGAACGGTCAGGTCCAGCGCTTCAGTGTTGACCGCGAGACCCTCCAGCATTGCGCCGAGGACTCTTTTCAACACTTCGGCTCGTTGTTCCTCGTCAAGTTCGCCCATCTCTGGCAGCACGGTCATCAGGCGTTCGCGGTCCGAAGCAATGTCTCTGAGGCCAACGAACTCAACATCCAACAGGTTCAAGACGAACAAGCTCGGATTGGTATATCGCCAACCGCGCCGAAGATCCGTCCAGACCCGGTGCGCCAGAACCTTTGCGAGCGCTCGTTGTGCATCTTCACGAATGACGGCACCTGAGGAAGGATCGAGCATCCAGTGGGCACGTGCGTCTTTATTGGCGGAGGTAAAACCAAGAGCCTTGACGACCCTCAGGCCAAATTCATCCTCAGTGAGCCCTTCGGCTCCGGCAGCAATAATCGCGCGGAGAATTGCTCCACGCAGTAAGCTAACGAAAAGGAAGTCATTGAAGTTTCCAGACTGTAGCGCCGCGTCTTGGCGATTATCGGTGAATCCAAGAAGCTTTCTCTTCGTTTCTGGAACGCCACTTTCAGGATGGTTCATCCATTCAAGTGCACTCGAAATCAGCAGGGTCGTTGCCGAACTGCGTCCCTCGCCAGACAGGCCCGCCAGCTTGCTTCGTTCCCGCATGCCTTGGTTCGGTTCATCTTGGCAACATAGGCAAAACGCAAACTTTCCCGGTATGAACCAGAAATCCTTTCCTCCCGCGCCGTGCCGACCATCCGAGCCGACGACATAGGACACTGGAGCCCGCTTTTTTCGGTAAGATCTAAGGCGTTCAATGCCATTGCGTTCTTCCCTCCAACTCTCTGGGTAACTGTCCAGATCACCGTTGAAAGCAAACTCCGGATCAGTTTCCGGGATCGGACAAAGATATCCTGCGACGTCATCGTCTTCATCAGCTTCGAGCGGCGTGTCATCAATGTTTCGGGGCAAGAATTTGATTTGACCGTCGTTGTCGCTTTTGGTGACAACATGATACTCGTGCCCACAGCTCCGGCAAAAACGTGTTGGGTAAAGGCGGTCTCCGGGCGAATCCGGATCCTCGAGTTGGCCTTCGAATAGAACAGTTCGAGGCCGCAAAGCCAAAGTCGTAAAAACCTCACCTGCTCCAGAAATGAACCTGTGTAACTTGAACGCGAGAAACGCGACCTCGCCTGGTCCTCCACGTTCCTGTTCGGGAAGGCTGACGCGGGTCAGGAAACCCTCAAGCGCGGTTCTACACTGACCTGTCTCAACGCCGCTATCTTCGGCGAGGCGGATGACCGCGTCCTCGAAGGGGATAGGTTTTTTCCTCTTGAGTTCCAAACCGTCATCAAGTCCGAGCGCAAGCTCCGCCCAAACTGCCAACGGGTGCCGCTTTAAAACTTCATCACTCAAATTGTCCGGTAACGGTTGGTTCAGGACCGCTGCGAGGCCAGCCTTGGCTTGAGCGATATCAATGGAATCATCTGTTGCACGCTGCAGGGATTCATCGATGACAGCGTCCGGCCCGATATCCGAACCGAACAGGCGGGTTGCCACCTTGGCCACAGCCAGCGCTCTGCTTTCATCGGAGCCTTCGGATGCCATGGTCGCGGATGTGCCGATGCAGATCGGGGCCTTGTCTGGCGCGCAGCGGTCGCGCAGCCTGCGAACAAGTACGGCAACGTCGGCGCCTTGGCGGCCCCGGTACGTGTGAAGCTCGTCAAGGATGATGAATTCTAGGCCGGAAGCGTTGTTGATAACCTGGGAGTCGAGTTCATCCTGCCGGGTAAGAAGCAGCTCAGCCATCATGTAGTTGGTCAGCAGAATGTCTGGCGGATTGGCTGCGATCTTCAAGCGTTCTTCGCGGCTCTCCTGACCCGTATAGCGTTTGACGATCGGCTTCAGAGCATCTGGCAGCCCAGATTGGCCGATGAACTTGTCAATTTCCTTGAGCTGGCTGTTGGCAAGTGCGTTCATTGGGTAGACGATTATTGCGCGGGTCTTGCGCGGTTTGCCCGCTCTGAGCGCGCGAATGATCGCGTCGACGATGGGTACAAAGAAGCAAAGAGATTTACCGGAACCTGTCCCAGTGGTTACGACAAAGCTTTTGGCAGTCTTTGCCTTTGCAATTGCTTCAGCCTGATGGCGGTGAAAGCGGAGCGGGGTTTCTCCAAACCGAAAGACCTGTCCCGTGGCTTCATCCAGATCGCCGGAGGTAACCAGATCGTCCACCGTTGGCCCTGAAAGGAATCGAGGATTAAGAGAAAGCAAAGCATCAGGCCAAAAGCGCCCGGCATCGTATTGCGCATCAATTTCAGCCCGAAGATCGTCAGAGCGAATTGAACTGAACGACCGGGAAAACCGTTCGTAAGAGCTGATAAGATGATGGTCGAATTCAAACGCTTTCATGAAAATTCCTACAAAACCTGACCGGCGTGGTGCTCGCCAAGGACGATGTCTCGATTGATCAGAACAATTTGCTGTTCGTGTGGTTTACGCGCTGAGGGGTCAGTATCCAGCCCGAGACGCTTGAGAGCGTAGTAGAGTAGCGCGCGACGAACCTTTATCCGAGCCTTGCCGCCGCGCATCCCATAGTCCAGCGCGATCACGCTCTTCTGGTTCTCTGAGAGTTCAGGATGGGGGCCGATCTCAAGCGTGACATGCTCTTGCCAGTCGGCATCGGCGACATCCGTGACGACGCTGGATTCAACACCTCGAGTATCGAGGATGCGAGAGAGCAGGAAGTCTTTGAAGACTTCATCCGCCTGACAGAATGCCCGTGTGTGCCATCGGAAGCCATCGAACCCAATTGCGTGTGGTGCGATCCACCGCCAGCTTGGTTCGGGACGCGACAGGGACTGATACTTCACCTCGATGGCCTCGGATCGGCGGATGGCACCGACAACAGATCGCAGGGTGACAGGATCCACACCACGGGCCGGGGTTGGCGCAGCATCATAGGATGGCAGTTCAGCGATCCAGGTATCGTCGCTGTCCATGATGCCATCGGCCAAAGACCGTAGCTGTGCGAGGTAGCGGCTGGCGTCGGGTTTCAGGAACTGCGCAGCATAGTCGGGACCACGGACATAGGTCCGCGCGCTCTTGTCATAGACCATGTTGTCCGGAGCGAAGCCGATGTAGCGGTTCAGGTCGGCGGACGCTTGGTTCACCGATAGCCCGAACTGCTCCATCAAATCGCTGCGGTTCACATGCCCCTCCCAAAACAACCGAAACTCGATGAACTCGAGGCGCTGTGCAACTCCCCATCGAAGATCTGACTTGCCGCTTTCCACCACGTTCCCCGTAAGTGTCGGCGCGCACGAAAATCATACGCACCCATTTTTTGTGCTGTCTTTTTTTGTAGGTGTGATTCCTGAGGAACGCAACGAAAGCTTGCGCTGAAAAGAAAACATATTGCGGAATTTTAATGACTTAAAGGCCTTTTGGCAAAAGCACATGCGGTCGCTTTATGTGTTCCCATGTCCCTTATCCTGGTCCCCAACCACCTCATCCGTGAACCAACGCCCCTTCTGCACCCGCTTGCCCAGCGTCTCGACGAAGCCATCAAACCGTTCGCGCCCTTTGGCCTGTGCAGCAGCCTGCTGCTCCGGCGCGACCGGCGGCGTGATAGTGAGCCAAAACCGGACGAACAACGCCAAAGTCTCGGTGGTGATCCGCTGGTCTCGTTCGAGCCGCGCGATCTGGCGCGAGAGGCGGTCAAGGCGCCGCGTCAAAGCGGCCTCCTGCATGTCGGCATGATCTGGCGATAGGAATGACTCCACCGCTGCCTCGACGACTGCCGAGCGGGTCACGCGTTTCCGGTCAGCGATTTCGTTGATCCGGCCGATGAGTTCGGCTGGCAGAGAAAGGTTGAGGCGGTCGCGCATGGGTCAGTCCTTAAAGATCGATTCCGTCATTGCGGTCCATCGAGGCCTGACGGGCCACCTGCCCCATCTGCTTGCGCAGGGCTTGCCTTTGCCGCGCGGCCTCCTCCGGTTCGTCCTCGAGCATCATCTCGAACTCACGCGCCGGTTCGGCCGTCTTTTCTGGGGCTACGGCCACATGCTCAGCCAAGTCGGGATCCCGACGCAGGCCTGCATTCGCCTCATCAGCTTCACCCGACGGCGCCGACGCGCGCGAGGGTGAATCGGCTTTGATGACCGGGAGGAATGACCATGGATCATCCTGCATCGTCACCGTGCCTTGCTCCGGTTTTGGGGGCGGCACCACACGATCGACGAACCGCTTGTCTTCGAAATACCGTGCTTTCTTTGCGCGGATCGGCGGCGCTCCTGCGACCATGACGATTTCATCGTCGGGCGGCAGCTGCATGATCTCGCCGGGCGTCATGAGTTGGCGCGCAGTCTCGGAGCGCGAGACCATGAGGTGACCCAGCCAGGGCGCCAACCGGTGGCCGGCGTAGTTCCTCATCGCCTTCATCTCGGTTGCCGTGCCAAGGGCATCCGAGACACGCTTGGCAGTCCGTTCATCATTGGTCGCGAAGCTCACCCGGACGTGGCAATTGTCGAGGATGGCGTTGTTCTGGCCATAGGCCTTCTCGATCTGATTGAGAGACTGCGCGATCAGGAAGCTCTTGATCCCGTATCCCGCCATGAAGGCCAGTGCGCTTTCGAAGAAATCGAGCCGCCCGAGTGCGGGGAATTCGTCGAGCATCATGAGCACGCGATGACGACGGCGCGTGTCCTTCAAATCCTCGGTCAGGCGTCGACCGATCTGGTTCAGCACGAGCCGGACCAATGGCTTGGTGCGGGAGATGTCCGAAGGCGGCACGACGAGGTAGAGGGTCGTCGGGTGTTCTGCACCGATAAGGTCGTCGATCCGCCAGTCACCGCGCCGGGTCACATGGGCGACGACTGGGTCGCGGTAAAGCCCAAGGAAGGACATCGCCGTCGACAGAACGCCCGAGCGTTCGTTATCAGACTTGTTCAGAAGCTCCCGCGCGGTGGAGGCAATTACGGGATGCGGGCCGGCCTCTCCCAGATGGCGCGCTGCCATCATGGCCTCGAGCGTCGCCTCGATCGGGCGGCGCGGGTCGGACAGGAAGGCAGCGACGCCTGCGAGGGTCTTGTCTCGTTCGGCGTAGAGCACATGCAGGATCGCGCCCACCAGCAGCGAGTGCGAAGTTTTTTCCCAATGGTTGCGTTTTTCGAGCGAGCCTTCGGGGTCTACCAGCACGTCGGCCACGTTCTGTACGTCTCGGACCTCCCACTCACCCCGGCGGACTTCGAGCAGCGGGTTGTAGGCCGCCGAGGTCATGCTGGTCGGATCGAAGCGCAGCACCCGTCCATGGCTTGCGCGGAACCCGGCCGTCAGGTCCCAGTTCTCGCCCTTGATGTCGTGGACGATGGCGGAGCCTGGCCAGGTCAGGAGCGACGGAACCACGAGCCCCACCCCCTTGCCTGACCGGGTCGGCGCGAAGCAGAGCACATGCTCTGGCCCATCATGTCGCAGGTAATCGTGATCCAACTTGCCCAGCACGACACCATCGGAGCCGAGCAGCCCGGCAGCCTCAACCTCGGACCTGTTCGCCCAGCGGGCTGAGCCATAAGTGTCGACATCGGCGGCCTCGCGGGCGCGGATGACGGACATGGTGATGGCCACGGCGATGGAGATGAACCCACCCGAGGCCGCGATCGCGCCGCCCTCCCAGAACACCGTTCGCGCATAGGCGTCGTAGAAATACCACCACCAGAAGAAGGCGGGCGGTGGATAGATGGGCATGCCGAAGGCCTCGAACCACGGGCTGCCCAGCTGCGCCTGAAACCCCAGCCGCCAGGCGACCCATTGCGTCGCGCCCCAGGTCGTGGTGAGGACGATCAGGAAGACGGCGACGATCTGGCCCCAGAGGATTTTCGTGGCAGTCATGTTCAGGTTCCTTTCGTCAGATGCCGAGCCCGCGCTTGCGCCCAAGGCTCCATTCGATCCCGCCCCCACTGCGCGCGATCCCCGTGATGTGCTGGCCGAGGCGGGGCTCGATTTCGCGGGACCAAGGAACGAGCTGGAAACTGCGCCCCCCGTCCGGACCGATGCCCTCGATCATCGCATAGCGGCCGGAGGACAGGCGCAGCTGGCGGGTGTAGGTGCCGGACACATGCTCTCCGGATTTCGCCAGGCGATGCTGGAGGCTTGTTTCGGCCTCAAGCACCTTGCTCACCATATCGAGTTCGCGGCGCCGCAGGGTGGCGAGAAGATTTCGTTGAAGGATGATCCGCTGTCCCTGCCTTTGGGCCAGCCCCGCGTCCGCCAAATGCTCGGCGCGGGCATCGAGGGCGTCCCGCACCTCCGCTCCGAACCCGCCCATTGAAAGCGGCATGCGGGAGCGTTCGACCAACCTGTGATCGAGCCAGGTAGCGCCGGGCGCGGTGACCTGGCTTTGTAGGTCGAGATCGGAGCGATTGGCCAGGACAAGCGTCGGCCGCGGATCGTCCGGACCACCGAAGCGCCGCACCTCGACGATGCCGCCCGGCGCAGGCGCGTGGTCGAACGCGTCGAGGCCCCGAAACCGGACATGATGCGCGCGTCCGTCCGTGCCGTCGATCACGGCATAGGCTGAGCCGGCCTGCTCATCATGCAATCCGGTTGTGACCAGCCGCCCGATGATCTGGTGCCCTGCCCCACCCCCGTCGATGGCGAAGTCTGTGAAGCCGCGGTCCTGCCCGCGCTCGGCGAAGGCGCGGTGCATCGTCTTGATGATGTCGCCGCGCTCACCCAGATCGCGGAGCGTGCGTTCCGCCTCGAGCCCGAGCATCCATTCACCGGGGCGGCCTTCCGAGGCCAGGCCGAGTTTCCGAAGATGCTGCAATCGGCCGATCATCAACCGGCGAATTTGCGGGTCCTCGGGTCCGGCTGCTGAGGGGCGCAAATCAATGAAGCCGAGATCGTCGGCATGCTGGCGCAGCTCCCGGTCGAGGCGCGTCCAGCGTTCAGCCGTGACCTCCCGTTCGAGGGCATGCCGGATTTCGTGCTCCGGCTTGGGCCCGAGTTCCAGCGCGACCAGGTCCTCGGCACGGGACCGCAGCCCACTGCTGATGTAGTCGCGCGCGATGACCAGATCGCCACCACGATCGTCCACGCCACGGACGATCAGATGCACATGCGGATTGTCGGTGTTCCAGTGATCGACCGCCACCCAGTCGAGCCGCGTGCTGAGATCGGCTTCCATCCGGCGCGCAAGGTCGCGGGTGAACCCGCGCAGGTCTTCGATATCAGCGGCATCCTCGGGCGAGATGATGAAGCGGAAATGGTGGCGATCCTCGTCGCAGCGCGCAGCGAAATCGGAACCGTCCAGACCGTCGGTTTTGGCATCGAAGAGCAGACCCCTCTCCCCGTCCCGGCTGACCCCGTCGCGGCGCAGATAGGCAAGATGGGTCGAGAGCGGGGCCGCGCGATAGGCCCGGCCCTTGTGGCGCGCAATGCGTGCAGCCACCATGACCCGGCGCGATGACGAAAAAAGCCGCGATCTACCAAATCGGCTTTGCCCGCGCCCGAAGTTGGAATGGCTTCGCTGCTTGCCGCTTGGCCGCGTCGAAACGTGACCTGCTTTGTTGGCTGCCCTCAGCACCTGGTCGACGAAAGCTTTCGGACGCGGGGCACGCGTGCTGCGGGGCTTTCCGGGCCTGATGCGGAAATCGTGTTCGGATTCGGTCATGCGAAGACCCTCCCGTTGTTCGGAACGCCCCTGTGCATGCCGGAGTATTGAAATCGCAGGAAAAATCCCGGAAACCTGCACACGACCGACCGCCATGCACGCGAAAACGCCAGTCCCGTCAGGGACTTGCGGCATTCGTGGCACACGCTTTTATCTTGCCCATCTCCCTTCCCGCCCGTTGTCCGAGCCCGCCCTTCCACCGTCTCTACGACACGGCCCGCCGGAGCCCGAAAAACCGCGATCACGCTCATGGCCGTGTCTCCACGTCGGGCCGGACAACGAAAATGCCGGGATTGGGTGTGGCTGGACCCGTTTCGCGGGACAGTCGACCTGCATCCGGGCTGCCGCCATTTTGCGGTGGATGCGCCGCCGAACTGTCGGTGAACAGCTCCGCCTCGCGCCAATCGGGGACGTTTGCGCGGTTCTGCAGCGGCGCCGGGCCGTCCAGGCGCGGGGCCAACATCGCGACATAGGCGCGGGTTTCGGCGGGCAGCGGACGGCCCTCCGAGAGGTATGCATCGTACCGCCCCGGCCCGGCATTGTAGGCCGCGAGCATGCCGCCAACGGAGCCATAGCGATCAAGCATGGCGCGCAGATAGGCCGTGCCCGCGAGGATGTTGTCGCGAGCCTCGAACGGGTCGGTTCCGAGACCGTGGTCCTGCCGCAAGACGGTCCATGTTCCGGGCATGACCTGCATCAGCCCCATGGCCCCGGCCCGGCTGACTGCGCCCGGATCGCCTGCGCTTTCGACCTGCATTACGGCACGGATCCAGTGCTCCGGGATCGCGAAGCGCGCAGAGGCTTCGGCAATGGCGGCCGTATAGGGATCGCGCATCGGATCGCGCGGGACGGTCGGTGCTTCGGCGAGTGCCTGACCGCTGACTGGTCCCGCCGCGGCAAGGCCGGAAAGAAGGAAGACAGCGCAGAGCCGGGCGATGCGGGGGCGCTCTACCGTGTCTCGACTGCTGCATTTCGGTCTGATCAGCGCCATGGCTCACTCTTTCCCGTTGCGCTTCGGCGGGCGGGTCCACTGCAGCGACCAGACCGAACTTTCCCCATTTCGGAAGAGGTTGGCGCGGATCGGTTGCGCCAGCATCGGGTCATCGATCAGCACCGAGAAAAACGCGCCGGCCTTCTCCCCGGTGCGCGCCCAGGCGGCCCCGATTTCGCGGGCAAGGTCCCCATCGCCGTGAAAAAGACGGTAGTCTGGGCCGTTCTCGGCCTCGGTCGCCTCGGCCTTGGTCAGCGACACCTCGAGGTCAAGCGTCAACGTTCGGACGTAGCCGGCAAAGCCGGATTTCGTGCGGGTGAATTCACCGATCTGGGGCATGGAAGGCCTCCTTTCTGTTGTTGTGCGGTGTGGGATCCGGATGCGCCGACCCTGCGATGGCACCGTCGGATACGATCCAAAGCGGCGTTAGCCGGGCGGTAATCGCGATGCGTGGCAAAAGCCCGAAATATCGCCCGTCCAGACTGTCGGGCGCATCCGGATTCATGAGGAAGACTTCGCCAGCGCCGAGCCGGTGGCAGCCCTCCCAGATGGGTAGAACGCGGCCGTTGCGGTCCTGCGCATGGGCTTGGCCGAGTTGGCGGTGGTCAACGGTGATCCTGTCGCCGGACCGGCAGACCAACGCTCCTTCGAGCGCAACGACATGCTTGAGCAGCGGCACGCCGCGCGGCAGGTAACCGCGCGCATCGAGAAAATCCGAGAGCGCCGCGGGCGGCTGAACGGCGACCAGATCACCGATGGCAACGTGATCGGCAGCACGCAAGCGATAGAGCCCTATGGGAACGCTTGCGCTGGCATTCCACAGCACGCGCGGAGACCAGGTGGCAGCGGTAGGCAGGACGATCAGGATGACCGACATGACCGTCACCCAGACGGTGATGCGCCGCGCATTCATAGCCAGAGGCTCCGCCGCTTGAGCCAGGCCCGGTGCTGCAAGGGCGTATAGAGATGGGCTGATTGCGCGGTGGCCAGGCGATTGTGCAGGTGTCGCCAGTAGTCCGGCGAGGCATCTGCCGGATCGATACCGAGCGCCTCGATGGCGTCGACGGCCTGCAACACACGCTCGACCTTGGGCCAGCCATGGGTGGAGAGCAGCAAGTTCCCTCCGGGCCGCAGATAAGGCAGCGTTTGCATCGGGGTTCCGGGCCTTGCATCCCGCAGGATGTCGAAGCGCGACAACACTGTGCCATAGGTGTTTGCCGCCCAGCGATTGACCCCGAAGATGGCACCCGGCGCGAAGCCGAAGCGGCGGCGGTGAGGATCAAGGCGTTCTTCGCAGACCGGATCACCGAACCGAATCCACTGTTCGATCTGGCCCTTTTTCCAGGTCAGCTCGACGAAGGTCAGGTCGCCTTCACTACCGATTTTCTGTGCACCAACCTGGCGCAGTTCGGAGCGGATCGAGCTCATGTCTTCGCCCCCCTCGGCACGCCGAGAGGCAGCTCAGGCACGTCCTCGCATGGGCCGGTTTTGAGGGGTTGAAAGCGTGCGCCCGCGGACTTGCCCCCAGCGAGCTGCGCGCAACAAGAGTTAGATTCTTTGTTAGACTCAAAGTTAAGGCCGCGAATTCTGCCGTCTTTTGAAAAGGATGGACCCGGTTCGGGTTCCCGATAGCACGAGGGTCCGGTTCCTGATGGCACGATACCGGGGGTTCCCGATAGCACGAGCCCATCCACAGCTTGTCCACAGGGCTCGAATGCGAGCAGTCGCCGCCCCCGCGCCTCGATCTCGAGCGCCAGGCGATAGCCCGGCAATGGCTGGCGGCGGATGATGTCCCGCAGCTCGAAGGCAAAACGTTTGAAGGGTGACAGGCTGCCGGATTTGACGTGGAGATGTCGGAACTCGAACCGCCACCCTGCCCTTTGGCGGCCGCCATGCTTGCGCACGAGCCGATAGAGCCAGCGATCAAGGCCTCCCGTCAGGTCGAAATAGGCCCGGTCGATGGTGAGGATCAGCGCATCATCGAGGACCGCCCGGTAGAACCAGTCCGGCACGATCAACTCGATCCCGTCGGGGCGACCGGTGGCATCGGTCCGCTCCGTCCACTCATTGATCCAGGAAAACCGGTGGCGGCGTCCTTCGGCCGGCTGGCGGATCGAGGTGCAAACCGTCGTCGATTGCAACCGGTCCAGAGCGGCCTTCAACCTGTGATAATCGCGCGCCGAGGTCCCACGCCCGATGAAGGTGAGGATCTGGTAAGGCGTCGCCGCCATGAGCCGCGACGTGCGCAGCCCGGAATCGCGGGCCTCGACGATCTGGCTCGCCGCCCAGATCAGGATATCGGCGTCCCAGATTGTGGCCATGCCATGGTCGGCCACGGCTTCGACGCGGATTTCGACACCGCCCGCCGAGAACTCGATGGGT
Source organism: uncultured Sulfitobacter sp. (assembly GCF_947497275.1). Taxonomy (GTDB): domain Bacteria; phylum Pseudomonadota; class Alphaproteobacteria; order Rhodobacterales; family Rhodobacteraceae; genus Sulfitobacter. Next base: position 480,167 of record NZ_CANMFS010000002.1, read on the forward strand.
CGGGTGCGATGGCTCTTGGACAAGGAAAAGAACGGATACGACATGAGATCCTGCGCGTCCCGCACGGCGAATTCTCCCGGGAGGGCGTGGAACAGACCGAGCTGGCCGCGTTCTGATGCGTAGCGCGACATTTGAGATGCCTCGGCCGGATCAGCGGAAGGCCCGGCCGGCAGGCGGGGTCGCGGTCAGCACATGGCGTTTGGCAGGCAGCACGCGGCCCCCGCGCGGGTCGGATGTCGAGGTGACGGCACCGCGCTGGACCCAGGCTTCGAGGTCATCAATCGAATACACGACGCGACCGCCGAGCTTGTGATAGGCCGGACCGGTGCCATAGGTGCGGTGCTTTTCGAGCGTACGCGCCGACAGGCTGAGAAACTGCGCGGCCTCCTTGGTGCGCAAATAGCGCGGCGGCAGGGGAGCGTGATCGGGTCGCATGGAAAGCCTCCGTGGGGTCCGTGAGGCCGCCGGACAGTGGCGGCTGATTGGGGCCACGATGGCGAAGTGCGACGGGTGGGATGGAGTGCGAAGATGGGGGTGCGGAAATCGCACACCACGAGCTATGCTACAGGCGACGACCGATATGCTGGAGCGCAACGCTGCATGAGACTTGAACGGTGGAAGGCCTCGTGCCGTCCTTCGTCAGGTGCTTATGATGCCGGTTCGCTGACGCGCGAATTCTGCAAGTCGGGCGGATTGCGGATCTTCGCTCCCGCACCGTTCAAGGAACGCTTTTGGCCTTGATGTGCGCCTATCCTCTCAGCGAAGAAGACTTATAAAAAGCTACCCATCAGCAGCCGATCGGTCCAAGTCCATCTTTCCGGAGTGGCTTCGGAGGGATCACCGACGCCGGGAGTGTGCGAATACGCGGCGGACACTAGCCTGCCCGTTAGCATAGAGTACATAATCATTGGCAAGGTCGGAGCGATCATACAGTCCAAACGCGTCCGGCGAACGGGCAAGCTCGTAACCAGACGCGTCGAGCCAGATGACCCCATATTCACTGGACATCGGCAGGACACTGTAGCGTTTCTTGGCGCCAGTCGTCCCGGTCAGCTCGGCTTCCTCCGGTACAGCCTCGGCGCGCTCCCGTTCGCGGGCAGGCAGGCTCCGATCCCAGTCCAGAAACTGCTGGGGATCGATCAGGTCTTCGGAGGTCGGCGCGTCAATCTCCTCGCCGAGCCATTCTTCGAATGCAGGCCTAAGTGCTTCGGCTTCCTCGCGCGTCTTCGCGCGTCCCTGTGCCAACGCGAAGGCGACAATGGGATCGAGCGTTCCCCAGCGCAGCAGCTCGCGCGCCCAGAAGCCGAACCAAGGGAGCCCCGTTGTGGCCTTCCATTCGGCAAGTGAGGGAACGGCGAGCGGATCACCCGCACCGGCGGTCCATTTCTGCGCGACGACCGCGCCGATCGCGACCCCCAAGCGAAACTCCAGGTTGTCGGCGACAAAACGCTGGCGGGCGCGAAGATTGCCAGCTTCGGGCACTTCGCCGCCCGGGGCGCGCATCCACCAGCTCAGTACGTCGGTCCAAGCATCGAGGATCTCGCGATCACCGACCGTATCGCGAACGCGGAAGCCAAATCCGCGATCCTCCTTCAGGAGTTCGCCGAGGGCCTCGAACCGCGCCATACGCTGCGCCGGGGTATCGATACCATACTCGACGGCAGCCGCCAGCAAGTCGGCGATTGCCGGCGCGATCGCTTCGAACCTCCTGCCGACATAGGGCGAGAAGCCATATTGGTAGAGCCGCCGCCGTTCGTCGGCGTCGGGGTAGAGGTCCTCAACGATCGCGCGCCCGCGGCGCACGATCGCGTCCTCGAGCCACGCTTCCTGCGCGGCTGCGGCGACCGTGAAGGTGTTCTGCCAGAGCGCGGCGAGCTTTGTTTCGGCCCTCGGCCCATCGAGTTCGGCATCGAGCAGGCTGAGTTCCTCAAGCGCTGTCATGAGGAAGGCATCCAGTTCGTCGACCGTGTCGGCAAGCCGGTCAATGCCACCGGTGGCGCCGGTCCCTGCATTGTCGCTGACCTCGCCGGGCTCAATCTGTTCGAGCCATTTCAGAAAGGCCTCGTCGGTCAGATGTCCGAAATAGAGCCGCGCCTTGTCGCGCAGTTCGCTGAGTAGCATCGCAAGCGGACTGAGGGTCGCATCGCCCGCCAGTTCGTCGAGCCGGAGCTTCTCGCGCAACGCTTCATAGTCCTCGCGCAGAGCAGCCATCTGGTTGCGCTGTCTCTGCTTCTGTCCGTTGGCAGTGGTGGCGATCGTGCTGGGCAAGGCAATCAGCGTTAGCCCTTCCATTCCACGCGTCGAGCCTGGCCTGCCAGCACGACCGGAAAGGTTGCGGAACTCGGCCGGCGTATAGGGCGTGATGACCGGCTGCTGCGTCACGTTGTTGTAGGCGCTGCGCTTGAGCGAGGTCACAAAGATGATGTCGAACGGGAGGTTGACGCCTTCGGTGAGAGTCGCTGTCGCAACGGTGATTGGACAGATCTTTCGGTCAATCAGCGCCACCATTAGCCGCCGCAGCCGCTGCGGCATCTGACCATGGCTCGTTGCTATCCCGCGATCGAGCAGTCTCACCTCATAGGAATCTGGCCCGCAATAATCAACGCAGGCCGCCCGGGCTTCGGCGAACAACTCACCGTCCCTTCCCTCGGGCGGCACGAAAGCCGGCAGACCCTGCCAAGCTGGCAAGTCGAAGGATTCCGCATACCACCCCATCGTCTGTTCGGGCTGCTGGGCCAGTGAGATCAGAATCCGGCGATCAGTCGCAGCGAGGTGCAGCGCCGTCCACAGCACAGTCAACTGGTTGAAGCGATATAGACTGGACCGCATCTGCGGGGGCAGCTGCGCCATCGGCGGGATGTTGAGGTTGAGGTAAACCGGATCATCACGGCCTTGCACGTAGAGCGGCCGCCCATTCATAAGCTCGAGCAGCATCGTACTGCGCCGCTCAGACGCGGTCTCGAGTACACCGATCACTTGCCGGGTACTGCGATAGCGCGTACCGATCGCTGTTGCGTCGGCGGTGCCCTCCATCCACCGCGCTACAGGTCCGGCGGCACCGCCGGCGACCGCAGTTAGCGCGATACGAACGATATCGGGCGTCTGGGTGAGCAAGCGTGCGACGAAGCTCTCAAGCCTGAGCGAGCGGCTGCTGTGATCGGCAAAGTCGCTACGACCGCTTTCCGTATCCTCGGGGAGGACCTGATGCGCCTCATCGACGATCAGGAGCTTGAGACGGCTGAGGAGCAGCGGAGCGAGATATCGCATGAGCGCATCGGCCTTTTCGACCGTGGCGATAAGCACTGTCGGGCGATCGGCGTTCAGCCAATAATCGGTGATGCCCCAGTCGGCGCCGCCATAAAGGCCGGTGACTATGAGATCTCGGCCGAGCTCGGAGGTGAGTTTCGCCTCGACCTCACCAGCGAGCGCACGGGAAGGGACGAGGTACAGGGCCAGTGGCACGACCTCGCCATGATCGCGCAGTAGTAGTTCCTTCACGAGGCCGAGATTGGCGACGAGCGTCTTGCCCGAACCGGTCGGCGTGCAAAGCGCGAAAGACGAGTTCTCGAGAAGGCGGGTGAGACCGGCGCGCTGCGACGACCACAATATGCCGCGACCGCGCGAGAACTGATCACGTGCAAAGGCAAGCATGCGCGGCATGCGCCCGGGGTTGAGTTCCCCAAGGGCCCGGACCGAACGATAGATGCTGGCGTCGGAAAACCGTTCGGCAACTTGTCGCAACAGGCTGATGAGCAGCGAAACATCATCGCTGAAAGTGCGCAAGGCCATAGAGTCGAGCGCCTTAAGCTTCGCAGTGGCCTTGGCGAGGCGGTCACCGGCGCCACGCCGGATCGAATCGGCGAAAAGGCCGAGCGCGCGAATGAGCTCGACCGTGAAATACCAGCTAAGCCGGTCATCCTTGTCCTCTTCGAGGATCCGGCGGGAAGAGCCAGGTTCCCTAAGGTCGCCATTTTGATCCCAGAAGGCCATGGCATGGACGAGTACTGCATCGAAATCGGCTTGGAAAAACGCGGCGAAAAGCTTCGGGCCGTCTTCCTCGAGATCCAACTGGCCGAGAAGGCCAGATGCCATCGCGGGTAGACCACCAAGCTGGAAGGCGGCGCCGGCAAGTAATTCGATGGGCGCGATCGTTCGCATGTCGTCTGCCGAGCGCGCCAGCCATTCGAGAATCTCACCGGCCCGCCGGTAGCAATCAACGGCGCGACGCGATTGATGCCCCTCGATCTCTGCGAAGATCTCGGCTGCCTGCAACAGGCTTCGCGCATCCGCCAGCTGACCTTCGGAATCGTTGCGGTTCCAGCCGATCGTGGCGACCTGCCAGCCGATCTGTAGACAACGAACATAGGAGCGTGCCTGAGTGGCGGATAATTCGTTCTCCAGCGCGAGCCTGGTGCGGGCGCCATTGGCGATCTCGAGCCTCTGCGGGTCGTTTTCCGGCATCAGGTGGCCCAGAGTGCGTCATAGACGCCGTCGATCAGGATTTCACCGTCATTCAGAATGAGTTCGACCACCTGCAGTTCGTGAGGCGCAGTATAATCTTCGGGAACTTCCTCCCAAGGGATGAGCGAATGCTTGGACTTCCGACTCGGCACATCACCGCCTGAAATCATGATGAGGTTGGTGCGAGGCAATGGCTCGGCATTCTTGACCACCAACACTCGATCCAGTCTCGCAATCGCTGCGGAATAGCCGTCGGGATCGATTTCTCGCAACAGACGCTGCAACTGCCGAAGCCCGTGCGGTGCTGGAATATCGCGATTGATTTGGAACCAGATCCCTTTTCCATCATGCTCGCGTTCGCCTGTGTCAGGGTTTTTTTTCTTCTCGCCGTACATCAGATCGGCGACGATAGCTGGCTGAAGTTTCTTTCTCCATTTGGCCTCACCAGCAATGAAGCGCTCTATATCGCCATCGTCATCGAGTGCGAGAGCAATGAAATCCGAGCCGCGCCTTCCATAGACCTCGCGTTTGCGTTCTTCATCCCGGGCGAGCGCGAACAGATAAGCCTCCGCATCTTCATGAAAACGGAACAAGAACACCGGGATCGTCCACTCATGCTTGCCGATATAGTCGTATCCTTCGGTAAGCAGACCAGCCATGACTTCTCCAAACAGTCCACGTCGCGTGATCGAAGGCAAGCAGGTCGGATAGGTGATATGTGGTTCAGGCGCATCAGCATCTGGGTGAAGCTCGATACCCATCTGCTCATGGAAAAACGCGCGGGCGTCAGCATGAGCGGATTCGAAATAGGCGACCAAATCTGAAATCAGATCGTCGTCGCAGTCGCAATCTTGCTCGAGCAACAAGTGCCCGTAGCTACCGTCTTCGCTCGGATACGCCGTAAGCCAACGTGCCAGCGCAGCTTTCGGTGGTGGGCAATCATGCAAGGGCAAAGTCGAACTCCTCTCACAATACTTAAGGAAGTCGCGCGACCGTATGAAGCCTTATTGTTGTCAATATTCCCCGAAGCGACCAATATTGAGCGTGAATCAGAGAATTGATTGGAGTTGGCCGAAAAACGGTTTTGGCCCGATCAGCTGAACCTACCGCCGAAAAGGAACGACGTTTTCGCCACCCATGACAAAGGCGACAGGGCCTTCCTTCTTGATGGTCGCCAGTGCTTCGTCAAATGCAGCGCTGTCATCGTCGAACAGATCGTCCCACACGATGGAAGTTCCGTCCTCGGTCACCACTTCGAGCGACCAGCCTTCGCCGCCTTCCAGCTTGTAGATGTCCACCTTGAACGGTACGTTTTCGACAACGACCCGTTGTGAAGCGCTCGAGATGACCAGATTCGGTTCAGGTTCCATTGGCAGGCCTCGTCTTGGTTCAAGTCGAACCTTACACATCTGGAACGGCGTCGCCAATATGCACGGAGTGCTTTCCAATTGTTTTGCTTGGGTAAAGCGCGCCCTGAACCGACGACACGGCTGCGATTTCAAGGTCAGATTGGTTGGCGCTGCCGGGGGTGGGCCCCGGCGGCTGCGCAAGACTGGGGCACTACGCACGCTCTTTCGGCCGCAGCAATCCTAGATAACCACCATCGACCATCTTCCGCGCATCGCGCAGCAGCGCCATGACGGCGAAGCGCTCCGAGGCGCTTTGCCACTCGTCCCGGCTCACCTGCGGCATCTGAAAGATCACCTCGGCGATCTGGCGGTGGGTCGCCCCGGCCTGCCGCCCATCATGGGCTTGGAGCATGCGTTTGGCGCGCAGGCGCTTCTGACCCGTCAGGCGCTTATCGGCAGGAACAGCCCGTCCATGGATCATGGCAAGAAGTCGATAGACGGCATCGAGGCGGACGAACCCGTCTTGATCGAGCGGCACGATGGCCACTAATGCGGTGGCATCGGGATCCAACTGCAAAACCTGAAGGCGGCGATCGCCGCCGCCGTCATGAAGATGATGGAGGCCGTCCTGGGCGGGTATGGTCGTTCCCTTGGGAAGGATCGTCGGCAGGGCCGCGTCGCTGAGTGCCTCTGGTACCTCGCGCAAGAGGATGACGCCCGGATCGATCCGGGGATCCCAGAGCGCGCTGGTCTTTGGTGCTGGCAATGTCGGATCGGCTGCGAAATCGTAACCCCCATTTGTCGAGGAGAGCTGTCTTCAGGGCAACATCGTCCGGCGCGGCCTTGGAGAGGGTCGCGTAGTCCTGTGCATAGTGCTTGTTGCGGCGCAGCCATTCCCATGCCAGATCAGATGCACCGAGGCGCTCGACGTAGTCGTATCCGGCCGTGGAACGCCAGCCGGACTCATCCGACGGCATGACATATCCCGTTCGCCAACATCTTTGAAACGTTGGAAACTATACACGTACTGATTGATTTTCAGGAGTCCGGCCCAGTCGGTATCGGCGGGTTTCGGCGTGACTTAGCCGGTCGGGCCGTCACCACCGCTCTTGAGCAGTTCACGATAGCCGTGTTCGGTCATCCAGCGCGCTCGGGCAAGGTGACTATCATAGACGCTTCTGCAGCGCTCGGGGTCTGCCTTGGGATCGAGGCCGAAGAGGATTTCGACCACCTCCCGCCAGTCGGCGCCTTCCTCGGCAGCGTCGAAAATGCGGAAGTAGAGAACCATATGAGCATGGTCGTAGTCGGTCAGCGTGTCGCTGTCCGGCGGCGCATCCAGAAATGTCGTCTCGCTCTGTGCCATATGCCTACAGGATCGCAGAACCGACCCCCCTCCTGTAGTTATCGTTTTGTATAGGCCCTTCGTTCCGGGCCAAGACAACTCTTTACAATGACATCGCGTTTTTCGCCTTGGTCAAGTCAAGCAAGACGCCTTCACCCTTTTCCAAATGCACAAAGGTGATCCCAGCATCCTCGAACACCCGGCGCACTTGGTCCTCTGTCGACTCGTAGACTTGAAGGTCCCTCTCGGACTCGAGCCTTTTGAGTGCGGTCAGTGATACCAGGGCCTTATCGGCAAGCGTCTGCTGCGTCCATCCCAGCAAAGCGCGCGCGGCCCGTGATTGTCGGGCGGTGATCATGATGATCACCTCCCACCCGGCCAGTCACACATGCCAGAACTACGACTAATTTAGTCGCATATTCGGGGGCTTGCCAGAATTCATCGATGTGCCGGCACTGTTTTGCGGTGATCCGCCGCCATGCCCGACCTGGTCCGAATCGCATCGGTGACGGGTCACTTGCGCGGCAGGTTTTCGCCGAATGATACCAAATGTGATCGGCGCGAAACGGCCGCACAGGAGAAACCCGGCGACTTGCGCCGCCGGGCTTCGTCGCTGGCTCAGGACTGGTCGTCCTCATCGTCGATGAAGGACGGGTCTTCGTCCTCGGCCTGCTTGGCCTTGGTCAGGAAGTCGACCGTCTCGGCGATGATCTCGCAGCCGTAGCGGTCGACGCCCGCGGCATCGGTCCACTTGGTGTAGTGGATGCGGCCGCGGACCAGGAGCTTCATCCCCTTCTCGCAATACTGCTGGACCGTCTTGCCGAGGCCGTTGAAGCAGGTGATGCGGTGCCATTCGGTGTCCTGCACGCGGTAGCCGTTCTCGTCGCGGACGACCCGGCCTTCGGAATAGCGCGGGCGGGAGGTGGCAAGGGTGAAGGAGGTGATCGAGGTGCCGCCCTGGGTGGTGCGGGTCTCGGGGGTCTGGCCGATGTTGCCGGCGAGGATGACGATGTTCTGCATGGGTTATCTCCGTTGCTTCATCCGGAGGGACCGTCCCTCCGATGAGGCCCGTCAAAGACCGCGGGACGTGGCCTGCACGGACGCCCCGGCGTCCGCTTGACCCCCAAGGCGGGACGTGGCGCGGGCAGGCGTGGCACACGCCAACACGGGTCCCGCCGCGCGGGGTTGCCGGCCTCGGACGGACGGGCTTAGGGGATCAATCAGAAGGAGGGACAGGTCATCTCGGGGGAGCGGGAACGGAGACCTGGTGCAAGACCATCATCGTCGTTCAGGGCAACCACAGCCCCCAGATCACGCATCCAAAGGCGATGAACCTCTCGCATATCCTGATACCTGCCACCATTGCGCGTATCCGAAGGTCAGGGACCGCGGGCAGACCCAAACGCATCCGGCACCGGTCGCCGTATCACATGCTGCAATGGTTCGATGCGTCGGAGGTCCCGCCACGAGAGGGATGATGCAGGGTTGGGCCTGCACACACCCAAGGGCCGCCGCAGCATAGGTCAGAACTGCCACTGCGAAGACATGGCGAGGTTCGACTGCAACCAAGCTCTACGGGTCGAGAAGCCCCTGCCCCAAGGCATTGAGGTTGACCATCGCCACAACCGCGACGACCACGCCGCAGCCGCTGCAGATCAACGTCAGCATGACACCCGGCTCGAGCGCATGTTTCGCGACGCCATGGGCCAGTGCGTAACCTGCCACGGCGGCGGGCACCGCAAAGAGGCCGAGCGCCCCGATGCGGAGGAAGGGGTTGCGAGCGAAGCCGAGAATGCCGATCACCAGCGCGACGGATGCAGCAGCCCCCGCCAGCCCGGCGAGGAAGGACAGGCCGAAAGCAGCCCCACCCTCATGCACCTGTAAGAACGCGGCAATCCCGGCCATGACCGGCAGCGCGAATACCGCGAAGCGGAAAGCCAGCAAGCCGAGGGCGATGGACAGAGAGATGGCAAGAAGAACAAGCGACATGGACGCCTCCATGGGTCTTTGACTGTGGGGATCACGACAGGCTGCCCGTAGGTGCGCACCGCCTGCGACTATGCTGCTTCGCCGGTTCTACGAGTGGAAGCATACCAGCAGGTTCGTGTCGGGCAAAGCTCGGGGCAAACTGTTAGCAAGATCTTGCGGATCACCGAGTGCGCCTCAACGCTTTCTTACTACCAACCGGTGTCGATTGCGTGCGTATCTGCTAAGAAGGTCGATACACCCTGATCGCTCAACCTGACTAAGTGCTTGAAGTGCTTAACGCATTCCTGAAGGAGATTAAGTGTAAGCCGCGGCTGGCCGTTTTGCCCCAAGAGAAAATCAAGGTCTGCTGGTAGTTCGTATCCATGTGCAATTGTGTGCCGGATCCTCACCCAAGCGTCCGTTCTAATGCGCGTGTCATGACCGTTCCACTGCCTCGGGCCCTGATGCCATTCCCATATAGGCCATGGGTCGAATCCAGTGATATTTTTCAATAGCGATCTAGCATTTTGGCAGTTGGGTGTATTGAACCGCCCAATCTCCTGTTTGGCTGCGGTCTTCCTTGTTTGTAGTATTAGTTTTGCCCAGTCCGGTGGCGCAATTCCATCTGCTGGATGATCGAGGGAATTCTCAACAACTTCTATGAATTCTAGAGAAATTTTTTCCAAGTAAGCCTGCCATGCGGCAACGGTCATCACGACGCCTGCCCGATGGATGGCATCTTGCTGGTGCCTGCGTCCTCGCCCTTGCTGAACTTGGCCGTGGACGCTGATTAACTGGTTTACCAACTCGAGCTGGCCAGCGAATTGCTCTTGGGACTGAGAGGGCATTGCAGAGAAGATCCAGATATCGCTAGACAAGGATTGTTTCATAGCAGTTTTTTCAAGCTTCGCTACAGACGGATTGTGGGTGGCGCTCACGCGCCGCCCTCATGCTTCACGACCGGGATCCCCAGCTTGCGAGCCTTGTCCGCGAGGTTCTCCTGAATCCCGGTGCCGGGAAACACCAGCACGCCGATCGGCAAGACGTCCAGCATTGCGTCGTTGCGCTTGAACGGAGCCGAGCGGCCGTGCTTGCTCCAGTCGGGACGGAAGGCGACCTGCGGCACCTTGCGGTGATCGGCCCAGCGGGAGGCGATGAGTTCCGCGCCCTTGGGTGAACCGCCGTGGAGCAGCACCATGTCCGGGTGCTTGGCATGGACACGGTCGAGCCGCGCCCAGATCAGGCGGTGATCGTTGAAATCCGCCCCGCCGGTCACGGCCACCTTGGGGCCTTCAGGCAGAAGCAGCTGCGCCTCGGCCCGGCGGCGGGCGGCGAGGAAATCCCGGCTGTCGATCATCGCGGCGTTCAGGTTGCGATGGCTGACGCGCGAGCCGGTCCGGGGATGCCAGGGCTTGCCGAGGTGATGCTCGAAGCCCTCGGCCGCGAGGTCGCGGAAGAGTTCCAGCGCTGTGCGCCGTTCGACCATGCTCTGCCCCTCGGCCACGAGGCGTTCGAGTTCGAGGGATTTGACCTCGGAGCCGTCCTGTTCCCGCTGCAGGCGGCGCTGCGCCTGTTCGTTGTCGTCGAGCTGCCGCTCGGCCCTAACCAGCGCGCGGTGGAAGAGGTTGACCGCGCCCCAGAGCAGTTCGTCGAGATCGGGCTCTAGGCGCGTTTCACCCAGCGTCGCGACGAGGGCGTCGACGATATCGGCCACGGCACCGGCGATCTGGATGCCCTCGGGCAAGGAGCGTGGATCGGGTTCATCCTCGTAGGGGCGCCAGCCGTAGAGCTGGAGTTCGGTCAGGACGTGGGCGGTCGGGGACGTGCTGTGCTCCGGTTCATGGGCATCGGTTTCGGGATCGAGAGTCATCTGCGGGTTCCTTCCTCGGGGGGGCCGCGCGCCACACGCGGCCTTCGTGGCAGGAACGCGCCCACGGGCGGGACGGTCGGGCAGACCGAGCCCTTCGCGAGGGCCTTGATGGCCAAGCCCGGCTATTTTGCCTCGCGATGCAAAGCGCCCCATTGGGCGCGGCGGAAAATAGCCGGAGCGCGGCCATTGCCGGGCCGTCCCGATTGTGGGCCCCCTGCCCTCTGAGAAGGCCGTGCGCGCCGGCCTTTCCCGTGGACTGGACCCGCGCGGGAAAACCCTCCGAAAGCGATGCTGTGAGCCGTGCAGCGCCAGCCCGATTGCCGCCCTGTCACATCGGCACGAACCGCGCGGCGTCCTCGGCGTCGAGATGAAACCGCAACCGCGCTTGCAAGGCTGCCAGACCGTGGCGCCGGAGATCATCGTTGAAGTCGCCCAGTCGCGGCGTGAGGGTCAGCGATTTGATGCCGACCGCAGCTGCGCGCGCCTGTAGTCGATCCCTTGCCGCCGCGCCTGCGGGATCACGGTCGCGCAACACGTACAGTCGCCGCAGACCAGCGGGGAACCGGATGGCGGCCAGGTGGCCCGACGACAGCGCCGCGAGGGCGGGCATGTCTGGCAGGGCCGAGCGCACGGAAAGGACTGTCTCGATCCCCTCGCCCGCGATGAGCACGTCACCGGGCGCACCGAACCGCACCCCGTTCCCAAGCAGCGCCCCCATCGCGCGCCGCGGTGTTTCGATATCGGCCTTGGCGCTCCCGTCCGGGCGCAGCCAGGTGCGGTGGGTCCCGGTCTGGTGGCCCTCGAGATCGGTGATGGCAGCAAGCATGGCCGGAAGCCGCGCAACCGACCCGCCACCCTCGGGCCGATAGTAGCAGGCGGGATGGAACCGCAGGCTTGGCATCTGGTCGAAACCGCTGATTTCCCGCCCGCGCAGATAGGTTTCAGCTAGTGTCCCGCGCAGCCGCACTCCCATTGCGAACAGACGCCGCGCCGCGTCCTGAGATCCTATGGAAGCTGGTCGCTGTGACCGTGTAGACTGCTGTCGATCCGGGTCGGGCAACGGCAGGCTCAAGAAGCGTCGGGCCTCGTCGGCGACGTCCTTGAAGTCGACCAATCCGCAGCTTTCGCGGATGACATCGAGCAGGTCCCCATGCTCGGAGGTGGCTGCATCAGTCCATTTTCCGGCAGCACGGGTGCCGGTGGCTGGCCCGGACAAGCGTACGAACATGGACCGCCCAGCGGTGTTCCGAACATCACCAACCAGCCAATAGTGACCCTGCTTCCGGCCATTCGACAGATAGTGTCTGCACACCGCCTCGGCATTCCGGGCAAGCAGGTGCGATAGCTCGGCGGCGGGGCTCGTCATGGCAGTCTCCAAGAGGTTTGGACGAAATCAGGGGCCCGCCATGATTGAAGGGCCCCTGTGTTAGGAACCTGGGTGGAAGGTCCCGACCTGCTCGAAGGTCACTCGGCTGCTGTCCGGGCGAAGGCGTCACCGGCGACGGGATCATCTTCTCCCGAGGGCTCGGAATCTCCGATAGCCGGTTCGCCGCCGTCTTCCGCCGATTGCGCTTCGCCGGTGTCTGCATCGTTGTCCGAGGGCTCTTCATCCGCGGTGTCCGCATCATCGATCAACTCGATCTCCGGTGCGTCCTCTTCCGGCAGCGGCGGCGTGCGCAGCGGGTCCGGCAGCCAGCCGGTACCGACGAGCAGGTCCTCTGCTGCCGTCACCATCTCCGCCTTTTTCAGCCCGACGATCCGGTCCGCAGCGTCCTCACCTTTCGCCTCGCGCACCGCCTCGAGGATGCGCGCCTTGGTCACGCGGCCGAGATAGCTGTCACCCGTCGCCGTCCAGCCCGCCTTGGCCATGTCGAGCCCGACGGTTCCGGCCAGCACATCCGCATGCGCGATGGCGCGCGGGCGGCGCTGGTAGGGATCGTGGACGGCATTGACGGTCATCGCCACGCAATGGGCAAAGAGCGCCTCGCGGCTGCAGCTGTCGAACTCGGTCAGGACCTCCCAGAGGTCCTCGGGTGCCTTCGGCAGGTTGCGCGCCCAGGTCTCGTGGCGCTGGTCGATGGCCTGCGCATAGGTGGTATCGCCGAGGCCCGGCACCTGCGATCCGAACCCCGCGTTGCGCGGTTCGATCTCGATGCAGCTGTCGACGGCGTAGCGATAGAAGAGCCGCAGGACCATCGCGTGCAGCGCCGCGAGGAAGGCGACCTGCGGATCCTGGGCCAGCGCATTGCGCAGCGCCAGCGTGCGATGGGCCGTCAGTTCCATGACGAGGCGGTCGGAAAGCGGCTTGAGGCCGTCGTCCTCTTCCTCTTCGTCCGTTGCTGGCGTGACGGTGTCGTCGGTGTCCTCGACCGGCGCCGCTTGCGGTGCGACCTCGCCGGTGTCCTCCACCTCCTCGACTGGCTCCTCCTCGGGCCGCACATAGCCGCGCTCGACCCGCAGCCTCCCGGAACTGTCGATGCTGACGAAGGCTCCGGCCAGCGCGAGGTCTTCCGCCTCGAACCGAATTGGACGGGCCTCAAACGCCTCCATGGCCTCCTCGATCTGGCCCAACCGGGCATCGACGTCGTCGGGCAGCTCGTCGGCCTCTGCGTGCTCGGACTCGAGCACGTCGTATTCGGCCTTCAGCGTCTGGTAGCTGGCAGCCTCCGCGTCGCTCATCGGCACCGCCTCGCCATGGACGCGGCGCATCCCGAAGGTGTGGCCGTAGGGGAACTCAGTGTCGACCTCGACCCATTTCCAGCCCTCGGCACAGACTGCCTCGGCCTCTTCGGCGAGCTTCTCGTGCACCATGACGTCGAGAAGGGCGGCATCCTGCAGCCAGCCGCCATCGTCCTGCTGAAACAGGTCGCGCAGGATATCGCCCCCGGCCTCGACATAGTTGTCCAGCCCCACGAACTGCGCCCGCTTGTCCGAGGCCCGCACGGCACCTTCGGTCAGCATGCGGCGGATCTCGTAGGGCTGCCGCGAATAGTGCCGCTGCAGCGCCTCCCAGACCTGTTCCTGCCGTGCGTGATCGGGGTTGACCGTGAAGGCCATGAGCTGGTCGAGCGTCATTTCCTCCTCGGCATAGGCATCGTGAAGCGAGGGCGCGACGGCGGCGAGCTTCAGCCGCTGCTTGACCACGCTGGCCGAGACGAAGAAGGCCGCGGCGATCTCCTCCTCGGTGCGGCCCTTCTCGCGCATCGCCTGGAAGGCACGGAACTGGTCGAGCGGATGCAGCGGCGCGCGCTGGACGTTCTCGGCGAGGCTGTCCTCCTCGGCGAGGCCATCGGTGCGCACGATGCAGGGCACAAGTGCTGTCTTGTTCATGCGCTTTTGCTTCACGAGCAGTTCGAGCGCCCGGAAACGCCGCCCACCGGCGGGGATCGTGTACATGCCGGTCTCGGCGCCGCTGTCGTCCAGCACGGGCCGCACGGTGATGGAACTGAGCAGCGTCCGCCGCGCGATGTCCTCGGCTAGCTCCTCGATCGACACGCCCGCCTTGACGTGGCGCACGTTCGACTGGCTGAGCATCAGCTTGTTGAAGGGAATGTCGCGCGAGGCGCTGAGGGTGATTTTCTGTTGCTTGGTCATCGGGATATCTCCGGACGGGCCAGCCGGGAGCCTCTCTCCCGACCTCCAAACCCGTCATGGAAAACCCGGCACCTCTCTCACTCTCAATCGCCCCTTCTAGCAATATGTAACATATTCTCTTGAATGCGCGGCAGAATCAATGTTACATATTCCCTATACCGGAGCCAAAGGAGATGGCCATGATGCCCGTAGTTAGGATCAATGACGCAACGTTTGCCGATATCAGCACGCTCAAAGTCTGGTTCGGAACCAAGTCGCCAAGTGAAACGATCGATCGCATCGTCCAAGAGGCGATGGAACAGCTTGGTATGGAACGTGATTATGAAGTGCTGGAAACATCCGAGACTTCGGATGATGGCGTACTGACATTTGACATTGCACCAAGCCTTACATTCACGAAGCCGATGAAAGCATCCATCGACGGAGAGCTGATCCAGAATCCGAAATGGGCCTCAATCCTGAACTCGATGATTGCAGGATTGAAGTCCAAAGGGTTCGAAGGTGAGAAGCTGGTTCGGGAACTGGGTATTCCGGCAAAGGCTTCCAGCTATGAGGAAGAGGGCTACCGGTACTATCCGGAGCTTGGGATCTCGATTCAGGGTCAGTCAGCCGCGGATGCATGGAAAGAGGTCGATCGACTTGCCAATAAGCATCGCATTCCCGTTACTGTGGAGTTCGTCTGGCGCCAAAATCCAAAAGCACAGTATCCTGGAAAGGCCGGTGTCCTCCGAGCCGGCAACGCTTAAGCGCAGTCGAAAGCACGGGTGGCGCTCCAGTCAAGGCCCCGTGGTCCGTACCCCTTTGCAATTTTCAATGCATGGCGACGGCTTAGCAGCAAGCCGTCGCCGAAAGATTCTCAACCGGCCTTCTCCAGCAACGCCTTCGCCTTCCCCTCCATCACCAAACGCGCATCCTGCTGCGGCTTCGACCGGGCGACCGCCGTGATGCCCTGCACGAAGTCGAAGACGCTCTCGGGCGGGCGGCCTTCCTCGGCCAGAACCGTCTCGACAATCCGCCCCGTCTCCGCCTTCGAGAACCCGCGCTTGCGCAGGAAGTCCTGACGGTCCTCGTCCGACCGCGCGACGATCTTCTCCCGCGCCGCGCGGATGCCGTCGATGAAGGGCGCGGGCGAGGACTCGGCGAAGCGGCTCAGCGCCGGGGCGGCCTCGTGAGCGAAGCGCGAGGCGGCGTACTTCGAGTGCCGGATCGTGATCTCCTGGAAGTCCTCGACGCCCCAGAGGTTGCGGTTCTGGCAGACCGCCCGCAGGTAGAAGCTGGCGATGCCGAGCGTCTTGGCCCCCACCTCCGAGTTCCAGCAATAGAACCCCCGGAAATAGAGGTCGGGCGAGCCGTCGGGCAGCAGCCCCGCCTCGATCGGGTTGAGGTCATCGACGAGGAACAGGAACACGTCGCGGTCCGAGGCGTAGAGCGTTGTCGTCTCCTTCGTCACGTCCACGCGCGGATTGTAGATGCCGGTGGACCAGTCCAGCACGCCCGGCACCTTCCAGCGCGTGTCGCCCGTGCCGTTGCCCGCGATGCGCTGCACCGCAGAGACCAGTTCGTGGTCGTAAATGCGGCCATAGTCGGGGCCGGTCACGGCACGGAGTTCCGTACGGCCATCCGCAACTTCCATCGTCTTGATCTGCTCAGCCCGGTGGTTGGTCAGCCCGTACTGCAGGTTAATGCCCGCCAGCGGCGCGGGAAGTTGCCGAAGATATGCCGCGGGCGCGCCGACGAGACTCGAGATCTGGCCGAAGGACCAATGCGTCGGCGCGATGGGCTCATCCGTGCCCGGCAGGACCAGCCCCAACTTCTCCGGGTTGTCGCGATGCGCCTCGACCCGGATCGCAGCACTTTCCACCGTGCGCGTCCGGCTCCGCTCCGCCCGGCCTTTTACGGATGAAAAGAGATCGTTGAGGGACAGATACCGCTCGTCATCCGGCCGCGAGAACCATTCGGACGACACGCGGTCCACATTCGTTCCGCGCGACACATCCACCTTGTAGCCGCCGCTGATATCACGCCCGGCATCGGTAATTTCGGTATTCATGGGTTTTCTCCCGCGACGGGCGCCGGAGGCCTCTCCTCCAGCCCTCAACCCGTCACGGCCCTCCCTGCCCGCCTCTGACCCTCTGAAACCCGGTGAACGTCCGCAGGACGTCTGCCGTTTTGATCACATTCTGTCCTATTTGTTCGCCACCTTTCGCCTCCGATTGCCGCCCTTTTTACGATCAAAGTTCCTGATGCCGCCAAACGCCGCCGCCCGCTCGCATTGATGGACAACGCGGCTGAGGTCAGGATGCTGAGCAGAAAAACCACCGAGACTGATCGATGAACACGCTTTTCCTTCTTATGGCTCAGTATGATGGCCGTGCGGTCGTGCCGGTCGATGCGGTCTGCAAAGACTACTTTTCCCATCTGACCTTGCCGAAGTTCCTCAGGAAGGTCAGTTCCGGTGAAATCGATCTGCCGCTGGTGCGATCGGAGCGCAGCCAGAAGAGCGCGAAGGGCGTCCACCTCTCGGATCTCGCCACCTATCTCGACAAGCGTCGCGAGGTCGCGCTGTATGAACGGGACGCCTTCAAGTAGTGACCTTCGGCGCCTCAGAGGAGGCTCGTCCTGTGGCCCAAAATACCCGCTGGAAGTGATCTGGCGAGGGGTTTTGTCACCGCATCGATCCGTCCAATCCAGCTGGCTAAAGCTTCGCCGGTGAAAAACTGGGCAAAACCTTTCCAGCCCGGCCACAACCCTTTGAAATTAAATTCACAAACGGGGCCGCTCGACGATGGCCTATCAGATTTTCTGCCTACTTTTTGTGCGCACGACCGGGACGGACTTACAACATGATTTACAACACGGGCTACAACATGACCGTAAAAAATTGAAATTTCACAGACTTTTCGAACTGTCGGTCCAGTCCATCATGGGTGCCACGGAAAGCCGTGACGCCCTGCAAATATCTGATTTATCATCATTATTCATCTTTTATCGCTCTACCCACCCCCAACAAAATCATCCGATTTTGCCGGGTTCTGCCGGGTTTTGCCAGGTTCTGCGACCGGAGTTGTTACGGGGTAGCAATTCACGCCGTGAACCTCTCGCACGGAACAGGGGACCACCGAAGTGGTCGCGAAGCCGCGATTTCCGCGCATCGGCGTTCGATCCAATTTTCCGGATAACATTCATGAAGGAACCCTGCACATGTCCAACAATATCATAAATTTCCCGCGATCCGCCAACACTGTAGATTCAAAGCCTGTGGCCCCTAAGGTGCCCGATCAAGTCCCTAAAACCACCAATGGCCTAAATAATCAATCCTCGCACAGCGAAACTCGTGGCACGTCAGATGGCCACCGCAAGAAAGGTAGCAAATCTCACAGTATCGAGCCAAATATTAAAGAGATCTCAGGCGAAGTAGAAGGACACGCATATCGTGTGCAGATCCGCAAGTCCGTCGGTGGCCAAAGCTTCAGCTTCGCAAAAACGTTTTCGAAACTCTCTATGGCAAGGAAATGGAAGAAACGGAAACTCGCGGAGATTTTTCGCAGGTGATACAAAACACTGCAATGCTGTGGTTTTCTGCGCGCGGCGTTGGTCGTCCTGCATCAAGTGCCGTCTTCGTAACCCGCGATATCGCAATTTCTGCGGCTCGCAAACGCCGCGTAGGATCGGCAACCGGGCGAACGCACTGTAAAAAACCGAGGTCGTGATGCTAGACCGCGCTATCGAGAAGCCACTATTCCCATACGCAACAAGGATACAGACGTGATCTACGTCAGCGTTGTGGCAATTTGACTTCGATCTTTACATTCATCTCTCTTACAGAAATATCCGGGCAAGCGAAACTGGTATTCTTTGGCATTCGCGGATGGTCCTTCTTTGCCGCGTTGTTCTAGGGGGGCGCGACTCTGTCAAAACTTGGTTCTTTTGGCCCTGCGGTTGCGAGAGTTTCTCCGATTGAGGCTGCACGGGCTGGTATCGGCGCGTTTGTCGGCCTCGCGCTCGCTGGATTGTTCGTCCTTTCATCCTCCATTGACCTTAGGTTTGGTCTGTATCTCGTGGCACCCTTCGGTGCGAGTTCGGTTTTGCTTTTTGCGGTGCCCAACAGCCCACTGGCACAACCTTGGTCCGCGATTGTCGGCAACACCGTTGCGGCCATCGTCGCTGTCGCGGTCTGTTTGGCGGTGTCGGACCCTTTACTGCGCATTGCCCTGTCCGTTGGGTTTGCCGTTGCCGCTACGATCCTGTGCCGTGCGTTGCACCCCCCTGCCGGCGCCGTGGCGATGACCGCAGCACTGAGCCCCGACGCAGTTGAAGAACTGGGGTTCATGTTCGCGCTGACGCCAATCGCTGTCGGGACCGTTCTGCTGGTCCTGGTTGCGATGGCCTACGGTCGGTTGACGGGGCGGCATTATCCATTCCGGCAATTCGATGACCCCAATTCGCATGGCACCACGGACCCGGAACCGATGGAACGTCTTGGACTGTCGGAGGTGGAATTGGTTGATATTCTTGATAGGTATCGGCAGTCGTTCAACCTGGGTGTAGAAGATCTGGCACGGCTGATCGGGGCCGCTGAGATACAGGCCGCCGCTCATAAGACGGACCCGATGGTCGCAGCTGACATTATGTCACGCAATCTCATCACAATCCGCGAGGATGCGCCTGCCACCGAAATTGCGGATATGTTCCGTTACCATAGATTTACCTGTTTGCCGGTGATCGGGACAGGCGACCGTTTTCTTGGGGTAATCTTTCAGTTGCATCTGATCGAATGCGTGGCCCAAGTTGCCAACCAAACGCACAGCACGTTCCAGTCGGCTATGCGGCACCTTATGGTCGGGAAGACGCGCGCGGCACTACATGCTATCGACATCATGACCTCTGAAGGCCCCTGTGCAACACCCTTAACGCCGGTTGCCGCTCTACTTCCCTTGATGGCGGATGGAAACGTCGATGCCGTTCCAATATTGGATGATGGTCGTATTATAGGGATCGTGACACGCACGGACTTGATCAGCGCCCTCGCTAGGAGCAGTCTCAATACAGCCGTCCAGTAGAATTTGACCAATTCAACCACAGTGGAAGATCGCGAATGGAACATGATGAAACCGGTGGTTCGGACCCTTGCATGGCGCATCTTCTTATTGACGGGCAACCTGTTGATCCGCAAACCATGAAGGATGTCAGCCGCTTTCGCGTGTCCGAGCGTGCCCGCCTGATGGAACTGCGGCGGCGATTATCAACGCCGGAGCGCGCAGCGATGACTGCCAAACTGACAGCAACGCTTGATACCCTTGTCGCGCCGAGAGAGAACATGCGGGTCGCCGTCTATTGGCCCATTCGCGGCGAACCTGATCTGCGGGGCTGGATGGCGCGTGCGCACAGCGCCGGGGCGACCGTTCTATTACCCGTTGTCGTCGAAAAGAATGCGCCTTTGATCTTTCGTGTCTGGTCACCCGACTGTGAAATGGCGCGTGGCCTCTGGAACATACCAGTGCCGGTTGACGGCCGAGAAACGCAGCCAGACGTGGTGATTTCGCCCCTGTTGGGCGTGGATGAAGCCTGCTTTCGGCTCGGCAACGGTGGTGGATACTATGACCGGACACTGGCGCGGTTGGATCCTTTGCCGAAGGTGATCGGCGTCGGGTTTCCCGATTGTGTCATGCCGACAGTATTTCCGATGCCGTGGGATATTCCGATGCACAGCGTCGTTCTTGCTGATGGGTCGGTACGTCATTGTTAAAGCGGCCTGACCCCCCGTGTGGCTGTAGAACTCAGCAAGGTAGGTGAGGATTTCGGTCAAATCAACAAAACGGTCGATGGAGCGCAGCAGGTGGTCCTGTGACTGGCGCTCAAATCAACAAAAGTTCTTCGACAAAATAAGCCGGATACGGACGCTCACGGCGACCGTACCCCCCATGTGGGTCGCGTTGAACTGGATCATCGAACTCAGGCGAATAAGTTGAAACGTCGAGTAGGTGTTACAGGACGAACCGATGGCCGGCGCGCTACACGACGATCAGGTGGTTATCCCAAGCCAAATCCGTTGCCTTTCCCATAGATGGATGGCTGTTGTTGCAAAACCCAAGTGCACCCCAGCCTGTCGTTATTGCAAAGCTCTTCGCACTTGCCGCGATACCGCATACATCGGTAATGGTTGACCTTGCAGTTAGCGACATGTCGTCGGCATGATACCGATCAACTATATTTCCCCGTGGTGAGGTCACACCGATTGATGCACCGTCTTGCGCGTAGGCAATGCTACCGATGTAGCCATCAAGCGCCCGCAGCATGTCATCCGGAATGGTGGCATGGACAATATCGCCTCCACGCCTATGGCACGCCACAAGCGCGGGCGCGGAGCCATCACCTTGCCACTGCATTCCGATAGCCACATCGCCTGCCGTGTTCACCGCCAAGTGACGCATGGAGTTCTTCTGATGGTCAGCGGTCAAGACAGCCGTCTCCATGCAAGTGCCATCCTCGATATAGGTCAGGTTCGATTGCATCGTCGCAAGGTTCAGCTTGGTCCGGCCGGTATCGGGGTGGGTATCAATTCCGCCGTTTGCGATGACGAGGGTTTCCGAATTCGGCAGACGTTTGATATCGTGCGGCCCGATACCGCCACTGTCGAACTCGGCCACACGCCTGTAGCCTGCGACAACGTCCCAGACGCCCACACGACCGCGCCCCGCCTCATAGTCGTTCTCGGTCGTAAAGAGCCAGTTCCCGCGCAAGGAAAATGCACCGTGGCCATAGAAATGGCGGCCCTGCGGGGCATTCAGTCGCGCTTTTTCCTTGCCCGAAACACAGTCGATCACGATGGCGAAGGTGCCGGGCCGGCGGGCAAAAGCGACGGCTTCGGGACGGATTGGATGAGCGGCAGCAGCGTGACCCCGTGCAGGGAGCGGAATACGAAACAAGATATCCAGAGTGCCACTCAGACCGCACAGAATATATGAGCCGTCGGAGGTTGCAGCCGCCGAGAGGTAGGCAGGCGTGCCAGCATCGGCCCATGTCGGGACCGGCACAACACCAATCGCCAGCAGGCCAGCCATGAACCCACGCCTATCAGGTTTCTGCATCTTCATCTCAATCACCATCGAGCGAATTGAACCCCGCAGCGACCCCCAGTGTGGGGCCGAGCTCTTCAGTCACCACTGCACGGATCGCATCAACGGACTGTTGCACAACTTCAATCTTCAGGCGGGTTTGAGGCTCGGCCACGCCTGCAAAGACCGGATCGTCCAAATCGTCCAACTGCATCAACGCTTTTTCGAAACGATCATCAATCCGTGCGCTCAGGTCTGCGTCATGTGCTGACAGGTGGCGTGCAAGGTCGCGAAGAGCATCGAGGCTCAGTGCGGCATTCCGCGCCGAGCGGCCAGCACGCCACGCTTCAGCGCGGGTCGGCCGAGGGCGGTCATATGTGCCAAGGGGACGGCCCAGCCGCGTTTCCGAGGTAAACTGCAGACCTGTTGTCAGGGCTTTGAACAGCTCTTGCAGGACTTCCTCGTCCGTACGGTAAGGACCCTGTGCTGTTGGATCGAGCAGCACAGCTGCATAGTCCGAGCGCCAGTCCTGCGCTATTGCGGCGCTGTTTTTGGCGATATCCGCAGCCACCGTCTGCACAAGCGTGCAAAGGTATTCAGGATCAGCGCCTGAAAACACCGTCTCGTCAAACAGCAAGAACTCCATCGCGTAGAACCCGCGCGCGGCAATTGAGACCTGCGCATAGGTGTCGGGATTTTTTGCAACGGGGTCTTGCTCGGAGATCAGCGAGGCCAGCGCACGCGGCGTAGCGCCCCGACTGTCAGGCCAGAATGCCAGTGCAAAGGCACGGTCGCCCACTTCTGTCGGACCAAAGCGCAGGTGACTTACCGCGAGCCATGCATCAAAGGCTTCGGCATAACTGCTGCGCAACGCTTCAGAAACAGGATCACAGTCGGATTGCGCCGTTTGCGCAAATTTCGCGGACTGGGTGGCAAGGGTGTCGAAACCCGACAGGGCGTGATCTGTCACGACGTTTGCGATGATCTCTTTCGGGCTTTGCGCATGGGACACACCCGCCACGAGAATAAATGCGGCACTTAATACTAGACGTCTCATAAGCTCTCCAGATAGGCGATCAGGGCTTCACGCTCGGATATCGGCAATTCAATGACAGTATCACGTTGCGCAGCCGCTTCACCACCGTGCCACAAGACCGCTTCCAACAAAGATCGCGCCCGGCCATCGTGCAGGAAATAGCTGTGCCCGCTGACCTGCGTTGTCAAACCGATCCCCCAGAGCGGCGGTGTGCGCCACTCGCGCCCCGTTGCGCGCGCCTCGGGTCGGTTGTCAGCCAGGGCCGGACCCATATCGTGCAATAGCATATCTGTGTAGGGCCAGATCAGTTCAAAACTTTGCTCGGGCCGGTCTTCGAGCCGCTGGGTAACGAAGGACGGCGTGTGGCACGATGTGCATCCTGTTTCATAAAAGACCTGCTTGCCCCGCAGAACTTGCGGGGCATCGACGTTGCGCCGTGCCGGTACGCCAAGATTGCGGCTATAGAAGGTCACAAGATCAAGCCCCGTCTGATCAATCTCGAAGACGCGATCGTCGCCGTCACCGTGAATGGCAGCCCGACAGTCCGCCTGCAGATCGGTGCAATCCCCTTCGCCGGCCTGAAAGATCGGGTTCGATATGCCGATGTCGCCGACGAATGCCGAGGCCGACTGCTCCAGAATAGTTGGATTGCCAGCCTTTAGACCGAAACGCCCAAGCATGGGGCGGTCGTGTACATGCGACCATACGATATTCGGGCGGCCAGAAATGCCGTCCGAGTCCGCATCATCCGGATCCGCGTTCGCAAGGATATCTGTGGCCGATATGGCCTCCAACAGACCCAACCCGATCATCTGCGGTGCGACACGCGGGCTTAACATGGCGTTCTGGTGCAATGGACCATAGCCAAGATCGGATGCGGTGTAAGTGGGATGCCTGAGCGAAACCGTGGTCCCGTCAGCAAGGGCAACCACTTCATCGGCGTATTCGATCCCCAGACGGTATTCCGATAGATGGCCCTGTACGGCGAAATCCTGCAACTGTGTGCCGTAGTTCGGTTCAGCGCGCGTCGCGATATATCCCTCGATCTGCTCTATAGCATCAGCGTCAGTGCCTGGAATCGAGACGCGCAGGAACATCGAGATAGAATTGTCGTCCGCGTTCTCAGGCGGATGGCCGCGACCGTCCTTGATGTGGCATCGCTGGCACGAGCGGGCATTATAGAGCGGCCCCAGACCGTCAGAGGCAAGCGTGGAGGACGGCGAGGACACCCAGAGCTTGCGGAACAGCCCGTTGCCGACCTTGAAATCAAGCTCGTCCTCGAAGGTGATGTTTCCGGAGGGTTGCGAGAAAGCATCGGCATCGCTGCGCGCACGAACGGTCGCCGCCCCGGCCGAATTTTCCTCGAATTTCTGCGCGGTGGTAAAATCAGTTGTCGGTGCGGTCACCGCAGCGATCCGCGCCGCCTCAGAGGCAGTGCGCGGGATCACTTTCAGATGTGGATCGTCCATGGCGGGAACAGCATCCTGCGCCATGGCAGTGGTTGCAAGAACCGCCGCCAGCACAAGGAGACTACTCCGCTTCAGCCAGTCTTGATCCGTTGAGAAGTGCATATTGTTCCTCACCAGGTTTCCAGAAATCCGATATGATCTTCTTCGTCGGTCAGCAATTCCTCAAAGGTGTTTTAAGTGTCAAAATCGTCGGCTTCTTTGTCGTGGATGCGGATCACCGCAGAAGATCTCGCGGACCGGGTTCGGACGCCAGATCACATTCCCGCGTTTCTATCGGTGTTGGAGTGGTGCGCAGTGGCTCAGGCTGTTTCTGGTAAGGATGACGGCCAGTGAAAGGGGTGCGTGCGATGATTTTTTTCGTATTGTCTATTTCGTCAGCGCATTCCTCTCGGATTTTCACGGTCATACGACCACGGCGGCAATCTTCATGCGAGGGGTCGCGCAGCCGATGCCGGCTGACTGCGGATAAGTCGCTGCGCAGAAGATTATCGCGGTTATCGACCACTTTCTTGTCGCTATTCATTCGGGTTTTCCGGTGGGTGATGATTGTCTGGGCATATGCCGCAGGCATCCAATTGACTGCCGAGCAGATACCTTCATCAGAAATGTCTTGGCAGTGACAGACAATTATCCTGATCCCCTTAGAATGAAACGACAGCGGCAAGACCGACAGCGGTAGATTTCTCACCCCCTACGTCAAACCGCGCGACGCCGAAATTGACTTCGATGATCTCGGTCACGGCGCGGTCGATGCCCAGCGCGATCATGCTGTCGGTATTCTCCGGCGTGTCGACCAGTGTTGCAGAGGCCGAAACCGTCCAATCGTCCAGCGCGTACGCGCCGCCCAGTGTGGCATAGGTCGCATTGCCTTGCGCGCCACCCGCGTCGTCGAAATGCGCCACTTCACCGATCATGTTGAACCCGTTGCCGAAATCGTGCGACGCACCTGCGACGATGCCTGTCTCGTCGGACTTGTCGCCGACACCTGCGGACAGATACCGCGCACCGATCCATGCGGTCGTGTCGGAAAACTCCTGGGTGTATTGCACGGCTATGTTATTCAGCTTTCCTGTGTTTCCCACACCGCCTGCCCCGACGGAGTTGCGACCGCGCTTGTTACCGATACTGTCGCTGAGCGCGGTATCGTCTGCATAAAACGCAGCAAACGACAGGGTACCGCCCGATGTGCCCACCGGTGTATCGACATTGACACCGATCATCTCGCTCAGTTCATAGTCCTCAGCCAGCGAGGTGCCGTAAAGCCCCGGCGCCTCATTCCATGCAGCGGCAAAGACCGGGCTGATCTTACCGACGGACACGAGCGTTTCGGCGAAAGCAAAGCGTAGTCCAAGCTCGCTGACATAGAGGCCCATGTCTTCGAATGCGCGGTCGTCCTGTGCATCCGTCACTGATTCCAGCGTCAGGCCACCGAACGCTGTGATGCGATCTGTGATGGCCGCCTCGAAGGCAACCTCGGCAGAAATGTATGCGTCGGTCAGTTCGGCATCTGGATCATCGGCACGCACGGTGCTGTCCACACCGATTTCGACGTTGCCTTCCCATATGAATGCAGCTTCCTGCGCGGCCAGAGAGGTGCCGCCAGCCAAAGCGAGACCGAAAAGTCCGGTCGTGAGTGTTGTTGTCTTCATGTTCTGTTCCGAATGTGGTGGACCCATGTGGCTGGCGTATTACTGGCTGGGTAAGATGTTTACTGAAATACGGCGTTCGGATCATCGAGGCTGTCGGAGCCTTCAAACGCGATGCCGTCCAGACCAAGTGTGGTCACTATACGCTCGATGGACCGGGTCTGGTCGATCAGCCCGTTCACACCACCCATGATCAAAGCCTCTCCGCCGGCATTGCCGCGCTCCAGCATCTGGTCATAGGCAAAGCCAGCCTCGGCCGTCTTCTTGATCCGTCCCAGTGCCATCATCGTTGTGCTGAGTTTGTCCTGCATTTCGGCATCTAGATCTGTGTCTGTCGCGGCTACCATGTCCGAAAGGGACGCACCGGAAACCAACGTGCCGTCGACGCGGACATACTCTCCCAAATAAACATTCTGTATGCCAAGCCCGTCGTAATAGTGGCTGTTGTGCGTGTTGTCCGAAAAGCAGTCATGCTCTTCTTCGGGATCATTGAGCATCAGACCAAGGCGCATCCTCTCGCCTGCCTGTTCGCCGTAAGACAGTGAGCCCATGCCCGTAAGAATCGCCGCAAGGCCTGTATCCGCATCAGTCGTCAGCTCAGTGCGCGCAGCGCCGCCTTCGGCCCATTGCGCCGTCATCCATTCGAGATCGGACACCAGCAGGTCAGTCGCGGCAATCAGGTATTCGCCCCGACGGTCACAGTTTCCGTTGGTGCAGTCGGCAGCCATCGCATAATCCGTCCACGGGCGGCTTCCCGCACCTGCGCCATGACCGTTGAGGTCCTGACCCCAAAGCAAAAACTCGATCGCGTGGTAGCCCGTGGCAACATTTGCCTCCACCCCGTCTGCTTCATGCAACGTCTCGGACAGGAATTCGGGCGTGATCGCGGAGGCATCAATGTTCGTGCCGGATAAGCTGAACGTCGGGTTGGCCACGACATTCAACGCTGCAAAGTCGTTCTCATCGGACGGACCACCATAAGACGCATCGACATAATCGATCAGACCTTCATCCAAAGGCCATGCATTCACTTTGCCTTCCCAGTCATCGACGATCGCATTTCCAAAGCGATACACCTCGGTCTGTTGATAAGGCACGCGGGCCGCTATCCAGGCGTGCCGCGCTGCGGTCAGGTTCTGTGCTGAAGGATCGGCAACCAATGCATTCACTGCCGCCTGCAAACGCTGCGCCGTGATCAGGCTATCGCCGTATGTCGCAGCTGCGATATTGGCGTAGGTCGCCAGCACGTCGGTCTTTTCGACCGCAAAGGCCGGTAGTGCAAAAGAGGCCGCAGCGACTGTTACCAAAAGAGTGGTACGTTTCATGGAGGTTTCCTTCAGTGAATAATTGTGGACTGGGGACGCACAGCGGCGTAATCGCGGGGCGCCCCAAGACGCATCCGTTTGAGGGCAAGGCCGAAATCAAAGGCGCAGGACGCAAGCAGCGGAGCCACGTCTGCGCGCACAAGCAAAGTCGCGATCAGCATCGCGTCTTCCTGCGCGCCCTCAGACGCCGTTGCGATGAAATTGGCGAAGCAGGACTCGTCGGCCCCAAGGCATTTGCACTGCACCGAATGGCGCATCAGTGGGCGGCGGCCATGGGCGGAGCAGAGGCTGCATATCTGTTCGAACGATTGAATGGCTCGCGCACCGCGATGATGCCCGAGTGCCGTGACAAAGTCGTTGCGCACTTGCGCCTGTGCATCTGTGCCGTCTGACCACAGGCGTAGATAAATGACACTGGCCGCCTCTATCCTGTCCAACTCGGTAATGAACCCGACAGGAGTGGCACCCCTTTTGTTGAGAGGCGCGCTCATTTCGTGAGGATCAGTTTGTTGGCCCGCGTTATGCGAAGCGTATAAATCTGACCGCCCAGTGCGATCTGTGCTAGATCACCTCCGTCCGTGAGATCACTGGCGGCGTATGTAGGCAAGCTGGACGCTTGCAGTTTTTCGGGCGGAGGGGTGTGAAAGCTCATGGGCGCGCACAATCGTTTGATCGGACATAGTCCAACATCCACTCTACACAGACAACTTCTGGAGGCTCGGGAGTGCTTAGCAACTCCTCAAGTCTGTCCCTGCGGAAGTGGTGTGGTTGACGGTCAGCTTCGCGGGGCGCTTCGGGCGAAAACAACATATGGAAGTCCTTACATTTCAAGCATGTCGGGCTTCCCCTTGATCGACTCGGGGTGGCTTGACTGGGCTCTTATCTGATTGATTTAGTCGGAATTGTCAACCTGACTAAATTAGTCGGAATACTGGCCGGGCCATTTACTTGAAATTCCTATCGTCTGGGGCAGACGTGCCGCGCTGAGATTCCCCTATTTCAAAGTTGTCCTGCGAGAGTGAGCTGGGAGACCAGACAACGGGCGGCTAATCACTGGTTTTCTATGCAGGATCGACTGCGCCTCGCATCTTTTTCAGCGCGTCCTCGTCCAGCCGGGATGGCTTTGGGTACCTGTCCGTTCCCGGCGCCCCAATGCATGTCGGTCTCGACATTGGTTTCGGGCACGCGTAGCGAGGGCACCGTATCTTCGGTTTGATAATCCTACGTATCGCGTACGACCAGAAGTGAGCCTGAGGGTCCTTCAAAGAATGCGGCGCAGCTTTCGATGAACATCTGCACCGCGCGACGTTTTGCCCCCGGAGCAAAGCCGAGCGACAGGATCACGCCGCTGGTGCTGTCTGCGATCGGCACGCACCGCACACTGCCCCCCGCGTAGGTCTGGACTCCTGGCGGCTTCATGTTCAATAGCGATATCCCGATCCCGGAGGCCACGAGCGAGCGGACCATTTCGGTCGAATTTGTGGTTGCCACAATACGAAGATCCTCGCCCCCTCGTTCGAGAACTTCGAGATAGTATCCCCGCGCGGCCGGACGGTCCAACAGGACCAATGGCTCGCCTGTGATTTGCGAAACGGTCACACTGTCCAACCTTGCAAGCGGATGATCCGCCGGGAAAAGACAGTAGGTCGGCGCAAAGACAAGAGAGCGTGTTTCGATCCGCGGATTTGGCAGCTCTTCGACAAAGATGATCACATCGAACTTTCCGTCCAGCAGCCCCTTCTGAACTGAGATGTTATCGCCTTCGGTCAGGGTAAAGGTGACGTCGGGATGTGCCTTGCGCATCTGTGCGGCAATCGCCGGGAGAAACCCCGGCGCGACGGGCGCGTTGTAACCGATGGCCAAATTCCCCGAGAGTGTCGATTGCAGATCAGACACGCCGGTTAGCAGGGCATCGTATCTTTCAAGAAGATCGTCGATGCGGCGTCCAGCATCCCGGCCCGCAAGAGTGGGAAAAACCCCCTTTGCCCGCGCGCGGGTAACAAGCGCCATTCCGAAAGTCGCCTCGGCTTGGTCCAGTGCCGCGGCAATGGCGGACGGGGCGACGTTCATGGCGGCGGCGGCCCCTGTGATGCTCTTGTAGCGCAGCGCGGCCTGAACGTAGCGCATCGCGCGAAGGGTAAGGGCCATGCCGCAACCTCGGAATTTCAGATATATAATCTCACTTAAAAGTGTTTTCCAAAGGATATGATATTTGCAAGTCTTTCTTTCGCCGCAGCAAGGGAGCCAGCAATGAAATCCAGAACCAGAGCCGTCGTCATCGGCGGCGGCATCGCGGGCTGCTCGACCCTCTATCATCTGACGCAGGAAGGCTGGTCCGATGTGGTTCTGGTCGAACGGGACGAACTGACCTCCGGCACCACCTGGCACTCCGCCGCGCAGGTCACGAATTTCGGAATGACGCAGACCATGGTGGGGCTCAAATCCCACTCGATCGCGCTCTACAAGAAATTACGCGACGATCCTGAATATCCTGTAGGATACCATCACGGGGACGGTGGTATCCGGTTGGCGAATACCGAGGCGCAGATGCAGGGCTATCGCCATTTCGCGTCGATGGCGCGTGGTATGGGCGTGGAATACGAAATTATCGACGCGCAGGAGTGCGCCCGCCGGCATCCGCTGATCTCGACCGACAATCTGCTGGGTGGGCTGTGGGACGCAGAGGATGGAGACATCGATCCCGCGCAGCTGTGTCAGGCGCTCGCCTTTCACGCCCGCAAAGCCGGGGCCGAGGTGTACCGCAACACCCCGGTAACAGCCCTGACGCAGCATAAGGATGACACATGGACCGTCCACACCGAACACGGTGACATTGATTGCGATGTCGTGGTGAACGCGGGCGGCTACCGGGTGAACGAGATCGGCGCGATGATGGGGGTTCAGCATCCGGTCGCGTCAATGGAGCACCAGTATTTCATCACCGAAGACATTCCGGGAATCGCCGAGGCCGGGCACCGGATGCCCCTGCTGCGCTGTCCGATCTCGGATTATTATGCGCGTCAGGAAAAGGGTGGTCTGCTGGTCGGGTTCTATGAACAGGAATGCAAGACATGGGGGATGGACGGGATCAGCCCCTCCTTTTCCAACGATCTGTGCCCCGATGATCTAGACCGTGTGATGGATGTCCTGGAAGGCGCGTTCGAACGGATGCCCGCCCTGGCGGAGGTCGGTATCAAGCGCGTGGTCAACGGGCCGATCACCTACACGATGGACGGTGCCCCCCTGGTGGGTCCGATCCCCCACAAACGCAACGCATATTGCATCATCGGGCTGCGGGCCGGGCTGGGCGAAGGGGGCGGTCACGGCTGGCTGCTCGCGCAGCAGATTGTGCACGGCGAGGCCTGCTATGACACATGGGTGATCGATCCGCGCCGGTTCACCGGCCACGCGACAGTGGAGCTGACCGCGCGCAAGGCAATCGAGGATTACCAGAACGAGTTCCGGTTCCATTTCCCGAACGAGCATCGTCCGGCAGGACGTCCTGCCAAGACGACGCCACTTACCCCTGTTCTGGCCGCAGAAGGGGCGGCGTTCACCGTGGTCAACGGATGGGAACGTGTCGACTACATCAAGCCCTCGCCCGATTTTCACCCCTCTCTGAGTTTCAATTTCGACGAAGCGTTCGATGTGGTGGCGGCAGAGGTGAGCAACGTCGCCACCAATGTGGGCCTCACAGAGGTCAACGGCTTTAACCGGATCGAGATCACCGGCGAGGACCGGCATGCTTTCCTCGATCGCCTGATGTGCGGGACCGTGACAAAGCGGTCCGGTCGGGTCGGGTTGGGGTACTTGCTGAACGATCAGGGGTGCGTGAAGGCCGAGGCAACGGTTGCCAACCTGCCTGCCACGGACCGCGGCCCCGAACGGGTCTGGTATGGCTCGGCCGCAGCATCGGAATACCACGACATGGATTGGCTCGCCGCGCATATCAGGCCGGACGAAGACGTCAGCCTGCGCAGCCTGACCAACGACCAGACCATTCTGGTTCTGGCGGGACCGAACGCGCGTAAGGTTCTGTCCGCCTGCGCGCGCGGGGATTGGTCCGCGACGGCGTTTCCGTGGTTGTCGGTGCGCGAATGCTGTATCGGTTTTGCACCAGCGACAGTATTGGGTGTCAGTTTCTCTGGCGAACTGGCCTATGAAATCCACGTTCCAAATGCCGCGCTCTATGCGGCCTATCTTGCGCTGCGCGCCGCAGGCGATGCCTACGGGCTCAGGCTTTTCGGAGCGCGGGCGGTCGAATCCATGCGTATGGAGATGGGTTTTTTGCATTGGAAGGCGGATTTGATCACTGAATTCGATCCGTTCGAGACGGGCCTTACGCGCTTTGTAAAGATGGCCAAGGGGGAGTTCGTCGGCAAAGCCGCGCTGCGCGACAGGCAGGCACACGGGCCAACAGCCCGGTTGGTCACTTTGAAAATAGATGCGCCACATGCACCGGCCCATCCTGGCGCGTCGCTGATGCAGGACGAAAAAGTCGTCGGTACGGTCACGTCCGGAGAGTACGGGCACCGCGTTGGCATGAACCTCGCCTACGCTTTCGTCGCACCAGAGTCCGCGCATCCCGGAACGGCAATGACACTGGATCTTTGCGGGGTCCGTATCGCCGCACAGGTCATCGATGCCGCGCCCTATGACCCCGGTTTCGAACGGATGCGAAGTTGATCCATCTGCGCGAAACGGCTTCGGGGACACATGCAAAGAGGCGACCCCGAGCCGGGTGAGCGTTCGCGAAACTGTGGACCGATCGCGCATGAAATAGCAAACCGTGTCGAAACAGAGTGATCGGATGTCTCCCCTGCCCTTTCGGCCTCCAGTATTGGTCGCCGTGTCGGCTTGAAAATGTCGCCTGCGCCTGTGGGTTTTTTGATACCGGGTTGAACGGCGTTCCGTCTGGCCTGTTCAACCTGATTGCTTACCACGCGATAGCGGGCGGGCGGATGTCGCGTTATTGTCCGGACCAAGTCGGTGGCCCGCCGTCTTGCCGGTAGTACGGCACCCGACAGCAAAGCCAGCCCCCGGCGACAAATCCGGGGTTGCCTTGGCGGAAGAAAGGAGGCGATGTCGATGCACCGCCTCCCGTAGGTATCACCTGAGCTGTGTGACGGTCAGCTTGCCCTTGACCGGCTCGGCGACGAATTCGATCTCCTGTCCTTCGGAAAGTTTGGACATCATCGCCTCATCCGCGCGAAACACCATTTTCATGGCGGGCATGTCGAGGTTCAGCAAAGGACCGTGATCAATCGTGACCTTGCCCCCTTTCGCATCTAACTTTGTGACTTTGCCCTTGGTATAGGCCACTTCTGCCGGTGCCGCCTTGCCTTCTGCGGATGCCATTTTCATGTCCTCCATCATTGCCCGTTCACCCACCGCAACCGCGCGGTGCATGCCGGATTCGTAGTGTCCGGGAATGAGGCAGGCAGCTTCGAATGCACCGTCGTTGGCAAAGGTCCAGATCACCTCTCCCGTGGCGCCGGCGTCAAGGCGGATACTGTTGGGATCATCGTGCTCCATGTCCATCTTCGCCATTTCAGTCTTGTGCTCCGCGTTGCCCTCTACCGTGTCCAGAACGAACTCATGCTCCAACGCGCCCTTGTTCTCGATCACAAAGCGAATGGTTTCGCCTTGCTCGAAGATCATCTTATCCCCTTCGAACAACATCTCGCCGTCGCCGTTTTCGATCATCGTGACTTTGATCGTGCGGTCCACCTTCGCGGCGTCTCCGGGCATTCCGACCATCATTTCCGCATGGTGATCACCGTGCCCGGCGCCCCCGTGCATCTCCGCCTGATCATGGTTGTTTGCGCCGTGGCCGCCACCGTGCGTGCCAGCCGCATATCCGGGCAGTGTAAAGGTAAAGACTATCGCAGTTGTCAGCATCAGGTTTTTCATCGTGTTTCCTTTGATTTCGAGTTTGCGTATCGTGAAAGGCCGCTTCAGCCTTTTTGGCTCTGTTTAGGAGTGAGTATGGTTTTCGGGCTGGTGTTGGACGTGAATTCCGGCAATTCGCCCGTCCATTCGTAGGCCTGTTCACCGGGCGGATTTTCATACCAGCCGGGATCTTCGTAATCGTCCGCACCGATCCCTTCGCGTACCTTCACAACCGAGAACATGCCGCCCATCTCGATGGGGCCGTGCGGGCCCCAGCCGTTCATCATCGGAATGGTATTGTTCGGCAACTCCATCACCATCTTGCCCATGTCACCCATGCCGGCGGTGCCCATCGGCATATAGTCGGGCTGGAAAGTGCGGATTTTCCGCGTGACCTGTTTTTTGTCCACACCGATGAAGGTCGGCACATCGTGGCCCATCGCATTCATCGTATGGTGCGATTTATGGCAATGGATGGCCCAGTCGCCCAAGTGATCGGCCGTGAATTCATAGGCCCGCATCGCACCCACGGGAATGTCGATGCTCACTTCGGGCCGCTGCGCGCTTTCCGGCACCCAGCCGCCATCGGTGCAGGTGACTTTGAAATCATACCCGTGCATGTGGATCGGATGGTTCGTCATGGTTAGGTTGCCCACACGCACGCGCACCCTGTCGCCTCGATTGACGACCAGCGGGTCGATGTCCGGAAATATCCGGCTGTTCCACGTCCAGAGGTTGAAGTCCGTCATCGTCATGATGCGCGGCACATAGGTGCCGGGGTCGATGTCGAAAGCGTTGAGCATGATCAGAAAATCACGGTCTACCGGCATGAAGGTGGGGTCCTTGGGGTGGACCACGAACATGCCCATCATCCCCATGGCCATCTGGACCATTTCGTCCGCATGCGGATGGTACATGAAGGTGCCGGATTTCGTCAGGTCGAATTCATAGACAAAGGTCTTGCCCGGCTTGATGCCGGGATGGCTGAGCCCCACCACACCGTCCATGCCGGAAGGCAGGATAAGGCCGTGCCAATGCACCGAGGTGTTTTCCGGCAGTTTGTTGGTGACATAGATCCGCACGCGGTCACCCTCGACGGCCTCGATCGTGGGACCCGTGGATTGGCCGTTATATCCCCACAGATGGGCGATCATGCCGTCGGCGAGTTCACGCTCCACAGGCTCGGCGACGAGGTGGAATTCCTTCACCCCGTTGTTCATCCGGTACGGCAGGGTCCAACCGTTCAGGGTCACGACTGGCGTGTAGTCCACGCCCGACGACGGCCGCGGGGTGATCGCGGTTGCCGCACTGTCCATCTGGGCGGCTTCGGGCAGGCCCCTGTTCAGGGTGCTGCCCCATGCTTGGGACGAGACAAGCGTCGCACCGGCGGCACCTGCTCCGAGTAATTGACGTCTGTTCAACATTTCATCATTCCTTTTCAATGAGGTGCGCCGCCGCCAGTGGCTACTGAGGTGGCTTCCGCACCACCGCCAGCGCCGCCGCCTGTACCGCCGCCATAGATGGCAGCCGTCAGATCGGCCTGTGCCCTGTAGAAGTCGCTTTTTGCGTTCGCCGCTTCCAGCGAGGCCGCCAATCTCTCACGCGTATCTGTCAGAAGCTCGAATGTGTTGGTGATCATGCCGTTGTAGGAAAGCAAAGCTTCCTCCTCGACCGTCCGGCGCAGAGGCACCAGAACGTCCCGGTAGTGCCGGGCGATCTTGTAGGACGCGCGATAGGACGCTTCTGCGCCGCGTGCCTCGGAGCGGACGTTCACGGCCGTTTGCGCAAGCACATTCGCTGCCTGCAGATACATCAGTTCGGCCTTGCGCAGCCGCGCCTTGCCGGTGTCGTAGATGGGAATGGCGAACTCCACCTCTACCTGCGGCGTCAGGACATTTTCGGTATCGCCATCGTCCTGCGCCTCACGTTCGAATTCGGCGCCGCCCACGATCTCGAGATCGCTGACGATGCGGGTTTGATCCGTCAGACCGAATGCTGCCGCCTGAGCTTCGAGACCCAGCTTCGCCACCCGCAAATCAACCCGGTTGCGCAGCGCCTTTGCTTCTACATTCGCAATAGCGCCGACTGATTTCGGCAAAGCAGACAGCGCATCCGGCACATAATAGTCAACCGAGCTGCCCCACAGGCCCATCAACCGGGTCAGCCCCTCCTTCGCTTGCGCCGCAGCCAGACGCGCCTTTGCCAGTTGTCCCGCCAATTCCGCATTGAATGCCTGCTCGCGCGCCTGACCTGCCGTGTTCAGCGCGCCCGTCTCCCCCAGCTTTTGTGCAAGTTCAGACCCGGCGTCCGACGTAACCTTGGCGCGTTTGAGGTACCCGACTGTCTCGAATGCGGCCACGGCTGCGATCCATGCCCGACGGGTCTGGTTGGCCAGTACGAGTGTTTCGTTCACGGCGCTCAGCTGGGCCTGGCGAAAGCCCGCATCAGCGATCGCGCGGCGCTGCCTGCGCGTCGTCGCATCGAGGATATTGGCACGGATCAGCCCTTCGATAGCGCGGTAGGCGCCCAACTCGGGCGCACCGATCCCCAGGATCCCGATCGAGATGACCGGGTTTTCGGGCGTGGACTGCTGCCATGCCTCGGCTGCGGACAAGCCTACATTTGCATAAGATGCCTGCAGCCCTTTGTTATTGAGCAAGGCCACCTGAACGGCTGTGTCTGCGGAAATCGTCTTGCGATGCACCATCGCATGAACCTGTTTTCTCAAGGCGTCGTTTTCGGCCTGGGTTTCGGCAAAGACGGTTCGTTTACCAATCGCCGGCGTAATCTGGCCCGCCACGTTGGCAAAACCCGCTTTCGGGTCGGTATAGGCACCGGGAACCGCCACGGCGCATGCGCCAAGAAACAGCGGAACGCTTATCAGCAGCGGCAGTTTTGAAATGCGCATCAATTTGCCTCCGACTGTTCTTCGTTGACGGTGCGCCAATCGCGTGGGCCGGTCGGGCCGCGATAGGTATATCCGGCAAGCGGGTCCGCGTACCCTGCAGGTGAGACAACAGCCGGATCGGCAACGGCGCGTTGCGCCGCCACGGGCGGCAAAGGCGTTTCGGTATAGGGCAGTGGCCTGAGCTCTTGCGCGCATGCGCCGAGCGTGAGGGCAACAGCCCCCAGAAGGAATTCAATTTTCATGGGTAGTGCCTGACTGACAAAATTCGGAACCGCGTGCGGATGCACGCGAAACGAAGGCTCCGCCAAAAGCTGGGAGCCGGTGATCAGATCAGGTGTTGGGGAGGACGCAGAAAGCCAGAGGGTTCAACCGAGCTTGCCTGCTCTCGAAGAAGACCGAAACTGTCCCCCTCGGTGTGCTCGACAACCATCGGCACGACCTCGTTGAGGGCGACGGAACCGCAGATCCCGCTACAGCATTCACCGGGGGTATGGTCCTGACCTGCCGGGTCGGCAATGGACCCACACCGCTCACCGGACAGAACCGGACGCGGTCCATCCCGGTCCTGCTTTGCGACACTGTGCATTGGCCCATCAGGAACGGCATGATGGCCGTTATGCATGCCGGCGGCCGCATGGGATGCGGAGGGCGGAAGCAGCACCAAAGCAAAAACGAACGCCGCGCAGGCCAGCGTTTTCACGAGTGTTAATATGGAGATCAGCGTCCTCATGTCACTCGTGTGGGCGACTTGCCATTACCTGTCAATGCATCCAGCGCAGGAAGGTTTTCAACTTTTTCGTGACCGGGCAGCGGCGCGGACCGTCTCTAGAACTACTTATGCTTTGGGTTCCGACTTGCCTGCAGGTCACGCTTCGTCTCAGGCCATGTGGAGCGGATGTAGGCAAGGATGCTCCAGATGTCGTCGTCCGACAACACCCCTTCGAAACCGGGCATGCCACTGTTGAAGTCAACGACGCCCATCGCAGCCAAGGCGGCTCGACCGCCCTGTTTGGTATAGTCGAACAGCGCCGCGTTGGCGTGATGCCATGTGTGCCCCGAAGCATCATGTGGCGGCGCAGGAAGGACACCATCAGCGCCTGCCGCGCGCCAATCCGGCTGACCTTCCAGTTGCACACCATGACAGGACGCGCACTGTGTCACATAAAGCGCGCGGCCCGCCGTGAGGTCGCGGTTCTCCAGTTCGTGATCGGCGTTTGCAGCGGTGCCACAAAGCAGCAGAACCATCGTCAGGTGTCTCATGCGACCGCAACCCACGTACGCATGCCCCCCACCGCGTGGCTGAGCATATGGCAGTGCAGCAGCCATTTTCCCGGATTGTCAAAGACGCAGATGATGTCGCGGCTGGCGCGCGCATTCACCAACGTCGTGTCACGCAGATCGCCAAGACCACCGTCCGCGTCGACTTCGTAAAAATGATGCCCGTGCAGATGGATGCCGTGGGGAAAAGACGTGTCGTTGACAAGCGTTATCCGAACCGTCTCGCCCCGCTGGAACTTCCCGAAAGGATGTGGTTGCAGATCCGAGACATCGTTGAAGGCCCAGATGTTGTCACCACCGTGCCGCCCGCCCATGGCACCGCCCATCATCGACAAGGTAAAATGCTGCGTCGGCGTGCCCGGTTTCGGCAGAACCGGCGGGGCATGTGCCGAGATCGGGCCCGGTTGTCGCGCAGTGTTCACGCCCGCGATAGCCAGATCGGCCAGACGGTATGTTCCGTCGCGGGTGAGCATGTCAAAGGCGACAGCCTCTTGCACATCGACGATCACGTCGGCCCGCTGTGCGGGTGCCAGCGTGATGTCGGACACCGCGCGCGGCACGGGCAGCGCCATCCCGTCGAGCGCTACGACAGATCCGGCCGCACCGCCGATCCTTAACGGAATAATCCGATTGGTGGCCGCATTGATCAGCCGCAGCCGGATGCGGTCGCCCTTGCGCACCTGCGACCGGGACAAAAACCCCCGCGCGAAATTTCCCATATAGCCGCCATGAGCAACACTGTGCATATCGGCAAATTCGTCGACGAGTGTGCCGTCCTCGCGGATCCGCCAGTCTGCAAGGAGGACCGTGATGTCGTGGTCTACGTCCGGCGGCACATCGTCCTCGACAATCAGCGGTCCCATCATGCCACGGGCCACTTGCTCGTGAGAAATGTAATGCGAGTGATACCAGTAGGTGCCGGAATCCGGGGGCACGAAGCTATAGGTCATGCGCGCGCCCGGCTGGACCAGTTCCTGCGTCAGCACCGGAACCCCGTCCATCATGTTGTCCAGCCGGATCCCGTGCCAGTGGACGGCAGTGCCTTCCTCCAGTGCATTTTCCACCTCGATCTCCGCCTTGTGCCCCCGGCGCAGCCGAAGCTCCGGACCCGGCATCGAACCGTTGAAGCCAAGCATGGATGTGCGTCCGTCTCCGGCGGGCAGAACTTGCTGCATCACCGCTTCAGCTCTGAGGCTGATTGGCTCTTGCGTCGCGAAGACCGTGCGCGGTAGCATCGCAAGCGCACAGGTGGAAGCCAGAAATTGCCGTCTCTTCATGTGAAACTCACGTTGGTAGAACGAATTTGATGTCAGGTCTGCCGTGAACGCCGCCGCCGAAGCAGTGTCTTTCCACTCCAAAGCATTGGAGCGCGGGCGGGACAGAGTGGTGAAATGGCCTGGCGATAAACATGCTGTCGCACGGTTTATGTGCTGCTGCGGCACCGTGGGTTGGGTTCATGCTGGCCGCACGACGCGCATCCCGACACGAAGACTATCGCGCATAGGCGTTTGCCCATGAGACATCAGTCGATCCCGTTCGCGCGTTGCAATTCCCGAATGTAGGCCGTGATCAGTGTCACATCACCGCGTGTCAGCCCCTCGACCTCCGGCATATTGCCAAACGGCCAGTGATGCGCCCGTACGCCGAGGGCGACGGCCCGCTGAAAACTCTCGTCCGCGTGGTGGCTTGGCTCATAGATGGTGTGAACAAGCGGCGGTGCGACCCCCTCCTGCCCTGCCGCATTGATACCGTGGCACGCGGCACAATTCGCCTCATACGCCCGCTGCCCGATCTGCGCGTTTTGCGTCAGGGTGTCGGGAAGCGTGACGTGCGCGATGTCGGAAACGTCCGATGGTTCACCCGAATTGCCGGTAACAGGATCGTCCCCGA
Organism: uncultured Sulfitobacter sp.; assembly: GCF_947497275.1. Classification (GTDB taxonomy): domain Bacteria; phylum Pseudomonadota; class Alphaproteobacteria; order Rhodobacterales; family Rhodobacteraceae; genus Sulfitobacter. The sequence goes on from NZ_CANMFS010000002.1 coordinate 519,250, forward strand.
GCGGCAGAAAGGTCGCCCCGACGCCCAGCGCGATGATGATCGCCCCCGTAATCGCAATGGTTTTCAACACTCTGTTCGCCTCAATTTGCTGTTTCGAGGCACTGTTAGGTGTTCCAGCGGGTGGAAGGTCAAGCCTCAAATCACTCCATTCGACACAACCGAGAACGCGCTGAACCACCGCTTACGGCATGACGGAAAAAACGTGATCGACGCTGTCGTGCATTTGCGACGTGGCGCGGGCATATACGAAAATGCGATTGAATCCTGCCGCGATCAACAGAACGAACCGGTAACTGAGACGTTGCCAAGGTCACCCGGGGGGGGCACGCCCGATCATGGTGTGGTTTTGACGCGTATTATACGCGGCGGCGGCTACTTCGCGGCGTTCGGGTGTTCAGGATGGGAGAGTTGATCTCATCGTGACGTGTGGCGCGAAAGTCCGCTAGGCTCGTCTGTCCGGGACGGACCACCGCACCGCACCAGCGGTTCATGCTGCTCCACCCCAGCCGAAATCGGATGCCGATCCTATATCGGCAATCCGGTGAGCCGTGCGATCAGTTCCAGCGAATTGCGGGCGCTGAATTTCTCCAGCAACCGCGCACGATGCACATCCACCGTTCGCGGTGATATACCAAGCCCGCGCGCGATCTCCTTGCTGGTAAGCCCTTCTGCCATCATCTTGGCCACCTGCCGTTCGCGCACCGTCATTTCTGCGGTCGGGCGGTGCGCTGAAATGTCCGAGAAGCTCCAGACAGACCGGGCAAAGGGATTTTCGCGATCGAGCGACTGTCCGCGCACACGGCACCAGAGATGCGTTTCATCGCGGCGGCGCATAATCCGTTCGTCCTCGTAGCGGCCCGTGTCCTGCATCTTGGCCAGCCCGAGGTTTCCGATGCGCCGAAATTCCTCCGTGGTCGGATACAGCACTGAAAAAGAACACCCTTCCAGATCGTTCACACGATAGCCGAACATCTCGGCCAACCGGTCATTACACCGACGGATCGTGCGGTTTTCGGCATAGATCAGCCCCAGGGGCGCATGATCGAATGCGAGAGTTTCAAATTCATTTTTCATGCGCGTATAGGTAATTTCACGGATCACGCCGTCGCGGCTCGCGCGATAGTCTCCCAATGAACCAAAGGAGACAAGCATGGATGCGAAAATTGTTGGCTGGAACCACACCCCCTTCGGCGCTTTGGAGCAAGATGTCGAGGATCTGATCAAAAGTGCCGCCGCACAGGCGATCGAGATGGCTGGCGTCGATCCCGCCGAGATCGACGGTATCTGGCTTGGACATTTCAACAGCGGGATGGTCCCCGATGCCTTTGCGTCCTCGTTGGTCCTTGGCATGGATGACAGCCTGCGCTTTACGCCCGCGACACGGGTTGAAAACGCCTGTGCTTCGGGGTCCGCGGCCGTTTATGCCGCGCGCGACGCCATTCGGGCCGGGTCGGCGCGCACCGTTCTGGTGATCGGCGCGGAAAAGATGACCGCGCTCGATACGAAAGGTGTCACAAAGGCGCTCGCGGGGGCATCTTATCAGGCTGAAGAGGCGGGAGTGAGTTTTCCGCAGATTTTCGGGCGGATCGCGAGCGGGTATTTTCAGGCCTATGGCGATCATTCCGAAACGCTTGCGAGGATCGCGGTCAAGAACCACGCCAATGCGATGTCCAACCCGCTTGCCCAGATGCGCCGCGAGGTCAGCTTCGGATTTTGCAACACCCCGAGCGAGAAGAACCCGATGATCGCGCCGCCGCTGCGGCTGACCGACTGTTCGCTGATATCGGACGGGGCCGCGGCCCTGGTCATGGTCTGCGAGGATCGCGGTGGGTTCGAATATGCCGCAGGTTTTCGTGCCGCGCGGCAGGTCAACGACGTGATGCCTTTGTCGCGCCGCGACATGACGCGCCTTGAGGGTGCCGCCCGCGCCTTTGCGCTGGCCTATGACGAAGCCGGCATCACCGTCGATGATCTGGATCTCGCCGAGGTGCACGACTGTTTCACGATTGCGGAGTTGATGATCTACGAGGCCATGGGCCTGGCCCCCATCGGTGAGGGTGCCCGTGCAATGGGCGATGGCACGGTGCTGGCGGACGGTCGCCTGCCGGTGAACCTGTCCGGCGGGCTGAAGGCAAAGGGACACCCGGTCGGGGCGACGGGGGTTTCCATGCATGTCATGGCAGCGCAACAGGTTACCGGACAGGCAGGCCCGCTACAAAAGGCGGGGGCTGAGCTGGCAGCAGTGTTCAACATGGGTGGATCTGGCGTTGCCAACTACTGCTCCATTCTGGAGGCCCGGCCATGAACCCCGCCGAGTGGCTGCACCGCACCGCGCTGCGTGACAGTGCGCGCCCTGCCCTTCTTTCAGCGGACCAGCCCGTCATGGACTACGTCGGTTTTCGCGACGCGGCGGCGCGGCTTGGTACAGGGCTGGTGGCGCAGGGCGTCGAACAGGGGGACCGGGTGGCCATCTTCATGGGCAACCGGATCGAATATCTGATCGCGCTGTACGGCGTCTGGTTCTGTGGCGCGGTGGCAGTGCCGATTAATGCAAAGCTGCACCCCAAAGAGGCCGACTGGATTATCGAAAATGCCGGCGCTGACCTCACGCTGAGCGACGACAAGCTGGGGCCCGACCTGTCGGGACAATGGATTTCGGTGGACGGAGCGGCGTGGGACAATCTTTTGTCATTCGATCCAATGTCGCGTCCTGTGGTGCTGGACCCCGACGACATGGCGTGGTTGTTCTACACTTCGGGCACAACGGGGAAACCCAAGGGTGTCATGATGACCTGCGGCAACATCGCGGCCATGGCCTATTCCTATCTCGCCGACGTCGACGACGTGCTGCCCGACGATGCCATCCTCTATGCCGCACCGATGTCGCACGGGGCGGGTATCTACAATTTCATGCATGTCATGCGCGGCGCGCGTCATGTGGTGCCGCAAAGCGGCGGTTTCGATCCCGGCGAAATACTGGCGCATGGAAAATCGGTTGGCAGCATATCCATGTTTGCGGCTCCGACGATGGTGCGCCGACTGGTGGATCATGCGCGCGCCACGGGCCAGACCGGCGAGGGCCTGCGCACGATCACCTATGCGGGCGGCCCGATGTACGAGGCCGATATCCTGGATGCGGTCGACACAATGGGTGCGCGCTTTGTGCAGGTGTATGGCCAGGGTGAATGTCCGATGGGCATCACCGTGCTGCCCCGCCAAGACGTCACCGACCGCGACCACCCGCGTTGGCGCGCGCGGCTCAATTCGGTCGGAACCGCGCAAAGTACCGTTCTGGTGCGCATATTCGATGAAACCGGTGCCGAATGTCCCGCAGGCGAAACCGGAGAGATCGCCGTAAGGGGCGCGACCGTAATGAAAGGGTATTGGCAAAATCCCGAAGCGACGGAGCAGACGATCCGAAACGGTTGGCTCTGGACCGGTGATATGGGCGCGATGGATGAAGACGGCTATGTCACGATGCGGGACCGCTCGAAAGACATGATCATATCGGGCGGTTCGAACATCTATCCGCGCGAGGTGGAAGAGGTCTTGCTGTCCCACTCCGACGTGTCCGAGGTCGCGGTGGTGGGCCGGCCCCACCCAGAATGGGGAGAGGAAGTCATCGCCTTCGTGGTCGGCGGCGCCGACCCGCAGGACCTTGACGCGCACTGCCTCGAGCGGATTGCAAGGTTCAAACGGCCGAAAAACTATGTCTTCGTGCCGGATCTGCCCAAGAACAACTATGGCAAGGTGCTCAAGACTGAGCTGCGCGCCCGGTTGACAGAGGAGAAGATCACATGACTTGTCCGACAGGAGAGACTGCGATCATGTCCGGTTCGTGCAGGGCATCGGGGTGGTCCTTTTCGGGGATTTCGCAAATGCGTGCGGGTAACGCGCCCGAGGTGTGGGCTTTCGACGCCGACATGTGCGATTTCGGGGCGTTGACAGTAAAGATGCCAGATTGGAATGGGACGGATCGCCGTTGCAACATTGCAGCCATCCGCACATCAGTATCGGCTGCCAAACGGGTGGTCCTGCGGTCAATTTCATCTGACCCGACTGGACCGAAGCACCAATACGGCGGAAGGGTTATCAAGCGGAAGACTGATGCAGATCTCGCACGCCGGCGCGCGCTGCGCTACGTTTTGTGCATGTGCGAACAAAGTGCAACAAGACACCTTGTTACCGGGCTGCAAAAGCAGACCATCTGCGCCGTTGCATCGCGCATGGAGTCCGCTGCGAGGCTACGTCCATTTACGGTGGCGATCAAAGGGGCGGTTGAGCGATGACCGGGTTTTGGCAACACGCGCTCGATAGGTTGCTGCGCAGTCTGGTCCAATTCGGATCGCTGCGCGTCATCATGCCGACAGGAGATATCCACACCTACGGAGAGACGTCCGACACCCCGGTCACGGTGCGGCTTCTTGATCCCGCATTACTCAGAAAGCTGGTGGTGAACCCCGAACTTGTTCTGGGCGAAAGCTACATGGACGAAACGCTCGTCATCGAAGATGATGACGTGCAAGGTCTGCTCGCGATCATCGTGCGCAATGTCCGGCACGCGGATGCGCATCCGGTCTGGTGGCAGAAACTCACGGAAAGGGCGCGCGCGGCCTTGCGCGGGCTTGCGCAGAAGAATCCGCTGCCCAGGGCACGCCGGAACGCCGCGCATCACTACGATCTTTCGGCAGCGTTGTTCGATACGTTTCTGGATGCCGACCGGCAGTATTCATGCGCATATTTCCGCAGCCCGGACGTGACGCTCGACCAGGCGCAGAGGGACAAAAAGGCGCATATCGCACGCAAGTTGATGATCGAGCCCGGCATGACGGTCCTCGATATCGGGTGTGGCTGGGGCGGCATGGCGCTGACGCTCGCGCGGGATCACGGTGCGCGGGTGGTCGGCATCACACTGTCCGAGGAGCAGCACACGTTCGCCACCGAAAGGGCCCGCCGCGAAGGCCTGTCCGACCGGGTCGAGTTTCGGCTGTGCGATTACCGTCAGGTCGAAGGCACATTCGACCGGATCGTGTCTGTCGGGATGTTCGAACACGTCGGTCTGCGTCATTACAACGATTTCTTTGCCGGGATCCGAAACCTGCTGTCACCGGACGGTATCGCATTGATACACACGATCGGCTGGGCCGGCCCGCCCAAGGCTACCAACCCCTGGCTGAAGAAATACATTTTCCCCGGCGGCTATATTCCCGCTCTCTCCGAGATGATGACCGCGGTCGAGCGCAACCATCTGTGGCCCACGGACATGGAATGTCTGCGACTGCACTATGCATACACCTTGCGCCACTGGTTTGATCGGTTCCGCGCCCACGAGGCAGAAGTCCGCGCGCTTTATGACGCACGTTTCACGAGGATGTGGCGTTTCTATCTTGCTGCGTCCGAGCAGACATTCCGCCATGCGCCACAGGCCGTTTTCCAGATCCAGTTGTCCCGACGCGTCGATGCCGTACCGCTGACCCGCGACTATCTGTACGATACCGGACCGACGGAGCATTTTCCGCGTGCGCGGGACGCTCGCGACCTTCAGTGATCCGGCCCCTCTTTGCGGTCTCACATCGGCTTATCAAACGACCAAAATGTCGGACCGCACGTGTCGACGGATCGCATGCGAAGGGTCGAATACCAGTACATGACAGGGGGAGATCGGGTGTCGCTACAAAAGCGTCGGCGCCGTGCAGCAGACATCCGCAACCCATGCGGCTCTGCAAACCTCCGGGCTGGGCGGCGACGGGCCGCACCATCGGGATCAAGAGAAAGTCCATCAATCGGGCAAGGTGACATAGCAGTGCAGACAGGCCCAACGTAATTGCGCCCCCCTGCGACAAGGGACTTGTCTAGGGGCGCAGATGCTTCTGAAATCACTGCTGGGTTATGAAAAGGATCATGGATCGCACCGGTTATCGCGGCGTTGATCTATGTCAATTTCCCCGACCGGCCTGCCGCAAGCACCGTGCGCTGCGCGGACGCGCGAGTGATGCCTGCAGGCCGCCGGTTCTGCGCAAGACTATTGCGCGGCAGCGTCGTCTGCGGTTTTCAAGCGAAAAAACAGCGCGGTATTGCCCGGCAGATCGAATGATATCGACCTCGATTGCCCGCTCCACGCCATATCCTGCGCCTCACACGAGACAGGCCCGTGTCCCGATCCACCGAAGGCCTGCGCATTGCTGTTCAGCGCCACCTCCCACCGACCTGTGTTCGGAACACCGATCCGGTATCCTTCGCGCGGTGCGGGGGTCATGTTGCACACGACGATCACCGGATCTTTGCCGTTCTCACCCTGACGCACCCAAGCGTAGACGGACATATCCGACTGGTCTACCTCTAGCCAGTAGAACCCGGACGGGCTGCTATCGGTGGCGAAAAGCGCGGGGGTTTCGCTGTAGAACGTATTGAGCGCCCTGACCCAGTCTTGCATACCGCGGTGCCAGTCGTGATCCAGCAGGTGCCAGTCGAGTGACCGCTCGTGGCTCCATTCAGCGCCCTGCGCAAACTCCTGCCCCATGAACAGAAGCTTCTTGCCGGGGTGCCCCCACATGAAACCATAGTAGCTGCGCAGCCCGGCGAATTTATCGAACCCCTCGCCCGGCATCTTCGACAGCATAGATCCTTTGCCATGCACCACTTCGTCGTGGCTGATCGGTAGGATGAAGTTCTCCGAAAAGGCGTAAGTCAGTCCAAAGGTCATCTGGTGGTGGTGATGGGCGCGGTGGACCGGGTCGCGGCCCATGTAATCCAGCGTGTCATTCATCCAACCCATGTTCCATTTGAAGCCGAAGCCAAGGCCGCCCTGATCCACGGGTTTGCTGACGCCCGGAAAGGAGGTGCTTTCCTCGGCGGCCATCAGCACACCGGCATCCGCACCATAGACAAGCGCATTGGTGCGCTGCAAAAACGCGATCGCCTCGAGGTTCTCACGTCCGCCGTGTTCGTTCGGTATCCATTCGCCGTCCTTGCGCGAATAGTCGCGGTAAAGCATGGAAGCCACGGCATCGACGCGTAAACCATCAAGGTGGAATTCCTTGATCCAGTAGAGCGCGTTGGCGCACAGGAAATTCTGCACCTCGCGGCGTCCGTAATTGTAGATCAGTGTGTTCCAGTCCTGGTGAAATCCTTCGCGCGGGTCGGCGTGCTCATAAAGCGCGGTGCCGTCGAATTTGGCCAACCCGTGCGCGTCCGTCGGAAAGTGCCCCGGCACCCAATCGAGTAGAACGCCAAGTCCGGCCCGGTGCGCGGCATTCACGAATGTCCTGAATTCGTCGGGCGTGCCAAACCGGATGGTCGGCGCGAAAAGCCCGATGGGCTGGTATCCCCAGGAACCGTCGAACGGAAATTCCGAGATCGGCATCAGCTCGATATGGGTAAAGCCCATGTCGCGGACATAATCGACCAGCTCGGACGCGAATTCCAGATAGCTCAGCGGGCGATTGCCGTCCTCGACCTTGCGCCGCCAAGACCCCAGATGCACTTCGTAGATCGACACCGGTTGGTCATGGCGGTTGCGGTCGGCGCGGGAGGTCATCCAGTCGCCATCGCTCCATTCAAACCCATTGAGGTCACGCACCACCGAGGCCGTCTCAGGCGGATGCTCCGCACCGAAGCCGACAGGATCCGCCTTCAGCGGCAGAATGGCCCCCGCCGCATCTCGGATCTCGTATTTATAGACGGTGCCCTCGCCCAGATCGGGAATGAAGATCTCCCAAATTCCGGTCGAGCCACGGGCGCGCATCACATGCCTGCGTCCGTCCCATTGGTTGAATGCGCCCACGACAGAAACACGGGACGCCGCCGGTGCCCAGACCGCGAAATGGACGCCCTCGGACCCCTCGTGCATCATCGAATGCGCGCCCATCCGGTGCCAAAGCTGAAGGTGCGCGCCTTCGGCGATCAGATATTCATCCATCTCGCCCAGAACCGGGCCAAAGCGGTAGGCATCGCCCTGCTCCCATTCTGTGTCCCCGCTGCGGGCGCGCAGACGGTAGCTGCCCGTTGCCACGCCCTTGCGCACGAAGCCCGAAAAAAGCCCGCGCCCGTCCAGACGTTCGAGTGTTGCTTCGACCTTGCCCGTCTTGCCGTCCAGCACGTCGACGCATTGCGCACCGGGGACCAGCGCCGTCACGCTCCACCGACGACCGTTCTTGTGCGGGCCGAGGACCGAAAACGGATCGGACATCACACCGCTGAGCAGTGCCTCCGCCGTGGCGGTATCGAACAGCGGTTTATAGACTGTGCTTGTCACCTGTCATCCTCCAACAGCGATGAGACGCCCCAAATGTCATCGGCATAGCCCTGAATGGTGCGGTCCGATGAAAACCAGCCGGAATGCGCGGTGTTCAGTACCGCCATGCGCGCCCAGGCGTCACGGTCGGCAAAGCCTGCATCGACTTTGCGCTGCGCGTCCCAGTAGGCGGCGAAATCTGCCGCGACCATGAAGTAGTCGTCGCGCATGAGCTTTTCGAGAACCGGCCAGTGGCGCGTCGGTTCGCCGGGCGAGTAGAACCCGTCCCGGATCTGGTCGATGACCTCGCTCAGGATCGGGCTTTGGTCGATGTATTCCTGCGTGACATAACCGTCACGTGCGGCCTGTACCTCTTCGGTCGTCATGCCGAAGATATAGATGTTCTCGTCTCCTACATGATCGCGGATCTCGACGTTTGCACCGTCCAGCGTGCCGATGGTCACGGCCCCGTTAAGTGCGAACTTCATATTGCCGGTGCCGGAGGCTTCCTTGCCGGCTGTCGAGATCTGTTCCGACAGATCTGCTGCCGGGATCAGGATTTCCGCCATCGAGACGTTGTAGTTGGGCGGATAGATCACCTTGAGCTTGTCACCGATGATCGGATCCTCGTTCACCGATTTCGCGATGTCGTTGATCAGCCGGATGATGTTCTTGGCGTCGATGTAGGCCGGTGCGGCCTTGCCGCCGAAGATCTTGACGCGTGGTGTCCAACCGGCCTCGGGATCGCGGCGGATGGTGTTGGCGAGAGCCGCCGTTTCCAGCGCGTTCATCAGCTGGCGCTTGTATTCGTGAATGCGCTTGATCTGAATGTCGAACATGGCGTCGGGCGAAATCGCCACCCCCATGTTGTCCGCGACCCAATCGACCAGACGCTGTTTGTTGGCCTGCTTTACCGTCATGAACCGCCGGCGGAATGCCGCGTCGTCCGCAAGCGGTGTCAGCTGTTCCAACTGCTCGAGATCGCTCACCCAACCGGTGCCGATGGTGTCGTTGAGCAGATTGCGCAAGCCGGGGTTGCAGCCATGTACCCAGCGGCGCGGGGTCACGCCATTGGTCTGGTTGAGGATACGGTCGGGATAGACGGCATGCAGATCGCTGAAGACGGTTTGCTTCATCAGATCGGTGTGCAGTGCCGACACGCCGTTGACCTTGCGCGCGCAGGTGAAAGCAAGCGTGCCCATGTTCACATCGCCATCTGACACGATACGCGGGCTGACGTCCGCCTTCGACGCCTTGACGTCGCGGGCGAGCCGGTCGTCGATCCGGTCGATCAGCTGCATGTGACGCGGCAGGATCGCCCCCATCAGCGGCACGTTCCACGTCTCCAATGCTTCGGGCAAGAGCGTGTGGTTGGTGTAATGCAAACAGCCCTGCGCGATGTCAAAAGCCGCGTCGAAGTCTATCCCGTGCGTGTCCACCAATTGCCGGATCAGCTCGGGCCCCGCGATGGCGGGATGGGTATCGTTCATCTGAATCGCGACCTTGGAAGGCAACGCGCGCAGATCACCGTTATGCGCCAGGAAACGACGCATCAGATCCTGCAGGGAAGCGGAGGTAAAAAAGAACTCCTGCTTGAGCCGCAGCTCCTTGCCGATCTCGGTGCTGTCGTCGGGATACAGCACGCGCGAGATCGTTTCCGCCAACACTTCAGGCGCAGCAGCCTGCATGAATTCGCCACGGTTGAACGGATCAAGATCAAATATCTTCTTGGGCTTGGCCGACCACAGGCGCAGTGTGTTGGTCCAGCTGGCGCGCCAGCCCGGAACCGGCGTGTCGTAGGCCTGTGCCATAACAACGTCGTCGGGTGTCCAGACGGCGCGACTGCCAATCTCGGACACGTCGCCGCCGAACCCGATGTCGTAGTTGCATTCGGAGCGCTCGAATTCCCAGTTGTGTTGGTGCCGCAACCAATCCTCGGCCATCTCGATCTGGCGGCCATCCTCGAAAGACTGGCGAAACAGGCCGTGCGCATAGCGAATACCGTAGCCGTAAGCGGGAATACCGAGGCACGACAGGCTGTCCAGAAAGCACGCGGCAAGCCGTCCCAAACCGCCATTGCCGAGGGCTGCATCCGGCTCATCGCCGACCACCGCGGCAAAGTTCACCCCATACCCCGCGAGCGCCTCTTTCGCCTCATCCTCAAGGCCGAGGTTGTTCACGGCGTCTTCGAGGATTCGGCCCAGAAGGAATTCCATCGACAGGTAATAGACCCGCTTGCGATCCTTGGCGTAGGTCTGGTGCGTCGCGTTGAACCACGGCGTGATCAGCCTGTCGCGCACCGCACGCGACAGCGCCAGCCGCCAATCGGTGAGGGATGCGCTGTCGGGTGTCTTGCCGACGCTGTGGGCAAGGTGGAAATCGATCGCGCTTGCCAGCGCGCCTGTATCTTTGAGATCTCTCATGGTGTTTCCCGTCTGAAATGGGTTCTCGTTGGGCCCTGCAGGGGACATCAGGTGATGACGTCCGCGCTGCTTCGACCGGTGTGTTTGGTAATGTCCGCAACCGTCTCGGCAGCCGCGATCACCGGGGCCAGCGCCGTTTGCAGATCCTGCGCGTGATCCCCGCTGCGGCCCACGAAGCGTTCCAGATAGACCCGCAACGTGGCGCCCTGCGTGCCGGTGCCGGACAGGCGCATCACGACGCGCGAACCATCGCCAAAGGCGATGCGCACGCCCTGCGCTTCCGTAAGGCTGTCATCTACCGGATCGCGGTAGGCGAAGTCATCGGCTGTCGTGATCTGCATCCCCGCGACAGTCGTGCCAGGCAGATCCGGCAAGCGGTTGCGCAGCGTCGTCATCAGCTTTTCGGCGTCCTGCGTCGGAATTTCCTCGTAGTCGTGGCGCGAATAATAGTTGCGGCCAAAGCTGCGCCAATGATCCGCGCGCAGCTGCACGATGTCGCGCCCATCGCGCGCCAGAATGTTGAGCCACAACAACGCCGCCCACAGACCGTCTTTCTCGCGGATGTGATCCGATCCGGTGCCGGCACTTTCCTCGCCGCACAAGGTGACTTTGCCCGCATCCAGCAGATTGCCGAAGAACTTCCAGCCCGTCGGTGTCTCGAAGCAGGGTATACCCAACCGCTCGGCCACCAAGTCGACCGCGCGACTGGTTGGCATGGAACGCGCCACGCCTGTCAGCTTGCCCGAATAGGCCGGTGCGAGATGGGCATAGGCCGTCAGCAGCGCAAGGCTGTCGGAGGGGGAGACGAACGCCCCCTTGCCCATGATCATGTTCCGGTCTCCGTCACCATCGGACGCAGCACCGAAATCCGGCGCCCGCGCACCTTCCATGATCACGACCAGTTCACTGGCCCAGACCGGATTGGGGTCGGGATGGCCGCCGCCGAAATCCGGCAAGGGAACGGCATTGATCACAGACCCTTTCGCCGCCCCCAATGTTTCTTCAAGAATGCGTGTGGCATAGGGCCCCGTGACCGCGTGCATGGCATCGAAACAGATGCGGAAACCGCGCTCGAAAAGACTGCCGATGGCGTCGAAATCGAACAGCTCCTGCATCAGCGCCTCGTAGTCCGTCACCGGGTCGATCACGTCGATGCGGCACGCACCCAGCACGCTGGTCCCGATCCGGCCGATGTCTGCGGCCTCTTCCTCGGTAATCCTGTATTCGGTGATCTCGCGTGTGCGCGCAAAGATCGCATCGGTGATCTTTTCCGGCGCCGGACCGCCGTTCGGGGCGTTGAACTTGATTCCGAAATCACCATTTTCGCCACCGGGGTTGTGGCTGGCGGACAGGATGATGCCGCCGTCGGTCTTGTATTTACGGATCAGGTTGGAGGCGGCAGGCGTCGACAGGATGCCGCCCTGCCCGACGATCAGACGCGCCGCCCCGTTCGCGGCGGCCATGCGGATGATCACGCCGATGGCTTCGGCGTTGAAGAACCGCCCGTCGCCGCCGACGACATAGGTTTTGCCCGCAGCACCGCCCGTGCCGTCAAAGATGCACTGCACGAAGTTTTCCAGATAGCTTGGCTCGCGGAAAACGGCCGTCTTCTTGCGCAAGCCCGACGTGCCCGGCTTCTGCCCTTCAATGGGCGACGTTTGAACAGTCCGAGAGGTCATCTTCCTTCTCCATTTGCTTCAGGTTTGATCGGCCTTGCGCGCGCATGTCGCGCGCGAGCCGTGCGAAGGCGCGCGATGTGGCGACGTCTTCGACGGTAAAGGGTGCTTTGAGTTGCCAGTTCGGATAGGTATCGACCGTGCCCGGCAGGTTTTGCTGTGACGTCCGTTCGGCAATGTCGTCAAGCTGGATCGCGACCATGGCTGACTGCGCGCCGGCGAGGCGGCGGTGAATGTCCGGCACGGGATCGGCAGTCGCAAGTGTCTCGCGCGCGCGCTGGCGGTCCGCGCGGGTCTGCGCGAACGTCGCATCGTCGATGCTGCCAAGCCTGTGCCGGACGCGCGCGTCCTCGGCTGCGAAAAATCCGGCGACGGTGGGGGTGTCGTGGGTGGCGAAGGTGCAGATCGCCAGCCGCCGGGTGTCGGACGCATCGACGAAACCGCCCGCCGGGGTGCGCATGTATTGCAAAACGTCCAGCCCGTAGATCCCATTGGCGGCAAGCTCGTCGCGCAATCCTTCGGGCACGAGGCCGAGATCCTCGCCCACCACGATGGCGTTGTTGCGCACGCTTTCAATCGCGACCACCGCCAGCAGCGCATCGAAAGGATAGGAGACATAGGCACCCTCAGAGCAGCCGTCCGGGATCCAGAAACTGCGCATCAGGCCCAGAACATGATCAATCCGGATCATGCCCGCGTGCCGCATACTTGCGCCCAGCAGGCGGGCAAAGCCGGCATATCCTTCCGTGCGGCCTTTGATCGGTGATTGCGGTGCCAGACCCCAGCTTTGCCCTTCAGGGCCAAGCGGATCGGGCGGTGCGCCAAGGGTGGCCCTCGTGACGAGCGAGGTATCTTTCGCCCAGGTCTCGGCGCCGCCGAGCCGGGGGCCGACGGCAAGATCGAGATATAGACCCACGCGCATCCCGGCATCGCGGGCTTTGGCTTGGGCCTTCGAAAGTTGCTGTTCGGCCTGCCATTGGGCCCATTTGCTGCGGGCAATCGCGTCGGCGTTGCCCGTCTCGAACGCTGCAAGCGCGTCTGCGTCCTGATCGCGGTAGCGGGGAGGCCAGTCGCGCCAGTCAGGGCCATAAATCTCAGCGAGCGCTTCGAACAGTGCAAACTGGTGCAGCGGGCTGCCGGCCCGTTCGACGAAGGCGCCGAAGGCGTGATTTTTCGCCGTCCCGCCAAGGCGATTGGCGAACGCGGCAAACTGCGCCGCTAACGCGTGCTTATTGTCCTGCAAGGCTGTCGGATAGTCCACAAGCGCCGCGCCATTTCCGGAATGCGCGGAACGATCGGCGCAATGCCATGTGTTCAGAAACGCCCGATGGCTGGGAGAATATGGGCTGATCAGACCGTCAGGCCGCGTCGGTCCCATCGCATGAACCGGATTTATGCCCAGAAAATCCGCACCATGCTCCGCCATCTGCGCGGCATAGTCGCCCAGCAGATCGTAACTTCCGATCGGTGCGGCATCTCCGTTCGTCAGACCGTACAGCGCCGCCAGCACGCCCCAGATGCGCGGCTGTGCCATGTGGTCTTCGAGGCGCACGGCCCGGGCGGGCCGGGCCAGGACCCATGTGGTGAAGGTGCGTGTGCCGACAAGCAGCCGCAGACGGTGGATGCCCAGCGGCAAAGCGGGAAGAGACAGCAGTCCCTCCGCCTGCCCGCTCGCCAGAACCTCGGCGCTGCCTTCGGCTTCCAGCGACCATGCCGCCTTGTGCGCGAGCGGTATCGCGCTGGCCTGACCGGCACTGACGATCACCTCCGGCGGCAGCGGAAGACGCATTTCTTCGGCCCTCATATGGCGCAGCATTGCCTGCGCATCCGCCTCGGACGCGACGTCCAGATCCAGCGCGTTCAGGACTGCGATGCGCGTCTCGTAGGAAACGAACACGTCCTGGCCTTCAAATCCACGGTACTGTTCCTGCACGCCTACGTGTGTGCACAGCTGAGAAATCCAGTCTGTCATGGCGTCTCCTCCGTGCCGACGAACAGAACGACGGATTCGCCCGAAACTCTCTGCCTGTAGCGGCTTGAGACCAATTCGGAGGACGCTTGCGGTGCGGCGGTGTCCAGCGCGCGCTCCCAGCGCAGGTCTGTCCCCGGATCGGGGAGCAGGACACGCCGGTCCGCTTCTCCGCCGTTCACCACGATCAGGGCCGTATCCGTGGCGGACAGCGGCGTTTGCGCGACGCCGCGCAGATGCAGACAAAACCGGTCGAGTGAAGGATCACGCCAGTTCAGGGCGCATCCGTCCAGATTTGACCACACAACATCCGGCAACCCGTCCTCGCGCAGACTTGCGTGCAGGAACTGTCCCTGCCGCAAGACAGGATGCGCGCGGCGCAGACCGATCAGCCGCCGCGCAAAAGACAGGAAATCGGCGTCGGCCCCGGCCCAGTCGATCCAGCTTGTCTCGTTGTCCTGACAATAGGTGTTGTTGTTGCCCCTTTGCGAACGGCCCAGTTCGTCGCCTGCCAATATCATCGGCGTGCCCTGTGACAGAAATACCGTGGCCAGCAGGTTGCGCGCGCGCTGTGCGCGGCGCGACAGGATCTCTGGATCGCGCGTATCGCCTTCGACACCGCAGTTGTCGGACAGGTTGTTGCCGTGGCCATCGGCATTGCTTTCGCCATTGGCTTCGTTGTGTTTCTCGCGGTAGCGCGTCACATCGGCAAGCGTGAAGCCGTCATGCGCGGCAATGAAGTTGACTGAGCTGAACGGTTTGCGCCCCGAATGATCGAAGACGGCGGCGGTGCCGAGCAGGTTGCCGGCCAATTCCTGCGCCGCATGGGGCTCTGCGCGCCAGAACTTGCGCGTGGTGTCGCGAAAGCGGTCGTTCCACTCGGCCCAATCGCCGGGAAAGCCGCCCAGCTGATAGCCGCCCGGACCGATATCCCACGGCTCCGCTATCAGCTTGCACCGGCTGAGCACCGGATCCTGCCGGATCGCGTCGAAGAAGCCGCCGCGCAGATCAAACCCATGCGCCTCGCGCCCCAGCGTGGTGGCCAGATCGAAACGGAAGCCGTCTATCCCCATGACTGTGGCCCAATAGCGCAGGGAATCCAGCACCATGCGCAGCACGAAAGGATGGTTCACCGCCACGGTATTGCCGCACCCGGTGTCGTTTACGTAATAGCGCGCGTTGCCGGCCTGCAGGTTATAGTAGGCGGCATTGTCCAGACCCCGAAAACAAAGTGTCGGTCCACGCTGGTCACCTTCGGCGGTATGGTTGTAGACGACATCGAGGATAACTTCGATGCCCGCCGCATGCAGCCGGTCGACCGCCTGCCGAAACCCGTCCGCGCCGTTTGGCCCGAAATAGCGCGGCTCCAGCGCGAAAAAGCCAAGGCTGTTGTACCCCCAGTAATTCGTCAGACCCCGCTCGGTCAGGAATCCGTCGTCTAAAAACGCATGCACCGGAAGCAGCTCCAGCGTTGTCACGCCGAGGTCCGTCAGGTGCGCGATAACGGCGTCGCAGCCAAGTGCTTCGTAGGTGCCGCGCAAGTGTTCGGGCACATCGGGCAGCAGTTGGGTCAGGCCCTTGACATGGGCCTCGTAGATCACCGTTTCGGACCAGTCCCTGCGCGGGGCGGGGGTGCCGCTCCATGATGCTTCCGGTTCGGGCACAATGGATTTGGGAACGAATGGCGCGCTGTCGGTCTGGCTGGGCGCAGCGTCGCGCTCGGACACCGCAGGATCATAGCCCAGCGTTTCCTTCGCATTTCTCCATTCGCCGTGAAACGCGCGGGCGTAAGGGTCAGCCAGCAGCTTCATCGGGTTGAACCGATGGCCCCGGTGCGGCTCGTAGGGACCATGCGCCCGATACCCGTAGAGCGTACCGGGCTTCAGCCCCGGCACACATCCATGCCATACTGCACCCGTCCGGTCCGGCAGGGCAATCCGCGCCGTCTCGCGCAGGCCGTCTGCGCTGAACAGGCACAGATCGATGCGTGTCGCATTCTCGGAGAAGACGGCGAAATTTACACCGTCTCCGTCATAGACCGCTCCGAGGCGGGTATGATCGCCTGGAACAATGCTCACAATTGGCGCGGTTTCCTGCATCTTCGGTCAAGTCCTCGCCAATGTGCGATAAATCCGTGCCATACGCGCGGCCGATGAATCCCAGCCCACGGGATGTTTCATCGCGTTACGCTGGACTTTTTGCCACGCCTGCCGGTCGGCATAAAGTGCCATGGCCCGGTCAAGCGCGTCGCCCAGTCTCAGCGCCGTGGTGGGTGCAAACTGAAATCCCGTCGCACAGCCTGCAGCGAGAGCGGCCTCGTTCGCGTCGATCACCGTGTCAGCCAGCCCGCCTGTCACCGACACAATCGGCAGCGTCCCGTAGCGCATCGCGCAAAGCTGGGTCAGGCCGCAGGGTTCGAACCGCGACGGGACCAGCGTTGCATCGGCCCCCGCCTGCATCAGATGCGCGAGGTCTTCGTTGAACCCGATCTCTACGCCGACGCGGCCTGGATACCGTCCGGCAAGCTCCCTAAACCCGTGCTCTAGCTCCGGCGCGCCGGATCCCAGCAGGACAAACCGCGCGCCCTTGTCGAGAATGGCAGGCAATGCCTGCAGTGCCAGATCCAGACCCTTTTGTTCCGACAGGCGGCTGATGACGGAAAAGAGCGGCGGAGACGTATCCGCACCCAGTCCGAAATGCTCCTGAAGAGCGTGTTTGTTCGCAACCTTTCTGGCCAGGGTACGGCTGGTATAGGTCTGCACCAGCGCCGGGTCCGAGGCGGGATCCCACGCTGTCGTGTCGATGCCATTGAGTATGCCCGACAGATCGGCCTTGCGCGCGACCAGAACTCCTTCGAGTCCCATGCCGAACTCCGGCGTCATCAGCTCGCGCGCGTAGGTCGGGCTGACGGTCGTGATCTGGTCGGCCTGCATCAGCCCGCCCTTGAGAAAGCTGATCTGGCCGAAGTATTCGAAACCGTCTTGCGTGAACCCCGCAGGATCGAGGCCAAGGACCCCCATGGTCGTTGCGGGAAAATTTCCCTGAAACGCGATGTTGTGAATGGTCAGGACACAGGGCGGTGCGGCCTCGTCGGCCTGCCCCAGATAGACCGGTGTGAGCCCGGCCTGCCAATCGTGCGCGTGGACCACATCGGGTTGCCATCCCGCGACGCCCTTGCGTCCGATATCGGCCCCAAGCCGGCTCAGCAGACCAAAGCGCAAATGGTTGTCGGCCCAGTCCACGCCGGCTTCGTTCAGATAGATTTGCCCCGGCCGGTCATAGAGGTGCGGCGCGTCGATCAAAAGCAGGTCAATGCCGGCCGCTCGCTTTGCCAGAACGCGCACCGGTCCGCCGAATTGCGATCCCGCATCGAGAACAACCGCTGCGTCCCGCCCCAGATGCGCGATCTGCCGGTAGAGCGGCAAAACCACGCGACATTCAACGCCCAACCCGCCCAGCACGGGTCCGAGTGCGCCGACCACATCGGCCAGACCGCCCGTCTTGACGAAAGGTGCACATTCCGAGGCGACGAAGAGCAGTTTAAGAGTCATTTGGCCAACTTGTCGATCATGCCTTGGGTGATCAGACATATCCCGTTTTCCGAGCGCCGAAAGCGGTCGGCGTCGTCCTTTTCGTTTTCACCCACTACAAGCCCCTCGGGGATTTCGACGGAGCGGTCAATGATGACATTCCGCAACCGCGCCCCGCGACCGATCTGGACGTTCGGCAGAGCAACGACGCCGTTCAGCTCCGCATAGGAGTTGACCCGTGCGCCGCTGTGCAGCAGGCATCTGTTCAACTGCGCCCCGGAAATGATGCAGCCCCCCGCGATCATGGAGGACACCGCCATCCCGCGGCGATCCTCTTCATCGTGTACGAATTTCGCAGGTGCGGTCAGTTCGGAATAGGTCCAGATCGGCCAGCTTTGATCATAGAGATCCAGTTCGGGCTCGAAATCGGTCAGGTCGATGTTTGCCTGCCAGAAGGCATCAAGCGTTCCCACGTCACGCCAGTACGCCTTTTGCTCGTGCGAATTTGTGACGCACGACCGGCTGAAGGGATGCGCAAACGCATTGCCCTGCGCGACCAGCGCCGGAATGATGTCTTTGCCGAAATCATGCTCGGACGTCTCCGACGCGGCGTCTTCGCGCAGGATACTGATCAGGAAATCGGTCCGGAAAACGTAGATGCCCATACTCGCCAGGGACTGGCTTTCGTCGCCCGGCATTGCTGCAGGGTCTTCAGGCTTTTCCGCGAACTCCAGGATGCGGTCCTGCTCATCGACGGCCATCACACCAAAGGCACTTGCCTCGTCACGGGGGACCTCGATACAGCCGATAGTGACGTCCGCACCGGTTTCAACGTGTTGCTTGAGCAGCAGCGAATAATCCTGCTTGTAGATGTGATCGCCCGCCAGAATGAGGATATATTTCGGCGCGTAGCCTTCGATTATGTCGATGTTCTGGGTGACGGCGTCGGCCGTACCGAGATACCAGTTTCGCTCGTTCACTCGTTGGGAGGCAGGCAGGATGTCCAGCGACTCGTTGCGCTCTGCCCGGAAAAAACTCCAGCCGCGCTGAAGATGACGGATCAAGCTGTGCGCCTTGTACTGTGTCGCCACCCCGATGCGGCGGACACCGGAGTTGACCGCGTTCGACAGCGCAAAATCGATGATCCGGGTCTTGCCACCGAAATACACCGCAGGCTTTGCCCTGATGTCAGTCAGCTCCTTGAGGCGACTGCCCCTCCCCCCCGCCAGGACAAAAGCCATTGTCTCGCGTGCAAGTTTATGTGTCGAAACGGTCATTGGTCATTCCCCCGCGGTAGCAGTGTCCCAGCGTCGAATCGCGATCCGGGCCCCTCAAATCTGACCCCCCTAGTGCCAAATCTCCCGGCATCGGTCAATAATTAAATCACTCTTATTTATTTATTGACATGGCACCGCTTTCTGGGTCAGTTTCCCCACAGGTCGCAATATGGATTCCGAAAGAGTGATGGAACAGGTTCTGAAATTCGAAGGAGAACGGCACGGTCCTGACACCGCGCACCGGGGGTCGAACCAAAGCGGCATGCGCGGTTACAACGAGCGGCTGGTCCTGAGCCTGATCCGCAGGTCCGGTGCCATGGCCAAGGCCGAGATCGCCCGTAGCACAAGCCTTTCCGCGCAAACTGTCTCTGTCATCATGCGCGCGCTGGAAAAGGACGGGCTGCTGGTCCGCGGAGAACCTGTGCGCGGAAGGATCGGACAGCCGTCAATCCCGATGGATCTTGCCAGGGACGGTGCTTTTTTCTTCGGGCTGAAGGTAGGTCGGCGCAGTCTCGATCTGGTGCTGACCGATTTTCTGGGTGAAGTGCAGCATCGTGTGCGCACCAATCACCCCTATCCGACGCCTGACGCGACCCTGCAATTCGTGCGGGACGCGATCGAACAGATGCTTGCCAAACTGCCAGCCGAGCACATATCCCGGGTGGCTGGACTGGGCATCGCGTTGCCCTTTCAGCTTTGGGATTGGGCCGAAACGCTGGGGCACAGTGCCGAGGAGATGCGCGGGTGGAAAGACCGCGACATCGCCGCCGAAATCGGGGCTGAGCAGGACTTTCCGGTCTTTGTCTGCAACGATGCATCGACAGCGTGCGGGGCCGAGCTTGTCTTTGGCGACCAGGACAAACCACGCGACTTCCTGTATTTCTTCGTCGGTTTTTTCATTGGGGGCGGTCTGGTCCTCGACAACACGCTTCACACCGGGCGCACCGGCAATGCCGCCGCCCTGGGATCCATGATCGTGCCGACCGCAGATGGCCGCCTGCACCAGCTGGTCGATGGCGCCTCGCTTGCCAATCTGGAACGGGACGTGATCGCGAACGGCGACAGGAACGCGATGATCTGGGACACACCTGTAAAATGGAACATCCCCGATGCACCGCTGAATGCCTGGCTGGACAACGCATCGTTCGGGATCGCGCAGGCAATCCTGTCTACCGTCTGTCTCATCGACGTGGCGCATGTGCTGATCGACGGCTGGATGCCCGCGCAGATGCGGGCAGAGCTTGCCCGGCGGGTTCGGACACATGTGGCTGACATACCTATCGCGGGCGTCCGGAAACCGGAAATTCTCGAAGGGTCGATCGGGCCGGACGCGCGGGTGCTCGGCGCGGCCAGCCTGCCATTGTCCGAACGCTTTCTCGTGGAGAAGAATATGTATCAGAAAGGCCCAGCCAAATGATCCTGTGTTGCGGAGAAGCGCTCATCGACATGATACCGACGCCAACCACGGCCGGTCGCGACGGGTTCGTGCCGCATGCGGGCGGCGCGGTGTTCAACACCTCTATCGCGCTGGGTCGGCTGGGCGTACAGACCGGAATGCTGACGGGTCTGTCGACCGATATGTTCGGGCAGCAACTGTCCGACGCCCTAAGGGCAAGCCACGTCGACACCTCGCATGTGATCCCCTCGGATCGTCCTACAACGCTGGCGTTCGTGCATCTTCAGGACGGTCACGCCACCTACTCGTTCTTTGACGAGAATTCGGCGGGCCGGATGCTGGCCATCGAAGATCTGCCCGCCCTATCGAGCGAAGTTTCGTCGCTATATTTCGGCGGTATCAGCCTTGCGTGCGAACCGGGTGCCAATACCTACGCCACCCTTCTCAGGCGCGAAGGGGCAGACCGCGCAGTGATGTTGGATCCCAACATTCGTCCGCAGTTCATTCAGGACATCGACAAATACCGCCACCGTCTGGACCGGATGATGGCGATGGCCGACATCGTGAAGGTATCGGACGAAGATCTGAACTGGATAGTGCCCGCCCCACTTTCGTTGAAGGAAAAGGTCGAGACCGTTCTCGATGCAGGGCCGAGCGTCGTGATCCTGACCCGTGGCAGCGAAGGCGCGACCGGGTTTCTTGCGGACGGATCCGAGGTAACGGTGGTCGCGTCGCGGGTCGAAATCGCCGATACGGTCGGTGCAGGCGACACTTTCAATGCGGGCGTTCTTGCCAAGCTCTACGAACTGGGCGCACTGCAGAAAACCAAACTGAGGTCCCTTGCCGTCGATGCCTTGGAACAGGCCCTTGTCCACGGCGCGCGTGTCGCCGCAGTGACCGTGTCGCGCGCTGGTGCCAACCCGCCATGGGCAGATGAGCTGTGACAGTTCCTGACTGAACATTTTTTTGAAACCGATGTTAGCGCTACCTAAACCGCTGCTACGGAAACCAACCAGAAATGGAGTGACAAACGATGACAACGAAAATCGCAATCAATGGATTTGGCCGTATCGGTCGCTGCGTCTTGCGCGCTCTCATCGATCAGAAGGACACTGATATCGAGCTTGTCGCGATCAATGATCTGGCCCCCGCCGAAACCATCGCGCATCTGCTGAAATACGATTCCGTGCATGGCCGCCTGAACGAAACAGTCGAGATTGACGGTGGCACGCTGATTGTCGGCAACCAGCGGATCCAATTGACGGCACTGCGCGACCCCGTGGATCTGCCCTGGCGGGATGTCGACGTGGCCTACGAATGTACGGGCTTGTTCACAGCCCGCGATCAGGCCAAGCGCCATCTCAGCAACGGGTCCAAGCGTGTGCTGATCTCGGCCCCCGGCAAGGACGCGGACCGGACGGTCGTTTACGGCGTGAATGACGCGGATCTCGGCACCGACGACATTATCGTTTCCAATGCATCGTGCACGACCAACTGTCTTGCCCCCGTTGCGATGGTTCTGGACCGCGCGTTCGGTATCAAGACGGGCTACATGACGACGATCCACGCCTTTACCGGCGACCAGCCGAGCCACGACACCAATCACAAGGACCTCTATCGCGCCCGTGCCGCTTCGGTGTCGATGGTGCCGACTTCGACCGGTGCCGCGAAAGCGATTTCGCTCGTGCTGCCACAGCTTGCCGGAAAGCTCGAAGGGTCCGCAGTGCGTGTGCCCACGCCCAACGTTTCCATGATTGATCTTTGCTTCATGCCCGAACGCCCTGTCACAGCCGATGACGTCAACACAGCCATCGCCGAAGCCGCACGGGGCGACCTTGCGGGCATTCTGTCGTTCGAAACCGATCCGCTGGTATCAATCGACTTCAACCACGACACCCACTCATCGTGCTTTGCCGCAGCGCAAACAAAAGTCACCGACGGCGGAATGGTCCGGGTGGTAAGCTGGTATGACAACGAATGGGGGTTCTCCAACCGGATGATCGACACCGGCCGGCGCATGGGGGCATTGCTCGCGGCTCCCGCCCGACTTAATCTCGCAAGCTGAAACGCGACTTTGCGGTAAGAGTAGTGGACATCATTGCGTCCGACGCTTCTGCCGGTTAGGCCGCGGATCCACACGGTCCGATCTGACGGACAGGACCCATGACCAGGCGGCGTTGCGCGCAGCATCAGATCTGCGCGCCTGCCGCCTTTTTCTTTTACCGCCGCCGACCAATTCCGCGTACCGACGAAGTCGGACGCGGTGCTCCGTGCGTGGTGCAATCGCAACCTTTCTTCTGCACAATTTCTTCGCATTGCGTTCAAATCGAAAGCACCCTGCGGTGCCGGACGAGATCCTCTCTTGACGTTTTCCAGACTTACCTCCTATCTTATAAAAATTATCGCGCGTTACCTTATGGAAAATCAGGTGTAAAAATGGGTCAGCTGAAAATTCGCAACATGGAAGAATTCGCGTCGATAAGCGGTATTTCCCGCCCGACGGTCTCAAAGTATTTCAACGATCCGGCAAGCGTGCGCTCTTCTACCCGCGCGAAAATCGAGGCGGCGTTGGAGAAGCACGACTACCAACCCAACGTCTTTGCGATGAACCAGAACAGGCGGACGACGAAAAACATCGGGGTCGTTGTGCCAAACCTCGCGGATCCGTTTTTCTCTGAAATCGGGCGACGGGTCGAACTGGCCTGTATCGAAGCGGGATACAGTCCCATTCTGCTCAGCTCTCACGGCCGGGCGGAGATGGAACGCGACAACCTGAACTCACTCAGATCGCTCAAGCCTGCCGGCGTTTTGCTGGCACCCTTCGGGCGGATGTCCGATTGTGAAGCGATACGCGCGTTCGACAGCGATTTCCCCCTCGTTCTGTTCGACGCCAACATCAAGAACGTGGGCCAAGCGTTTGTTGGAACAGACAATTTCCAAAGCGTCGATCTCATGGTCGAATATCTGTGCCGCAGCGGGGAAGCGCCCTGTTTCTTCGAAATGAAATCCCCGCCGAACCCGAACGCCAACAAGCGGCGCGAAGCCTATATCGAAAGCATGGAGCGGCACGGACACGTGCCGATGATCTTTCAGGGAGAGGGCGAAGGCTGGAAGTTCGAGGAAATCGGCAACACCGAGGGCGGCCGCCTGCTCGCCGCGAATGCGTTCACGACCCGCACGATCCTGTGCAGCAACGACCGCCTTGCGATCGGGATGCTGTCGGCGGCTTACGGTCTTGGTTTGCGCGTCGGGCATGGCGTGGATTGCGATCTGCGCATTGCAGGCCATGACGATCACCCGTTCTCGCGGTTCACCTGTCCGCCGCTAACGACAATCGCGCAAGATTACGAGGCAATCGCGAATCGGGCGGTAAACGATCTTTTCGGCATGCTCGAGACGAAAGCACCTGCCACAGTCCGGACAGAAACGACATTTGAAGGCCGTCTCGTTATGCGGGAATCTGCGTAAATAGTTGGAATCGCTCAGGTGCATAAATTTCTTTACGCGCGATAAATTATAATTGACTTCGCGTCACACATTCTTGTAACTTTATCCTACCATCTAACGAGGAGGATAACGGGATGTCACTTACAAAAACAGTCTATGCTGCGACGACCATGGCGCTTGTCACAGCAGGGAGTGCAACCGCCGAGAATCTTGTCATCGCGACGGTGAACAACGGCGACATGGTCCGCATGCAGGGCTATACCGACAATTTCACGGAAAAAACCGGCCAT
This sequence comes from uncultured Sulfitobacter sp., assembly GCF_947497275.1. Taxonomy (GTDB): domain Bacteria; phylum Pseudomonadota; class Alphaproteobacteria; order Rhodobacterales; family Rhodobacteraceae; genus Sulfitobacter. Next base: position 543,491 of record NZ_CANMFS010000002.1, read on the forward strand.
ACCGTCGAGTGGGTCACACTGGAAGAGAACGTTCTGCGCCAGCGTGTCACTACAGATATCGCGGCAAAGGGCGGTTCATTCGACATCATGACAATCGGCATGTATGAAACACCCATCTGGGCGGCCAACGATTGGCTGGTCCCGCTGGACGGCCTGTCCGACGCGTACGATGCGGATGACATCCTGCCCGCGATGCGCGAAGGCCTGAGCTATGATGGCACGCTCTATGCCGCGCCGTTCTACGGCGAAAGCTCGATGATCATGTACCGCACCGACCTGATGGAGAAGGCCGGTCTGGAAATGCCACAGGCTCCGACGTGGGACTTCATCCGCGAAGCGGCGGCGGCGATGACGGATCGCGAAAACGACATCAACGGCATCTGCCTGCGCGGCAAGGCCGGCTGGGGTGAAGGTGGTGCGCTCATCACCGTGACGGCCAACTCCTTCGGTGCGCGCTGGTTCGACGAGGACTGGAACGCCCAGTTCGATCAGCCCGCCTGGAACGAAGCCCTCACGTTCTTTGTCGAGATGATGAACGAATCCGGCCCCAACGGCTATGCGACGAACGGCTTCAACGAGAACCTGAACCTGTTCCAGCAAGGCAAATGCGGCATGTGGATCGACGCGACTGTCGCGGCCTCCTTTGTGACCAATCCTGACGATTCCACGGTTGCCGACAAGGTCGGCTTTGCCCTCGCGCCAAACACCGGGAAGGGCAAGAACGCGAACTGGCTCTGGGCCTGGGCACTGGCGATCCCCGCCGGCACACAGAAGGAAGACGCCGCCAAGGAGTTCGTCGAGTGGGCGACTTCGAAGGAGTACATCGAGCTCGTCGCGGCCAACGAAGGCTGGGCGAACGTCCCTCCAGGTGCACGCACATCGCTGTACGAGAACGAAAACTACAAGGCCGTTCCTTTCGCAGCCATGACGCTTGAATCCATCAACGTGGCAGACCCGAAGAACCCGACGGTCGATCCGGTTCCTTACGTTGGCGTCCAGTTCGTCGCGATCCCCGAGTTTGCGGGCATCGCAACGGAAGTCAGCCAGGAATTCTCCGCCGTCTACGCCGGTCAGCAGACCGTCGAGGAAGCGCTTGAGAAGGCACAGGCCCTGACCAACGACGCAATGGAAGCCGCTGGCTACCGCTAAGCTGTCCGACTTTCGGGGGGCGGTCAGTCCTGCCCCCCGAACATCGAAATTTTCTCCTTTCGCAGCTCCGTTCAAGATAACCTAGGGTTATCAACAGAGGAGGTATGCCCGATGGCAACCCAACATTCCCGATCTGCCGCCCGCATCATGATGGCCCCCGCCGTCGTCTTGCTTCTCGGCTGGATGCTCATCCCGCTGATCATGACATTGATATTCTCGTTCAAGAAGTACCTGCCGATGCGCGGCGGCGATCTGGGGTGGGTCGGCTTCGAGAACTACGTCCGTTTCGTCAGTTCCAGCGCCTTCTGGCCATCGGTCTCCGCCACCTTGATCATCGTGGGCGGCGTGCTGGCGATCACCATCGTCTTCGGCATCCTGCTGGCCATCCTGCTCAATCAGCCGATGTGGGGCCAGGGTGTCGTTCGAATTCTGGTGATTGCACCGTTTTTCGTCATGCCCACTGTTTCCGCCCTTGTCTGGAAAAACATGTTCATGGATCCCACCAACGGCCTGTTCGCCCATCTGTGGCGGTTCTTCGGCGCCGAGCCGGTCTCGTGGCTGTCGGAGGCTTCCTTGCCCTCCATCGTGTTGATCGTGTCCTGGCAGTGGTTGCCCTTTGCCACGCTGATCCTGCTGACGGCGATCCAGTCGCTTGACAGCGAACAGTTGGAAGCCGCGGAAATGGATGGCGCGCCACCGCTCAAACGCTTCGCCTTTATCACCCTGCCCCACCTGAGCCGTGCCGTCACGATCGTGCTGCTGATCCAGACGATCTTCCTGCTGGCAATCTTCGCCGAAATCTTCGTCACCACGGGCGGCGCATTCGGAACCCGCACACTTACCTACCTGATCTTCCAGCGCGTGCTTGAAAGTCAGAACATCGGGCTTGGGTCCGCAGGTGGTGTTTACGCAATCATTCTCGCCAATATCGTTGCCATCTTCCTGATGCGCATCGTCGGCAAGAATCTCGACGCTTGAGGAGGATAGAATGGCCCGCTCAGTAAAAACGCAACGCAAGATCATCAACACGGCCGCAGCCTGGGGCATTGGTTTGCTGATCTTCTTCCCGATCCTCTGGACGATCCTCACCAGCTTCAAGACCGAAGCAACGGCGATCGCAGACCCTCCGGTCTTCCTCGCTTTCAACTGGACGATGGAAAACTACACTGCCGTTCTGGAGCGTTCGAACTATGCCAAGTTCCTGTGGAACTCGATTATCATCGCCGGCGGTTCCACGATCCTCGGTATCATTATCGCAGTTCCCGCCGCCTGGTCGATGGCCTTCGTGCCATCAAGACGGACCAAAGACATTCTGCTCTGGATGTTGTCGACCAAGATGCTGCCGGCCGTGGGTGTGTTGTATCCGATCTACCTGATCTGCATCAAACTCGGGATCCTCGACAGCCGCATCGCGCTTGTCATCATCCTGATGTTGATGAACCTGCCGATCATCGTCTGGATGCTCTACACCTACTTCCGCGAAATTCCGGGCGAGATCCTCGAAGCCGCGCGGATGGACGGTGCTTCGCTGAAGGAAGAGATCCTCTATGTTCTCACGCCAATGGCGATCCCGGGCATTGCCTCGACCCTGCTGCTGAACTTTATCCTGGCGTGGAACGAGGCGTTCTGGACCCTGAACCTGACGGCGGCCAACGCGGCCCCTCTGACGGCCTTCATCGCCAGCTACTCCAGCCCCGAAGGGTTGTTCTTCGCCAAACTCAGTGCGGCCTCGACGATGGCCATCGCACCGATCCTCATTCTCGGCTGGTTCAGCCAGAAACAACTTGTCAGCGGCCTGACCTTTGGCGCCGTGAAATAAATCGCCCTCATGTAGCGTAGCGATAGGGCTACTGGAAAGGAACCTGACCAATGGGACAGATTAAACTCAATCAAGTGACCAAGAGCTTTGGCGATGTGCAAGTCATTCCACCGCTCGACCTGACAATCGAAGATGGCGAGTTCACGGTCTTTGTCGGACCGTCGGGTTGCGGCAAATCCACCCTGCTGCGCCTGATCGCGGGGCTTGAGGACATCACCTCCGGCCACATCGACATCGACGGAAGTGATGCCACCAACGTGCCACCCGCCAAGCGCGGTCTGGCGATGGTGTTCCAGTCCTACGCGCTTTATCCGCACATGTCGGTGCGCAAGAACATCGCGTTCCCGATGAAGATGGCGGGCGTGCCGGAGGACGAACAGAAGCGTCGGATAGACGCGGCCGCGAAGGCGCTGAACCTCACCGACTACATCGACCGCAAGCCGGGCCAGCTTTCGGGCGGGCAACGTCAGCGGGTCGCCATCGGTCGGGCCATTGTGCGTGAACCTTCGGCATTCCTGTTCGACGAGCCTCTGTCGAACCTCGATGCCGCATTGCGTGTCGGCATGCGGCTGGAGATCAGCGAGCTGCACAAGCGCCTTGCGACGACCATGATCTACGTCACCCACGACCAGGTCGAAGCGATGACCATGGCCGACAAGATCGTCGTGCTGCGCGCCGGTTTCATCGAACAGGTCGGCTCCCCGCTTGAGCTGTACCACACGCCACGCAACGAGTTCGTGGCCGGCTTCATCGGCTCGCCCAAGATGAACCTGATCAAAGGCACCGAGGCGCAAAAGCACGGGGCCGCGACCATCGGTATACGCCCCGAGCACACTGACGTCAGCAAGACCGAAGGCATGTGGAAAGGCCGCGTCGGCGTGGCCGAGCATCTGGGATCGGACACGTTCATCCACGTCCACGACACAGGCCTCGAAACGGGGCCGGACGATCTTTTCACCGTGCGCATCACCGGCGACATCCAGGCCAAGCATGGCGACGATATCTACCTCACCCCACAGCTCGACAAACTGCACAAGTTCGACGCGCAGGGCCTGAGGGTCGATTGATGCAACTGGCTGGAAAAACAGCCCTGATAACAGGTGCCGCCCGTGGAATCGGGCGGGCCTTTGCAGCGGCCTACCTGCGCGAAGGCGCGCGGGTTGCCATTGCCGACATCGACGCGGCGCGCGCCGAGGCGACAGCCGATGCGTTGGGTGAGGATGCGATAGCGATCCGCATGGATGTGACGGATCAAACCAGCATCGACGACGCAGTACGCAACACGGTCGATCGTTTCGGCCAGATCGACATCCTCATCAACAATGCCGCACTCTTTACCGCCTCCCCCATCGTCGAAATTGAGCGCGCCGATTACGCGCGGGTCTTTGACATCAACGTGGCCGGGACGCTGTTCACGACACAAGCCGTGGCCCGCCATATGATAGCGCGGGGTGGTCGTGGCAAGATCATCAACATGGCCAGCCAGGCCGGACGGCGCGGCGAACCTCTGGTTGCGGTCTATTGCGCGACCAAGGCGGCAGTGATCAGCCTGACACAATCTGCCGGGCTTGATCTGATCAAACACGGTATAAACGTGAACGCAATTTCCCCAGGTGTCGTCGACGGCGAACACTGGGATGGCGTGGACGCGTTCTTTGCGAAACATGAACACAAGGCACCCGGTCAGAAGAAACGAGAAGTCGGCGCTGCCGTGCCTTTTGGACGCATGGGCACCCCCGACGATCTGACCGGCATGGCCGTTTTTCTGGCCAGCGATGCGGCGAACTACATCGTCGCGCAAACCTATAACGTGGATGGTGGACAATGGATGAGCTGATCTCCCTTTCGAACGCAACGCTTGATCAACTGAACGTGGAACGCCCCCGCTATGACCGCGCGGCGCTGACAGCGGGTATCGTGCATATCGGCGTCGGGAACTTTCACCGCGCGCATCAGGCGTGGTATCTGCACCGGCTGATGCAGGGCGGTCAGGCGCACGACTGGGCCATCATTGGTGCCGGCGTACGTCCCTACGACGCCGCGATGCGCGACAAGCTGCTGGCACAGGATTGCCTGACCACACTGATTGAACTCGATCCGAAAAATGTCTCGGCCGAGGTCGTCGGTTCGATGATCGGCTATCTACCCATCGAAGAAGGCAATGCGCCGCTGATCCGTCAAATGTCGGATCCCGCCATTCGGATCGTCGCCATGACCGTGACCGAAAGCGGCTATTACATCGACCCCGTCACAAAAGGCTTCGACGGCGCGCATCCGGATCTGGTCCATGATGCGGCGCGCCCGGACGCCCCCCGGACCGCGTTCGGCGCCATCGTCGCCGCCCTGCGCGCGCGCCGCAATGCAGGCCATGGGTCGTTCACCGGCCTGAGCTGCGATAACCTGCAGGGCAACGGTGACATCCTGCGCCAGACCGTTGTGTCGCTGGCCAGAATGTCCGACCCCGATCTTGCCGACTGGATCGAGAGCAACGTGACCTTCCCCAATTCGATGGTCGATTGCATCGCCCCCGCAACTGGCCCGAAAGAGCTGGCACTGGCCGCCGATTTCGGGATCAAGGATGCCGCCGTCGTTACCCACGAGGCGTTCCGCCAGTGGGTCATCGAGGACAAGTTCTGCGCCGGTCGTCCGGCGTGGGATCAGGTCGGCGCCACATTCTCGGATAATGTACACGCCTACGAGACAATGAAAATCCGTATCCTGAATGCGGGGCACCAGGTCATCGCCAATATCGGCGAGATACTGGCCATCGAGACCATCGCCGAATGTATGGCCCATCCCGGCATCCGCGACTTCTTCGGCAAGGTCCAGAGAACCGAAATCGCACCAACCGTCGCCCCCGTTCCGGGAAAAACACCTGTCGCGTACGTCGATCTGATCGAAGAGCGATTTTCCAACCCGCGGATCGTCGACACGACCCGGCGGGTGGCGTACGACGGCTCCGCCCGTCATCCCGGCTTTGTCCTGCCGATCCTGCGCGACCAACTGGCGGCCGGACGTTCCGTCGAAGGTCTCGCTCTGGTCGAGGCTTTTTGGGCCCGCATGTGCGCCGGCACCCGCGAGAACGGGACCGTGATCGAGGCAAACGATCCGATGTGGAATGACCTGACACAGGCTGCGCAGTCCGCAAAATCACGACCCGCAGCGTGGCTGGAGCAACGCAGGATCTACGGCGATCTGATCGAATCCAAGCCGTTTTCCGAGGCGTTCTGCAAATGGCTCCCGCTGATCTGGACCCAGGGGTGCGAAACCGCACTCAGCGAATATGCGCGGCACGCGCACGAAAAGGCGTCCGTCTAGATCTACGCAAGGCCCGTGTCGTTGACCCCGCGCTTGAACCGTGTCTACCGGACGGTCCTTGCGTTCCCCTCAGCATGCTCGGCGCGTACGTCTCTGGCGTAGAACGGGAAACCGCCATCGGTCGCGAACGGCCGGATCCGGTGAACCTCTTTTCAGGTTTGCATCGCTCGATCTCGGAGAAAAGAACCGGGCGGGCCGCCCGCGTTCATCGCCGGTCAAATCCATAGCCTGGACGACCTCACGAACACCATGATGAGACCGTCACGTTTCCTAAGGGACGTCTGCTCCGGACAGAGGGGGTGACGGCTTTGGAATGCCGCTACTGCCGTGTACTGGTCAATGGCCCTGCCCCGCCTGCGGTCTGACCATGCAAACCACCTCACATCGCCCGGGGTCACAACGGGCGTCGGCTATGGCTTTTGGTCGGACACCAGCCGCATCCCGAGATGCGCGGGCGGCGCGCCCACGGCGCAACCGCCCCGCGCCGGATCGCGTTCGAGAAACGAAATCGCCGCGACATGCTCCCCGCCGACGAAGAACGCCGGGCAGCGGTCCGGTCTAAGCGTGCCCTCGTAGGCCCCCGCATAGCAGTCCGATGTCCATTCCCAAACGCTGCCGTCCAGATCAGCGATGCCCTGCGACGTGGTCGCAAACGCCCCCTGGGCGCGCAATGTCCGCTTAGTTTGCGGCGCGGTCAGGTAGGCGGAGGCCCACGATAACTCCGGTGCGGTGAAGATCGGGTCGGGGGCCTGTGGCAGAACTTCCGCCGCCATATGCTCCCACTCCGCCAGACTGGGCAGCCGGAATTTGTACCCCGTGGTGCGGTTGATCCAATCAAGGTAGTGGCCCGCATCGACGAAGGAGAGGCCGGTTGCGGGGGTGGTTTCTGAGTTTTTTCCCGCCGGCGCCCGCAGCGTGATGCCGCACGCGCCCGCCCGCGCACAGGCGTTCCATTCCGCCACCGTGACCTCGTATTTCTGCACGAAAATCCGTGTGCCCAGCGGCATCACAACGGGGTAATCAGCCATCACCGGCGGATCGGCGGGATCGGGGCCGCGCTGAATCATCAGCGCGGCCCCGACAACGCCCACCCCGACGACCACCACCAATGCCGCTGTTCTGCGCAGGGATCTTTTAGGTCTGGCGACGGTCATGGCCGGTCCCCTTCTCGGTCAGGTCTGGAATGCGCGGGGGGCCACGATCTGCTCCATCAGCGCGTTGTCCCACGCGCCCTCGACAACGAAATGCGCGGTGGCGCCCAGCAGGGCAGCCTCGATCAGATTGTGGTTCACGTAGGCATAAACGCCGGGCTGCTCGAAGGTGTACATCGCCGCGACCGCACTGCCGCCGCGGACAAACCATGTCTCCATGCCGGTGTTGGGCGTATCGCTGAACGAGGTCTCCCAGACGTAGTTGCCATGCCCGCCGATAAGGTGCGGGCGCGAATCGCGGTTGGCCTGATTGTGGATCATCAGCACGGTCTCGCCGACACGGGCCTTCAGCGCATGCGCGCCTGTCAGGGCACCCACCGCGCCGTTGAACACCGAATGGGTCGGGGTCAGGGTGCGCATCGCGTCCAGACTGTCGGCATAATCCTCGCCCGCTGTGGCATAGCTGATGTAATCGCCGTTCTCGTCCATCGGCAGGTAATAGTCCTGCTCGCCGATATAGGCGATTGAGTCGTAGTACAGGGCGTTGCCGTCGCGGTCCTTGAGCCCGTCACGCGGCAGCACCATGACGGCACCGTTCATGCCGTGGCACACATGATAGGGGATCATCGCACCACCGGGGGCGCAGTGGTAGGTAAAGCACCCCGGCTTTGTCGCCTTCCAGCGCAGCACGCATTCCTCACCGGGATACACATGGGTCAGCCCGCCCCCGCCAAGCGCGCCGGTGGAGGCGTGGAAGTCGATGTTGTGCTCCATCTGGCTGTCGGCGGGGTTGCGCAGCGTCAGCTCGATCATGTCGCCCTCGTGACACACGATCAGCGGCCCGGGGACCGACCCGTTGTAGGTCAGGGCCCAGATGCTGGCGCCCGTATCCTCGTCCACCACCATCAGTCGTTCGGTGGTATCCATGGTGATTTCGATGATTTTCGGACCGCCCGTTGCGACCTGTTCGTGAATCGGCGCAAAGGGGGGGGCGACCATCTCCTGCTTAACGCGGGTATAGCCGGACAGATCGGCGGGTTTGGCCGCGCTGCCACGCGACTGATCGGCGGACGCCTTGTACAGATTGGCCGATTGCGTATTTGCCGCATACAGCTTGGGGCTGCGCGGCGCGGCCATGCCTTTCGCGCCGGTCAGGGCAGCGGCACCGGCCAGAACGGATCCGCGCAGAACATTGCGGCGGCTGGTTTTCATGAGGCCCGGATTGATGAACTTGGTCATTTCGGTCTCCCCTTTGGGGGTTGCGCGGCACGGGTCGTCGCGTCGTGCCGCTAAATTTGATCTAAAAATATGGCGTTACAGATTGCCGAGTTGCGCTTCGAAACGCTCTTTGGCTTTTTTCGGCACCCGGCCTTCGAGAAAGCCGTCGGGGGCGGTGTCAGCGTCACCCACTTCGATCGTCATCACCATGCCCATCGCGTAGTGTGGCTTGCACATAACGCCATAGACGCCTTCGACATCGAAAGTAGCCTCGATTTCCTTGTTCATCTTGCCGATGAAGCTTTCGGCCCCTTCCGGCATCATGCCTTTCACGGTTTCGGCGTTGTGACCCTTGTCGGTCGGGACGAACAGAACGCTGTCACCGGCAGCGATTTGCAAGAACGAAGGCTCAAAGACCATCGTGCCCTCCGCCCCCTTGTTGAGCATCCTGACCTCGAAGGTCTCGGCATAACCGGCGCCGGACAGGGCAAGTCCGAGGGCGAGCGTTAATGAAGATGTGCGAAGCATTTTGCTTTCCTTTCGATTGGTGTTGCACGCACATTACGGCGACCCCGGCGGCCCACCTTGCGCTGGCGCAACAAGAATGGCCGTGTTTTGTTGATGGGGATCTATTTGATGGCTCTGGCCGCGCAACTATGCAAAATGCCGTTATGACACGCTCCCGCACCGCACCACGGCTTGACGAAAGCCTTCTGAACAATGTGCCTCCCTTCTCGAAACTCGACAGCCGGCAGATCCGGGAGATTCTGGATCTGGCCAGCTCGCGGCGTTACGACGAAGGGGTTGCGGTATTTGAGGAAGGTCACGACGCCGACCGTTTCTATATGCTGCTGGATGGATACATCCGTGTCGTGCGCATAACGCCGGGCGGCGAGCAGGTGATCGCGCTGCATATTCCCAGCGGGCAGCTTTTTGGAATTGCGCGGGCCCTGGGGCGCACGACATATCCGGCGACCGCGATCACGGCGGCGGAATCCATCGCGCTGTCATGGCCGACACGGCTGTGGGATCAATTCACGGCACACTACGACGGCTTTGCGACCGAGACCTATAAAACGGTCGGCACCCGGGTCGGCGAAATGAACACCCGTATCATGGAAATGGCGACACAGCAGGTCGAACAGCGCATCGCAAACGCCCTGCTCCGGTTGATCAATCAGACGGGCCGCAAGGTCGCCACCGGGATCGAGATCGATTTCCCGATCACCCGTCAGGATCTGTCGGAGATGACCGGAACTACCCTGCACACCGTCAGCCGTACGCTGAGTGCGTGGGAAAAACAGGGGCTGGTGGCGAGCGGGCGCAAGAGGATCACCGTGTCCGATCCGCACCAGCTTGTGTTGTTGGCGAACGCTGCGCGCTGATCACAGCGCGCAGCTCTGCGTAGAAGCTATCGACATCCAGCCCGTATTCGGCGCAGGCGTCGATCACCGAATGAAACGGGTTCACCAGACATCCCACGCACAGCATATCGTGGCGCATGAAAACCGCGATGGTCGCCGGCCAGGCTTCCATCAGATCTTCCAGAGGCAGGTCGGGATCGTCCAGACGTTTGCGCTGCATGGCACCCTCGTTTTTCCTCCACCGAAGGTAGCGCCTCAATCCCGCGAAACATTGCGCTGGCGCAAACTTCTTCGCCCGCACCCGACCTAGGGTCTCAGCATCCATACATTATCGGGGGCTGCGACGCATGGCTGAATTCCTAACCAAATCAAGGGCGCGAAACGTGTTCTACGGCGGGTCGATCTTCTTTGTGGTGGTCTTCATCGCATTGACCGCCCAAAGCCACAGGTATGTGGTCGACACCTCGACCGCTGGAATGCCGCTGACCGATGATGTCAGGCTCGGGAAGCATGTGTGGGAGCGTCACTCGTGCATCAACTGTCACACCCTGCACGGAGAGGGCGCGTATTTTGCGCCCGAGGTTGGCAACGTGATGACGCGCTGGGGCGTGCAGGACAGCCCCGAGGACGCGTTCGACATATTGAAAGGCTGGATGGAAAGTCAGCCCAGCGGCATCGAAGGCCGCCGCCAGATGCCGCAGTTCAATCTTACCGACGAGGAAATTCGCGCGCTGGCCGAGTTCCTGCGCTGGGCCGATCAGACCGACACGCAAGGATGGCCGCCCAATGAAGCGGGTTGAAGCGGGGCACGCCCTCTCGAAAACAGTGATCGCAGATCGGTTCAGCCTGCGCGAAAAGGAACAAACATCATGAAATATCAATCGCAAAAAGTGGCCTACGCCTATTTCGTCTGCGCGATGGCGCTGTTCGGGATCCAGGTCGTGGGCGGGTTGCTGGCGGGGTGGGTCTATGTGTCACCCAACTTCCTGTCCGAGCTGCTGCCCTTTAACATCATCCGGATGATCCACACCAACGCGCTGATCGTTTGGCTTTTGCTGGGCTTTTTCGGTGCTGCCTATTTTCTGGTACCCGAGGAATCGGAGCGTGAGGTCTTCTCGGTGAAACTCGCCTATCTGCAACTGATCATCCTGGTGGTTGGCACGCTGGGTGCGGTCGGCAGCTATCTTGTCGGCATCCACGGCGGGCGCGAATTTCTCGAACAGCCGCTCTGGGTCAAGTTCGGCATCCTGGTGGCGGCGCTGATCTTTCTGTTCAACATCTCGATGACCGTTCTCGCGGGCAAGAAGACGGCGATCACCAACGTGCTGCTCATGGGCCTGTGGCTCTTGTCGCTGCTCTGGGTCTTTGCCTTCATCAACCCCGACAACCTGTCGCTTGACAAGATGTACTGGTGGTTCGTCGTGCACCTGTGGGTCGAGGCGACATGGGAGCTGGTGATGGCTGCGATCCTCGCCTTCTTGCTGCTCAAGCTGACCGGTGTGGACCGCGAAGTCGTTGAAAAATGGCTCTATGTCATCGTCGCCACCGCGCTTTTCTCGGGTATCCTGGGCACCGGCCACCACTTCTACTGGATCGGCTTGCCGGGCTATTGGCAGTGGGTCGGATCGATCTTCTCGACGTTCGAGGTGATCCCGTTCTTCCTGATGATGTCGTTTGCCTTCGTCATGGTCTGGAAAGGCAAGCGCAACCACCCAAACAAGGCCGCATTGCTGTGGTCGCTGGGGTCCAGCACGGTCGCCTTCTTCGGCGCGGGTGTCTGGGGCTTTCTGCACACACTGCACGGAGTGAACTTCTACAGCCACGGCACGCAGATCACCGCCGCCCACGGACACCTGTCTTTCTATGGTGCCTATGTCGCGCTGAACCTCGCGATCTTCAGCTACGCGATGCCGCTGCTGCGCCAACGTCAGCCCTATAATCAGGTGCTCAACATGGCGAGCTTCTGGCTGATGACCGGCGGCATGGCCTTCATGACCTTCGTGCTGACCTTTGCGGGCACCATCCAGACCCACATGCAACGCGTCGTCGGAGACTACTACATGGAGGTGCAGGACAGCCTGTCGATCTTCTACATGATGCGCTTCGGCGCGGGCCTTGCCGTGGTGATCGGGGCGATCTTGTTCATCTACAGCCAGTTGGTCGTGCGTGACCGCGAAGTCATCGCGCCCGGTCCGGCGCAACCTGTTGCAGGAGAATGACAATGAGAGACTTCACCACTATGGACGTGCCACACTACGCCCCCTCGGGCCGCGAATGCGACCTGTTCGAAATGGCCTACAGCAACGGATTGCCGCTTCTCTTGAAGGGGCCGACCGGGTGCGGCAAGACACGCTTTGTCGAGCATATGGCGGCAAAACTGGGCAGGCCTCTCTTTACAGTGGCGTGTCACGACGATCTGTCCGCCGCCGATCTCATCGGGCGCTACCTGCTTAAGGGCGGCGAGACGATCTGGGTCGACGGGCCGCTGACCCGCGCCGTGCGCGAGGGCGGGATCTGCTATCTCGATGAGGTGATCGAGGCGCGCAAGGACGTGACCGTGGTTCTTCATCCGCTAACGGACAATCGGCGCAGCTTGATGATCGACCGCACCGGCGAAACCCTGACCGCGCCCGCGGATTTCATGCTGGTGGCCAGCTACAACCCCGGCTATCAGAACGTGCTCAAACGCATGAAGCCTTCGACCCGGCAGCGGTTCCTGTCGATCACTTTCGACTTTCCCAAACCCGACCTCGAACTTGCCGTCGTCGTGCACGAAAGCGGGCTCGATGCCGGGCGGGTGGCCCCTCTCGTTCGGCTCGCGGGTCATATCCGCGCGCTGTCCGGCATGGACCTCGAAGAAGGCGTTTCGACGCGATTGCTGATTTATGCAGCGACGCTGATGGCCGGCGGCATGGGCGTGATACAGGCGGTCGAGGCTGCGATTATCGAACCATTGAGCGATGACGCGGACATCCAGTCTGCGCTGCGTGATCTGGTCGCCACCGTCTACGGCTGAGGGAGGCGTATCATGAAACTGATGGATCTGATGGAGCCGGAAGAGACCATCGGCAACCTGTGGCACGATATGGCGCACGGGATGGGCGGCGACACCTGCTTCCTCGACGCGGCGGTGCCGCTGACGCAGGTGCGCCAGAGCCTGACAATGCTCTTTCGCGCGCTCGGTGGTGATGCGGGCGTGACGTTGAGCGAAGCACCCGCCACGCTGGTCCGGCACCGCCGCAGCCTGCACCGCAAACTCGGTGCCGAGCGGGAAAAGGAATATGTCGCCAGCTTTGACGGCGCCCGGCTTCGTCTTGCGCCGTTCATCGCCGCCTTTGACGATCCCGAACTGAACCGGGCCGCCTATTTCTGGCTGGTGGCGCTCGCGGCGCACGCGCGCGTGCCGGATGCGGCGCAAAACCCTTTTGCTGCGGATCGCGCCCAGATCAGCGCCAATAGCGCGGCGTGCGATCTTGTGGGTGTCGCCTGTCCGGGGTTGCGCGATGCCTATCGCCGGATGTGCGTATCCGCCCTGACAGCGCGCCCCGCCCTGCGTCTGCCGGCGGCGGAAACGGCGATGGAACGGGCCGTGCGCGCGGAGTTAACCGGCCAGAAATCTAACCTCGACCCCGTAGAGGTCGACCGCCACTACATGACCTTCGCACCGGTCTCGTTCTGGTTGCGCTTTGACGCTCCCGGCGCGGGGAACGCCGCGCAAGAGGCCACGGAAACCGCAGCCGCACCGCCCCCCGTGGCCGCCACCACCACCCGCAAGCTGGGCGCGCGCAAGGAGCGCGACGAAGCAAATCGCAAGGACAGCTTTATCCTGCACCGGTTCGAGTCGATCCTGTCGTGGGTGGAATCCATGAACCTCAACCGCAGCGTCGATGACGACGATGCCGAAAACGCTCAAAAAGCGGCGGACGATCAGGACGAGATTACCCTGTCCAAGGTGGACAAACGCGCCGCCACCCGCCTGCGCCTGCATCTTGACCTGTCGCCCGCCGACGCGGATCACGAAAAGGTGGCGGGCGCGTTCACCTATCCCGAATGGAACCACCGAAGTGCGACATATATGGACGCGCATTGCCGTGTTCTGGACGCGCCCGCCGTGCCCGACCCCGAAGACAGTTTCACTCCTGATCCCGCCCGTATCCGCGAGGTGCGACGCCAGTTCGAAACGCTGCGACCGCGCCGCGTCGTGCAACCGCGCCAGCTTGACGGGGCAGAGCTTGACCTGGATGCGCTGATCACCGCACAGGCCGATCTGCGTGCGACCGGACAGGGAAGCGACCGGATCTGGCAGGCCGCGCGGCAGCAAAGCCGGGACCTGGCAGTCGCCTTTCTCATCGACACCTCGCGCTCGACAGAGGCTGCGGTGGGCGATACCTGCGTGATCGACGTGGCGCGCGAAGCACTGGCCGCTCTGGCGGGCGGCATTGACGCGGCCGGCGACAGCCTTGGCATCTGGGGGTTCTCGTCACTGCGCCGCGATCGCGTGTTCCTGACGCGCTGCAAGGCATTCGAGGACAAGATGGGTCCGGCCATCACCGCCAACATCTGCGCGCTGCGTCCGGGGCATTACACCCGGCTCGGCGCGGCGATCCGGCATACCTCCGCGAGGCTGGCCGACCAACCCGCCGTGCGCAAGTTGCTGATCGTTCTGACCGATGGCAAGCCGAACGATCTGGACCACTACGAAGGGCAGCACGGGATCGAAGACAGCCGTCTCGCGGTACGCGAGGCGCGGCGGGCGGGCCAGTCGCTGCACGGCGTGATCATCGACGAGGATGGGCAGGACTGGTTCGCGCGCATCTTCGGACGCGGCGGATTCAGCCTGCTGCCCGATCCCGCGAGGTTGCCACGCGCCCTGCCCGATATTTACCGCACCCTGACACAGGAGACCTGACATGCGCCTTTTCCCTCTCATCGTGATGATCCTTGCCTCTCCCACCTGGGCCGGCAGCTTTGACCGTCCGATCCCCCAAGCGCAATCGGCAACCGCAGAATTATGGTTCGCGGTCGCCTCCCTCGCCCTCATTGCGGCGCTGTGGCTTGTCCACCATCTGGTGATGCGCAAGTGACCCAAGGCGGCTGGCCCACACGGTGGATTGCGCTGGTCCTTTATCCGCTTGCCGCGGGGGCGGCCGGTGTGAATGTATTTTTCGCGGCCCTTATCGGAAGCTGGGTGGGCGGTCCGATCCTGTCGACAGGCTGGTCATTCGCGCTGGGGTGTGTGATCGGCGTCCCCGCAACCCTGGTCTTTGCCCGCCACATCCGGCAACTTATGGACCGCGCCGAAAAGGAGGAGATCCCATGAAGATCGCACTGGAAAATGGCCGGGCCACCGTCGATGCCGACGATCTGGGGCCGCTGCTGGGCATCGCCCCCGCGCTGGTCCCCGAAAAGATGCGCAGCGGCGAGATCACCAGCCGGTTCGAGACAGGCACGCAAGACGATGCGGGGCGGTTCCGCCTGACATTCTTTCACGACCGCACCCGCCTTCGTCTGACCTGTTCGGCGGATGGCACTGTTCTGTCGACCACGCGCGTACCGGTCGGGAGATAGCGATGGCACGCACCACATCGACACAAAGACGCCAGTGGCGTGGTCCCGCTGTCCTGAGTTTCGGGTTCCGCCCGTTGTTCCTGCTGGCCGCCCTTTGGGCAGCGGGTGCGATGGCGGTCTGGAGCGCGATGCTGGCCGGGATGTTCACACTGCCGAGCCGGTTCGATCCCGTGACATGGCACGCGCATGAGTTCCTTTTGGGCTACCTCGGCGCCGTGATCGGAGGGTTCTTGCTGACGGCTGTGCCGAACTGGACAGGGCGCCTGCCGGTCGTCGGTTGGCGGCTTGGCGGTCTGTGCGCACTGTGGCTTGTCGGACGGCT
The DNA here is from genome assembly GCF_947497275.1 of uncultured Sulfitobacter sp. Taxonomy (GTDB): domain Bacteria; phylum Pseudomonadota; class Alphaproteobacteria; order Rhodobacterales; family Rhodobacteraceae; genus Sulfitobacter. The sequence continues at coordinate 559,400 of NZ_CANMFS010000002.1, forward strand.
GGCGATCGCCGTCTCGGCCTACTTGCCCGGGTGGGGTGTTGCGGGTGCGGATCTCATTTTCTTCGTCGTTCTCGCTGTTGTGATCCTGCGAGAGATCGTCGCCGGCAGAAACTGGCGCAATCTTCCGGTTCTGATCCTGCTGACTTTGCTGATACTTTCCAATGCGCTGTTTCACCTCGATGCTGGTCAAGGCGGGTACGCCGCCGGCGGGATTGGCCTTCGGCTGGGTCTGGCGACTGTGCTGGTTCTCATCGTGTTGATCGGCGGCAGGATCATTCCGTCATTCACCCGCAACTGGCTGGTCAAACGCGGTGCCACAGCTTTGCCGACACCGCCGATGCAGCGGTTCGACAAGGCGGCGATCGGGCTGACGGTTGCGGTCCTTATTGGCTGGTGCGTTGCACCCGGACATCCGCTTGCCGGTGTCGGCCTGCTGATCCTGAGCGTCGTTCATCTGGTGCGCTTTGCCCGTTGGCGTGCAGAGCGGACATTGGTCGAACCGCTGGTCTGGATCCTGCACGTTGCCTATGCGTGCATTCCGCTGGGGGCACTGGCGATGGGTTTGGCAATTCTGGTGCCGAGCTTCATTTCGCAGGCAAGTGCGCTGCATGTCTGGACCGTCGGCGCGATCGGGTTGATGACTGTCGCGGTCATGACCCGCGCGACGAAGGGCCATGTGGGCCGTCCGCTCGTGGCGGGTCGGCCCACCGTTGCGATCTATCTGGTGCTGATCGGATCCGTTATCTCTAGGCCCGCGGCGGATCTTGTGCCGCAGATGCGCGACGTGTTTCTGACCGTCTCAGCTACCCTATGGATCGCCTGTTTCGCGGGATTTGTGGTTGTCTATGGCCCGATGCTGCTGCGCACCAAACAGGAGCCCGCATCATGAGCTGGACCGGCTTTGCGGCCGTCATCGCCGCATTTTCCTGACCCACTCTCTTCCTGTCAGGCCCCGTATCCGCAACAGGATCGTCGGCGCGCTGGGAGAGCGCGGGTTCACCATCGGCTATTCCGTACTCTCTCTGATCATGCTGAGCGCCGTTATCGCGGCGGCAGGTTACGCCCCTTATCTCTTGTTATGGCCGCAAGCGCCGTGGCACCGCCTTGTCGTGGTCGCCGGGATGCTCGTGGTCTGCCTGATCCTCGCTTTCAGCCTTGGCCAGCCCAACCCGTTTTCCTTCGGCGGCGCGTATCACGACCGTTTCGATCCGCGACATCCCGGCATCGTCCGTTGGCTGCGCCACCCGGTGCTGGTGGCCCTGGCCCTTTGGGCCTCGCTTCATATCCTGCCGAACGGGGATCTGGCCCATGTGATCCTTTTCGGAATTTTCGCAGGCTTTGCGGTTCTGGGGCGCAGCTTGATCGACAGGCGAAAAAAGAAATACCTCACGCCGGAGCGTTGGCAGACGTTGCAAGCGCAGATCAAGAAGAGCCCCCTCTTGCCGATGCCGACCGACACGCGATGGGTGCTTGCGCGCATTGCTATTGCGCTGGCCGCATTCGTCGCCCTGCTGGCGGCTCATCCCGTGATTTTCGGGGTGCCTGCCCTATCGCTTTGATGGGTTTATTGGCACCTACTCGACCAGCAGCGCATCCAGCGCGCGGCGTGACCTTGCGACATCCGCCAATGTGAAACGGTCGAGAGTCGCAAAAAACGCTTCCTGCGCTTGCGCCAATGGCGCGCGCAATCCGCATGCGGGCAGGATCAGGCAGGACTTGTCCGTTCCAAAGCACTCTACCACCGGATCATCACGCTTAAGCGCGCGCACCACATCCCCGATCTTGATCGCCATAGCGGGCTTTGCCAGCGTCAGCCCCCCGTTTCGTCCACGTTCCGAGCGGACAAATCCTTCAGCAACGAGCTGGGTCGCAACTTTCGACAGGTGATGCTCGGAGAGCCCGTAGACAGCCGCGATGTGCGATGTTGCAACGCGCGCAGGCGCGCGCACCGCCAGCATGATGAGAACGCGCAATGCGTAGTCGGTGAACTTGTCCAGTTGCATCTTCGATAATTAGCATTTGATTTGCGCAATTAAAAGCATTAGATATTCCGTATATGAAATACTGAATAAAGGAACGAGACGATGACACTGTCAGAAGCATTTCTGTGGCCCGGTACGAAAGTATGCGAGCGCCTCGGCGTCGACCCCGAAGGTGAGGCCGGATTGATCCGCTGGATGGTCAACACGCTGGTCTACCTGGTGGTCAGTCTGATTTTTGTATGGCTTGTCATGGTGTGACCATGCCCCCGCGCATCCCCGTCACCCCGGAACAGATCGAGCGGGTCGTACACAAGTTCTACACCCGCGTAAGGGCGGACCCCGTACTCGGCCCGGTCTTTGCAGCGCATGTCACGCAGTGGCAGCCACACGAGGACAAGATCGGACGGTTCTGGCGCAATGCCTTGTTGCTGGAGCGTTGTTATGACGGCAACCCGATGCAGGTCCATTCCGCCGCCGGGAACGTCAGATCGCACCATTTCGAGATCTGGTTGGCACAGTTCGATACAGTGCTCGCCGAGGAGCTTCCGGCGGCGCTGGCGCAAAGCTGGTCAAGGCTCGCGCACAGAATCGGTCGCGGGCTGAGCTATGGCGTAGCCAGAGGGGATGCCACCGAACAGGTCCCCCACCTAGGATAACGGACACACCGCCGACCGACCCGCCACCGCGACACGGGGGCGCTCAGCTTAGCGCCTGAAACTCGACACGGCGGTTTTCGTCGGCGCGGCTGTCAGCGGGGTTCGCGGGAAACCGCTCTCCCATGCCGATGGTCTGGAGCCGCTCTGCGGCAATCCCGCAGCTTTCGGTCAGATGCCGCGCCACCTCCTGTGCGCGCAGCATCGACAGACGCTCGTTGTACTGCGCCGAACCGGACGTATCGGTGTGCCCGACGACGCGCACGAGGTTGATGTCGCTTTGCCTGAGCACCTGACACATCTTGTCGAGCTTGGGTTTCTCCGCATCCGAAAGCGCTGCGGAATCAAATCCGAAGGTGATCCGCAGATTGACCTGCAATTCGGGATCAAGCTTCCCAAAGACAACCGGCGTCGCCGCGATCGGCTTGTTGGGATCGGTCGGGGTAGGATCCGCCTGCGCCGTCACGGTTGTTGATCCTTGCGCAGCGGTGGCGTCCTCGACAGTCACCAACTTGAGTCCGCGCGATTGGCCCAGACCGTTGGTCGTGGCCTCGTTGAATGCCTCTTTCTGGCGCTCGAAAAGGCGGGTCAGTTCCTCGACCGACAGATCTTCCTGTGCCGCGAGCGGCGCGGCAAGCAGGCTTGAAAAAGCGAGGGCGGCGGTAAGAATATGTTTCATGGACTGGACCTGTGATAAAAATGGTTTTGCCGAAAAGCTAACCTAGGGTAACATCAAACCAGTTTCAAAGCAGCCTTTTTCAGAGAGTTCCTATGCCGATATCAGCCGGTTCCGGTTCTGTCGGGCGGAACCCGACGTGACCGACGGGGGGCAGGAATGACAGCGCCCGTAACCCGCGTACCGCCGCTCTACGCCGGAGCTGTGCCAAACTTCTTCGGTGCCGGCCTCACGCACACGGGTCTGGTGCGCGAACGCAACGAGGATTCGATCCTGACAGATCCATCCGGTGCGCTTTGGGCGGTTGCGGACGGCATGGGCGGATACGGGCACGGCGATGTAGCCTCGGATATCGTCATCGACAGGCTGAGCCGGGTGGCCGACGACGCGAGGGCGGTGCAGGCTCTGCGCCGGCAGCTTGAGGCCGCGAACACCGAAATTCTCGACCGCGCCAGAAATGCGGGACAAATGGGATCGACTGTCGTCGTGATGCACGTGCAGAACTCGACTGCAACGATCGTCTGGGTCGGCGATTGCCGTGCCTATCTGTTACGCGGCGGCTCACTGCGCCTTTTGACGCGCGATCATACGGTCGTGCAGGATATGGTCGATCAGGGCCTGCTGGGCGATGACCAGCGCGCCCAACACCCCGAACGCCACGTTATCACCCGCGCGGTGGGGGTCGAGCGCGCGGTGGAGATCGACAAGACCGTCGTACCGCTGGTCGCCGGCGACAAGGTGCTTTTATGCAGCGACGGGTTGACGGCCTGTCTTGGCGACCCCGAAATCGCGTCGCACATGTCTGCCGCCGCCACTCCCGCAGCAATGTGCGATGCGCTGGTGATCGCAGCGCTCGAATCCGGCGCGCCTGACAATGTATCGGTGGTTTCGGTATTCGGCAGCGAGGGATAGCAATGCGCCAAGGAATGCTGATTGGTCCCATCATCATCGCGATCGGCCTTGTGATGGCGGGTATAGCGGTGGCGGTCGTCGGCGCGCTGTTGCAGACCGCCGATGGCAGCACCGAATTGCGGCTTGAGAGAACAGAGGCGCAAACTGCCAGGATGCAATCGCAGATCGACACCCTGCGCTCGGAACTCAGGGATGCACAGGCGGAAATCAACCGATTGGCCGAAGAGGTAGCCCTTGGCGCAGCGGTGGTGCCCACGGACCCCACCGGTGCGCCCCTGACCCTGACGCCGCCACCCCAGCCGCAGGAAGACCAAGACCACGGCGGCACCGAAGCGATGACGGAAGTGATGAAACTGGCCAAGGCGCGGTTCAACAAGGGCATCAGCCAGCCCCGCAACCGGATCATGCTGGAGGTACTGGGCGTGCCGCGCAGTACGAAAACGATCAATTGCAGCGGCGTGACGAACCCCCGCCTGAAGGCGCTGCTGGAAACGCGACAGGTGGGTCCGATCCGCGTAACGATGCTGAAACCCGCGCTCGACAGTCTTGAACGCATCGTCTCGAAGCTGAAACAAAGCGAGCCTGACATCCACGATGCGCTTGGCACTGCCGGGGCGCTGTGCGCGCGGCTGATCCGGGGGTCGAGTTCTTCGTGGTCGAACCATTCGTGGGGCACCGCGATCGACGTAAAACTACAGGGACGTCTGGACGGTTTCGGCGACGGCGGCACGCAATTCGGTTTGTTGCTGTTGGCCGAATTGTTCAACGATGAGGGTTGGTATTGGGGGGCCACCTACAACCGCGAGGATTCCATGCATTTCGAAGTGGGCGTTGAAACGCTGCGGCGGTGGCAGACTGAAGGCAAGCTGTAGCCGATGCCGGCGGTCCCTGCCTCCGCTCTCGATCTTGCGGCCCGCCCGGTCCTTGATCTGGTCGACGACATGGAGCAGCGCGCGCGCGGTGGCGCGGCGGCAATGGTGGATGCGGCGGCGGCGGCGCTTGCGGGGTTCGAACGCGACGCCGCCCGCGCTGGTGTTCCCTCTGCCGCCATAAAACCTGCCCGCTACGCCCTCGCCATGCTCTTCGACGTTCGGGCGCGCTCGGTCGCGGGCCTGTCGCTGAGCGCGTGGTCCGTCCTTGCGCAGAGGCAGCTGTTCGAGGGGCACGACATGCCGGTCTCCCGAATTCGCGATTTCCGCGAAACGGCAGCAAGACAAGGCGCGGAATTTGCCGATCTGGAACGGTTCCTCGCGGATATCCTCGCGCGCGCTGAGGATCGTCGCCATGCGCACCGCCGCATTGACAGCGGCAACTGGGGTCTGCGTATCGCGGCCTATCTACTGGTGCTCGTGCTGGGGTTGGCAGGATATGCCGGTTGGCTGGAGCACCGTTTCCACGCGCGGCTGATCACCGCGTTCGATGCCGAGGCGCTCAATATCGGGTTGGACCGTCCGCAGGATCGCACGGCACTGGTGGCGCGGCTGGACGATATGCGCGCCGCGGTGGCGCGGGTCAGGCGCGCCGCCGCGCGCGCACCGCTGCGGCGGATCGTGAGATTGCCGATGGGCGACGGCGAAACACACGCCGAGGCGGTGTATCAACAGGCGATCGAACGCCATGTGCCGCGAGCCATCGCGAACGGGATCGAAGAGGTGCTGGCGACCGATGGGGACGGGCTTGTCCTTTACGACACGCTGCGCGGCTGGTCGGTTCTGACGGGGGCCGCCGATTGGAACGTCGGCTATTTGCAAGGCTGGCTGGGTGATCATGGCGCCGCAGCGGGAGTCGAGGGGTTGGGACCGCACGCGCAACTGCTCGAAGGCCCCTTTCCCGACATCACAGCGCGCGACACGCCGGTGATGGACCAGGCGCGCGGGTTCGCCGCCGAGGTGCCGGAGCCCGACCGCGCCTGGCTTGAGCTGGCGCGCTCCGAACGGATGCGCGCGCTGCCGGTCTGGCAGCCGACCGCACAGATCCGCGCGCTAGACACCATCGTCTTGCGGCGGTCCGGACGCGCGCTGGATGACGGCATCCCCGGTCTTCTCACGGCGACAGGATGGGATGAAGCGCGCGATTTCGCGGTGGGCGGCGCCGTGCAACGCGCGCGGGATATGGCTCCGCTGATCACTGGACGCGTCCTGCCCGCCCGGAACGCATCACCGGATCTGTTGATGGACCGGCTGCATCTGGAAACCCTGTCGGCCTGGAAAACCTGGCTTGCCGATCTGCGGGTGCGACCCTTTGCGCAGCGCGAGACGGCGATCATCGTCTCGGGGGCACTGGCGCAACCGGAAAACCCGCTGACCCGGCTTCTGCGCGAGGTTTGGGTACAAGTCGGCGGCACCGACCGCACCCGCACCCATGCCCAACAGTTGACCATCGCGCGCGAATTCGGGGCCATGATCCAATATGTCGAACAGGGCCGGATGGCCGAGATCTCGGGCCTCTTTTCGCAGTTGAACGTGGCGCTCGGCGCGATTGACATCAACGCCAGCCGTGGCACGCAAAGGCTGATGAGCATTCAGGACCGCGCCCGTTCCATCGCCGCACTCAAGAGCGCGCCGCGTATCGTCGTGCAGATCGCCGAGGATGTGCTGGCGCAATCGGCCCAGCCCGAACAGGGCGAGGCGAGCAATTCGCTGACGCGCGCGTGGCAGCGGAAGGTTTTTCCCCTGTGCCGCGACACGTTGGGTTCGCATTTTCCCTTTGCTGAAGGCCCCGATGCGTCCCCTGCGGATCTGACAGCACTTCTGGGTCCGCAGGGCGTGTTGAGCACATTTGTCAGACAAACTGCGGCCCCGTTGCTGGAAACCTCCGAAAGCCCGTGGCGCTGGAAGCCCGAAGCGCGTTTTGCGGGTGTCACCGCCGAAAGCGCGGTCGTGCTCGAACGCGCGATGCAGGTGTCCGAAGGGCTTTTCGGAACAAGCGGAAAGCTTGATTTCGATCTGACACTGGCAGCGCTGGCCGAGCGGGGGCAAACGATGGTTGCCATCGGTGGCGCGGCACAACCGGTGCGCGCCACCGGAGCGCCCGCCGCGCTGCACTGGCCCGGCCCACAGCCCGGGATCGGAATCGAGGTCAGCTTTCGCGAGAGTTCCGATGCGGCCAGGATCGTGCACACCGGCCCCTGGGGCCTGATGCGGCTGATCGACGGCCTGCGCCTGCGCCAGCGCGACGGCGGGCAGCGCATCCTTCTGGACCTGCGCAGTGCGGCGGGTCGCGTGTTTCTGGAAATGCGCTTTCAAGCCAGACTAAACCCGGTTTCCGTACGCGCCGCGATGCTTGGGCTCGCCTGTCCAGCCACGCTGTAAGAGTTTTTCCGCCCGGTTCGGGCAAATCCGCTGTATGGTAGCTTCATTGTTTTTGATTTTTCGACTCGCGCTCTGATCAAAGGAGCCAAAAATGGCATTAGACCGCACCGCATATTTAGTCACCCCGCTCGGCACGATGGACGGCCCTTTCGGCCCTGTGGACGCTTTGCAGTTTGCGCATCTCACAGGTGCTGATCACGTCAGCAGGTGTTTCGAGTACAACATTCTCGCGCAAAGCGTCGATCCTGCGATCGCAAGTGCCGATCTGCTGGGCGAAACGGTCTCGGTCGTTGTGCCATCCGATCTGGCCGATGAGCAGGAGCCGCGGTATTTTCATGGCATGGTGGACCAGTTCCGCTTCGAGGGCAACGATGACGACAACCTGTATCAGTACCGCCTGGTGGTGCGGCCCAGGCTCTGGCTTTTGTCCAAATCCACCGACAACCGCATTTTTCAGGATCAATCGGTCAAGGATATCATCGCGTCCGTGCTGGATGAACACGGCATCGCGGATTACCGGTTCGACGTGCAGGGCAGCGCGTTGGACGTGCGCGACTACTGCGTTCAATACGGCGAGACGGATCTCGATTTCCTGCAACGGCTGATGGAGCACGAGGGCGTCTTCTATTTCTTCGAATTCACTGAAGGCAAGCACACGCTCGTCATGACCGATGAGATGTCCGCGCTCAAACCCGGCTTTCCGGATGGCACGCTGCGGTTCGAGCCAAACGATCTTGCTGCAATCGAAGGTGCGGGGATCATCTCGCGGCTCAGCCGCACGGACAGCATCGTGACGGCGGAACACACGCTGACGGATTACAACTTCGAAGTGCCGTCCGCCGATCTCATCGCCAGATCACTGGATGGCGATGTGCATACTGACGACACCACAGAACGGTACAGCTATCCCGGCCACTACACGGAAGCGGCGACGGGTGACGACATTGCAAAGCGGCGCTTGCAGGAGAACCGATCACTGCAATACCGCGTCAAGGCACGCTCGACCGCAATCGGATTCTGGGCGGGACATCTTTTTGCTCTCTACGATCATCCGCGCGAGGAGGAAAACCGCGAATACATGGTCCTCACGGCACAGTACGACATCCTTGACGGCCAATACGCGGCGAGCGTACGGATCGAGCGCGATCAGGGCATGCTGACGACCTTCGCGCTGGTCCCGTCCGACAGCGTTTTCCGCCCCGCCCGCACCACGCCCAAACCGGTGATGAAAGGACCGCAGACCGCGCGGGTCGTCGGGCCCGCCGGGGAGGAGATCTACACGGATGAATACGCCCGCGTCAAAGTCCACTTTTTCTGGGATCGGCTGGGCGGCGGCAATGAAACATCGACCTGCTGGATCCGCGTCAGCGCAGCCTGGGCGGGGGCCGGTTTCGGCTTTATCCAGATCCCGCGCATCGGGCAGGAGGTGATCGTCGATTTCCTCGACGGCGATCCCGACAGGCCGATCATCACCGGGCGGGTCTACAACGCCGAGCAGATGCCGCCCTATGACCTGCCGGCAAATGCCACCCAATCGGGTTGGAAATCCGAAAGCTCGAAAGGCGGCGACGGCTGGAACGAATTGCGGTTCGAGGACCTGAAGGGGTCGGAAGAAGTCTATTTTCAGGCCGAGAAGGACCACAATGAGCTGATCAAGAACAACGAGAGCCGTCACATCGGCAATGATTTTGCCGAAGAGGTCGTCAACAATGCCACGCAGGACGTTGGCGTCAACCGCGACGAAACGGTCGGCAACAACAAAACGACGTCCGTAGGCGTGGACCGCACCGTCGATATCGGCAGCAACGATACCGAAACGGTCGGCATCAACCGCAGTCTGACCGTCGGCGTCGACGAAACGATCGCCATCGGCGCCAATTCAACAGAGACGATCGGATTGAACCACACCCAGTCTGTCGGCGCGAACCAGACGATAACCGTAAGCGTGGCGCGGATTGATACAGTCGGCGCGGTCGAGACCCGTACCGTGGGCGCCGCCCAGATCAACAGTGTCGGGGCCACCCGCCAGATGTCCGTGGGGGCAGCGCAAAGCCACGACATAGGTGCCAGCGACAGCTGGGAGATCGGCGCGGGCCAATCCGTCAAGATCGGCGCCGATCAGGGCACCGAGATCGCCACCAATCACAGCCTGTCTGCGGGAGAGGACAGCGTCTTCAAGATCGGCAAGAACATGTCTTTCACCATTGGCGAGAACCTTGATGTCGAGGTGGGCAAGGATATCAGCGTCAAGGCGGTCGATAGCATTACCTTTGTCTGCGGCGATGCCAAATTCCAGCTGAAGAAGGACGGCACGATTGTGCTGGAAGGCAAGGATCTGACCTTCAAGGGGTCGGGCAAGATCAACATTGATGCCAGCAGCGACATCACGATGAAGGGCAGCAAAATTAACCAGAACTGATCAGCGCCAACCGGGCCAGCCGTTCTTGCGGTGGCCCCTCCGGGCTGCGGTTCCACCAGACAAGCGGCGGGACAAGCGGATGTGGCGCAACGTCGGGAAGCGGTATGCGCGCGAGAGCGGCCTGCACTGCCGCGGCATCCGCGCGCGCATCCAACGCCGCGACCAAGACTACTGCGGCGGCATCGGCCCAACGGTCCGCAGCCGCTCGGTCGGCCCCGTTCAACGGAACGCAGGCGGCGAGCGGGTAAGGCCGTCCGACGGAATCCTCGCCCGGCTCAATCACCAAAAGCCACGATTTACCGTCGAGGACGAGGACCGCACGCACACCGCCCGCAGGCCAGTTCATGGCCGCGCCGGCAAGTCCGGCGATATGGGTTGTCAGCCAGCTGTCGAGCGGGCGACGGATGCCTGCGGGTATCCCGCGCGCCACAAAATCACCTGCCACCGGCAGCTTTCCAAAGAAACCTGTGCTCATCATAACGTCAAAACCCGCGCGGGCACGAAAAGCCCGCGAACATTTTGAGGTCGAACGGATTCTCGACCGAGTTGGCCCGCAGATTGAAATTAGCCGAGAAACCACCCGCAGACAGGCGCAGATCGAAAGCCTCCGGCAGAGCTGTCGGCGACAGCCGCCCCTTGCGCACGAGGCGCAGGATGGCCCAGCTGCCGGTCTCCGACGTAATCAACTCGGCGGTGCCGTTGACGGGAGCAAAACTGAGCGTGATCATATTGGTGCCGTCTGACCCCGGCCACGTCATCGGCGTCGGCCGCGCCGCCGCGTTGAAATAGCTCAGCGTCTGGCCATCGACATTCAGGGTCACGCGGCTGGCGTTCGCAGACAGGTCCGTCGGCTCCAGCGAAAAGGCCAACACCGGCCCTGCCCCGCCCGGGAACAGCGCGTCGCGCATCGCACGCGCGTTCTCAAACGGCTTGAGCAGTGCTGCGTCCAGCCCGAAATCGGCCCGCCATTTCCACGGGCGCACCGTATTGTCGATGTAGGGCTGCAAATGATCGTTGATGTACCTGTCGATCAGCCCACCACCGCCGAAAAGCCGCGCGAAATCGAGCGTGTTGACGTCGATCGCGCTGGACTGGTCGAACGGATAGCGGCCCGAGGTCGCCGAGGTGCAGAACGGCAGCACATCCGCCCGCCACCGCGCGTTCAGCTGCGCGATCACCGCCTCGCGCGTCACGGCGATGGTGTCACCCGCGATGCCCGCGATCCATGCATCAATGGGATCGGGCAGAATTGCCGCTTCGTTGGCGATGGCACCGGTCAGTTGCGGCAGCCCGCCGCGCGCCAGAAGTGCCGCCTGCGGATCGGGGCTGGCAGCGACCGTCTGCAATTCATTCGACAGCGCGGTGAGGGCCGCAATCGCATCGCCCAGCAACGGCGGCTTGCCCTCGACCTCCTCGACCGTGGCGCGGATCGGGGCGAAGTGATCGGACACGGGCGTTCCGGGCGGCACCGGCGGTGGCGCGTCGGATTTGGTGGTGCGCGCGATCTTGGCGCCTTTCTTGACCAGTTTGCCGAGCTTGCCCAGCTTCGACGCGGCCTTCAGCGCACCCTTCTGTGCTGCGGCATTTCCGGCGCCCTCCTCGATGACCCGCGCCAGATGCGTCTCGTAGACGATGGATTCCAGCAGCCGCTTGAGCGCGCTGTCGGCAGAAGCGAGATCCTTCAGGTTCTGGCGTGCCTGCACCAGATCGTCGATGGGGGTCAGGCGCACATCACGCAGAAACCCGTCCCACTGCGAGATGAAATCATCGTAGTACAGCTTGAGAATATCCGCCTCCAGCGTCTCCACGGATGCATCCGCACTTTCCGAACAGCCGCCCGCGAAAACGGCGCGGTCGAGCGTGGCCTGTGCGGCAACTTCGGGGATCAGCGGCAGAACGGCCTGATGGAAGCCATTGTAGGTGAACGCACCGGGAAGCCCCACGCGCAACGTCTGCTCGGACAGGCGGGAGAGCACGCGTGCACCGTTCGGGCCGGTTTTCTCGGCGGGGATCCAGTCACCAAGCTCGGTAATTGCAGGCTCCGAACGCAGGCTGCGATAGGCGCGCACGGCCAGCGGGATGGTGCAGATGCTCTCAAGTGCCACCGAGATCAGCGCGGGGTCGGCCCCGATCTTGTCCTCCTCTCCCGCCATCCGCGACAGCGCCGCGAGCTGGTGATCCACGGATTCGTCGGTCGGAAACGGATCAATGGGCGCGAATTCCGGCAACACGATCTGCCACCACTGACCCAAAAAGGCGGCATCATAGGGCGCCTGCCCGGTCAACATCTGGTAAGATTTGAGCGCGCCGAGCAGAAATTCGGGATCACGCGAATGGCGCCACATCGTCGCCTCCAGGAGGGCGACCATGCGTGGCTCAAGAATATTGCGCAGGGTGTGGTCGTAGGCAATGGAATGTATCTGCGCCAGTTCGGGCTGTGCGGTGGGGCCGATCAGCGTAAGCGGGCTTGGCTTTACGGCGGTCTGGGCGTTGGCCGTTTCGTTGGCAGCGTCCAGCGCGAGGTTCATATCAAGCGGATCAGTGGGCGCCTGACGCGCCGCGACATTGGCCAGCCGCGCGGACAGGTTCGTAAGCTGGCGCTCCTGCTCACCGAGCGCGCCGTTGTAGCGCAGGAAGGAAAAGAGGAACACCGTAGCGAGAAGTACCGTAGCCAGCGTCGCCCCTGCCATTGTCCCGCGCCAGATCCAGCGCCGGCGTTCTTCCGCGCGCGGATCGAAGCGGCCAAGGCCGGCCTCGGGAAACACCAGATCGGTCAGCAGATTGCGCAGGAAAAAGCTGCGCGTGTTGCCGTGGGCGCGGCGCTCCGGCATCGGGGCGTTCAGACCCAGCGCACTCGCGATGCCCGATACCATCCGGTCGATGGGCGATCCTTCCTGCGTGGCGGAGGTGAAATAGATGCCTCGCATCCACGGGCTTTCTTCATAGCGGCTTTCGCCGAATATCGCCTCGATCAGCACTTTGAGCGGGCCGGTCAGCTGGTCCAGCTGGCTGGGGAACCGAAAGATCTCCGCGCGCTGCTCCAGCGGCACATCGTCCGAGATGCGCCCCACCAACCGTTCTTCCAGCGCCTCTTGCAAAACATGTATCTCACGCTCCACCGTCAGCGCATCGACACGGTCGCCGGTGCCCAGCGTGGCCCCCCAGACCTGCTCGCGCTCCTGCGCATTCAGATCACCGAAAGAGGCTTCGAATCCGGGAATCAGATCGGCCTTGGTGATCATCAGGTAGACCGGCAGCCTGAGACCCGTCTCCTCGCGCAATTCCGCCAGCCGCTTGCGGATCTCGCGCCCGTGCTCGCGGATCGCGATGTCGTCAGCGGCGAGTTCCTGCACCGACAGCGTCACGATCACCCCGTTGAGCGCGCGCCGCCCCCGGTGTTTGACCAGCAGATCGACAAAGCCCTTCCATTCCGCCGCGTCCGCGTCCGGATCGCTTTGTTGCTGTACGTACCGCCCTGCGGTGTCGATCAGCACGGCATCCTCGGTAAAGAACCAGTCGCAATTGCGAGTGCCGCCGACCCCCTTGAGATCATCGGAAAGATCGATCGGGAAGTGCAGGCCCGACTGGCGCAATGCCGTCGTCTTGCCGGTGCCGGGCGGGCCGATGATGACGTACCACGGCATGTCGCGCAGAAATTTTCGGCCCCCCAGTTTGGAGCGTTTCATCTGCTCCAGGATGCCCTGAAACTTTGCCTGTACCTCGGCCAGGTTCTCGTCGCCCGGACGGGCAATGGGGTCTGGCGCGGGTGCGGCAAGTTCCGCGACAAACGCCCGGTTGGCCCGTGCCGGGCGCATCTGGCGCAGCAGCATCGAGACGAGCCACAGGATGATGATCACGCCGATTACGACGATCCGTGTCAGATCACCCGCCAGCGGTGCGGCGTCGCCCACGCTGATCAACGGGCCGTAAAACCAGATCATCGTACACAGGATCGCGATCCCGACGAGCGTCCACAGGAACCGCGAGAACAGAAAACCGAGGATCATTTTCACGACACCCATGGCTCAGACCTTCTTCTGCAGAATGATTTCGACACGTCGGTTGCGGGCGCGCCCCTCGCGCGTGGCGTTATCGGCAATCGGATCGGTCGCAGCCTTGCCTGCCGAACTGACCAACTCCGCAGGTACACCGGCAGCGATCAGCATATCTGCGATCGTTTTGGCACGCGCTTCGGACAGCCCCTGGTTCGAGCGGAAAGGATTGGACCGGCGCACCTGGATGCTGTCGGTGTGGCCGACCACCTGCACGGCGCCGATGAACTCCACGTTGTCCAAGATCACGCCCGCCATGCTGTTGATCAGGGTAGCGTATTCGCTGTTCAGATCCGCCTTTGCCGAGCGGAACACCTCGGGTGCCGTGCCCTGAACCACGACCACGGCAATCGAGACATCCTCGCGTCCGGTCAGCGCGCCGACGCGGTTCTCGGGTGCGGCTTCGCCAAACAGCGGCAACAGCTCGAACACCAATGGATCGGCGGTCAGTTGTGGCTTGTCGACCGTTTCGATCACGGGGCGAAAAATATCCGCCTGTTCCGGCGGAGGAAGGACACCGGCCAGCGTATAAAGCTGTTCTCCCCGGTTCGACAGCTTCACACCCAGCCCGACGTAAATTGCTGTGACGAGCGCGAGCGCAATCAATCCGATAGACCACAGTGGCACGACGAAACGCTTTTCCTCGTCGCGTGCCTCGACCCCTTTCCAATGGGGGGCCAGGGGTGCATCGGCGGCGTCACGGTCACGCAGCAGCCGCGCCATCTGGCCGCGCAGCAGGGCGATGGCCGCGTCCCCCTGCCCACCCTCGCGGCGGAACTTGCCGCGAAACCCCAGCGACAGACACAGGAATACCAGCTCCATCAGCTGCGGGTCGCGTTCGGGAAAGCGCAGAAGGTCTTCGGCGAGATCAAAGAAACGCTCGCCCGCGTCGACATTGCCGTACATGGACACCACAAGCGGCATGCGCGGCCAGCCGCTGTTGCCACCCCAGGGCGTGTTCAGCGCGATGTCATCAAGCAGGGCGGCGACGAACCACGCGCCCTGGTCCGCCCGTGACAGAGGCACACCGGCGGAAACGGCAGCATCTCGCGCGCGGATGAGTGTCTCGTGCAATCGGGTGCGCAGCACGTCGGGATTTTCCGGGGCGGTCGCACGTTCCAGTTCGGGCGCCATGCCCAACAGCGCCGCATAGGCATTGACCAACGGATTGTCGCTCGCCCGTCCGGCCCGGATCGCCACTGCCTGCGGCGCTCGTGCCACGGGCTGCGCCGCCGCCGCATTGCGCCGGACCGGCCGGATGCGGGTGCGCCCCGCGTCGTTTTCCAGACCAAAGGGATCATCCGCGCTCATGCCATCACCTACTAACCGCGTAGCAATCGATTTCCGGCTCCCGTTCGAAATCGCCGGCGACGCCGACGACGAAACCGGGCGCGTCGGAAAGGGCAGCCCAATGTTCGGACTGACGGTCGAGTTCGAGACACAGGCGGTCGCCGTCATAGGGAATTTCGCGTGGCTGGCTGTTGAGCGGTTTGAGAGGAATACCGGTCAGGCGCGATTTCCAAAGGGTGTCAAACTGTTCCGCCGCCCCAACAGTCGCCTGATCGACGAAGAATTTGCGCAGCATTTTCTCCGACATATCGCCGCCCACCCGCAGGACGATGCGGCTGCTGGCGATGATGTCGGGATTGTCGATGCGGACGGTCCAGATGTTCTCGGAATGGCGCGAGACGCGCAGCGCGCGCGATTTCGGCTCGACATGGCGCAACGACAGCACGAGCGAACGTAGGGTATCGGCCAGCGCCTGAAACGCCAGTTGTGGATCGGCGTGGGTATAGTCGGGCAGATCGCCCAACCGCCGCGCGGAGGCGCCGTATGTCGCCATCCTCCCCGCGATCCCGGCAAGTTCGAGAAACAGGGCCGAAGGGTGGACTGCATTTTGCGCCGCCAGATGAGCAAGGCGCGGGCGGGTGCTGTTGGCCAGTTCCAGGATCAGCAGGTTCTCCATCGAAGCGCCAGCTCCTCCAAGCACCATCGCCCCATGGGCATCCGCGATACGGTCCATGCCGTTGATCAACTCTTTCAACAACTGCGCGTACCACGGCAACGCCTCGATCTTGAGCGCGGGTGCCAGAAATCCATCGTCCAGGGCCACGGCCCCGTCGGCGTTCAGCCCCTCGATCCGCGCAATCGGCAAGGTGACATAGCCTGCCGTCTCATCGCCCGGCAGCAGCAGTTTGGGCGCCAGCCGCGCCACCTCGATCTCGCTGGGCTCGGCGCCGTTGCGGATGGCATCGCGCACCTCGACCATGCTCCCTCGGTATCGTGCGCCCGATGGTTCGGCATGGGCGGGGTCGATGGCGGCGGCCCCTGCTGCCTCCGATGGGATGGCGATATGGACAAGGCCCGCTTCGGTCTTGGTCTGCACCGACACCGGCGCAATCTCGTGCGTGCCATCGGGCACCGACAGAAACGTGCCATCCGGCAGAAACCCCTCGACCTGCGCGACCGCGACCTGTCCGGTATCAAGAGCCACCGGATCGAGATCAAGCGCGAGGAAGCCGAAGGCCGCCTCCGGCTGTGCGGCGAGGGTGTGCCGCATCAGCCAGCGGATGTGCCGGTCCTGTTGTTGCAGGTGCTGGGTACGCAGGAAAAGCCCCTCCGACCAGACGACCTTGTTTCTATCGGTCATAACCGTCCTTTTCGTAGCTTCAGGCCCGCGCGAGCGACAGGCCACCCGCGCCCACGTTGATAATCAGCCCCGAATTCGCGTCGGGGGCGGCGATCTTCGAGCGGACTGTGCGGCCCGCAGGGGTGCGAAACCCACCCACCACGCCGATGACACTGGTTCCGGGCTGGATCGTGATCGCCTTGGACGCCGATCCGCCAGGGGCGAGGACCAGCTGGTCGGCGCGAATGAGATCGCTGCCCAGCGCACTTGCAGGATCCTGAAGCGCAAAGTAGTCGGCGGAATCGAACGCCGCCGCACTTGCCAGTTGCAGCACGCTGATCGTGACGGGCCGATCGGCGCCGCCCGTTCCGGGGTTCATGCCCGCGCGGCCCTGCGCGCTGACGGCCAGAACGGCGGGGGCTTCCTCGCCCATACAGCCCGCCAGCAGAGCGCCTGCGCCCAATGTGGAAGTGATCAGAAAACTGCGTCGTGCAAAAATGGTCATGTCAGTCCGTCCTTCTGTTTTCATATGCGTCTCTGAAATCCACCCCGACATCGCCAAGAAACTGCTTTTCCGCAGTCTCGGCGATCTCGCGGTACCTGTCTTCGTAGATCTGCCAAAGCTTCGCGCTGCGCCCGCCGGCGACAAGCGATTCCAGCAACCCTACGTCCTCCATTTCCTTCGCAATTTCCGAAGGATCGAACTTGTCCACCATCCGCCGCAACGCGACCTGCAGCGCGCTCCAGGTGCGCACCTGATGATCGGCCAGATCGCGAAACGCGCCTTCGATGGCGGCATCGGGGGCGAGGTATCCCTTGCCCCGCGGGCGGATCAGCGCGGCAAGCGCATCCTCGGATGTGGCGAGAAATTTAAGCGGGTTGACGTCGGCGCTCGCGATGATGGTCTGTGCCACGCGAACCTTCTGTTTTTCCTGCGCCCGTGTGCGTAGCAGCAGCATCACCCCATCAACGAGGCCGCGCATCGAGCGGCCCAGATGCTCCATCTCAGCAACCCGATCACCGCCTTCGAACCGGGCAGGATCTAGGCCCATGCCGCGCAGCAGCGCATTGCGCAGGTCGTCATCTTCGCCCGGCGCTGGTGCCGCCCGTCGGGCATTTTCGGGCGGCAAGGGCGGGTCCTGCGGTGTGGAGGGCGCAACGGGTTCAGGGGATCCGCTGTAGGCTGCCGGTTCGGGCGCCTGCACTTCGGGCCTATCTTTCGGTTGCTCCGGGGCGGTATCGCTATCCCAAAGGCCGAAAATATCGGGTTTGGCCTCGGCGGCTTCGGGCATTTTCTCCGGCTCGCGCGCGGGTGCCTTGGGCCGGTCATCGAAATAGCTGGCCGATGAACTTTTCGTGCGTTCCTGGGGCGTCTCCTTTTTCGGCGTGTCGCTGCGCAAGTCCAGTCCGAAGGGATCGGACTGATCCAGCGGACGCGGACTGCGGTCGACTTCGGTGTGGCGCGGTTTCTCGCCGGTATCGCTGCGCAGACCGAAGGGGTCGGGCAACTGGGCGGGGCGTTCGGCTGGCGGTTCAGGCACCGCGAGCGCCTCGTCTTCATCGCCTTCGGGGAAAAAGCTGCGCCCGGCCGCTGACTGGCTTGGCGGTTCCGCATCGCCGCGCGGTCCGGAGGCCGCTTCGACGCGCAAGGTGAAGTCCCCCATGTGCAGACGCATGCCGGGCGCGAGCGGGACGCTGTTGCCAAGCCCGACAGCATTGGCGGCATTGTCGACAAACAGCCCCCCCGATGACGCATCCGTCGCGATTATCCGACCGTCCTCTTCGCTGATCACACAATGGCGGCGCGAAACGAAGGCGTTGGGGTCGTCGATCTGCCAGTCCGCATCGGCGCTGCGCCCGATGGAAAGCCGGCCGCCTGCGAACACCCGTTCGGTATCCGATTGCGGGGCCGGGGCGGTCTCGATCACAAAACGAAGGCTCATGCGGCGCTCCTGTGCTGCGGTTCCGATCGCTGAGCGGTCACGTTCGAAAAGCGCAGATCGCAGGACCCGGCATTCGGAGCCGGTGCGATCCACGTCGTACGCCCCAACTGGCAGGCCCCAAGCCGTGCGGCAGGCACCTCGCCGGGTGCCAGGATCAGGCGCAATGCGAAATTGATGTCCTTGCCTGCCGCGAAGACCAGGGCGTGTTGCAGGCGCCTCCAGGCGTCAGGATCTTCCAGAAACCCGGTGAACTCGTCGAGCGTCAGCGGCCCCAGTTGCAACTCCGCATGGCTTTGCCGGTCAAAGACGCGGTTGCCCACGACAGCCCCGGTTCCAAGGCCCGCGTGCTGCTGGCCCAGACGGCTTTGCAGCTGTTGGGGAAGGTCGATCCACAGACCGGCGAACTCGGCCAGTTTCACAGGCACGTCTAATACAGTTTCGATGAAGGCGCACAGACGTTCGGGGCTGCGCGCCTCCATCACCAGTGACGTCGCATGGCGCAGCTTTGCGCCGTCGAGCCGGATGTCACCAGTGCGCGTGCCCGGCAGCCCCTGCCCCGCCAGCGCGCGCATGGTCGCCGTGACGCGACCGCCCTGGCCGTGCGCGATGTTGATTTCGGGGCGCGCATCGGCCCACGCGCGCCAGTAAAGCGCAATGAGCCGATGCTGCAGAAGATTGATGAAATCGAGAAACGACGTGTCGGCGACAGCACCGCTGTTGTCTCCGGCAAACCAGCGGTTCGACAGCCGCGCCATGATCCAGCGCGTCAGGTGCAGCGGCATCGGCCCTTCCGGCCCGATCAGACCCAACACGTTCACCGCGACTGCGGGCTTGCCCCCCGTCGGTGCCGGAGTGACCGACGCCACATCGCTTGCCGCAAAGGACAGCCGCGCCGTCTGGCCCAGGCGGGCGGGCTCGCGCTCCACCCCCCCTGCCCGACCGAAGCGCAACGTGTCGGTTTCCAATTGCCGCAGGAGTTCGAAAAAATCCATGCGTGCAGCGGCGTCCGGCGCGCCTAGATCAGCGCGCGTGTGCCCGTCGTCATCGGCCATACCACCTCCGTCTGTTGCTGGGTCAGGTGCGCTTTGGTGCGCACGAAGGAATTGATCGCGGTGTGCCGCGCGAAAAGCCGCGCCAGCAGCGCCGACAACAAAAGGCTACTGTTTCCGGTGAGCAGCGCATCGTTGATATCCAGCGTGATCTCCGTCCCGTGGCCGAAACACAACGGGCCTGCGATCTCCAGCCGTTCCACCAGCGGGCGCGAGTGTACTGCACTTACAGCAGCACCATGACGGCTCAGCGCCGGGTCCCCCCTGTCGGCGTAGAGCTTGATCAACGCGCGCAACGGCTCCGCCCCTGCCGTGCTGTCCGCAAGAGAGATGTGATTGAGGCTGAGCTGCGAAATCCAGCGCCATGTCAGATCGTCGATCTGGCGTTCGTCCGCGGCGCCCGACGGCAGGCTTGCCCGCAGACTTGCGCGTGGCCGCCGCATCGGGGAAAGCAGCGTGACGGCCTGCACCGGATCGCCCGAGTCGAGCGTGAGTTTCGGCGTGTCGTCCAGGATCGGCAAATCGCGGTTTGTGCACAGGGCGCGCACGTCCAGACGGCGGATCGGTTTGGTGGCGGTCGCATGTGTCGGGCGACCCACCGAAATGTAGTAATCGTCGCCGATATAGCTCGATCTCGTCTGCCCGCGGCGCACTTCCTCGGTGTCGGGACGGCGCGGCCTGCGGTCGGCGGAATAGACATGGCCGCTGTCGCCCCCGGCCTCTACCGAAAATAGCGGCGTCACCCGCGCCTGCGGTCCTTCGACTTCGGCATCCTCGACGCGCACGAGACGGTAGATCTCGTAATCGCGCGGTCGGGTGCGGTCGGCCTGAACGATGTGCTGCGACCGGTTGCGGCGCAGCTCGACGATGTTGCATTCGTGCTCGAACAGGTTGACCACGGGAACGGTGAAAAGGCTGAAATCCTTGGCGCTGATACCCGACAGATCGGTACGCTCTTCGCGCAGCAACACGATGATCTCGAGCGCCTTGTTACCGGTCCGACGGACGATTGGTGACAGCCCTTCGAGGCGCATGAAATAAAAACGCGGCGGCATCAGGAAATACTCGCGCAACAGGCGGTAGCCCTCGAAGGAGGACCGCACTCTCGGCAGAAGTGCTTCGTCGTCGCTCAGGCCGACCATCTCAGGGGCCGCGACCTGCTGGAAGGGTACGGTCTTGTCGGCGGGCCGCGCCACGACGCCGCCGCCAAAGCCGAACACCGCGTCAAAAAGTGCCCCGCCCCGCGTACCCGCCCCAAAATAGAGGTCGAGCCGGTCGAGCGACAGCTCATCAAGCTGTCCTGCCCCGTCGCGCCTGAGCGTGATGCGGATACCGGCGGCGGCGTCGCGCGCCGCGTTTGCGTTCACACCGGCCTGCGACAGCGCGCCCTTGTCCTGAATGTACTCCACCCGTTCGATTGCAACCGGCCACATATGGACGTCCTGCGCGGTGGTGTAGGTGCATCGGGTCTGCTGCCCCTCGCGCAGCCCGGATGTTAGTCGGGTACCGCGTTTCATCAAATGCCCGTCGAGCATCCGCTGGACCTGCGGACCGGGCGTCATCGCAGCCATCGTCATGGCAGGTGCAGGACCGCCCAGATCCGGATAGAGCGTGTCGATCAGGGTGCGGACGTAGCGGCTGGATTCCGCATCGACCTTGAGCCTCGTGCGGGCGGCGAGAAAGGCCACTCCTTCCAGCAGGCGCTCGACGTACGGATCGGGGCATGGCACGGAATCGAGCGCGAGGTTGCGCGCGACGTTGGGATGCAGTGCCGCAAACTCCTCCGCCATGCTGCGGATATGCGACAGCTCTTCCTCGTAGTATTCCAGAAATGCCTGATCCATCAGCGCCCCTCCAGCACCGTCAGGGCGCGGCCGCTGTCAAGATCGACACTGGTCGACAGGCGCATCCGTTCGGGGATCGGCGAAACCAGCAGCACACCCTCGATGTCTATCCGCAGACCGATCTTGTCACCGGTGCGCACGCGCACCTTGACGCTGTCGCGTTTCAGGCGAGGCTCGAAGATGTTTAGCACGGCCTTGATTTCACGCGCCAACTCGTTCTTGTCGAAATCCGAACCGGACCGCCCGGAGAATGAGGGCACCCCGTAGTTCAAGACGCTCTGACGAATTTCGGGGAACGCAGCCAACTGGCTTGACGGGTTTTCGTGCGTCAGTGCTTCGCGGTCGGTCAGCAAGAATCGGGCCTCCAGCCTTTCGATGTTGAACAGCATTTCGATGTCGCGGCGCACCGCTTCGCGCAGCACGTCGGAAGTCACGACAATGCCGCCCTCTTCGAGCCGGCGCTTGCGCACCGACAGCTGTACCAGCCGGTGCGCAAGTTGCTTGGTTTCAGCGTCGATATCGGTGCGCCTTTCGACCGCGCGGGTGCCGCCAGCGATCATCGCCTCGACCCCGCCGGCATCGCCAATCGCCTTTGTCAGATCGCGCAGGAGCGCGTCATGTTCGGCGGATATGCCCGGCAGATCATCGACCAACCTGTCCCAAAGGGACGGCTGAACCGCTTCGTGCCGGGCGACGGACGTGACATCACTGCGACTAACCATAAGGCATTGCTCCGCCCTCGGTTACACGCCTGCCGCGATGTCGTAGGTAATTTCGTGCTCGCCACCCGCAGAGTGGTCGTCTTCCTGCACGGTGTATTTGAAGGTGACATTCTCGAACACCAGACCAAGGGCCTCTTCGATCATCTGGCCCTCCTCCTGATCGCCAACGCCAGCGATCTCGTATTTCGAAATCGTGACGTTCTCCATCGTGATGATCAGATAGTCCAGATGCGCCTCGCCGGAGTCCTTGCGCACCGACAGAACCATGTCGGGAAAGGATTTGCCCTGCATACAGGCCAGCGCGAGATAGGCTGAGGATGCGTCCATGAACTTGCTGAGCTCGATTGCGCTGATCTGGGCGCGGGCGCGGGCACGGCCTTTGCCGACCTGCGCGGCCGAACCCTGCTCGATATTCCAGCGAATGTCGTGAATATCAATCTCTTCCTCGTGGTCGACGCGCTGAGATTCACCCGCGATATCGCCGATTTTCAGATACGCTGTTAATGCCATTTCAGTTCTCCAATATAAGGGTTTTCACAATCAGGATTTAACGGAAGGCAATTCGGAAACGAGGCGCAGGGATGCGTTGATGCCTTCCAACTGGTAATGCGGCCGAAGGAAAAATCTTGCGTTGTAGTAGCCGGGGCGGCCCTCGACGCTGTCCACTTGCACTTCAGCCGCTGCAAGCGGTCGTTTCGCCTTGGCCTTGTCATCGGCCATCGCAGGGTTGGCCAGAACATAGCGGTTGATCCACTCGCTCAGCCAGATCTGCATGTCCGCGCGTTCCTTGAACGTGCCGACCTTATCGCGTGCAATCGCCTTGAGATAATGCGCAAAGCGGCTGACGGGAAAGAGATAGGGCAGGTTCGCCGACAGCCGCTCGTTGGCTTGCGCGTCGGGATCGACCAGACGGCCCGCGCGGGTTTCGTCGTCCTGCAGGCTGTGCGCGCCGATGAACGCCGCCACATCCGTATTCTTGCGGTGCAGGATTGGCATCATGCCGAGCTTTGCCAGCTCCGCCTCGCGCCGGTCGTCGATGGCGATTTCCGTCGGGCATTTCATGGCCGTCGACCCATCGTCCGTCGGGAAGGTATGGACCGGGAGGTTCATCACCGTGCCCCCCGATTCAACACCGCGGATCTGCGTGCCCCAACCCGAAATCTTGTGGCTGCGGTTGATGTTCACGCCCATCGC
Source organism: uncultured Sulfitobacter sp. (assembly GCF_947497275.1). Taxonomy (GTDB): domain Bacteria; phylum Pseudomonadota; class Alphaproteobacteria; order Rhodobacterales; family Rhodobacteraceae; genus Sulfitobacter. The sequence continues at coordinate 582,786 of NZ_CANMFS010000002.1, forward strand.
ATAGGCCGCGTTCATCCAGACGTAGTGATCGTGCTGGCCCCCAAGTTCCTCCTCGAAATCGAAACCCTTTACCGGCACGGTCTCGGCACCGTAGGGCAGCCGCCCCAGAACTCGGGGCATCGCCAATCCGATATAACGGGCGTCCTCGCTCTCGCGCAGCGACTGCCAGCTTGCGTAATCGGGGCTGGAGACGATCTGTTCGAGGTCTTGCGGATTGGGCAGTTCCTGCCAGCTTTCCATTCGGAAAAGCTGAGGTGCGGCGGCAGCGACGAAGGGAGCGTGCGCGGATGCGCAGATTCCGGATATATTGCGCAGCAGGCTCACGTCTTTGGGTTTGTGGCTGAACTCGTAATCGCCCACGATGGCACCGAACGGCTCTCCACCGAACATGGAATACTCATCAGAGTAGATCTTCTTGAACACCGGCGACTGGTCCCACATCTGGCCTTCGTAATCCTCCAGATGGTCGGCCAGATCGTCCTTGGCGATGTTGAGAACGCGGATTTTCAGCTTCTGGTCCGTCTCGGTGTTGTTCACCAGATAATGCAACCCGCGCCAGCTTCCTTCGATCTTGCGTACTTCCGGCGCATGCAGGATTTCGTTCATCTGGGTCGACAGCATCTGGTCGATGCCCGCGATGAGGGATTTGATCGACTTGACCGCATTGCCCGAGATCGCGGCGGTACCGGCGCGCTCCTTTGCGGCCAGTGCAAGGTTGGCGACCAGCGCCTGAAGCTTCTCGCCTTCGCTGTCCTTGACGCGGAAATCCTTCTCCAGCAGATCGCTGAATTCACCCAGATCAAGCGCTTCCGCTTCGGCGGCGGCACCGCCTGCTTGCTGTTCCTCGGCCATACTCAGCTCTCCTCGTCTTTGGTTGCGGCCATCGCCTTCTCGGCGGCCTGTGCCAGCAGCGGCTCGTTGGTCAGAAGCTGCGCAATGCGTTTCTCGGCATCCACCTTGCCGTCCATATAACTCAGCAGTTCTTCGAGCTGCTTGCGCATCTTTAAAAGCTCGTTAAGCTGCGGCACCTGTTCGGCCACCTTGTCGGGGGCGAAATCGCTCATGCTCTTGAACGACAGGTCGACGAAAAGCTCCTCGTCGCCCTGTTCGCCATCCGCGCCGGGCATGGTGTTTTTCACGCGCGCTTTGACACGCGGGCTGAGTGCTTCCATGAACTTGTTGAACCGTCCCGCATCCGTTTCGACGAACGTCCTGTCGTTGATCGGCTTTTTGGCTTCGCGTGTTTCCGACGCTCCCGCCAGATCCGCCATCACACCCATTACGAAGGGTAACTCGATGGTTGTGGGGCTGCCGTAGTGCTCCACGTCATAGGCAATCTGCACCCGTGGGGCCCGATTGCGCTCAATTACTTTCTGCTTACTGTCACTCATGAAAAAACCTCCAGTCGCTAAAAAATATTGTCAGTCTACTTCTTCTTCGCGTCTTCCACTCCCGCTACGCTACGAAATTCCTTGAGCCCCGAAGGCGCGATTTCCTCCATCAATTCGAGGAAATCCATCGCCACCATCCGCCGCATGCGCCGCGCCAGATGCGGGATCGGGCTGCTGGGTTCGGTCCGCTCGTAGAACGCGATGATCCGGTCCAGACTTGTTTCCACGTCGCCGCGCGACGCGATCGTGCCGGGCGCAGCCTGTGACGTGTGGTTCCCGACCGGCGCTTTTGTCGTGACTGCCACGGTCGGATCATCGACCACCGCCGGTGCGTCCTTTACTGTCGCCGCGACTGCCGCTTCCAACGTCTTGCGGCACAGATTGAGCACCTCTTCGATCTCGGCCATCGACAGGCCCGGCGCATCGCCGAAATTGCCGGCATCCGCCACCGCACGCGCAATATCGACCAGACCACTCTCGCAGCTCTTTATCGCTTCGATCAGCGCCTTCATCGCCTCGGCATCCTCCGCCGCAAGGCCACGGGTCGCGGCCTGGACCCGGTTGACGCGCTGCCCATGCGCCGAGACAAGAGCGTCCCTTTCCGCCTGGCTCAACCCGGACGCGGCGCGCGACAGCATCTCGAATTCGCTCAGGCTCGCCGCCACCAGATCGTCGCCGGTGATCGGCCCGATGCCGCGCGGGTTCAGCACGACACCGAAACGCAGGTCACCCAACAGCCCGTTGTCGTCGTTTTCGAGCTGGCGCAGCGCGTTCAGACGTGGAAGGGCCGCCATCTGCGGCTCGTCCCGGTCGCGCAGCGCAGGGTGCAGGCTTTGCCAATACTGCGTGACGGTCCGCGTCAGAAAACCAAGTGCCGCCGCCAGCCCCGCAAACCCCTCAACATTATAAAAGGCCCGGCTCATCAACACGAGCAGCCGAAGATCGCGGCCATCGGTGGCCAGTTCTTCTCCGTCGCCGATAATCCGGTGCCAGTCCACGTCGGGTGCTGCGTCGCCAAGTGTTCCATCTTCGGTAATCCGGAACTCCCGCGCAGCGGGTTCGGTCAGACGTTCCAGATCGTGAAAACGCAAATCGTGACGCAGTTCAACACCGGACGGGTTTTCACCGTCGATAGGCGCAAGGAGGCTTTCAAAATTCATGCCTCGAGCTTTCAAATATATAAAGTAGTCCAAGTCTTGCACGAGTTTGCGATTCTGGCAACTCTCACGGGAAACCGGGGTTCGCCGCGCCCCATTCCCTTGATCCGGATGTTCAGTCGACCGGGGTCGCGCCACATTCCGACGGGTGCATCGAGACGAAAAGTTACACCCATTCGCCCCGAAAATCAGGGGTAACCGCGCGCTGGCGCGCGATCAGCTTCCGAATGTCGCTGCCTGCTTCGATTCTGCACCGTTCGGCCAAGATTTTTCCCCTTGCGCAAACGCGGTGTTGGTGAATCGCGCCGTGCGTGAGATACTGGGCACATTATTCGATGATAATTTCCGGAGAGCATGATGGATGTCTCAACCCATGTGGACGGTGTGATGATCGGCCTTTTTCTGGGCTTTCAGGGTGGTGCGCCGCTCGTTGTTTTTCCTGCCAACCCCGAAGATCACGCCGTACCCGCGCGCAGCCTGTGCGCACTGAACGCGGACGACGCAGGTTGCGAAGTGGCACTGCTCTTTGAGGATGGTGCGCGGATCCGCCCGCTGATTATCGGGCGCATCATCGACCCCGCGCGCACCGATTACCCCCATGTCGTGCGCGACGGTGAAAATGTGCGGATCACTGCGCAGGAACGCATTGAGCTTCGGGTCGGAAAATCCGCGATCATCATGGAAAAGGACGGCCATATCACCATTCGCGGCACCCACCTGGTCAGCCATGCGTCAGGCCCGAACCATATTCGCGGCGGATCGGTCAATCTGAACTGATGGCGGTGCCGGTGCTCAAGGACATCGTCCGCCAGCACGCCGAAGCGGCGGCGCACCTGTGGAACGTGTACGACTGGCACTTGCTGAACCCGGACGACAACCCCGACATGGACGAAGAGCGGATCGGCCGGCTGATCGAAAGGCTCGACGCGCATCTCGACGGCTTGCGGATCGCGGGGGCCGACGGGATCGCGATCGCCGAAGACCGCTATGCCGAATTTCCCGAGGCCGGCGAATTGTTCGTGCTGAGGATGCTGCAACCGGAGGCTTTCGGGCTGCAGATTGCGGATCTCGAAATCGACGGGGTACGGGTCTATCTGGCGGCAAAGATCGGCTAGCCGTTACACGACATAGGCCGCGTCGAGCCGCTGCCATTGCTCCATCGTGCGGCGCATTACGTCTTTCATGCCAAACGACCACAGGTTCGTCTCGCCCATGTGCAGATCGTAGAACGTGCCCAAACCGCGCGCGGCGGCTTCGTGATCGGGAATGAACTCCTCGCGGTTGCACAGTACCATCGAGCGGAAACCGGCCATGAACACGACGTTGTCGAAGAGAGCCACGCCCCAGACATCGTTCACGGGCGCGTCCGGCGTCAGCACCTCGAAGCTGTCGCCGCGCCCGAAGGCTAGCACACCGGCCTGCCCGCCCAGATACACACGGCCGTCAGCACCGCAATGCACTGCGTAATAGTTGAGGTTGGTCGGCGTCTGCACAGGCGTCCAGACGGACCCGTCATAGTACCAGATGACGCCCGCGCGCCCGGCGGCGTAGATCTCGCGCGCGCCAAACCCGTCGATCATCTCAAGGTGATTGCCCGGAAACTCCGCGCGCAGCGCATCACCGGGGCCGAACTCTTCCCAAGCGTCTTTCCCCGTGCGCCGGAAAACCTGAAGATCCGCACCGCAGGCGTGGACCTGACCGTCAAGCGTTGCAAGATTGCGCAGCGGCCCGTGATCGAAATCCACGGTTTCCTCCGCGACAGTCCCGTCTGAAAAAATCCGCACCTCGCCCCATTCGCCCAGCGCGAAAAGCTCTGCGCCGGCGTAGCTGAGCCCGACCATCGCAAACTGAAAAAAACCCCGTTCGCGGGCGGTCTGCATGTCCTCGATTTCGTAGACCGCCGCATGGGCCTTGTCGGGGTCGCGCGCCTGCGCGTCCAGAACCACGACGATCGCCTGCCGCGTTTCGTTCTTGTAGGCACTGGTGTTGATCGACATGTCTTCGAGCAGAGGCAACATCGCAAAGGCTCCTTTTTTCGGGATCAGCTCATGCCGGCGGGGGCAGGCAGCGTGGCGGCGACCGCCTTGCGGCGCGCCTCGTTGTAGTCTTTTGCAAGATCGAGCGAATCCGCGCCACGGCCGCTGAGGGCTGCGCGCACCGGCGTGTCGTCCTCGATGCCCAACTCGTCCTTGTGATAGGCGTCAAGCTGTGCGGCAAGGCAGTCGGGGTTGCACTGCGACTTCGGGAACACCACGGCGACGCCTTCGATGGCCTTTTGTTTGAACTCCCCGTACTCAAGGGACCGCATGTTCTTCTTGACCACCGGATCCTTGCCGAATGACACCTCGGGGCGGATGTTCTTGTCGCCCGCCCTGGGATCGACCGGTCCGGTCGCGTCAATGATCGCCGATTTCATCTCGGTGTGCAGCGCGCCGTGACTGCCCTTGGTAGCCGATGGACCTTCGGCGCAAATCACCGGAGCCTTGTTCGGATCGTACCGCTGACCTTCCTTGATCGCGGACAGTTGGGGCGGTCCGGTCTCACCTTCCTTGGGCTTGTCGCCGCGCCCCGTCTCGTTGAAGCAGGCCGCATCGACAAGGTGATGACCGGTCTGGCCGGGACAGCAGCAGTTTCCGCCATTGTAAGGCTCCAGCCGGCAGCGCGACGCCGCAAGGCAATCGTCTGCTTGCGAGGATTCCCACTCATCCATATAGCGTTTCTTGTCGCGGAACTTGCCCGATGGGGCGCCGGATTTGTTCGTCCGGTCCTCATAGTTTCCCGCCGCACCGTAGGCGGTTCCATATACCGCGTCGCTGCCGGTGTTTTCCTTGCCGCCCGCGTCGCCTTTCTTGGTCGCGGGTCCGGTGTTCACCTTGCCCGCAGCGCAGACTTCGTCCTTGGATTTGTCGCCGCAGGCCTTTTCGATGGCGTCGTCGTTGTCGGCGCAGGGATCTCCCGTGGAGGGCGGGTTGGGCAGACCGATCTTGGGGAACGGCGGCACGTTCGGCGGAGAGCCATGGTTGTTCGTCGAGATATCTGAGAACCGGGTGAGGTTTTTGCCCTCGGCCTTGACGTCCATTGAGAACGCTTGCGAATAGCTCTTGCCCGTGTTTTTCGAGCTGACAACGCCTTTCTTCGCGGCAGCGCCCGCCTCGTCTCCGGTGGTTTTCGTGAAGTAGGATTTGTTCTTCTGGTTGACCGTCTTGCCGCCGATCTTGACCGTGCCGGTGCCCTTGTCGGTATCGCTGTCCATCCCGAAATTCGGATAGGGGATCGGGACGCCGGGCGGTGTCGGCGGGGCTTCGGGTGGGGTCATGCAGACATCCGGGAACGCCGAGACGATCTTGTTGGCCTGCGCCTTGCACGATACTTCCAGCTTGTTGGCAAATACGCTCATGCGACGGCCCTGCGCCGCGCGGCGGACTGCACGATGGCCGTGGCGCACCCGCCGTCGTCGCCCGTGGCCTCGATCATCACTACCTCGCCCGCCGCATAGCCGCGCTCGTACGCGCGCAGACCCCAGCCGACCATCAACGGACCGATGGCCGCACCGACGTTGCCGATGCAATCGGTGGGGGTCCAGATGTCCTGCGGGTCTCGGTGGGTGCGCATCGTCCGCTGCATGGCCAGTGCGCTTTGTTTAAAGAAATACGCCTCTCCGGTGAGATCGCTGATGCGAAAATCGACATGCCCGAAGTCGTCCAGCCCCGCCGCCGCCATGGCGTCGCGGTAGGCCTGCGTCATGCCGTCCCCGCGCAGGGGTATATCGTCCGGATTGTAGAGGTGCGCCAATTCGCGTGTCAGACCAAGCCCGGTCAACGCGAAATGCTCCGGTGCGCCGGCTTTGCACAGGATCGCCGCCGCCGCTTCACCGGGGATAAAGCCGTTGGCGACATCACCTGTCAGCAACCGTTGCGCGCGCAGGTAATGCGCGATTGCCGGACCGCTGAGCAGGCTGTCGGCGCCCAGGATCAGCGCATGTGTCGCCTCCTTGCGGGCAAACATCCGCCGCACCCGTTCAAGGGCAACCATGCCCGAAGGCCGCCCATGGCTGACCACATGCACCTTCATGGTGCGCGGAAGGCCCGAGAACTCCAGCACCTTTTGCGCGAACCGGTCTGCGTTGCGCACCGGCCTGCCCGGACGCGTCTCTTCTGCCAGGCACAGGACGATCTGCAAATCGGCACGCGCGGCCGCGTGGTCGTCCAATGCATCCACCACAGCGCCCGCCGCCAAATGCGCCAGACGCTTTTCCCCGACCCAATCGCGCGGCAAAGGCACCGGTGCCCCAATCAGCCAATCGCCCCCCGGCGTCATGAATTGCGTTTCGTGAAATCCATCGAGGCCCGCCCGCATTGCCGCCGTGCTTGCATCCGCCGTCAGCCCGACCGCCGTCACCATGCCCGCATCAATGATGTTAACGCCGGTGCTCATGAGACTGCGCCCCCCGGCAAAGGGATGCCGCTCGACAGCGGCACATATGTCTTGCCGCTTTCCTTTGCCCGCAGCAATCCGCGACGCGGTCTGCCAACCCACATCTCGGTCATTTCGGTGATGATCCGCTTGAGCGGCACCTGCACGCGCCAGACCATCGAGACCTTTCGCGCCTCTGTGTCGAACAAAAGGGTGTCGGGATAGAGCAGTCCGTCGAACGCTGTCTCCCAATCGCGAAACAGCCGCACCGGCAAGGCAGGGTCCGGCAGGCGAAACGCCTCGCGCCCCGCCGGTGTGAGGTTCAGCAGGACAACGTCCTGCGCGCGTTGCGGCTTGTCGATCTGTTGGTCCTCGCCGACTTGCTGGTAGTAGCGGTCGTCGAAATCCCGCGGCAGGAACGGAAACACATCGCGTTCCCATGCGGCATCGTAGGTGCCACCGTGACGCAACCGGTCCGTCCGTCCGCGCCAGACCGGGCCAAACGCCATCGGGCGGTACTCTTCATAAGGCGAGACCACCGGCGCGCCGACCTCTTCGGTCAGGGGCAGCGGTTGCCCCGAAAGCTGCGCCTGATTGCGAAACGAGGCGAAGCCCCGCCCGTGCGGATTGGGCATGTAGGCGAGGGGTTGAGGATCATCGGGATTGAGCCGGTCAACACCGCCGAACGCGGTGTCATAGCCGAATGACTGGCGCACGAACGGATAGGGATCGGTCGCGCGCACCGACGGGCCCAGAACCCGCCATTCGCGGTGGCCCACCACGTGAAAGCTCTTTTGCCAGCGCCCCACCCGCAGCCCCACCTGCACGCGCTCGGTTTTTCTGCCGCCCGGCGCATAGGCCGCACCCTGCACGACGATATCGCATTTCGGTTTGCGAAAAGCAAAATCAGTCTCCCAGCGGGTGCTGGAAAATCCCGGCTCGCCCGTCGCCTGATCGGCGTAGACGAGCGGCACGTGGTCCGCGCAGGGCATGGCCTGCGCACCGTTGCGGGACGGGAAATCAAAGCTGCCCTTGATCACCATCACAAAGTACTCGCGCCCGGCCACGTCCATGCCCATCGTGTGCTGGTGCAGGTATCCGGGACGGTTGAAGACCTTCATGCCGCGCCCTCACTCGAACGCGTAGGCAAAGCCGTCCGGCCCGCCGGTTACGGTGACCTTGTGCAGATCCTTCCCCTCCAGACGCACATTGAGAATACGGCGGCTCAGTTCGGGCATCAGCGTATTGGTGAGGATCGCGTCGATCATCCTGCCACCACTTTCGATCTCGGTGCAGCGGTCCTTGATCACCTGCATCGCGCCATCCGCAATCACCAGTTCGGCGCCGTACCCCTCGCCCAGACGCTTTGCGAGACTGCGCAGCTTGTGGGTCGAGATCGCCTCAATCATGCTGTCATTCAGGGGCAAATAAGGGATCGTCACGACCCGCCCCAGAAGGGCTGCCGGGAACACCCCCAGCAAAGGTGCGCGCAATGCACCGTTCAATTCGCCGGGATCCGCCGTTTGCGTGCCGTCCTGCGTCATCGCCATGATCTCTTCAGAGCCGACGTTCGACGTGAGCAGGATCAGCGTGTTCTTGAAGTCGATGCGCCGGCCTTCGCTGTCGTCCATCATGCCCTTGTCGAACACCTGAAAGAAGATTTCATGTACATCGGGGTGCGCCTTTTCGACCTCATCCAGCAGCACCACGGAATAGGGCCGTCTGCGTACCGCCTCCGTCAGGATGCCGCCCTTGCCGTAGCCCACATATCCCGGCGGCGCACCTTTCAGGGTCGAGACGGTGTGCGCCTCCTGAAACTCGCTCATGTTGATTGAGATAAGATTGTCTTCGCCGCCGTACATCAACTCGGCCAGCGCCAGTGCTGTTTCCGTCTTGCCCACGCCAGAGGGGCCGCACAGCATGAACACGCCCACCGGTTTTTCCGGTGGCTTCAATCCGGCGGCGGAGGTCTGGATCCGGTTGGCGATCATTTCCATCGCGTGATCCTGCCCCACCACCCGCTCGGCCAACGTCGCTGCGAGCGACAATGCGCGCTCTGTCTGGCTGGCCAGCATCCTGCCCATCGGAATGCCGGTCCAATCCTGCACGACCGATCCCACGGCCAACCGATCCACCGACGGCAGGATCAGGGGCGTCTCACCCTGCGCCCGCGTCAGATCGGCCATGCGCGACTTGAGTGTCGCCAGCGTCTCTTCACGGTCAAAGGACTCCGCCTCCTCCTGCGGCTCGGCATCCGCGATCTCTTCCATCGTTTCGGCGTCCGCATCGCCGAGATCACCGGTGTCGTCAACGGCGGCTCCCAATCCGCGCAACCGCGCGCGCAGATCGAGTATCTCGGTCACCATTTCCCTTTCCGCACCCCAGCGGACGTTGGCATCGTCGAATATCTTCTGTGCCTTGGTCAGCGCGGCTCCGACCGTCGCCTTGCGCTCGGTCACTTCGATGCCGATTGCCTCTTCGCGCTCGATGATCCCCTGCTCTATCTCCAGCGCATCGAGCCTGCGTTGCGCATCCTCGACTTCCGCAGGCGTCGCGTGCTGGCTGACGGCAACCCGCGCACAGGCGGTGTCCAGAAGGCTGATCGCCTTGTCGGGTAACTGGCGGCTGGGAATATAGCGATGCGACAGCTTCACCGCCGCCTCGATAGCCTCGTCAAGCAGTTCGACCTGATGGTGCTTTTCCAGAACGCCCGCGATGCCGCGACACATCAGGATCGCCTTCTCCTCGTCCGGCTCTTCGATCTTCACGACCTGAAAGCGCCGTGTCAGGGCCGGGTCGGGTTCGATGTGTTGCTTGTATTCGGCCCATGTCGTGGCTGCGATGGTGCGCAATTCGCCCCGCGCGAGCGCGGGCTTGAGCAGGTTCGCCGCGTCGCCGGTGCCCGCAGAGCCACCAGCCCCGATCAACGTATGCGCCTCGTCGATGAACAAGATGATCGGCGTATCGCTCGATTGCACTTCCTCGATAACCGATTTCAGCCGCTTTTCAAATTCGCCCTTCACGCTGGCCCCCGCCTGCATCAGTCCGATGTCGAGCATGTGCAGATCCACGTTGCGCAGCTGCGGGGGCACGTCGGCCCTGGCCAGCCGCTGTGCGAAGCCTTCGACCACAGCCGTCTTGCCCACCCCTGCCTCACCGGTGAGGATCGGATTGTTCTGTTTGCGCCGCATCAGGATGTCGACGATTTGCCGGATCTCCGGATCGCGGCCCACGACCGGATCCATCTTTCCCATGCGCGCCCGCTCGGTCAGATTGGTCGCATACAGCGCCAGCGCCGATTTGCCCCCCGGTGTCTTTTTCGCGCCCGCCCCTTCGGCGGCGGCAGCGTCGGCACTGCGTTCGACCGAATTGGCCAGCAGGTTATCAAGGTCGGATGCCATCGCGGCCACGTCGAACTTGTCGAACTCGAGGCTGATCTTGTAGAGCAGTCCTTCGAGCACCGGCACCTTCAGCGCGGCAAGGATCACGTAGGCCGAGCGCACCGTATCATCGCTGAACTCGAAGGTGCCGTAATTCCACGCCTCCTGTATCGCGCGGAAGATGTGGTCCGAAAACTCCTCGACCGATCCCGCACCGTGCGGCAGCGCATCGGTCGCTTTCAGGATATCACCGTCGAAAATATGCCGGTCCACCCCTGCCGCATCCATCAGCAACGCCAAATCCGATCCGTCGGTATCGGCGAGTGATGTGACAAAATGAATAAGTTCCACATAAGGATTGCCGCGCCGCTTGGCCGCCTGCGCCGCCTCCGAAAACGCCTTGAGACAGGTCGGATTGAGCTTGCCCACAAGCTCCTTGCGCTTGATGGTTTCATTGGATCCGCGAGCCGCCATGGCGCTACGTCCTCCCTGAAAAATCATTGTATAAAAAGCTGGACTCGAAAATTGGTCAAAATAGACACGCCTCCTATGCTAGACTGATTTCCAATTTGAATCGACACTTTTGAATAGCCTTACGGGAGAGAGGTTCGTTTGATGAGGGATCCGATGCCGTCGGATATTTTCTTCACCGGGCAGGTGCTGAACAATACCTACGAAATCAAGGGCGTACTGGGGCGCGGTGGCACTGGCGAAGTGTATCTAGCCGTCAATCAGATCACCGGGAGGCTGTCGGCGATCAAGGCGCTGAACGCCCAGTTTTCGGGCAACGCCGACTATCTCGAGTTGATGAAACGCGAAGAGCAGATGCGCAACATCATGCACGATGCCGTCGTGCGCTATTCGGAATGTTCACGCACCGACGACGGACATGTGTTTCTTGTGATGGATTTCGTCGACGGCACGGCGCTGAGCGATCTGATGTACGAGCGGCGCGTAACCGATCACGAACTGCTGATCGTCGCGCACCGCGTGCTCAACGGGTTGGAAGCGACCCACGCGCAAGGCATCGTGCACCGCGATCTGTCGCCCGACAACATTATCCTGCGCGGTGGTGCCGCCGACCGCGCGACCATCATTGACTTCGGCATCGCCAAGGATACCGCCGCGGGTGCGCGTACCATCGTCGGCATGAACTTTGCTGGAAAATACGAATATGCGGCACCCGAACAGCTTGACGGGCACGCCGATTTCCGGACCGATTTCTATGCGCTCGGTGCCTCGCTTCTGGCGGTCGCGCGACGCGAAGTGCCCGATGTGGGCACCAACCCCGGTGAGGTCGTGCGTTTCAAGAGGGCTCCGCTGGACGTCTCCGGGATCGACAGCCCGTTGCGCGATCTGATCGCGCTGCTCAGCGCACCCGACCCCGATCAGCGGCCCGCCACCGCGCGCGCGGCACTCGACAGGCTGGATGGTTGGCTCAAGCCCGATACACATGTTGAGAAACATGAGCGTGCCGGGAAGAAGATCGGCGGCACCTCCAAGGCCGCGTTGGGCGCGGGCGCGGTCGCGGTTCTGGGTATCGGGCTTTATGTGTCGGGGACGCTCGACGGATGGATGACGAAACCGCTGCCTGTCGCGTCGCCCTATGCATTGACCGCGACATCGGATGGCACCCTGATCGGCCATGCGCCCGATGCCGAAAGCAGCGATATCATGCGCGCGGCTTTTGCCGGCACCACCGGGACGGCCCCCCCCGCCGATGCCTTGACACCAGCCACCGGGCTGCCCGATCCGGCGTGGCCGGGCGAGGTGGCGGAATTGATCACCCTGTTGGAGCCGATGGCACGGTGGCAGCTCGATATCGCGGACAGTGATGTGCAACTGACCGGCCTCGCCCCAGACCGTGCGACACGCGACGCGATGGCGGGCAGCCTGCGTGACTGGGGCGCACGCAGCGGCATGCATGTCCAAAGCGATCTTCGGGCCGGGCCGGAGGTTCTTGGTGCGGGCGCATTAGCCGCCACATTGGGAGAGATCGCGACCTGCGGGCCGCTGACCCTGCTGGGGGATCAGGAGGGCAGCTATGCGATGTACGATACCGTGACCGTGACCGGCGATGTGGCAAGCACCGCAGACGTCGATACGGCGCGCAGCGCACTTGAACCGATGATCGGCGAACGCGATCTGCGCGTGGATGTGCGTGTGCTGAACCCTGACCTCTGCGCAATCCGCGCCGTCCTGCCTGCCGTAGCGCAGAGGGCCGTGTCCATCTGGCTGGGACGCGGCAACACCGGCGACACCGTGTTGACCGGCGTTTACCGGACTGGCGAAAATCCGGTCGTGGACATCCAGCTTCCCGCCTCGATCGAGGGTGCATCGCTGTGGGTCATGGTGGTCGACAACACCGGCAAGGTTTTCAACATCCTGCCCAACGTAAATCGAACCGAACACATCATCGATACCCTCGGCACGGTCGAAAACGGCCTGCGCCGCGTGCGCGTCCTGTGGCCGATCCCCGCACTGCAGGAGGACCCGACGCGGCTGGCCATTCAGGTGGATGCCGAAAACTACGGCAAATCCGAAGTCGTGGCGATCCTGTCGCGCCGCCCGCTGTTCGACATGCGGCGGCCCCGCGACGAAAGTGTGACATCCCTCGCCGAAGCGCTCGCCGAGACGCTGGAAGGCCGCGAGGATGAGATCATCGGGATGGCATCACGGATCATCGATGCACGCCCCTGAACCTGCGGTTCAGTTGAGAACCACAGCATTGAAGCCGCCGTTACGCCATTTTTCCAGGGCGGCGGTAAAATTCGCTCCCGGCAGACCGTCCAGCGCGGCCGTGTAATACCCGGCTTCCTTGAGCAAACCCTGAACCGCGCGGATCGTCCCGCGAGACCATTGGTCGCTGGCCTGCGTCAGCTGGCGCAGCACATCGCCGCGATCCTCAGCCGCACCGCGCAGCAACATCACCGCCGCGCGCGCAGGATCGCGCTGCGTGCCGCGCCCCTCGTCCAATAGGATCGCCGCCGCCCGGTATCCTTCGGCCTCGCCATCGCGCGCCGCCCGCTCGAAATACTTCAGTGCCGCTTCAGGTCGCTCACCGATGCCGTCCTGTGCCAGAACGCCCAGATTGAACGTCGCTTTGGCGGACCCTTCCTCGGATGCCCGTCTGAGAAGGGCAATGCCCCGCTCGGTCCCGCCCTGCCCTTCAAGCAACGTGATCGCGAGGTTGATCATTGCGTCGTGGCTGCCGCCCGCCGCCGCCCGCTCGTAGAGCGCCAAAGCGCGCGCCGGATCCTGTACCACCGCCGTTCCCCGCTCGGTCAGTTGCGCGAGACTGACCATGGCGCGCAGATCGCCGCGCTCGGCCGCGTCGGAATACAGAACCACGGCACGCTCCAGATCCCCTGTCGCTGCGGTCGCACGCGCCAGAAGTGCGGTGTAATGCGGCAATTCGGGCTGCCGCGCGGCCGCTGCACTACAGGCCTGAATCGCCGCCAGTGCGTTTTGTTGCAGCCGCGAAAACGGGACGCCGCGATTTTCAGCAGTGGCATCGCGCGGATGGGTGGCCAGACGCTCGCATATCTTGCCCGGCGTGGCGTCTTCGGGCCGCGGAAGGTTGGCCAGAAGCCGCAATGCTTCGTCGCGGTCCGGCGCATCCGGGTAGCGTTCCACATAGAGTTCGAGCAGCGGGCGCATCCGGCTGCGCCGCGCCAGCTCCCACAAACGCTGCGCGCGGTCTTCGCCGTCGCGCGCGTCGATCGCGCGGGTCCGGGTGCCGGTATCCAGAAACGCCAACGCTTCTTCGGCATGCGCGCCCGCCGGATAGCGCTCCACATAGAGGTTCAGCAGATCGGAATCCCCTTCATCGACAGCAATCTGATACAGCATGCTTTCTTCCGAGATTGTCGGCGGGCTGGTATTGAACTGAAACCTGCGGGTCAGCGAGGAATTTTCCCACGGGATTTGCTTGCCCCCCGTCGCCGCGAGAACATCGCGGCGCACCCCGATCATCGTCTGCGCGATGTCCTGCCCCGGAGTATAGATGTGGTGCAACACCGCTTCGGTAAAAAAGCTGTTCCGCCCGGTCCCGTCATAGGCCACGTTGTCAGGCTGCGTCGCGTAGGAGAACAGGAAATTCGCCTCCGTGCCCACCCGCGCCAGCCCGGTGCCAACACGCGCATCTTCGACCGCGCCAAAAGGGTTGTTCCGGCACGCATCCAGAAACACAAGTTTGACGCCCTCGGACCGCTCCATAGCGCGCAAGAGCACATCGAGACGCAAGGTCTGATCCGTCAGATCCGCAGCCGACGCGATCCGTGCATCGGTTGGCACAAGATAGTTGCCCCCGTCCACCTGGAACCCGTGTCCGGCATAATAAAGAAGCACCACATCCGCAGTTTGCGCCCGTGTGCCGAAGCTGTCGATCAAGCCGGAGAACCGATGCCGCGTTGCATCTATCGCAAGCGTGACGTCAAAGCCCAGCCCCTCCAGCGCCACGGAAATATCCAGCGCATCGTTGCGCGGGTTCTCCAGTACGGCAATCGACTGATAGTCCGAATTGCCGATGACCAGCGCGACGCGCGTCTCCGCCATCGCCGGCCCGACGAGGCTCAGCACAATCGCCGCGACTGGCCCGATCAACTGCATCGTCGCCTCACAATCCCGTGGCGCGGCTCAGCTCGATGCCGACGCTGTCCACGGCTGCCGCCACTGTCGTGATCGTCGCCCGCTGGATCGACGCCAGTTCAGGGTCGTCCGCACGGACAAAGCTGATCGCCTTACGGATTTCCGTCGCCGCCGTGCTGAGTGCCTCACGCGCCTCGCCAACCGCTTCGCGGGTAATTGCATCGCGCTCGGCTTGGCTTGTCGCCCCGGCCAGACGCGCAGATGCGCGGGTCCGGGCCGCCGCAACGTTCTGCCGTGCATCCCGCACGATCCGGGCCACGCCCTCCATTCCGGGCGGCAGTTCGGTCGAGATCGCGTCCAGTTCGTTCGCGAAATCATCCAGCGCGTCTGACAGGCAGGCGAGGTAGCGATCAACATTGCCCGAGCTTTCGCTACAGCTGGCGGAGGCGATTTCGAGTGTGGATGAGATCCCCTGAACCGTTGCAAGTGTTTCGCGCGCCTGTGCGCTCACGGCGCTGTTGGCGGGTCCTCCGGTTCCTGACCGTACAGCGATACCGCCGGTGTTGTCTTCGCCGAACAATGACAGAACGATAGTGTCGTTTGGGTTTGGAAGGTCGAAAACAGGCGTCGGCACAGGCGTGACAACCGGATCTTCCTGCGGCGCCGCAGTCACTGTCAGTGTACCCGACTCATAGACGATCCTATAGTTTTCCAGGCCGTCGCCCTGCGCCGCTTGCGCGCGGATGTCAAAGGGACTTGCGGTTGCCGCAGCCTTCGCGTCGGCGCCATCGCTGCTCAGATTGACGCGTGTCACCGTGTCGGAGAATAAAAGACCACGGGTGCTGAATTCCGTCCCCGCAAACACGAATGGACCCCCTTCCGTTTTCTCCTGTTCATCCGGCGTGACCACGAGCGGCGCCGCGTCCACCGTTAGCGCACCGTCCAGCACCGTCACATCGTAGTTGCCGATCCGCGTGCCCGACAGCGG
>NZ_CANMFS010000003.1 GCF_947497275.1 uncultured Sulfitobacter sp.
GCGAACTCCGTCCCGTCGAACGCCAGCGCACTGCCGTAGGTCTTGGCCGCGTCGTTCACCGTCAACTGCAGCGGCGCAGGAGTGATCTCCGCACTGCCCTCGCGCGCGACAACGGCATAGTCGCGCAGGGTGGAACTTGTCAGCGGCGTCGTGTCCAGCGTGAAAATCTGTGTACCAACGGTATTGTCCACAAAGGTCGGCGTTTCAAAGAGGGGCGTCGTGTCCAGCGTCTCGCCCGCGTCAGCGAAAACGTAGATGCCCGGTCCGCCAGAGACGGTTCCGCGGGCGACGGCGGTTGTCGTCTGGCCGTATGTAAGTACCAGGGCGCCAGGCGTCGCGAACACAACCCTGTCTATTGTGTAGATCGACGGGTAGCGGTTGATGGCACCGGGTGCCCAGACGTTCGCGAAATCCCATCCTGCCGCCTCGGCGCGTGTGAAAAACCCTTCTGTGTCCTCGAACTCTACCGTGCTCAGCCCTTCTCCGAGGCTTGCATCGCCGGTATCCGCTTGGCCCGCCGTGTCGACATCCCAATAGGACGCCGTAACCGTCGCTTCGGCGTTCTGTCCGATCAGCCCGCCGACTGTCGCAACACCTTCACCCTCATTCGATACGATGCCGTTCGAGTAGGTGTTGAGAACGGTGCCGCCTCCAAGAGCGCCGATGAGCCCTCCAACGAATTTACGAGCGAAACTGGACGCCGACACATCGCCACTGGCGTAGCTGTCGCGGGTCGTGCCGCTGAACTGAGTACCGGTGTGCCCTCCAACGGCGACCGGCACCGAGAGGGTCTGCCCCGATGCGGAACCGCGCGCCGCTGTGCGGGTCTGAGTATCGGAGTTCAGCCCGGTAAAGCCGCCGACCGACGACGCGTAGTTAGCTCCGCTCGTGCTGCCGTTGAAGGCCAGCATGGACAGGCTTGCATCGCCACTGGCGAATGCGTCCGTGATGGTGCCCTCGTTGCGGGCCGCGAACCCACCCACGACACCTTCGAGGTCGGTGGCGTAGGACGCAGCGCCGGTCGCGGCCGCCTCGCTGATCTCACCGGGGCCGCCGCTGTCGCTGCCGCGACCGTTGGTACCGACAAAACCTCCCACAAAACTGTTTACAAGCGCCGAGCTAACCGTGAGATTGCCCGATGCCGTGGCGCCGCTGATGGGGCCAAAGTTTACGCCGACGAGCCCGCCTGCCTCGGTTGTACGCACGCCTTCGACCAAAGCTTCGTTCGACACATCGATGCTGCCGGACGCCGTGACGTCCGTGACCGGACGGACCGCGCTGTTTTCGTTGAAACCGATCAGCCCGCCGATGCGCAGATCCGATCCTGCGGCTGCGATCGAAAGGTTGCCGGTGGCGTCCGAGCCGGTGATGGATCCGATGTTGTAACCCGCAAGCCCGCCTGCATAAACGGCATCTTCCAATGCGCTTTCCACCGACAAAGCCATCGCACTGGTGGCGTTGGTGATGCCTTCGATCGAGGTGTTTTCCCCTGTAAGCCCACCGATGTACAGCGGTCCGCCACTTCCGTCTGCGGCAACCGTACCGGATGTCGTGACTGTATCGACGGCACCGCCGTTGATGCCGACCGCGCCGCCGACGTGCCGCTGGCCGATGGTTGTCCCTGTTTCGAGAACCTGACCGGTAAAGGTGCTGTTGGACAGCGTAGAGAGGAAACTACGCCCGACAAGGCCACCAACAATCAGATCGGTATCGGACTCGTTCTCGGCGGAAACACGGCCCTCGAACCGGCTGTTGTTCAGCGTTCCTCCGGCGCCGCGCATGTCCCCCACCAGCCCGCCGGCGATGGTTCCGAATTCATTGGCGACGATGCCGGTGGCGGTGACGTTCTCGATCGTCGTATCAATCGCCGTTCCGATCAAGGCGGCGGAAATATTCGACCCGCCAATGAGCACGTTTCCAAGGGTCAGATCCTGGATGTCCGCCCCGTCGGTCCTGGCGAAAAGCGCGGCATCGAAATCATTGGAAGCCAGATTGTTGATGGCATTCTCCTGACCGTCGAACGTGCCGCCAAACGCCGATCCGCTCAGGCCGTCGATTGCGGCGAAACCGTCGCCGCTGTTCCAGTTTTCGGTCCCCGAGGCCTCGATGTCGTTCGCCAGCGCAAAGCTTTGGTTCAGCAAGGCCTGTGTCCTGAGCCCCTGTACCCCGTAGATATCGGTCAGCAGGTACGGATCCGCCGCAGTACCGGTGCCGCCGAGCGCGCGTAGAAAGCCGGTGTCGGTGTTCTGTGCGACCTGAAAGTCGGTCGCATCGAATGCTGGCAGCGCCGCGCCAAGCTGGGCCCAGTCGCCGCGCAACAGCTCGAACGTGCCCACGTTCACGGAACCGGCGGGGCCGGTGGTGATCGCACCGCCTGCGTCGATCTGCAAGCCACCCGCATCCGCATCGACACCGGCATCGAACCGCACGTCTCCGGCGGCCTGAAGTGCCAGAACGGTCGGCGCCGTCCAGTCTATTTGCGAAGCGACGGTGATATCGCCGTTTTGCGCGCCGACGGTCGCGCTACCGGTCGAAACTGTCACATTGTTACGCCCCAGGTTGTCTTCAAGCTGGGTGACTGACAGGGTCGAATTGTCAGCGTTCGGTGTTAAGTCAGTTGCCGTCAGCGTGCCGCCCGATGTCGGTACATCGTCAATTGTTACGTTGTATGGATCGAGCAGCAGTGTCCCGAACGCGCCGTGGGGGGCACTGGTATCAACCATGCCGCTGAACGCGAGCGTTTGCTTGCCGGAAACTTCGACAAAACCGCCGTCCCCTGCCGACGTACCGCCGCGTGCTGAGATGGTGCCGGCGAATTCAGTCCAGGTGTCGGACCACAGGATCACACGGCCTGCGTCACCGCGCGCACCTGCATCGGCGGTGATCGTGGTGTCGACATCGACGCCAAGGTAGAGTGCTGTGGGCAACGTGTCGCCGCCCTGGTAATCGCCGCCGATGCGCACGATTCCACCGCCGCCGCTGGCGTCGATCTTCGCGCCGATCAGCGAGATATCGCGGCCTGTGATAGTGACATCACCGCCGCCGGGCCGGGCCGCAGGGCGGCGCGATTGCGCCACGATGATGGCCGGGCGCCGTTGTTTCTTCGCCCGCGTTGTCGCGCGGCCCGAAACCGTCACCCGACCACCCGCACCACCGCCCAGCGTGATCGTGCCGTTGCTGACGGAGACCGAGCGCGCCTCGGCCACGCCCGACAGGTTGATCGCATGGCGGGCCGCGTGTCGCGCAGTTGCCGCCTGCATCTCGATCAACCCGCCATCGGCAGAGACCGTGCCTGAATGCTCGATCAGTGCGCGCATCTCGTCGCCGCCCTCGGAAGGGATCTCAACCTGCAGGAAACGGTCGCCTGACAGATCGAGCGTCGTACGCTCGCCCGCGCCAAAGCCGATCCGGCCCATCGGCACCATGACAAGACCGGAGTTCGAGACGCGACCGCCCAGAAGGGCCGCAAATCCGCCGCGCCCGATGATGATCCGGCCCGCGTTGTCCACGGCGGCTGAGCTGCCCACCCCGTCGAAACGCAGGCGCCCCGCCATGAAATCGTCGTCGTTCGTATCCAGCGTGGAGCCGACAAATCCGCCCTGCGCGCGAACTTCGCCCTGCGGACCGATGAACAGACCGTTGGGATTGACGACGAACACCTGCCCCGTCGCGGTCAGCCGGCCGTGGATCTGGCTCGTCGTATCACCGGTCACGCGGTTCAGGATCGCGCTCGAGGTGTCGGGCTGGCGGATGTCGACCGACCCGCCGCGCCCGATGGAAAACCCGTCCCAGTTCACGATCGCACGGTCGCTGCCCTGGTTCAGCACCATCCGCCCCGCACCCGGCGTCGAGATGGTGACATTGCCCTTGATGACGCTGCCACCCTGCGGCAGGACCGTTTCGGCAAGGGCCATATGCGGCTGTAGAAACCCCAGAAGAACCAGGGTTAGCGGTGTCAGGCGGACAGGCCCCCGGGAATCAGAAGCGGAAATTACCCGAAATGCTGAAACGCGTGTCATCCGAACCATGGTTCCGTTCTCCTCTGGCCACTTCGACCCTCAAACTGCTTGCTCTGAAACGTGAATCTGTCTGTGAAATTAGGTCCAGCCCGACGCCGTAGGACTGGGCGTTCTCGCTGTTGCGCTCAAGCGCCGTGGGCCGTTCAATCGAAATTCCGCCCGCAGCAAGAAAGACATAGGGGCTTACGACGACAGGCGTGTTGCCCAGCGCGGTCTTGGTCTGGTGCGCGATCTCGGCTCGCACGACCCAGCCGCTGTCACCGCGCAATTCGCCGGATTCAAATCCCGACAGTTCGCGCACGCCCGACAGGCCGAATTGCTCCGCCGTGACAAGCGCGTCTCCAAAAGAGATCTGCGCACGCCCTGTCACCGCCAATACGATGCTCTCGCTCAGGGCGCGCTGATGATAGCCTGAAAAGCTCAGCTTGGTAAAATCGGCATCGGCGCCCTGACGTGACAGAGGTGTTCCCACACCGGCGTCAGCAGCACTGCGCGCGCCCCATACATCGACGCCGCGCGACAGAACGGCACCGGCATCGGTGAACGCTCCGTCGTCGTGGATATAGCTGACGTTGCCGCCGAACCGCAGCACGGTCGTCTTGTCCTCGTAGATCGGCGTGATGCCCCCGGAAATCAGATCCTGGCTGTCGCGCTGGCGATCGATCGAGAACTGCGTGCTAACGTTAAGCTGCCGCGCGCGGATCAGCGGATAGATCAGCCGCAGGGACTGACGGTCGAAGTTCGACCGAGTCGGCGCCGCATCGTCGTCGGGGGTCGTGTCGCTGGTGGTTACTTCTGCGTTGAGGACCAGACCGGATGGCCCAAGCGGCACCACGAAGCCACCTGCCAGAACGCGGTAGCGCGGATCGCTGCCCAGATAATCGCTCGGCGCACCCGACGCGCGGAGGTACAGCGTTTCACCGTATCCGAAAGGGCTGTTGAATTCGATGCCCGCATTCAGCGTCAGGCGGCCCAGCTCATCCGAGGCGTTGTTGTCGAAACCGACAAAACCAGTGATTTTCTGGTACTCCGGATCCAGTGTCAGCACCGTCCCCCCCGGGCGTTGTCCCGCCCCCAGCACCGTGCCAAGTGCAACGCCGGCGGTGTCGCCCGCCAGCAAAAGCTGTCTCTCAAGCTCGGCCAGCGTGAGCCCCTTGCGGTTGACCAGCGGCGCGGTCAGCTGGTCGATCCGCCGCTGCACCTCAGGCGGGACGTTGCTGCGGTCCACTGTCTCGACGAAACCGTCCACCACGACCACTCTCAGGACACCGCCGTCGCGCAGACTTTGTTGGGGCAGCACGACCCGGGCCAGAACGAAACCGGCGTTGGCATAGGCTTCCTCCAGCGCACCGACAGCGTTGAAAAGTTCCGACACCGGTACACGGCCTCGCGTCAGCCGCGCCTCGAGCGCGGCGTTGGCTTGCGCCATCTGCGGCAACCCGCCTTGCAACGATACACCCGAAAGTGTGATGCCGATCCGCTCCGCGCCCGGAGGGGCTTCGGTGCTGGTCGCGCCGGAAAACACGATCGCGCCGTCGAGCTTTTGCAGCGGTGGGATGAAGCTGTCGGGCGTCACGCTGCTTGCGGTGTTGGCGTCTTGTGCGCCGACGCTATCGGAAAGCACCAAAGCCATCGCAAGAGCACAGGACGCAACGGTTCTCGGACGCAGGTTTCGGATCACCATCGGGCGCACTCCAGACAATAAATTCGGACAAACCGGACACGAAAATAGTACATGAGCCAAAAATCACAGGCTCTTGACGTAGAGTAACCCGCGCAATGGCGCAGTTTGCAAGGAATTTCTACATTTTTGCGCCGCTACGCGTCACAGATCGGTGCGAACCACGGGGTAGCACCGCAGCGAAAAGCCGCCACATTTACGCTTCGCGCGCTATTCGATCTTGATCTGGTGACAATTACCATCCATATACCATCCAATCAGATGGAGTTTTGATAATGACCAACGTCAGACAGCTGCGCGACAAGACACCCGAAAGCGAAAAGATCACGATCAATCTCGGCTACGTGGACCTCGGCCGCATCGATCTTCTGGTGCAGGAAGGGTTCTATTCAAACCGCAGCGATTTCATCCGTACGGCGATCCGCAATGGGCTGGAGGCGCACAACGAGGTTGTGAGCAAGTCAATCGAACGACACACGATGGAATTGGGTCTGCGCGATTTCAGCGTGTCGGACCTGGAGGCGCTGCGCGCCGCGGGCGAAGTGCTGCACGTCAAGGTCGTCGGTCTCGCGCGGATCGACCCGGATGTCACGCCGGAACTGGCGCTGGCGACCATCGGTTCGATTACGGTTCTCGGCGCCCTGCAAGCCAGTCCCGATCTCAAGAAGGCACTCGCCGACCGCATCAAATAGGCGTTTCAACGCCGATCAAAAAGGAAAGAACATGAAAAGATTTAACGCCGGTGCACCCCACCGGGCGACCGATGACGCACGCGTCGCGCACTACAGCGCCGCTTCCGATCTGGTACGCAGAACCCTCGCGCAGCACGGGCTGATGCCTGCCGCGCAGGAAGGTGACGCCGGTGGCCTGCCGTTCGCATCGCCGGATATCACGGGCCTGTTTGGCAGATTGGGCACCGCACACCGTCGCGCACCCTCTGTCGAGGCAGCACTTCCTGCCGGTGCCAGTTTCGAGCGACAGACCTATACCTGCGCCTCGGGCACCCGTGCCTATCGCACTTACGTACCGTCCACAGGCACGCAAGGCATCGCGGGCGTCGTACTGATGCTGCACGGCTGCACACAGACACCAGAGGATTTTGCCGCAGGAACGGGTATGAATGCGCTGGCCGAAACGCACCGGCTGGCCGTTGTCTATCCGCATCAGGCACGCGGAGAGAATGCACAATCCTGTTGGAACTGGTTCCGGCGGGGCGACCAGATGCGCGGCCGGGGCGAACCCGCCCTGCTTGCCGGTCTGGTGGCGCAGGTAGCCTCGCAGCATGCAACCCCGACGACACCCGTTTTCGTCGCAGGTCTTTCCGCCGGCGCGGCGATGGCCGTTATCCTTGGCGAGACCTATCCAGAGGTTTTCTCCGCCGTAGGTGCCCATTCGGGCCTGCCCTTCGCTGCAGCGACGGACATGCCATCGGCTTTTGCCGCTATGGCAGGCCAGGCGCCGCGCGCGGCCGGGTCTTCGGTCAAAGGCACCGTGCCGACCATCGTGTTTCACGGATCTGCGGACACGACTGTGCACCCATCCAATGGCGACCGGATCGCGCGTGACGCGCATCATCCGGATGTCCACCAGCCGTTGGTGACAGACAACCAAAGCACCGTCGCAGGCCGGCGTGTGGACCGCACGGTTACGACGACGCAACAGGGCCGGCCGGTGCTGGAGCACTGGCGCATCGACGGCCTCGGCCATGCATGGTCCGGCGGGCAGCCCGCCGGATCCTACACCGATCCTGCGGGGCCGGATGCGAGCGGTGAAATGATCCGTTTCTTTTTTGAAACCACTTCTGAGAGCAAATGACATGACCAATCTTACCCTGACTTTCGACGCCGTGGACGAAGCTATACCCGGACCGAAATGGGCCGCCCGCTGGCACCGGTCCTGGCCCGCCTACGAGGCGTGGTTCCTTGCGCGCGGCGGGGACTCCGGCCCGTCGGCGCGCACCTGCCGGGACAAGCTGACGCACTTCATGCCAGAGCTGGTACCGGTCTACGACCGTCTGGTCACATTGGCGGGCGGCTCGGAGAGAGCAGCGCGGTTCCTGTCGACCTGGTGCCCGCCAACCTATCTGGGAGGCTGCTCGCTTGCTGCGGTGGCCGACGGGCGCGACGTGCGACTGGTGCGTAATTACGATCTTTCACCTGACCTGAACGAAGGGCTGCTCTTGAGGACCGAATGGACCGGGGGCGCCGTGATGGGCATGGTCGAATTCCTGTGGGGGCTTTCGGATGGCATCAACGATGCTGGTCTCAGCGTCGCACTTGCCTATGGGGGGCGGTCAGAGTCCGCCGACGGTTTTGGGATCACGACGATCCTGCGGTACCTGCTGGAAACCTGCACCACTGTTGATGAAGCGATGACCGCGCTCAAACGGATCCCGTCGCATATGGCGTACAATGTTGTGCTGGCAGACGCCGCAGGCAACACCGCGAGTGTCGAGATGTCGCCCGGCGGCGGGGCGCGCCGGATGCCGCAGGCGATCGCGGCAAATCACCAAAGCGCGCCCAGCCAAGCGGACCATCCCGCGTTTACCCGCAGTTTCGAGCGCCACGCGCATCTCGCGCAGTTGGATGCATCTCCGACCGCGCTCAACGCGGCGTTCCTGAAAGGACCGCTTTTGCAAAACCGGTACGCGCAAGGGTTCGGCACACTGTTCACGGCGGAATACGATCCTTCCGCCGGTACGCTCGGTCTCACGCTGAACGGGACGCGGTGGGATCAGTCTCTGACCGCGTTCGAGGAAGGTCAGCGCATTGTCGACTACGCGCGGATACCCGACGCCGCCAACAATCCACTGCCGCCGCGAGAGGCGGTCAGTGATCTGCAAGGCGACACCTACACGCAAAGCGCGCCCGACTGGACCAGGGCCGCGCGCATCGACTGGAGCAAGGTTGCATCGGATTATGCCAGCGGCAAAGGGCGCCCGATCAGGTCGTATCTGGCCGACGTCGCATAGAACCGGCTAAGCCTACACGAATAAGCGGGCCCTGCTTGGACGTACAAGCAGGGCCCGTCCGATACGAAGATCCATTACGGATCGGGCAGATCCGGTATGATCTTGTCCAATGTTGCGGGATAGTCGCGCACGCGCACCCCGGTTGCGTTGAAGATCGCATTGGTCACCGCCGCGCCGGCGCCTGAAATGCCAAGCTCTCCCACCCCTTTGGATTGGATCGGGTTGGCCCATTCATCACGTTCCTCAAAAAACACAACATCAAGTTGCGGCACATCGAGATTCACCGGGACATGGTATTCGGCGAGGTTGTGGTTGACGACATGACCGTCGCGTTGATCGTGGACCAGGTCCTCGGTCAGCGCCGCCCCGATCCCGAAGATCATGCCGCCGTGGCATTGGGATGTCGCGGTCTGCACGTTAAGGATGCGCCCCGCCGAAAACACACCCAGCATCCGCCGCACACGGGTTTCGCCCGTCACGGCATTTACCGCAACTTCCGCGAAATGCGCGCCGAAGCCCGCGTGTTGCACCACCTCGCTCGTGTCTCCCGGCTCGATATGACCGGTCGCCGTCAGCGTTTCGCTTAAGAGCGCGCTGAGCTTTTTGCGTACGTTGCCGGAAGTCGCCATGCCGTCTTTCAAGGTCAGGTCGGATGCCCGTGCGCCAAGCATTTCGGCAACATCGCCGCGTAAGGACTGACAGGCAAGGAACACGGCCGATCCGACAGAGCTTGCGCCCCATGATCCGCCGGAGCCAGCGCCGGGGGGCAGATCGGTATCACCCAATTTCACAGTGACGTCGTCTAGCGGCAGTCCGAGCAATTCCGCAGCAATCTGGGCGAGTATTGTATAGGTGCCGGTACCGATGTCCGTCATGTCCGTCTCGACAACCACTGTCGCGTCGGGGTTCAGAATGACGCGCGCCTTTGCCTCCGACAGGATGTTGCCGCGTGCGGCGGACGCCATGCCGTGCCCGATCAGCCATTCGCCTTCGCGGTTCTGTCCCGGTGTGGCGTTGCGTTTTTCCCATCCAAATCGCTGCGCCCCCTCGGTCAGGCAATCCGCAAATCTGCGGGACGAAAATTCCTTGCCGTTTTCGGGGTGGACGTCGGGGATGTTGCGCAAACGCAAGTCGACGGGATCTATGCCTGTCTCATGAGCCAACTCGTCCATCGCGTTTTCCAGCGCAAGCATCCCGACCGCTTCACCGGGCGCGCGCATGGATCCGGCACAGGTGCGGTGAATGCGCGCGATCTGGTGCGAATAGGCACGGTTCTTGCCTGCATAGAGAAAATGGGTGGCGAGAGCGACGGGTTCGCTAAACGCCTCGCCGGGTAGGTTCGACACGGTCGCGTCGTGGCCAATTGCCGTCAGATTGCCTTGCGCGTCTGCCGCCAGACGCAGCCGCTGGCGGGTGCCGCTGCGGCGCATCGTTGTCTCGAATACCTGCGCGCGGGTCATGACTACGCGTACCGGCCGCTCCAGTTCCTTGGCCGCGATTGCAGCAGCCACCGCTTCGGGTGCGATGCCCAGCTTGGACCCGAATCCGCCACCGACATAGAGGGCCAGAACACGGACGTTTTCAGCGTCGATACCCAAGGCATCCGCGAGCTCATTACGGTTGTATTTAAGCATCTGGTAGGAGCCATACAGTGTCAGCTTGTCGCCCTCCCACTGCGCCAGGGACGCATGTGGCTCCATCGCCGCACTGTTTTGCGAGGGCGTCGTATACACGGCGTCAACGCTGGCATGGGCCTGTGACATCGCAGCATCTATATCCCCCTGCTCGGTCTGCTTGCCATCAGGCCGGTCAATGACGGCATCGGGATCGTCCGGATCAGTCGCCCCCGCCTGAGCAGAGTAGCTCACCTGCGCGGATTGTGCCGCGTGCCGGGCCTGTTCGAATGTCTCGGCAACGACAAGCGCGATGGGTTGTCCGAAATAGGCAACGTCGCGTGGCCCCTGGACCGGAGCTTCGTTTGCGGTGCCTTGCGCGGGGTTGCGCAACAGCCGCTCGTCGGTGATGACCGCAAGCACACCCGGCATCGCACGCAGCGCCTGTTCGTCGATCTGTGTCACCTTCCCCTTTACGACAGTGGCACGGACCAACACTCCTACAGCTTCGGATCCGTCCCCGAATTCCGCCGCATATTGCGCCTGCCCGCTGACTTTCAATGGACCGTCCCTGCGCGGTGCCGCAGTGCCCACGATGCCCTGCGCCATGTCGGCAAGGACATCCGGCTGCTTTGTGTCCATCTTGTGATGTGCGCTCATTGGTTTGTCTCCGTCGCTGTGCGCAGCACGGCCTTGAGCGTGCGGCGGGCAAGTGGGATCTTGAAATCATTCGCGCCGTAACCGCGCGCATCGGCAAGAAGGATGTCCGCAGCCTTGTCGAACAGCGCGTCGGACGGTCTGTTGCCAATCAACGCATCCTCGACAGCGTCGTTGCGCCACGGCTTAGGGGCGACACCGCCAAAGGCCAGCGTCGCGCGGGCAATTTTTCCGTCGTCGATACGGATGACCGCCGCAACCGACACGAGCGCGAAGGCGTAGGAGGCCCGGTCGCGGACCTTGCGGTAAATATGCGTGCCCGGTTCTGGTGCAGGCAGCAGAACGGCGGTGATCAGATCGCCGGGCTTCAGCACCGTTTCGATTTCGGGCGTATCACCGGGCAGACAGTAGAAGTCGCCGAGCGGGATGCGTCTCATATCGCCCGCCGTGTCTTCAACCTCGACAACGGCGTCCAGCGCCATCATCGCGACAGCCATGTCGGACGGGTGCGTTGCGATGCAGTGCTCGCTCGTCCCCAGAATAGCGAGGATGCGGTTGAACCCTTCTCTTGCCTGACATCCACTGCCCGGCTCGCGCTTGTTGCACGGCATAGCTGTGTCATAAAAATAGGCACAGCGCGTGCGTTGCAACAGATTGCCACCCGTGGTCGCCTTGTTACGCAACTGTCCCGACGCACCGGCCAAAAGCGCCCGCGACAACACCTCGTACTCCTGCCGTATCCGCCCATGCGCGGCGAGATCGCTGTTGCTGACCAATGCACCGATCCGCACGCCACCGTCTTCGGTGTCCGTGATCTGGTGCAACTCAAGCCGGTTGATGTCCACGAGCGCGTCCGGCGCCATGACCTCAAGTTTCATCAGATCGAGCAGATTTGTTCCGCCTGCGATAATCGTCGCCCCGGTCGCGGCGTGGTGCGTCGCGTCGGTCCGGCTGGCGGCACGGGCATATTCAAACTCTTTCATGGTGTTTCTCCCTCAGCGGCTTCGCGGATAGCACGCACTATTCCGGGGTACGCGGAGCAACGGCACAGATTGCCGCTCATTCGCTCGGAGATTTCCGCATCCGACAGCACGACATCCTCAGCCAGCGTCTCGGATACATTCGATGGCCACCCGGCACGGGCTTCTTCAAGCATCGCAGTCGCCGAACAGATCTGGCCAGCGGTGCAGTAGCCGCACTGAAACCCGTCGTGACGTACGAACGCCTCTTGCAGCGGCGACATTTTCTCCGGAGTGCCGAGGCCTTCGACGGTGGTAATGTCATCGCCGTCGTGCATGCAGGCCAGCGTCAGACAGGCGTTGATCCGCCGTCCGTTGATCAGCACGGTACAGGCGCCGCAT
Organism: uncultured Sulfitobacter sp.; assembly: GCF_947497275.1. Taxonomy (GTDB): domain Bacteria; phylum Pseudomonadota; class Alphaproteobacteria; order Rhodobacterales; family Rhodobacteraceae; genus Sulfitobacter. The sequence continues at coordinate 12,303 of NZ_CANMFS010000003.1, forward strand.
TGGCCATGATCGCATCCCTTCTTCGTCCCGGTAAGGTCGAGATGATGGCGCAGCGCATCCAGAAGTGACGTACGCGGATCAGCGTCTATCTCATGCGCCTCCCCGTTGATCTTGAGCTGAGTCTTCAGAGACATGGATAGGGCCTTTCTGGTAGAAGTGTGCGGGCGTCCGGTGCAGGACGATCGCGTAAGGGATGGATCTATCGGCCAAGCGTGACGTTCTTCCGAACGCCGCTGACTTGAGGATTTTTTCGTACGACCGGACGGTGGCAGTGTCCTTGGGTGTTTTGGCAACCGCGGTGCGACACTTTGAGAACGCTAACCTGCCGCATAAGTTCCCCTTTTGCGCGAGTTGCGGTTTAACCCCCACAGAACGCAGCGACGCTCTGCGTCTGTTGCCCCTAAGTTGGAGCCTCGGACCGAGATCGGGACACGCACCTCTCAGCTCTGTGACAGAGGGGCCGACTGAATTTTTACCCGCTACGCTTGACCCGGATACGCGAGGCCGTAGATCAAGCATCTCGACTTAGAAAATTGGACCCCACATGTTTGCTGTTGAAGTTCGCGACCACATCATGATTTCGCACTCCCTGCCCTCGCCCGTCTTCGGCCCCGCTCAGGGCATGCACGGGGCCACATTCGTGGTCGACGCTGCGTTCTATACGGACGATCTTGACGATAACGGGCTGGTCGTCGATATCGGGCTCGCTACGGACGCCTTGGCCGCCACGCTTGCGCCCCTGCGGTATTGCAATCTTGACGAGGTACCGGAGTTCGAGGGCAAGATCACGACCACCGAGTTTCTGTGCCACCATATTTGGGCACAGCTGCGCGATGCCGCGAAATCGCAGGGGATCGGCGACAACGGGCGCCTGCGCCGGATCCGCGTGATGCTGCACGAAAGTCACCTCGCACGCGGTTGGTACGAAGCGGATATTTAGGGTGGCGTTCTCCGTTGACTGGCTGGCACTGCGTGAGCCTGCGGATATGGCAGCGCGTGATCGGGATCTGCTCGGGCAAGCGGCGACGATTGCCGCAGGGGGGCTAGCCGTTCTCGACCTTGGCAGCGGCACAGGATCGACCGCGCGGGCTTTCGACGCGGCGGGCGCGCCAGATCTGAAATGGCGGTTTGTGGACAATGACCCCGCACTGCTGAAAGTTGCGCGCGAAAGCTTTTCTGACAGTGCTCAAATTTTGGGTGACTTGGGCGACATCGACGCGCTGCCTCTGGACGGGGTCGGATTGGTGACCGCGTCCGCGCTGCTTGATCTGATGCCCCATCACTGGCTTTCGGCGCTTGCGCACCGCCTGCGTGCCGCGCACATCCCCTTCTATGCCGCACTCAACTATGACGGCAACTTGCTCTGGACGCCCAACCATCCGCAGGATGCAAGCATCACGGACGCGTTCAACGCGCATCAACGCGGTGACAAAGGACTTGGCCGCGCGCTTGGACCCGACAGTGGTGTGCAGGCGGCAGCCCAGTTCGATGCGCTGGGTTTCGACGTCTCTCTGAAGAACAGCCCGTGGAGGATCGGGCCCGGACAGGCCGCGCTGCACAGCGCGCTTCTGGATGGCATTGGCGCCGCCGCCGGCGAGGCCGGCCATCGCGGCGTACCGGAGTGGACAGCCGCACGCCATGCGGGCGTACACCACAGTCTTTGCGAGGTCGGTCATACCGATCTGTTGGCCATTCCCCCGGAATACGGCTCATGACATTGCGCGATACTGGGCTATTTCATACCGAAGAATGTTCCAATCGCTGTCCGAATACCGCAGCAGAACGGGTGTTGGCAGTGGCCTCAGGGAGGGCGAGATGAACCTTGTCGACGTGACACCGAGTGTCTGGGACAGAATTCTGGCAGTGCGCAACGGCAGGGCCTGTTTATGCTGTGGCGCCTGGTCACCGGGCGAGCGGCGCAGTCTTGCGCTTTACGGAGCACTTGCACAGCCCGATGCCGAAACTAGTGTTGTCGCCCAGATCGGTCAATCGCTCGACGGTCGGGTCGCCACGATTTCGGGCGATGCGCAGGATGTCTCCGGTCCCGACGGGCTGGCGCATCTGCACCGCATGCGCGCGCTGTCCGATGCGGTGGTCGTCGGAGTCAAAACCGCGCTGAAAGATAATCCGCGGCTGACGGTGCGCCTTGCACCGGGTGAAAACTCCGCCCGTGTGGTGATCGACCCGTCCGGCAGGTTGCCCAACGATACAAGACTGCTAACCTGCGACAATGCCCGGCGGATCGTCATCCAGGCGGTGGACAAGCCGCGGCCCGCCGGTGTCGAAGTGGTCCGGCTGCCGCGCGGTGACTGGATCGCGCCGGATGCGATCATCTCGGCGCTGCGCGGTCTGGGGCTCAAGAGACTGTTGATCGAAGGTGGCGGTGTCACAATCGCGCAATTTCTTGAGGCGGACGCGCTGACCCGACTTCACATTGCGGTGGCGCCTGTGCTGATCGGTGCCGGTCCGCAAGGTCTAACTACGACGCCGGTCGCGACGCTGGCACAGGCACGCCGGCCCATGACGCAGGCGTATGCACTTGGATCGGACGTTGTTTTCGACTGTGCGCTCACGCCTGCCACATCGCCACGTCCGACCTGCACCCATTCGGGGTGTACTGCCGAACACTGACACCTGCGCCGCCTGCCCTACCGCTCGCAAGTGACCGAAAACCGAGGACTGCAAACATGTCAACACAGACCGACACGCTCTCGCCCGCGCCGACCGGAAAGGTCGCGCGTTGTGTCACCGATGTGCGCATGGGGTCGCCCTGTGTCTTCGTGTCGGACAGCGACGACACCATTTCGGCAGCGGTCAGAACACTCTCAGACGCCGTGAAGATACTTTCCGCTGCGCGCCAGCCTGTCGTTACGGGCCAGCCTGCCAGCGTAATGTTCTCGACCGAAGCCGCGAATAACGAGCGATTGCATACATTTCACGAGTTCACCAATGGGGCCGGGGATTTGCCTGACTCTTTAAAATGCGATTGCGGCCCGCAAAGGCGCGCGGACCTTGGACGGACAGGATCGGAAGGTGCCAGCCTCCGGCGCTACCGCCATCAGGAAGGCCGTGGCAACGGTTTGGCAAACATGATCCGGGTCTATGTACATCAGGAAAAGTATCTCGACACGGGCAATGCCGATCACCGGTCGGCGCTCGAGGATGATGATGCCTTCGCGCGCGCTGCCAACGCGCAGAAACACGGAGGAGTCCTGTGATGCAGTTCGATCGCGAAGCACGGGCGCTGTGGATGACCGCCAGAAATAAGGCGGCACTGCGCACAACCCCCTATGACGTCCCCGATACCCATGTCGTCATCGAAACCATGTTTACGGGCATCAGCAAGGGCACCGAAAAGCTGGTCTTTGAAGGACGCGTGTCGCACGGTGAACACGAGACCATGCGCGCGCCTTTTCAGGAGGGAGACTTCTCGTTTCCGGTGAAATATGGATATGCCGCCGTTGGCCGCCTGTTGGACGGTGCCGGTGCGGGTGACATCGTGTTTGCTCTTTTCCCCCATCAGGACTACTTCTCAATACCGGTCGAAGCCGCTTTGTCGGTGCCGCCGGACGTCCCGGCCGCGCGCGCCGTGCTGGCCGCGAATATGGAGACCGCGCTGAACATTCTTTGGGATGCGGGCGTTCAGGCCGGGGACCGTGTGGTTGTCGTCGGCTGCGGCGTCGTGGGGGCGTTGGTGGGGTATCTCGCCAGACGAATTCCCGGCACCGAGGTGTGTCTGTGCGATATCGACCCGGGGCGCGCGACATTGGCAGACACGCTGGGGTGCAATTTTGCCCTGCCGGATGAGGCTCCGAATACCGCAGACGTTGTCATCCACGCCTCTGCCACGGCAGCGGGGTTGGCCACCGCGATTGCGCTTGCTGGAGTCGAGGCCACAGTGGTGGAGGCAAGCTGGTACGGCGAGGGTACCACGCAAGTTCCATTGGGCGGACGGTTTCACCAGCGGCGGTTGCGCCTGCTCAGTTCGCAGGTGGGTCGCATCCCGCCAAGCCATGCAGCCCGCTGGACCCATCGCCGCAGGCTGCAGGTGGCTTTGTCGCTGTTGGCCGACCCGACGCTCGACGCGCTGATCTCAGGTGAGACGCGTTTTGAGGAGCTGGCTGTGGCGTATTCTGCTATCCTCGGCGATCCGCAAACCCTGTGTCACAGGGTCCGGTTCGATGACTGATGCCCCCAACGATGCGACCACGCCGGTTTTCGACGGCGCCAGCGATACACTGCGCACCATGGTCGATGCGGCGGTCCAGGCCGGTGCGCTATTGGTCGCCGCGTCGCAACGCAGAACCGATCTGCGCGTCGATGAAAAATCCGCGGGCGATTTCGTATCAGAGGCGGACCGCAGCGCTGAGGCGCTGATCGCCGATGTTCTGATGGGCGCCTACCCGGCCTACGGCTGGTTGGGTGAGGAAACGGGCGCGCGCACGGGCCGGAACAGTGATCTGCGCTGGATCGTGGATCCGCTGGACGGGACCACGAATTTCCTGCGCGGCCTGCCACATTGGGCGGTGTCCATCGCGCTGTGCCGGGGCGAGGATGTCCTGTGCGCCGTCGTTCATGATCCATCAAAGGCCGAAACCTTCGTTGCCGAACGCGGCGCAGGCGCACATCTCAATGGACTTCCGATCACGGTGACCAAGGGTATTGCGCTGGATGCCGCGTTGTTCGCGACCGGCGTACCGGCGGGCGGGCGCATCACCTATCTGCCCGATTGTCTTGGCGATCTGGAACGGTTGATGCCGAGATCGGCCGGCGTGCGGCGCTGGGGGGCGGCGGCACTGGATCTCGCCTATGTAGCGGCAGGCCGCTACGACGGCTATTGGGAGCGTAACCTTGGCGCATGGGATGTTGCCGCCGGGATGTTGCTGGTTCAGGAGGCAGGAGGCCGCATTGCACCGTTGTGGCCGAGTCACAGCGTGCTGTCATCCGGGTCCTTTGTGGCCAGCAACGCCGATCTCGGCGACGCTCTCGCCGCGCAGATTGGTCGCCGTTCCGACTGCGAGGGTTGGCATGGCTGATCGTTTTCACGCATTTCAAGGACTGACATGACCGGAACTCTCGTCTTTGCCGTCCCCGGCGACATCCAGACACGCACCGGCGGATATCTATATGATCTCAAGCTGATGAACGCGCTTTGCGCGCTTGGCGTCGACGTGCGCCATATCGCGCTGGGAGACACCTTTCCCGCGCCGACACGCGCACACGCCACATCTGCCCTCGCGCAGTTGCAATCACTTCCCCCAGAGGACGCAGCCCTGGTGGACGGACTGGCGTATGGTGCGCTGGATACGGACGGTCTACGCGATGTGCGCGCGCCTCTTTTTGCACTGGTGCATCACCCGCTGGCGCTTGAAAGCGGCCTTGAGGCCGGTCTGGCCGATGCAATGGCTGCGCGCGAACGGGCCAATCTGGCGCTGGCGCGGCATATTTTCGTGACCAGTCCGCATACCGGCGGAATCCTTTCGCAGCATTACGAGATTTCGCCCGACCGGGTCACCGTGGTGCGGCCCGGTTTCGACCCCGTCGCCGAAATTGACACTGCCGCAAAGGACACGCCGCCGCTTATCCTGTCCGTCGGGATCCTGGCGCAGCGCAAAGGGCACGACATCCTGCTGCGGGCGTTATCACGGCTGGGCGATCTGCCGTGGCAGGCCGATATTGTCGGGCGCGAACACGAGCCGGGCATGAACGCACGTCTTTCGGCACAGATCAGGGATCTGGACCTGCGCGAGCGTGTTCGCCTGTCGGGTGAGATCTCAGACGCCGCACTCGAAAGCCGCTACCGGCGCGCGACACTGTTCGCGCTTGCCACCCGCTACGAGGGCTATGGCATCGTGTTCGGCGAAGCGATGGCGTACGGGCTGCCCATCGTGTCGACGCGTGTCGGCGCAGTGCCGGAGACTGTCGCCAAGGGCGCCGGGATGCTGGTGCCCGCGGACGATCCCGAAGCTTTTGCCGGGGCGCTGAGGCGTCTTTTGACAGATGCCAAGGCCCGCGAGACCTGCACACGGGCCAGTTTCGCGGCGGGTCAGGCACTTGCGGGTTGGTCCGATGCGGCGGCACTGGTGCGTGACCGGCTGCCGCTATCTACCGCGCCCTGAAGACGCGGTGGAAGCCGCAGTAGCGATCCCTTGACTTGGGTACGCAGCAAGCGTCAAAAGGCCGGGCACACTTGCGATCAACAGCGCAAGACCATAGGCCACACCCGCCGCAACCCCCGCCTCGGCTCCCGCGCCGATGATCGGGAAAAGCGCCGCAGCTGCTCCTTCGCGCAGGCCCCATCCGCCGACCGAAACCGGGATCATCATTGCGCTGAGGATCAGGGGCACAAGGACCAGCGCCGCTTCGACGGACATCACGGTACCGGTTCCACGGGCAGCGGCCCAGAACGCAAGGACCATCAACAGCGCAATCACCAGCGACAGCGCCAGTTGCCGCCCGATTACGTCAGGGGCCAACAACGCCGTCCCGAGCGCGTTCACGAAGCGGCGCAACGGCCCGACGAACCGCGCCAAGATCGCGATGCCTGCCCCCAGAATACCGAGACAAACACTGCCCCAAAGCGCGCCGCGCACCAGCCAACCGGGCCAGTCGACACCCCCTGGCAGCAGCGCCAGCACCGCACCGCCCAACAAGACAAGCGCCACGGCCGCCTGCCCCGCGAGACGCTCGATCATCACCGCATGGGCGGAACCGCTCAGCCCGCCCGCGCCGCGCGGGGCGCGGACAGCACGCCCCGCATCACCAAGCACACCGCCCGGCAGGCAAAGGTTCACGAGCTGCGACAGGTAGTATTCGCGCACCGCAAAACCAATGCCGAACATGGCCCCCAGACTGCGCGCCGTGATCTGCCAGCGCCACGCCATCAGGACGGTCATCAGCGTAAAACAGGCGACTGACACGGACAGCCAGCGCAGGTCCGTTTCCAGCAGACGGTGGTAGGTAGCAGACGGATCCACGCTCCAGAACAACGCGGCCAAAAGCGCCAGAGACACCGCCAACCGCAGCAGATATTCGCGCCACCGGGTCACGATGCGTCCGCCATGCGTGACAGGGTGCTGTAGGCGCGGATGAACCGGTCGCGGAAATCCTCCATCGGCCAGACCGGTGTATCCGCCTGCGGGACCATCCCGTCCTGCCACTCCCATCCGTCGGCCTGAGCAATCAGGTCGGGCGGCCCGATCAGGTGCACGGCCACATCACGGCTGTCGCTCCCTGCGACAAAACCGGCAGGCTGGTGATCCCCGAGGATAACAAACAGCGGCAGGTCATCGCGGCGCGCGGCGTAGGCAGTCGCGGCTTTGAGGGAATAGTCGACCGCCAGACGGTACTGATCGCGCACACGGTCACGGTCGCGCCAGACTGCGGCCGGTGTATCGCCCGATGCTGCAATCTCGTTGAACACCGTGCCGTCGCCCACATCGGCCCAGTCGATCATCCGGGGTACAGGGACCCAGGGTGCGTGCGACGAGATGAGCGCGATCTGAAGGAAATCGGGCCGCGGATCGGGCGGCAGCAGCGCCGCGTAGGCCGACAACGTGTATTGATCCGGCATCGTGACCCAGTTGAACGGAAGTCCGGCATAGCCCAGATCATCCGCAGCGAGGATGGTATCGAAGCCCATCGTCAGCCCTTCGGGCCAGGCCAGTGTGATTGCGGGCATGACAGCCGCCGTGCGAAATCCGGACGCCTGTGCGAGGTGGAACAGACTTTGTCGGCCGGAGGCCAGCATGGCGCCATAGCGCCCTTGATCGGTGGTGCGCAGACCAGAACCCAAGGTGCCGTGCGCCAGCCAGCTTTGCCCGCCGGCGGTGGGTGAGTTCAGCCACCCGCTGCGCATTGCGTAGCCCGCGCCCGACAACTCCGCCTCTGCGCGTCCCAGCGTCCCGACATGCGTTGGCGCGTAGAGAGGATTGTCAAAACTCGTTTTGCCATAGCTCTCGATATATATGACGACGATATCACGCCCGCCGGTCCGGTCGAAAAGCGCGGATTGGCCCTTGTAGGGATCGCGTGCCGCGGCCGTGCGAAACAGCCGCAATTCTGACAGGGCATCCCGACCACGCGTGATCTGTGCTGCGGCCAGAACGGCATTCGAGGCGGAACCGGGCGGCTCCACCGGTATGCTCCATATCCCCCGTGCTTTACCATAATCCGCAAGGGCAAGGATCACCGCTCCGGCAAACACTGCACCTGTCGCCAAGCGCGCGCGGGGCGAGAGAGGGTGCCTCGTGATCCTGCGCAGGGCAAGGTATACCGCGAATGTCAGGGTGCAAAACGCAACAAAACCAAGGCTCGCCGCGATCCACGCGGCAACCGGCCCGATGCTGCCGGATACCACGTCAAACCCGGCCCGTATCAGAAACATGTCGACCACAGGGCTGAACGGTCGGTTGAGCGCCGACAGCATTGCGAAATCACCGATCTTGAGAAGTACGATGAGCATCAGGGCAAAGGTAATGCATGCACTTAACGCGGCACCAACACGCCAATGCGGCGGCACCACGACAAGCCCCGACACGAGCACCACCCACTCCAACGGAAACGTCAGGGCTGCGTCTGACAGATCGCGGGGCGATGCGGGCAACACCAGCAGGACGTACAGCAACATTGCGCCAGCCGCTGCCGCGATACAGGCCCGCATGCGTGATCGATTCATCGTTGCCGCGCCAGATACCGGATGTCGCGCCCGAACGACCACACAAGCAGGGCCGCGGCACCCAGCGCGATTGCGCGGGCGGTCTGATCGGTGAACACGGGCAGCAGCAGGAGGCAAAGCGCCCCGATCTGGATGACGCACACAACCTTGCGGCCAAGGCGATCCGGCAGAGGCGCGCGCAGCCACCCCAAAAGGAACCCTGCCGCCAGAAAGGCGTAGCGGCTGAACCCGAGGATCAAAAGCTCGGGCCCGGCGCGCTCCGAAACCAGAAGCACGAGGGCAAGCATGCAGGCCAGTCCGGCATCGACTTCCATATCGAACCGGGCACCGTAGGCCGAGGGTACGCTTTGATGGCGCGCAAGCCATCCATCCAGACCGTCGAGCGCGAGCGCGGATGCTGCGACGGCGAAAATCGCCAGCCCTGCGCGGTCCAGCAGGGTCTGGTCGACCAACGCCACCGCCAGCGAACAGACGAGTGCAAGGCGAAAGAGCGTTACGGCGTTGGGACTGCCGTAAACATCTCGTGGATACCCCAGAGGTGCCATCGCGTATAGCGATGCCGCGGCAGCGCAGGCATATAAAGCAAAAGCGATCGCTGGTGCAGCGATCCCGCCTGCCGGATCGAGCAGACGCACAAGAACAACCACACCGACAGCAAAAAACGCCGCGAGCAGCGCCCCCTGCGCCTGGGCGCGCGACATATGCCACCAAGCCAGCACGGTAGGTCTGAAGGTAAAATGATTCCCGGTTCTCATCTCTACAGATTTAGCGTTCAACATCCGATTTCAAGACAGCGTACATCACAACGTCACACGCGGCTGTGCCCCGAGGGAACAGCGCAGATGCGCGCCACCAAGGGCCGGTGGTCCGACGCCGCGCGAATGGCGGGACTGTCGAGCGCGGCAAGCCCGGTCGGCCCGGTCGCATCGTCCGTCAAGATCCGGTCCAGCGGCAACACCGGGCGCCGCACGGGAAAGCTGGCCACAGCGCCACCGCGCAGCGTGCTGCCGAAGAACCGTCGCGAGAGCGCGAGACCGCCCCAGGGCCGCCACTCGTTCAGATCACCCAGCAGCAAGGTACGCATTTTTGGTCGCCGCGCGATGTACTGTCCCAAGGTGCGCATCTGCACCGCGCGCAGCCCCTGAAGAAGCGACAGATGCGTTGCAATAATGCGCAGATCATGACCGTTGCGGCGGACCTCCGCCACCACGGCACCGCGCGGATAATGTCCCGGCAGATCAATCAATGCGCGTGTGCGCACCTCGAACGCGGGATGCAGATACAGCACTGTTCCGAGAAAGCCGTGGCTTTGCGCGCCCCATCGGGCATCGGTCGGGCGATGTAACCAGTCCAGTCCTGTCGCTGCCTCGATCCGGTGCGGATCGATCAGACCGTCATAGGGCGGCTGCTCACCGTCCGCTTCTTGCAGGGCAAGAATATCGGGCCGTGTCGCCGCGATCTCGTTGGCGATCACCCGTTCAATTCTTTGCGGATCGACCCTAGTGTCGCCGCCACGCGCACGGTGGACGTTCCATGTCGCGCACCCGTAGGTAGACCGTGCTTGATGTTCGATGGCGGATATCCTCCGGGGATGCTTTACCGGATGTATTCCGCATACGGCTCACCCGCGCAAGGCGGGCATCGTATCGCTTGCCGCAAAGAAATTTTCGCTTAGACTTCAGGTCTCACCCCTCTGCGAAAGGATCCGCCTGTGACACGCTTTTTTCCTTCGGCCGCTCTCGCCCTCTCACTTGCCCTTCCCGCGCAAGCAGAGCCGCTCAGATACGAGCTTGATCCGGCCCACACCACAGTCGCTTTCACGATCCAGCATCTCGGCTACGCCGACACGCTGGGGCTTTTCGGCGAGGTTTCGGGCGGCTTTACCTACGACATGGAGACGCAGCAGCTGTCGGACGTCAGCGTCACTGTCGCTGCAGACAGCATCACAACCCTGAACGAGGCCCGCGACGATCATGTGCGCGGGAATGATTTTCTCGGCGTCCAGGATCATCCAACAATCACCTTCACCGCCGATAGCGGCACGGCGCGCAGTGACACTGCAGGCACCGTCAAGGGCGAAGTCACCATTCTCGGACAAACCCGTCCCCTCGCACTCGATGTCGAACTTGCGGGCCAAGGTCCCTATCCTTTCGGGCACAAACGCTTTGTCCTTGGCGTATCGGCGCGCGGCAGTCTGATGCGCAGTGATTTCGGTATGAACTACGGTGTCGACAACGGACTTGTCGGGGACGAGGTGCAGATATTGATCGAGACAGAAGCGATGCAGGTAGAGTGACCCAGAACCGGTCCGAGGTTCTGCGGCGCGGCGCGCTGCGGGTTGCGGCTCTGCGCATACGCAGCGACTAGATCTTGCGCCCGGTCTCTTTCCAGTATGCGGCCCGCAAACGTGGCTTGAATATCTTGCCGCTGTCCTCTCGCGGCAAAGCATCGTGAAAATCTATGATGCAGGGATGTTTGAAGCGGGCGAGCTTGCCGTCGAGCAATGCACGTACCTCTGCTTCGTCGGGGATCCACCCATCGGCGGGTTCGATCGCTGCGACGATCTTTTCGCCGAATTCCGGATCGGGCGCACCAAAGACCGCTACATCGCGGATAAAGGGTGCGCGCATCAGGACCGCTTCGATCTCGGCGGGAAAGATATTCGCACCGCCCGATATGATCATGTCCTTCTTGCGATCGGTAATGAAAAGATAGCCGTCCGCGTCGAGCCATCCCAGATCCCCCACCGAGACATGGCCATGCTTTTCCGCCATGCGCCTGCTATCGGGATCGTTTGAGTAATCGAAACCGCCGAAAGCTTCCATGCGGGCATAAATCTCGCCGACCGCGCCCGCCGGAAGCGTGTTCCCGTCGCCGTCGAGGATCAGAACGGTGCCGCCCATCTGCATCCGGCCGGCGGTGCCCGGTCTGGCAAGTGCCTCTGCGGATGACACCATCGTCATGAAACCGATTTCCGTCGCACCGTAGCTTTCCCAAAAGACCGGCCCCCACCAATCTATCATCGCCGCTTTGAGATCATGCGGCCAGGGCGAGCCCGTGGAGACGCAGAACTCTACCGATGACAGATCGTACCGCGACTTCACCGCTTCGGGCAGTTTCAGAAGCCTGCTCATCATCGTCGGCACCAGATAGACATGGGTGATGCGCTGCTGCGCAATGGTTGCGAGGAACGGCTCCGGTTCGAACCTGGGGGCGATGAGGGTCGACACCCCTTGTGCGACGAGCGCGGCACTCGTCAGCGTCGACGGTGCCGAATGATAGATCGGGGCGGCGGTAAAAAAGCGCGCACCGGGTGTCAGTTGCATCATCTCGGTAGCGACGCGCTTGAGCACATCTTCGAAATTTCTGCGAGGGCCGCTGCCGGTGCGACGGACACCTTTGGGTGCGCCCGTCGATCCGGACGTGTACCGCATTAGTGGGCGCATCATCTCGCGTCGCTGCAACGGTGCCTGCGCCGCGACAAGATCGCGCCACTCGGGGCAGTCGGGTCGGGCGTTGGCAGCGTGCACGTCGATACCGTAGGCTGCGCGCAGTGCCGCACCCGGTGCTACCGCAATGACCGTGCGCCCGTCAAGGGCCGGACCGAGAGCCTCGATCAGATCGCGGTGAATGATCACGAACCGCGCGCCGCTGTCGTCGCAGATGGCCGCGACTTCTTCGGCCGCCGCGTGCCAGTTGAGCGCGACGATAACCGTACCGGCCCGTGCTGCCGCACGCATGATCTCCAACTGCGCGAGGTCGTTGCGCATGATCACCGCAACCGGCACATCCGTACCGGCCCCCAGTGCGATCAGCGCCGCCGCCCCTTGTGCCGCGCGCATCTCCAGCGCGTCACGGGCTACGCGGGTGTCGAAATCGGCAACGAATGGCGCCATCCTGTCGGTCCTTCCAAAACTGAGCGGCGGTCTACGGATGTCAGGGCTTTGCCCCTTCGACTTCGGCGATGCCCACGAAACTGCGGTTCCACGTTGGCGAAATCAGGATCTCGTTGAGACAGACATGCGGCGGCGCTTCGGCAATGTAGCGCACGATCGCGCCGAGGTCCTCGGCCTTGAGCATCCTGGCCACGTCTTCCGGCGACGGCGGTTTCGGGCGCGATTCAAGGATCGGGGTTGCGACCTCGCCGGGCATCAGCGCGGTGCAGCGGATGCCGTGAACGCCCTCGTCCTGATTGATCGAATGGCTCAACGCGACGACGGCATGTTTGGACGCGCTGTACGCCGGCCCGGTCAGCCGCGACGGATAGCGCCCCGCCCAGGACGCCGTCAGGATCAACGTGCCCGCACCCTGTGCCCGCATCTGTGGTAGGACGGCAAGCACCCCGTTCATCACACCGTTGAGGTTGATGTCGACGACTCTTGCAAAATCCTGCGGGGTGATCGCGTCGACGGTACGGTTGGGTACATTGATACCGGCATTCGCCATGAAGATGTCGATACCGCCATGGCGGGCGATGAGATCTTTCGCAATGGCCAGTGTGGCATCCACGTCGACAACGTCGAGCGGTGCCGCCTCTGCCTTGCCGCCTTCGGCCCTGATCTCGGACACGACCCGGTTCAACTCTTCGACCCGCCGACCCGACACGACCACACGCGCGCCACTGTGGGCGAGTGCCTTGGCCGATGCCTCCCCGATACCGCCCCCTGCGCCGGTGATCCATGCAGTCTTGTCTTGTAGTGCGTTCATTTCGATCCTTCCCTGAATATGTGTTCGATTGAAGCCGAAACCCACCCCTTCAGGTCTTTGTCGAGGATTACCGCGGTGGGCTGCACGTCTTATGCGATCAGCGGAACGCCAACAGTTGCGCATGGTCGATGGTGCCAAGATCCTGCTGCTCCGGGCTGAGTGGTACGAAACTGATCGAAAGGCCCGAAGGGCGATGATCGCAGACCGCCATGGTGGTGCCTTCGAGCAGGCGCAGATCGTAGTCTTCCAACAGATCCACCGTGTAATCGAGGCCACTTGTGATGCACACCGGGATGCCGTGCCAGTGATGTACGCGGTTGATGTGGATATGCCCCGACACGATGCCCGCGACATTTGCGCTCTCAAGCGCCTCGGCAAGCCTGTTGGTCGAGGCGAGATCTACTGTTTCCCAGAGCAATCCGCTGTCGTCGATGCGCGGCGGGTGGTGCATGACGATGAGCTTCGGCAACTCCGCATGCTGGGTCAGTGCCTGCGCAAGATCGGCGAACTGCGCCTCGCAAATCGCACCCGCGACCCGCTCGGGTACCTTTGTATCGAGAGTGATCACATGCAGACCGCCGAGCACCCGATCGTGGAAATGGGGGCCATCCCCCTGCCCCGTCTCAAAGACGGCGTGGAATTCCGCGCGCAGATCATGGTTGCCCAGCGCCATTACGACAGGCACCTGCAGGGGAGCCAGCAGATCGCGCACCAGCGCGTAGCTCGCGGCATGACCGGTGTTCGTCAGATCGCCGCTCGCCACCACGAAATCGGGCGGCGGCTGCATCGCGTTGATCAGTCCGACAACCCGCTCAAGCGTGTCACGGCTGGCGCTTTTATCCACGGGATCATCCGCATCGGGATGGGAAATGTGCAGATCGGTAAGGTGGATGAAGCGGGTCACATTCTGTCTCCGGCGGCTTTGAGGAGGGATCGGGTATAGCTGTGCGCGGGTGCGTTCAGGATATCGCTGGCCGCACCGTATTCAAGCACCTTGCCGTGCTGAAGAACCAGAAGCGTATCGCAGATCGATGCGACCACGGCCAGATCGTGACTGATGAACAGGATCCCGATGCCCAGGTCGTCCTGAAGATCCATCAGCAGATTAAGGATCTGCGCCTGCACCGATACGTCGAGCGCCGAAACCGCCTCGTCCGCGATCAGTAACCTGGGGCGCGTGACAATGGCGCGGGCGATGGCGATGCGCTGGCGCTGACCGCCGGAGAACTCGTGCGGGTACTTGCCGCCATCGCGCGGGTGCAGGCCCACCTGTTCGAAAGCCTCGCGCACGCGTTCGGGCGCGCGGATGCCCATTGCGCGCAGCGGCTCTGCGATGGACCAGCCCACCACGCGCCGCGGATCGAGCGAGCTGAAAGGATCCTGAAAGATCATCTGAAACGCGGGCCGCAAGCGGCGCAGTGCGGCGGGCTTGAGCGCATGGATATCCTGCCCCTCGAACGCGACCTGCCCCGCATCCGGCGCCTCGAACGCCATCGCCATGCGCGCCAGCGTCGATTTTCCCGACCCGCTTTCGCCCACCACACCAAGGGTGCGACCGGCGGCGATTTCAAAGCTCACATCGTCCACGGCGGTAACGTGTGGTGTCTTTCCCAACAGCCGGGTGCGCGGCAACCGATACCGCCGGGTGAGGTTTCTTGCCCGCAGCAGGGTCATTCAGGGCCCCCTGCCAAGGCGTGGCAGGTGGCATTTCGGGGGCCGACGGGTGCGGGTTTCACATCTGCGCAGAAGGAACGCTCGACCACGCAGCGCCCGGCAAACCGGCAACCCTGCGGCAGCGCCTCGAGCGGCGGCACCGTGCCGGGGATCGTCGGCAGCCGCTTGCGCCGTCCACCCGCATCACGCGGCACCGCACGCGGATCGGGGCGCGCGGCCAGCAGTCCCTGGGTGTAGGGATGATGCGGATTGGCCAGCACATCCGCCGTGCGCCCCCGCTCGACGATATCGCCGCCGTACATCACCGCGATGTCGGTTGTCGCGCGCGCGACCGCGGCAAGGTCATGACTGATGAACACCAGTGCCATTGTGCGCGTGCGGCTCAGATCCACCAGCAGATCGGTAATCCTCAGCGCGACATTTGCATCAAGCGCCGTCGTCGGCTCATCCGCGATCAGCAGCTCTGGATCGCAGGCCAGCGCCAGCGCGATCAGCACCCGCTGACGCTGGCCGCCTGACAGTTCGTGCGGGAACATGCGCAACCGTGCTGCGGGATCGGGAATACCGACCTCCTCGAACAGGGAGATCACGCGCGCGCGGGCCTGCGTCTTGCCCATCCCCAGATGCACGCGCATCGGCTCGGCCACCGTATCGCCGACGCGGCGCAGCGGATTAAGCGCCGTCATCGGTTCCTGGAATATCATCGCGGCACGGCGTGCGCGGATGGATTGCCAGCGCGCCTCGGAGGCCTGTGCCATGTCGACGCCGTCGATGGTGAGCGTGCCGGTCAGCGTCGCGGCCTCGGGCACCATGCCCATCAGGCAAGCGGCCAGCATGGATTTGCCGGACCCGCTTTCCCCGACGATCCCGATCCGGTCGCCCGGCGCGATGCGCAACGACGCCGCGCGCAGGGCCGCGCCAAAGCTGAAGCGTACCGTCATATCGCGCATCTCGAACATCTCAGCGCACCCTCGCCAGCCGGGGGTCGGTGATATCGCGCAAACCGTCCCCCAATAGTCCGAAGCCCAGCACCGCTGCGACGATGCACAGGCCCGGATAGACCGCAAGTTCGGGTGCGAGATAGATCAGTGTCTGCGCCTCCGACAGCATCCGCCCCCAGCTTGACGCGGGCGGCTGTGCGCCGAGCCCGAGATACGACAGAGCCGCCTCCGCCAAGATCGCGACTGCGAATTCGATGGTCGCCTGCACAATGACGGCGGCGGCGATGTTGGGCAGAATGTGATCGCGGGTGATCGCCAGTTTGGTCATGCCTGCGGCGCGCGCGGCCAGCACGTATTCGCGCGTCCATATCTGGTTGGCCGAGGCCCTTGCGACCCGCGCGAACACGGGGATGTTGATAAAGGCGATGGCCAGCACCGCATTGGTCAGCGATGGCCCGAACACCGCAGCCAGCATGATCGCGAACAACAGCGCCGGAAACGCAAAGCCCAGATCGGCCAATCGCATCACCGCATCCTCCACCCAGCCGCCCAGCGCGGACGCCAGAAGGCCGAACGCCACGCCAACGGAGCCGCCCAGCAGCACCGCCACCAATGCGACCGTCATGGAATTGCGCGCTGCCGCCATCAACTGACTCACGATGTCGCGGCCCAACTGATCGGTGCCCAGCCAATGCACCGCCGAAGGATCCGCAAACTTGCCCCGGATATTGAGCGCGGTTGCGTCATGCGGCGTCCAGATCAGCGACAGCGCCGCCGTGCCGACCATAAGAGCCACCAAAACCGCACCGATGATGAAATTGGCGGGCAGCAGTCTCATGCGCGGGCCTTCAGGCGCGGGTCGATCAGGATGTACAGCAGATCGACGACGAAATTCGCGGTCACGACGATGACGGCGAACAACATCACCAGCGCCTGCACTGTGGGCAGGTCGCGGTTGGAAATGGATTGAAAGATCAGACGTCCAAGACCGGGCAGATAGAACACGTTCTCGATCACGATCGTGCCGGTCACGAGAGCCGCAAATTGCATTCCCACGATCGTCACGATCGGCACCAGCGCGTTGGGCAGAACGTGACGCCACAGGATGCGCCGCTGCGACAGTCCGCTTGCGCGTGCAGTGCGGGTGAAATCCTGCCGCATCACCTCGAGCGCAGAGGAGCGTGTCACCCGCGCCAGAACCGCCGATTGCACCAGCGCCAACGCGACCGTGGGCAGCACCAGCGAGCGCACCGCCGCCACCGGATCGGACCAGCCGGAAAAGCCGCCGGGCGGCAGCCACCGCAGCTTGACCGCGAACAGCAACACCAGAAGGATCGACAGCCAGAAGGCAGGCACCGCGATGCCGAGTTGGCTGAGAAACATCGTGGCCCAGTCTCCCGCTTTGCCATGGCGGGCCGCCGCGAATACGCCGACCGAAAGCGCAACGGCCAGCGTGACGATCATCCCCGCCACCGCCAGCGAAATCGTCAACGGCAACCGCTCCGCGATAAGGTCGGCCACCGGTACGCGAAAGGAATGGCTGGTGCCGAAATCGCCTTTCAGCGCGCCGCCCACCCACGCGAAATACCGCGCGACGACCGGATCGTTCAGACCCAGATCTTCTCGCAGCGCGGCAAGCGCGTCGTCCGTCGCGTCCATGCCGAGGATCGTCAGCGCCGGGTCGCCCGGCAGCACGTTCATCACCGCAAATACGACAATTGAAACCGCGATCAGCGTCGCGATAAATCCAAACGTGCGGCGCAGCAGGAAATAGGTCATCTCCGGTACGGCTCACGGAGAGGGGTCGCCCCCTCTCCTTTCCCCGGGCGGATCACCCGTTGGAAACGTTTTTCAGTGGCATGTAGAGCACCGGTGACGAGGACCAGTAGCCCTCCACCTCATTGCGGAACACGCCCAGAAGCGGCATCTGGAACAAGAACCCGTGGACCGCCTGATCGGAGAGGTACTGCTGGCCTTCCTTGAGCAGCGCATCGCGCGCCTGCGGGTCTGCCTCGGTCGAGATGCTTTCCCACAGGGCGGTGAACTTCGGATCGTCGTAGCCGTAGAAATAGTCAGGTCCGCGCGCGAAATTGCCCATGTCATTGGGGCTGGTGTGCGCGATGATCGTCATGTCGTAATTCTTTTTCTTGTAGACCTCGTCGATCCAGAAGCCCCATTCCACATTCTCGACCTTCGCGTCGATGCCCGCGTCCGACAGCTGTGCCTGAATGATCTCGGCAGAGCGGGTGGCATAGGGGAATGGCGGCACGCGCAGGGTCATCGTCTGGCCCGCGACGCCCGCCGTCTCGAACATCTCGGCCGCCTTGGCGCTGTCGGTGGGATAGGCATCGGTCAGATCGACGTAGGCGGTGCCGTGGGGCGGATAAAAGCTGCCGATGGGGATCGCCTTGCCGTACATCGCACCATCAATGATCTCGTCGCGGTCGATGGCGGTGGCGATGGCGCGGCGCACCTCGATGTTGTCGAACGGCGGCTTGGCGTTGTTGATCGCAAGGATCACCTCACCCTCAGTACTGCCCTGATTGACGCGAAAGCGTGGATCGGCCTCGAACTGCTCAAGAAGCTCGGGCGCAGGGAAGCCGGGAAACGCATCCAGTTCTTCGGCCATCATCGCCGCGGTCGCGGCGGCGGCATCCGAGATGAAGCGGAACGTCACGCTGTTGAGTGCCACCGTGTCCGCATCGCGGTGATCGGGGTTCTTGACCAGTCTCAGCCTGTCGCCTCGCGTCCAGTTGTCGAACTTGAACGGCCCGGTGCCGACGGGGTTGATGTTGTTGGTCTCGGCGGATTCCGACGCCACGATGGCGCTGTCGCCCTGCCCCATGTTGAACAGGAAAAACGCGTCCTTGTTCTTCAGCTTGATCTGAACTGTGCGCGGATCCATCGCGGTGACGCTCTCGATCTGTTCAAAGATGTCCTTGGACGGGTTCACGCTGTCTTCGGCCATCGCGCGGTCGAATGAAAACACTACATCCTGCGCGTCGAACGCGGTGCCGTCGTGGAATTGGGCGGCATCGGTCAACGTGAAGGTATACGTCAGCCCGTCGTCAGAGACGTCCCATTCGGTCGCCAGATTGGGCCCGACCTCGCCGTTCTCGGCGACGATGGTGAGTGATTCGAAGACGTTTTGCGTCATCATCCCATCAATGGATGCGGTCGCGTCCGCCGTAGGGTCCAACGACGTCGGTTCCTGCTGAAGCCCGAGCACCAGCTCATCGGCCTGCGCCGCTGTCGCGCTGAGCCCGAGCGCCAGCGCGAAAGCCGTGAACCGCAGCGAATCTTGAAAATGCATCATGTGAAGCCCCCCAAAGGTCAATTGCATCTGCCCACAAACGCAGCACCGCGTGCAAGGCAAGTCCAACGTAAGAAGCGCCACCCGCCCAGGTCAACAGTAATCCCTTCGGTCGCCCTTTTCCTGCACCTTACTGGCGGGCGACGCGGTCAAAACCCGAGCCACTATTGAGACACCGAACCGCCGGTCCGGGCAGGCGGACCGACCGCCTGCCCCATTTGTTTTAAATTCAACGCGCTTTTGCCTCAATTGAAGCGAAGTCCGGCCTCAGTCCAACTGTATCTTTTCAGGAAACGCACTGTCCCCAGACGGGTGGCGCGCATGAAACAGACATCAGCCGCAGCGCCGCAGGAGCGCCGGCATTCAGGACAGGAGCACCGACGATGCCTACAGGATATCTGGTAACACTCGGCAACGGTGCATTGGGTGTCGGAGACATCATTTCAGGCGGCACGGTCAATTTCACCACGGCCTCGACCATCGGCTCGGGTCAGTGGCAGTGGACCGGGGCGTACAACGGCCAAGCCTACACCAACACGCTGGAGCCCGGGACCTACTACTACGCCACCAATGGCAACGTCTATTTCGTGCCGCAATACGGCAGCGTGACAACCCTCACCAACGGGACTGCCGTTTCCGCACCTTCGTTTACCCTGCCGTCGAACGGTACGGTCAGCGGGACATCCGGCGCGGATGTGATCGACAGCACGTACACGGACGCCGATGGCGACCGGGTCGACCGAGATCCGGGCGCACCCGACGACAGCGTCGTCGCGGGCAACGGCAACGATACGATCATCGCCGGAATGGGCGGCGATACGGTGTCCGGCGGTGGCGGCAACGATCTGATCTATGGCGACAGTGGCCCGTCCACCGCCGCCCCCGTAACCGAACACATGAGCTGGGCCGCGCAAGGAACCGACGGGAGCAGCGTTGCGGGCGGCTTTACCCAAGATACCGGCGCGATCAACGTGACCGTCGGGTTCACCGACACCGGCAACAATAATCCCACCTATCAGGTCGAAACCTCCGACACGATGTACTCGGCGGGCAACGAGAATTTCCCGGTCAACTCCTCGTTGTTCCTGTTCGGCAATGGTGACGGCGCGACGTCAACCACAACGATCAGTTTTGCCGCCAGCCCCGGTGCGGAGGTCGCGGATGGCGTCAGAAACCTTGAATTCCGCATCAACGACATTGACTGGGGATCGGGCAACCACACCGATGTCGTGACGGTCAACGCCTTCGATGCAAGCGGCGCGCCGGTCACTGTGACGTTCACGCCGGCGGGTAGTGATACGGTATCGGGAAATACAATCACCGCTGACACGGCCGCAGACACATCGGCCACCGCTGGCGGGTCGGTTCTGATCCAAGTGGCCGGGCCGGTGTCCCAGATCCAGATCCTTTACGGCAACGGCCAGGGCGGGACGCAGGGCATCAACCTGAGCGATCTGCGCTATGAGATCATTCCCGAAGCGTCGGGCGATGACCGCCTGTCCGGCGATGCGGGCAATGATACGATCTACGGCGAAGGCGGCGATGATACGTTGCTGGGCGGTGCCAACAACGACCTTCTGGTCGGCGGCACCGGTGCCGACAGCGTGCTGGGCGGCACCGGCAACGACACGATCCGGGCGGGGCAAGGCGACACGGTCGACGGCGGCGACGGGGATGACCTGATCACTTTGGTCGATCTGGGCGAGCCAGGCAGCGGTACCATCACGATCCAGGGCAACACCGGCACGCAGTCGGACGGCGATACCCTGGACCTCAACGGTCTGGCCGACCGTACGACACTGAACATCGCGTCCGACATCGACGGCGAGCGGTCGGGGACCATTCAGATGCTGGACGGCACCATCGTCAACTTCTCCAACATCGACAACATCATCTGCTATACGCCCGGCACCTGTATCCTGACGGAGGGCGGCTATCGTCCGGTCGAAACCCTGCGCCCGGGGATGATGATCGCCACCCGTGACGATGGCCTACAACCGCTGCGCTGGGTCGGCAGCAGCACCCTGCCCGCGCAGGGAAATGCGGCCCCCGTCGAGATCGGGGCGCATGCGCTGCCGGGGGCCACCGGACCGCTGCGGGTCTCGCCCCAGCACAGGATGCTGATCGAAGGGCATCAGACGGAGTTGTTGTTCGGCACGTCTGAGGTTTTCGTCGCGGCGGCTCATCTGCTGAACGGTCGGGACGTGCGGCGGGTGATCGGCGGCACTGTCACCTACATCCACCTGATGCTGGACCGCCATCAGGTCATCTATGCCAATGGCATGGCGTCGGAAAGCTTCTTCGCGGGTGGTCAAGGATTGGAGTCGCTACACCCTGCAGCGCGGGAGGACCTTTTCCGGCAGTTCCCCGCCCTGCGGCGCGCGCCCGACAGCTATGGCGAAACAGCGCGGATTTGTCTGAAAGCGGCGGAGGGACGGATGCTGTCGCAACGGCTGTTCGGGGACATAGACATTTTCGCGGCGGCCTGATGTACTACGCCCCGGTGCAGGGCGCAACGGGGACGCGGCTCCTTGCGCTTCGCGGGCGCAGCCTCACCGATAGATGCGCGAAATGAGCATCCCCATACACCGGCCACATAGGAACAGCGCCATCCGTTGTGGCAGGACCCGAACCACAGCAACTTGACGACATCCCTGTAATCGCTGCCGCCACCGGGCAGTGCCGCCGCAGTCACGGATATGATCACTGGCGATTTCAGGCAGTTGTCTGAGCTGTTGCGGGATCATACGCCGGGAATTGACTTTGCGGTCCATCCCTGCGTCGCCGGTCTTGTGCCTGCCGGAGCCGCAGCACACGCGGTATGCAAGGCGCTGCCGATCCCACCTTGCCCGCCCCGCGGGTGGTCCATATCCGCCCCGTTGATGCGCACACCGCTTCTGATAGGCTCGCGGCACACGGTCGAAGGAAAACACGATGAAGCAACTTCCTGTCCTGATTGCCGGTGGCGGCATCGGCGGGCTTGCCCTAGCGCTCACGCTTGATCAGATCGGCGTGCCGTTCAAGGTGATCGAAACCGTGAACACGGTGCGCCCCCTTGGCGTCGGGATCAATCTGCAGCCCAATGCAGTTCGCGAACTCTACGATCTGGGGATCACCGCGCGTGAACTGGACAGTCTCGGCCTTCCGATCCGTGAATGGGCGCTGGTCGGGCGCAACGGGATTGACATCCATGCAGAGCCGCGCGGCCGCGATGCGGGGTATCGCTGGCCGCAGTATGCGCTATATCGGGGCCGCTTCCACATGCTGCTTCATGATCATCTGATACGGCGGGCGGGCACCGATGCCTTGCAGTTGGGATCGCGGGTGACGGGGTACCGCAACAATCCCGATGGTACTGTCACGGCCGAGATCACCGACGCGCGCGGGTACACGACGCACCTGCGCGGCGCGCTGTTGATCGGTGCCGACGGGATCCATTCGAACGTGCGCGCACAGATGCACCCCGACCAGCCCCCCATCCATTGGGGCGGTGCCGTCATGTGGCGCGGTACCACAAGGGCACGGCCCCTTCGTACCGGCGCATCCTTCGTGGGCCTGGGCGGCAGCAAGCAGCGGATGATCATCTATCCGATCACCGCCGCCGATAGCGATGGTTTCGCCACCATCAACTGGATCGCCGAAGTCGCGTTCGAAAACGCGGGCGACAGACCCGCCGGATGGTTCAAGCCCGCGGACCTGCCGGATTTCGCGCACCATTTCGACGACTGGTCGTTCGACTGGCTGGATGTGCCGGCGCTGTTGCAGGCGGCCGACGTGATCTACGAAAATCCCATGATCGACCGTGACCCGGTGGCGACCTGGCGCGACGGTGCCGTGGCGCTGATCGGGGACGCCGCCCACGCCATGTACCCGACCGGATCGAACGGAGCGAGCCAGGCGATCATCGACGCGCGGACGCTGGGCGCCACGATGCTTGCGCGGGGTGTGACGCCGGACGCGCTGGGCGCCTATGATGCGGCCCTGTGCGGGCCGGTATCGGAACTGGTACTGCGCAATCGCGGTGCGGGACCGTTCGGATTGCTCGATATTGTCGAGGATCGGTGTGATGGCGTATTCGACACCATCGACGACATCGTATCCCCGTCCGAACGGACCGCGTTCATGGCGCGCTACAAGGCTGCGGCGGGGTTTGCCATGGACACGCTTAACAACGCCGACCCGATGATTGCCGCAGATGCAAGAATAGGGGCATAGCCACGTCCGGCCCTTTCATCCGGCTTGATCGAAATCAAAGCGATGAGCGGTGCCGCTTGATACCGTCGCTAAATCCCCACTTTAGGAAGCTTGCGATGAAAAATGCCACCCTTCTCGTTGTTCTCGGTATAGGCGCCAAACCGACGGATCTCGAACCGCTGAGCTCCAGCGCACGAGACAATAATCTTCACCTGAATGTGCTCGTCCTCGGTGGCATGCCACCGTTGCCGGTTTTCAACTACGGCATGGGGGGATATGGCGGCACCCCGATCCCGGACTACTGGCATGAGCAGGTCGATACGCAGAACAGGACGCTGGACCAGAACCGCAAGGAAATTTCACGGTATTTGGCCGATCAGGGCGCCAGCGCGGAGGTCCGCGTGGTCAGCGGTGAGACGACAGCACTTATGGACGCGGTCGCGGGCATCGCGCTGGCCTGCGACCGGGTCGTCTTCGGCGACGATCTGCGCGATGATCCGCAACTGTTCAACGACGCCTTGCGCGCGGCGTTGTTCCGCGCACCGGCGGGGGTCATGCTGAACGCGCTGCAATCGCCCTCGGCGCTCGCACCGAAATCCGTGTTCGTGTCGTGGAAGGCATCGGTGGCCGCGTCGCGTGCGGCGCATGTCGCTCTGCCGACCCTGCGCCGCGCGGACACTGTCACGCTGGCGTTGTTCGATCCGGTCGCGACCAGCGCACAGGACGGCGAAAATCCCGGCTCGGACGTCGCGGCATGGCTTACCCATCAGGGTTGCAGCGTCGAAGTGCAGCAATATCCCAGCGGCGGCGGTGAGATCAGCAAGGCGCTGATGCAACGTGCCAAGGAGACGTCGGCGGATCTGATCGTGATGGGGGCCTATGACCACTCGCGGCTGCGCGAAACCGTGTTTGGCGGCACCACCCGCAGTATGATCGAACAACACGGGGTGCCGGTTCTGCTGACCCACTGATGGTCTGATCCCTGCCCTGTGCCGGAACGCATCCGGCACAGACCGCGCCCCGACACCCTATGCGCGCGCGACGGCCCAATCCGCCATTTCGGGAAGCAGCGTATCGAGCGCGCTTTGGAACGCCCGTACGATTGACAGCGCACTGTCATCGGGGGCGATCGCAGTACCCGAGAAACTGCGGTTGGCAATCACCCGCTGGTCGCGGTCGCTTAGCAGGGTCAGCGCGACGTCGATCCCCACGTTCAGCATTCCCTCCGGCATGACCGTTACTTCGAATTCATCCATCCGGACCAGAAGGGCGGTATCGGGGACCGGGCCGCCTTCGCTGCGGCCAACGTATCCGATGCGGTCCGTTCCTGCGATGCTGCGGATCAACAGCGATTGCAGCACGAGCGGTGCTTCGTCGCTCCACCGGGCGTCCGGCAGATAGGTGATCGCGGCGGCCGCGGGTTTCACCATGATCCTGTCGGTCGACATTGCCGCCGGCGCATCCGGGCGTGCCACCAACAGCGTGCGCGATGTCCGTCGCCCCGCCTTCGACCCGGCTGCGGGTCTCAGGTCATAGGTATCTAACGGCTCAGACGCCGAGTTCAGCGACGATAGCGCGCTGCATCCACCCAGGACGCAAACGGCGCCGGTAAGAGCCGCGCGGCGGCTGAGTGCTTTTATCTGCATGGCATCATCTCCGGTAATCTGGAACACGGTTCGAATCGAGCAAGAAGCGCGCAGGATCGCGTTCGATCTTGCGCACGAGGCTGTCGAGCGACGACAGCAGACGACGGCCCTCGGCACCAAGCTGCGTCAGCTCCGACAGACCGGTTTGCGAAAATGTCGTGATCCCGGGTGCGGCGGAGGCGACTGCCTGCTGTACCCGTACTACGACGTTATCGGCCCGTTCGATCAAGGCGCGCAAATCGGCGGCAATCGCCGGTACGTCGCGGGTTACATCCTCGACGGCGACACTGATGCGATCGGACGCTTGGCGAATATCGCTCATCACCGGCGAAATATCGGTTTCCAGCACTTCGGTCGCGGCGTCGAACGTGACCTCGGCGGACCCAAGCGCGCCATTGGCCTGCGTCAGTGTGACGTCGAGCGCATCAAGGCTGGTCTGTACGCGTCCGAACATTTCATTGGCCGAGGTGAGAGCCTGCTCTGCTTTATTGGCGAGTGGGTCGAACCGCCCCGTCGCCCCCGTAAGATCCCGCGCGACCCGGTCGACCGCATCCGATGCGGACGCCACCGCGCCGCGTACATCCTTGACGACCGCAGGCACATCGTTCAGGACCACGGTTTCGATCGTAGCAATCGCCGATTTCGCGTCCGCGAGCACCTCGCGCGCTTCGGCGACGAGCAAGGTACCGTCGCCGTCCACAAGGGTGTAGATGCTGTCGGAAGCGTCAGTCACCGAGGTAAACGCCGAGTTCGCCTCTGTGAGCGTTCGTTCCAGTTCGGCCAGCCGGGCGTTGAGCAGATCCGCCGTTTGGGAAAAACCGTCGAGCGTCTCGCCGGATTGCCGTTGCAATGTCGAAATCGCGCTGTTGGTGTTCGCGGCGGCCTGAGAGACCTGCTCAAGTATTTCGGGGATCCGGTCGCGCAGGATCACCTGTGCCTGCGAAAACGTTCCCTCGATTGATTCGACCGCACCAGTCGACGTATCGAGCGTTGTCTGCGCGGTGGCGAAAGCATCTTCGGCCGCGATCAGCGCGGCATCCGCCCGTTCGAGCGTGGTTGAAAAATTCGATCCGATCCCGTCCAGATTTTCGGTAAAGACCGAGATCTGGTCAGTTGCGTCGCTCACTGTACCGGTGATTTCCGAGAAATCGGTAAGCGCCTGTTCAAGCCCGCCAGAGGCCTGGTCCAGATTGCGCAGGATGTTGGTTACATAGTTCTGGTTCTCGGGGCCGGTCAAGGACTGGAACTGCTCGAGCAGGCGGGTGGCTTCGCTGACAAGGTCGGGCGCGTCTTCGACCAGCGCCTGTACCGTTGAGCGGCGCGATGGGATGATCGGCAATTCGCCGTCGGAAGCTGTCAAAGTTGGCGAACCGGACGTACCGCCCGACAGCGAGATATAGGCCACGCCCGTGACCCCCTGCGACTGAAGTTGCGCTACCGTGTCTTCGTGGACCGGTGTATCGGCATCGACTTCGATCGTCGTGAACACCTTGGACGGATCTTCCTCATAGATCCGCAGGCCGATCACCTCGCCCACCGAAATCCCGTTGAACAGAACGTCGCCGGACGAATCCAGCCCCGAAACATCCTCGAACAGGATCCCGTAGGTCTTGTATTGTCTGTCGATCTGAACGCTGGCGAGCCAGATGAAAAATCCTAGCGTGCCGAGGATCGCCATCAGGGTGAAGGCGCCGATAAGAATGAAGTTCGCGCGGGTTTCCATCAGGATGCCCCCTCTTGCGTGGCCGACGGGATCGCGGCACGCGCACGCGGCCCGTGAAAATATTCACGCACCCAAGGATGATCTACCTCGAGCATGTCCGCCATCGTGCCCACTGCCAACACCTTTTTTTCCGCCAGAACCGCCACACGGTCGCAAATGGCGTGAAGACTGTCGAGATCATGCGTCACCAAAAACACCGTTAGGCCAAGTGCCGCCTGCAACTGCTTGATCAATTTATCGAAAGCGGCCGCACCGATCGGATCGAGGCCCGCCGTCGGCTCGTCCAGAAAGACGATTTCGGGGTCCAGAGCGATAGCGCGCGCAAAGCCTGCCCGCTTGCGCATGCCCCCCGACAGCTCGGACGGGTATTTCGCCTGAGCGTTTTCGGGCAGGCCGACCATGCGCACCTTGATCCCCGCCAGCGTCTCGCGCAGCGCATCGTCAAGGTGCAGTTGCTCGCGCATCGGAGCCTCGACATTCTGGCGCACGGTCAGCGAGGAAAACAGCGCACCGTCCTGGAACATCACGCCCCAACGGCGGCGCAGGGTGCGGTAGTCTTCATCCGATGTGTCGCGCACGCTTTCGCCGAACACCTCGATCTGGCCTTCGTTGGGCGTCAACAGACCGACGATGGCGCGCAGCAGCACCGATTTTCCGGTCCCCGATCCACCGACCACGCCGATGATCTCGCCGCGCCGTACATCCAGATCAAGACCGTCGTGCACGGTATGGGTGCCAAAGCGGGTCACAAGCCCGCGCACTCTGATGATATGATCGTCCGGTGCCTGCTGCATCAGACCCCCACAATCGCGAAAAATATCGAAAACAGCGCGTCCATCACGATCACCATAAAGATGGACAGCACCACCGAAGTCGAGGTGAGACGCCCTAGGGATTCCGCGTTGCCCCCCACCTTCATGCCCTCGTAACAGCCGATAATTCCGATGACCAGCGCGAAGAACGGCGCCTTAATCATGCCGACACCGAAGTGCCACACATCGGTATTCGACACCAGCCGCGACTGGAATACCCCCGGTGATACGCCAAGTTCGATCCACGACATCACCGCCCCGCCAAGCAGCCCCGACACATCGGCGATCAGACCCAGCGCAGGCAGCATCAACATCAGTGCCAGCACACGGGGCACCACCAGGATCGTCACGGGATCGAGGCCGAGCGTGCGCATGGCGTCGATCTCTTCGCGCATCTTCATTGACCCAATCGCGGCGGTGAAGGCCGAACCGGAGCGCCCCGCGACGATGATCGCGGTCAGCAGGATGCCAAGTTCGCGCAGCACCGAAATTGCGATCAGATCGACAACGAATACCTCTGCCCCGAACTGGCGCAACTGCGTCGACCCCTGAAACGCCAGCACCACGCCGATGAGAAAAGCCATGAGCGCGACGATTGGCACTGCATTCACGCCGACTTCCTGACAGTGATGCACGACCGAGGTCAGCCGCAACCGCCGCGGGCGTATCACGATCCCCGCCATCGTGATGACGATCTGCCCCAGAAAAGAGACCAGCTCGACCGCTGTCTGGCCGAACCGCACGACACTGCGCCCGAACGCCTCGAGCGTATCGTTCAGGCTGCGCTTCTTGTCTTTGGAGGTGTCCTCGGGTGGGAGGTTCTCGCGTACGGTCTCGATCAGTTGAGCCTGCGCGTCCGATCCGCCTTCGATCCCGATTTCCGCGCCATCCGCCGCCGCACGCCGCTGTAGATCGACAAGAAACCACGCCCCCGCCGTATCCATCTGGCTCAGATCAGAAATATCGATGACGGTGACGTCGCGCAGCTTTTTGACCTGTGCCGCGCTGTCGAGATCCTGCACGGCTTCGATATACAGACGGCCCGCAACCCTGAGCCGGTCATCCACAACCGCCATCTCCACCTTGTCGCCGTCACCGTTCGGGTGTGGGGTCACGCGGTCGCGCCTTTCGAAAGAAACCTTTAGGTGACTCGTCCATCCCGCAGTTTGCCCCGCACTACAAGCCCCCGGAATGTCGCAGGGCCGTGAAATCCAACGCAGTTGTGGACGGAATGTCGAGGTTTCCGGCGCCCTGCGCTGACCGCCAGTCCCGACCGAAGACCAGCCTCGGCAGGCGCAACCGGTTGTAAATCAGCTTCCCAGCGTCGCCACGAGAACCGCCTTGATCGTGTGCATACGGTTCTCGGCCTGATCGAATACGATGGAAGCGGGACTTTCAAAAACTTCGTCCGTCACCTCCAGCGCGTCAAGGCCGTGTTCCTTCTGAATGCGCGCGCCGACCTCGGTATCGGCATTGTGAAACGCGGGCAGACAATGCATGAATTTGGTATCGGGATAGCCCGTGCGCGCCATTAGCTCCGCATTGACCTGATATGGCAACAAATCCGCGATTCGCTGCGCCCAGACGTCGTCGGGTTCTCCCATCGACACCCAGACGTCGGTATAGATGAAATCGGTATCGCGGGTGCCTTCGCGGATATCGTCGGTCAGCGTCAGCCGCGCGCCCGTTGCTTGCGCGATTGTCCGAGCCTCCTCGACCAGCGCTGCGTCGGGCATCAGCGACTTCGGACCGCACAGGCGCACGTCCATCCCCATTTTCACACCGCCGATCATCAGGCTGTCGCCCATGTTGTTGCCGGTGTCCCCCAGAAAGCAGAACGCGATCTGTGACAGCGGGCGGTCGCAGTGCTCTTGCATGGTCAGCAAATCAGCGAGAATTTGGGTCGGGTGGTATTCATCGGTCAGCCCGTTGTAGACCGGAACGCCCGCCCATTGAGCGAGTTCCTCGACAATCTCATGGCCGAAACCGCGGTATTCAATGGCGTCATAGACGCGGCCCAGCACGCGGGCCGTGTCCTTGACCGACTCCTTTTTGCCCAGATGGCTGCCGGTTGGACCCAGGTAGGTCACATGTGCCCCCTGATCGTAGGCGGCAACCTCGAACCCGACGCGGGTGCGGGTGCTATCCTTCTCGAAAATCAGCGCGATCTCCTTCCCGGTGAGGCGTGGCACCTCGGTACCAGCGGATTTCGCATGCTTCAGATCGGCGGAAAGGCGCAGCAGAAACGCGATCTCCTCCGGGGTGAAATCGCGCAGGGCGAGGAATGATCGGTTTTGCAGATTGAGTGACACTCTGTGTCCTTTCAGAAAATACGTGCCGAAAACAGTCGCGCGGGTCAGAGCACGACGCCAAGGGCGAGCGCGGCCATGTTCAGCACGGTCAGAACAAGCAAAAGTGGAGCGACGAAGAGAAGCCACCGGTTATAAGGGATCCGCCCGATGGCCAGCGCGCCGACCACCACCGCCGAGGTTGGCGTGATCAGGTTCACGATGCCCGATGCGGACTGGTAGGCCGTGACCGCCAGTGAGCGGTCGACGCCCGCGAAATCAGACACCGGTGCCAGGATCGGCATCGACAGGACTGCTAGACCGGAAGTCGACGGCACGAGAAAGCTCATCGCGACCTCGATCCAGTACATGCCGGTGATAAACACCACTTCTGAGCGTCCTGCGATCAGCTGCTCGGACGCATGCAGCACGGTATCCGTGATCCTGCCCGCGTCCATCACAACGACGATCCCGCGCGCCAGTCCGATGATCAGTGCGACGCCAAGAAGATCCCGCGCGCCGTTCACGAAGGCTTCGACAAACGGTTTCTCCCCGACCCATCCAACGGTGCCGATAATCAACGACGCTGCTAGAAACAGCATCGACATCTCGGCCATCCACCACCCGCGCAACGCCACGCCCCAGATCATCACCGCGAAGGTCAGCGCGAACAGGATCAGTACGACTTTGTTCCGGGTGGTCAGCGCCGCATCCAGCCCCGACGCCTCGCCGGCGAAGTGGCGTTCGTTTTCGGCCCGCCGGTCCGCGACGATGGACGCCGAGGGATCCGCCTTGACCCGCGCGGCATAGCGCATCACGAACGCCACACAGATCAGCCAGCCCACCCCGAGGATCGCCAGCCTGAGCAACAGCCCGTCGGTGAACGCAATACCCGCGGCGTTTGAGGCGATCGTCGTGGCGAAAGGGTTGATCGTGGAGCCCATGACGCCAATGCCCGCACCCAGCAGGATCACCGCCACACCGGTCGCGGCGTCGTAGCCCGCCGCAATCATTACGGGGATCAGAATCGCGTAGAAGGCCAAAGTTTCTTCGGCCATGCCGTAGGTCGTGCCTCCGGCGGCAAAAAGCGCCATGAGGATCGGGATCATCCATTTCTCGCGCCCGCGCATCCCGGCCATGGCCGCCGTGATGCCACCGTCGATGGCGCCGGTCCGGTTCACCACTCCGAGAAATCCACCGATGAACAGCACAAAGAGCGACACATCAAT
Source organism: uncultured Sulfitobacter sp. (assembly GCF_947497275.1). Lineage (GTDB taxonomy): Bacteria > Pseudomonadota > Alphaproteobacteria > Rhodobacterales > Rhodobacteraceae > Sulfitobacter. The sequence goes on from NZ_CANMFS010000003.1 coordinate 43,507, forward strand.
GGCGTTGGCCGCATAGCTTGCCGGATCGTAGAACCCCGCCACAGGCGCGCGCAGGATGTCGAGCAGTCCCTGTGGGGCGCTTTCGACGACACGGTACGTGCCGGGCACCGGCGTTTCCTTGCCCAGCGCCTCGTTTGTGACACGGTCGTATTGACCGGCCGGAACAATCCAGCTGAGCGCGGCAACCAGCACAATCAGGCCAAAGAGGATGGTAAAGGCGGACGGGAACCGGTCGTGCCGTTCTGGGTCTTGCGGGTCCGATGATTGCATCGTTGGTGTGTCTGACATATTTTGCTCCTGTCGCCTAAGGGCCGGAACCGGCCCTCTGGGAGCACAATGCCGCAAATGACGGAGCGGCGGTTGATCCTTGTCAATCCGGCGCAGGAGCGTGCGGAGGGACGCCAATCCACCCTTGGACCGGAGCACGCTTTTGACGATCCTTCCCCCATCGCCACCATCGCCCGACGGCTTCGCCGCGTTGATCCGATGGGTCGATGGCGAACTGGCCGCCGGGCGGCCGGTGACGCTGGGCGACGCGCTCAATCAGGCGGGTGCGCGTATGCACGGTGCCGCCATCCTGTTGCTTGCGCTGCCCGAATCCATTCCGCTGCCGATTCCGAGCTTCGGTGCCATTCTGGGAGTGCCACTCATCATAATTTCTGCACACCTCGCCCTGTTCGGCGAAGACGGCGAGCTGCCGGAACGCGCGCGCGCCATCGTGCTGCCGCAACAGATGATCGCCGTGATGGTGCGCTATCTGTTACGCCCGTTGCAGCGGGCAGAACGGATGACGCAGGACAGAATGCCAGCATTGGCCCGGCGCGAGCGGCTGGTGGGGATGGTCTGTCTGGCGATGTCGTTGTTGTTGCTGCTGCCCCTTCCGTTCATGAACGTGCCCCCTGCCCTCGCTCTGGTCTGCATGTCATGGGGGTTGGCGCAACGGGACGGCGTTTTCGTGGGTCTCGGGCTTGCGGTGGCGGCGGTATTCATCGCAACGCTTCTCGCGTTGGCCGATCTGGTATGGGGCGCCATCGCCTGATGCAACGCGCATCGGACCAGTATCGACGCCCAACGATACCGTAGCGCGGGTCAGCGCGGACAGGTCGACATCCCCAACAGCCGGTAGAGAGGACAGAATCTGAAGAAAGCGGTGCCGATGAGGACGATCCCGATCACCACCGATACCACCGTGACCGCCGTGCCGGGCGCGATGCCAAATAACCCCGTCAGCGGCACGATGATCAGCAGTGCCCCGATGATGAACCGTAAGATGCGGTCGACTGTACCTACATTGATTGTCATGTTCCGAACTCCTTTTTCTGCCCAAGCACTATAGCTCCGGGCTTGCCTTGTCGGTGACATTGTCACACAACGTCCCTGCGCAGCGTCATCAGCCTTTCTTGGCGTTCGCGGCCTCAATCCGGGCTCTCATCCGCTCCGTCAATTCAACGAGCTTTCCGGTTTCTTCATGATACTGGTCGAACGCCTTCTGCATGAACTGGGCATGAACATGCTGGAATTCCTCGGGCGACCTGCACTGCATCAATGCCTGTTGCGCCTCGACGTCTTCCTTGATGCGGCGCGTTACAAACGTGCTGATTTCGGTGCCCATATCGGTCAGCACTTCGAACCACGGCGCGCTCATGTAGGCGGTGGGCGTCAGTGACCAGAAAGCGGCGAACGGATCTGCCGTGGTGTTATCGTCCTCTTGCTTGTCGTCCTTGCGAGTCATTCCGGTCTCCTTGCGGGATATGTTGCGGATGTGCTGCACACTAGTGCGCATCGTGGCGGGTCCGATTGATCTGCCTCAATACCCGCAGGCGAGAACGCGCCGATAGTCGGACTTACGGTCCTGCCCGGATGACCGTTCGATAATTTCGCAGCTGACAGGCCACACCATGCTCCCCAATGTCACCCCCCACAGACCCTTCCGACAGAGCGCCCTGGGATGTCCGGGGATCAATACGCGTCTCCCGAAACAGCGAGGCATGGAAAATGTGGGGTAACGGCGTCAGAATTGCCCGACTGTTCGGCTTCGATATCAAGATCGACGCAAGCTGGCTCTTGATTGCTACCCTTGTCGTCTGGAGCCTTGCGACGGTCTACTTCCCCGCGAGATTGCCCGAGGCCAGTCTTGCGGTGCGCGTCTCTGCCGGGGTGCTGGCCATGCTCGGCCTGTTCGGATCCCTCATTCTGCATGAACTTGCACATGCTCTTGTCGCGCGGCGATGGAACATAGAGATCAAGGGCATTACGCTATTCTTGTTCGGCGGCGTCGCAGAGATGCAGTCGGAGCCGGAAAGCGCGGCAAGCGAGTTTCGCATCGCCATTGCCGGACCGCTCGCCAGCCTTGCAATTGCCCTGTGCTTCTGGATTACCGCTCACGGCACGGCGCATTTGGGTGCGCCCCCCGCATTTATCGCGGTGCTCTCCTATCTCGCCTGGATCAATCTGCTGCTGGCGGTCTTCAATCTTCTGCCCGCGTTTCCGATGGATGGCGGGCGGGTCCTACGCGCATGGCTCTGGGGGCGGTCCGGCAATCTTCTGGAGGCGACGCGGCGCGCCACCGCGATTGCTGTCCTGTTCGCCTACGGATTGATCGGTCTGGGCCTTTACGCCACCTTCTCGGGTAGCTTGGCATCCGGCCTCTGGCCCGCACTGATCGGGCTGTTCCTGTTGGCCACATCCCGCGCAGCACTCGCACAGGTGGAAACCGGCGCCGCGCTCGAAGGTCGGCTGGTCTGCGATCTGATGACGTCGAACGTCACCACCGCCCGCCCCGATCTGTCCCTGAACGCGCTGGTTCACGACATATTCCTTGAACAAGGCGTCAGCTTCGTTCCCGTAGTCGAGGATGACGCGCTGCTGGGGTATGTCGATTTGCAGATGGCGCGCAAAATCGACCGCGAGCATTGGCACGCCACCCGCGTCGAGGATGTGCTTGAAACCGCGGCACCCGACAATACGGTGGATGCGCGCACCCCCGGCCGCGATCTGTTAACCCGGATGACACGGGAAGGCCGGCGCAAATTCCTGGTCACGCAGGAAGGGCAGCTGGCCGGGATCGTGACGTTGGCGGATGTGCTCGGTTTCCTGAGCGTGTTTCGTGAACTTGGCTGAATTCGCACATTTGCGAGTGGCGCGAACGGATAGGATTTGCGAAAACGGACGCATTGTTATGCACAACCGGATCGACGCCCCATGAAACATATCAATGAAGCCATGCTGCTGCGCGCTCTTCTGGATGCCTCGGTCGATGCCATCGTGGTCGCGGATTCCGAAGGTATTATCCTGCGGCTCAACAAGGCTGCAGCGACTCTCTTCGGCTACAGCGTCGAAGATCTTACCGGCAAGAACGTCAAGCTGCTGATGCCTGCAGGCGTCGCGGCGTATCACGACGACTATTTGCAGCATCATCTGAAAACCGGCGAGACGCGGCTGATCGGAACCGGACGCGAGGACACCGGCGTGCGCGCCGACGGCACGCCTTTTCCCATGCATCTTTCCGTCGGGCGCGCAGATCTCGACGGCGACGTTGCTTTCGTCGCCATCCTGCACGATCTTACACGGCGCCGTGCGGCCGAAATGGCGGCGGAACGTTCGCAACGGATCGACGCAATCGGCCAGATGACGGGCGGCATTGCCCATGACTTCAACAATCTTCTCGCTGTGATCGTCGGAAACCTCGAACTGCTGGAAATGGCCGAGCGCGATGGATCGAATAAGGCGCTGATACACGATGCGCTGGAAGCGGCAGAGATGGGCGCGGATCTTACATCGCGGCTTCTGGTCTTTGCGCGCAAGAGCGACCTCAAGGCAGAGGTGCTGGTGATCAATTCCGCCGTTTCGCAATCGCTGGCCATGCTGCGCCGGGCTGTCGGTCCGCTCACGGTGATTGAAGAATCGCTTGCCGCTGATTTGTGGCAGGCGCAGATCGACCAAACGCAACTCCAGACCGCTGTGCTGAACCTCGTGCTGAACGCGCGGGACGCGATGCCGAAGGGGGGGCGCATCTTCATCGAAACGACGAACATGACGTTGGACGATGATTATCTGGCGCAGGAAATCGGGGTGGAGCCGGGGCGTTACGTACGTCTTTCGATCAGCGATTCGGGCGAAGGTATGTCTGCCGACACCCAGAAGAAGGCGCTTGAACCCTTCTTTACGACAAAACCGGTCGGCAAGGGCACTGGGTTGGGTCTTTCGACGGTCTACGGGTTTGTAAAGCAATCTGCCGGACACCTTACGATCTATAGTGAGCCGGGTCAGGGCACCTCGATCAAACTATATTTTCCGGCAGTCTTTTCGGAGGTCGAGCAGGACGCCGACGCGCTGTCCGTGCCCGAGGCGCTGGCCGGTACACGGAACGGGCGGCTGGTTCTCTTGGTGGAGGACGATCCGCGCGTGATGCGCACTTCGCAGGCCCGGCTTGCGGCGCTCGGGCTCGACTGTATCACGGCACAAAGCGGCGATGCGGCATGGGAAATTCTGCAAGAGCGCGACGATATCTGGCTGGTATTCTCGGATCTGATCATGCCGGGCACGATGTCCGGACATGACTTGGCAAAGCGCCTTGCGCAGGAAATGCCGCACATCCGCGTGCTGCTCACTTCGGGGTTTTCCGAAGGTGTCCTGCGCGATGGCCGGGTGGAGGCGGAGTTTGCCATTCTGCGCAAACCATTCCGGCAGGCCGATCTGGCCGCCGCTTTGCGCGCCCTGATCGCATCGCGTTAATTCTGCGCGGCGGCCTGTTCGGTGAGCATATAACCGACGCCACGCACAGTCTTGATCAACCGCGGTTGCGCCGGGTCGCGTTCGATCTTCTTGCGCAGACGCGCGACCTGATTGTCGATCGTCCGGTCCAGCGGGGTCCACTCCGGACCGTCGATCAGGTCCATCAACCGGTCACGTGACAGCGGCCGTTTGGCGTTGTGCAAAAATGCCGCGAGCAGCTTGAAATCGGCGGTCGTGAGATCGCTTTCGACCCCGTCCCTTTCGGTCATCGTCATCCGTTCAAGGTCGATCGACAATCCGTCGAGCAGCAGCCTTTCGTCCGCATCGGACAGGACCGCACCCGGTCTGGGCTGCACATCGCGGCCCGCCGTCCTGCTGCGCCGCAGGACGGACCGCACCCGCGCGAGGACCTCGCGGACGTGAAACGGTTTCGCCAGGTAATCATCCGCGCCCAGTTCAAGCCCCACGACGCGGTCGATCACATCGCCTTTGCCGGTGACCATGACAATCGGCACATCCGTCGTGCGCCGGATATCGCGCGCCACATCCAATCCATCGTCGTCGCCCAGATTGAGGTCGAGGGTAACAAGATCGGGCAGCACTGTCGCAAACGCGGCTTTCACCTCTGCTGCGTCCGCGGCCTCCATCACGGCATAGCCGTCGCTTTCGAAACACCGGCGCAACAGAACGCGGATTTTGGGGTCGTCATCGACGACAAGTATGGTGTGCGCAGCGGACATTGGGTCAAATCCAGATAGCTTCAATTGAAAATAGCAATCATTGGGCGGCTTTGGAAGGTGCAGCCGGGGCAACTTCACCACCGCTACAAATTGATACAATCGAATACTTAGCGAAGGGTCATCCTGCGACACGGAATGCACAGTCTGTGCACGGAACAAACTGGGGGACAGAAAATGTACGTTACGCATTCAACACAGACCGACGGCACGCACGGGCCGTGCCATGCGATTGCCGCGCCGCAGAGCCGCAAACAAGCGCACGTCTGGACCCGGCACACCACCGGATCGCATCTCTTCCACGAAGGTGACGCCGCCGCGTTCGTATATGAGGTCAGATCGGGCAGTGTGCGTTTGACGCGGGTGCTGGAGAACGGGCGCCGACAGGTCATCGCCTTCGGTCTGCCCGGTGATATCATCGGATTTCCCAACGGGGATCGCCACCATACGGATTGCGACATCATCGCCAACGCCGATATCGTCGCCTATCCGCGCCGGATGCTCGAAACCGAAGGAGCGGACCCACAGACCCACCAACGGCTCCTTGACGCGGCATTGAACGAGATTACCGCAATGCAGGATCATTTCATGATGCTGGGGCGCAAATCGGCCGTCGAGAAAGTTGCTTCGTTTCTGCTTGTGCTCGCGCAGCGCACCGGCACGCTGTCCGATGGCGGCATGATGTTTTCCCTGCCGATGAGCCGTGCCGATATTGCTGATTTTCTTGGCCTGACTGTCGAAACCGTAAGCCGCACCTTCAGTCTCCTGCGCAAACGGGGCATCATCAGTCTGGAGACGCCGCAAACCGTATCGGTCCATGACCACGGCGGTCTGGTTGCGGCATCGCAGGATCCTGAATAGCGGACCTCGTCAATAGGTACCGTCGCGCAGGATATGATCGTGGCCCAATGCTTCAAGACCGCTGACGATCTCGTCGGCGCATAGGGGATGCGACAGGAAATAACGGGCCGTCGGCGTGTCCGCACGCTCTCCGGCCATCGCAAGTGCCTCGTGCCAGTCGTCCGCTTCGAAGTCCCCGCGTCCGATCCACATGAGGGCGACGAGTTCCTGCTGGTGTTCGGGGTCCATGCCATCGATCTCTTCAACGAGTTCTCCGCGGGTTCCCTCGGTGCCGATTTCCTCGGCCAGCGTGATGTGGTGGCCACCGTTCCCCGCATTGTCCCGGGCGTCGCGCGGTATATCCTCGTCGCCGAGGCTCACGGCGCGCATCTTGAACACAAGACGGCTGAGAAACCCGGGCTCGATCGTCAATTCAATTGCATCGCTCATTTGCTTGTCCCTTGCCTGCGAAGTTATGGTGCCGACTGTCTTGGCGGCCCTGCGGGTCTAGCACGCACGCGCGCAGCGCTATTTGATCGGGATCAACCCGTCACCGCAATCATGCGTCATCATCACACAGGACGACAGCGTTCCAAGCATCTGCGGCAGCGCAAGACGACATCGCGCATCATGCCGGTTCAACAAAGGACTCCGATATGACCCTGAAGACAATTCTTGCATGTTTCACCGACGAAACCGGCGCCGAAGGTCTGGCCCGCGCGGCCTGCGCACTCGCTCGCCGCCACGACGCCCATCTGATCGGCGTGCATACCGTGGAGACGCTGATGTCCTATCCCGGTATCGCCGTACATATGCCCGATGCCGTCTACGAAATCTACGGTGACGCTCAAATGGCGCAGAACGCCAAGCTGAAGGCTGTGTTCGACAGGCACACGCAGAACGAGGATTTTGTCGCCGAATGGCGGGTCCTGAGAAGCGATCTGGAAACCGGGGCGGAACGGATCGTCGAAACCGCGCGCTGCGTGGACATCGTATTGCTGAGCGCCGCGCAGGGTGACGAAGACAAGCCTGCGCAGCTCAAGCTGAGCGAGGCCGTCATTCGCGACGCCGGCCGCCCCGTGATCAGTGTTCCTCACACGTTCGACGGTGATGTTCTGGGCGAAAGCGTCATGATCGGCTGGAACGGCACCCGCGAGGCGGCACGCGCGGCACATGATGCGCTGGCTCTCTTGCGCGACGGCGACAGTGTGCAAATCCTGCGGGTCAACGACAGCAGCTTTGATGCATTGAACGATCCCGCCTCGACCGACCTCGCGGCAGGACTGGCCCGCTACGGGATCGAAACAACGCTCGTGCAGCGCACATGGTCCCACGGCGGCGTGGCAGAGGCGCTTGACAAGGAAGCGTTCGAGGCCGGAGCGGACCTGATCGCGGTTGGTGCATTTGGCCATTCACGGGCCTATGATCTGGTCATCGGCGGCGCCACACGCGACCTGCTCAGGCACGCCAAGCTTCCGGTGATGTTCTCACGCTGACGCAACGATCTTGGGGCATACCGCAATACCCGCGCGTCGGCGGGCCGTGCGATGCGGCGTGCGCATACGGTCCGACGTGGGCACGTGCGCGGTTTCGTGCTCGGGAGTTGCACTAAATTTTGACCTTTTTGCCCTAATTTCGGCGCTTTCACAGGTCATACCTGCGCAAAGGCTGGACGAGAAACCCGACCCGCCCAGAGGACAGAGCATGAAAAACACGTCGCTGAAATTGTTGCAGTACGCGCTGGCCTGCGTCGGCTTACAAGCCGTTCGCAAGGACCGCGTTCGGGATTTGTCCATACTCGATCACGAAATTGAAGCCCTCAACGCCCATTCCATCGTCAATCTGGTCTCTGCGGACGGCGAGGTACTGGAAGTCAACGACCTGTTCGTCGAAACATTTGGCTACAGCACCGATGATATCATTGGCCAGCCGATAACGATCATCTATTCAGAAAGCGAATGGAGCAACTTCGACGCGATCCACGCGGCCCTGACCAGCGGCACCTGCTGGACCGGCGAACAACGGCTGAGACGCAAGGACGGCACCACCGTTTGGACCCGAACCACCAGCTATCCGCTGTTCGACAAGAGCGGTGAGCACGTCAAGAGCATTTCGATCCGTACAGATGTCTCGGGTTCGAAATTCTCCGATTCAGAACGTGACATGCATGCTGCCCTGCATATGTTTCAGGACGAAATGTTCATGTTCACGCCGGATACGTTGCGCTATACCTACATGAACCGCGCGGCGATGGCGCGCTGGGGCTGGTCGGAAACCGACTATATGAATACCCCGCTGGCCAGTTCGATGCCCGGCTTCGACGAAGAGGCATTTTTGCGAAAGGTGCAGCCGCTACTCGATGGCCGCGTATCTGAGTTGGTCTATATTTCCGAACATTTCGAAACACCGTACGAAGTGACGCTGCAACTGACGCACACCGCCGACGGTGCCCCGCGCTTTGTCAGCATCGAACGCAACATCGCGGAGCGGCTTGAACTCGATCGCGCCAAAGAGGAATTCACCGCCACTGTCAGCCACGAATTGCGGTCACCTCTTACGTCGATCAAGGGGGGGCTGGGCCTGGTTCTGTCCGGTGCGGCAGGCGCTATCCCTGCCAAGGCGCGCGGCCTTCTGGAAATTGCGCATCGCAACGCCAATCGCCTTGTGCTGATTGTCAACGACATGCTCGATCTGGAAAAGATCGCGGCCGGTCAGATGTCTTTTGCCTTGCGCCCCTGCGACGCCGTCGATCTGGTCAACGAAGCCGTCCGCGCCAACGAGGCGTATCTGGATCAGTACAATATCGGTGTTCGGATCGAAGGCACCGATGCGCCAGCCCTGCTCGTCTGTGATGCGGACAGGATGATGCAGGTACTGGGAAATCTGCTGACCAACGCGGCGAAATTCTCGACCGAGGGCAGCGATATTCGCGTGGCTGTCGCCACGGACGACACCGGTGACGAAATCACCTTGACGGTTCAGGATTACGGCATGGGCATCCCCCAGGATGCGCAGGAAACCATTTTCGAGCGTTTTACCCAAGCGCGCAACAGCGACCGTGCCCGGACCGGGGGCACCGGTTTGGGTCTGAGCATCGTAAAGGCGATCGTGGACAGTCACGAGGGCCGCGTGGAAATGGAAAGCTCCGAAGGGGTCGGCACCACTTTCCACATCATCCTGCCCCGTCGAACCGGAATGAGCGAAGAAACGACCGCCCGGATCGAGGCAGCCAGCTAGCCTGCCGGGTTCTTGTGCCGCATCCTGGTGTTCAGCCCACCGGCCGCGAGGATATGCGAGACGACTGCATCCGCGCCCTCGCCGTGTCGCAGCGCACAAAACACGAATGGTTTGCCCACGCGCATCCGCTTGGCATCACGCTCCATAACGTCGAGAGAGGCACCGACGTGCGGTGCAAGATCAGTTTTGTTGATCACCAGAAGATCGGATTTCGTGATCGCCGGCCCCCCCTTTCGGGGGATTTCCTCTCCCGCAGCCACATCGATTACGTAAAGTGTCAAATCGGCCAATTCCGGACTGAACGTCGCCGAAAGATTGTCACCGCCGCTTTCGATCAACACCAGTTCCAGATCAGCATGCCGGCGCTGCATTTCAGCCACTGCCGCCAAATTGATCGACGCGTCCTCACGGATCGCGGTGTGCGGGCAGCCGCCGGTTTCCACGCCAAGCACCCGGTCGCCGGGCAAAACCTGCATCCGCATCAATGCTTCGGCGTCTTCCTGCGTGTAGATGTCGTTCGTGATTACCGCCACTGACAGATGCGGGTGCAGCGCGCGTGCAATCGCGGCGGTCAGCGTCGTTTTGCCCGCGCCCACCGGGCCGCCGATACCGACGCGCAAAGGGCCGTTCATCACTGTCATGTGCGAAAAATCCTGTGTTCAAGTGTTTCGTGGTGCATCGCCGCGATTTCGGCGGCAAAACAGCTGCTGAACAGAGCGTCGGGCGGAACGCCGCGTGTCGCATCCGCGACAGCATGACATGCAGCGCCCAGCGCGTGCAAGACCGCCTGCCCCTCCGTCTGGCCCAGCGGCACCAGCCGCACGGCGCAGGACACCAGATTGGACGCGAAGGCCTGCAGGTAAAAAAGCACCGTCAGATCGGCGGGTATGCCAAGTTGACCGCTTGCATAGCCTGCTGCGACAGGATGTGTGAGATCGGGAATGTCGATCTTCCAGATCGTGCGCGTGGTCCGCGCGAATGCAGTGCCCTGCGCCGTACTTTCGAACAGGCGTTCCGCGCTGGGAGCGTAGGCGCGCGCCACAGCGTCGATCAGCGTGACCGCGTCACGGTCCCGGCACGCGTGGGCCGCGCGCAGCAGGATTGCATCCGCCTGCCCGCTGCCATGAACAAGCAGATCGCGAAGCCAGACCTCGAGCTGCGCCGCGGTGCTGATCCCGCCGCGCTGGATTACCGTTTCCAGCCCGTGAGAATAGGCAAAGCTGCCCAATGGGTAGCTGGGAGAGAACCATTGGCCCAACGTAAGAAGGACCGCGTCATTTTCCATGCGTGTGGTCGTGGCTGTGCGCCGTGGCACCGTGGGCATGACTGTGCGTGCGTCCGTGACCGTACGCGCCGCCCTCGGGGGTAAAGGGTTGATGTACCGGCGTGACCCGTGCGCCCAAGTGTTCGAGCATGTGACCGATCACCGGATCATTCTGGATCAGAAGATGGTCCGCTTCGATCTGGCAGGGAGTATGCCGGTTGCCGATGTGCCACGCAAGTTGCACAAGATTGCCGCCTGTAACGCGCAACAGGGGCTCCTCCGCTGCAACGATCTCGATCAGGTGTCCGTCGTCCGTTTCCAGCGCGTCACCATGATTGAGCGACGTGGTATGCACCAGATCCACCAGTACGTTCTGCCCGTCCTGCGTCTGAATAACCTTGCGCCGCAAAAAACGGTCGTCGTAGCCAAGCCTTGAGCTGCCAAAGGCCCCTTCCCACGTTCCGGCGGGCCGCACGGTTTGGCTCAGATGTTCGGTCATGGCAGCAACCCCGCGCCAGCAATGCCAAAGTGCGCACGCCGATGACAATTCGGACACAAGGCAATTACATTCTCAACTGCATCCAGACCACCATCGCCAAGGGGCAGAATATGGTGGACCTCAAGAAACGGCGTCCCGTCCTTGCGTAGAAAGGGGGCTTCTCCCTTGCAGTCTCCACACATACCGCGCGCCTTGTAGAGTGCTTCGGCGACCACATCGGGATTGCGCCGATAGGTCCTCGTTATCCGCATTACAGGACGCGGTCTCGCAGGTGCGGTAGCGAGCCTTGCTTTTCGTCCTGCGTCATCTCCGAGCGCCCGCGAGACAGCGAGCAGAAATTTGTCGTCTTCTTCCTGCGCCGCCAGCGGGCTGATTTCCGGCAGAGCTGTCTGCGTCAAAACCTCCTCGGCAATCCGGCGGATCGCCTTCTGTGGCCCGCCGTTGGACAGTGCCGCGTAATAGTCGACATGTTCCAGTACCGCTTTCGCCGCCCCTCGCCGCGCATCGACGCCATAATCGCGACCGATCCATTCAAGCAGGGCGGCTGTATCGCTTATCTTCATGGTACTTGCGTACTGCTCCGCGCGGAGCATTCCGACAATTGAATCGATGTAGCGCAGGGCGGAACTCGCGCCGATGCCCGATTTCTCGATAGCCTGATCCTTGGCTTGAGACAGGCCGCGTTTGCTGTGGAACACGTCGCGCGCGGCGGCATAGCAGGACCGAACCTGGGCTAATGTGATTGCGTTGGCCATCTAATTATTCTCTCAATACAGGAAATAGCGTTGCGCCATCGGCAGCACGTCCGCCGGCTCGCAAGTCAGCAATTCGCCATCGGCACGGACTTCGTATGTCTCCGGATCGACCTCGATCTGCGGAGTCGCGTGGTTGTGGATGAGGTCCTTCTTGCCGATGCTGCGGGTGTTCGACACGGCCACCGTTTGCTTGGCCAGTCCCAGGGTCTGCGCCAGACCATCGGCCTGTGCCGCGCCAGAGATGAACGTAACAGACGATTGCGTCAGCGACCTGCCGAAAGCCCCGAACATCGGGCGGGAATAGACCGGTTGCGGTGTCGGGATCGACGCGTTGGGATCGCCCATTTGCGCCACGACGATGGTTCCGCCCAGCAAGACCATTTCGGGCTTCACGCCGAAAAACGCAGGGTTCCATAACACCAGATCGGCGCGTTTCCCAACCTCGACAGATCCCACAACATGGCTCACCCCCTGCGCGATCGCGGGGTTTATGGTGTACTTGGCGATATAACGGCGCACCCGAAAATTGTCGTTGTCGCCGGTTTCTTCCGGCAGCCGTCCGCGCTGCTTGCGCATCTTGTCGGCGGTCTGCCACGTGCGGATCAAGACCTCCCCCACGCGCCCCATGGCCTGACTGTCGCTTGCGATGATCGAAAATGCGCCCATATCGTGCAGGATATCCTCGGCGGCGATCGTCTCGCGTCGGATACGACTTTCGGCAAAGGCGATGTCTTCGGGGATCGACTTGTCGAGATGGTGACAGACCATCAACATGTCCAGATGTTCTTCGATGGTATTGGCGGTGAAAGGACGTGTCGGATTGGTCGAACTGGGCAGCACGAAATCCTCGCCGCATATCTTGATGATATCTGGCGCATGGCCCCCACCCGCGCCTTCGGTATGGAAGGCGTGGATCGTGCGGCCCTTCATGGCTGCGACCGTATGCTCGACAAAACCGCTTTCATTCAGCGTGTCGGTGTGGATCATCACCTGCACGTCCATGTCATCCGCGACCGACAGACAGCAATCGATGGCAGCCGGAGTCGTCCCCCAATCCTCGTGCAGCTTGAGCGCACAGGCACCGCCACGCACCATCTCCTCCAATGCTGCAGGCTGGCTGGCGTTGCCTTTGCCCGACAAGCCAATGTTCATCGCAATGCCATCAAAGGCCTGCAGCATGCGTCCGATGTGCCACGGACCCGGTGTGCAGGTAGTGGCAAGCGTACCGTGCGCGGGGCCAGTACCCCCGCCGAAACAGGTGGTCACACCGGAGTGCAGCGCGTCCTCCATCTGTTGGGGTGCGATGAAATGAATGTGGCTGTCCATCCCACCGGCGGTCAGGATGCGCCCCTCGCCTGCGATGATCTCGGTCCCCGGGCCGATAATAATGTCGACGCCGGATTGCGTATCGGGATTGCCCGCCTTGCCGATGGCGTGAATCAGACCATCGCGCAGAGCCACGTCTGCCTTGTAGATACCCGAATGGTCCACGATCAGCGCATTGGTGATGACCGTATCGACGGCGCCCCCACTGCGTGCCACCTGGCTTTGACCCATTCCGTCGCGGATCACTTTGCCACCGCCGAACTTCACTTCCTCGCCGTAAGTCGTCAGATCCCGCTCCACCTCGATGATCAGATCGGTATCGGCAAGGCGCACGCGATCGCCTGTGGTTGGTCCATACATAGCTGCGTATTGGGCGCGGGGGATTTCGACGGGCATCGCTTCAGCCTTTCTTTTTCAGGCCGCGTTTGCCCAGCCGCTTTGCGTTGGCGCGGGTTTTCTGACGGATCGGCTTGATCGCTGCCGCCATCACGCGATCCGGCGTACCGCCTGCAATCATCACCCGTGCCGCCTCCGCGCCCGCGCGGTTCATCGCCTGAGTTTTCTCTGAGACCATCCGGCTGTCTTCGGCGGGAGTGACAGACCAGATGCCGGCCATCCCCATCAGCCGCATGGAAATAACAGCCTGCGCTTCGGACATCATGTACGTCATTTCCAGCGCGTTCGACCAATACGAAAACGGATCGAATTTACCCATATCACAGATCTCCCATCACTTGGCCATTAAACCCGAAAACCCGGCGCGCGCCGCCGATCGGGATCAGTTGTATCTCGCGCCGCTGGCCCGGCTCGAACCGGACAGCGGTGCCCGCCGCGATGTCCAGCCTGTGCCCGTGCGCCGCGCTGCGGTCGAAGTCGAGCGCCGGATTGGTTTCGGCGAAATGATAATGGCTGCCCACCTGAATCGGCCTGTCGCCGGTATTGGCCACGATCATGGCAAGCGCCGCGCCATCCGCGTTCAGCGTCAGTGTGCCCTCTGCTGGCATGATTTCTCCGGGGATCATCTCGCGGTCCTTTCTATCGGATTGGATTGTGAACAGTGACCAGTTTGGTCCCGTCGGGAAAGGTCGCTTCGACCTGAACGTCATGGATCATTTCGGCTACTCCTTCCATGCATTGATCGCGGGTCACCACATGTCCCCCTGCCTCCATCATGTCGGCGACAGAGCGTCCGTCGCGCGCGCCTTCCACGACGGCGTCCGTGATCAACGCGATCGCCTCGGGATGGTTCAGCTTGACGCCACGTGCAAGCCGCTTGCGCGCGACTTCGGCGGCCATCGCGATAAGCAGCTTGTCCTTTTCACGGGGGGTAAGTTGCATGGATCAGAGTCTCCAGACTGTCGGTAATAGATTGCCGGACAAACGGTCCAGCACCGGGATGAGAAAGCGCCGCATCGCAAGACTGTCGGGCGCGAGGGCGCGCAGCACGAGAAGATCGCCGGCACGCAACGAAGCGCCCGCACTGTCGGGCAACATCGCGCGGATATGCGCAAGCTGCGTAGCGGCATCCAGCGCGGCATAGACTAGCGTCGATACGACGCCCGCGCCTTCTCCGGTCGCGGCGCGTGCCATCTGTGCCGTGGCATCGCCCGACAGACGCACGCCATCGAGGTATAGCGGAGCGCCATCACGGCTGATCCTGATCCGGTCTTCCAGATGCAGGGCGCGTACCTGCTCTCCCATAGCCGCGCGGCCCAGAACGAGCGTTTCCACCAGCAGCAGCGTGGCACCTGCGGCCAGCGCGATATCCAGCCGCCTTTCCAATCTTGCCTCGTCGAACAGGATCGTTTCCTGTGGCAACCAGAACAATTGTGCGTTCCTTTCGACGGTGATCCGGGTGTCGATCCGACCCGTCGTGCCATCGCTCGTGCGGTAGATCCGTTCAGCCGCCTGCGTCGTGACTGTCAGCGCGGTCTGCGGTGCGAGACGGGCGCGCACGCACAAAAGATCGCCCCCGGTGATGCCCCCCGACGTGTTGACCAGCACCGCCTCCGCTTGCGGGCGAAAAACGCGGGGGAACACGCATTTCAAACACCCCGACTGCCGCAGATTCGCGATTCGAGTCGCGCCATGCGACTGCCGCACGTCCAGATCGACCGCCCCGCGCGCGCGGGGTTGGCCGGACGAGACCGCCGGTTGCGAGGGTGTCAGCTGTTGAATGGCGGGGCTTTCGAAAGTCATCGGTTCTGATTTCACCACAGCGCACAGGGCGGCGGTAGCGTTTTCGCGCGCCTTGCGGATCTTCCGCTACGGCACGCTTAATTTACGGGCAGTTCAGGACATCGGCGTGATCTCGACCGTTGGCCGGGTTCCGCCCAGCCCGCTGAACGCCATCTGGCGGCAGGAGAAAACGATCACCTGCTGGTCCAGTGCCACACGGTGCAACGCGGTGAACATCTTGATGATGCGGTCATCGTCGGAATAGACAAGCGCATCGTCGAGCACGATCGGCATCGGCTTTCCCTGCTTGGCGAAGAGGCGCGCAAAGGCGAGGCGCGTGAGGATGGCGATCTGCTCCTGCGTGCCGCCGCTCAACACCTCCAGTTTCTCTTGAGTGCCGTCGCGCGCCAGACCGTCGGGCAACAGCGATGCAGGATCAAAGCTGAGTGCTGCATCTGCATGCAGGATGGCAAGCAAGGGGGCGAGTTCGTGCTGGACCGGTCCGAAATACGTCTCTTGCGCAGCCCCGCGTTTCGCCGTCAGTGTCTCGACCAGCAGTGCAAGGCTTTCGGCTTCATGGGCAAAACGGTCCGCGCGGTCCTGCGCGATCGCGTAACGCCCGGTCACTTCGGCCAATGCCTCTTCGACGCCGTCTTCGGCGCGCGCGCGGATGGTCGCATTCAGATCCGCCTGCTCGGCGGTAAGACGGGCAATATCGCGCTGCGCATTGTCGACGGCGCTGCGTGCACGCGCCAGACCAGCGGTGACCGTCGCCCTATCCGGCGCATCCTTTCCCAGGACTTCAACGGCATCGGTGGCTTGCGCCAAAGCGGCCTCCGCCACCGTCTCCGTCTGCGCGGCGCCGGCCTTGCGTGCGGGATAGGTCTGCGGATCGCCGTGAGCGTCTTTCGAGGTCTCGAACGTCGCGGTGGCGGCAGCCTGTTGCGCCTGTGCCCGCGCCAGAGCCGTCTGGGCGCCGGCGGCCTCCGCGACAGCTGCGTCGTAGGTGGCGCGCGCCTGTGCCTCCCGCGCTTCCGACGCTTCCAGATCCCGGATCAGCGTTTCGGGATCCGCACCGCTTTGTTCGGTTGGTACATGTGCTTGGATTACCGCTGCGGCCTCGGCCAGCGCGGTCTGGATTGCTCCGATGCCATCAGGTGCAAGCGTATGCAGCACCGATTTCAAAACCTTCACTTCGCCCTGCACCTCCTGTCTGCGCCGGGTCGCCGCGCGCGCGGATGACAGATCGGCAACACCGGCTTTTTCAAGCAGCCCGTTCAGTTCCGTCAGCGCCCCGTCCACCTTGTCGATATCTGCCGCGGCGGATCCGGGATCGAGGGTCATCCGGCCGATACCGGGCAGATCGAACATGTCGGGGGCCAGAATGGTATGTGTTTCGGCCTCCAGCGGCTGGCCATTGCGCAGGACACGGGTGCTGCCTTCATAGCTCAGTTGCATCCGTACACCGCCGGACACAGCTTCCGCTTGCAGTTTCCTGTACCGTTCGTGGGCGGCTTCGATCCGGTCCAGGGTCGCGAGATCCATCCGCAAGGCAGCAAGTGTTGCATCGGTCTGCTCCAGTTCAGCACGTTTGGCGAGCGCATCTTTCAACCGCTTGGCTAGGGCGTCGTGCTTTTCCTGTGCGTTGCGGCGCAGCGCGCCTTGCTGCGCCGCTTCGCGCGCGCGGCGATGGGTGGTTACGGCCAGTGTCGCCGCACGCAGCTCTGCTTCGGCAACTCGGACGCGTTGGGCGACGGTGTCCGCTTTTGTCCGGCAGCTTTCAAGATGCGCGCGCGTCTTTTCCAGCGTTTCACCTGCCTGCGTATAGGCGTCGGCCTGCTTCAACAGCCGTTCCAGTGCTTCGTGCGATCTGTCGTACTCCAGCTGCGCCAGACGTTGCTGCGCGCGCATTTCGCTCAATCGGTCAGCGTGCGCCGCCGCAGCGCGGTCTGCGCGCTCGGCTTCGTCCAGAGCGGTCTGACGGGCCTTGCGGGCCTCGGGCTGGTCCAGCGTGACGAGCATTCCCGCGACCTGCCGCCTCTTGGCCAACGACGCGGTCAGGGTGCTGCACGCGGCTTCGAGTTCGGCTTTGCGGGTCTGAAGTGCTTCGGCCTCCTGCACCGCGTCTTTCCACGGACCGTTCGTCTTTGGTTGTCCCGTTGCCGTGGCGAGCTGTGCGAGCGCTGCGCGCGCCGCCTCGATCACCCGGTCCATGCGGCGACCACCCGTCACCATGTCGATCTCACCCGCCACGGATGACAGAAGATCGCGCCGCGCGCCCAGCAGCTTCTCCTTCTCGGTCTTTTCGGCCCCGGTGCTACCCGAAGGTTCCAGCGCGGTGACACCCTGCCGGACCCACAGCAGACCCGCCGGCCCCTCCAATCCCTTGTCCATCAATGCCGCGATCCAACGTTCCGCCTCGTCGTCCTGGGCCACGAGTGTGCCGCCAGCATCGCGCACGGAGGCGCGTTTTTGCGCCAGAAACGATTTCTCCAGCGTGAAGCGACCAGCGGGCAATTCGACCTCGGCAGCGATACGGACCGGCCCCCCGGTTTGCGGCTGCAACGATTTCACCTCGCGCGTGGCCGCACCGTATTTCAGAAAGAACAAGGCATAAAGGGCATCGAAGAATGTCGATTTGCCAAACTCGTTTGCCTCGGACACCACCGATACGCCATCGCCGATGCCGCTCAGTGTCGCGGTCTGACCAGCGAACTTGCGCACGTTCGATAGGGTGAGGCTGCGCAGCTTCATGTCGCGTCCTCTACGGCGACAAACGAGAACAGATGCGAAAGCGCCGACAGCGCGATGCGCCTGTCATGGACCGACAGATCGGGATCTTGGGTGCGTGCCGTCAGCGTTTCGGCTGCTTGCCGCAACGCGCCCCCCGACGGGTCGATACCGTCAAGATCAGCATCCTGCTGCGCAAGCTGAACCTGCGTCAGATCGCTGGCAAAGCTCAGGAAATCGGGGGCGGTGCAGTCCAGCGACGCTTGCAGGCGGTGCCGTTCGCGCAGTCCGAGACGCCCGCGCCCGACCAGTTCGACCAGCGTATCGCGGCGCAGGGCCATGGCAGGCAGCACATCGCCAAGCAGCGCCTCGATGGCTTCGCCGGGGGTCAGGTCAAGCGTCACCCGCTGCCATGCAAGCGCGCCCACCGATACCGGGGTGACAAGGGGTGGCGCCCTGCGCGCCACGATCTCGACAAGCAGCGCCCGTCCGGTCTGCGGGTGCTTGAAGCTGTCCGGTTCGGGTGTGCCGCTGTACCAGGTGTTGGCGGTGACACGGATCTGGCCGTGCCAGTCGCCCAAACCCAGATAATCAAGATCCGCCTGCGCCGCACGATCCGGCGCGATGATCCCCGATGGCCCATCGGGTGCGGCGCTGCCCGCAGCAGCGAAATCATGAATGCCGCCGTGTCCCAACCCGATACGGACCAGCCCTTCGGGCGTCGGCTGATCCATGTCTGCGGTAAGGTCGCGACCGGGATTGCGGGCCGTGCACGGCGCGGCAAGGATCGCGGCCCCCGCGACGATAACCGGCACAGGCTCGAGCAAGAGGAGCACGTTGTCGGGTTTATCGCGCGCAACCGTCTGCCAAAGCTCGGTCACGGCAAGGCTATCGTGATTGCCGGGCATAATCATCCACTTCAGATCCGGTGCCTGTGCCATCGCATTGAGCGCCTGACGCGTCACGGTCGGCGCAGGGGTTTCCTGATCGAAGGTGTCACCGGCGAGCAGAATCGTCTCCGCCCCGCCCTCGCGCGCCGCCTGCGCCAGTCGCTGCAACGCGCCATGACGTGCCTGCCGCAAGCGCCCCCGCACATCCTCTGCGTGACGGCCGAAGGGTTTGCCCAGATGGAGGTCCGAGGCATGAAGGAAACGGAACATGAACACGCTCGCTCTGCGGATGTGGAAGAACGCAGTCTGCTGGTCGCATAACGGAGGGTCAAGCGGCGAATGCGCACCCGGTCGAAGATAAAAAGAATGCGACGATGAACCAATCAGCGCCCCGCGGCGTTATGTCCCAACGTCATTTCCTTCCTGGATCGGAGCTTACACTTGGAAGACATCAAATCGATCCGCCGCTCGCTGCAGCTACTTTGTGTCATCGCCTGTTTTGTAACCGCTTATTTCGCCAAGGACCTCATCCTGCCTGTTCTGCTCGGGGTGCTTCTGGCGCTCACGCTCAGCCCGGTCAGCCGGAGCCTCGGCCGCATGGGTATTCCAAGCGGCGTATCGGCAGTCATTCTCGTTGGACTGTCAGGTATTGTGGCCCTGCTGCTCCTGGGCGTCTCCGCAGGCACCGTTGCGATGTGGTCGGACGAGTTGCCAGGCATGGGCGCGGAAATACAGCGGAAGCTGAGCACGATGTCCGACACCGTCGAGACGATGCGCCGCGCGACAGAAGAAGTCGAGAAGATCGGCGAAGGCAACAACGCACCGCCGGAGGTGATCGTCAAGCAACCCGGCCTTCTCGACAGTGCGATGAGCAGTGGCATGCGGCTGGGCGGAACGTTGGCTGTGACCTTGGTGCTGGCCCTTTTTCTTCTGGCGTCGGGAAATCTGTTCTATGTCAAGCTTGTACAGTCGTTCCAGACGATCACCGGCAAAAAGCGCGCACTTTCGGCAGTATATGACGTAGAAAAGAGAGTGTCGCGGTATCTGCTGACAATCACTTTGATCAACGCGTGTCTGGGTTTGTGCGTCGGCGGTTTCTTATGGGCCCTCGGTCTGCCCGGCGCACATATCATTGGTGTGGCGGCGTTCTTGCTTAATTTCCTGCCCTATATCGGGGCCGTTGTCGGGGCGGTCATTGCCGGTGCCTATGCGCTGATCACGTTCGATGCGGTCGGTTTCGCATTGTTGGCACCCGCAGGTTACATGACACTGAGCGCGATTGAGGGACAGTTCATCACCCCCTGGCTCGTGGGCCGACGGCTGGAGCTCAACACCGTGGCCGTTTTCCTTACGGTGGTGTTCTGGGGTTGGCTCTGGGGCATCCCCGGCGCGCTGATCGCGGTTCCGTTTCTCGTGGTATTCAAGGTCGTGTGTGAAAACGTCGAAGCGTTGCAGATCTTTGGTCACTTCCTCGGCAGCTCTTCCGACGAAACCCAAACGAACGGTGAGAATGGCGGTGCGGAAAAGGGCGCGGCCTGATCACCGCGCCCCAATGGGTCAACTCGCCAGGGATGGCAGCCAAAGCACGATTGACGGGAACGCCACAAGAAGCGCTATTGTCACCGCGTCAGCGACAAAAAAGGGCGTGACGCCTTTGAAAACGTCCTGAACGCTCAGGTCGTCGCGCACACCGGCGACAACGAAGCAGTTCAAACCGATCGGTGGTGTGATCAGGCAAAATTCTGCCATCTTCACGACAAGGATACCGAACCAGATGGCACACATCTGTCCCGACATACCGAAGGCCGAATCCGCCGCTGCGACTGTTTCACCGCCGTTCAATGCCATGACTGCCGGGTACACCACCGGCAGGGTCAGCAGCAGCATACCGATGGCGTCCATGAACATGCCCAGCACCGCGTAAGCCAGAAGAATGCAGATCAGGATGATCATCGGCGATGTTTCGAGCGAAGTGATCCAGTCCGCGAAAGCCGCCGGCAATTCGGCAAAACCGAGAAACCGGACATAGATCAGCACACCCCAGATGATCGTGAAGATCATCACCGTCAGCTTGGCGGTCTCCAGCAATGCGTCCCTGAGCTGGCTCAGTCCCATGCCGCGCCACAGCGCCATCAGGAAGACGATGAACGCACCGATGGCACCGCCCTCCGTCGGGGTGCCCCACGCATCGCCGAACGGGTTGTAGACGAAGAAGATGATAATCACGACCACGGCGAGAATGGGCAATGCGGGGGGAAGGCTCGCGAACCGCTCCTTCCAGCTGAAACCGGTCACCGGCGGACCGACGTTTTTCCAGATCACCGCGATACCGATGATCAGACCGGCGTAGACAATGGCCGAGAACATGCCCGGAATGAACCCGGCGAGCAGCAGCATACCCACGTCCTGCTCCACGATAATCGCATAGATCACGAGGATCGCAGACGGCGGGATCAGGGAAGCGAGCGTGCCGCCAGCGGCCACGACGCCTGCGGCGAATTGCTTGTTATAGCCGACTTTCAACATTTCGGGGATTGCGATGCGGGCGAATACGGCCGCCGTGGCAACGGATGCCCCCGACACGGCGGCAAACCCGGCGGTGGCGAACACCGTCGCCACGGCAAGACCGCCTGGCACCCATGCGATCCAGCGTTTGGCCGCTTCGAACAGTGCCGTCGTCAGCTTTGCGTAGTAGGCGAGATAGCCAATCAGGATAAACACGGGGATCAGGCTCAGCACTTGTGCGCTGACCTTTGAATGGGGGGTCAGCCCTGCGATCTTGGTCGAGATTTCGACTGCTTTCCAGAACCGCGCGGGATCATAGTCGAACCCGTTCCAACGCAGCCAAATCAACCCGACATAGCCCGCCAGTCCGGCGGCAAAGGCCACCCGCATCCCCAGCACCACCATCACGAGCATGCCGCCGGAGACGTAGATACCGATTTCGATAGGTTCCATCAGTCAGCCCCTTCCAGTGCCTTGGCCTCGGCCATCGCCTGCTCGGCCACGCTCAGTGTGAGCGGCACGGCAACCGGGTTTTCAAGACCGAGCACCAGCGCGCGCGCATAGCCCCACGATTGCAGGATCAGACGCAGCACCAGCACTGCAAAGGCGATCGGCACCACCAGTTTCGATGGCCAGATCGGCAAATTGATGTCGATGGAGCTGTCGCGCGAACAATAAGGCCGCGCGCAATCGAACGAGCGGTCGAAATGGTCCCAGGCACCGGACGTCAGCGCCACGATAAGCACCAGCATCAGCAGAACCGAGATCAGTTCGAACAACCACAGGACCCGACCAGACAGCTTGCTGACCACCATGTCCATGCGGATATGAGTGCCGTCGCGCTGGACGTAGGAGATGCCCATGATCGCGATGATCGGCATCGCAGCTTCGATATAGTCGATGTATCCCATCAGGGGGCTGCCAAAGAACTTGCGTCCGATGACCGAGTAGGCCGCCAGAAACATCAGTGAAAAAATCGCAAGCCCGCTGAGCAGCGCACAAAAGCGCTCCACCGGGAGAAGTGCGCGGTCGAGCTTGCTCAGGATGCTGGAATCTTCCAGTACCGCTGCCGATCCTGCCATGACGGCTGTCCCCTCTTTTTATGTGTGTGAAAAGGTGCGTGGGCCTCCACGCACCTCTCTTTGGATCCGCGTCTGGCAGGGAGTGTCCCCCGCCGCACCCGGGATCAGCTGCCGCTTTTCGCGTCGGCGAGCGTCTTGACCATCAGGTCATACAACTCCTGACCCGGAATCCCTTGCGCTTCCATGTCCGCGATCCACTTTTTCTGGATCGGCTCACCTGCCGTCACGCGGAATTCCTCGATGACTTCGGGAGAGATCGTAACCTTCTCGACGCCCTTCTCTTCGAGCACGGTATCCCAGCGCTTTAGCAATTCGCCATAGTTTGCGAGATAATGATCGATCGCTTCATCGACGGACCCGTCGAGCGCTTCACGCTCGGAATCCGACAGGCTTTCGTAGGCGTCGAGGTTCACGACAATGGGGCAATTCACCGTGCCGGGGTTCAGGTTGGCGGTCCACCAGTCGGCCTCGTTGATGGTGCCGAACGAAAGGTGCGCGTGTTGCGCGAAGGCGACTGTATCGACGACTCCCGACTCCATCGCCTGGAACGCTTCGGAAGATGTCACGGAGGTTGGCACCGCGCCCACCGATTCGAACGCATTGCCGATGCCACCTGTGGCCCGTACCCGCATGCCCTCGAATTCAGCAAGCTCGTCACGCGGTTCGCCGGTGCCTACGATGTTGTACTGTGGCATGGGCGACGTCATCAGCAGCTTGGCATTCCACTGGGCCATTTCCTCGGCGGCAGCGGGGTGCGCATAGATCGCGCGAGATACCGCGACTTCCTGTTCGAGGTTCTCAACGCCCATGAACGGCAGTTCAAGAACGGTGATCACTCGGTTCT
Source organism: uncultured Sulfitobacter sp. (assembly GCF_947497275.1). Classification (GTDB taxonomy): domain Bacteria; phylum Pseudomonadota; class Alphaproteobacteria; order Rhodobacterales; family Rhodobacteraceae; genus Sulfitobacter. The sequence goes on from NZ_CANMFS010000003.1 coordinate 67,128, forward strand.
TGTCGGCGTGGTAGCCCGCACAGAATTGCGCCATCTCGAAGGCACCGATTGAAATACCATCGAGATTTTCGGTGTTCTTGGACAGACCACCGTAGCTGACGTTAATGGTGAATTCGCCGTCGGTTTTTTCCGACACCAATTCTGCGATTTTTTCGACATGCTCTGTAAAGGCGCGGCGTTTGCCCCAGACGGACGCATTCCATTCGGTCGCGGCGGCCTCGGTTACAAATGCAAGGCTCAGGGCGCAGACAGCTGCACCGCTCAGGTATTTGGACATTGATTTCTCCCGTTATGCGCGCCATCCTCCGGGCGCTTGCCGATAACGCTAACGCGCAGGTATCGGGGTGCCAAGCTTTTTTGCCCCGAACCGCTATACAAGAGGTCAACCTTGCGACGCTTGATCTCCATCATGCCGAATTGTATCCCGGTGTCCGCCACATTCACCACGTTGTAACGCAGGACGTTTTTGCGGTTATGGGTGGTCTGGGGGCGATCTCAGCGCGCTTTATCACGCCATTGGAATGTTCAATCAGCATGACGGAGGGTTTCAGCCTCGTGACGGCGTAATTTATCGCATGCCTGTGCCATCCGGCCTAATGCCGGGTGCAACGTCAAAGCGGGTCACGCACAGGTGCGCATCGTTGGCGCTCTTTGCGGCGGTGGCGGCGGGTCGCGCATCGCTGCACTGCGTACAGGCAAATGCGGGGCAGATGGTGGGATTCTGACCCACTCGACCCGCCCCGCAATAAGACCGGCGCGGTCATAATTTACAAATATCACAGGTTTGCGGGAAATATCTTTACAGAAGGCGGGGCCAGAACGGGCGTTGAATGTTCCCTTCCGTAGCGGAAATTCGTAAACTGCCGTGAATTCCGGTCAAGTCGCGCAATTTTAAGACGCTAGACCGCTCATGGAGGAGACCCACCCGATGTCAGACACCGCCAAAACCTATCCGCCCAGTGACGAGACGGTCGCACGCGCCCATGTGGACGCCGCCCGATATGACGCGATGTATGACGCGTCGATCAAGGATCCGGTGGCGTTCTGGAAAGAGCAAGGCGCACGCGTCGACTGGATGAAGCCGTTCAGCCAGGTCAAGGACGTCGATTTCACCTTGGGCAACGTCAACATCAACTGGTACGCCGACGGAGAATTGAACGTATCGGCCAATTGTATCGACCGGCACCTTGAGGCGCGCGGCGACCAGACAGCGATTATCTGGGAACCCGACAATCCCGATGAGGCCGCGCAGCACATCACATACAAGGATCTGCACGCCGGTACCTGCAAGATGGCAAACATCCTCAAGGATCTCGGTGTCGGCAAGGGCGACCGCGTCATTATCTATATGCCGATGATCCCCGAAGCGGCCTTTGCGATGCTGGCCTGTGCGCGGATCGGTGCGATTCATTCGATCGTTTTCGCGGGCTTCTCCCCCGATGCGTTGGCAGCGCGGGTTAACGGTTGTGATGCGAAGGTCGTAATCACCGCCGACCACGCGCCGCGCGGGGGGAGGGCGACACCTCTCAAGACGAACGCCGATCAGGCCCTTCTGCATTGCAGCGACAAGGTAAAATGCCTTGTGGTAAAGCGGACCGGCGGCCAGACCACATGGACCGAAGGCCGCGATTACGACTATAACGCGCTGGCAAAAGAGGCGTCGGGCGACTGCGCGCCCGAAGCGATGAATGCCGAAGATCCGTTGTTCATTCTCTATACTTCAGGCTCCACCGGACAACCCAAGGGCGTCGTTCACAGCACCGGCGGCTACCTCGTCTTCGCGGCGATGACCCATGAAATCACCTTTGATTATCACGAAGGCGATATCTACTGGTGCACGGCGGACGTCGGTTGGGTCACAGGCCACAGCTATATTGTCTACGGCCCACTTGCGAATGGGGCGACGACGCTGATGTTCGAAGGCGTGCCGACCTATCCCGACGCCTCGCGCTTCTGGCAGGTTTGCGAAAAACACAAGGTGACGCAGTTCTACACTGCGCCAACGGCGATCCGTGCCCTCATGGGTCAGGGCAATGATTTCGTAACGGGATGCGATTTGTCTTCGGTGCGTCTTTTGGGCACGGTCGGCGAGCCGATCAATCCCGAAGCGTGGAACTGGTATAACGACGTTGTCGGTGGCGGCCGCTGCCCGATCGTGGATACCTGGTGGCAGACGGAAACCGGCGGGCACCTGATGACCCCCCTGCCCGGCGCGCATGCGACCAAACCGGGATCGGCGATGAAGCCGTTCTTTGGCATCGAGCCTGTCGTGCTGGAACCAACCAGCGCCGAAGTGCTGGAGGGTAACCCCGTCGAAGGCGTGCTGTGCATTGCCGACAGCTGGCCCGGACAGATGCGCACCGTCTGGGGCGATCACGAGCGGTTCGAAAAAACCTATTTTTCCGATTATCCCGGCTATTACTTCACCGGCGACGGCTGCAAACGCGATGCGGACGGCGACTACTGGATCACGGGACGCGTGGACGATGTGATCAACGTATCGGGCCACCGCATGGGCACTGCCGAGGTCGAAAGCGCGCTGGTCGCGCATGCAAAGGTCGCCGAAGCGGCTGTGGTCGGATACCCGCACGAGATCAAGGGACAGGGCATCTATTGCTATGTCACGCTGATGAGCGGTGAGGAGCCGACCGAAGAGCTGCGCAAGGAGCTGCGCGACTGGGTGCGTACTGAAATCGGACCGATCGCCTCTCCCGATCTGATCCAGTGGTCACCCGGCCTGCCCAAGACGCGCTCTGGCAAGATCATGCGCCGTATTCTGCGCAAAATTGCGGAGAACGATTACGGCACACTCGGGGATACTTCGACACTTGCGGAACCTGCCGTCGTGGATGATCTGATCGACAACCGCATGAACCGCTGAAGCAGTCAAATTATGGCAACAAAGGGCGCTCCGTCTGGAGCGCCCTTTGTTGCTTGGCGACACCCTTTTCCGGTTTCGCGCGCACTCCGGCGCCATTCTATCTGCGCCATGCAGACCTATCGCTCAACCACGCAGAGGCGAATACTCCGCGATAGCGCCGCCGGGTAGGGGTTGCCCGCGCGTCGTCGGTCTCTCCTTTCGGATAGCCACTTTCTTTTTGCGCGTGCGCGCTATCTCACGTCACGCGCGTGGCGACCACGGCACAAGCCTCCGTTTATGGCCTGCGGCGCTCTGGACAAACACCGCGGTGCATGGCACCGCTCGGCCTCATGGAGACAGAATTGCCAAGCTTTATCCCAGACACCGACAACACGGACGACCTGCGCCGGGCGTTCGGCCAGTTCGGCACCGGTGTCACGCTTGTGACGACCCAGACTGCGGTCGGCCCGCTGGGCATGACGGCGAACTCGTTCTCGTCCGTTTCGCTTGATCCCGCGCTTGTGCTGTGGTCGGCGGCATGCAGTTCAAAGCGCCACGACATCTTCGCAGAAGCCACGCAGTTTTGCATCCACATCCTTGGATCCGACCAGATTGATATTGCCAACCATTTTGCCCTGCGCGGTGATGGATTTGATGAACATGATTGGGTCGCCGGACCAAACGGTGCTCCGACGATGCGCGGCTGCCTCGCGACATTCCACTGTGACACGCATGCCATTTATCCTGCCGGCGATCATTCGATCATCGTTGGAAAAGTCACCCAAGCCGCCGTGCACAGCACACAGCGGGATGGATTGATGTTCGACCGAGGTCGGTTTGGCCGGTTTCGCGCGGATCAATAGTCCTTTTCGAAGAAGACCCCCAAGCCCGAATTACCGTCCGACCCCAGCGTCGCCTTGCCTTTCAGGTTTGGTGTGATGTCAAGGTTCAGGGACACTTCTCCGGTGCCGTCAGAGGCGGCGGTCACGTCGGTGTAGATGTTCTCGCTGAGATATTTGCCGATCCGCAACGCCGTCTCGCCGCTGTCCGTGGTCGTCACGTCCAGATCGTCGAGACCGAACTGGTTGCGCAGGTTGCCCACCAGGCCGGTACCTCCGCGTCCTGCAAGCGTGGCAACGGCATTGGCCAGTTGCAGCGCCTGAAACGCCGAGATTTCCGAGATGTTGCGACCAAAGAGCAACTGCGCCAGCACTTCGTCCTGCGGCGCGGACGGTGTGCTTTCGAAAGTCACCTCAGGTGCATCGGCGGGACCGGAAACAATCACGCTGACCTCCCCGGTGGATGTAGAGGTGGTCGAGACGAACCGGATGTAGGGGACGAAATCCCCCTGGAATGTCGCGGAACCTTCGACAAGATTGAACCGCTTGCCGAGAATGTCTAGGCGTCCGCGCAAAAGCTCGAACCGGCCCGCCGAGATGATATCATTGGTCGTGCCGGTCAGGCGCAGGGTGCCACCCAATTCCGCATCCAGACCGCGGCCACGCACGAATATGCGACCCGGCGCATTGACCGTAACGTCGATGCCAAAGCCCGAACCGCTGGATCCACGCTCAACCGGGTCGGTACCGTCCTGCGCACCGATCAACCCCGCCTTGCGGCGCGTGGCGACTGCATCGCTTGGCGGACGAATATGTTGGATCGGAGGAATGTCACCGATGCTCGTCAGTCCGGTTGAGGGGACGTTGACCGTCGTTTCGCCGACGTTTACCTCACCGGTGATACGCGCCCCGCCCGTAAGCGGACCCACGACCTGAAGGGCCGCGTCGACCGTCGTGGTGTAGAGACGCGGATCCGTTAATTCGACCTGTTGCAAGCGGATGTCTATATCGGCGGGAAACGCACCGGTCAGACCGACCCCGCCCTGAATTGAAACCTGCCCGCCACCCGAAGCGTTGCCGGTGATATCCAGGGTCGCGCGGCTGTCGGCCAGACGCACGTTTGCTGCAATGCCCTCGATGCCGACACGCAGGTTCGGCGCGCTCAGCGTGGCGTTGGTCGTTTGGATCGTGCCGGTGACGGAGCCGAGGGACGCAGGCCCATTCACGCTCAGATCAAAGGACGCCTGCCCCTGCAGACTGCGCGGGGCGATGAACGGGCCCGCCAGCCCCAGTGGTGCATTGCCATTGACGTCGATGTCCAGATTGCCGTCATTGCCGACAAGACCGGCAACTGTGGCCTGTGTGCCGGATGGCCCGCGCGCAGTGGTATCCAGACGCCATCCCTGCTGTGTCTTGTTGGCGGATCCATCGACGTTCAACGGGCCGTTCAGGCCCGGCACGACGGCACCGAGGTTGGGCATGGCTACCGTGAAATCGACGGCGGCGTCCGGCCCGGTCACCACCCCGCGCGCGGAGGCGCGCGTGCTGTAGGGACCGGTGGCATTCGTGTCGACCGAAATGCCCTGCGGGGTTTGTTGAACCGTTCCCGTCGCGGCAAGCGGTCCGCTGACACCCGAAACCAGTGGCGCGACGTTCGGCACCGATACGTCAAAGGTCAACGACATATCCGGCCCGGTTGCCAGCCCTTCGACAAGCGCGCGTGCGCCGTACGGGCCGCTGGCCTCGGTAACGATGAAGAACCCTTTGTCGGTCTGGCGCAGCTGCCCCGTCGCGCGCAACGCGCCGTTGACCTGCGGCACAATGGGTTGCAAATTCGGCACCGACACGTCGAAATTCACGTCCAGTGCGGGGGTAAGCGCCCCCTGGACCGTGGCCGTCGCGTTGTAGGGTCCGCTGGCGTCGGTATCGATCTCGAAACCGCTTTCGGTCTGGCGCAACCGCCCGGAAAGATCCAGAGGCCCGGAAACCTGCGGTGTTACCACACTGAGTTCGGGAATATTCAGATCAAAACGCACGTCGACCTGTGGCGTCACGAGCCCGTTGATGTCCGCTGTGGCCTCGAACGGACCCAGGGCATCGGTTTGCAAGAGCCACCCCTGCGGGGTCTGGCGCAACGTGCCCTGCGCGTTCAACGATCCTTCGACCTGCTCTGCGAAAGGCTCCAGATCCGGCACCCGCGCGGAGAAGCTGATTTCGGCGTCCGGACCGGTGGCAAGGCCCTCCACCGATATCGTCGATGCGTAGGGGCCGTTCGCGTCGACATCAACGCGCCATCCTGCTGCATCCTGCACGGCACGGCCCGAAACGGTGACTTCTCCCTCATACTGCGGTACGATCTGCGAGATATCACGCAGGATCACGTCCGCCGTGACGCTGCTGTTCTCACTCATCAACTCAGCCGCACCGGTAAAGCGCAGGCTTGCATTGTTCAGCTCCAGGTCGCGCAGGAAGGTGCCATTGGTGTTGCGCACCGCCATCAGCGACAGATCCGTGCGGCCCTCGAGCAGCGTGTCGGCCTGTGCGATACCTGTCTTGATATCGGTCGCCGTACCGCTGGCCTGCAGATCGAACGCGCCGCTCAACGGTGTAGCCTTGCCTTTGAGCGCCAGAGACGCCTCTCCATCAAGCTCGCGCCCTGCCAGCGCGGAAAATCGGCCAAGATCGGATGCCGTCAGGGTTGCGTCAAGGTCGGTTTCCAGACCCGCGCCAACGCCGCTGATCGCGACTGAGCCGCGCAACCCGTATTCCGTCCCCGCAAGATCGAGATTGGAAATGCGAAAAGGCTGACCTTCCACGAAGTTGATTTCGGTACTTCCTTCGATGTTCTGCCCCACCGCTTCGGCAAGCGCCGGATCGCTCACCGCGAGGCCCTGAAGCGCAAAGTTCACCGTGCCGCGCAACTGGCCGATGCTACCTTGGGCACCGGTGATCGTTCCCGTCGAGCGCAAGGTCGCCTCCGCGATGTCCGCTTCGGTGGTCTTCAGACCGGCGATGTCGAACACGGCTTCGTAGGTGTCGCCCTGCGCCGCATCAAAATCGACATTCAGAACAACCCGATCAACGGTGGTTTCGCCACCTGCGCCGGGCACGAGGACCGGTGCACCGTCGGCACTGGCCACCGTTCCTTCGATGTCGATGAACGCCGGCCATTTTTCTTCGGACAACCGCAGACGCCCGGACAGATCGACCGCCGCCGCGCTGAGCGACAGGTCATTGACCTCCACCGCGCCGCCCGCTTCGATCAGCGCATCTGCCTTCAACGTAACGGATGGTCCGAAGAAATCACGATATTCCGGCAAGATCACGGCGGTGATGTCGCCACCGATATCGGCGACGATCCGGCGATCCGGGTCGTTCTCGTCGCCTTGGGTAATTAGCGTCACCTGCCCAGCCAGACGTTCATCTCCGTCGGTGTCGATCTCGATATCGGTGACAAGATTGTTCAGAGGACCGTCTGCGGCAATCGTCAGATCGATCGAAGGATTGCCGGGAATGTTGAGCAGGACAGAAGCGATACCCGCTTCCTCCTCGCTCAGGCTGATCATAGCGTCAAGCGTTTCGGCGTCCCGGTCCAGCGTTGCGGTGATATCAAAACTGCCGCGTTTCCCGTCAGTGCGGCTAGCCTCGAAATCAAGATCGAGGCCATCGTCGTTCAGCAATGCCCGAGCGGTCAACTGCAACTGAACCGCTTCGCCCGTCAAAGCCGCGCCAAGGTCGGCCTGCGCGATGTTGATCCGTTGGATGTCGATGGATACCGGCAGCTCGGGCAATTGAGGAAGGGTGAAGGGTTCGGCTTCGGGGTCGGGCAGCGCCGCCTCCTCGCTCTTGGGGAGTCGCGGAATGTCGATGCGGGCCGCGCTCAACTCTTCCACCTCAAGGCGGCCACGCAACAATGCGGACCGGTTCCAGTCGAGTACTACGTCCTCGAGTGTGAGCCAGATGCCCTCGGCATCGGCAATCGTCATTCGATCGAATGAGGCCTGCGACGAAAGCGCACCGCGAAATCCCTCCAGGTTCACGTCCCGCCCTGCTCCGCTGAGCAGTTCCTGGATCTTGCGGGTCAGAAAGCCCTTGTCGTCTTCCTGGGCGAAAGCGGGGGTGGAGATCAGCGCGAGCGCCAGAAGAAAGAACCGCAAGATACGCATTAGAATGACTGCCCGATACCGATATAAACTTGGAAATCCTCGCCCGTTTCCGGGCCCGATGTCGGCACCGCTACATCAAGGCGGATGGGGCCGATCCCGGTGTTGTAGCGCAGGCCCAGACCGGCCCCCGAATGCCACGTGCCGTCGCCGTTATAGAACTCTTCTTCGCCAACATATCCTGCGTCGGCAAAGGCCACCAGACCGATGCTGTCGGTAACGCCGACGCGCACCTCGGCCGAAAGCCCGACAAAGGACCGCCCGCCGATGGTTTCATCGCCAATCGGCACCCCGAGCGTCTGGTAAGGCTGGCCGCGCACGGTACCCCCGCCGCCAGAGTAGAACAGGTAGTCCGCCGGTGCCTCGTCGAGGCTGGGTCCGTAGACCGAGCCGAGCTGACCGCGCAGTGCGAATGTGACCGGCCGTTCGGTACCGAGTGTCTTGTAACCGCGCGCATCCACATAGGACCGCACACCGTTGTCCGCGCCCGAAATCGCCACGAACGGCGTCACGTCGGCATTGAGATAGTAACCATTGAGTGCATTCAGCCTGTTGTCACGGTAATCGAACTGGGCGCTGAGCGGCAGGGTCAGCAAGGTATAGCGGTTCTCGCCGAACACGTCCCGCGTCAAGCCGCGGCGGAAGCCGACCCCAAGGGTGTATGTCCGTTCCGTCGATGCGATCCGCTTGATACCGGCTTCGAGATCCAATTGGCGAGAGAAATAGGACACTTCGTTAAGTTCCTCGATCTCTGCGAGGGCATAGAAATCGGTGTCTTCGTTAAAGGTGGCGGGTCGTTCAAAGCGGACGGCAAGGCGATAATCGGTGCCTCCCGTATCGCCACCGATCCCGCTCACCTCGGCATCAAACCGCAGGCGTTCGGCACCGCCCAGCAAATTGCGATGCAACCAGTACGCGCTTACGGTTAAACCCTCCTGCGTCGACAATTCCGCACCGAAACCAAGACGCCGCTTCGGTGCATCCACGACCTGAGCTGTGATGGGCAGGGTGTCATTCGGTCCGATCACGTCCGCTTCGCTGAGCGAGACGGCGCTGAACGCGCCGGTGCGTCGCAAACGCTCCGTTGCCAGCCGAATTTCCTCCGGTGAAAAAACCTCCTCCACGGGCAGTCCCGCAATGTCGAGTATGCGCTGCCGGCGCACGTCGCTTTCGCCCTCGATAGAAAGGGTTCCGAACCTCAGACGCGGGCCGGGCGCCAATACCAGATCGGCGCGGATTTCCCGGTCAGGGTGGTCGGCGACCAGATCTTGCGCAGCCAAAGCGGCCTTGGCATGGCCCTGACCGCGCCAACCGTCCACACCCGCCGAAACCGTCGTCTTCAAAACGCCCAGACTGGCGGTTTCACCGACGGCAAACCCATCGGGAAGCTCGGTCCCCTGTGCGAGCGGGCCGATTTGCGCACGCCCAAACCGGAATTTCGGACCCTCTTCGACCGTGATGCGGACCGTGCCGATTGTGCCGGGGGGTTGCACGGGAGGTATATCCGCTGCCTCGCGTCCATCTACGCGAATGCTGATTGCGCCGCTGAAATAGCCGTTGTCGTAAAGCACGGCGAGCAGGCGTTTATAGTCGGCCTGTGCTGCCGCGAGAACTTCTGCCGTAGAGGGTGGATTGTCTTCAAGCAGGGTCTGTTCGATCAACAGAGAGCCGCCGCGCAGTTCGGATTCTAGATCTTCGTCCGACACTCCTGTCAAACTGACGTCTGCCGCATGAGCCGAAAACGCGGCAAAACAAACCAAAGCCGTCGCTGCAATCCACTGCTTCGACCCGAACTGCGCTATACGCATTATACCCATACCCTCAAATACCGCCACCGGGTCCGGTCCGCTTGCGCGCGCACTCTTCAAACCTGCGACTTCGACACCCAATTTTTGCGTAGTATCGACTAATTCCACAACTTCGCAAACCACATTCTGAGGTACCTAGTGTGAAACGTGCCTTTGGCACACCAAAATGCCACCGCGCGGAAAATTATTTCGCGCTGGTCCTGGCTGGTGGTCTGACATGCGCGTCCAGAGGCGCTGGATGGGCAAGCCGACCCGGGTACGGTTCTCAAATCGCAGAGGAGTGGCTTGACCCTGCCTGCGCGAAGCCGTCGATAAAGCTGGCCACGATGCGGACCAGCTGGCGAAACTCAGGCTGCATCTTCAGCCCGCCTCTGGAGATGAAAAAGACATCCGGGAACCGCGACATCAGCGAAACCGCCGTCCGTCTGATCAATGCTTCGCTTTTCGGGAATTTCTCGCGCAGCGCATCCTCGCGAAAGGCGAAACGACACATCAGATCCTCGATCATCATCGCGACGAGTTGATCGTGATCCGTCATTACATAGCCCCTGCGCCCCGCCAAGCCGGTTGTTTCGATCCGCCGTAGATAGGTGGATGTCGCCGGTTGGTTCTGGACGTAGCCGTGCGGGAACCGCGAAATCGACGACGCGCCCAGCCCAATGAGGGCAGCGCAGCGGTCGTCGGTATATCCCTGGAAATTCCGCCGCAGCCGCCCTTCACGTGCGGCGATGGCGAGCGGATCGTCTGGCATTGCAAAATGATCGATGCCGATCGCCTCGTAGCCGCGATCGCACAGCACGTCGCGCGTCATCTCGGCAAGGCCCAGCCGGGCCTCGTTGTCCGGCAGATCCTCGGTGCGGATCAGCATTTGACGTTTTGATATCCACGGCACATGGGCATAGCCGTAGATCGCCAGCCGGTCGGGGCGCAGATCGCCGACGTGCCGAAGCGTTTGCGCAAAGCTCTCGGTGGTTTGATGCGGCAACCCGTAGAGCAGATCAAAGTTCACGCCCCCGATCCCGGCGCCGCGCACGATGTCGACGACCCGCCGCGTCTGTTCAAGCGATTGCGCGCGCCCGATCGCAGCCTGAACCTTTTGGGTGAAGTCCTGCACGCCGATGCTGGCACGGTTCATGCCGAACGCAAGCAGCGTCTTCAGTACGCTGTCCGAAGCGTCCGTCGGGTCGATCTCGACGGAGAATTCAAGTGTCTCCGCTGGTTTGAAATTGGCAAAGAGGGTTTCGAGCAGGCGCTGCATCGTCCGCGCAGACAGGATCGTCGGAGTGCCGCCACCCAAATGCAGACGCCCCATCCTGATGCCTGCAGGCAGCGTGGCGCGGACGCTTGCAATTTCCTTGCGCAACACATCGACGTAATCATCCACGGGCCTGCGTGTCTTGGTGCCTTGCGTCCGGCAGGCACAGAACCAGCACAGCCGCCGGCAGAACGGAATATGGATGTAGATCGACACCACGGCGGCGCCCGGGACAGCGCGCAACCAGTTCAGTTGCTGCACCTGCCCCGCGTCCGGCGCGAAGTGGTTCGCGGGCGGATAACTGGTGTAGCGCGGCACCTGTGCGTCAAATAGGCCGTAATGGCGAAGTCGGTCGATCTTTTCCATGTTAGACGGTATGGTCGAATCAAACGCCCCCAACTTTGACCCAGATCAACGTATGCCAAATACCGCCCTTGCCCCCGTGGGTTGCCAGAATTGTCCGATCCGCCATCGCGCGGTCTGCTCACGGTGTGATGAACACGAGCTGTCGCGCCTGGATGCGATGAAGACCTATCGCAGCTACGCGGCGGGTGACACGATCCTGTGGCGCGGCGAGCCGTTGGAATTCGTGGCATCGGTCGTCAGCGGCGTTGCCGCCCTGTCGAAAACGCTCGAAGACGGACGCACTCAGATGGTCGGCCTTTTGCTGCCGTCGGATTTTATCGGGCGGCCCGGTCGGCGCCAGATCGAATTCGACGTGACGGCCACGTCGGAGGTGACCCTGTGCTGTTTTGAACGCCGCCCGTTCGAGCGGCTGGTCGAGGAAACCCCGAATGTGGCCCAGCGTTTGATGGAGCTAGCATTGGACGAATTGGACGCGGCACGCGACTGGATGCTGCTGTTGGGCCGCAAGACCGCGCGCGAGAAAATCGCCACATTCATCGAAATGCTGGCACGACGATCCAACCCGGACGGTACGGCTGATCCGTCCAGGTTGGCCCTGCCGATGACCCGCGACCAGATCGCCAACTACCTCGGTCTCACGCTGGAAACCGTCAGCCGCCAGTTCAGCGCGCTGAAGAAGGACGGCATCATCGATTTCACCGACCGCCGCAGTTTTACAGTCACCGATCTGGCCGCGCTACACGACGAGACCGGTGATGATGCGGATGGCGGTATCGTTCCGTAAAGTTTCACTCTTTTGCCTCTAGCTTGATCCAGATCAAAGAGGGGTCGAACGGAGGATGAATAGAAGACCCCCGGGGACTGCCGCGACATTTGCGGTAATTCGGAATTCGAGGGCTTTATTCATGGACTACGTCAAACTCATAATACTAGGGCTCGTCACCCTGCTTGCCGCGATCGCGAGCAGTTGGGCGCACGATCTGGCCTACCAGGTGCATGCGGTGCTCATCATGCTCATCGCAGGCGCCATGTTCATCTGGGTGCTGCGCAATACCGACGAGCCGGTGGTCGCGACGCCCGATCAGGGCATATACGTCGACGGAGTGATCCGCGCAGGCGTGATTGCTACGGCTTTCTGGGGGCTTGCTGGTTTTCTGGTGGGGACATTCATCGCCTTTCAGCTGGCCTTCCCCGAGCTGAATTTCGACTGGGGACAGCCGTTCACGAACTTTGGCCGTCTGCGCCCGCTGCACACCAGCGCTGTGATTTTCGCATTCGGCGGCAACGCCCTGATCGCGACATCGTTCTACGTGGTGCAGCGCACCAGCGGGGTGAAGCTCTGGGGGGGCAACACCGCCTGGTTCGTATTCTGGGGCTACCAGCTTTTCATCGTTCTGGCCGCGACGGGCTATTTGCTGGGTGCGACACAGTCCAAGGAATACGCAGAGCCCGAATGGTACGTCGACATCTGGCTGACGGTGATTTGGCTCGCTTATTTGGCGGTGTTCATGGGCACCATCATCCACCGGCGTGAAAAGCACATCTATGTGGCCAACTGGTTCTACCTCGCGTTCATCATCACGGTGGCGATGCTGCATGTGGTCAACAACCTGTCCATTCCGGTCAGCATCTGGGGTTCCAAGTCCGTGCAGGTGTTCTCCGGCGTACAGGATGCGATGACCCAGTGGTGGTACGGTCACAACGCGGTGGGCTTTTTCCTGACGGCGGGTTTCCTTGGCATGATGTACTATTTCGTGCCCAAGCAAGCGGGTCGCCCGATCTACAGCTACAAGTTGTCGATCATCCACTTCTGGGCACTGATCTTCCTGTACATCTGGGCGGGTCCGCACCACCTGCACTATACCGCCCTGCCCGACTGGGCCGCGACGCTTGGCATGGTGTTCTCGATCGTTTTGTGGATGCCCTCGTGGGGCGGCATGATCAACGGCCTGATGACGTTGCAAGGCGCTTGGGACAAGCTGCGCACCGACCCGATCCTGCGGATGTTCGTGCTGTCGCTTGGTTTCTACGGCATGTCCACTTTCGAGGGGCCGATGATGTCGATCCGCGCGGTGAACTCGCTGTCGCACTACACCGACTGGACCATCGGACATGTCCACTCCGGCGCGCTGGGATGGAACGGCATGATCACCTTCGCTTGCCTCTATTTCCTTACACCCAAACTTTGGGGTCGCAAGCAGATGCATTCCATGGCCGCGATCAACTGGCACTTCTGGCTCGCGACGCTTGGCATCGTTCTGTACGCCTCGTCGATGTGGGTGACAGGTATCATGGAAGGCCTGATGTGGCGTGAAGTGGATGATCAGGGCTTCCTCGTGAACTCGTTCGCCGACACCGTCAGCGCCAAGTTCCCGATGTATGTGGTGCGCGGTCTGGGTGGTGTGATGTTCCTGTCGGGGGCGATCATCATGTGCTGGAACATGTGGATGACCATCCGTGCCGGCAAACCCGCGACAGCGGCATTGCCTGAAACACAAGCTGCGGCGCCTGTGGCGACTCCTGCGGAATAAGGAAAGAGTAATGGCTGATAACGAAAAAATCACTCCGGCCGAGCAGGATCCAAAGGTTTCGACCCTGTCCGATTTTCCGGAGGAAATCCCCAACGAGCTGCCGCATCAGACCGGATTCCTGAACCGCCACGCGGTTCTGGAGAAAAGCCCGATGCTGTTGCTCACCGTCTCGCTGGTGGTGGTTGCCGTCGGCGGGATCGTAGAAATCGCGCCGCTGTTCTGGCTGGAAAACACCATCGAGAAAGTGGAGGGCGTGCGCCCCTACTCCCCACTGGAGCTGACTGGGCGCGATATCTATGTGCGCGAGGGCTGCTATGTCTGTCACAGCCAGATGATCCGACCCATGCGCGACGAAGTCGAGCGATACGGCCACTACTCGCTCGCGGCGGAATCGATGTACGATCACCCGTTCCAATGGGGATCGAAACGGACCGGCCCCGATCTGGCGCGTGTCGGCGGGCGGTATTCCGACGCGTGGCACGTCGATCACCTGCGCGATCCGCAATCGGTGGTGCCCGAAAGCATCATGCCGAAATACGCCTTCCTGTCTGACACCCGCATCGACGGCGAACATGTCGAGGACCTGTTGTCGACGCACCGTTTCGTCGGCGTGCCCTATTCCGACGCGCAGATCGAGGCGGCCTATGCCGACTTCAACGTGCAGGCCGACCCCGATGGCGACTACGATGGCCTGCTCGAACGCTATCCCGGCGCGGTCGTGTCGAATTTCGACAGCCGGCCGGAACTGACCGAGATGGACGCGCTGATCGCCTATCTTCAGGTTATGGGCACAATGGTCGACTTTTCGACCTTCACCCCCGATGCCAGCCGATAGGAGCGCGTGATGGACACCTATTCACTCCTGCGCGAGATCGCCGACAGCTGGGGCCTGCTCGCCATGTTCCTATTCTTTCTGGCCGTCGCCTTCTGGGCCTTTATGCCCAGCCAGAGCAACGCCCGCAAAGAAGCCAGCATGATCCCGTTCAAAGACTACGAAACCGACGCCAAGAAAAGCAGTTGCGCGGGGACCTGCGACGCTTGCAAAGGCAAGAACGCCGCACAGAAAAAGGAAGGGTTGAGCGATGAATAAGGGCCGCATCGACGAGGAAACCGGGGTCGAGACGACCGGCCACAGCTGGGACGGCATCGAAGAGCTGAACAACCCGCTGCCGCGCTGGTGGCTCTGGACGCTCTACGCCACAATCGTCTGGGCCATCGGTTATACGATCGCCTATCCCGCCTGGCCGATGATTTCGGGCGCCACAACCGGGCTTCTGGGCTTTTCCACCCGTGCTCAGGTGGCCGAACAGATCACCGAACACGAGGCGAAGAACGCACAACTTGTCACCGATCTGCTCAATGCCGATCTGGCCGCAATCTCGCCCACGGATGATCTGCACCGCTATGCGGTGGCACGCGGTGGTTCGGTTTTCGCCGCCCAGTGCAGCCAATGCCACGGCTCGGGCGCGGCGGGTGCCACGGGCTATCCGAACCTGCTCGATGACGACTGGCTTTGGGGCGGCGACGTGGAAAGCATCTCCTACACCGTCAACCACGGTATCCGGAACGAGACCGACGGCGACACGCGGTGGTCCGAAATGCCCGCCTACGGCGAGATCTTCACCAGTGCGGAAATCGATGCAGTGGTCGAGCATGTCGTCAGCCTGTCGTCCGACGACTACGACAGCGCGCTGGCAGAGGAAGGAAGCGTCCTGTTTGCGGACAACTGTGCCGCGTGCCACGGGGATGAGGGCCTCGGCGACCGCGACGTGGGCGCACCTAACATCGCCGATGCCGTCTGGCTATACGGAGGCGACCGCGACGCGCTGCATGAGACGGTCCATAACGCACGGTTCGGCGTGATGCCGGCGATGGGCCAGCGTCTTGCAGATGAAGACGTCCGGGCCGTGGCGCTCTACGTGCACGGACTGGGCGGCGGCGAATAGCCGCGGGCGGTGGCCTTGGCCATGGATACAGGCGGCGGCGTGCCTTCGGGCAGGCCGCCGCCACGCGTTCTTGACCCAGATCAAAGTACCGGCAGCCCCGACCAACTAGCCAGTGTGCAACTGAAAACCGACGACAGCGCTTAGGAATTTCTCCACATGTCAGAACCCGCTCTTTACGCTGCCCGCGAGCCGATCTTTCCACGCCGTGTAACCGGCGTGTTCCGGCGGCTCAAATGGTGGATACTCGGCGTCACGCTTACCATCTATTATCTGACGCCCTGGTTGCGCTGGGACCGTGGTCCTAACCTGCCCGATCAGGCCGTATTGGTGGACATGGCGAACCGGCGTTTCTACTTCTTCTGGATCGAGATTTGGCCACATGAATTCTATTTCGTCGCGGGTCTGCTGATCATGGCAGGGCTGGGCCTGTTCCTTTTTACCTCTGCGCTGGGGCGGGTCTGGTGCGGCTATACCTGTCCGCAAACGGTGTGGACCGATCTGTTCATCCTCGTCGAACGCTGGATCGAGGGGGACCGCAACGCGCGGGTGCGCCTGCACCGCGCGAAATGGGATTTCAAGAAATGGCGGCTGCGGATCACCAAATGGGTGGTCTGGCTTTTGATCGCGGTGGCAACGGGCGGTGCATGGGTGTTCTACTTCACCGACGCGCCAACGCTGCTCGTCGATCTGTTCCTGTTCCAGGCACATCCGGCGGCCTATATCACCATCGCCATTCTCACCGCGACCACCTTTGTTTTCGGCGGCTTCATGCGCGAACAGATCTGTATCTACATGTGTCCCTGGCCCCGAATCCAGGCCGCGATGATGGACCCCGATACGATCACCGTCGCCTACCGCGAATGGCGTGGAGAACCGCGCGGCAAGGGAAACGTCCGCAAACGTGACCGCGCCGCCGCCGAAAAGGCCGCCGCTCAGGCGCAGGCCGCGGGACCGGGTCAAGCGCGCTATGCCGCGACCCCCTACCCCAACAAAGCGCTACAGGTGGGCGGTGCGCCCAAACTGGCCGCAGCGGAACACGAACACGGCGACTGCATCGACTGCATGGCCTGCGTCAACGTCTGTCCGATGGGCATCGACATTCGCGACGGCCAGCAGATGGAGTGCATCACCTGCGCGCTGTGCATCGACGCCTGCGACGACGTGATGGCCAAGATCGGCAAGCCGCGCGGTCTGATTGATTATATGGCGCTGTCTGACGAAGCGGCGGAGCGCGCCGGCGGGGCGCCGAAATCGATCTGGCGACACATCCTGCGTCCGCGCACGATCCTTTATACCGCAATGTGGGGGCTGCTGGGGCTTGGTCTTGTCTATGCCCTGTTCATCCGCAGCGATATCGAGCTGACCGTGAGCCCCGAACGCAACCCGACATATGTCGTGCAATCGGATGGTGCCGTGCGCAATATCTACGACGTGCGCCTGCGCAACAAGTCCGGCGACGATCGCCTGTTCCACATCAGCCTGACAAGCGACGCGACCCTGCGCATCGACCTTGAGGGCAACGATGACGATCTGGCTGTGACGGTGCCTGCCGACACCACCATCCTGCAACGGGTCTATGTTACCGCCCGCCCGCAGGATCCTGCGGCAACCGAGCGCGAGACGCCTCTGCGGATCTGGGTCGAAGATCTGGAAACCGGTGCGCGCGCCAGCCGTGACACCACATTCAACGGGAGAAGATGATGAAAACCGAAATCACAGGATGGCATGTGCTTGCCGTGTTCGGACTGGCATTTGGCGTGATCATATCCGTAAACGTGATTCTCGCGGTCAACGCCGTGAAGACGTTTCCCGGCCTGGAGGTGAAGAACTCCTACGTCGCAAGCCAGACTTTCGACGACGAACGCGACGCGCAGGTCGCGCTGGGGTGGGATGTGTCCGCCTCGCTGGAGGGAAATGATCTGGCTCTGCGGATCGTTCAGGATGGTGCCCCCATCGCACCGATCATCGAAGAGGCCACGTTTGGCCGCGCCACCAATGTCCAGCAGGACCAGACGCCCGAGTTTCGGTTCGTCGACGGTGCATTGCGTGCCGAAGTCGAAGGCGGTTCGGGCAACTGGAACCTGCGCTTGCGCGCGCGCGCGCCCGATGGCACCCTGTTCCAGCAGCGCGTGATCGTGAGTACGCGGCCATGACAGCCGCCTGCCCCGCCTGCGTCGCCGTTGCCCCTTCGTCCGAACCTTCGGGCGCGGATGCCGCACAGTTTTCGCTTCCGACGATTCACTGCGCGGCCTGCATCGGAAAGATCGAACGGGAACTCGCCGGCGTGATCGGCGTACAGTCGGTGCGGGTCAATCTATCGCTCAAGAGGTTGGCGGTCACGGGCACAGTTGCGCCCGAGCGGGTCCTTTCCGCGCTCGAAAACCTCGGCTTCGAGGCCTATCCACTGGACGCCGCCGCATTGAGCCGGACGCGCGACGATCAGGGCCGCGCCCTTCTGACACGATTGGCCGTGGCGGGTTTCGCCATGATGAACGTGATGCTCCTGTCTGTCGCGGTCTGGTCGGGGGCGACGGATGCGACCCGCGACATGTTTCATCTGATCTCGGCACTCATCGCCCTTCCCGTGGTCGCCTATTCGGCGCAGCCCTTCTTTACCAACGCGTGGTCGGCGCTTCGGGTAAACCGGTTGAACATGGATGTTCCAATCTCCCTGGCGATCATTCTGGCGGCGGGCATGTCGCTTTACGAGACATTGCAAAGCGGCGCGCACGCCTATTTCGACGCCGCATTGTCATTGACGTTCTTCCTGCTGATTGGTCGGTACATGGATCACCGCACCCGCAGCGCCGCACGTTCCGCCGCCCGTGAACTTACCGCGCTCGAGGTGCACACGGCCGAGCGTTTGGTGGGCACGCGGACGCAGACTGTCGCCGTTTCCGATCTGGCGGTAGGCGATACAGTCGTCGTGCCCACAGGTGCCCGTGTTCCCGCGGACGGCACGCTTTTGTCGAGCGAAGCGTTGATGGACCGATCGTTGCTGACCGGTGAAAGTGCTGCCGTGCACCTCAAGGCCGGTGACAGCGTACAGGCCGGAGAGATCAACATCGCGGCGCCGATGCATCTGCGCGCCAGCGCCGTGGGGCAGGATACTTCGCTGCGGCGCATGACCGCCTTGGTGGAAACGGCGGAGAACGCCCGCAACAGCTATACCGCTTTGGCCGACAGGGCGGCGCGAATCTACGCGCCTGCGGTACACCTTCTTGCGCTCGTCGCCTTTGCGGGTTGGGCGGTCGCCACCGGCGACATACGGCACGCCCTCAATATTGCGATCGCGGTTCTGATCATCACCTGCCCCTGTGCCTTGGGGCTTGCGGTGCCTGCTGTATCTACGGCGGCCATCAGTCGCCTCTTCTCGGAAGGCTTCTTGGTGAAACACGGCACCGCACTGGAACGGTTGGCCGAAGTCACCCATATTGTCTTTGACAAGACCGGGACCCTGACCCGGCCCGCCATTCGAGTGCCCGACACGATGACGGACGCCGAAAAAGCGGTTGCGAAATCGCTTGCGCAGGTATCACATCACCCCCTTTCACGCGCTCTGACGGCCGCGCTGAGCTCCACCACGCCCGCGCAGGTGACGCAGATCCGCGAAGTTGCGGGACAGGGGATCGAAGGCACATGGCATGACCAGACCGCACGCCTTGGCCGCGGCCCCTGGCTTGACGCTGATTTCACCGGACTCGGTGTGCGGATCGGCAGCAACGCTCCGATACAGATCGAAACGCCCGAAACACTGCGCGAGGGCGCACGGGAGGCGATTGATGCGCTGGACCTGCCTTGCGAAGTGCTGACAGGAGATGCCCCTGCCCCCGCCGCGCGGCTGGCGGATCAACTGGGTATTCCCGTCACGGCAGAGGCGCGACCCGAAGACAAACTGCACCGCCTGGAAACACTGGCCGCGTCCGGCGAACGCGTGCTGATGATCGGTGATGGACTTAACGATACCGCCGCACTCGCCGCGGCACACGCCGCACTCGCGCCCGCGACCGCGCTGGAGGCATCCAGAAGCGCGGCGGATGTCGTCGTGCTTAAGGAAAGCTTTGCCGACTTGCCGCTGGTTCTGCGCGTGGCACGCGCCACCCGCACCCTGTCCCAGCAGAATTTCACAATCGCGGCAGTGTATAACCTGATCGCGGTGCCGATTGCTTTGGCCGGATACGCGACGCCGCTTGCCGCCGCGCTGGCCATGTCGGTATCATCGCTTACCGTCCTGGTGAACTCGCAACGAATGAGGCTGATAAAATGAATGTCCTTGTGATCCTTATTCCCGTATCGCTGATTTTGGGGGCTATCGGTCTGGTCGCGTTCCTGTGGACCGTGCGGTCGGATCAATACGACGATGATCAGGGAAACGCTGCACGCATCCTGTTGGACGACGATCAACAGGATTGATGAACCCAAAGCGCACGCAACGTCCCTAACGACCAGCCGCCCCCTGCTTTTGCCGGTCCCGATCAAATATCCGCATCACCCTGCATCAGGCAGGCAACCGCGCTATATTTGTTGTCTGGCGGTCAAACCCGATCGCGCCTTCGGCTATGTTCGCTTGCCATCTGTACGGGCGACCGATCAGATCTAGTGATAGAAGCAATGGTACGATCGGCGGGACGAACCAGTCATCGATCCCGCCAAGGACAGATAGGAGACGTGGCCGGATTTGCGGGAAGATGATGAATGGCATTGGATGTTTCTTATGCGCATGTATCACGATGCGGCGTATGGCGATTACCTCGCGCAGTCCTATTTGCTCTACGCCGCATATCATCTTGTCGAAGAACTCGGCGGGGACGGCCGGGCCTTTCGACGCCGCGTGCGCGAGGCACACGAAGCTGGATGGCCAAAGCCCCGTCACGGATGGCCTTTCCCGTTCGAGATCGAGATGCGTTAGATCATCGTCTTGTTGTGGACCCGGTGCGGTTTGATGTCGCCTCTTTGACAGAATTTACTGCACCAAAGGGTATGAATTATGGGACTGAAGCGGTCGGACGAATTTTGGCAAAGTGCGGTGCAAATTGCATAGATCACCAGGCTGACCACTGCCCGGCAATCGGTACGCAGTTCCGACGAGAGGCGCGCAAGCAAGTCGCTGGTGACCCGCGACACTGAACACACCGGTCGCAGAACAGCGAGACACGGGGTGTGGTATCGCAAGTCCATCTGAGCGTCACTTGAGAATGACCCGCCTCGGCGCGAGAACCGGCTCAGGGAGAAGCGGGAAATCTTGAAATAGAGACGTTTGGCAGATGATCCAGCGATTCATTTGCAGTCGATACTGCCAACGTAAACTTCGTCCGCCAAAGCTGTATAGTTCAGGTGTAGCCACTTACCGGTAGTGTGTTGAAAATGCGCGAGAGGGAATGACACTGATCTACGTTTTCAGTCGATCGCATGGGCCGGGTCAAGGATGCCAGTGCGCGCGGCTTGCGAGCCCTTCGCAGCCGTCCTGCCAGCCGCCGGCAGCGATCCGATTTGATGATCCGCTGCCATTCACGCCTCAAGGTATGTATGTAACACCAAGAATCGTCATAAACATCAAGGTGTTAGGCGGGTTATCTGCAAAAGAGTGTGAGATGGTGCGGTCGGAGAGACTCGAACTCTCACGGGTGTTACCCCACAGCGACCTCAACGCTGCGCGTCTACCATTCCGCCACGACCGCACGCCATGGATGGTGTTGACGCAATAGCGCGTGCTTCTTGGGACCTCAAGAGGCAATTTGCAGCAATACCGAATGATCGCAGGTATCGCGGGGCGTTGGATCCTTTGCGTATTTCAGAGATCAAGCTGTCATGGGCTGAAGCAAATCAGACGCGGCGGTGGTGCCGCGCAACGCCATCAATATTGTTTTTTGCTATCCGCTGTTGAAAAACAATCACCGGGACCTGATTCTAACACCATCACATGCGAGAGGAACTACCATGAGCGACAAAGGATCTTCTGCCCCATCGGTGCAAATCGATATTGTTTCCGATATCATGTGCCCATGGTGCATTATCGGATTCCGGCAACTTGAACAGGCGTTGAAGGCAACCGGCATTGGCGCATTCATCCGGTGGCATCCGTTCGAACTGAACCCCACGATGCCTTCGGAAGGACAGAACCTGCGCGAGCATATTGTCGAAAAATACGGTGCTACAGCCGAACAAAGCGCAGAAAACCGAGCCCAGTTGCGCAAGATCGGCGAGGATCTGGGCATAGACTTCAAGCTTGGCGATGACAGCCGCATCTTCAATACGTTTCAGGCGCACCAGCTTCTGGACTGGGCGCAGAAGTACGACAAGCAGCATCCACTGGAGCTCGCGCTTTTCGCAGCCCATTTCAGCGACGGTCGGGATGTTTCGCGCCAGGAGGTGCTTGTGGATGTGGCAGATTCCGTAGGACTGGATAGGGATTTGGCACAGGAGGTGCTGGAAAGTCGCAGCCATGCTGCCGATACCCGCGCGCGCCAGGAATACTGGACATCACGAGGTATCTCCGGCGTACCGGCAATGGTTTTTGACGGGAAATATCTGCTGACCGGCGCACAGGGCGCACAGAATTATGCGCAAATGCTGCAAAAAGTCGTCACAGATCAGCGTGCCGAGCAAAGCGCATGATGTCCGGCTTCACGCAGTGTCTTCGATCTTCGGGTCACTGCAATGATTGAATGGATCGTGTCGCCGGGGCTGACCGACTTTCGTAGCGCCGAGGCTTGGATGGAAGCGCGGGTAGATGCGATACTGTCCGGTGTGGCGCACGAATGTATCTGGCTGGTCGAACATCCGCCCCTCTATACTGCGGGCACCTCCGCACGCGAGGCGGATCTGAAGGATCCCGACTGGTTTCCGGTCTATCCGACGCGGCGGGGCGGACAGTACACCTATCACGGACCGGGCCAACGGGTCGTCTATGTCATGCTCGATGTCGGCGCGCGCGGGCGCGACGTTCGGCTGTTCGTTCAGAACCTCGAAGCATGGATCATCGCCGCACTCGACCGGTTTAACGTCGCGGCCGGCCTCCGCGATGGTCGGGTGGGCGTTTGGGTAGAGCGGCCCGAAAAGGCCCGAACGATTTCCAACCAGACCGCGGAAGACAAGATCGCGGCGATCGGTATCAGGCTGCGCAAATGGATCAGCTTTCACGGCATCGCCATTAATGTCGAGCCGGATCTGGACCATTTCAGCGGTATCGTCCCCTGCGGGATCTCCGCACACGGAGTGACCAGTCTTGTGGATCTTGGTCTGCCTGTAACGATGGGCGATCTCGATCTGGCGCTGCGCGAAACCTTCACTGAGGTTTTCGCGGAGAGTCCCCAACCGGTTTGAGAGCGCCGGACGATCACGGCACACAGGATCACGCTGCGTCCCGGTCCCGGCGGAGCCGCTGATACTCATCTATCAGTTCCATCAACCGCTCTATCCGCATCGGTTTTTCGCAAAAGCTGTGCACGTTGGGATCTGCATCCGCGCGCGCGTGGTCCGCCAGCAGCAGAGATGTAGACAGCATGACAATAATCAGCTGCCCGTTCGTCGCGATATCAAGCGCGCCATAGCGCTCCAGGAATTCGAAACCGCCCATGCGGGGCATGTTGATATCGAGAAAGATGAGTTCGGGCAAAGCCACTCCGGCGGCTAGATCGCGTTCGATGATTTCGAGCGCCTCCTGCCCATCGGTTGCAACCTCGATCGTACGCGCGCGGCCGGAACTTTTGATCACGCGGGTGTGCATCATGTTTGTCACAGCGTCGTCGTCGACGAGCAGAATACGGTCAAGCGGCTCCATCGGGGGCCTCCTCTTTTCGAAAAACAATTTTGAATTCGGCGCCCTGCCCTTTCGTGGACGACACCGTGATCTGGCCGCCGGCCCTCTTGATCCGGCGTTGGGCACAGTGCAGCGCCATTCCATCGCCGTGGGGTGCCTTGTGCGCCCGCTGGAACAGCCCGAAAACCTTGGGTAGATCGGCCGGAAGGGAAAGCCCCGTGCCATTATCCGCGACACTTAATGTCGGACCGTCAGGCTCCTCGCTGAATTTTAACACAATGCGCGCAGGACGCGCGGGATCGGCATAGCGAACCGCATTGTCGACCACCGCTTCCAGCACACTGTCAATCTCCACAGGACAGTAAGACACCCAACTGTCGTTCGGAATATCGACCTCCACCTTTGCACCGCTTTGCACCAAAGCAGGCCTGAGCGTGTGCAACGTTTTGCGTGCCACTACCGACAGGTCGGACGGGAGAAACTTCGGCTCGTCCGCGAGCCTGATCTGCGAGATCCGGACAAGCGCTGCGATCTTGTCGTTCAACTGCTGCGCGCAGGTACTGATCCAGGCAACCTCCTCGGCCTGCTCCTGGGTCATGGTATCGGTGGATTGTTCGAGCATGTGACCCAGCCGGCAAAGATTGTTGACCGGCACTTTGAGATCGTGGGTCGCGGTGTAGGTGATGTCTTCCAGTTCACTCAGCGCATTTTCCAGTTCTACCGTGCGTTCCCTGATGCGCATCTCAAGTTCCGTGTTCAAATCTGCAAACGCCTGCGTCCGCTGTGCGACTTGCGCCTCCAAGTCCGCATTCAGCTCCGCAAGTCGCAACACCGCTTCCTTCTTGACCGTCATGTCGCTTGCGCAGCCGATATGCCTGAGCACGCGGCCGTTTGCGGCACGGTCGAACACTGCGTCGACGGATCGCAACCAGATAACTTTATTCGTTTTCGTCAGGACACGGTAATCCACAGTACACTGCCGACCGTCCGCCAGATCCGCGATCTGCGCCAGATGCGTTTCGATCAGCGGTGCGTCGTCCGGATGGATCACATGCATCATCATCGCGCTGCCCATCGCGCGAATTTCTTCCGAGCTGTACCCCAGATGGACCCCTACCGAGCGGTTCGTATACACGTTCTCTCCCGTCTCGTGATCGAACACATAGACAAACCCCGGCATCAGGCCGATCACCTGCTCGATCGTCGGCGCGCGCAGCGCGTGCGGCGGCTGCGCATCTGCCTCCGCTCGGGCCGGCCCGGCGATGTGGAGGGGATCGGGCAGTGTCACGGGATCAACCTTATCATTCCAGAATTACCTGCCTATTTTTCCCAAACTGCCTTTCAATATTCTTAACCGATGGGGGCAGAGCTTCGGTAAGGTCCGTAAAAATTGTCATTCATGTCATCGGCAAGCAGAACGCCGCCGTCGGGGGCGATACGGCAGATGCGGCATCTTGAAAATAACTGCCCCTGCGACCATCGCGCCCATTGCCCTGCCTGACGCATGGTTTTACAAGGTTGCGAAGTGCGCTACTGCGTTTTGCCAACAGGCGCGGTGCGTTTAATGTATAGTTTTAGGAGGCACCGCATGGCAGACGCAGCCATTCACGGGCACGACCATGAAGACGAACGCGGGTTTTTCACGCGCTGGTTCATGTCCACCAACCACAAAGACATCGGGATTCTCTACCTGATCGTTTCCGCTTTCGTCGGTTTCATATCTGTGGCTTTCACCATCTACATGCGTCTGGAGCTCATGCATCCCGGCGTTCAGTACATGTGTATGGAAGGCGCGCGTTTCATCGCCGATTCCTCGGCGACCTGTACGCCGAACGGACACCTCTGGAACGTTCTGATCACCGGGCACGGCATCCTCATGATGTTCTTCGTCGTGATTCCGGCGCTGTTCGGTGGCTTCGGCAACTACTTCATGCCGTTGCAGATCGGCGCGCCCGACATGGCGTTCCCACGCATGAACAACCTGTCTTTCTGGCTGTATGTCGCCGGTACGTCGCTGGCTGTATGCTCCGTCCTGCTTCCGGGCGGCAACGGTCAGGCGGGTTCTGGCGTCGGTTGGGTTCTGTATCCGCCGCTGTCGGTGAAAGAAGGCGGCATGTCGATGGACTTCGCGATCTTCGCGGTCCACGTATCCGGCGCGTCGTCCATCCTTGGCGCGATCAACATGATTACGACGTTCCTGAACATGCGCGCGCCCGGCATGACACTGTTCAAGGTGCCACTGTTCTCATGGTCGATCTTCGTCACAAGCTGGCTGATCCTTCTGTCGTTGCCGGTTCTGGCCGGGGCAATCACGATGCTGCTGATGGATCGCAACTTCGGTTTCGCGTTCTTTGATCCGGCAGGCGGCGGTGATCCAGTCCTGTACCAGCACATCCTGTGGTTCTTCGGTCACCCCGAAGTGTACATCATCATTCTGCCCGGCTTCGGCATCATTTCCCACATCATTGCCACCTTCTCGCGCAAGCCGATCTTTGGCTACCTGCCGATGGTCTGGGCGTTAATCGCGATCGGTGTTCTGGGTTTCGTCGTCTGGGCGCACCACATGTACACCGTCGGGATGAGCCTTAACCAACAAGCCTACTTCATGCTGGCCACAATGGTGATTGCCGTTCCGACCGGCGTCAAAGTCTTCTCGTGGATCGCAACCATGTGGGGCGGTTCGGTCGAATTCAAGACACCGATGCTCTGGGCCTTCGGCTTCCTGTTCCTGTTCACCGTCGGTGGCGTGACAGGCATCGTTCTCAGCCAGGCTGCCGTGGACCGTTACTATCACGATACCTATTACGTCGTGGCACACTTCCACTATGTGATGAGCCTCGGTGCCGTGTTCACCATCTTTGCGGGGATCTATTTCTACCTGCCCAAGATGACGGGCCGGATGTATCCTGAATGGGCCGGTAAGCTGCATTTCTGGATGATGTTCATCGGTGCGAACCTGACCTTCTTCCCGCAACACTTCCTGGGCCGTCAGGGCATGCCGCGTCGCTACATCGATTATCCCGATGCCTTCGCGTACTGGAACCTGTGGTCCAGCTGGGGCGCCTTCCTGTCCTTCGCTTCGTTCGTGTTCTTCTTCGGAATCATAGCCTATACGCTGACACGCGGTAAGCGCGTCACCGAGAACAACCCTTGGAACGAATACGCGGACACGCTGGAGTGGACACTGCCCAGCCCGCCACCGGAGCACACCTTCGAGCAGTTGCCGAAGCGTGAAGACTGGGACAAGGTCCACAGCCACTAAATCTGGCTGAGGCACCGAAATCTGAGGGGCTCCAACGGCGGTTGGAGCCCCTTTTCAGTCTGCGCTGCATCGTTCATTTGCGGTATGTTGCGTGTTTTTAAAGACCTGCATCTTGGCGCGGACGGCAAGCTTGCTCGGTAGATCTGGACCATTCGGCAAAATCACAGACGGCTCGGCCAGGTTCGATATCGCTGCGTTGGTTCTCGCACCGGTTTTGAGGGGTGCGTTCCGCGTCGCACGTCCAGCGACCCGTTTGACCCACAATGGAGCCGATCTCACATATTGTCGCATTGATTCCATCGGGCGGAGCGCTAGAAACGTTGTATGCCGTATGAATGGACATCACCTCCGCACACAACCCCGCAAACAATGCGCCTGTGGCCGCATCAATCGTTGCCCGCGCGGGGCATGGCGGCGTTTGTTCTGTCCACGTTCACTTTGATTTCGATACCGGTGCTGCCGCTGCTGGGATCCCCGATCCTGTGGGGCATGCTTCCCTTCACGCTCGCCGCTGTCTGGGGCGTCTACTGGGCGCTGCAACGCAACCACAAGGCGCGGCTGATCGAAGAAGAGCTGGTTCTCGCGGACACCACTGCCTATTTGACACGTACCGATCCGAAGGGGGAGGTGCAGAAATGGGACTGTGACCGCTATTGGACACAGGTGACGAAATACGAAAACGAAGGGCCGGTCCCGCATTACGTAACGCTGCGGGGCAAGGGCCGTGAGGTCGAGATCGGATCGTTCCTGAGCGAGGAAGAGCGCATCGCACTCTATGACGACCTGCGCCGCGCGCTCCTGCGATAGATCAAGTTCTAGCTGGACAGACGATCTTTCAGCATCGGTCCCACGCGGCTAAAATCCATCTGCCCGGTATAGTTCGCCTTCAGCACGGCCATCGCTTTGCCCATATCGCGAATCGAGGTTGCACCGACTTCGCGCACAACCGCATCGACGGCTTCGCGCGCTTCCTCATCGCTCAACTGGCGCGGCAGGAACTCCTCGATCACGACAATTTCCGAACGCTCCGACTCCGCAAGATCAAGCCGACCGCCCTCTTCATAGGCACGCGCGGATTCGACGCGCTGTTTGGCCATCTTTCCAAGAATGGCAAGCACTTCGGCATCCCCCACCCCGTCCTCATTGCCTTCTGCGCGTGCGGCAATGTCCTTGTCCTTGATCGCGGCGTTGACCAAACGCAACGTCGACAACCGCGTCGTCGCCTTGTCTTTCATTGCCTGTTTCAGTGCTTCGTTGATACGGGTACGCAGTAGCATAAAACGCCTTTGGATCTGGTGAACTTCACATCAGTTAGAAGCCGGGACACTATCCAATAGACTCGGTACTTGCAATCCTCAGACCCTGAACGTAACACATTGAATTTGCTTGTCTTTCAATTTATAGGTCTCCTTGACCGCGCGTCCGGCTGCCGATAGGTTGCCGACGCTTGTCGCGCCCTCTTCCTCAAAGGACACCTGCCATGGCCTCTGCTGATTCCTCCCGCCCCACTGCCTGCCTTGCGCTCGCCGACGGGTCCCTGTTTTACGGTGCGGGCTTCGGTGCCACCGGACTGACGGTGGCCGAGTTGTGCTTTAACACAGCGATGACCGGCTATCAGGAGATTATGACCGATCCGTCCTACGCCGGACAGATCGTGACGTTTACTTTCCCGCACATCGGAAACACCGGTACCAATCCCGAAGATGACGAAACGGCAGAACCGGTCGCGGCGGGCATGGTCGTCAAATGGATGCCGACCGAGCCGAGCAACTGGCGGGCAGCGCAGCCCCTGTCCGATTGGCTGGCGTCGCGCGGACGCATCGCGATCGGAGGCATTGATACGCGCCGCCTGACCCGTGCGATCCGCCAGCAAGGCGCGCCACACGCCGCCCTCGCCCATAATCCCGACGGGATTTTCGACGTCGAAGAACTTGTAGCCACCGCACGGGCATTTGCCGGTCTGGAAGGGGTCGATCTGGCCAAAAACGTAACCTGTACACAGTCTTACCGCTGGAACGAGATGCGGTGGGCATGGCCGGACGGCTACGCTCCTCAGACCGCCCCAAGGCACAAGGTCGTCGCCATCGACTACGGTGCCAAACGCAATATCCTGCGCTGCCTCGCTTCGGCGGGTTGCGACGTGACGGTTCTGCCTGCCTCGGCGACTTTCGATGACGTGTTGGCGCACAGTCCCGACGGGGTCTTCCTGTCGAACGGACCGGGCGATCCGGCGGCAACCGGCAGCTACGCAGTGCCGATGATCCGCGATATCCTGGACAAGACCGAACTGCCTGTCTTCGGCATTTGCCTGGGACATCAGATGCTTGCGCTAGCGCTTGGCGGACAGACCGTCAAGATGAGCCACGGCCATCACGGCGCGAACCATCCGGTAAAGGATATGGACACGGGTAAGGTCGAAATTACCTCTATGAATCATGGATTTGCGGTCGACGGACAATCATTGCCCGCCGGTGTCGTGGAAACTCACCGATCATTGTTCGATGGATCCAACTGCGGTATCCGCATGGACGGGAGGCCGGTCTATTCCGTACAGCATCACCCCGAAGCAAGCCCCGGTCCGCAAGACAGTTACTATTTGTTCGAGCGGTTCGCCGAGGCAATGGCGGCGCGCGGCTGACCCCGCTCGGCGATTGTAACACGGTTCTGTTTCAAAGACTTACCCTCGTTGCCGCGTTAACCCGCTGTTAAGCACTTTCTGTGACACCTGTTGCTCGTGAAGCAATTTCAGGTGCCTACCCGATGAGTGATCTGTTCCTGCGCTTGTCGGATGCG
This sequence comes from uncultured Sulfitobacter sp., assembly GCF_947497275.1. Classification (GTDB taxonomy): domain Bacteria; phylum Pseudomonadota; class Alphaproteobacteria; order Rhodobacterales; family Rhodobacteraceae; genus Sulfitobacter. The sequence continues at coordinate 96,710 of NZ_CANMFS010000003.1, forward strand.
GAGGTCGCACCGCCGCGCGATCCGCCTCTGGCATTGGGCCGGATACTGGTCAACGAAGGTGTGATTTCCCAGAACGATCTTGTCCATTCGCTGAATTTGCAGCGCCACATCGACGCGCCGTTGGGGGCCATTCTGGTCTCGGAAGGATTGGCAAGCCAGGACGACGTGCTGCGGATGCTCTCGCACCAGCACAATGTACCCATCGCAGATATGGACGCGGATCCGGCAGACCCCAGGTTAGGTGGGCGACTTCCTTCGCCGCTTTGCCTCAAATACAATGTCGTTCCGTGGAGCACGATGGGCGATACTCTGCTTGTCGCGACGAACCGGCCGGAGCAGTTCGACCAATTGCGCATCTGCTTGGGGCCGATGGGAAGACGGATGCTGCCGGTTCTCGTTGATGAGCAGCAAATTCGTCGCCAAATCAGTGCCCTCTACGGTGCGGAGCTGGCGCAGAAAGCAGCAGCGCGGGTTCCTGCCGTAGAAAGCTGCCGCGGGATGAAGGGAACGGCACGGTGGCGCAATTCCGTTGCGGGGATGCTTATTCTGACGTGCGTGCTTCTCCTGCTGCTCGTGCCCCTGTGGTCACTCACGGTCGCGATGATGCTGACGTTTATCACCCTGATCATGAGCACGGCGCTAAAACTTGCTGCGTGCATCGCTCAGGTCTGTGCGCCGCGCCAGTCACACCTGTCGACCGCGAGAACACAGGCTGACGCGTTCCCGCTGCCACAGGTCTCTGTTCTGGTGCCCCTGCTCAAAGAGCAGGAAATAGCCGGCAAGCTCATCCAGCGCCTGTCGAGGCTGACCTACCCGAAATCACTTCTGGAGGTCGTTCTTGTTCTTGAAGCGGATGACGAGGTAACGCGCGATACGATCGCACGGACCGAGATGCCGCCGTGGATCAACGTGATCGAAGTGCCGGGGGCAAACGGTCTCAAAACCAAACCGCGCGCGCTCAATTACGCGCTGGATTTCTGTCGCGGATCAATCATAGGCGTCTGGGATGCAGAGGATGCACCGGAGCCCGACCAGATCGAAAAGGTAGTTACTCGATTCAACGACGCACCCGCGAATGTCGCATGTTTGCAGGGGGTTCTGGACTATTACAACGCCCGGACAAACTGGATTTCGCGCTGCTTCACCATTGAGTACGCAACATGGTGGCGCGTCATTCTGCCCGGGGTCGCACGACTTGGTCTTGTGATCCCGCTTGGCGGGACCACCCTGTTCTTTCGCCGCAGCATTCTGGAAAAGCTGTCCGGCTGGGACGCGCACAACGTGACGGAGGATGCGGATCTGGGCATTCGGCTCGCGCGGCACGGCTATGTGACCGAACTCATTCCAACGGTGACATTCGAAGAAGCGAACTGTCGCGCCTGGCCTTGGGTCAAACAGCGGTCGCGGTGGCTCAAGGGGTTTCTGATCACCTGGATGGTGCATATGCGCTCTCCCGGCGCGCTGATGCGCGATCTTGGGTTCATACGGTTTCTTGGTGTCCAGACGTTGCTGCTGGCGACTTTCGTTCAATTCGCCTGTGCGCCGTTGTTGTGGTCATTCTGGATCGCGTTCGCAGGCTACCCACACCCCGTCGGTCTGGTCCTCGGCATGCCGGTCCTGCAGGCCATGGCCGTCGCATTTCTGGCCTCAGAGGTGATCAACCTGTCAATATCGGCCATCGCAGTATCCCACCGGTCCCATCGCCATTTGATGGGCTACGTCTTTACACTGCCGTTGTATTTCCCCATGGCGGCGATGTCTGCCTACAAAGCCTTGAAGGAGCTGGTGGCAGAGCCGTTCTACTGGGACAAGACCGAACACGGCATCGCGCCTGATGCCGACTAGGCCTCGGCCTCGCGCCGGGCCGCCTCCTGCTTCAGGCGCGTGGCGAAAGCGACCGAGATATGCGCACGCAAGGCGGCGTCTGCCGCGTCGCCATCGCGCGCCTCGATCGCCGATACGATCCTGTCGTGCTCCTGTTGGGCAATCTCTCCGCGCCCGACAACAGCCAGCGATGTCGTCGCCATCAACGCCATGGACCGATGGACCAGATCAAGCTGCTGGACCAGAAAGCGGTTGTGCGAAGCAAGATGGATCTGCTTGTGAAAGCGGCGGTTGGCCCGCGCCAGCGCCTGCGGATGCCCGACCAGCGCATTATCCGCATTGACCATATCGCGCAGCAGCCGAACCTCCTCTTCGGTCGCGTTGCGTGCTGCAAGGCGGGCGGCCAGCCCCTCCAATTCGCCGCGCACGACGTACAATTCCGCCACCTGGCTATGATCGAGTGACGCGACGATCAGACTGCGGCCGTCGCGAACCAGCAGGGATTGTGTCTCAAGCCGTTGCAACGCCTCGCGGATCGGTGTGCGCGAAACCCCCAACCGCTCGGCCAGCTCACTTTCCACCAGCCTGTCACCGGGGCGATAGATCCCTGTGTCGATCGCATCGAGAATCATTGAATAGGCATCGGTCGGCCCCGGACGCGCGGGAGTGGTGGCAGGGGGCAAGGCAATTCTCTTTCCTGAAGGGTACCAATATCCTAACCGGCGCGCACGCGCCTTGCAAAGGCTTCGTCGCCCCCTTGTGCCGGACCCATCTTGCCCCTAACACAAACGCCATGCCCCATGACGCCTTTTCCCATGTGACGGATTGGGTCTTTGACCTCGATCACACGCTTTATCCTCCGTCCGCGCGGTTGTTCGCGCTGATCGAGGTGCGGATGACGGCCTGGGTCATGGAGACGTTGGGTGTCGACCATGACGAGGCGGACCGACTGCGCCATCTGTACTGGCAGACCCATGGCACGACGCTGGCCGGACTGATGCGCGAACACGATGTGGACCCCGAGCCCTATCTGGTCGATGTCCATGACATACCGATGGACAGTCTGATCCCCGACCCCGATCTTGCCGCCCGCATTGCGTCCCTGCCGGGGCGGCGCATCATCTATACCAACGGCACCGCCCCCTACGCCGAGCGCGTCATACAAGCGCGGGGATTATCCGGGCTGTTCGACGCGATCTACGGTGTCGAGCATGCGGGATTTTTGCCCAAGCCCGACCACGCCGCGTTTCATACGGTGTTCACGCGCGACGGTCTGACCCCGCAAAGGGCCGCGATGTTCGAGGACGATCCGCGCAATCTGGCGGTGCCACACGCCCTTGGTATGCGGACTGTCCATGTCGCGCCCGAACGTGCGGACGCGCCGCATGTGCAATATCACACCGACGATCTATCTTCCTTTCTGGAGCGTCTGACACGCATATGAGGGGACCTTTATGACCGATAGCTGCGACATTTTGATTTCGGGCGGCGGAATTGCCGGGCTCACTGCCGCAGCCGCGTTCGGCAGCGCAGGATTTGAGGTGGTATGCGTTGACCCTGCCGCGATGAAGACGGACGCCGATTCCGACGGCGCCGACCTTCGCTCGACGGCGATGTTGCAACCCGCCCGCGCCGTTCTCGAACGCGGCGGACTGTGGGAGAGATTGGCCCCCCATGCCGCGCCTTTGAAAATCATGCGCATCATCGACGCGGGACGCGAAGACGCCACACCCCACGTCGTCCGGGAATTCGATGCGACCGAGATTTCCGAACAGCCATTCGGCTGGAATTTCCCCAATTGGCTGCTGGCCCGCGAACTGACCGCGCGCCTCAAAGCTCTCGACACGGTTGATTTTCGCCCCGGCGTGGCTACGACCCGGCTGTTCACCCGCACCGACAGCGCCAAGGTTTCGCTGAGCGACGGCAGTCGCATCACCGCAAAGCTGGTCATCGCCGCCGACGGGCGTGCATCGCCCATGCGGCAGGCCGCAGGCATCGGAGTGCACACCCGGCGATATGGCCAGAAGGCGGTGGTCTTTGCCGTGACGCATCCGATCCCGCACGAGAATGTATCGACCGAAGTGCACCGCTCCGGCGGCCCCTTCACGCTAGTCCCCCTGCCCGACCGCGACGGGCTGCCGTGCTCTGCTGTGGTATGGATGGACGATGGTCCCCGCGCCCAAGAGCGTATGGACTTGGACATTGCCGCATTCGAGGCGGAGGCCTCCGAGCGATCATGCCATCACTTCGGTCACCTCACCCTGGCCAGCAAGCGGCAAATCTGGCCCATCATCACACAACATGCGGACCGTCTGAGCGCGGAGCGGGTTGCGCTGATTGCGGAAGCCGCGCATGTCATACCGCCGATCGGTGCGCAGGGTCTTAATATGTCGCTCAACGATATCGCGACGCTGCTGGACCTTGCGGAGGCACGGCGCAACGGATTGGGGGATCAGCAGATGCTGGATGCCTATCACAAGGCGCGCTATGGCGATATTACCTTGCGGGTGAATGGCATTGATATTCTGAACCGGGTCAGCCAGGCCAACAGCGGTTTCGCGCGTGACGTCCGTGCTGCGGGGCTTAGCGCGCTCTATGCCGCACCGCCCCTGCGCAAGATGCTGATGCAGATGGGTTTGGGCGCGCGCTAGCTTTCCGCTGCTGCCTCTGCATCGAGGATCGCCGCGCGTTTTTCCACTTGTTCGACGATATGATCAACCATCTGATCATTGTTCAGTTTGTGGCTCTGAGCGCCCGCAAGATAGACCATCCCGGACCCCGCGCCGCCCCCGGTGAACCCAACGTCGGTCATCAGCGCCTCTCCGGGTCCGTTAACGACACAACCGATGATCGACAGGCTCATCGGTGTCTTGATATGTTCAAGCCGCTTTTCAAGTGTCTCGACGGTTTTGATCACGTCGAAACCCTGCCGCGCGCAGGACGGACAGGAGATGATGTTCACGCCGCGATGACGCAGGCCGAGCGATTTCAGGATCTCATAACCGACCTTGACCTCTTCGACCGGATCGGCAGACAGTGACACCCGGATCGTGTCGCCGATGCCCATCCACAACAGATTGCCCAGACCGATTGCGGATTTGATCGTGCCGCTGGTCAGCCCGCCCGCCTCGGTGATGCCGAGGTGGATCGGCGCATCCGTCTGTTCCGACAACTGCTGATAGGCTGCGGCGGCCATGAACACGTCGGACGCCTTGCAGCTGATCTTGAACTCGTGAAAATCATTGTCCTGCAAGATCTTGATGTGGTTCAATCCACTCTCGACCATCGCGTCGGGACATGGTTCGCCGTATTTCTCAAGCAGATCGCGTTCCAATGATCCGGCGTTGACCCCGATACGGATAGAACAGTTGTGGTCGCGCGCGGCGCGGATCACCTCTTTCACGCGCTTCTCATCGCCGATGTTGCCGGGATTGATCCGCAGACAGGCGGCGCCCGCCTCGGCTGCTTCGATGCCGCGTTTGTAGTGGAAATGGATGTCCGCCACCAAGGGGACAGGGCTTTCGCGGACGATCTCCTTGAGCGCGCGCGAACTTGCTTCGTCCGGTACCGACACCCGCACGATGTCCGCACCCGCCTCGGCGGCGGCCTGTATCTGTGCGATGGTTGCCTTCGCATCCGTGGTAAGGGTGTTCGTCATCGTTTGCACGGTGATCGGCGCATCGCCCCCCACAGGCACATTGCCCACCATGATCTGGCGGGACTTGCGCCGGTCGATATTGCGCCACGGACGGATATGATTGAGCGACATGTGACCCTCGTTGTACTGGTAGGTTCGACCCTACCTAGTCAACGGCCCACCACCCTGCAATGGAAAGCTGGAACTGCCGGCAAAATGCCGCGGCCCGATGTTTACTGGTCGGGTCCCGGCCGGGACGTATTCTCACGCAATTCGGCGACGAGTGTTTCCAGCGCGCTGTCCTGTCCGGGCAACGCGGGCTGGTACAGTTCGGCCAGCGCCTGCTGCTGCAAGGGCACATTCGATGTCACGCTGCCACGTCCGCCGACAGGCCCATAGTATTCGCCGTTCATCACGAAATACACAGCCCCGCTTTGACCGGTTCGCAACGTCGGCGCGTCTTCAAGCGCGGGAACATCGAATGTATCCCCTTTGTTCATGACCTTTTCGTAGATATTGGTACCGTCCGCAGCGGTGATCCGTACCCAGGTCTCGCCTGTCGCGACGACCTGAACCGCAGCTGCGGGACCTTCGACAACCTGTGGCACACGCACGCCAGCTGTCACGACCGGCGCCTCAAGCGCCTCCTGCAGCGCGGATTCGATCCCGGTGGGCGTATCCGAATTTGTCGCGGTCGCGGCCTGGGCCACGCGCGGCATGGTCGGCGCGTTGAAAATTCCACCGGCGCGCGGGTCGAGCGTGGCAATCGGCGCGTCGCGGGCAACAAGGACCGGTACATCCAGTGCCGCAGGGCGGTACAGCCGATCCAACGCTTCGACGCGCGGTGTGTCATCCAGAGTTGCCGGCGCTGCAACATCACTCGTCAAACCCTGGGCATCGGGCTCGGCTGCTTGCAACGGGTCCAGATCGGACAAAACCACTGGCGTCTGATCGACCGGTGAAACCTGCACCCGCTGGACTTCTTTCAGGACAGTCCAGCCACCGAACCCGATTGCGCCAATCAACGCGACGAGTACGAGCGTCGACCCGATCGCGCTCGGCTCGATCCGCGACAGAAAGCTGTCGCCACCGGGCGCGAAGGGCATCGCGGGGCGCGAGAAAATATCGGCGTCCGGCTGGCGTGACAAGCGATCTTCGCGGGATGGTTTTTTGACGACAGACGCTTCGGCGGACATGCCGTGCGCAACGGAAAAACCGCTCTCGGTGCAGAACGCCTTGAACGCTTTGTCGGGATCCATGTTGAGGTAGCGCGCATAGGACCGCACATATCCTGCAATGAAACCGGGGGTGTCGAATGCATCCGGATCGGCATTTTCGATCGCCGCGATGTACGATGCCTTGATCCGAAGCTCGCGTTGCACGTCGAGAAGGGATTTGCCGAGCGTTGCACGCTCTCCGCGCATCAGATCGCCAAGTCGGAGTTCAAAAGCATCAAAACCTGACGGCTCGACAATATCGTCTTCAACGCTCTTGGAGACCCAACGCCCAATCATACCGATGCCCCAGTTTACTTAGTGCCTGCCTACCCTTGGACGTACCATATAATGATTCGTCGTGGGTTCTTGTTAGAGACTTGGTAACACAACGCAAATGCATAAGCGAGAATTTGAGGTATTAACCGGCCTGCTCGGCACGATTTAGCGCACAATGCGCCCAGAGACCGTCCATTGCATGAACCAACGCATCCATTTCACGCGGTCCATGTACGGGCGACGGGGTAAAGCGCAACCGCTCCGTTCCACGCGGTACCGTGGGGAAGTTGATAGGCTGCACATAGATGCCGTGATCTTCAAGCAACATGTCGGAAAGCACTTTGGTGTGCACCGGGTTGCCGACCATCACCGGCACGATGTGGCTGCCGTAGTCGATGACCGGAAGGCCGAGACCCTTGAGTCGCAGCTTCAAGGCTGCCGCCTGCTCCTGGTGCTTCTGACGCAGTTCAGGCGCGCGCTTGAGAAACGCAACCGATGCCGCCGCACCGGCTGCGACGGCTGGCGGAAGCGATGTCGTAAAAATGAAACCCGGCGCATAGGACCGGATCGCATCGCACATTTTCGCGGAAGCGGCGATGTAGCCGCCCATGACGCCGTACGCCTTGGCCAGTGTGCCGTTGACGATGTCGAGACGGTGCAGCAGGCGGTCCCGCTCGGCCACTCCGCCGCCGCGCGGGCCATACATGCCGACCGCGTGCACTTCGTCGATATAGGTCAGCGCACCGAATTCATCGGCCAGATCGCAGATCGCTTCGATCGGACCGAAATCGCCGTCCATGGAATAGATCGATTCGAATGCGATCAGCTTGGGCGCATCCGGATCATCCGCAGCGAGCAGTTCGCGCAGGTGGGCCACGTCGTTGTGGCGGAATACCCGTTTTGACCCGCCGTTGCGGCGCACCCCTTCGATCATCGACGCGTGGTTGAGCGCGTCTGAGTAGATGATCAGACCGGGAAAGAGCTTGGGCAGCGTGCTGAGCGTCGCATCATTGGCGATATAGGCGGACGTGAACAGCAGCGCCGCTTCCTTACCGTGCAGATCGGCAAGCTCGGCCTCGAGGCGCTTGTGATAGACAGTGGTACCGGAAATGTTGCGCGTTCCGCCCGATCCCGCACCAGTGGCGTCGATTGCCTCGTGCATCGCCTCCAGCACCACCTTGTTCTGGCCCATGCCAAGATAGTCATTGCCGCACCAGACCGTGATGTCCTGTTCACTGCCGTCGGGTTTGGTCCAGACCGCATGCGGGAAGTTGCCGTTGCGGCGTTCGATATCGATGAAGGTGCGGTAACGGCCCTCGTCATGCAGCCGTGCGATCGCCTGATCGAGCTTTTCTGAATAGGTCATCCGCATCTCCGTCTGGCGAGGGACAAAAAACGGTGACGGCCCTCATATTCAATTTCTTAGAACTGATACCTTCTTAGCCCGCGCCGTTCAATCCCAGAAACTGGTGCGCATTGTCGCATCCGTCGGGACGGGACCGACCCGACTGGACACCGCGCCCGGGCCTGATAGGATTCTCCCAAATCCAGCAATCAGGAGCCCCACCCCATGTCGCTAGACGCCGTACTCGCCCGCATCGACGATGATCTGCCCGCCGCTACCGAACGGCTTTTGGATCTGCTGCGGATCAAGTCGATCTCGACCGATCCCGCGTTCAAGTCCGACTGTCAGGAGGCCGCCGACTGGCTGGTTAACGATCTGCAAAGCCTCGGCGTCGACGCGCAAAAGCGCCCGACGCCCGGTCATCCGATGGTCGTGGGGCACGCGGGGCCGGAAACCGGCAAACCGCACGTCCTTTTCTACGGTCACTACGACGTGCAGCCAGTCGATCCGTTGAACCTGTGGGACCGCGATCCGTTCGATCCGGCGGTCGAGGATACGGAAAAGGGCACCGTGATCCGAGGACGCGGGGCCGCCGACGACAAGGGGCAATTGATGACTTTTATGGAGGCGCTGCGGGCCTGGAAAGAGGTCGAGGGCGACTGGCCCTGCCGCATCACCTTCTTTTTTGAAGGTGAGGAGGAATCGGGATCACCCTCCCTGGTGCCGTTCATGCAAGAAAACGCGGACGAGCTTCGCGCCGATTTCGCGATGATCTGTGACACCGGCATGTTCGAAAGTCGCACGCCGTCCATTGTGACCATGCTGCGCGGCCTGCTGGGCGAGGAATTGACCATCACTGCGCCGACCAAGGACCTGCATTCGGGCATGTTCGGCGGAATTTCCATCAATCCGATTCGCGTGCTGTCACGCATTATCGCCGCGCTGCATGATGAAACAGGTCGCATTACGGTACCCGGTTTCTACGATGGCGTTCCAGAGCTACCCGACGAACTGAAAGCGCAATGGCAGGGGCTGGCCTTCGACCACGCATCATTCCTCGGCGAGGTCGGGCTGTCGCATCCTGCGGGCGAGCAGGACCGCACCCCGCTGGAGATGATCTGGTCGCGTCCCACCTGCGATGTCAACGGCATCTGGGGCGGCTATCAGGGCGACGGCTTCAAGACCGTGCTGCCCTCACAGGCGAGCGCCAAGATTTCTTTCCGGCTAGTCGGTGATCAGGATCCGCTGGCGATCCGCGAGAGTTTTCGCAAGATGGTCGAAGACATGCTGCCTGAGGATTGCAGCGTCGCATGGAAAGACCACGGGGCCAGCCGGGCCTCCGTCACGCCGACGGATGATCCTGCCTTTGCCGCCGCGTTGAAGGCGCTGACGGACGAATGGCAGGTGCCCGCCGCCTACATCGGCTGCGGCGGGTCCATACCGATCGCGGGGCATTTTTCTAAGATACTTGACACAACGCCTATGTTGATCGGCTTTGGCAAGGACGACGACCAGATCCATTCGCCCAACGAAAAATACGACATGGAGAGTTTTCACAAGGGCATCCGGTCGTGGGCGCGCATTCTCGACGCGCTGAGCTGACCGCAAAAAGCCCGCGCGGCAGAACCGGCGCGGGCCTTTTTCAAAAACGGCTGGGTTTAGTCAGGCTACAGAACCTGATCCACCACCTCTTTCAAACGCGCCAGCGTCGCATCGGTATCATAGAGCTTGTCGAGACCGAAAAGCCCCAGGCGGAAGGTAGAAAAACCGGCAGGCTCACCCACCTGCAAGGGAACACCGGCGGCGATCTGCATGCCCTTTTCCATAAACGCCTTGCCCGATTTGATGTCGGGATCCTCGGTATAACACACCACGACCCCCGGAGCGCCGAAACCGTCGGCGGCAACCGACACGACGCCCCTGTCCGCCATCATCGTGCGCACGCCGTCGCCCAGACGCCATTGCGCTTCTTTCAGGCGGTCAAAACCGTATTTTTTCGTCTCGTTCATGGTATCGCGGAAATCACGCAGCGCATCCGTGGGCATGGTCGCGTGATAGGCGTGGCCGCCATCGAGATAGGCCTTCATGATGCTGCGCCATTTGCCCAGGTCCAGTGCGAAGCTGTCGGACTGTGTTTCGGCAAGCCTGGCCTCGGCGCGCTCCGACAACATTACCAGACCGGCACTCGGCGAGGCACTCCACCCCTTCTGCGGCGCGGAGATCAGCACATCGACACCGAGTGCTTGCATGTTGACCCAGGCGCAGCCCGACGCGATGCAGTCGAGCACCAACAGCGCCCCGGCTTCATGGGCGGCCTGCGCCATCGCCTTGATGTAGGTGTCCGGCAGGATCACGCCGGCGGAGGTTTCAACGTGCGGCGCGAAAACCACGGCAGGCTTGTGCGCGCGGATCGCATCTTCGACGTCCTCGATCGGCGGCGGCGCATAAGGTGCGGGCGTGGCGTTGCCCTGCGGACGCGCCTTGATCACCGTGGCACTGCCGGTCAGCCCTCCCGTTTCGATGATCTGGCTCCAGCGGTAGGAAAACCACCCGTTCCGCACGACAACCACATCCTCGCCCCGCGCGAACTGCCGCGCCACTGCCTCCATCCCGTAGGACCCACCACCGGGCACGATCACCGCCGCGTCTGCATGATACACCTCACACAACATAGCGTGGATATCGCGCATCACCTTCTGAAAACTCTGGCTCATCGAGTTCAGCGACCGATCCGTGAAAACGACCGAAAATTCTTCGAGACCTGTCGGGTCCACCGTGTCCAGCAATGCCATGTCTGTCTCTCCGCTTGATATTCCACCCCTGATTAACGAGCGCGGCACGCGTTGGCAAAGACAAACACCCCGGTTACGTCAACCAGCCAACTGGGGCCGAATGGGCAACCGTGACGATTTGCCGACATTTATCCTGATACGATCTCAATGCAGCACAGAACTGTTCCTCGGGCGACCGTTGCCTCGAGGTCAACGCGGCGGACCGCTGCAGTCTCCCGGTCGCGTCACGAATTGCGCAGGTTCTCAGGCCAGCGGCCTAAAGCGGTCCGTTGAGCCGCTCTTCACTCAGCAGAATGTTGGCCTCAACCTCTCCAGCGCCCGGCAATGTCATGATCCGCCGCCGCAACACGCGTTCGAAATCGGGCAAATCGCGCGCGACGACCCGCAAGCGATAGTCATAGCGGCCCAGAACATGCTCGACAGTTTGTACTTCGGGAATAGCAGTTACCGCGCGCTCGAAATCTTCCAGCGACACGCGGCCCTTCGTGGCCAGCTTCACCCCCAGAAACACCGTTACCCCGAACCCCAGCTTCTCGGCATCGAGCCGCAAGCGGCGCCCTTTGATCACACCTGCATCCTCCAGCCGCCTGATCCGCCGCCACGTCGCCGGTTGGCTCAGGCCCAGCTGACGCCCGAGCGCCCCGGCACCCTGACCCGCATCCCGGACCAGACTGCGCAGCAACTGGCGGTCGATCTCGTCGAGCGTGATCACAAGGGTAACCCCTGCGCATCCTTGATACGTGCCACCTGCATCAGCGCCTCGATATCAGCAATGTGCGGCAGGGTCAGGATACGGCTGCGGTAAATTTCCTGATAGTGCGCCATGTCGCGGGCGATGATCGACAGGCGCATATCCACACGACCCAGCAACGTCTGCACCTCGATCACTTCGGGCACCTTCCGCGCCTCGATCATGAATGTGTCAAACGCATTGCCCTGTGTCTTGTCCAGCGTTACCCGCAACGACACTTCGACGGCGTAGCCCAACGCCACCCAATCGATCACCGCGCCGACCCCGCGCAAAATGCCCAGCTCCTGCATACGTGCAATGCGCCGCGTCGCCCGCCCAACGGTGATTCCGGCCCGCTGCGCCAATTCACCCTGGCTCAGGCTGGGCTCGGCTTGCCAGTAGCGCAGCAACCGGCGATCCGCGTCATCAAGCATGATTTATCCATATTTTTATAGTTTAGCGCATAACTCTATTTCTTTTGGCTGTAAATATCCCTGCGCAGGCGCTTCATTCAAGCGCGACTTTCGCTAGTGTGGCGCCAAGTCAACATTGAAAAGGACAGACCACCATGCGCGTGTATTATGACCGTGACTGCGACGTGAACCTCATCAAGGACAAGAAAGTGGCGATTCTAGGCTATGGCTCCCAGGGTCATGCCCATGCGCTAAACCTGCGCGACAGCGGCGCCAAGAACCTCGTCGTCGCCCTGCGCGAGGGCTCCGCGTCCAAGGCGAAGGCCGAAGGCGAAGGCCTGCAAGTGATGGAGATCGCCGAAGCCGCCGCGTGGGCCGACGTGATCATGTTCACCATGCCCGATGAGCTTCAAGCCGAGACATACAAAAAATACGTCCACGACAATATCCGCGAAGGCGCCGCCATCGCCTTTGCCCATGGCCTGAATGTCCACTTCGGCCTGATCGAGCCAAAAGACGGCATCGACGTCATCATGATGGCGCCCAAGGGCCCAGGCCACACCGTGCGCGGCGAATACACCAAGGGCGGAGGCGTGCCGTGCCTCGTGGCTGTCGACCGCGATGCATCGGGCAAGGCCTTGGAAATCGGCCTGTCCTATTGCTCCGCCATCGGCGGTGGCCGCTCCGGCATTATCGAGACGAACTTCCGCGAAGAGTGTGAAACCGATCTGTTCGGCGAACAGGCGGTCCTGTGCGGCGGTCTGGTGGAACTGATCCGCATGGGCTTCGAGACACTGGTCGAAGCAGGCTATGCCCCTGAAATGGCCTATTTCGAGTGTCTGCACGAGGTGAAGCTGATCGTGGATCTGATCTATGAAGGCGGCATTGCCAACATGAATTACTCGATCTCCAACACGGCCGAATACGGCGAGTATGTCTCCGGTCCACGGATCCTGCCCTATGATGAGACGAAAGCACGGATGAAGGCGGTTCTCGATGACATCCAGCGCGGCAAGTTCGTGCGTGACTTCATGCAGGAAAACGCCGTGGGGCAGCCTTTCTTCAAGGGCACCCGCCGGATGAACGACGAGCATCAGATCGAACAGGTTGGCGCAAAGCTGCGTGAGATGATGCCATGGATCTCCGCTGGCAAGATGGTCGATAAATCGAAGAACTAAAACGACTAAGGCCCGGCCATCCTGTCCGGGCCTTTCTTGTTCCGGACCGATAAAGGTGCGGGCTTCAAAGACCCGTCATTCCATGGATAATCTGCGCACCCTGTTCTTACGTATTGCGCTCATTCTTCTTCATCCCGCCCGTATAGCGAACACAAGGGCGATGAACATCGCCACAATCGGACAGGCCGTCTTCATATCGGTCAGTCAAGTTCAAATCCCTCCTATTTGTGAAAGTACGTTGGCGTGGGGCAAATACGACCCGCGTTCCTGCGCACGGTGTGGCGGGGTCCGCATCGGTCATATCGGCTTGCCGGGCGCGCGGCTTTGGGGCTATCTGAGCGCATGACAGACGCCCCCCACATCACAGCGACAAGCTGGCTGATCGTCGGCATCCTCGGCATCACCTGGGGCGGCACCTTCATGGTGACCGAAGTCGCGCTTACCGGAATCACACCCTTCTGGCTGGCGGCATCGCGCGTGGGGTTTGCCGCGCTTCTGATGACCGGAGTCTGGGCGGCCTCGGGCTTTCGGTTGTTCTCTGTGCCGCCTACGCGGAATGAAAAAGGTACGCTCCTGATCATCGGCGCGCTGAGTTCGGCGGTGCCTTTCTCGCTGCTTTGCTGGGGTCAGCAGTACGTCAGTTCCGGTTTCGCCGGGGTGTCGATGGCCTCGGTGGCGCTTGTCGTTCTGCCGATCGCCCATTTTACCATTCCCGGAGAGCGGATGACCTTGCGCAAGTCGGTCGGCTTTGCCACCGGGTTCGTCGGCGTCGTTGTTCTGATCGGCGGCCAGGCCTTCGAGACCACGGGAAGCACGCTGGAGCTGCCCGGGCGGCTGGCCTGCATCACGGCGGCAAGCTGCTATGCCATCGGATCGATCCTCCTGCGCCGTCTGCCCGCAGCAAACCCGATCGGGCTTTCGACAGTTCTGCTGCTGACCGGTGCCGCGCTGACGATCCCGGTGGCGTGGCTGATCGAAGGGCCGCCGCCCCTGCCCGCACCGGAGATTCTTGCAGTAATGGTGTTTCTCGGCCTCGTTCCGACGGCAGCAGCGAATTTCCTGCGGGTGCTGGTAGTGCGCAGCGCCGGTCCGGTGTTCATGTCACTGGTGAATTATCAGGTGCCGGTCTGGTCGGTTGTGCTCGGCGCGCTCATACTCGCAGAACCTTTGCCGCGCTCGTTGATCGTGGCGATGATTCTGATCCTGCTGGGTGTCGGAATGACCCAGTACGACGCCCTACGCCGCATCTTCAGTCGCTGAAGGTCGGCACGTCTTCATGCATCGCACGCCAAAGGGCGATGGCCTGACGGGTCTCGGCGACATCGTGGACGCGGACCATCTGGACGTTCTGCGCAAGGCCACCCAGAGCCACTGCAATGGATCCCGGCGCGCGCTTGCGCGCGTCCGGCGTCTGGCCGATGGTGCCGATGAACCGCTTGCGCGATGCCCCAAGCAGCAAGGGTATGCCAAGGCCGTGCAACAGACTCAACCGGGCCAGCAAAGCCAGATTGTGGTCTTGCGTCTTTGCAAACCCGATGCCGGGGTCGACGATGATTGAACCCCGGGGGACACCGGCGCTGATCAGCGCGGCAATCCGCGCCTCCAGAAAATCATACACGTCAAGCAGCACGTCGTCATAGCGTGGATCCTTGTGCATCACGGAAGGGTCGACGGGTCCGTGCATGATACAGACCGGTGCGCCCGCCGTTGCCGCGACTGTCGCCAAAGACGGATCGAAGGTGAATCCAGAAACATCGTTGATCAGATCCGCGCCCGCATCCAACGCCGCGCTCGCCACGTCGCTCTTGCGCGTATCGATGGAAATCGCACCGGTAAAGCCCTGCGCCCGTAGTCCGGTAATCACCGGCACGACACGGCGTATTTCTTCCGCTGGATCGACCAGTCGCGCGCCCGGACGCGTTGATTCGCCCCCGATATCGAGCACATCTGCCCCTGCATCCGCCATCGACAGACCTGCGGCAATCGCGTCGGCTGCCGCCGCGTGAAGCCCACCATCCGAAAAACTGTCGGGAGTTGTATTCACGATGCCCATGATCACAGGGCGGTCCCAGGTCATTCCCAAAATTGTCGGCCTTGGGGCGATCAACGGTGCAATCGCCGTTTCGGGTACCTCGCTTGCGGCGATGATCCCGGGCGGTTTCCCCCGCGCGATCACCTCGACATGCGTGAACCATCCACGGCCCCCTGCGACCGCATGTGCACCGACCGGGCGCGCGACATCGCACGAGACAACGGGGCGGAAATACTGACGCGGCATACTCAGATCTGTTCGCTCTGCACCGCGATCGCGCGCAACGGCACCGAGGCCTGTGCGGGCAGCGGTGCGCCGAAAACCAACATCTCTTCGGCATCGAATGTCGCGGCGAACCATGCCGCCAAGGCCACTGCGTCACGCGGCTGCGCCGAGGGGGTATCGACACTGTCGAGCACTATCTTGGAGGGCACCCAGACACACGTCTGGCCGTTCTTCATCGCCCAGTCCAATTCGGTCCGTGTTTCGACGACCACGCAGCGACTGTCACGGGCCGCAAGTACCCAGGCGTTCTGTTCGATCGCCAACAGGTCGATCCGGCGCTGCGCCATAGGGTGCGCGACCTGCGGCGCGGCCACGTCCGAGGGGCCCACACACAGGATCACCGGCCGCCCCATGCCCAGCAGTTGATCCAGCCACCCCATCAGATAAGGCGACGCAATCGCTTGGTTGCTCAGAAAGACGATTTCCGGATGCGGTGCGCCTTCGGACGCGATCTCGGCGGGGGGTGCCCCGTCGCGGGCCCGTACGATCTCGACCCCCAGCGCACCGGGGCCCCGATCAAGTTTTTCGATCCGCACGAAAACCCGCATCGCCTGCGGCTCGAACAGGATCCGCTCCGCAACCCGTTCCGCCAGTGTTTCAAGAAGCGCCAGACGTTCGACGCTTAATTCAGCATCAATGGCCTCCGTCACCTTGTCGTAGGAGAGAATCCTGTCCACATCGTCGTCTATCGGACCGCTCAGCGGCTGAACCTCCACGACAATGTTGAAACAGATCCGCTGGGTCACGCCGCGTTCGGCCTGAAACGCACCAATTTCCACCTCGACCGTGTGATCGCGCACGGAAATGCGGTCGAGCGCAGATTGGGACGCCGTCGCGGCGGCGCGTTCGGAGGGGTGGGCAAAGGCTAGACGCGTCTCGGACGACATGGGAACCACTCTCTCGGACGTTGAACGGATGGTGCCGCATGTACAGCCAAGAAGCGCGCGCGTCGAGAGCGACGAGCGCCCCCTGACTGCCCGTTTGCGCTGTCAGTTGCTCGCGGTACGGACGCTGCGGCGGTAGAACAGGTGGACGCCGATACGCGTCGTGTTCACGAACTTGCGTGACCAGCTGGGGCGCACGGCGGTCGTGTGGTAAAATGTTGCACCATCGGTAAGCTCAGGCGCCTTGCCGTCGATCACAGCGCGCGCGACTTTCGCAACGCGGGCGTACGCGGCAGGCTCAGCGATGACCTCGTTGTTGCCGTCGCAGGTGTAGGTGAACTGGCACTGATATTTTTTGCCCGTACCCTGATTGATCACGCCACAGTATGATCCGGGAAAACGCGCGGATTGCACCCGGTTGCGGATGACCTCGGCCACGGCAAACTGGCCTTTGACGGTTTCGCCGCGCGCTTCAAAGTACAAAGCTTCGGCAAGGCAACGGAATTGCTCTGAGCCCTTGGCAGAGGGCTGGCTGTCGAGCCATGCGCTTGTGAGGACGGCGGTTTGTGCTTCTGTCGGCGCCACCAAGATACTCAGCCGGTCGGACCCAACCTTGCCCAACCCACGTTGTTCAACCTTCGCCAGACTCTCGGCACCCGCATTCGCATAGCTGACCACGGGTACCGCACACAGGGCGATACCGGTCAGCGCCGCAGCAATTGTTTTCTTCCATCCAGACCGCATTGTCTTTTTCCCCAAGTTTTTCATTCTTCGGGGCGCATAGCCTAAAATTTGCTTTTGTGACAAGTTTGCCGGCATCCAATGCGCGACAGACCGCCGAGCAACACAAGATGTAGAATATATCTGGCCTATACCTACTGCATCTTGCTTGTTATGGCGAGTTGCGCAGCTGCGAGACGTGCAACCGGAACACGAAACGGGGAACAGGAAACATAGTCGAATCCTGCCGCGCGACAAAATGCAATCGATTCGGGGTTGCCTCCGTGTTCACCACAAACCGACAGCGTGATGCCGGGTTTTGCCGCGCGCCCCCGCTCCGCACCCAGTTGCAGCAGCTCTCCGACACCGTCGTGATCCAGCGTGTGAAACGGATCTTCGTCAAAAACTCCCTGCTTCACATAGTCCGACATGAACCGGCCCGCGTCATCGCGCGACAGACCGTAGGTCATCTGTGTCAGGTCGTTCGTTCCGAAACTCAGGAACGCACAATAGGGCGCGATTTCGCCCGCGCGCAGCGCCGCGCGCGGTGTTTCGACCATCACCCCAAGCCGGTAGTCGAAGTTCACGCCGCGTTCACGCCGCACCGCCGCCGCGACCGCATCAATGGAGTTCTTCACAAGTTCGACTTCGCGCCGGGCGGACACGAGCGGAATCATGATCTCGGGTACAACCGGTTCGCCGTCCTGCCCCGCCTCTACGATCGCTTCGAAAATGGCACGCGCCTGCATTTCGTAGATTTCAGGCACGGTAATCCCGAGGCGTACACCACGCAAACCCAACATCGGATTATATTCCCGCATCGCCTCGATCCGGCGCGTCACATCCGAGCGCGGCAACCCCAATGCCTCGGCCAACTCGCGCTGGCCGCTTGTATCGACGGGCAGAAATTCATGTAGTGGCGGATCGAACAGGCGGATGCACACGGGCTGACCCTGCATGATGCGAAACAATTGTTTGAAGTCGTCGCGCTGCATCGGCAAGAGGCGTTCAAGTACTGCGCGGCGTCCTTCGGAGGTGTCCGCGAAAATCATCTCGCGCATCACCGTCAGGCGACCGGGATCAAAGAACATGTGCTCGGTTCGGCACAGACCGATGCCGTGCGCGTCGAAATTGCGCGCGGTCTGCGCATCGGTCGGTGTATCCGCGTTGGCCCTAATCCCAATATCAGCGCTGTCCTCGGCCCATGCCATCAACAGCCGGAAATAGTCGTCGAGCGCGGCTTCGCGCATCGCGGCAGCTCCTGCCAGCACCTGACCCGTAGAGCCGTCGACCGTTACCAGATCGCCTGCACCGAAGACCCTACCATCGCGCGCGGTGATCGTATGGTCGCGCTGGTTGAACACCAGATTCGACGCGCCCACCACGCAGGGCAAGCCGATGCCGCGCCCGATCACTGCGGCATGGCTGGTGATGCCACCGCGTTCGGTCAGAACCGCCTGTGCGGCATGCATCCCGCGCACGTCCTCCGAGGACGTCTCCCGGCGCACCAGAATACAGGCCTCGCCACGCGCGGCACTTGCCTGCGCTTCGCCCGCGTCGAACACCAGCCGTCCGGTCGCGGCCCCGGGGCTTGCCGCAATGCCCTTGCCGATGACGTCCCGCTTGACCGACGGATCGATCTGTCGGTGCAGCAATTCGGTCAACAATCGAGGCTGTACCCGCATCAGGGCTTCTTCACGGCTGATGATGCCATCTTCCGCCAGCGTGACCGCAATCCGTACCGACGCGCGCGACGATCGCGACACCCGCACACCGTCGAGAATGTGAACAGCCCCGTTGTCGATGGCGAATTCGACATGCATTTCCTCGCGCAGACGGCTGCGCATCAGGCTTGCATAGTCCTTCAACTTCTCGAAGGCGTCCGGCAGCAGATCCTCAAGCGCCTTGCCACGCGGATCATGGGTAAGGTACAGCGCCTCCGCATCGCCTTCGACCGCATCGCGGCCCTGGCTTTGGCCCAGATAGCGTCCCGTGACCTGCGGCGCGCCCGTCTCGCTGTTGACCAGTTGCAAGACGCCCGATCCGCATTGGCCGGCACCGACGCCGAAAATCATTTGTTGCACTACAAGACCCAGACCCGCATCCGCCGGCGCGCCTTTTGCCTGCCGGAGCAGACGGGCGGATGTGCCATTCCATGCCCGCGCCATCGAACGCAGCACCGCCGCAAGCTGTGTACGGCGCGACTGTGGAAATTTCTCTTCGGTTTCGGAATAGTAAGCACGCAGCGTCTGGTCGAGCGCCGCGCGCCCGTCGCCATCCACGTCGTCGAACATGTCGGGGTCAAGCCGCGCAACATTGATCGCGTAGGACTGCACGAAACGGGTGTAGAGCGATGCCGCCGCCGCCTCGCCCATCGTCTCGCGCAGGGCCTTGAACCGCGCGTCGTTCATCCCGATGTTGAGCACGGCCCCCGGCCCGCCCCAATCGGGATCCTGGCTTGAGGGGCGCACGCACAGCAATGCGTCTTTCGGAAATGAATCGACCACGGAGTCCACGTCCGGCAATTCGCCATTGGCGATCTTGTGCACAGTGAAGAACGACAGGGCGACAGTGCGCGGCACGGGCAGATCCATCCGGACCAGACGCTGCAGGCACTTAGCGCGACCGCCATGGGTGGCGTTTTCAATAGGGGCGCTCGGTGTGATCAGTGTCGTGTTGGGATTATTCTGCACTGCGGCATCCTCTGTCTTCCCCCGCAACATAGGCCCAATGCTGCGCTGCGCCAAGGGGCACAAATTACCCCTTGCGTGCCTTCAACCTTCGACGCGGGTCAAATCCGCAACTCCGGTACACAGCTGCCGGATCCGGCTAAGCAGGTTGAGCCGGTTGCGTCGCACCGTTGCGTTGTCCGTGTTGATCTGGACCGCGTCGAAGAACGCATCGAGCGGACCGCGCAGCTCGGCCATCGCGGACATCGCGGTGGTAAAATCCTGCTGCGCCATCGCGGGGGTGATCGTCGCTTCGGCGGTATCGAGCGCCGCAAACAAAGCGCGCTCCTCCTCAGTGTCGGCAAATTTCACGTCCGCCCCGTAGGAGTATTCAACGCCATCCGCCTCCTCTGCCTGCGACAGGATGTTGCTGGCGCGTTTGAACGCCTGCAACAGATTCTCGCCATCGTCGGTTTTCAGCGTGTCACTCAACGCGCGGGCGCGTTTGACGAGCAGGGTCAGATCATCATTGCCATCCATCGCGATGCAGGCGTCGATGATGTCGTGGCGGATGCCTTGGTCTTTCAGGTAGACTTTCAGACGGTCGTGGAGGAAGGTGAGGAGGTCAGCGGACTTACGACTAATTGAGCTGTATGTGCGACTAACTATATACGTGTTGATTTTTTCCAACGCATCTTTAAGCCAATCTTCTAAACTCTCAAACTCATTTGGATCAGTACCGTTTTCAAAAATTTCAGATAGGTTCTCAAGCCGACCACCTTCAACAAATTCTTTCACTGCTTCCGAGACAGTCGAATACATGTCGACAGCCAATTTTATTTCCGCCTTGGCTCTATTAAGCTCAATAATCGAAAGTTGTTCGGTTATTGTTGACGCAGAAGTCTGAAAAGCAACTTCAGATAGATCTAGTCGAATGTCATTCTCAACCAAAATCCGAATAACTCCCAACGCCGCACGCCGCAGCGCAAAGGGGTCCTTGCTGCCCGTGGGCTTCTCTTCAATCGCCCAGAATCCGGTCAGCTTGTCGATCTTTTCGGCCAGCGCCACGGCGACGGAAACGGGTGCTGTCGGCACGTCGTCTGACGGACCCAGCGGCGCGTAATGCTCTTCGGCAGCAGCCGCCACGTCTTCGCTGTGGCCCGCTGCCTGCGCATAGTAGCGCCCCATCAACCCCTGAAGTTCGGGGAATTCATAGACCATCTCGGAGGACAGGTCCGCCTTGGCGATGCGCGCGGCTTCTTCGGCGGCATCCGGATCCGCGCCCACCAACGGCGCAATTTCGCGCGCCAGTACCGCGATGCGCTCGATCAGTTCGGCTTGAGTGCCGAGCTTGTTGTGGAAGGTCACGTTCCTGAGGTTTTCAACCCACGCGGCCATGCCCGCATCGGATTTCGCCACCCGCAGATCGTTGTCCCAGAAGAACTTGGCGTCCGCCAGACGCGCGCTCAGCACCTTCTCATTGCCTGCGAGAATCGTGGCACCGTCATCGGCAGTCGTGCGGTTGGCGACTGTGATGAACCGTTCGATGCGGCCCGTCTTGGGATTCCGCACGGAAAAGAATTTTTGATGCTCTTTCATCGAGGTTTGCAGCACTTCGGGCGGCAGATCGAGAAAATCGTCACCGATCCGTCCCATCAGCACCACCGGCCATTCGACCAACCCGGCGACCTCGGCCAACAGGCCTGCGTCTTCCACCACTTCCAGACCATTGGCAAAGGCGGTGTTCGTCGCATCGTGCCAAATAGTGTCGCGCCGCGCCGCCGGATCAAGCACGACATACGCGCGCGCGAGCTTGGCCGCGTAATCGTCGAAACCACTGACCGTGAACGCACCCGCCCCCAGAAAGCGGTGACCTTGCGTGGTGTTGCCCGCGACGATCCCGTCTAGCTCAAGCGGCACGATCTCAGCGCCATCCTCACGCGACAAGATGCACAGGATAGAATGGAGCGGCCGCACCCAGCGCAAAGTGCCGTTTCCCCAACGCATCGATTTGGGCCACGGAAAGTTGCGGATCGTCGCGTCCAGCACCTCAGACACGATGTCGGCGGCCGGACGGCCCTCGCGGGTGATTTTGGCGAAAAGGATCTTGCCCTTGGGCGTGTCGCGTTCTTCGAGTGCATCACGGCTGACGCCTGCCCCCCTAAGAAACCCTTCTATCGCCTTTTGCGGTGCGTCGGCTTTGGGCCCTTTTCGTTCCTCGACAGTGCGCGGACTAGCGTCGAGCAAACCTTCGACCGTAAGACACAACCGGCGCGGTGTCGTGAACGCGGCGGCCGAGGCGTAGGTGAGACCGGCCTCGACCAATCCGTTGGTCACAAGAGACTTGAGGTCATCCCCCGCGCGGCTTTGCATCCGAGCGGGGATTTCTTCGGAGAAAAGTTCGATCAGCAGGTCTGGCACAGTGCGTCCTCTTTGCGCCGCACGGTGCGGCCTTGGCTTGGACGCTTGGATAGCGGGGGTGCGGCGCAGGGTCCAGCCCCGAACACCTCAGGAGGTGGCGCGATCCGCCAAGGTCTTGATGCCTGCTCCGCTGATCTTCGGCACGACGCGGTATCCGGCCTCCACGAAGTTATAGAGTGCGAAGGCAAGCAAGCCTATTCCCGCACCGCCCAGCAGTATCCGGCCAAAGACCGCTCCACGCAGCGATTGAAGCGCCTGCCCCAGCCCGCCCGCCTGTGACGGGTCGCCAAAGAATGCCGCAGTCGCGATCGAAATACCGACCAGCACCAGCATCGCGCCGTACACGATCAAGCCGCCCTTGATTACCATCTCCAAGTCGCGCACGAGCCGCGCATTCGCCAGATGCTCCTTGTATTTCCCTGCGACGCCTTTGTAGGCATAGTATAAGCCTGCTCCGACCAGAATTAGAGCACCGATGCCGACCATCGTGCGACCCAGGGGCATCTGCATCACCTTCTGCGTCCAGTCCTGAGTAGAATCGCCGCCACCGCCGCCACCCTGAGCGAGGCCGATGACAGAAATCGCGATACCGCCATGCAACAAACCGGTCGTGATCTGCGCGGCCCGGGCAAACGCTCCTTTGGCCCCGTCACCATGATCTTCGACATCCATGATGCCCGCAACCACACGCCAGACCATGTAGCAGAACAGTCCCAGACCGATCCCCCAAAGCATCGGGACCCCATAGGGTTGTTTCCTGAGCGCCACCAAAGCGTCCTTGGTGCCTTCTGCCTGCCCTGAATTGAGTGCAGCCAGAAACGCAAGCGCACCCACTGCAATGTAAATTGCGCCGCGCGCGCCGTAGCCTGCGCGCATAACCCATTTCAGTCCTTCGTGTGATTTATCCAACGATCTGCCCCGTGTTGTTCTAGGACAAAGCACTACAGGACCCTATTGGTTCCAATCACCGGTGCGGATAGAGCCGTTCAGTTGCCCGGAACCGGCGGACATTCCTCGCCGGTGACAGTACCGTCATAAGCCTTGGCCCCGCAATCGTTGAGTTCGTGCCAAGCGTATCCACGTCCGTCGCTGGTAATGGCGACCACACGGTCGACACCGTAGGCTACATTCTTTTGCCCCATGAAAGTCAGCGCCGTTCCGGCCTTCAATTCGCCCGCAATGGCCTCGGCATCGAAACAGCCGAACCAACCCGGCGCATTGCGCGGAGACACGCCCTCGACCATCTCGAACGTCTCCGTCAGCAATGCGAGGCTGTAGGGGGTGTCGAAGCACGCGCGGTACCGGATGGGCGAGCTGTCGGCGTCAATGGCCTGGAAGTTCTCGAACGGGATCACTTCGGCGTCGCCCGACGCGATGCTTGTCAGAACGATGCCATCCGCCGGGGCGGATACCTCACTGTAGAACCCGTAGACCTGGAGGTAATACAGGGTGGCCCCCGCGATCAGTGAAGAGATCAAGATAACGATTCCTACGATTTTGCCGCTCATGCGTCAGGTCCAGTACAGTATAGAGTGGTGCGGCCCGGGATCAGGCTGCATCGTCGGTCCAGCCGCCCGCGCGGGTCTGGACGAAAGCGTCAGCGCACATTTTGGTCAGCGCCCGCACGCGTCCGATGTAGGCCTGCCTTTCGGTCACCGAGATAACGCCGCGCGCGTCCAGCAGATTGAAAATATGGCTTGCCTTGATCGCCTGATCATAGGCCGGATGCGCCATGACGATGCGTTTGCCGGATTTCGGATCGTGGTGTTCCTGCTCGATGATCGCCTTGCACTCTGCTTCGGCTTCCTCGAAGTGGCGCAGCAAAACGTCCGTATTGGCGATATCGAAATTCCAACGCGCGTATTCTTCCTCGGTCTGCTTGAAGACGTCGCCATAGCTTAACGGGATCGGCGCGTCGGGGTCGTTGAACGGCATGTCCATCACGTGATCGACGCCCAGAACATACATCGCAAGCCGCTCCAGCCCGTAGGTCAGCTCGCCCGACACTGGGTGACAGTCATGCCCGCCGACCTGCTGGAAATAGGTGAACTGGCTGACTTCCATGCCGTCGCACCACACTTCCCAGCCAAGACCCCAGGCGCCCAAAGTCGGGCTTTCCCAATCATCCTCGACAAAGCGGATGTCGTGCAGATCCATGTCGATGCCGATCGCCTCCAGCGAGCCGAGATAAAGCTCCTGCAGGTTCGCCGGCGACGGTTTGATCAGCACCTGATACTGGTAGTAGTGCTGCAACCGGTTCGGGTTCTCGCCGTAGCGGCCATCGGTCGGGCGGCGCGACGGCTGTACATACGCGGCAGCCCAGGGCTGTGTCCCCAACGACCGCAGCGTCGTTGCCGGGTGAAACGTGCCCGCGCCGACTTCCATGTCGTAGGGCTGCAAGATCGCGCAGCCGTGCCGCGCCCAATAGCTTTGCAGGCGCAGGATGATTTCCTGAAACGAGCGGGGAGTGTCAGCCATACCGGATACCTTTGTCTCACGCGGCGCAAGGCCGTTCGTCGCTCTTACTAGGGCGCGGCGCAGCGGGGGTCAATCGACGCGGGCGCGCGGGCGGCGCTGCGCGGTGGCAACGCTTATGAATTGTATGTGAAACCGGCACATCACTTATGGGAATCCCCCGCAAATCCTGCTTATCTGCGGCAAATTTACCTTTGAAAGTTCCAGACACGATGTTGCGACTGATTTTGGCCTCCCTCTTTTGCGCTGCGGTACTCTTCGGCACCCCACGTTCCGCGTCCGCGCAAGCCGTCGATGCGGACGAAGTCGTCTGGATCCAGATCGAAGCGCAGCAATCTCTGGCGCGTGCCACGGACCGGGCGCGGGCCTACGCAACCTTGCTGCAGGACGTCAACGGATTTGCCGTTGGCGGCGGATGGTATGCCATCGTCGTTGGCCCCTACCGGCGCGAAGATGCGGAACTGGTACTGCGGCAGTACCGCCGCGAAGGGCTGGTGCCCGGCGACAGCTTCGTTCAGCTTTCACAGCGTCTGGGCCGCCAGTTCTGGCCAGTTGGTGCGAATATCCTCGACAACGGTGCCATCGACGCGCCGCAAAGCGCCCTGCAGGAAGATCCGGCGCCGCAGGTGTCGGATGCAACACCGGCCCCGCAGCAGCCCGAACCTGAACCGGAGCCCGCCGACGAGACACCCGGGGAAGCCCAGCGTTCGGAACGCCTGCTGACCAGCGATGAGCGCAAGCAATTGCAGGTGATGCTGAAATGGGCCGGCTTCTATGACGCTGCAATCGACGGGGCATTCGGGCGCGGGACCCGCAACGCGATGGCGCAATGGCAGGTGTCCAACGGGTTTCAGCAGACCGGTATCCTGACCACGATGCAGCGCGCGCAAATCGCGCGACAGTACAACGCCGTGCTGGAAGGTCTGGGCCTGCGCTTGGTGCGTGACACCAAAGCCGGTATCGCGGTGCGGATCCCCATGAATATCGTCGATTTCGACCGCTACGAGCCGCCCTTTGCGCAATACAACGCCACCGGCGACCTTGGCGCGCGGGTTTTGCTGATCAGCCAACCGGGCGACCAGAACACACTGTTCGGTCTCTACGAGATTCTGCAAACTCTGGAAATCGTGCCGCTGAACGGCCCGCGGGAACGCAACAACTCCAGTTTCACATTGGTCGGCGAAAACGCCCGTACCGTCAGCTACACCGAAGCCAGCCTGCGAGACGGGCAGATCAAGGGTTTCACGCTGATCTGGCCTGCGAACGACGAAGAGCGCCGCCGCCGTGTCCTGACCGAAATGCGCGATAGCTTTACCGCCCTGCCCGGTGTCCTGAGCGCCTCGGCGGGCGCTTCGCCGGAACAGGCGATTGATCTGGTCGCGGGTTTGCAGGTGCGTACGCCCAAACTCACCCGGTCGGGGTTCTTCGTGACTGGCAATGGCGATGTCGTGACCACTTCGGAGGTGGTGCAGGGATGCGGGCGGATTACGCTGGACGGCGATACGGATGCGCGGATCGTGGCCGATGACCGGGCCCGCGGCGTCGCGTTGCTACAACCGGATGTGGCGCTCGCGCCGCTGGCGGTCGCCTCCTTCGCCGCGCAACCGCCGCGTCTGCAAAGCGAGGTTGCCCTTGCCGGGTACTCCTTCGGCGGCGCGCTCAGCGCACCGTCGATGACGTTCGGAACCATAGAGGACGTCAAGGGCCTTGAGGGTGAGGAGATGTTGGAACGGCTCGCGCTGCGCAGCCGTGCCGAGGATGCGGGCGGTCCGGTGCTTGCCGAAGACGGAACCGTGATCGGCATGCTCGCCCCGCAACCCCAAGGCGTGCCGCAACTGCCGCAAGACGTCAGCTTTGCGCTGGATGCGCAGACCGTACGGGACGTAACCACAGCGGCTGGCGTCAGGCTCCCGGCAGGCTCGGCCCCGTCCGACGCGCTGACCCCATTCCAGATTTCGCAGCGCGCCACCGGAATGACCGTTCTGGTCAGCTGCTGGGAATAATTCAGCCTGCGCGGTAACCCACCGGCCCGCGCAGGGCTCAGCCGGTCAGTTCTGGCGTCAGGTAAATCAACGTCGGGCCATCGGCTTCAAACGCCGCACGCACGGCGTCTTGCATGTGTACCAGCGTGCGCGGCGCGACAGAGGCCGCGCCGAACGCCTCAGCCAACTTCTCGAAATCGGGATTGCGCGCGATCACGGCGTTGGGCGCAATTTGCGCGCCCACCATGCTCGCCTCGATCGCCCCCAGCTTGCCGTTGTCCCACAAGATGATGGGCAGCGGCAGACCAAGTTCCACAGCAACACCAAGCTCCGCCATAGTGTAGTGGAACCCGTAATCACCGATGATCGCCAGCGTAGGCTTTCCCGCCCGCGCAACGGCACCGCCGATAGCGGCTGGCAGCGCATAGCCCAGTGTGCCAAAGCCGTAAGGATGGTGCCAGTGACCGGGGCGGTCCATATCCCATACTTCCTTGGCGGCATACGCAAACTGGGTCATGTCGGAATAAACCATCGTGTCATCGGGCAGGCAGTCGCGCAGCGCATCCGCGACCGGCAGGATACCGGGATAGTCAGCTTCCACCTCACTGCGCCACCGGGCGCGCGCGGCGCTGACGTCTGCGGCGTTCCAGTCGCTTTCTCCAGCGTCCAGGCCTGTCGCATTCGCAAGCGCACACAGGACTGTATCGGCATCCGCAAAGATCCGCACATCGGCATTCTGCGCATCGCTGAGTACCTCTGCGTCGAGGTCGACGCGCACCATCGGACAGCGGTGCCCCAGATGATCCCGCCACAGATCCACCTCGGCAAGCTCGGTGCCTATCGCTATGACAAGATCCGCCTTGGCGATCTCTGCCGCACTTGAAGGCCGCGCGAGATTGGATCCGAACAGCAGCGGATAAGACGGCGCGACAAGGCCACGGCCCGCATAGGTCGTAAAGGCTGCGGCACCGGTTTTCCGCAAGACTTCTCGAACGCTGTCCGCGCCACGCACCCCGCCGCCGAACACGAAAAGCGGTTTGCGGGCGCGACTCAACGCATCGACGATCCGGGCGGCCGCCTGCGTCTCATCGGTGCCTTGCGGGCTGCGGAGCAGTGGCGCTGGCGCTGGCGCTGCAGCTGCCTCAAGCTGTGCGATCGGCACCTGTATGGCTTTGGGGCGTTGTCGACCCGCTGTCCGGAACTCTTCGAACGCGCGGTCCACCAGGGCATAGGCCGCCTGTGCCGACACTGCGTCCTGTGACCATTCGCACACCGTTTCCGCTGCGCCGCGCTGGTCCTTCATCTGATGCAGTTGACCACGCCGTGCGGCAACCTCGTCGAGACAGCTCGACAGAACGAGCATCGGCACACTGTCGCTGTACGCCTGCCCCATCGGCGTCATGATGTTGCACAGCCCCGGTCCAGTGATAACATAGGCCACCCCCGGCTTGCCGCTCGCACGGGCATAGCCATCGGCCATGAACCCGGCGCCCTGCTCGTGACGGGCCAGCACATGGGTGATCCCCGCCTCCTCAATGCCCCGGTACATCTCCTGATTATGCACGCCGGGAATACCGAAGATTACATCGACGCCCCGCGCCTTGAGCATGTGCGAAATTTGCGCGCCCAGCGGGCGGGTTTGGCGGTCTGTCATCAGGCTCTCCAGAAATTGACGGTAAACAGGACATAGACGACCATAAGCTCCAATCGTCCGATCAGCATGGCGATGATCAGGATCCATTTCGCCGGATCGTTCAGGGTCGAGAAATTGCCCGCCGGTCCGATGATATCGCCCAACCCCGGCCCGATGTTGGCCAGCGCCGCCCCGGCCCCCGATACCGAAGTGACGAAATCAAGACCGGTGAAAGACAGCGCAACCGCGACGACGCCCAGTGTGACGACGAAAAACATGAAGAACGACATCACCGAGGCAAGCACCTCCTCGCCCACCGGACGGTTGTCGTAGCGCGGCGTGAAGATCCCGTGCGGCGAGCGGATGCGCCGCAGCTGCGACCGGATCGATGCGAAAAGAAGCTGATAGCGGAAAATCTTGATCGAGCAGGCCGTCGAGCCCGCGCAACCGCCGATGAGACCGATGAAAAAGAACAGCGCCACGGCAAAGCTGCCCCATTGCATATAATCGACCGACGCGTACCCGGTCCCTGAGATGATCGAGGTGACGTTGAACAACGCCTCGCGCAGGGCCTGTTCCACGCCGAAATGCACGTCTTCGTCCAGCAGGACCAGAAGCGCCAACACCAGCACCCCCACGGTCATCACGAACCCCCGCACCTGCGGGTCTCGATGCAGCGCCAGGGGATTGCCGTTGATCAGTTGGACGTAGCGCACGAAAGGCAGCGCGGAGAGGATCATGAAGACGGTGGCAACATATTCCAACGGCCCCGAAAACGTGGCGAAGGACGCGTCGTAGTTCGAGAAGCCCCCGGTAGAAATCGTCGTCATCGCGTGGGCGGTCGCGTCGAAGAGATTCATGCCGAAATAGATGTAGATCAGTGTGCAAGCCAGCGTGAAAATAACGTAAATACCCGAGATCTGGGTTGCGATCTGTCCTGCGCGGGGCAGAATCTTGCCGAATGTATCGAAGGACTCGGACTTGAAAATCTGCATCCCGCCGACCCGCAGTTCAGGCAGGAAAACCATCGCGACGACAATGATGCCGATGCCGCCAAGCCATTGCAGGATGGACCGCCAGATCAGCAGCCCCTTGGGCAATAGGTCCAGCCCGGAAAAAACGGTCGCTCCCGTGGTGGTCATCCCCGACGTCGCCTCGAACAGGGCATCGACGATGCGCGCGTCCGTCGCCCCGAGTACGAAAGGGATCGCTCCGAACGCCGGCAGCGCCACCCAGACAGTGGTGGTCAACAAGAAGGTCTGCTGAATTGTCAGGCCCTCGCGCACACCGCTGGCGCAGGCCAGCGCAATCGCCGCTCCGCCCAGAATGGTGATGAAAGCACTTTGCAGGAATACCGGCCATTGATCACGGCCCTCGGCGACATCCACCAGCAATGGCACCAGCATCGCCAACCCCAGCACGGCCACCAACAGGCCAATAACATATCCAACCGGGCGCAAATCCATCCGTGCAGCGTTGGCGCGGGCGCGCTGCGGTGTCAAGGCGCGCCATGCCGTATACGGACGCTCGGTTCTTGCGACAAAATAAAACGCCCCCCGCTGCGCTCAGGGTGAGCGCGGCGAAGGGCGTTTGCCATCGTGCGGTCCGCGCCGTTAGGCGCAACGCGCGCATCAGGCGTAGTAATAGTCCCTGAAGACGTGGTGCACGATGTCTGCACGCGCGATACCCATCGCCTTGAGTTCGTCATCTGTCTTGGCGTTCAGGGCCTGCACGCGTGCCACGCGCGCCGCGCCGCTGGACGCGTTCATCATTGCCGTGCCAGCGCGGGCCAACAGCTGGCCCAGTTGTGCAAGCGATGTGCGTGCGGACAGGAAAGGAGTGGTCGATGTCACTTGCCCACGTGCGGGCATGCGAGCTGAGAAGTATTCGGTTGCGGTCGACTGATAGGTCATCGGATATGCCTTAGAATTTGTCTTGGCGGGATTATCCCCGTGCACTCCAGATAGGTGATGCTGCACCGCAGCAGTACCACCAAAAACGCATAGCCGCCGCCCTGTAGGCGCAATTTACCCAAGGGCACGGGGCCGTCGACATTGCAGCAAAAAAGCCGCCACACCTTTCGGCATGGCGGAAGCTCGTTCGCACAAACCTGCGCAGCGCAACCTGTTCAGAAAGATCAGCCGACGTGGAACAGGGTGTTGAAAAGCTTGGGATCGAGGCTCGCTTGCGCAAAGGTCGCACCTTCGGTCAGAACACTCACCGCGTCATGACTGTGCAGGCTTTCCTGATGGCTTGCGATCACACGGAAATCGGATATGCGCGCATCTGTCTGGAGCTGCTCGCAAAACAACCGCGCGGCGTCTTCCACGAAGATCGGATTGGCCGCGTTCAGCTCGGCAAAGGCCTGTTCGTCCTCACGCTTGACCATCACCTGAGTTTCGGTCGGCACCGCGCGCCGGCACGCCTCGATCAGGTCCTCGAACCACAGGCATTGCGCGGTATCATCCATCAACACTGAAATCCGTGCGACCGAGCGTTGCGAATGGGGCGTCGCAAGCTGGTTGCGTGTGGCCCGCGCATGTTCGGACAACTCAAGCGAGCACGGGCAGGTGCTGGAATACACGTAATCGAGGTGAATAATCTTCTGGCGCACACCGTTTTGCTCTACCAGCTCGAGCGCCACGTCATAATACTGATAGCCTTCGAGACCGGAGCGCAGGCTCGAAATCTTCATCGGAAAGGAAAACCGCATCTGGATACGTGCGTCGAAACTCTCCAGATCGCTGATATAGTCATCAAGCGCGGCCTCGATCACCGCAAAGCTGAATGTGCTTTCGGCGTGCTTGTAGAAGCTGCGCATGATGCGGGACATGTTGATGCCCTTCTTGTCCGCATCAAGGCTGACGGTCCCCGTAACGGATGTCTCGAGCATCAGATCCCCGCCGTTGCGGGTCTGGAAACGGATCGGCAGGCGGAAATTGGAAATGCCGACATGCTGGATCTGCTGGTTCGCCCCCTTGATCAGGCTGGACGGGCCATTCTGCAGATCCGGTAGACTTTCCTTGTACTCCGCCTCTATGGCGAAATCGGCAGGGTAGTCCCGGTCGAATAACGGATAGGCTTTGCCGCCGCGCAACAGTTGTGCGACTGCAGGATCAAGGGTGGCCAATTCCGTTTCGGTCGCCGTAGCGGCCCACGTCCGCAATGTTTCAAGTGCCGCTTCGGCGGCTGTGCGGTCCGGTGTCGGCTTGATCGGTGTGGCGATGTTCATTGTCTAAGCTCCCCTCTTCGAGCAAACCTAATGTAGGGTTCCACCCGCAGATTACCAAATGAATATAACCGATACGCGGCGGGTAACGCCACGGATCACCTATTTTGCGGCATCAAGTGCTTGGCGGAAGTCCGCAATCAGATCCTCGACGTCTTCCAGACCGATGCTCACACGCACCAGACCGGGCGTGATGCCCAGCTGCTGTTTCTGCGCGTCCGGCAGGCGTTGGTGGGTGGTGGTCGCCGGATGGGTCAGAATGGTCTTGGCATCCCCCAGATTGTTGGAAATGAGCCCGATTTCAACCGCATTGAGAAACCTGAATGCGGCGTCCTTGCCCCCCGCCAGATCCAGCGCAATCACCGTGCCGCCCTTTTCCATCTGCCGCATGGTCAGATCATGCTGCGGATGCGCGGGCAGTCCGGGATAAATTGCGGCGTTCAGTGCAGGGTGCGGCTGCAACGCCTCTGCCACCGCCTGCGCCGTCGCCGCCTGTGCGCGCACGCGCAGGTTCATCGTTTCCAACCCCTTAAGCATGATCCAGGCCGTAAACGGCGACATCGACCCGCCGGTGTGCTTCATGTACGGCTCGACTGTGCCGCGAATAAAATCGCGCGTACCCATGATCACCCCGCCCAGCGCACGGCCCTGCCCGTCGATATGCTTGGTCGCGGAATAGATCACCACGTCCGCACCCTGCTCTACTGCCTTGGAAAATACCGGCGTGGCGAACACGTTATCAAGCACCACAAGCGCACCTTTGGCATGCGCCAGCGCGCTCACCGCGGCAATATCGACGACCTGCAATGTCGGATTGGAGACCGATTCGAAGAAAACGGCCGCTGTGTCGTCGC
This sequence comes from uncultured Sulfitobacter sp., assembly GCF_947497275.1. GTDB lineage: Bacteria > Pseudomonadota > Alphaproteobacteria > Rhodobacterales > Rhodobacteraceae > Sulfitobacter. Next base: position 129,306 of record NZ_CANMFS010000003.1, read on the forward strand.
GGATCGCCGCCTCCCACTGTGACAGCTCGGTGCCGTCGACGAACGTCACCTCGACACCGTAACGGGTCAGGATCTCTTCGAGCACGTACAGACACGATCCGAACAGCGCGCGCGCCGATACGACGTGATCGCCCGCTTTCAGCATCGACATCAGCGCGCCCGACACCGCCGCCATCCCCGAAGCCGTGGCAAACGCGTCTTCTGCCCCTTCGAGCGCGGCAATGCGTTCCTCGAACATCGCAACGGTGGGGTTGCCGTAGCGGGCATAGATGAATTCATCGTCGCCTGACGCTACAAACCGCTGCTCAGCGTGTTCCGCGCTCTCATATACGAAGCCCTGAGTGAGATAGATCGCTTCGGACACCTCTCCGTATTGGCTGCGGCGGGTCCCTGCGTGGACGGCTTTGGTGCTGGGTTTCCAAGTATTGCTCATTGGTTCATTCCTTCGCGTGCCGATACGTTGCGGGCGGGGCGCGGCACAAAAAAACCCCTGTCGCGGTCAAGCGAAAGGGGGCTTTCATCCTGACCTTTTAGCGGAATGTTTAACGTGGCCCGCAATCCGGTAACAAATCGCCACAGGCTTTGGTTAGGGGAATGGCCCGCGCGCGTCAAGCAGGCGGCGCGCAGGTAGTGCTTGTCTCCGCGCGCAAAACCGCCATCATCGGATAAGAGTACAAAGGAACGCCCTATGAACCAACCGATTGACTTGTATTTCTGGCCTACGCCGAACGGCTGGAAAGTCTCAATCTGCCTCGAGGAGATGGCACTGCCCTACGAGACGCATCTGGTGGACATCGGCGCGGGGGAGCAGTTCGATCCGGCATTCCTCATGATATCGCCGAATAACAGGATGCCCGCGATTGTCGATCCCGACGGGCCGGATGGCGCGCCGCTGTCGATCTTCGAGAGCGGCGCGATCCTGCAATATCTCGCCCGCAAGACCGGGACATTCTGTGGCGAAACCGAGCGCGAGCGGATCGCGGTGGATCAATGGCTGATGTGGCAGATGGGCGGCCTTGGCCCGATGGCCGGTCAGGCGCATCATTTCCTGAAATATGCCCCCGCGATGGATCCGCCGAACGACCTGCCCTACGCCAAGGATCGCTACCGGGCGGAAGTCGCGCGTCTCTACGGTGTGCTGAACCGGCAGTTGGCACAACATGAATTCGTTGCGGGGAATTTTGTGTCCATCGCCGATTTCTCGATCTGGGGGTGGGCATCGTTGTGGGAAGGCCAGCAGCAGACGCTGGAGGACAAACCGCATCTTGCCCGCTGGCTCGACCAGATGGGCGCGCGGCCCGGTGTTCAGGCGGGACGCGCCCTGCATGCCGACAAGCGCGGCGATTTCAAGAAGGATGCCCAAGACACCCTTTTCAAGCGGTAGGCAGCGCGTTCAGTCGCCGCTTTTCTCTTCAATGACATAGGGTTGCAGATGGGTGAACTGCCAGAACAAGAACGCCATCAATGCAAGTGGGAAACCGAAGGTCTCGATCTTGACCCATGTTTCGGTCGAAAGCGTGCGCCAGACGATTTCATTGGCCAGCGCCAGCACGGCAAATGCCAGCGTCAGGCGCCGCGTCAGGATCATCCAACCTTCGTGCCGCATGGGCATCGCGTCGCTCATCACGAATTCGAGCCATGAGCGCCCCTTGAACAGCCCGACCGCGAGGATCGCCGACAACAGGCCGTAGACGATCGAGGTTTTCATCTTGAAGAACCGCTCATCGTTGAACCATGCGGTCAGACCGCCGAAGAAAATAACCATGAAGGCCGTGAACACCTGCATCCGGCTCAGCTTGCCCGTCAGGACCCAGAGGATCGCCATCGCCAGCAACAGGATCGGGACAAAAACCACCGCCGCGACGATGAAGCCGGTGTATTGCGTGCCGCCAATGGCAAAGCTTTCGTCCTTGATCCAAAGATACAGCACGAAGAAAGCCAATGTCGGTCCAAGCTCCAGCACCTGTTTCAGGATCGGATTGATTTCGCGTGATTGCGCCATGCGCCTTAGCCTCCGAATTCTACAATAACCGCGCCCGCGGCGATGAGCGTCATCAGCGCGATTCGCCTCGGGCCGACGGTTTCCTTGAGCACTAGCCAGCCGATAAGGGCAGCAAAAACGGTCGAGGTCTCTCGCAATACCGCTGCTTCGCCCACTTTATCAAGGCGTGTCGCCATCATGATCGCGCCAAAGCTCATGAAGGCGACGACACCGCCGATCGTGCCACGCATCACCAACGGTCCCAGCGCGGGCGGAGTCGGCATCGCGCGCCACCGCCGCGCCGCGAAGAACGGGAACAACGCCCCGTCGATCATGAAGAACCACGCAAGGAAGGTGAAGGGATTGGGCGTGGCGCGGATGCCGTAGGCATCATAGGTGGTATAAAGCGCCACGAACATACCCGTCAGCACCGCCAACCCCATTGCGGCGTTCAGGGTTTCGCGCTCCGCCGTGAGAAAGATCAGATTGTACACCGCCAGCCCGAAGATCCCTGCCATCAGCACGCCCACCCCCAACCATTGCGTCAGGGTGAACGTCTCGCCGAAGATCAGGTATGCACCGATCACCGTGAACAAGGGGCCAGTACCGCGTACGACCGGATAAACGACCGTATAGGCCCCCTTGGTATAGGCGGCGGCCTGAAGAAACTTGTACAGCATGTGGATGACCCATGCCCCCGCAAAGATCGGCCACATCTTCGGCTCCGGCCACGGGACCACGAACAACGCGAAAGGGGCCGCCATCAAACAGTAACATGCGTCGATCGCGCCCCGCGTGAGAAAGGGATCATGCCGCCCCTTCTGTAGCGCGCCGAAAACGGCGTGCAAGACCGCCGCCGACAATGCGAGGATCAGCGCCAGCCGGTGCCCGGCTTCGGTCCCCTCGATCTGAATCAGCCAATCCGTCACGCGACTGCTGGCTGTCTGGCTGTCATGCGCGCCCCGTCAGCGCGTCCGCAAACTCTTCGGGATCGAACGGTTGCAGATCGTCGATCTGCTCGCCCACACCGATGGCGTGGATCGGCAGGCCGAACTTGTCAGCGAGCGCAACCAACACGCCCCCCTTGGCGGTGCCGTCCAGCTTGGTCATGACAAGGCCCGACACATCCGAGATGTCTTGGAACACCTTGACCTGATTGAGCGCGTTCTGACCCGTTGTCGCATCCAGAACCAAGAGTGTGTTGTGCGGCGCATCCGGGTCTTTCTTGCGGATCACACGCACAATTTTTGCCAGTTCCTCCATCAGATCGCCACGGTTTTGCAGACGCCCGGCGGTGTCGATAAGCAATAGGTCGGCGCCATCCGCCTCTGCACGGCCCATCGCATCAAAGACAAGACTCGCCGGATCACTGCCCTGTGCCGCCGTCAGAACCGGCACGCCCGCGCGCTCTCCCCAGACCTGAAGCTGCTCGACGGCTGCAGCGCGAAACGTGTCGCCAGCCGCGATCACAACCTTCTTGCCGGCGGCACGGAACTGACTGGCCAGTTTACCAATGGTCGTCGTCTTGCCCGATCCATTGACGCCAACCACCAGAACCACCTGTGGCTTTCTGGGATACAGCGGCAGCGGCTTGGCGACCGGCTCCATGATCCGCGCGATTTCCTGTGCCATCAGCGTCTTGATCTCGGCCACCGACAGTTTTCGGCCCAACCGCCCCTCGGCCATGTTGGCCGTCACGCGCAGAGCGGTGTCCACACCCATATCGGCAGTAATCAACAGCTCTTCGAGCTGCTCCAGCATCGCATCGTTCAGCACCCGGCGCACGACAGCCGCCTCGCCCCCGCGACCGATCATGCGTCCGAGCAGACCCCGCTTCGGAAGTTCATCGACAGCATCGGGCACGTCGATCGGCGCCACCGGCGGAACCACCGTGCGAAGTGGTTCGGTTTTCTCGGACGGCGCGGACGGGGGCGCTTCGGGCGCGGGATCTGCAGGTCTGGGAACAGCCTCCGGTTCGGGCCGAGCATCAGGCGGTGGCGGAGGTGCCGCACGCGGCGGTGCGGGCGCTTCGTCGACCGGCGCCGGTTCGGAGCTTTCGCGCGGGGCGGCCTGCGGCAGTTCCTCAGCGGCCCGGCCGGGAGCTTCCATTATCTCGTCGACGGCGGCCCGGTCCTCTTCGCCGCCCTCGCTGACGATCGCTTCGAGGCCTTCGTCGATCCGCTCGGACGACTTGAACAGACGGTCTTTGAGTTTCTTGAAAAACGCCACGGGGCACTGTCTCCGATCACTGTCTGCCTCCGATCTAACCCCTTGCGGCAGCTATTGGAAGGGATGCGCCAAATATTGACTTCCCGCAGTCCGCAGGCCACCAAAGGCTGATGAGACTGAGCGTTGTCCTTTTCTTGATTGTCTGGACAGGTCCGGCGCTGGCCGAGCCACCCGAACGCCTGTGCAGCAGTGGCAAATGGGGTCACGCGCATTGCATCCGTGCCGCGCATTTCGTCTACGACACCTGCAATGCGATCGAGACTTTCGCGACCCGGCACGGCCTTAATGTCGGCTTTTTCGCGCGACTGATCTGGCAGGAAAGCCGGTTTGACCCGAACGCTCTATCGCACGCCAACGCACGCGGTATCGCCCAGTTCATCCCCTCGACCGCGCGGTTGCGCGGCCTCAAGGATCCCTACAACCCCGCCGATGCGCTGGAACATTCCGCGCAATACCTTGCCGAGATGGTGCGCCGCTACGGCAACGAAGGTATGGCCGCCATCGGGTACAACGGGGGCGAGCGGCGCGCAGAAGGGTTTCTGGAAGGCAAGGGGCTGGCCCCCGAAACGGTCAATTATGTCCCGATCATCACCGGGCTGGCCGCAGAGCAATGGCGGGACGCGCCGCCGAAAGACCATGACTTCCGCCTGTCCAAGAACAAGCCGTTTCAAGCAGCGTGCTCCGAGATGGCGCGCGACCGGCGCCTGACCCCTATCAAGCTGGTAAAACCACCGCCACCGCCGGTCAAACCCTGGGGTGTTCAACTGGGCTTCGGCATCTCCAAACAGGCCGCGCGCGACAAGATCAGCCGCCAGACCGCCGCATGTCGAGGGCTGGTCAACGGCGAAAAGCTGGACCTTATCTATGTGAAAAACCGCGTTTCGGGCAAGAAAGGCTATTTCTTTGCCCGGATCGGACGCAACAGCCGGCAAGCTGCGCAGAAACTTTGCCGCCAGATCAAGGCGCGCAGTTGCAAATGTCTGGTCGTTCAAAACAAGTGACGCGGGAGGGTGCTGACGGTACGGTGTGACGTGAGGGACATCGCGACAAAGAGGATACCTATGAAACACATTGCATTGATACTTGCCTTTACGCTTGCCGCAGGTGCGGCCAGTGCCCAGACGGAAGTCGGCATCACCAAGGACATGCCCATCGTCACCGTTCCCACCGTCAATGGCCCGGTCGAGATATCCCGGATCCAGGATACCCGGAACGAGGTCACAGGCGAATGGGCCCGTACCTCGCGCCCCTGCCCCGATTTCTGCATCCAGCCGATGACGCCCGCCGAAGGGGTCACGACCATCGGCGAACTCGAATTGATCGAAATGCTGCAGGACCCCGATGCGGTGGTGGTAGACAGCCGCACCGCCGACTGGTTCACCGGCGGCACGATACCGGGTGCGATCAACATCCCCTACACTTTCGTGCTGGATGAGTTGGGACAGCTCGGATGCGCGCCCGATTTCGACGGATGGGACTGCGAAGGCGCCAAGCGTGTGGCGCTTTTTTGCAACGGCATCTGGTGCGGCCAGTCGCCGACCGCGATCCGCAACATGCTCGAAGCCGGCTTTCCGGCGGACAAGATCCACTACTACCGCGGGGGCATGCAGGTCTGGCGTGTGCTGGGATTGACTGTCGCGGGCGGCTGATCGGGACTGCGGGCGACGCGTATGTCGCGTGCCCGCACCTTTCTCAGATCTCGTCGGGGAAGTGCTTCATCGTCAGGCGGATCGGATTTGGTGCCGCCTGCCCCAGACCGCAGATCGACGCGTCGGCCATCGCCTGCGACAGCTCTTCGAGCAGCCCCTGATCCCAGCGGTCCTGCTGCATCAGCTTGACCGCCTTTTCACAGCCCACCCGGCACGGCGTGCATTGACCACAGCTTTCGTCCTCGAAAAAGCGCAACATGTTGACCGCCGCATCGCGCGCGCTGTCACCTTCCGACAGGACCACAACGGCCGCCGAGCCGATGAAGCTGTCGTGCGGCTGCAGGGTGTCGAAATCCAGCGGGATATCAGACCTTGAGGCGGGCAACAGCCCCGATGAGGGGCCACCGGGCTGGTAGGCCTTGAACACATGGCCTTCCGCCATGCCGCCCGCAGCTTTGATAATATCGGTAATGGTCGACCCCGCCGGCAGCAAATATACGCCCGGAGCGGCAACGCGGCCCGACACGGAGTAGCTGCGCAAACCTGTGCGTCCGTTCTTTTCAACCGACGACAGGATCTCGGGGCCTTCGCGGCACACCCGCGCCACCCAGTGCAAGGTCTCGACGTTGTGCACCAGCGTCGGACGGCCAAAGACCCCTACCTGAGCGACATAAGGCGGGCGATGGCGCGGTATGCCACGCTTTCCCTCGATGCTTTCGATCATCGCGGATTCCTCGCCGCAGATATATGCACCCGCCCCCCGCCGCAGATCAATGTAGCCCGGCGATACCAGTCCCGTATCCTCCAGTGCTGCAATCTCGCGCGCGAGGATTTCGAGAACAGCCGGGTATTCGTCGCGCATATAGATGAACACGCGCTCGGCCTCCACGGCCCAGGCAGCGATCAGCATCCCCTCGAGAAACAGATGCGGCGTCGTCTCAAGGTGAAAGCGGTCTTTGAATGTGCCTGGCTCGCCCTCGTCGCCATTCACGGCCAGATACCGCGGCCCCTGTGCCGCACGTACGAAGCCCCACTTCTTGCCCGACGGAAACCCCGCCCCGCCAAGGCCGCGCAGACCCGAAGACTGCACCTTGTCCTGGACCGCCTCCCAGTCGCCGCTTGCGCGCAGGGATCTAAGCGTGGCGTATCCTCCGCCCTCTACATAGGCGTCGAATGTCTCGTAGTCCGGCACCGGAGCGTGGGTGTCGCGCGTCGCCACCGCTGCCTGCACCTTCTCCGGTGTCGCGAAATCGATCTGGGCGTGTCCCAACGCCACTACCGGCGCCTTGTCGCATCCCCCCATGCAGGGCGCGCGCAGCACACGCACCTCGGCGGGGTCCAGCCCCTCCAGCAGCGCGTTCTTGAGCGCCTGTGCACCCGCAAGTTCGCAGCTGAGCGATTCGCACACCCGGATCGTCAGGGCGGGGGGCGGCGTCTGCCCTTCCTTGACCACATCGAAATGCGCATAGAATGTCGCCACCTCATAGACCTCGGCCATGGAAATGCGCATCTCTTCGGCCAGTGCGCGCAGATGTGGCGCAGACAGATGGCCGTAGGCGTCCTGAATGAGGTGAAGATGTTCGATCAACAGATCGCGGTCGCGCGGTTCGTCTCCCAGAAGGCTGCGCACCTGCGACCAGGCGTCGTCGTGCAACTGGCGACCCTTTGTATGGGTCCGGCCCTTGCCCTTTCCGGACTTCCAGACGCCCTTCTTGTTCCCGTCCAACGCCATACCACCGATCCCTTCGAAATGTTTTTGCCTTCTATCAAAGGCGCGCCCGGCGCCCAAAGCGAAAAGCGACCCCTCGGACCCGATTTGCGCGCTCGGCGGGCGGGCGTGCCGCCTATCGGAAACTGCGCGGTCCGCCGCTTGTCCACTGGCAGCCCCCGGATCTTTCTGACATCATGAAACAATGAGAATATTCTATGCCATCCTGTTTGCGCTGATTGCCCTGCCCGCCGCTGCCGGGGGTTTGATGACCGCCGAGGAGTTCGATGCCTATACACGTGGCAAAACGCTTTTCTACGGGAATGGGTCCGAGCCCTACGGCGCGGAAATCTATTTGCCGGACAGGCGGGTACGCTGGTCCTTCCTCGACGGCCAATGCAAGGACGGCACATGGTACGAGGCAGAGGGCCTCATCTGCTTTACTTACGAAGACCGTCCCGATCCGCAATGCTGGAGCTTCGAGCGCGGACCGCGCGGATTGATCGCGCGGTTCGAGAACGACCCCGCCATAAGCCCGCTTTATGAGGCGAACGAGAGCACACAGGAAATGTTGTGTCTGGGCCCGCGCATCGGGGTGTGATCGGCTTTCGCGACTCGCTGCATATGTACGGCTTCTAGAACAGGGATCCCTGTTCGGGTGACTTGGATCCGGATTTGCGGGTGGCTCCCTTGCCGCCGACACTGAACCTTCCGTCAGCGAACTGGATCTCAAGGTCGGTTGCCGCGCGCGCCGCTGCGGTCGTGGTAATGACATTGCCGCCACTGCGTACCACCGCGAAGCCCCGCTCCAGCGTGGCCTCGTAGCCAAGCGTGATGCGCAGGCGCTCCGCAGCCTCGATCTGCTTGCGCCACCCCGCTGTCTGACGTGCGGCCGCTGCCGACAACTGCCGCGTGACGCGCGCGAGCCTTTCCGCCTGCCTGTCGCGTTCGCGCAGCAGTGTCGTTGGGCGCAGGCGCTGTGCCTCGGCGGCGCGCCGCTTTGCCGCGACCGCGCGCGCAAGTGCCGGTGCCAGCCGCCCTGACAGATCCTCCAATCGCCGCCGCTCCTGTACCAGCCGGGCGCGCAGCCCGGCAGGACGCAGCGCGCCGCTGCGGTCGGCCAGGCGCACCTTGCGCCGCTGCACCCCCGCGATCAGCGCGGGACCAAGCCGCTCGCCGGCCCGGTCGAGACGCTGGCGCGGACTGTCGAGCAAAGTATCGGCGCGCGGCAAGGCGCGGGCCATATCGCGCAGGCGCTGACCACGCGTGATCAATCCCTGGCTCAACGCGCGGCTCATCCTCGCGTGTTGTTGATCTAGGTAGGCCATCAATTCATGGCGCACCGGTACGGCCAGTTCCGCCGCCGCCGTCGGTGTCGGTGCGCGCTTGTCGGAGGCAAAATCGATCAGCGTCGTATCGGTTTCGTGCCCCACGGCGGAGATCAGCGGGATCTGCGATGCCGCCGCCGCACGCAAGACGACTTCTTCGTTAAAGCCCCACAGATCCTCGACGGATCCGCCACCGCGCGCCACGATGATCAGATCGGGACGCGGCAGCGCGCCGCCCGGTGTCATCGCGTTGAACCCGTCGATTGCGCGCGCCACTTCGGGTGCGCATTTCGCGCCCTGCACGGCAACGGGCCAGATCAGTACCTTGCGCGGAAACCGGTCGCGCAACCGATGCAGGATATCGCGGATCACCGCCCCCGAGGGCGAGGTGACGACGCCGATGATGTCGGGCAGATAGGGCAGTACCTGCTTGCGCTCAGGCGCGAACAACCCTTCGGCCGCAAGCGCCGTCTTGCGCTTTTCCAGGAGCGCCATGAGCGCGCCCATGCCCGCCGGTTTAATGTCTTCGATGATGATCTGGTACTTCGACTGGCCCGGAAACGTGGTGACACGCCCCGTCACGATCACCTCCATCCCCTCTTCGGGCATCGTATCTAGTCGCGCCGCGACCCCTTTCCAGATGATCCCCGCCATCACCGCTTTGTCGTCCTTGAGGTCTAGATACACATGGCCCGAACGCGGCAGGCTTACCCGACCCACTTCGGCGCGCAAACGGACGTGTCCGAATTCCCCCTCGATTACCCGCTTGATCGCGTTCGACAATTCGCCGACGGTAAATTCGGGGCTGTTGTCGCCATCCGGCCCCGCGTCGGCACCGTCTTCGAACATATCCATCGGTCTGCGTCCTTGTGATCTTTCCAGCGGGAGAATAGAACGCCCGGAACCTCAAGCCAAGGGAGTGCGCGGCATGAATATCCTGATTTTGGGCAGCGGCGGGCGCGAACACAGCCTTGCGTGGGCCGTCATGCAGAACCCCAAATGCGACAAGTTGATCGTGGCGCCCGGCAATGCAGGCATCGCCCAGATCGCCGACTGCGCGGATGTCGATATCAACGACGGCGGCGCGGTCGTGCAATTCGCCGAGGACAACAGCATAGAGTTCGTGATCGTCGGACCCGAGGCGCCATTGGCCAACGGTGTCGCGGACCGATTGCGGGACGCAGGGCTGCTGGTGTTCGGCCCCTCGCAGGCGGCGGCGGCTCTCGAAGCGTCGAAGGCCTTTACCAAGGAGATCTGCGACGCTTGTGGTGCGCCCACCGCCCGCTACGGCCACTTCACCGACAAGCAGGCCGCGAAAGACTATGTGCGCGCGCAAGGCACACCCATCGTGGTCAAGGCAGACGGGCTGGCGGCAGGCAAGGGCGTGATCATCGCCGAAACGGTGGCGCAGGCCGATGAAGCACTTGACGATATGTTCGGCGGCAGCTTCGGAGCGGCGGGAGCCGAGGTAGTGATCGAGGAATTCATGCGCGGCGAGGAAGCGTCGTTTTTCGTGCTGTGTGACGGGAAAGACGTGTTGCCCATCGGCACAGCGCAGGATCACAAGCGTGTGGGCGAAGGCGATACCGGCCCGAATACGGGCGGCATGGGGGCCTATTCCCCCGCCCCAGTGCTCACCGATGCCATCGCCGAGCGCGCACTGAACGAGATCATCCGCCCCACGATGGCCGAAATGGCACGGCGCGGGATGCCTTATCAGGGCGTGCTTTATGCCGGTCTGATGATCGAGAACGGCGCGCCGCGGCTTGTCGAATACAACGTGCGTTTCGGCGATCCCGAATGCCAGGTGCTGATGATGCGGCTCGGTGCCCAAGCCTTCGACCTGATGCACGCCGCCGCCGAAAGACGGCTCGATACCATGCGCGTCAACTGGGCGAACGACCATGCGTTGACGGTCGTGCTGGCCGCTGCGGGGTATCCCGGTGCCTACAAAAAGGGTAGTGTCATCCGGGGCTTGGACACGCTGCCCGAAGACAGCAGCAACATGGTGTTCCACGCAGGCACGGCCGCCCGGGACGGCGCGACCGTCGCCGCCGGCGGGCGTGTGCTGAACGTGACCGCCCGCGGCAAGACGCTGGCGGAGGCGCAGCAGCGCGCCTATGCGATGGTGGACCAGGTGGATTGGCCCGAGGGCTTCTGCCGCCGTGACATCGGCTGGCGGGCGCTGGATTAATAGGCCGCGGCGCGCCGGCGATTGTCTGCTGGGTGCTGCAAGGGCCCGACCGAATGGCACCGGCGAACAGGCTGGCCACATCGATCAGGTTATCTGCGGCAGCCCAGCGCGTGCGCAAAACTGCTTCGGTCCCGGTATGGACCGATATCGCTCATCGCAAGCGCCGATCCTTCAAACCGCACGCCCATCACGCGCCGCCAATCGGCGCTGGCGACGATCATCTCCGGCCCGGCTCCGCAGTCACGCAGGCCACCACCGATGTCCGTCTCTCCGATCCGATGGTTCGTCACGCCCGGAAGCTGGGCAATCTCGTAGAGCTGTCCGTTCGAAAACCGCCAGACCCGCAGTATCTTTGCCAGATGAGGCCGGTCGACATAGGCCAGCTCGGTCAGGCCATCCCCGTCCAGATCAGCAATTGCGACAGGTGCCAGCCAACGAAAGCGCTGCCCGATATACGGCGTCGCCCCGACAAGTCCGCCAGCGTCGTAAATCGCAAGGCGCGCACCCTGCGTCTGGTGGCTTTCGACCACGACAACTTCGCGGCGTCCGTTGCCATCGATGTCCACCAGACGCGGCGCGGTATCTTCAAACACCCGCTCGCGCGGCAACCGCAAAACGATGGGGGCAGCAGTGTCTTCTAACTGTAGAACGAGAGCGCCGTACGAGATGGCGTCTCCCAGAATACCGTGGGGATACCGCTCCGTCGGTTCGGCATAGGCCGCCGAAACAAGCGCAGGTTCTTGCGCGTTCTGCGCGGCGGCAGCAAAGGGCGCGCACCCGGCCAGAACCACGCACACGGGCCGCAGCGCGCGGCGGGCGCGCGCCTGCAACGGGGACTTCGACAGACGCCGCGCCCCGTAGCACATCAGATCTGTTTTTCCGGCATCTGGACCCGCAGACCGTCCAGCGCATCGGTGACCTTGATCTGGCAGGTCAGGCGCGACTTCTCGGGGTCAGGCTCGTAGGCGAAATCGAGCATATCTTCTTCCATATCATCTTTCGCCGGCAGCTTGTCGATCCATGCCGCGTCCACGTAGACATGGCAGGTGGAGCAGGCACACGCGCCGCCGCAATCGGCCTCGATGCCGGGAATGTTATTGTCGCGTGCGCCTTCCATGACCGTCAGACCGGTCGCGACGTCGACGACATGCTCGGTGCCGCTATGCTCAACATAGGTGATTTTTACCATGTCTGGTACCCTTTCAATACTTGGTTGGCTGCGTTTCTACGCAAGCCTTCCGCCACGCGCCAGCCCCTTTTGCAGATGCGGCATAGGGTTCTAGGCAGTGGTGATCAAACGCGCTAGTGTGCGCGCGAATAACAGACCCAAGAGGCATTGGGCCATGATACAGGCACGTCCCCTTCATCCGCTGCGCACGCCCGTGTTGCGCGTGCTCGCTTTGCTTGCGCTGGCAGCCTGTGCTGATGGACAGACCGTTTCGCAAGGCGGTGTTGTACAGGGCAACGGCCTTGCCCCCCCCGGCGCGCCGCGCGGGACCTGTTGGGGCAAGATCCCGACACCCGCCGTGGTCGAGACGGTAACGGAACAGGTGCTCGTGAGTCCGGCAAGGATGAACACCGACGGGACGGTTGCGACGTTGCCAGTCTACCGCTCAGAGCAGCGTCAAGAGATCGTCACACCCCGCACCGACAACTGGTTCGAGACGCCCTGCCCGCCCGATTTTACGGTCGAGTTCGTCTCATCGCTGCAACGCGCGCTGCAGGCACGTGGCCTGTATCAGGGGGCGGTTACCGGCAATATGGATGCGGAAACACGGGCAGCCGTGCTTGCCGTGCAAACCGCCGGAGGATTGCGCAGCGACGTGCTGTCGATCAAGACGGCGCGCGCCCTAGGCCTGGTCGCGGTGCCCCGCTCGCCGTAGAGACACGTGAAAATGGGCGCCCCAAGGGGACGCCCATTTTTGGAAACAAACCTGTCTGACTAGTCGTCTAGCGTAAGTGCCACAAATCGCGGATCTCCCGCACGCCGCACCAACAGCAAGAGAGATTTGCGTCCCGCTTCCTTCGCGGCATCGACCCTGTCATTCAGATCGGCGATGCTCGCGACAGCCTGCTGTCCGGCTTCGGTGATGATGTCCCCCGCACGCAACCCCTTCTCGAATGCTTCCGAACCGTCTTCGACCTGCGTCACCGCCAGGCCCTGCATCTGGGCGTCTGCCCCCAGTTCTTCGCGGATCTCGGCGGTCAGCGGGCTAACGGTAAGGCCGAGGAGCGAGGATGTTTCCGGCTCCCCTTCGGTGTCGGGAATGATCTCGTCCTCTGGCGTCTCGCCATTCGCATCCTCGCGGCGGCCCAGAACGACGTTGATCGTCTGGCTTTCTCCTTCGCGCAGGACCGTTACCCGCACGGTTGCACCCACGGGACTGTTGCCCACCTGCCGTACCAACGCACGGGTGTCCGCGACATCGACACCATCGAAGGACAAGATTACGTCCCCGGTCTCAAGACCGGCATCCTTTGCAGGCCCGTCGGGCACATCGGTGATGAGCGCGCCTGACGCATTCTCGAGCCCCATCGCATCAGCGACGTCTTGGGTGACATCCTGAATGCGGACGCCAAGCCAGCCGCGGCGCGTCTCGCCGAACTCCTTGAGCTGGTCAACCACACGCGTCACCACATTGGCGGCCATGGAAAATCCGATCCCGATGGAGCCGCCGTTGGGCGACAGGATCGCCGTGTTCACACCGATCACATCGCCATCCATGTTGAACAAGGGGCCGCCGGAGTTGCCGCGGTTGATCGCCGCATCGGTCTGAATGTAATCGTCATAGGTGCCGCTGAGCGCGCGATTGCGCGCCGACACGATGCCTGCCGAGACAGAGAACCCCTGACCCAGCGGATTGCCCATCGCAATGACCCAATCACCCACGCGCGCCGCATCGCTGTCACCGAAATTCACGAAATCAAGCGGCGTAGCGGCTTCTACCTTGAGCAGGGCGATGTCGGTGTTGGGATCCGTTCCGATCACCGTCGCCTTCAGTTCCTTGCCCGAAAAGAACTCGATGGTGATCTCATCCGCGCCCGCGATGACATGGTTGTTGGTGACGACGAAACCATCCTCGGAAATTACAAAACCCGATCCCAGAGCGGAAGATCGACGCGGCGAGGGAGCCTCGTCCTCTCCGCCCCGGTTCCGATCCTGAAATTCGCGGAAAAAATCCTCGAACGGCGAGCCTTCTGGCACGATGCCACGCGGCCCCGTGCGTCCTTCGACCATCGTCGATGTGGTGATGTTGACGACCGAAGGGCTGATCTGTTCCGCCAGCGGTGCAAGGCTTTCGGGTTTTGCCAGCGCCGACACGGCCTGCAGCGCCACCATGGCGAGCGCCAACAAGCCGACGAGTGCGGCGCGCAGGCCGGGGGTCAATGGGTTCTTTTGGGATTGGGCGACCGCTCTGGGCTGCATGTTGCGTCTCCTGATGGAATAGATGCCGCATCGGCATAGAAATTATTGGGCAGAGTGCATGGTGCTTGCACACAGTACAATATCAAAGATGGGTCGGGCACGGCCCAATTCAACAGCCTTCATATCCTCGTGAGCGTCCGTTGCCCGTCATCCGACATTTCTTTCACAACGCCTGCTTTCGCGTGCTAGAAAACCGCAAGCACCCACCCGAAGGAGTTTCCCGATGAGCCATGTTCTGCGCCGAAGCCTGACCGCCGTCCAACCGCAGATCGTCGGGGGCGAAGGCGCCTATCTGATCGACGACAGCGGCAAGCGGTATCTCGACGCCTGCGGCGGCGCGGCGGTCTCATCGCTTGGTCATGACAACGCAGCCGTGCGCAAGGCGATTTGCGATCAGGTCAACACGCTGGCTTTCGCGCACACCGGTCTGTTTACCAACCCGTGGGCAGAAGAGCTGTCGGATTATCTGGTCTCACATGCGCCGGACGGCACCGGCGAGGGACGCGTCATGTATCTGGGCAGCGGGTCGGAGGCGATGGAGGCGGCATTGAAGCTGGCCCGCCAGTATCACGTCGAGCGCGGCGAGACGGGTCGCGCCCATATCATTGCACGCGCCCCGTCGTACCATGGCAATACCCTCGGCGCGCTGGCCGTCAGCGGCCATGCAGGACGCCGCGCGCCCTTCGCACCCCTTCTTATCGAGACGCAGCACATCGATGCGACCTACAATTACCGCCTGCAGCAAGAAGATGAGAGCGACGAGGATTTCGGTCTGCGCATGGCCGATCAGCTTGAGGCCCGGATACAGAAGCTCGGTCCGGAAACCGTCGCAGCGTTCGTTGCCGAACCGGTGGTAGGCGCGTCGTTAGGTACACAGCCCGCGCCGAAAGGTTATTTCAAGCGGATCCGTGAAATCTGTGACCGGCATGGCGTGCTCTATATCGCTGACGAAGTGATGTGCGGCATGGGGCGCACCGGCACTCTTTTCGCGTTGGAACAAGAAGGAATCCATGCCGACATCACCACGATGGCCAAGGGGCTCGGCGCAGGTTATCAGCCGATCGCGGCCGTGATGGCCTCGCAAAAGGTCTGCGATGGCATTCTGGCAGGATCGGGAAAACTCTGGAACGGTCACACCTACATGAGCCATGCGGTCGCCACTGCCGGCGCCTTGGCTGTCATGCGCGAGATCGACGACCGCAATCTGCTGGAAGCCGTGCGCAAGCGTGGCGCGCAGCTGGAGGAACGGCTAAAAGACCGGCTGGGCCAACATGCCCACGTCGGAGACATCCGCGGGCGTGGCCTGTTCTGGACGGCGGAATTCGTCGAGAACCGCGACACCAAAGCACCCTACGACGTTGCACGCAACATCGCGGGAAAGGTACAGCAGGCGGCGATGGAGGACGGGATGATCTGCTACCCTACCCAGGGCTGCGCCGACGGGACGTCGGGCGATCATGTTCTGCTGGCACCGTGCTTTACCTCGACCGGGGCCGAGATCGATACAATCGTGGACAAGCTTGCGGACTCGCTCGACAAGGTGGTCGGCTGACGGCCAGCTGCGCATCATGCCAACCCCTTGCTGTCGCCGACGCCGGGCGCAGGCACATGAAAAGGGGCCGACACTTGCGTGCGGCCCCTGTCCTGTGATCACTCAGGTTCAAGATCAGTTGTTGTTAGCCCCGGAAGCCCGGCTGCCCTGATCCGAGCGCAGGTAATCGAAGAACTCGGAATCCGGCGAAAGCACCATTGTCGAGTTCCGTCCCTTCAATGACTCTTCGTACGCCGCAAGGGAGCGGTAGAACTCGAAGAATTCGGGGTCCTGTTCGTAGGCCTGTGCAAAGATCCGGTTCCGCTCGGCGTCCGCCTCACCCTCGATGATGCGGGCGTCGCGGTTCGCTTCGGAGAGAATTTCCTCATAGGTACGATCGGCAAGCGCCGTTACGCGCTGTGCGGCCTCGCGCCCACGGGCGCGCTCGTCCGTCGCCTCCCGATCCCGCTCCGCGATCATACGGCGCAGTGTGGCGTCGAAGTTCTGCTCCGGCAGGTTGGTCTGGCGCAGCCGCACATCCACGATCTTGAGCCCCAGGGCCGTTGCTCGCAGATCCGCACGTGTCCGGATCTGGTCCATCAGGGCCGACCGCTCGGGCGACAGGATCGTGTTCGATGTCACACCTTGCGAGCCCAGAACGGCGCGGATCTGGGATTCGAGGATACCTCCAAGATCGTTTGCGGCGCGGCTTTCACCGCCGGCACCGACAGCCTGACGGTATTGAACCACGTCGTCGATCCGGTACAGAACGAACGCATCGACACGCAGACGACGGTCATCGGCTGGCGTCACCTCGATCACCTCGGTTTCAAGCGACAGGATCCGATCCTCGAAACGAACGACCTCGTCGATCAGGGGCAGTTTGAACCCGATTCCGGGATCCGTCCGAACCTGTTTGATCTGGCCAAACCGCAGAACCAGCGCTTTTTCGCGTTCATCGACCACAAAAATCGACGACAGGAACGCCGCAACCAAGATGACGCCGATAGGTATCAGAAAGCTAACCTTGTTCATTCGTTCGACCCTCCGGTGCGCCGCAACTCGTTCAGTGGAAGATAGGGTACGACCCCCTGCCCGCCGCTTTCGCCTTGTTGATTTTCAAGGATGATTTTATCGACATCGCCAAAGACTTTTTCCATCGTTTCGAGGTAAAGGCGTTTGCGCGTCACTTCCGGCGCTGCCTTGTACTCGGCAAGGACCGCCACGAAACGACTTGCTTCACCGATGGCACCGTTGACTTCGCGCGCGCGGTAGCCTTCGGCCGCCTCAAGCAGCTTGGCGCTTTCACCGCGCGCCTCGGCGGTCTTTTGGTTGGCGTAGGCATCGGCCTGACGTTCCAGCCGGTCGCGTTCCTGCTCGGCGGCCTGAACATCGCGGAAGGCATCGACAACCGAGACTTCTTCGGAATTGCCCTGTGCATCGGTCACGGTAACGGTCTCCCTTGGTGGATCGACCTTGTTCACGTTGACACGCAGGATATTGATACCGGTCTCGCGGTTGTCCAGCGTGGTCTGGATCAGCCCCTTGACCGTTTCCTCGACAAGCGCGCGATCCCGGTTGAGGATCGGCGCCAGTTCGGACTGCGCGATCACTTCGCGCATGGCGGATTCGGAAATGGCACGCACGGACGCATCAGGGTCGCGCAGCGAGAATTTGAAATCCTGCGCGTCCTTGATGTTCCAGACCACCTGAAAATCAATGTCGACGATGTTTTCATCGGTGGTCAGCATGAGGCCTTCGTTGCCGTTGTCGCCCCGGCTGACGCCGAGCGTTTCGGTCCGGTTCGTCGTGACGTCGAACACCTCGGCAGTCACAAACGGCCACGGCGCAAAGTTCAAACCTTCGGTCCCGATGCCGGAAAATTCGCCCAGAAACAATTCAATGGATTGCTGTTCGGGCCGGACCGTGTAGGTGCTGGCGAACAGCCATGCCGCAACGGCGACAACTGCCGCGATGCCCACGGTGCCGCGTGTCAGCATCGGGCCGCCGCCGCCGCCGCCCTGTCCGCCGCCGGTTCCATTGGACCGGCCACCGCCGCCCATCAATACACGCAACTGCTCCTGGCCGCGCTTTACCAGCTCGTCAATTTCCGGGATCGGCGGTTTGTCACCGCCCCCCCGGTTGCCACCGCCATTGTTGCCACCGCGATTGCCCCCCTGCTTGTCGCCACCGCCCTGAGAGCCGCCGCCCGAATTTCCACCACCGCCCCACGGACCGCCTGTGTTTCCAGCCATAAGTTATTCCCCTTTTCAGCGCCCGTTGGTCT
Source organism: uncultured Sulfitobacter sp. (assembly GCF_947497275.1). Taxonomy (GTDB): domain Bacteria; phylum Pseudomonadota; class Alphaproteobacteria; order Rhodobacterales; family Rhodobacteraceae; genus Sulfitobacter. The sequence goes on from NZ_CANMFS010000003.1 coordinate 147,640, forward strand.
GGGCCACCTTATCCTTGTGTCATTAACTGTGCACTTCGCTGCCTAATTCAAGACGTGCGCACTGGTGTACGCATGGTCACCAGCTCTTCCGCCATGGTCGGATGCACAGCGCAGGTTTGATCGAACTGTTCCTTTGTCGCGCCCAGCTTGATCGCGATGCCCGCCATCTGGATCATCTCGCCCGCCTGCGGTGCGACGATATGACAACCCAGAACAGTACGCGTTTCCTTCGAGACCACCAGCTTCATCAGAACGCGGTCATCGCGGTCCGCAAACGCCGTTTGCATCGCCTTGAACGAGGTTGCGTAGATTTCAACAGGTTCTTGCGCCATCGCGTTTTCCTCGGTCATGCCGACGGATCCCATTTCAGGCTGTGTGAACACCGCAGAGGCAATAAGCGCGTGATCGACCGGTGTAGGCTCCCCGCCGAACACGGTCCGGACAAAGGCCATCCCCTCTCGGATCGCAACAGGGGTCAGGTTCACCCGGTTGGTGACGTCACCGATAGCATAGACGGACGGCACGGCGGTCTGGCTATAGTCATCGACCTTCACGGCGCCGCCGCGCGCCAGTTCTACGCCGATCTCCGCAAGCCCCATATTTTCGGTGTTCGGAGTGCGCCCCGTGGCAAAGAAAACCTGCTCGAACGTCTTTTCCTGACCATGCGAGGACTTGACCCATATACCGCCATCGCGTTCTTCCATCTCAAGCAGGTTTGCCCCGGAGTGCATGTCGATGCCACGCGCGCGCATCTCGTCGGCGACAAAACCGCGCGCCTCGTCATCGAACCCGTTCAGGATTTGCGCGCGCCGGAACCACAGCGACACGTCGACGCCGAGGCCGTGCAGAATACAGGCGAATTCGCACGCGATGTAGCCGCCGCCGATGATCAGCATGGATTTCGGCAGTTTCTTCAGATTGAAAATGTCGTCGGATACCAGAGCCTTTTCGGCATTCGGAATGTCGGGGCGCCATGGTCGCCCGCCTGTTGCCACCAGAATATGCTTGGCGGTCTTTTCCTCGCCGGTCGACAGCGTGACCGTATGCGCGTCCTTGAGGGTGGCGCGGGCGTCAAACCGGTCGACGCCGGACTTGTCGAGCATGGATTTGTAGACGCCTTCGAGCCGGTCCAGTTCGCCGTTCAGCTTTTCCGAGAACGCGGGCCAATCGAACGGGCCATCGTTGACCTCCCATCCGAAGGCGCGCGCATCCTCGAACATGTCACGGTAGCCGGATGCGAACACCATCAGCTTTTTCGGGACGCACCCCCGGATGACGCAGGTACCGCCATAGCGGTCCTCTTCGGCCAGACCCACTTTCGCGCCGTACTCACCGGCCGCGACACGTGCGGCACGCACCCCGCCGGAACCGCCCCCAATTACAAAAAGATCATAGTCAAATCCGGAATCGCTCATGTAGGGTCCTTCACTCAGTCGTTCAGATCGGAAAACAGATTATCACTTTCGACGAAATCGAGCCGTTCGGTCGCAACGGTGCCTTCGTTGATGTCGCGCACTTCGACCTTGCCGTCTCCAAAACCGATGACGACCGCATCGCAAATGTCGATGAACAGGCCGTTCTCGACGACGCCGGGCATTTGGTTGAGTACCAGCGCCAGCTGCCGCGGATTGCCGATGCGGCCGAGGTGCAGATCGAGGATGTGATTGCCCTCGTCCGTGACGAAGGGCCGGTCGCCGTTCATCCGCAGGGTCGATGAGCGGCCCAGCACATCCATCGAGATTAGCGTTTCTTCCACCAGCGCCTGCGTCGTTTGCCAGCCGAACGGGATCACTTCGACCGGCAGGGGGAACGCGCCCAGATGCTCGACTTCCTTGCCAATGTCGGCGATCACGACCATCTGGTCAGAGGCCGTCGCCACGATCTTTTCTTGCAACAACGCACCGCCGCCGCCCTTGATCAGATTGAGATCGCCGTCGAATTCGTCGGCGCCGTCAATCGTAAGATCGAGCCATTTTGCCTCGTCGAGGCTGATGACCTCGATGCCGACCTCGCGCGCAAGCTGCGCCGTGCGCGATGAGGTCGGTACGCCTTTGATCTTGAGGCCGTCGTCGCGCACCATCTCGCCCAGGCAGCGCACCAGCCAGGCAGCGGTCGAACCGGTGCCGAGACCGACGCGCATGCCGTCCTCCACAAATTCCGCCGCGCGCTTAGCGGCGACAAATTTCGCTTTGTCGATGGGCGACAGTTCTCCGGACATGGGGCAGCTCCGTTGTAATAACACGGTGCTTATAGGAAAGATGCGTCGCAGGTGCGAGCGGCAATTGTGCGTAGACCGCCGATACGCGGCAGAGGCAGTCGCGCGGTGCGCCCGCAGGGTCAGGTTTCTGCATCGTTGTGTCGTATTTCGATACCCGGACCGCCGGCCGACCGCGTAGACACGGGGGCATGACGTACATTCTCCATTACGCGCCAGATAACGCATCGCTGATCGTGCGGCTCGCGCTCGAAGAACTCGGCGTGCCCTACCGCACGAAGCTGGTCGACCGGAGCCGTGCCGAGCATCGCACCGCGGCCTTCCGCGCGCTCAACGGCGCGGGGTTGATCCCGGTGCTTGAGGTCCCCGGTGGCCCCTTGTCGGAAACGGCCGCGATCCTGTTGTGGTTGGCCGACCGGCACGGCGCGCTGGCGCCGCCCCCCCGGGATGCTGCGCGGGGCGCGTTTCTCAAATGGCTGTTCTTCGCCTCGAACACGCTGCACGCCCAGCTTCGCATGATTTTCTACCCGGCCTATTACGTCGGCGATAATCCAGCGGCACAATCGCAGCTAAGGCGCACTCTCACCCATCGTAGCATGTCTCATATGACGTTGCCCGATTCGCTTAACCTGCTGGACGCGCGGCAAGATGCGCACAGCGATGCGGACGCGCAGATGCCGGACGTGCTCGATTACTACATTGCCTGCCTGTTGCGTTGGTGTGCGCTTTATCCTGTTGGCGAAACTGACTGGTTCAACCTGAGCGAATATCCCCGCCTAGCGACCCTTACCGAAGATCTGGAGAAACGTCCCGCCACGAAGGCCGCTCAGGCCGCCGAGGGGCTTGGCGCGACGCCGTTTTCCAATCCGACACCTGCCAATCCACCGGAAGGGAGTGCCACCTGATGTTCCTGTCTGTCTTCGAGATGTTCAAGGTGGGCATCGGTCCATCCTCTTCGCATACGATGGGACCGATGGTGGCCGCTGCGCGTTTTCTCGACAGGATGCGCGCCTCTCCTTTTCATGTCGCAGGTCTGCGCGCGTCGTTGCACGGCTCGCTCGCATTTACCGGCGTAGGCCACGCGACCGACCGCGCGACGATCCTCGGTCTCGCGGGGTTCACGCCGGAAAGCTACGATGCGGATCGCGCCGAAACCGCGCTGCGCGATATTGCGCAAACGCACCTCATACGAGCAGACGGTCTGCCACCGCTGCGCTTCAATCCAAAAACCGATCTTGTGTTTGATTACGACACCGCCCTGCCCGGCCACGCCAACGGCATGATGCTGATGGCGACGGACGCGCAGGGCGACGTGACGCTGCGCGAGGTCTATTACTCCATCGGCGGCGGTTTCGTGATGACGCAGGCCGAGCTTGACGCTGGCAAGGACACCGACGAAGGCGCGCCGGTGCCGTTCCCCTTCAAAACCGCCGCCGAGATGCTCGAAATGGCGCAGATGTCGGGCAAGACCATCGCGCAGATGAAACGCGCCAACGAGGAATCGCGTGGCGGAGCAGACAGCTTGCGCAGCGGCTCGAAACGGCTTTGGCAGGTGATGAACGACTGCATCAACCGTGGTCTGGAAACCGAAGGCACCCTGCCCGGAGGTCTGAACGTGCAACGGCGGGCCAAAAAGATCCACGACGCACTGCTCGCGGAGCGCGGGCTGAACCAGCAGGCCCCGCATACGATCAACGACTGGATGAGCGTCTATGCAATGGCGGTGAACGAGGAAAATGCCGCCGGGGGACAGGTCGTCACCGCCCCCACCAATGGCGCGGCGGGGGTCATGCCCGCCACCCTGCGCTATTATCTCGATCATGTGCCCGGTGCCTCCGAGAACCGTATCGAGGATTTCCTGCTTACCGCCGCCGCGATCGGCGGGCTGGTAAAGTTCAACGCCTCGATCTCGGGGGCCGAAGCCGGATGTCAGGCCGAGGTCGGCTCTGCCGCCGCGATGTCTGCCGCAGGGCTTTGCGCCGTAATGGGTGGCACGCCTGAACAGGTCGAGAATGCCGCCGAAATCGCATTGGAGCATCATTTAGGGATGACCTGCGATCCGGTGCGCGGGCTGGTGCAGGTGCCGTGCATCGAACGCAACGGTCTGGGTGCGATCAAGGCCGTATCGGCGGCCTCGCTCGCGCTGCGTGGTGACGGCACACATCTAGTGCCGCTGGACGCTTGCATCGAAACAATGCGCCAGACCGGTGCCGATATGAGCGCGAAATACAAGGAAACGTCGCTTGGCGGTCTGGCGGTGAACGTCCCGAACTGCTGACGTTCCGTCAGACGGAACCTTCGGCAGGCCGCGTGGTTTTGTGGGCTAACGCAATCGAACGCAGAACTGAAACGGAGCGCCCGCATGAAAATACTGATGATTCTCACATCACACGACGAACTTGGTGACACCGGCGAGAAAACCGGTTTCTGGCTCGAAGAATTCGCCGCACCCTACTACGTTCTGAAAGACGCCGGAGCCGAGCTTACACTTGCCTCCCCCAAAGGCGGTAAACCACCCCTCGATCCCAAGAGCGACACCGACGACGCCCAGACGGACGCCACGCGCAGATTCAAGGGCGACGCGGATGCGCAGCAGGCGCTGGCACACACCGAGGTGCTTTCGCAGGTCGCCGTAGAAGGCTTTGACGCGGTCTTTTACCCCGGTGGACATGGCCCATTGTGGGATCTGGCCGAGGACAAGGACAGCATCCGTACAATCGAAACAACGCTGAAAGCCGGCAAGCCACTCGGTGCCGTCTGCCATGCACCCGCGATCTTCAAACACACCAAAGCCGCTGACGGATCACCGCTGGTGAAAAAGAGACATGTCACCGGTTTCTCGAATTCCGAAGAAGAGGCTGTTGGTCTGAAAGATGTCGTGCCTTTTCTCGTCGAGGACATGCTCAAAGAGCATGGCGGTCACTACAAAAAGGGCGAAGACTGGGCATCCTTCGTGCTTACGGATGGCAAGCTGGTTACCGGTCAGAATCCCGGATCGTCGGAAGAAGCAGCCAAGGCGTTGCTCGCCTTGCTCTGAGCGGGCTGTGTTGCTGAAAATAGGGGCGTCGGGTCATCCGACGCCCTTTTCTATCGGGCCGACGGCCACCGCGGCGCGCCCGATACAAGAACGTCTGCGACCTGCGCAAGATGCCGTCGCGGCAGGATCAGAAGCATACCCGCCGTTTCCATGGACAGGGTAACAGGGCCAAGCGCACGATTCGATGTGCCGACGAATGACGCCGGATCGAACACCAGACCGTCAATCGGCCATTCGAGTCCCAGGCTGCGGCCTCTGACAGGCTGCAGAGGAAACAGAGAAACAATATCACCCGCCGATGTTCCCAAAGTGATCCCGGGCGGAGACAGCAAGATAATTTCCTTGTCGGCCAATAGGATACAGGGGCGATCCGCGTGCACCAACAGGGTATGAAAAGCTGCAAGCTGGTGATCTATCCGCCCGCCACAAAAGCCCACGCCCAAAACCACCGGCGCGGACACATGACGAAGTGCCTTGTCGAAATCAATGGTTTGCTGTTCACTCACCCGGTGCTGGCGTTCAGTCGGGATACGGGCCAATGCTTCTGGGGGGGCGCTGTCCATATCTCCGATCACAGCTTCGGGCAGCAGGCCCGCCGCCTCCACCAGTTGCAGCCCGCCATCGACCGCCACCAGTTGCGGCGCGATGGTTAACGCCTCCGCAAGGTCTTGTGACGTAGCCTGCCCCCCACCGACGAGCGTAACTGGACCGGAACTATGAACAATGGGATTCGACATGGCGCCTCTTTGCTCTGTTTGGAAACAAACCACAATAACGCCACAAAATGAAACCACGGCTTGCACAGTTTTGGGCCGCTTTGGACTTGGCAGACGTGGTAAACAGTCGGTCACAAAGACGCAGAGGACGAGCATCCGATGATCAATAACAACAAGATTCTTACTGTCTCCTATGGCACCTTTTCGTGCACCCTTGAAGGTTTCGACGATTCTTTCGGGACGATGAAAGCAATTGCAGAGTATTTTCGGGACCTCGCTGCGGATGATCGGTATTTTGGTGCGGAACCACCGCAGCCGGATGCACAGATGCTCGCCCGCATCGCCCAGCGCGAAATCTCGCGTCATGTCGAGGCACGCGAGGACGACGGAAGAATCGTTTTATCGGCGCAGGAATTGGCCGGCACTGCCGTCGCCACGCGAAGCCGGAAAGCCGATGTCGAAGAAACAAGTATGGAGGCGTCGGCCGACATGGGCGGAAACGAAACGCCCGTCACCGCAGATGAAGCGCGGGAAATTCGAGAAGCCACGGCAGATACCGCCAAGGCAGACAGGGCAACCGAAACCGACGAGAACGCAGCCAGAATTGATGGAGATGAGACGGTCGATACCGCCCCTGCCGGCGTGACTACCGATGAAGATATCGACGAAGAAACGGTCGATGATCCTGTCATCATCGTCGATACCGCAGGTGCAGCGCAGGCTGTCGCGCCGCAAGAGCTGCATTCAGACGAAAATCATACCCACGAAGCGACGCAAAGCGCAGATGCAGACGAAGAGGCGGAACATGCGGACGCGGCGGCGGCCGATATCGTGCCGGCGCTGCCCGACGCGGACGTCGAAGCATTTTTCTCCGAGAGCACGACAGACAGCAGCATCGAATTGGATGAGGATGCCGAAGAGGCGCGCGCAATCAGCGCGGCCTCCAACAGTATTGCCGAAAAGCTCAAGCGGATCCGCGCGGTCGTATCACAGCAAAGCGTCGCGGCGGATACGCCCGACTATGTCGAAGACCAACACGCCGATACCGACACACCCGACATGGGCGCGCCGGATGCCGCACAGGCTGGCCCCAAGCCTGATCTCGACGGTGCAGCAGATGCGGTGGAGGTCGACGCGCCGGACTTGGCAGAGCGCCAGAACGACGTCGTTTCGGCGACCTTGCGCGATATCGAGGATGCGCTGGATGCCGACGATGCCGCAGAACCGCCAACCTCAAACAGGTCGGAAAGCGAAGATGACGAAGACCAGGCGGGCCGTGTGGAAGATACCGACAACGCCCAACCCGACGAAGACGGGGTGAACGCGGACAGCGATGAGAACATCCTTGCCAGCCTCGCAGGGTATGACGATGATCTGACAGATGCCGATGACGACCTGGATGAATTGCCTCAGGAAACTGCCGATACACAAGCCGGTCAGGATAGGCTGACGGACGCGGCCAGCGAAGAGTATGACGACAACCTTTTCTATGCCGAGCAGCCAGCCGGCGAAACGGAAGGCGCAGCCACCCCGCCCCCGGTCGAGGTGGCGAAACCCGCGCCGCGTACCCGCGTGCTGAAAGTAAAACGCGCCACATTGGAAGCCGCAATCAAGCGCGGTGAGCTTGAAGAATACTATGACGACGACGATGAGATTGATGCCGCCGAGTCAGCGGAGCAGTCGCACCGCGCGGCCCCGCTTGCCGAGCGATCTTCACTGAGCGACGCCGAAGAAGATGAACTGGCGCGCGAGCTGGCAGAACTCGAAGCGGAGATGAACGAGACACCGAAGCGTGACGCAGAAGCGGCACTGCCGCCCGCGCACGACCGGGTTTCGACCACGCCTGCCGGGCATTCCCAGTCCGTACACGCCGATATGTCGCCAAATGCGGATGAGGACTTTTCCCGTTTGATGGCAGAAACGGATCAGCAGATGGAAGAGCCTGAAAGTGCCACACGCCGGGACGCGTTCACCCATCTGCGCGCGGCTGTCGTCGCAAAGAAAGCGGACGAGGCCGTCGCCGGGAAACCGAGCGAGACAGAAGCCGATGAAGCCTATCGCGACGATCTTGCAAACGTGGTCAAACCGCGCCGACCCTCGACAACCGAGCGCGCCCGCACCACGGAACGCCCCGCAGAACAACGGCCAGCGCCCTTGCGCCTCGTTGCCGAGCAGCGCATCGATGTGCAGACCGCTGCCGCGGCAGGCCCCGTGCGTCCACGTCGCATTGCCAGCATCACCGGCGCCGACCGCCACGATTCAGTTGATGACGAAGGTGGTTTCGAAGACTTCGTCGACGAAGTTGGCGCGCACAAGCTTCCGGACCTGTTGGAAGCGGCAGCGGCCTACATCGCTTTCGTCGAAGGCCAACAGAACTTTTCGCGTCCGCAGTTGATGAACAAGGTGCGTCAGGTCGAAAAGGACAACTTCACCCGCGAGGACGGTCTGCGGTCCTTTGGCAAACTGCTGCGGGAAGGCAAGATCGAAAAACTCAAGGGTGGGCGTTTCCAAGTGTCCGAACAGATCGGTTTCAAACCCGATGCCCGGGCAGCAAGCTGAAAACAGTCTCTTTCAGCAAAAACGGCGGACCTTGGGGTCCGCCGTTTGCGTATTGATCAGTGGTTTTACCGGAATCAGCGGTTGGTCTCTTCACGCGCCTCGGGGTCGGCTTGTCCGACACCCTTGAAGATCGCCTTCAATGGCAGTGCCCATGCGACACCCAGCGCCAGATAGATCATTAATTCGACCCAGAAAGGCGGTCGGTCGAACAAAGCGATCACGGAAATCGCCGCTATGATATACAAGGGGACCCCTACGATCAGAACCAGCAGCGACACCCGTCGGCGGGCCTTGTAACTCAGTGCCATTGTGTTTCCTTCCGCGTTTTTCCCGTCAATTTCGATGTGGCCCCAACTGGCGCGATGTCAATTGCGATACTCAGTCCGCGAAAGGGTCGGTCACAAGGATCGTGTCCTCTCGCTCCGGCGAGGTCGACAACAGGGCGACAGGGCAGTCGATCAACTCCTCGACGCGACGCACGTATTTGATCGCCTCCGCCGGCAGATCCGCCCATGACCGCGCGCCTTCGGTCGACCCTGACCATCCCGGCATTTCTTCGTAGACAGGGGTGCACCGCGCCTGCTGGTCGGCGGCGGTCGGCAGATAGTCGAGCCGCTCGCCATCCAACTCGTAGGCGACGCAAATTTTCAGTGTGTCGAACCCGTCGAGCACGTCCAGTTTGGTGAGCGAAATGCCGTTCACACCGGATGTCGCACAGGTCTGACGAACCAGGACCGCGTCGAACCAGCCACAGCGGCGCTTGCGCCCGGTGACGGTGCCGAATTCGTGGCCCCGCTCGCCCAGCCGCTGCCCGTCGGCGTCGTGCAACTCTGCCGGAAATGGTCCTTCGCCGACGCGGGTTGTATAGGCTTTGACGATGCCGAGCACGAAATCGATCGATCCCGGACCGATGCCCGTTCCGGTGGCGGCCTGCCCGGCAATGACGTTCGAGGAAGTGACGAAGGGATAGGTGCCGAAATCGATATCCAGCAGCGCACCTTGTGCGCCTTCAAAGAGGATGCGCTTGCCCGCACGGCGCTTCTCGTTGAGGATTTTCCAAACGGGTGCGGCATACTCCAACACAACGGGCGCAATTGCACGCAGATCCGCCAGCAATTTGTCGCGGTCCACAGGCGCGAGCCCAAGACCGCGGCGTAGCGCGTCATGGTGCACAAGCGCGCGATCGACCCGCAATTCCAGTGTCGCGTCGTCCGCAAGGTCCGCCACGCGCACGGACCTACGTCCGACCTTGTCTTCATAGGCAGGCCCGATGCCCCGCCCCGTCGTCCCGATCTTCGCTACGGTCGTCTGCTCTTCGCGGGCGCGGTCCAATTCACCGTGAATCGGTAGGATCAGCGGCGTATTCTCCGCAATCATCAGCGTTTCCGGCGTGATGGTCACCCCTTGGTCGCGCAGCCCGGAAATCTCTTTCTCCAGATGCCAGGGGTCCAGCACCACACCGTTACCGATCACAGACAATTTCCCGCCGCGCACGATGCCTGATGGAAGCAGGCTTAACTTGAACACCTCACCGTCAATGACTAACGTATGGCCCGCGTTATGACCGCCCTGAAACCGCGCGATCACGTCGGCACGCTCGGACAGCCAGTCGACGATCTTGCCTTTTCCTTCGTCGCCCCATTGGGCGCCTACGACAACGACATTGGCCATGATATTCCTTCTCCGAACGGCGCAGGGCCGCGCCTCTATGACAAACCCGCGCCGGTATAGCGGGGCGCGGGCGCTGGGGAAACCGCAAACTGAGATGCAGGCAAATAATTCAGACAACTTAACCGTAAATTCCGGCGCAGTTCGATACGGAATTCTCGGCGGTATCACAGCACCTGAAGGCCGGTTTGAAGACGACGAACTGTACCCGGATGGCAATTTGCAAACATCCAAATTGGTGGGTCCTTACCTGCCCCCATGCGCGGTCGCCAATATAGCTCGGCCCCGTTCAGGCCTTGGTCACCTTTTAGCAGATAAACAAGTTCCACTAACGTCAAGCTAACAAGGCTACAACGACGTAGTGCCAGAGTTAACCGGTTTCCGGCGTCGCGAGGAGCATCAGGTTCTCATCGGATCGCCCTGATCCTTCGACCGACAGGGGTATGCGAAGCGTATTCGCGAGGGGGGGGGCGGTAAAGCACCGCGTTGCGTAACAGATATGAGGAAGTCTTATGCAGAGGATGTTTTCTGCCGACGGTTTGGTTCCCGATAAATAGCGCTAATCGCAGAAGGCGAAAAACTGTCTGTCGATAATCTCCATGGAGCGCGGATTCTCTTTGCTCTCGTTAGTCAGCTGATCGTACAGGCCTCGGCGCGACAGCCGCTACAATGCATACTACTAACGCCTGCTTGACCTGTGATCTCGGTTTGCCGTCTGTTGAAACGCGCTACCAGCAACCGATGCGGGACGTCGGCCGAAACACGCCCGCAGCGCGTTGGCAGATACTTGAATATAGACTCTGCCTTCAGCGCCATTCACATGTTGCGGCGCCGGCCCTTCGCACGTTTCCAACTCCGCTAGCGCTAACTTATAATGGTTAGCCTCAGGTGCAACCTTGGCCTTGAACACCTACTGTCATCGATGCGCCGTGTCGACTGGCGGGCGGCGAGACAAGTGGTTCTTTCGTTTCTTCTTGGCGGATAGCCCGTTTCATCATGCGATCCACTTAAACAACCGGTCTGAAATTCCGCGACCACCCCATGATACTGGTAGAGAGGCTATGACCAACGGCGCCGGTAGCGGGTAATGTATCGACCACAGCTTCCAGATATTCACGGCTGAAGCCATCGATCATATTCAATATACAGAAACGGCACCGATAGGCGCGGTTGTTATGCATAAGATAGATTGACCGCAGCTGGTTTGGTCCCTGCGGCGTAATCATCGGTTCTCTGATCGTGACAGCGCCCTTGCCTGCGCCTTTCTATTCCCCAAATCAGTATCTGGTGAAGGCTTGGACATGGAGGTTAACCGCGCGGATCAATTCCCGCTGATGCTCAGTCTCTCTTCTGATCATATTGCTTCGCATTTCTGGCTCAGGTCACCGTGCTTCTACGTGAACCGGACCTCAAGCGTTTCCCCCCGCATCTTCTCGCGCGTCACGACAACTATCATCCGTTCAGCAGGCATCTCGCGTTTTCAGCCGCAATCGCCTGCAGCTTCCTGACGTCCGAAACTTCAATGCTGCCTTGCTTCAACCGGCATGTGTAGAATGTCGCATTCGCGGACGCCGTACTTCTCGCACCAGTCCCGGCCGAGGGGCTTTCTCAAAACCCTAATAAACTGTTCGTCGCTGAATCGGCTCCTCGTTGTGGTCTGTCTCCTCGGTGTAAGAACAGGCCGGCTCGAAACCGGACTTCTCAGCTGAGCAAGTCTTGAAGCCGCACTCACAAAGTGTGAAAATCTCCGTCGGAAACATGCTGTCTGGTTCATTAGTCTGCAGGTCTGACGCTTTCCCCTGCGGTGATTGCGGCCACCCAGCGAAGGCTATTGAAACTCGCCGGGTTTATCGGAGACCTATCAAGCCATTTCACGCGATCATACCGAGCAGGTCGCGCCGTACATGGAAGTTCTCTTCTGCCTCGGCTGTTGGGGTATTTCCAATGAATCCGAGCACGCGGCGATTGTTGAACCAGTCGACCCTTCCGAGAGGGGCCATCTGCAAGTCTTGCGCGTTGCGTCGAGGGTCTTGCCGATAGACCGGTTCGGTTTTGTAGAGGCGGTTAATGGTTTCAGCGAAGGCATTGTCATACGAGACCCCAACACTCCCGACCGATGGTTCAATGCCGATTTCGGCCAAACGCTCTGTCTAGCGAATGGGCGAATATTGCCTGTCCGGCTGCGCGGCAGTATTTTGCAAAGGCAAGCCATGAGAGGGGCGGTCCGAATGGTAGATCAAGCCGGCTTTCTGCACTGGTCGTCGATCATGCAGGGCCGGCTCCAAGGCTTCGAGCACAAGGTCTGTCCTGGCGGACCGTTGAGACCCGCCATCCCACGACGCGATTAGCGAATATATCGATGGCGAAGGCCATATAGGCAAAGCCTGGCCAGGTGGACCCATAGATAAAGTCGCTGACCCAAAGCAGGTTCGTTTCAGAAGCCCGGAACACGCGGTTCACCTTGTTATGCAGCTAGGGTGCTGACGGATCAGGGATCGCTGATTTGACACCTTTCCGCGCACGGCACCCCGGGTACCGATCTGTTTTATGAGACGTTCTATCGTGCAGCGCGCCACTTCAAAGCCCTCAAGTTTCATCTGATGCCAAGCCTTACGGAACCCGTAGACTTGATAAGTCTCATCCCAGACCCGTGCGATTTCCGAACGCAGTTCTCTCCCGCTGATGACGCGCCGAGGCTCTGTAAAGGTCAACTTGGCGCGCCAGGTGGTGATTATATGTCCCCTATCGGCAGATTGCTTCGCAATCGCCTGCTGGGCAGTGAATGAACGCAATCATCATTTCAATGGGCGGTCGAGTTCCACCTGTGCAGAATGTGCCGACGTCTTGCGCTGGATCTCATTGGTCTGGCGCAGCTTCAGGTTCTCCCGTTCCAGCGCCTTGGTCCGGTCCCGTTCCTCGGTGGTCACGTCGTCGTGCAGAACACTGTTCTTCCCGACTTACTCGATACATTCGCGCAGAGTTTAAGGAATCCAGCCGATCTTGGATGCAATGGCCGCGATCGTGCCCGCCTGCGTCTCATAGGAACCTTGATACTTGAACACCATCCGAACCGCACCCGCATGGACCTCAGGCGAATAGCAATTTTGCCAGTTTGCTATTCGTCATGACCATCATTCTTACTCAACGTGATGATCTCCGGTACACTGTGGGCGATTCATGCTGCTGTCTGTACTCAGCGCACTCCGGCTCGACGACCCAAGTACGAAAGTCCGGTTCGGCTTCGTTGCACCAACTTCGCGCGGTGATCAACTGAAGCATCGTGTTGTGTATCTTATCGGGGCAACGGACATTGACGATGTACTGCGGGACGGTGGGCGGGGTGTCTTGAGCCCTCAGGGCTCAACAACGTCGTCCAGCGTCACGGGATCGCCGTGCGCGGTGGTGAGATAGGCCCGCTTCCAGGCGGCGCGCAGATCTTCGACTGCTGCCGTATCGGCCATGGCACGCTCATTCAAAAACGTCTCGAGCGCCTCTAGCCACGCCTTGAAATAATCGTCGCCCCCATCAAGCTCTCTCTCGAGGCCATGCCGCTTGAGCGTTGCCCCGAACCGTGCCGCCCAGTCCGTCCAGGTCACATGGCCCGCCTCATTGAGGTAAACGGTAAGCGCAAAGATCTGCGCGTGCCATGGCTCCGTGAATACAGGTTCGGGCGCGTCGGTCATGCCGCCACCAGATAACTTTGCCAAAGATCCAAAACGACCTCGTCATCGGGGTTTTCGGGATGACGCCAAAGCGCGCTTGCCGCAAAGGCCACCGCATACAGAGGCTCAGCTGCCTCGCCGCGACCGTGCGCGCTGCTGTCGGGCAGCACATGCGTCCCCTGATACCGCAGGATCTTGCCTTGCGCTCCCGCGGCATAGGTCGGAAGACGCGTGTGACCGCCAGAGACAAAAGTATTCTCGGCGAATTGCCGGGTGCGCACGGTCTCCCCGACGACGAACAGCGGTGCACTGTCGCAGGGCCGGTTCGCCGGGCTACCGCGCGCCAACATGTCGCCCACCGCGTCAGCCGTCAGTTTTCGCGTCGCCAGCTCGCTGAACTGCGCGGGCCCGATCCCCGAAAGCTCGGCGCGGCTGACCACCCCCTGCTCGACCAGTAGCGCAACAAGTCCACCGATCCACTTCTCGTAGTACCCGAACGCCGTGTAATCCTTCGGAGACAGACATTCACGCGCGTGGCGGGACATGTCTATATTCCATTTGCCAAGTGCACCTGCCGCAAGCGTCAGGGCCAGCGCACGTGCCTGCCAATCTTCATGAAAGACGGCATGTTCCGGACGCCCGTCCACAGGCCCATCGCCAAAGCGTCCGCCCATGTCGTGCACGCGGTTCATTCGGGCACCGTGACCACACCGGTGCCGATCATGCTGTCACGTGTGACCAGATCCATCAGTGCCTCTTCGCTCCATCCATCCGTGCCCTCAGGACGCAGCGGCAACACGAGATAACGCACTTCGGCAGTCGAATCCCAGACCCGCACCGCCGTTCCTTCGTTTAGTGTTACGCCGAAATCCGCCAGAACCGCGCGCGGCGCGCGCACTGCGCGGGCGCGGTACGCGTCCGATTTGTACCAGCCCGGCGGAATACCTAGCAGGGGCCACGGATAGCAACTGCACAGCGTACAGACGACCATGTTATGAACCTCCGGCGTATTCTCCACTACCACCAGATGCTCGCCCTGCCGCCCGTAGTATCCCAGATCCGCGACCAGCGGTGTCGCATCCGCGATCAGCGCCGCCCGAAATGCAGGGTCAGTCCATGCCCGTGCCACCACATGCGCCCCGTTGCGCGGACCGATCTTGTTCTCGTAGGTATCGATGATTGCATCCAGCGCCGCCGGATCGACCAGCCCCTTGCGCGTCAAGAGGGTTTCGAGCGCCTTGACCCGCAGTGCGGGTTCGGGCGGCAAAAGGGCGTGGGGGTGGTCGTGATCGGAATGGTCATGGGGCATGTCAGGCAGACTGCCCCGCAAAAATTCACGTGTCCAGAGGGCAAGTCCCGCCCACACGCGTGCTTCCTCCCTTGCCCCCATAGTCAAACTTGCCTAGACACCCCCAAAGCCAACCTGACCAGACACCAAAAGAGCAGCCCGCACCCCATGGAAAACGTCGTCCTCATCGTACACCTCATCCTAGCGCTCGGCCTGATCGGCGTGGTGCTCCTGCAACGTTCCGAAGGTGGCGGTCTGGGTATGGGTGGCGGCGGTGGCGCCAATTCCGGTCGCCCTCCGGCAACCGCGATGAGCAAGGTCACATGGGTTCTCGGCGCGGCTTTCGTCGTCACCTCGATCACCTTGACCATCGTATCGGCACAAAAATCCGCAGGCACCTCGGTACTGGACCGTTTGTCTGCAACGCCGCCGGCTCTGAACCAGAACGACGCACCGGCCCTGCCCGATGCGGACAATCTGCTGCCACCGGCACAGGGCGACAATGCACCGCTGGTCCCGACTGTCGACTAAACCGCCTATATCAACAGGTTGAGGCACACTGCCTGAACGCAACAGCATGTTGCGCGGGTGCCTTGCCCCGGGCGACCGAATCCTGTTATGATTAAGTCCCGTGATGGTGTGCTTTTCACACCGCTCAGGGCTGTCTTAAACAGGCCCGAAATACTTGAGCAGGCGCAGCCGCGCACGGGAGAATACACTATGGCACGCTATATTTTCATCACCGGCGGTGTGGTCTCCTCGCTCGGCAAGGGTCTTGCGTCGGCGGCGTTGGGTGCGCTCTTGCAGGCCCGCGGTTTCAGCGTACGTTTGCGCAAGCTCGACCCCTATCTTAACGTCGATCCCGGCACGATGAGCCCGTTCGAGCACGGTGAGGTCTTCGTCACCGACGACGGTGCGGAAACCGATCTTGATCTGGGGCATTATGAGCGGTTCACCGGCGTCCCTGCCCGCATGACCGACTCTGTCTCGTCGGGCCGCATCTATTCCACCGTCCTCGAAAAAGAGCGGCGCGGCGACTACCTTGGCAAGACGATCCAAGTGGTTCCGCATGTCACAAACGAGATCAAGGATTTTCTGCACATCGGCGAAGACGAGGTCGATTTCATGCTGTGCGAGATCGGCGGCACGGTCGGCGATATCGAAGGGCTGCCGTTCTTCGAGGCGATCCGCCAGTTTTCCCACGACAAACCACGCGGCCAATGCATTTTCATGCATCTGACGCTGCTGCCCTACCTTGCCGCGTCCGGCGAGTTGAAAACCAAGCCGACCCAACACTCCGTCAAGGAGTTGCAGAGCATCGGCATCGCCCCCGATATTCTTGTCTGCCGCTCAGAGCATCCGATACCGGAGAAGGAGCGCGAGAAAATCGCGTTGTTCTGTAACGTCCGCAAGGAATCAGTCGTCGCGGCCTATGACCTAAAGTCAATCTACGAGGCGCCGCTTGCCTATCACGCGCAGGGCCTTGACCAGGCGGTTCTGGACGCCTTCAATATCTCGCCCGCCCCGCGCCCCGACCTGTCGGTCTGGCACGACGTTTATGACCGCATCCACAACCCCGAAGGCGAAGTGCGGGTGGCGATCGTGGGCAAGTACACGCAGCTTGAGGATGCGTATAAATCCATTGCAGAGGCACTCACCCATGGCGGTATGGCCAACCGGGTCAAGGTGCGGATCGATTGGGTGGATGCCGAAGTCTTCGACACTTCCGAAGAGGTCGCGCAGCACCTCGAAGGGTTTCACGCCATTCTCGTGCCCGGCGGTTTTGGCGAACGCGGGACCGAAGGCAAGATAAAGGCCGCGCAATATGCGCGCGAGCACAAGGTGCCCTATCTGGGGATTTGCCTGGGCATGCAGATGGCGGTGATCGAGGCGGCGCGCAATGTGGCCGGGTTCAGCACTGCAGGGTCTGAGGAATTCGACCATGAGGCCGGGAAAAAGCGGTTCGAGCCGGTGGTGTATCACCTCAAGGAATGGATTCAAGGCAATCACAAGGTCGAGCGCAAGGTGGGTGACGACAAGGGCGGCACAATGCGATTGGGCGCATATGACGCCACGCTCCGCGAAGGATCGCGGGTGGCGGAAATCTATGGCGCGACCGCGATAGACGAGCGTCACCGCCACCGCTACGAGGTCGATCTCGCCTATCGGGACAAACTCGAAGAAGCAGGCTTGTGCTTTTCGGGGATGTCGCCGGACGGCAAGCTGCCGGAGATCGTGGAATGGTCGGACCATCCGTGGTTCATCGGTGTCCAGTTTCATCCCGAACTGAAATCCAAGCCGTTCCAGCCGCATCCGTTGTTCCGCGATTTCGTGCGCGCCGCAAAAGACGTGTCGCGGCTGGTATGAGGATACCGGACCACAGCATCGGCTGCCGGACGCCGAACCGGTGCTGAGCTACCAGCATATTTACCACGCCGGAAACATGGCCGACGTGCACAAGCACAGCCTGCTGGCGTGGACGCTCGACTATCTGACCCGCAAGGAAAAACCGCTTAGCTATATCGAGACCCACGCCGGACGCGCCCTGTATGACTTGGGCCGTGACGAGGCGTTAAAAACCGGCGAGGCGGCGGCGGGTATCATGCTGGCGCGCGACTGGTTCGGATCGGACCATCCCTATGCCCGCACGCTGGAGCGCACCAGAGCCGAGCACGGTTCACACGCCTATCCCGGCTCTCCGCTGATCGCGGCGCATCTATTGCGCGACACCGACCGCCTTCATCTGGCCGAACTACATCCCGCCGAACATGCGGCACTGGATCTGGCGATGTCACCCTACCCCGTTACCTGCCATCTGCGTGACGGGTTCGAGACCGCCTTTGCGCTGTGCCCGCCGACCCCGCGGCGCGGTCTGATGCTGATCGATCCCAGCTACGAGATCAAAACGGATTATGCCGACATCCCGCGCCATATCGCCAAACTGCACCGCGCGTGGAACGTAGGCATCATCATGCTGTGGTACCCTATTCTGACCTCGCGCGTGCATTTGCCGATGATCCAGCAGCTGATGGGCCGGCATCCGCAGGCGCTGCGCCACGAAGTGCGCTTCCCGCCGGCGCGGATCGGACACGGTATGGTAGGCTCCGGTCTGTTCATGTTAAACCCGCCCTACGGGCTGGCCGAAGAGGCGGCGTTGCGCGCCGCAGATTTCGCCACACTGGCCTGACCGGAAACGACAACACGACAAGGGAGCATGCACAGAGATGCCGAAAAAAGGATACTGGATCGGAAACCTCGACGTGCGCGACACAGCCGCTTATGAGAAGTACCGTGCAGCGAACGCCAAGCCGTTTGCGCAATACGGCGCGCGGTTTCTCGTGCGGGGCGGCACACAGCAAATCCGCGAAGGGGTCGCAAACCCCCGTACCGTCGTGATCGAATTCCCCAGCTACGCCGATGCCGTCGCCTGCTATCAAAGCCCCGGCTATCAGGCCGCCAAGGACATCCGCATGACAGTTTCCGACGGCACATTGATAATTGTCGAAGGATACGACAGCTAAACCGTGGTATGATGTCGTCATGAGGGTTCTGGCGATGCTCGTAATGTGTGTTCAGCCGATCGCGGCGCTGGCTTGCGGCGCGCGCGTTTGCATCGTGGATCCCGAAACACTGTCCCTCCCTCGACAGATCACATTCGACACTGCTCCCAGTGGTCAGGGACCCGGATATCTTTTCGACGACCTGCTTATCCTCGATGGCGCTGGTTTCGGAGAGCGGTTCGCGGGGCAAACTCTGAATGGCTCCGACACGCATGACGGGATTACAGGTGCGGCGCTCAGGCCGCTGACCCTGCTTGCAGGTGCCGCCGGGCAAAACCTTTCGGTGGTCGCGTTCATGGGGATCTCGGTTCTCAACGGCTACGGGCCACGCGGATATCCGCACCGTGATGGTCAGGGCGAAGGGGCCATCGCCATCCTGTTCGACGACGATCAATCGGAAATCTCCATCCATTTTCGCGGCGGCGAAAGCGGCAGCGCCGATGCGCTGTTTCTGGACCGCAGCGGAGGCGTTCTGGCACGGGTACCGATCACGCCGCTGGGTGAAACCGTCGTCGGATTTGCCCGCGCCGGTACGGTGCAGGACATCGCGGGCATAGTACTCACAAACACCGACCCTCAAGGGCTCGCCATAGATACAATTAGGTTTGGCAAATCGATCGGGTTGGGATAACCCTCCGCAATGCTTGAACGTCTTTTTCCGCGCCGCGCGCCCACGCCCAAACCGCTCCCACAGCCCAATGCGCAACTCGCGCTTGGCGCGCTGTTGGTTCGGGTGGCGCTGGCAAACAAAAACTATGTCGTGTCCGAAGTGGCCAAGATCGATCAGATCCTGGCCGCCACGTTCACGCTCAAGCCGCTCGATGCGGCGAAATTGCGCGCCCAATGCGAAGCGTTGGAACGTCACGCCCCCGGAACGCCGGAGTTCGCGCGCATCCTGCGCGAGGAGGTCAGCTATGAAGACCGTCAGGCGCTGGGGGAAGCCATGTGGGCCGTTGCAATGGCCGATGGAGGGCGCGATGACGACGAGGAAATACAACTTATGGCGATCGAAACGGCCCTGGGGCTGACCGCCAGCGATATGGCCGCCGCGCGCGAAAAAGCGATTACCCCTTTGTAATCGTCGCGCTACCGCCTAGATACATCCCCATGTTTGGTGAACTTCTTAAAAAGCTGACAGAATCAGCGCCCGCCCCGCTTCCCGACGCGGATGCCCGCCTTGCCCTGACAGCACTGTTGGTCCGTGCCGCCCGGTCGGACAATGATTACAGCGTATCGGAACGTGCGCGCATTCTGGCCATCGTCGCACGGCGCTATCGGCTGGATGCGGACGGCAGCGAAGCCTTGGTGCAGGATGCGGAAACGCTTGAATCCCAGGCGCCGGACACCGTGCGGTTCACCCGCTCCATCAAGGATGCCGTGCCCTACGAGGACCGGCTCGGCGTGATCGAGGCACTCTGGAAGGTCGTCTTGGCCGACGGCACCCGCGCCAGCGAGGAGGACGCCTTGCTGCGTCTTGTCGCCAATTTGCTAGGCGTATCCGATATGGACAATGCGCAGGCACGCCGGCGCGTTGAGGATTGAGTGCGGGTTGACCTAGGGTGATCTAACCGCGAGAATCGCGAAACTACATTGCATGCAGGGGTGTTTTCCCGTTTTATACCTCCTTGTAATTATGAGGCGTGTAGTTTGTGACAACCCCTGCCCCGGTCATCGAGATCCGCGACCTGCACAAGGCCTATGGCGCGCTGGAGGTTCTCAAGGGTGTGAGCATCGCGGCACCCAAAGGGCATGTGGTATCGCTGATCGGCTCGTCGGGGTCTGGCAAGTCGACCCTCCTGCGGTGCTGCAATCTGCTTGAAGACAGCCAGCAAGGCGATGTCCTTTTCAAGGGAGAGCCCGTCGCTTGGCGCGGCAGCGGTCACAACCGCCGACCGGCGGATGCCAAACAAGTGCTGCGGATCCGAACAAATCTCAGCATGGTGTTCCAGCAGTTCAACCTGTGGGCGCATATGACGATCTTGCAGAATGTCATGGAGGCCCCTGTAACGGTCTTGGGGCGCGAGCGCGCGGATGTGGAGAAAGCTGCACGTGGCTACCTCGACAAGGTGGGCATCGGCGATAAATCCGATGCGTATCCCGCGCAGCTTTCAGGTGGGCAACAGCAACGCGCCGCGATCGCGCGTGCCCTGTGCATGGAACCCGAGGCGCTTCTGTTCGACGAGCCGACCTCCGCGCTTGATCCCGAGCTGGAGCAGGAAGTCGTCAAGGTGATCAAGGATCTGGCCGCCGAAGGGCGCACGATGATGATCGTGACCCATGATATGAAACTGGCCGCGGATGTATCGGACACTGTCGTGTTCCTGCATCAGGGGCTGATCGAAGAGCAGGGTGCGCCTGACACGTTGTTTGCCGCACCCAAATCAGAGCGTCTGCGCGGGTTCCTTTCGGCAACCCACGCCGCATAAAACCATAATGGTAACGATGGAGACACCGACATGAAAAAAGTTCTTTTGGCAACGGCAACCCTTGCCCTGTCCGCAGGCATTGCTTTTGCAGACAGCCATGCGCAGACGATCCGCATGGGGACCGAGGGCGCCTACCCTCCCTATAACTTTCTCAACGATTCGGGCGAAGTGGACGGCTTCGAGCGTGAAGTGGGCGATGAGCTGTGCAAACGCGCCGAGTTGACCTGCGAGTGGGTCACAAACGATTGGGACAGCATTATTCCCAACCTCACGTCCGGAAACTACGACACGATCATCGCGGGTATGTCGATCACCGACGAGCGTGAAGAGGTCATCGACTTCACACAGAACTATTTCCCGCCCGCTTCTTCGGCCTATGCAGCAGCGTCTGATACCGCCGATCTGACCGGCGGCGTCATCGCGGCCCAGGCCAGCACCATTCAGGCCGGTCACGTTGCCGAAAGCGGCGCCACGCTGCTTGAATTCGCGACCTACGATGAAACCGTCGCCGCCGTACGCAACGGTGAGGCCGATGCGGTCTTTGCGGATAAAGACGCATTGGTACCGACTGTCGAGGAGTCGGGCGGCGAGCTGATGTTCGTCGGAGAAGACGTACAGCTTGGCGGCGGGATCGGTCTTGGCGTGCGCGAGAGCGACAGCGAGCTGAAGGCGAAGTTCGACGCGGCGATCACTTCCATGAAGGAAGACGGAACGCTGAACACCGCAATCAAGAAGTGGTTCGGCGATGACGCCGTAGTATTCGAATAAAGACACGCGACAGGGCGCGCCTTCAATGCGCGCCCTGACGGATTTCGGCACTCCTCGACCTATTAGCCACGTCAGGCACCCCAATTTTTAGTTATTGCACCGACCCCAGCCAAATCGAGGGCCTTGCGTGGCTCAGCTGCTACCTGACCACGGGCAAGCACATGGCGCTCTATTGGTCGGTGCTAACGGTACTGGGCCTGCTGGCAATCACCGGCCCTGCGGCGCTCGCGTTCGGATTCGGAGGCGCCTCCGCCGCGCGGTCGCGCATCGCGCCGCTGCGCTGGCTCGGCAAAACCTATATTGCTCTGGTCCGCGGTGTGCCGGATATCGTGTTTTTCCTGTTTTTCGTGATCGCTCTGGATCAGGGTATCGAATACCTGCGCCATAAACTTCTGTGTCCTGAATGGGACCAACCGATCCGCCAAGGCAATGATTTCATCGTCTGTCAGGCGGCCAAGATGCCGCTCGGGACTTCACCCCAATGGGTGCATGAAACCTATGGTTTCGCGCTTGCGGTCCTGACGTTTGCAATCGTGTTCGGCGCATTCGCCGCCAATGTCCTGTTCGGTGCCATGCGCGCCGTACCGCGTGCCCAACTGGAAACGGCCGAGGCGTACGGGATGACCCACCGCCAGATATTCCGCCGCGTGCTGGTCCCGCAGATGTGGGTTTACGCCCTGCCGGGCCTGGGGAATCTCTGGATGGTTCTGATCAAGGCGACACCGCTCCTGTTCCTGTTGGGAGTCGAGGATATCGTTTATTGGGCGCGTGAACTGGGCGGTTCGAAAACCCCGCGGTTCACCGACTACCCCCATCCTGACTGGCGCCTGTGGTATTTCCTCGCTCTATTGGTGTTCTATCTTATTTTCACACGCATTTCCGAAATGGTCATCGCACGACTGATGCACAAGCTGACCCTGGGCCAGGCAACAACCGGCGGCGAAGCGCAAAGGAAAGCGACGTGAGCTGCATCCGGACGATCCAGGATTATGCCCTGCGCTCGGTCGGCATCGGTGAACGGCTGCTGCCGCGCGAGGATTTCACCCTGTGCGAGCAGTTCACATTGATCGGTTCGGGGATGATCTGGAACATCTATTTCGGTACCGTCGCGCTGATCCTCGGATTTTTCTTTGCCACCGTCCTCGCCCTGGGCAAGGCAAGCCCCCGCGCGCTGCTGCGCAAGCCGTCGGAATGGTTCATCTTTATCTTTCGCGGATCGCCGCTGTTCATCCAGTTCTTTTTCGGCTACTTCGCATTCCTCAGCCTCAAATCCAGTTTTTCCTTCTTTGATCCGTTCACAGCCGCCTGGCTGGGCGCCGTCATCGTCCTGTTCTGCAATACCTCCGCCTACTCCGCGGAAATTTTCTACGGCGCGTTGCAATCCATTCCCAAAGGCGACGTTGAAGCGGCAGATGCCTATGGATTGAGCGGTTGGAGCCGGTTTCGCCGTGTCATCTGGCCCACCACGCTGCGTCTCGCGTGGCCGTCCTATACGAACGAAGCCATATTCCTGTTTCACGCAACGACACTGGTTTTCGTATCCAGTTTTCCAGCGTGGCAGCAACGCGGCGACGCGTTGTACTATGCCAGCTATTTCGCGGACAAGACGTTTAATCCCTTCATCCCCTACCCCATCCTCGCCGGTTACTTCATTCTGCTGACGCTTGTGGTGATCAGCCTGTTTGGTCTGGCCAATCGCCGCTTGAACCGACATCTGCCAGCGGAAGGCAGACAAAAAATGCGCTTGCGTCCCAATCTGCTCCGGTAGTACAGATAATTTGATCAAATAACCTCGTGGCGCTGGCCACAGGTCGAACACGCGCCTTTGCGCTTTCTTCTCGTGCCAGCCCACCTTTCAGGTGACCTATGCACAACTGGCTACGCAAGAACCCTTCTGTCCGCACAATTCGCGTTGCCGCTGCCGATCTGAATGGTGTGCCGCGCGGCAAAAGGATCCCGACACGTTTCGCCGACAAGGTGGTCAAGGACGGCACTCGCTTTCCGTTTTCCGTGTTGAACCTCGATATCTGGGGCGAAGACATCGACGACAGCCCGCTGGTTTTTGACAGCGGCGACCGCGACGGCGTTCTGAAACCGACCGAACGCGGCTTCATGCCGATGCCCTGGCTCGACGCGCCCACGGCGTTGCTGCCGATCTGGATGTTCCATGAGGATGGCCGCCCCTACGGCGGCGATCCGCGCCACGCGCTGCGCGCCGTGCTGGACCGTTTCAGGGCGCGTGGGCTGACGCCCGTTTGCGCGGTCGAGATGGAGTTTTTCCTGATCGACGATTCAGGGCGCAAACTACAGGTGCCGCCTTCTCCGCTGTCGGGCAAGCGCCGCAAGGGGGCCGAAACGCTCAGTATTCGGGCGCTCGACCAGTTCGACCAGTTCTTTACCGATCTCTACGACGCCTGCGAGGAAATGGACATTCCCGCCGACACCGCCATTTCAGAGGCCGGGTTGGGACAGTTCGAGATCAACATGATGCATTGCGACGATGCGCTGCGCGCCGCCGACGATGCGTGGCTGTTCAAGATGCTGGTGCGCGGGCTGGCCCGGCGCCATGGCTTCGCCGCCAGTTTTATGGCCAAGCCCTACAAGGACTATCCCGGATCGGGATTGCACACGCATTTCTCTGTGCTGGATGAGAACGGCAAGAATGTCTTTGACGACGGTGGCCCGGACGGGACGGATATCATGCGTCATGCGGTGGCAGGCTGTCTTGAGGCGATGCCGGGATCGGCGCTGTTGTTCGCTCCGCATGCCAACAGCTTTGACCGGATCGTTCCCGGCAGCCACGCCCCCACCGGGGTCAGTTGGGCCTACGAGAACCGTACCTCGGCGATCCGGATCCCGTCGGGCGATCACAAGGCACGGCGGATCGAGCACCGCGTGTCGGGCGGCGACGTGAACCCCTATCTGATGCTTGCCGCCGTTTTGGGTGCAGCGATCAACGGCATTGAGGACGGTCGCGAGCCGCCCGCTCCGATCACTGGCAACGCCTACGCCGCCGATTTGCCCCAGATTCCGCACACATGGGTCACGGCGATCGACGCGTTCGAAACCGATCCCGCGATCGCGCGGATCTTCGCTCCCGAATTGATCCGCAATCTGGTACTGACGAAGCGCCAGGAACTGCACTACATGGAAGAGCTCAACGCCGCCGAGCGGGTCGAGATCTATCTGGACACGGTGTGAATTTATGAAGATCGGCATACTGCAAACCGGCCATTCACCCGACGGCATGATCGAGACCCAAGGCGACTACGGCGAGATGTTTTGCCGCCTGTTGGGCGGACATGGGTTCGCGTTCGAGATTTTTTCGGTCGTCGATGGGTCCTTTCCCGCAGGGCCACAGGACGCCGACGGGTGGCTCATCACTGGCTCCAAACACGGCGTGTACGAAGATCATCCCTGGATTGCTCCGCTCGAAGACCTGATCCGCGACATTCGCGACAGCGGCAAGCCGATGATCGGCATCTGCTTTGGCCACCAGATCATTGCGCAAGCTCTCGGAGGCAAGGTCGAGAAGTTCGCCGGCGGCTGGTCGGTAGGGCGCACGGAATATACCTTCGATGGCATGCCGCTCGCGCTTAATGCGTGGCATCAGGACCAGGTCGTCGAATTGCCCGATACGGCGCGGGTCGTCGGGCACTCCGATTTCTGCGCCCATGCGATGCTTGCCTACGGCGATACCATCTGGACCGCGCAACCACATCCCGAATTTCCTGCCAGCTTTATCGACGGGTTGATCCGGACGCGCGGCAAAGGCGTGGTGCCGGACCGCCAACTCGAAGAAGCCACGGCGGGATTGGACCTTCCCGTCGACAACGACCGAACCGCAAATTACATGGCGCGGTTCTTCAGAAGCAAAGCGAGTACCTGATGCCCGATTGGACAGAAAACCTGCCGCCCGCAGCTAAAGAATTTCTTGACGGCCGCCGGCTGGACGAGGTCGAGTGCATCATTCCCGATCTTCCGGGGATCGCCCGCGGCAAGGCGGTGCCGGCGACCAAATTCGCGCGGCAGGAAAGCTTTCATCTACCCGACAGCATCTTTTACCAGACGATCACCGGCGCATGGGGCGAAGCGGCCGGAGAAGAAGGCTTCGTGGAGCGTGACATGGTGCTCAAGCCGGACATGACCACCGCCACCGCAGCGCCGTGGACCGCCGACTGGACGCTTCAGATCATCCACGACGCCTATGACCGAAACGACGAGCCGGTGCCTTTCTCGCCGCGTAATGTGCTTAAACGGGTGGTGCAGCTATACCGCGATGAGGGCTGGGAGCCTGTCGTCGCACCCGAAATGGAGTTCTTTCTGGTGGCGCGCAACATTGACCCTGCGCAGGATATCAAGCCGATGATGGGCCGCTCTGGCCGTCCGGCAGCGGCGCGACAGGCCTATTCGATGACCGCCGTGGATGAATTCGGACCGGTTATCGACGACATCTACGATTTCGCCGAAGCGCAGGGTTTCGAGATCGACGGGATCACACAGGAAGGTGGTGCGGGCCAGTTGGAGATCAACCTGCTGCACGGCGATCCGGTGCGGCTCGCGGACGAGGTGTTCTATTTCAAGCGCCTCATTCGCGAAGCTGCGTTGCGCCACGATTGTTATGCGACGTTCATGGCGAAACCGATCGCTGACGAGCCGGGGTCGGCGATGCACATTCATCACTCCGTTCTCGACAGCAAAACCGGCAAGAACATCTTTTCCGGACCGCAGGGCGGCGAGACGGACGCGTTCATGCACTTCATCGCCGGACTGCAAAGCCACATGCCTTCCGCGCTTGCCGTGATCGCGCCCTACGTCAATAGCTATCGCCGGTACGTCAAGGATCACGCCGCCCCGATCAATCTGGAATGGGGGCGCGACAACCGTACCACCGGCATCCGCGTGCCGCTGTCCAGCCCCGCCGCGCGGCGTGTGGAAAACAGGCTTGCCGGGATGGATTGCAACCCCTACCTCGGCATCGCGGCATCGCTGGCCTGCGGGTATCTGGGGCTCAAGGCGCGTGAAATGCCCAAGACCGAATTCAAAGGCGATGCCTATGACGGTGACGGCGACATTCCCCGCACGATGGGCGAGGCGCTGCGCATCTTCGACGATGCGACCGATCTGCACGACGTTCTGGGGCCGGAGTTCGCACGGGTATACTCCATCGTCAAGGACGCGGAATACGACGAGTTTCTCATGGTGATCTCGCCGTGGGAGCGCGAGCATCTGCTGATGAACGTCTGATCCGCATTTGCGAGGATCCAAAAGATGAACCTGCTTTATGCCAACGACCAACGCGGGGAATATCCGCCAAGCTGGTATGCTGCGACCGCGACGCCGCTCGCCTCCTATCCACCGTTGAAGGGAGCGCAGAGGACCGATGTCTGTGTGATCGGTGCGGGTTATACGGGCCTGTCGGCGGCTCTGCATCTGGCAGAAGCGGGTCGCAGTGTCATTCTGCTGGAGGCGCAGCGCGTAGGCTTTGGTGCGTCTGGACGCAATGGCGGGCAACTCGGATCAGGTCAACGGATGGAACAGGACGCGCTGGAACGGCTGGTCGGCGCGCCTGAAGCAGCCAAGCTGTGGGATCTGGCCGAGGATGCCAAGACGCTGGTCAAAGACCTTGCGGCCCGGTTCGATATCGACTGCCACTTGAAGCCGGGCGTCGCCTGGACGGCATCGACGGACGCGGATGTGCGTCACATGCACAGCTATGCTGCGCATCTGGAAAAAAACTATGGCTACGATCAGATCGAGACGCTGGACCACGCGGCCCTGCAGGCGGTCTGCCCCTCCCCCGACTATCGCGGCGGGATCCTCGACATGGGGGCGGCGCACCTGCATCCGCTCAATTTCGCGCTTGGGCTGGCACGCGCCGCCGCCGCCGCCGGTGTCCGTATTTTCGAGCGCAGCGCCGTGCACCACATCGAAGAAGGCGCCCCCGCAAGTGTGCGTACCGACGCCGGTCATGTGACGGCGGATCACGTCATTCTGGCGTGCAACGGCTATCTGGGCGGGCTCAACCGGCGGGTGGCGGCACGGGTCATGCCGATCAACAACTTCATTGCCGCGACAGAGCCCTTGGGCGATGGCGTCAAGGACGTGCTGCCGCGGGACGTGGCCGTCGCTGACAGCAGGTTCGTCGTCAACTACTTCCGCCTCAGCCACGACGGGCGGTTGTTGTTCGGGGGCGGTGAAAGCTACGGCTACCGCTTCCCCTCCGATATTTGCGCCAAGGTGCGCAAGCCGATGTCGGTAGTGTTCCCTCATCTCAAGGACGTCAGGATCGACTACGCCTGGGGCGGCACGTTGGGCATCACTATGAAACGCCTGCCCTTCCTGTCACGTCTGGCCCCGAATATCCTGTCTGCCTCGGGGTATTCCGGGCACGGTGTGGGGACGGCGACCCACGCGGGTCAGCTCATGGCGCGGGCGGTGCAGGGCGATGGCGACGGGTTCGACACAATGGCCGCCCTCCCCAGCCAGCCGTTTCCCGGCGGACCCGCGATGCGGTCGCCCCTGCTTGTCCTCGCGATGAGCTGGTACGCCCTGCGCGATCGCCTTGGGGTCTGAAGTTATCTACTGGTGGAGAAAAGCGGGCCTGTACCCGCTTCTTGAACCAAATTCCCGAACCCGCGACCGCTCATTTCAGCTTGGACAGCTTGTCCTGAAGCTCTGACAGCTGACGCTTGATTGCATCGAGATCCTCGTCTTTTTCCTTGGTCTCGGATTTGTTGCGCGGCTCCCCGGCCTCGGGTCCCGTTCCGCCCTTCCAGGTACCTGTCATCGCCTTGAGGAACACTTCCTGTTGCGCCTGCATCGCATCGAAACCCGGCATTTTGGCCAGTGGGTTCATCGTGTTG
Source organism: uncultured Sulfitobacter sp. (assembly GCF_947497275.1). Lineage (GTDB taxonomy): Bacteria > Pseudomonadota > Alphaproteobacteria > Rhodobacterales > Rhodobacteraceae > Sulfitobacter. Next base: position 176,405 of record NZ_CANMFS010000003.1, read on the forward strand.
ATGTTCTCGATCACCTTCGCCTGCCCGTCACGGAGCATGGCAAAGGACTGTTTAAGAAACTCCGGCACGACGCTTACGTTTCCGGTCATATAGCTGCGCACCAGATCGTTCAACACGTCCACCGGAAGCACGCTTTCACCGCGGCTTTCGTGTTCTGCGATGATCTGCAAGAGATATTGGCGCGTCAAATCATCACCGGACTTCAAATCAACAATCTGCACCTCGCGCCCGTCACGGATGAACCCGGCAATATCGTCGAGCGTGACGTAATCGCTCGTCTCCGTATTATAGAGCCGTCTGCTTGCGTATCTCTTGATCAGGAGACGTTTGCCGGTGTCTGTCATGTATTGTCCTCACGGATTTGCTCATGACAAGCCTAGCCCTCCGCTTTGCAAAAAGAAAGGGCGAGCTACTGCCAGCTCGCCCCTCCCGTGCGGTCCCGCCGACTGAACCGGCGATACGCAATGTTTCGAATTTACTTGGACGCCGCTTTCTTCGCAGCTGTCTGCACGTCGCTGGTCGCTTTGGTCATTGCGGTCTGCGCTTCCTCGGACATGTCCTTGCCCGCGGCCATCATCAGCTCGACCGTGTCAGACTGAACTTTCTTCGCAACTTCGGCGAACGCCGACATGTGCTCGGCAGCAGCTTCGGAATACGCTGTTGCGAAGTCGGACATCGCTTTTGCGTAGTCGGCTGGTTCGTTCTTGGCTTTCGCCATTTCGGACAGCTTCGCAACGGTGTCTTTGGTCCACTTGGAAGAGATCTCGGTGGATTTTTCGACAGCGTTCAGCGCCACGCCGGAAAGTTTCTCGTTCAGCGTTGCGGATGTTTTGAACGATGCTTCCATTGCGGATGTATCCACAGGGAACGCGCCCATCATGTCTTTGAGCATTGCTGTCATGTCAGGTGTCTTCGTAGCCATTTTATGTTCCTTTGTTTGCATCATGGGGTGCAACCGCACCGCTTTGAATTTCCTGCAACAAGCGGATCATCCACTCGCTGCCTCTGCAAACCATATACATGCTGCACTGCGGCATTTCAAGGTTTTTCTGCAATGCAGCATATAGGGCCGATATAGACACAAATCTCTTTCCAATCAGCCCCTTGCCTTTACGGCAACGTAGCCCCCGGGCGCATCGCTGATAATTTTTCTTCCATCGTCACCCGGTTTTCGGGCGGGAATCATCTTGCCTGACCGTTTTGCCAACCACTTTTCCCACCGCGGCCACCACGATCCTTCGGTGAATTCCGCGCCCTCGCGCCACGCTTCGTGGTCAAGTCCCAAATCATCGTTGGTATAATGGCCGTATTTACCCTTGCTCGGCGGATTGACTATTCCGGCGATGTGACCCGACTGTGTCATGATGAACGTCTTGTCTTTGCTGCCCATCTGCTGAACGCCGCGATAGCTGTCTTTCCAGGGGGCGATGTGATCGGTCTCGCAGGCAACGGCACACAGCGGCACGTCGACCTCATCGAGGACCAGATGATGCCCCAGCAGATCAAATCCGCCATCCGCCAGTTCGTTACGCTGGCACAGGCCACGCAGATATTCCATCGCCATCTTCGCGGGCAGGTTTGCACCGTCGCCGTTCCAGTACAGCAGGTCAAAGGCGGGCGGCGTATCGCCCAGCATATAGCTCTTGATTGCTGGGCCATAGACCAGATCATTGGAACGCAAGAACGAGAATGTCCGTGCCATGACGATGGACGGCAGGATACCCTTGTTCTCCGTCTCCGCTTCGATACCGTCTATGAAGTCTTCGGTGAGGAACGGCTGAAACTCCCCCTGATCGCTGAAATCGGTCAGTGCGGTAAAGAATGTCGCCGATTTGACCGTCTTGTCGCCTTGCTGTTTCATCAATGACAGCGTCAGCGCCAGCGTGGTGCCCGCGATGCAGTAGCCGATCGCATTCAGCTTCTTTTCACCGGTGATCTCTTTGACTTCGCGAAAGGCCGCGAGATAGCCGTCCTCGACATAATCACCCATGCCGACGTCGCGGTAGGTGCTGTCGGGGTTTATCCAGGACACCATGAACAGCGTATAGCCCTGATCGACAATCCATTTCACAAAGGAGTTCTGCTCCTTCAGGTCGAGAATATAATACTTGTTGATCCACGGCGGGAAAACGAGCAGCGGGGTCGCGTGCACCTCCTCGGTTGTCGGACTGTACTGGATCAGCTCGAACAAACGGTTGCGAAAGACCACCTTGCCGGGTGTGGTGGCGATGTTGCCGCCCAGCTCAAAGGCGCTTTCGTCGGCGAGGCGCACGATCATTTCGCCATTGTTCGCCTCCAGATCCGAAATCAGGTTTTCGAGCCCCTTGATAAGACTCTCCCCGTCCGTATCGACCGCCCTTTGCAAGGCGTCCGGGTTGGTCGCCAGAAAGTTTGTCGGGCTCATCATGTCGATGATCTGGCGTGAGAAGTACTGCAACCGCTGCTTTTCGCGGGGTTCCATGTCATCGACATCTTCGACCGCCTGCTCCAGCGCCTCGGCATTCAGCAGATACTGCTGCTTGAGAAAGTTAAAATAGGGATGCTTTTCCCACATCGGATTGGCGAAACGCCGGTCCGTCGGGGTGCGGTCGGCCGGTGCTTCGAGCTTGCCTGAGGCGAGCGCATGCTGCGCCTCGACAAAGTGGGTCACGGATTTGGTCCAGAACTCGAGTTGATGCTCGATCAACTTTGCCGGGTTGGTCATCGCCTCCTGCATGTACGATTGCGCGGCCTTCGCGAACAATTCTTGATTCGGAGCATCCAGTGCGGCTTGGTGCGTGCTGCGGTGCGTCAAAACGTGGGTAAGGCGCTGGCGCAACTCGTCGACTTTACTCAGATTCTGCGTCAATCGGGTTACAGACGCCGCACTGGGTTGACCATTTTCATCCATATCGGTTGTCATGTTAACTTATCCCCACTATGTTTGCAGTCGCAGCATTTTGTTTGCCCTCAGGAACAACAGACCGCGTCCGGCTGCGCCGTGGCCCCGTCCCAAGGGTTGATCCACAGGAGTTCTCCCATGCGTTATATGGCATCCTACGATATGATGGAAACCATTCGTAACACAAATCAGTGGCTTGGTGCCTCTGCACAGGCGATGGCGTCTTATCCGGCCCTGTCGATGCTGCCCAACCCCCTATTTCAGTGGATGAGCGCCTGGGGCGAAGTGACCGAGCGATCATTCAGCCGCATGGTGATGAAACCTGATTGGAACATCCCGCCGTTCGTCGGCGAGAGCGGTCAGGACCGGCTCGTGACCAGCGAGATCGAGCTTGCCAAACCGTTCGGTGATCTTCTGCATTTTCGGGTGCAGGGGCGTACCAGCAAAAAGCGCAAGGTTCTGCTGGTCGCACCGATGTCGGGACACTACGCGACTCTGCTGCGGTCGACGGTGATCAGCCTTCTGCCCGATTGTGATCTCTACATCACCGACTGGCACAACGCCCGCGACATCCCGGTGAGCGAAGGCAAGTTCGACATCGAGGATTATACCTTGTACCTTGTGGACTTCATGCGCCATCTCGGGCCGGACACGCATGTGATTGCCGTGTGTCAGCCTGCTCCGCTGACCCTGGCCGCGACGGCCTATCTGGCCGAGGAAGATCCTGATGCACAGCCGCGGTCGCTCACCCTGATCGGCGGCCCCATCGATCCAAGCGCGGTGCCTACGGACGTGACCGATTTCGGCCATTCCGTGACGATGGGTCAGCTTGAGAAAGGCATGATCCAGCGAGTCGGGTTCAAGTACAAGGGCGTCGGGCGCAAGGTCTATCCTGGCTTGCTGCAGCTTGCCTCGTTCATTTCGATGAACACCGAAACGCACAGCGACGCATTCATCCAGCAGATCTCGCGCGTGGCGAACGGCGAGGCGCACGAGCATGACAAGCACAACAAATTCTACGACGAATATCTCGCCGTGATGGACATGACGGCAGAGTTCTATCTGTCCACCGTTCACCGGATCTTCAAGGAAGGCGAGATCGCCAAGAACGAATTTACGGTCAACGGACGGCACGTCGACATCGGAAAAATCACGACCGTCGCTGTAAAAACCGTCGAAGGCACAAAAGACGACATCACCGCCCCCGGTCAATGTATCGCCGCACTTGCGCTGTGCACCGGGCTGCCCGACAGCAAGAAGGCGAGCCACGTCGAGGATGGTGCCGGACACTACGGCATCTTCGCCGGTGGCAGCTGGCGCAAGAATATCCGCCCGCTCGTTCTTGACTTTATCGATGCCAACGACGCGCCCGCTGCCAAGTCGGCAAAGCCGTCGAAACCGGCCAACAAGAACACCGCGGCGTAAATCATGACGGACGTGCCCTTTTCCTGCCCCTGCGGCGAGATAAAGGGCACATTGCACCACGCCGATGCGCCGCGCGGAAACCATGTGCGGTGCTATTGCAGCGCCTGTCGGGCGGCGCTTGTCTACACCACCGGCGTTGACCCCGAGGATCGCGGCGTGGTGCTGTTTCAGACAACCCCCGACAAGATCAGCTTCAGCCAAGGGCGCGAAAACCTCGCGGTCTTTTCGTTCAGCCCCAGGGGCCTGTTGCGCTGGCGGGCGAGCTGCTGTGGCGTGCCACTTTTCACCATGTTGCGCACCCCGCGTTTCGCATTGGTCGGAATGATGACCGATCTTCTGGAAGACACCTCCAGTATCGGCCCCGTCGCGATGGAGGCTTTCATTCCGCAGCCCGACGGCACCACGCGCCACAGCAATGGGATACGGCTTTACGGCGGTACGATATGGCGCGCTCTGGTGGCACGTGTCAGCGGCCGTTGGAAACAGACACCGTTCTTCAACATCGAGACAGACGCGCCCTCTGCGCCGGTCCACCTTGTCACCGAAGACGAACGCGCGACGCTCCCGTTCTAGGGATCATTGCAATACGAAAGGCTGTTTCAACCAAGCGCGCAAGGCGGCGGTCGTCTCGTCCGGTTGTTCCAGTGTCGGCAGATAACCGGCGTTCTCCAACACACATAAATGTGCGTAGGGGATGAGTTCCGCCATGAATTCGTGCCGCTTCACCGGATAGGTCGCATCATACGCGCCACATAGCACCAACGCCGGAACCTTGCACTTGCGCAGCGTGACTTGCTGATCCTTGGACCGCTGCAAGGCGCGCGACTGGCGAATGAACACCTCTGGCCCGAGGGCGCGCGCCATGTCCATCGCCAGATCAAGCACCTCCCCCCGGTAGGGACCGGGGGCCAGTGATGACGGTTTGATCTGCTCGCGCATGACTTCGTCCAGCCGCCCCGAGCGCGCTTTGACGATCTGCGGCTCTCGGTTTGCGGCGACAACCGGGGTTTCGGCCAGCGGACTTGTATTCATCAGCGCGATGCGCGCAACGCGGTCGGGCGCGCGGCGCATGATCTCCATCGCGACGATACCACCCAAAGACAGCCCCGCCAGCGCAAAGCGCTTGGGCAAGAGATCCAGCAACCCCGACGCGATTTCCTCGATCCGCTCGCCGCGCGTGACGGGCGCGACCATCACCGCCATTTCCGACGACAGTTCCGCGATCTGCGGCCCGAACAGCCGCGCATCGCTCATGGTGCCCGGTAGCAAAACCAGCGCCTCTGCCATCTGTCGATCCTTATTCATCTGTCATCGCACGATACTGCGCCCAGCAATGCCGTGGCAGACCCGCAGGCACAACCCCTGCCCATCACTCAGGATAGGAGATACCGCGAAACGGTGGAAAATCGCCGTAGCGGTCGGCGCGGGTTTCGCGCGTCTCCTCCGGCGCATTACCCGCGCGCAGGAGCATCCCGCGCGGCGCGATATAGCTTGAGATGGTGCGCAAGGGGTCGGGCCGCCACACCAGATTGAATGCCGCCAGCCTGGGGAAAAAACACATTTCGGAATAGGGCAGATGATCGTGCACCCACCATGCCAGATCGCGCCAGTCCCGCCCGGCGGCGTAGCGGTCGGCGAACCACGGGATCACCAGGGACGTGCCCGCAATCGGAGTGCCTGGACGGTCCCAGATGTGGCATTCGATCGGGTTGTCGCTGCGCGCACAGTTGAGATCGTGGAAATTACCGTAAGTGTTGAGCGCCTCCGAGCGGTAGCCCGAGCGGATGGCCACCCGGCCAAAGGTTTCTTCCAGCGGATCGAGCAGATCTTCGCACAGCCTGCGACCGTGCGCGATCGCCAGATCGGGGTCGTCCGGCACGTTCGGGACGCCGTGAAGCGCGCCGATCTCGCTCATCAGGAAATCGCGCATGTAGAAATGACGGGACAAACGTACACGGCCAATATTTTCGAGGCTGCGCATGCTGCGCGGCCTTCGCATCAGTCGAAGCCGTTCCAGCGAAACGCGCCATCGGCGCCAAGCGGGGCGTGCGGATTATGCGCCACTTCCCAGATAGTGCCTTCGGGATCAAAAAAATAACCGATGTAGCCCCCCCAGAATACGTCGGATGCGGGCCGCAGGATACGTCCACCCGCGGCTTCCGCCTTGTTAAGAACCGGCGTCACCTCAGCTCTTTCGCGTACGTTATACGACAAGGTGCTTGCCCCGCGTCCCAAGTCACTGACCGGCAGCCCGATGTCCTCGGCCAGTTTCTCCAACGGATACAGGCCCAAGGACTGTCCGATCAGATCGAATGCTATGACACCCTCCTGCGCCTCGACGCGGGTCCAGCCGAGCGCCTCGTAGAACGAAGCCGACCGCTCCATGTCGCGTACGCCGAGGGTGATCAGGCTGACGCGTTGTTCCATCCTCAGGCATCCCCCGCCGCAAGGACATCTTCAATCGCGCGCTCAATCAGCCCGAGGCACGGACCGTCCGAAAACCGATGATCGGCATCCTTGACCAGCAAAAGCTGCAGATCGGGACCGGTGGCATGCTCCAGCAGCGCCGTTGCAGTCTGTGTTCTGACGGCGGTATCCGCCGTGCCTTGCAGCATGCGGACCGGGAACGGCAGCTCAAGCGGGGTGCGCATCACCAGATGTTGCCGCCCGTCCTCGACCATCCGCCGGGTGACGACGTAGGGTTCCATGTAGTCCGACGGCAGCTCGACGTGGCCCTCCGCTTCGATCCGCGCTTTCTGGGCGTCCGTGAACCCGGCCCACCAGCCGTCTTCGGTGAAATCAGGTGCCGCCGCGATGGTGATGAGCCCTGCCAGCAATTCGGGCCGCGCGCGCGCAAGAAGCAACGCCTGCCAGCCTCCCATGGACGATCCCACCGGCAAAAGAGGCCCGCGCACAAGTGCAGTCACAGCCGCCAGCGTATCGAGATGCCAATCGCCGATGGATCCCTCTTCGAAGGTGCCGGAGGATTGCCCGTGCCCTGAATAGTCGAAGCGCAGGAACGCCCGTCCCTGTGCGCGCGCCCACTCTTCAAGGTGAACCGCCTTGGTCCCTTCCATGTCGGATTTCAGACCGCCCAGAAATACGATGCACGGACCTTCGCCCGGTGTCATATGGTAGGCCAGCGCGCGGCCCTGCGGCGTTTCGAGAAAGCGTGGTTCGCTCATGATGCCTCACCCGCCCACATAGGAAGAATCGTCTGGCCGGAAGAAGATCTTCTGGTTGTACAGACGTCCGAGCAGATCGTCGATGTCACGCATCGGATCGCCGTCGCCTCCCTGTGGCAACAGCGCCCGCGCGCCTTCACGGCCCAGCGACAGGTCACGTTTGACGACTTGCAGAGCCGATTCTATCAGGTCGATATCCTTCAGCGTCAGTTCGAAATTGCGATTGTATTTTGGCATCTGTTCGCCTTCCCTTGATTGTCGCTCAGAGTGGCGCAGCGGGCGAATGAACTCAAGCCTCGTCCGCTTCGGGCAGCCCGTAGGCAACAGCAACCGCCGCAACAGCCATCACCGCGAACAGCACCAGCACTACCTTGGGACCGAAAAGAGCGGCACCGCCCCCTGCAATGCCTGCGACCAGCAGCAGCACGCCGATTACGGTATTGGCGACCGCCGCATAGGCGGACCGCTGATCATCGGGCGAGACATCGACAAGATAGGTCGAGCGCCCCTGCCGCACGCCATGATAGGCGATCATCAGGACGAACAGTGCCAGAGGCATCGCCCATATCGTCTGCGCCAGGTCCGCGACGGCCAAGACAACCGCGAGCAATATCGCGGCGGCCCCGACCACCCCTGTCAGCATCAGCACCCGGCGGCTGGATTGGTCCGACAACCGCCCCCAGACATAGGAGCTGAGCAGCGAGGCCAGCGCGGACGCGAGGACCAGCGCGCCGAGTCCACCCAGCGCGCCCGCCTCTTCGCCGCCGCCGAGAATCACGAAATACGGCGGTGCAAGTGCCGTGGATACCAAAAGCCCGCGCACGATGATGAACCGCCACAGCACCGGATTGTCCTTCAGCACCGAAAAGGACGCCGCGATGCCGCCGTTTGCCTCGCTTGGTTGTTCATCGAGCGTCGAAAATACCAGCGCGCCGACCCCCCACAGGATTGCCGCAAGGCCGATGGCGAGGATCACCGCGCCGCGGTCCTGTGCCAGGCCCGAAATCAACAGCAGCGCGAAGAGAATGACGCCGATGGACGACACCGACCCGGCCAGCCCGGTGACTGATCCGCGCCGCGCCTGGCCTACGGTCTTGCCCAGAATGTCCTTGTACGACACTGAACAAATGGACCGGAACAGCGCCAGACCGCCCAAGCTGGCGCAGATCGCAAGTCCGGCGGTAGCCCCTTCCAGCGTCAGTGCCCAGAACACGATAAGCGCGGCACAGATCCCCTGCCCTGCCGAGCCGATGACCCAGGCCCATTTGCGCCGAGCCATGTTCTGCACCCATCCCGCAAGTGCGATCTGCGGCAACAACGCCCCTGCCTCGCGGATCGGCACCAACGCACCTGCATAGACCGCCGGGGCGCCCAAGGATGTGAGAAGCCAACTCAGGACCAGTTTCGGATCGATCAGCCCGTCGGCCACTTTCGTCATGCTCAGCGATGCGGCATGTCGCAGCCCATTCGCCGCCTCGGCGTTCTGCGCGGCGCCGTCAAGCGTATCGGCTGGCCCTTCAGCGCCAGAAATCGTTTCAAAGGCGTGCTGCGTCAGCGTTTGCGGATCTTTTGGGGCCATCGTGTACTTCCTGTCGTTCATTTCGTCCGCGTGCAAATAGTGCCGCGACGGCACAAGACCAACGTGTTGCCGCACCCTTCATTCCTGATAAGGACGGCGGCATGAACACTCAATCCCCAGACCGGCTGCTGATCCCGACCCTGTCAGCGTGCAACTTCGTGATCGGACTGGGTGCTTTCGTCATCATCGGTCTGCTGGAGCCTCTTGGCACCGATCTTGATCGCAGTCCCGCACAGGCCGGACAATTGATGACCGTATACGCGGTCGCCTACGCGGTGCTTTCGCCGCTGCTGGTGGCGGTCACGGGCCGCGTCGGGCGCAGACGGGTGATGGCGGCGGGCTTTGTGCTGTTCGCGCTGGCCGCCGCGCTTTCGGCGATGGCACCTGACTTCCGTGTGCTGAGCGCCGCGCGGGTGATTGCCGCTGCCGGGGCGGGCATCTTTACACCGTTGGCCGCCGCCGTTGCTGCCGCACTTTATCCGGAGGCACAGCGCGCCAAAGTGTTGGCTTCGGTGTTCTTTGGGCTGACGATCTCGCAGGTCGCAGGCGTACCGGCTGGCAGCTGGATCGCCTACACCTTCGGCTGGCGGTGGGCGTTGTGGCTGGTTCTTGCCTGCGCGCTCCCTTGTATCTGGCTCATCTGGACGCGCGTGCCGGCGGGGTTGCGGTTTCAACCGGTCACGCTTGCGGATCTGCGCGATACGGTGTCCGAAGGGCGGATGATGTTCGCCATTGCCTTTACCACCAGCTTTATCGGTGCGAACTATGTGCTTTTCACCTATGTCGCCCCCCTGCTGAGCGAAACGATGGGGTTTGGTCGGGATGGCATCACGGCGATCCTCGTCATTGCGGGGGTGGGTGCCGTGTTCGGCAACATCATGGGCGGCATCCTTGCAGACCGTGTGGGATGGCACCGCACATTGACGGGCTTGTGCGTGGCGCAGATGCTTCTGACGCCGGGGTTTTCGCTGATGCCGTTTGGCACTGCCGTTCTCGTGATGCTGGTGTTTGCGTGGTCGCTGGCCAGCTGGTCTTTCATGGCGGGCCAGCAGCTGCGGTTGATTTCGCTGGCCGGTCATCGCGCGCCGGTCGTGCTGGCGCTGAATGCTGCCGCGATCTATGTCGGCGCGGCGATCGGTTCGGGTCTAGGCGGGCTGGTGATCTCCGGCTTCGGCCTCAAGGCACTGGGCCTGGCGGCGGGGATGGTTACGGCTGTCGCACTGGTACACCTGACGGTTTCCGCGCGGCTGACGCCGATCAGGCCGCATATCTCTTGACGCTGCCGCGTTGCGGCGTCACATAACCTGAACATAAAACCCGCAACCGGGCGTCTCGTAGGCGCCAAACCGACGAGGAGGCCCGCATGGCCCAGATCGCACTTACCCTTCCCGATGGCAACGCACGACACTACGACGCAGGCATCACTGCGGGCGAGGTCGCCGCCGACATCTCGACCTCTCTCGGCAAGAAGGCCATCAGCGCCACCGTGAACGGCCAGCATTTCGATCTGGCGTGGCCCATAGAGACAAATGCGGACATCGCGATCCACACCATGTCGGACGAGGCGCAGGCCAATGAGCTGGTGCGGCACGATCTGGCGCACGTGATGGCGCGCGCCGTGCAGGAAATCTGGCCCGACACACGCGTCACCATCGGCCCCGTCATCAAGGACGGCTGGTACTACGATTTTGACCGCAAGGAGCCGTTCACGCCCGAGGATCTCGGCCTTATCGAAAAGAAGATGAAAGAGATCATCAACAAGCGCGATCCCGTGCGCACTGAGGTCTGGGACCGGGACCGTGCGATCAAGCATTATGAGGATCTGGACGAGCCCTACAAGGTCGAGTTGATCGAGGCGATCCCGGGAGACGAGCCGCTGCGCATGTACTGGCACGGCGACTGGCAGGATCTGTGCCGCGGTCCGCATCTGCAACACACCGGCCAGTTGCCCGGTGACGCGTTCAAACTGATGTCGATTGCCGGCGCGTACTGGCGCGGTGACAGCGACCGCGCGATGCTGCAACGGATCTACGGCGTCGCCTTTACCGGCAAGGAAAAGCTCAAGGCCCATCTCAATATGCTGGAGGAAGCCGCAAAGCGCGACCATCGCAAGCTTGGCCGCGAGATGGACCTGTTCCATATGCAGGAAGAAGCGCCCGGGCAGGTATTCTGGCATCCGAACGGCTGGATGATCTATACTCAGCTTCAGGATTACATGCGGCGCAAGCAGCGCAGCGGCGGCTATGTCGAGGTGAACACACCGCAGGTCGTGGACCGCAAGCTGTGGGAAGCCTCGGGTCACTGGGAGAAATATCAGGATCACATGTTCATCGTCGAAGTGGACGAGGAACACGCCCGCGAAAAGTCGGTCAATGCGCTCAAACCGATGAACTGCCCCTGCCATGTCCAGATCTTCAATCAGGGGCTCAAGTCCTACCGCGACCTGCCCCTGCGCATGGCCGAGTTCGGGTCGTGCAACCGGTACGAGCCTTCAGGAGCGCTGCACGGTATCATGCGCGTGCGGGGGTTCACACAAGACGATGGTCACATCTTTTGCCGCGAGGACCAGATCGAAGCGGAAACCGCCGAATTTATTGCCTTCCTCACCGCCGTTTATCGCGATCTCGGGTTTGAAAGCTTCAAGGTCAAGTTTTCCGACCGCCCCGAGATGCGGGCGGGGTCGGACGATGTCTGGGACAAGGCCGAAGCCGCCCTGTTGGCGGCGACCCGCGCCGCCGGCATCGAGCCGGAACTGAACCCCGGCGAAGGCGCGTTCTACGGTCCGAAGCTGGAATTCGTGCTGACCGACGCCATCGGGCGGGATTGGCAGTGCGGCACGCACCAGGTGGATTTCGTCCTGCCCGAACGGCTCGACAGCACCTACATCGGCACGGACGGGGCCAAGCATCGCCCGGTGATGCTGCACCGCGCGACGCTCGGCTCTTTCGAGCGTTTCATCGGTATCCTGATCGAGGAACACGCTGGCAAACTGCCCTTCTGGCTCGCCCCGCGTCAGGTTGTCGTCGCGTCCATCACCTCGGATGCGGATGATTATGTACGCGAGGTCGTCGCTGACTTGCAGGCCGCCGGTGTGCGTGCCGAGGCCGACACACGCAATGAAAAGATCAACTACAAGGTCCGCGAACATTCGGTCGGCAAAGTCCCCGTTATCCTCGCCGTGGGCAACCGCGAGGTTGAAGAACGCACCGTCTCCGTCCGCAGGCTGGGCGAAAGGCAATCGTCGGTACAACCGCTCAGTGACGTGATTGCGGCCTTCAAAACCGAAGCGACCCCACCGGACCTTCTGTAACAATTGCGATGACGGAGGGCAAATTGCCCTCCGTTTGTTACAGGACTTGCGACATTTTGCGCATTGACGGATTTAATTCACACGCGCAGGCCCTGATTTCTGACAGCAGCGTGACACACTGCGTCGTGAGTGGATTTTGCACTTTGGCGCTGCTTTACTTGGGATATTGTAAGTTCACAGAGCATCAAAAGGGAGAATTACGATGTCCACAACTTTGAAAACACTCGCCATCGCAAGCGCGGTCGCCACGTCGGTCGCCGGTATGACGACGACCGCGACCGCCGCTTCGAAAGAGAAGTGCTATGGCGTGTCGCTCGCCGGCCAGAACGATTGCGCCGCCGGGCCGGGAACCACCTGTGCCGGGACGTCTGTCACGGACTATCAAGGCAATGCCTGGACGCTGGTGGACGCTGGAACCTGCGAGGAAATCGATCTGCCCGAAATGGCCGACGGCTCCGACCGGTCAGGTTCGCTTGAACCGCTCGAGCGTGATTTGCCCGCGTAAACAGAATGCGCCGGATCTGCATATGACTGTATCCGGCGCACTTGAAGACTGGTCCGGAGGTCTTTGAAATGTATCACTCTTCTGCCCCGTCGACCCGACTGCCGAACGCTGCCGGCGTTGGATACAAGCCGCAACATTTCACTGACCTTACACGTGATCCAGGGGCCGTGGCCTGGGTCGAGATCCACGCTGAGAACTATATGGGTGACGGCGGGCGACCACATGCCCAGCTGCGCGCGCTCACAGAAATTTTCGCTCTTTCGGTGCATGGCGTCGGCCTTTCCATCGGGGGCGAGGCACCGCCGGACAAGGCGCACATGGCGCGACTGCGCAAGTTGATCGAGACCTACGCGCCGCAAAGTTTTTCTGAGCATCTGGCGTGGTCGACCCACGGGGCCGAATTCCTGAATGATCTGCTGCCCCTGCCCTACACTGACGCGACACTTGTCCGGGTGGCTGGTCATATCGACACCGTGCAGCAGTCCGTGGGGCGGCAAATGCTGCTGGAAAACCCGTCGAGCTATCTAGCATTCACCGAAAGCACCTTGTCCGAAACCGATTTTTTGGCCGAACTTGTGCACAGAACCGGCTGTGGATTACTGCTGGATGTCAACAACGTCTTCATTTCGTCCACAAACCTTGGGCTCGACCCGCGCACTTACATTGACAGCTTCCCACTTGACGCCGTTGGCGAGATCCATGTCGGCGGTCACGATGAGGACATGGACGAGCATGGTGCGCGACTGTTGATCGACAGCCACGGTGCCCAGGTCGTCGACCCCGTTTGGGCGCTGCTAGATCACACACTGGCGCGCAGTGGTCCGCGTCCTGTTCTCGTCGAGTGGGACACCGACGTGCCCGACTGGGAGGTCCTGCGCGACGAGGCCGACCGCGCCGCGGCCGCGCTGGCTTGCATTCGGACGCCGTGATGCCTGTCACCCAAGCACAGTTCCGCACCGCCCTGCTTAATGCCGATGCGCCGGTTCCTGCGGGGTTGGACGACGGGGGCGGCGCGCCTGCGGGTGCCCGATACGATGTCTACCGCAACAACGTCACCGCGTCGCTGGTCGATGCGATGAAACTGGCCTTCCCCACCGTGAGACTGCTGCTGGGCGCGCAGAACTTTGACCCGCTGATGCCGCACTTCGTCCGTGCGCACCCGCCCCGATCGCCTTTGATGATGTATTACGGCGTCGAGTTTCCAGCATTCCTCGAGAACTTCCAGCCGCTCGCTCACTTAGGTTATCTTGCGGATATCGCGCGGATCGATCTTGCGATGCGTACTTCTTATCATGCGGCCGATGCACGTCCGCTCGACCCGTCGATTTTTCAGCAGCCGCCCGAAACACTGGAAGACACCCGGCTTCGACTGGCACCGGCGACGCAAATCCTGAGGTCGCATTGGCCGATATTCGATCTTTGGCGTCGCGCGACCGATCCCACGGCACCAAAGCCCCGTACAGCAGCGCAGGCGGTATTAATTACCCGCCCCGCCTTCGACCCGGCCTTGCACCTGCTGCCCGAAGGGGCTGCGACCTTTTTACTTTCGGTGCGTGATCAACCACTTGGCGCATCCGTCGAGGCAGCACAGGTCGCAGCGCCCGGTTTCGATTTTGGGGCGACTCTGGCGCTTTTGCTAGAAAATCACGCTTTTGCACACTCGACAGAGGACTCTTCGAAATGACGTCTCTGATCTCGCGCTGCCTCACCCTGACCGCCACGTTAACACGGGCCGACTGGCTGCTGCCGACCCTTGCAAGGCTGCTTTTTGCGGCGGTTCTGTTGATGTATTTCTGGGTGTCAGGGCTGACTAAACTGGGCGACGGTCTGGCAGGCATCTTCACGCCCTCAACCGGCGCTTATGTTCAGATCTTCCCGCGCATGATGGAAGCAGTCGGCTATGACATCGAACAATTCGGCGTGCTGGCCCGACTGGTCGTGCTCGCTGGCACATGGGCGGAGTTCATCCTGCCCGCCCTGATCGTCGCGGGCCTTCTGACCCGTCTGGCGGCCTTCGGCATGATCGGATTCATCGTCGTGCAATCCTTGACCGATCTCTACGGCCACAATGGGTGGGATGATCCGAAGGTTCTGGGTGCGTGGTTCGATCGTTTTTCCGACGCCGCGATCCTGGACCAACGGGCGTTGTGGGTCTTTCTATTGATCGTTCTGGTGATCAAGGGGGCAGGACCGCTGTCAATTGATCGCGCGTTGACGCCGCGCGCCTAGAGGGCCGCGCGCACTTCTGCCTCGGTCGCATCGGTCCAGCCCAGAAACAGGCCCTCGCCCGCTGCGACAAGGGGGCGTTTCATCAACGCGGGATGCGCCGCGATGAGGTCAAGCGGGGGCGCAGTGCGCTCTTGCTCTGACAGTCCCCGCCAAGTAGTTGAGCGGGTATTGAGCATCGCATCACCGAAAAGCATGTGCGCCTGCGCAAGAACCCCCTGCGGCACCCCTTCGGCGCGCACATCGACCAACTGCGCCTCGGGCAGTGCCTTGACCGCCCTGCGACAGGAGTCGCAGTTTTTCAGCCCGTATATCTTTATCACGCAGGTTTCTCCTTCATTTTAGCCCCCAAAAGCCATTTGCAGCCGGAATTTTCAATGATTTCCTTGATTTTTTCCGAGATTGGGCAATCTTTTTAATGTGGGCTGTCCGGTCTTGTCGCCGGAAGCACATCCCGCGCGAGCGGGGGTTGAGACTATCAAAGGAGGCTCGGAAACGATGCCAACGGGAACGGTAAAGTGGTTTAACACAACAAAGGGGTATGGTTTCATCGCTCCTGACGGCGGGGGCAGCGATGTATTCGTGCACATCTCCGCGGTCGAACGGTCGGGGCTGACAGGCCTTGCAGATGATCAGAAAGTCAGCTTTGAGCTGAGCGAAGGGCGTGACGGACGGCAGATGGCGTCCGATCTGTCACTTTTATAAGGCCGCATTCCCCGGCGGTCAGCCGGGGATCATCACTTAATCAAAGGTGCAGCCTTTGGTCCCGACGGGACAATGCGCGCGGGTGCGGTGAACATACCGGCGTTTCACATGGTGCTTTTTCTTGGCAACGGGATGCGCCATCACCTGTTGATAGGTCGTGTGGACGTTCGGCGTCCCGCAGCAGATGACACCGCTGATCGTCACCGGTTGCAGACCCGCCGGACAGTAATTTTCCGACGAAGGATACGGATAGATCTTCATCTCCGCCACCGCCGTTTGCGGCAGCGCGGTCATCAGGCCGAGGAGAGCGAGGGTGGATAAACCTTTGATCATGCGCGTGGTCCTTTGATTGCGTCCCATGCGCCCAGTTTTGCGGATGGGGGCACGTCTGTCCAGTTATTTACAGTTTGAATTGCAGCGGTTGCGCCGCAGGAGTTTAATCAGAGCACCACGCCCGAACCGAGGGGCCGAAAGCAAAGCGCCCGCCCCGTGGGGGCGGTTCGGGCGCTGCCCAATCGGAGATTGGACACTGATGCAAAACACTAAACTCTAGTTACCGGATTTATTGATAGCTCCGCGCCGACCACGGACCTAAGAAATTCAAGCTGATCTCCTCGAGGCTTTTCATAGAACCGCTGCAAGTCTGCGAATGCCACACGTTCCTTTCCAAGGCTAGAGATAGTGTACGTATCTTGATCTGAATAGAAAATCGTATCGGCAAAGTAGATAAGGCCGTTGCGTCGCAGTTCCCTAACGAATGGATTGCTCGAAAACAGTCTTACGGCATCAGGTTCCTGCGTTCTAACGAAATCTAGGATTATTTCCGCTTCAAAAGAAAGCCTTACCCCTCTAACCTTCGATACTCTTTTTCTTTGGTCGTTCCAGCGCCCAAGTGCAGACCAAACGGCTAGTATCGCCCAGGTAGCACAAAGCCCGAAAATCACTAATAGACCGATCACAATCCAATGCCGGTGCTGTTCTACAAAAACAGAAATATTAAGTCGCTCGACTACATCAAACGGGTTGAAGATAAGAACGGAAAATACCACCAATAGTACGAAAAGAAGCTGTCGAGGATGGACGGTACTTTCAATCGATATCCATATTCGATTTATTAAGTCTGCCACAAAATGTTCCCATTTTCAGTTGCAACTAGAGCGCTTGGCCGCGCCTCGCAGCGCGCCCGTTTTGAACTTGAAACGCTCCACTGGAGCGTTTCATCCCCGCTACGCGGGGTCGTTCAAAACCCCCTCAAACTCCCGCCATTCTCCCTTACTCATCCCGCTGTTCTCCTGCGTGACCTCCTCGCCCTTCAGCATCCGCCGCACACAGTCCAAAGCCTTGCCGGACAGGGTCGCCCCGCCCAGACGGTAGTCCTCGAACGCGCCGTAGGCGGCCGGCACCCAGTCTGCGACGACCTTGCAGATGGCGTCGGCGTAGACGCGGATCTCAAATTGGGCGTGGCTGTCGGCGCGCAGGCGCAGGAAGTGGAAGAGGTTGTGCAGATCCACCTTCCAGTACCATTGGGTATAGATGTTGGCGGGCAGGTTCATGCGGGCCAGCTCGCGCGCGAGGCCGTCTTGCGGCTCCCCGTCCGGCCCCTCCTCACCGATCATCGCCTGATAGTTGTCATAGGCCCGCGCGCTGTCAGATTTGAGGATCTCCAGCACGCGCGCGGCCTCGGCGCCTTCCAGAACGCCGCCGCGCCCCTGGTTGTTCACCACGCTCTGCGCGTTGATGTGCTGTGGTTCGGGGATATAGAATTCACGGTCGAGGATCGAATAGCGGGCCGAGTATTCGTTGACGTTGGCGGTGCGGTGGCGGATCCACTGACGGGCGACGAAGACGGGCAATTTGACGTGCAGCTTGATCTCGCACATCTCGAAGGGGGTCGAATGCCAGTGCCGCATCAGGTAGCGGATCAGCCCCTCGTCGTTCTGCACCGACTTTGTGCCCCTGCCATAGCTGACGCGGGCCGCCTGACAGATCGCGGCATCGTCGCCCATGTAATCGATCACCCGGATAAAGCCGTGATCGAGTACCTCATGCGCGGTATAGAGATGCGCCTCCATCCCCGGTGCGACGGCGCGCAATGTGGGCTGTGCGTTGGCACGCAGGGCATCGATTTCGGCTTGTTGTTCTGGATCGAGCGGCATGGCGGTGTCCTTTGCGCGGCGGTGGTGTGGATTCGCCCCTGACTATATCTGGCGGACAGACGCTTCGGAACCGCGATATAGGGTATTGTTTTTTGACCATAGTTCGACGCTTTGTTTTGGCATGTCCGTACGCGGCGTTGACAAGAAGACCAGACAGACTTGAATGTGCCAAACAACGATAAATAAGCTTTTTGAGGGCAGAACATTGAAAATCAATCTTATCAGCTTGATGCTGATCTTGAGCCTTGCGGCATGCGGCGATGGAACGCCCTTTAGCGAAGAAGACACCGGCAACAGCGGCGATGGCACGAGCGGAGATGGCGACGCCTCCGGCGACGGGACCGATGTGGGCGGATCGGACGGAGAAGAGGGCATCGTAGGCACCGCCGTCCCTCCGGGCACGGTTTCCCCATCGCGCAGCGACAAGATCGTTCGGTACGAAGAGCGTGGCGAATCCGAGGACAACAGCAACGGTTTCGTGCGCAGCGTGCGCTACGAGGGCGAAACCGACACGTTTCTGGTCGACAACCTCGCTTTCGATTCCGCCAACGTCTATCAGCGCGGAACCGACGTGAGCAGCCTTGCCGGGCAGTATCAGGTCTATGAATCGACGACCCCGTTCCCGGATTCAGTCACCAACGACCCGATCGACCAGTTCGGCTATCGCGCGATCTATGGGGTGAGCAGGAACCTCGGTTCCGACGGCGAGCCAGAAACCCAGTTTGCCATCGTGCGATCCGGCAGCTTCCGCAACTACGGGTTCGGCGGCTTTTTGTACCAGCGTAACGGGTCCGTTGAATTGCCGCAAACCGGTCAGGCAACATTCACAGGCCAAACCGCCGGCATTCGCGACTTCGACGGCGCCGGTGGCGTCCAGTACACCAGCGGTCAGCTGAAAATCGATATCGACTTCGAAGACTTCAACGACGTGAGCGGTACGCGCGGTGACGGCGTAAAGGGTGTCTGGTCCGACCGGCGTGTATTCGATGCGCAGGGCAACGACATTACCCGCGACATCATCGACACGATCAATCCAAGCCTCAACGCGATCCCGACCGCGATTTTCACTATCCGACCGGGGAATCTAAAGGACAGCGGCGATCTCGTCGGCGAGCTCGACAGCCCCTATCTTGACGCTGACGGAGAGGCACAGGTGTACGAGGAAGGCAACTTCTACGCCGTGGTATCCGGCGATGAGCCAAGCGAGATCGCAGGCGTTTTGGTCGTCACCAACGACGTCGACTTCGAAAACGTCACGACGCGCGAAACCGCCGGGTTCATCGTGTATCGGGGCGCCGACAACTAAGTATGGCCTGCGCTCCTGAAACGCTTCTGCTCATGGCTGCTGGCGCAGCCATGTTTGCGTTCGTACAAACGGCAGATGCCCAAACACGCATATCCGCGCCGGAGATGGAAAAGGCGGCCAAGCTCAGCCTGGCCGTCGGTGCGGACGATCAGGCAATTGATCTGGCCGACGCGCTGTTGCTACGCAACAACAAGGACGTGACGGCGCACCTTATCCGCTCGCGGGCGCTTCGAAACATCGGGCACTTTGCCGATGCCCGATCAGCCGCGCGCGAGGGATGGCGTCACGCCGCCGACGACGAAGAGAGATACACTGCGGCACTCTTGATGGCGCAGGCCCTGTCGTCGGATGACAAACGCACGCGGGCGCAATTCTGGTTGCGCCGGGCGCGGCAGGCAGCCCCGTCCGAGGCGCATGCGGCACAGGCGGCCCGCGACTACCGCTATGTACAGCGGCGCAACCCGTGGCAGACCCACCTTTCCTTTACACTTGCGCCGAATTCAAACATTAACAACGGCTCGGCGCGCGATACATCGGCGTTGTTCTACCAGTTTTTCAATCCATTCAATCCCGACGGTGTCGAAGCAACCCTCGGCGCGGCATCGAAAGCCCTCTCCGGCCTCGAGATCGGCGGAGACGTCCAGTCCCGCTATCGCTTTCACCAGACGGAGCGTACCGCACATGATCTGCGTATGGGTCTGTCGTATCGCACCTACCAGCTCTCCAGCCAGTCTCGGGACGACCTCGATGCGCAGGACGCCGAACGCATCGCCGACGGCAGCGCGCCGCTGAACGTCTCGGGCGGTGATTTTGCCTACGGAACGCTGCGGCTGGGTTATGGATACAAGCAGCTGCGCAAAGATGGGCGCGGAGAATTCAGCCTGACCGCCGATCTGGGCCAATCCTTCTATGGCGGTTCACGCTACAACAGCTTTGTGCGCGCGGGCATTGGACAGACCTACTACACCGACCAGACCACGAAACTGCGCTTCGATCTCAACACCGATCTGCGACAGGCTCAGCGCGGTTCCGATACCCAGAACCTGTCTGTCTCAACAGGGCTCAGCCGCCAGCTCCCGAACGGCAACGGGCTTTATCTTGGCGGATCCGTGGCGGTGCTGCGCTCCGAGACGGCATCGCTCGAATACGACGAACTGCGTTTGCGCGGTGGATACGTCTTGGGCCGGCCCGTTTTCGGAACGTCGATTCAATTCGGCCTCGGCACCAGCTTGCGCGAGTACGACACATCGCCCCACGATGCCGCAGGACGGCGTGATCTTGAACTGTCGGCTGATATCACCGCCACATTCAAACAGATCGACTACTACGGCTTCAATCCGACGCTCAGCCTGAATGCATCGACCACCAACAGCAATATCGGTCTTTACGACGTGAACCGGGTCGGGCTGAGCATCGGTATCGCGTCGGCATTTTAACTCCGGAATGCTCGACACCGCAGCGCGCTGCGCTAGAGTTGGTTCAAACCAATTCGCCAAAGGAGGTTGTACATGCCGATCAAATATCTGCACACGATGGTGCGCGTCAAAGACCTGGATACATCTAAAGCATTCTACGAAATGCTCGGTCTGCACGAGCGGCGTCGGATGGAAAACGAGGACGGTCGTTTTACGCTCGTGTTCATGTGCCCCCCCGGTCAAGATGATGGTCATGCCGACGTCGAGCTGACCTACAACTGGGACGGTGATGATTCGCTGCCCGACGACAGCCGCAATTTCGGGCATCTGGCGTACACGGTCGAGAATATCTACGAGATGTGCCAGATGCTTATGGAAAATGGCGTCACGATCAACCGGCCACCCCGCGACGGGCATATGGCCTTTGTCCGATCCCCCGATAACATCTCGATCGAGCTTTTGCAGGCAGGGGATGCGCTGGACGCAAAAGAACCGTGGGCATCAATGGAAAACACCGGGCACTGGTGAGCCGCGCGTGCTTCGCACACTTCCCCTGGTCGCGGCGGGCGTGGTGGTTCAGACCACGCCCGCGGCAGCAATCGGGTGCAGGCTGGCACTTGTTCTCGCGGTTGACGTGTCAAGCTCGGTCGACGCCCGCGAAGACGCGTTGCAACGGGGCGGCATCGTGGCGGCCCTGACTGCACCGGAAGTGCAGGAGGCTTTCTTCGCATCCGACCTTCCGGTTGCACTGGCGATCTACGAATGGTCCGGGCGGCACAACCAAAAGCTGCTACAGGACTGGATCCTGATCGACAGCCGCGACGCCTTGCTGCGCACGGCCGAAGCAATCGCTGCCTCCAATCGCAGTCATAACGATTTCCCAACCGCCATGGGCTACGCGCTCGCTTACGGCGCCCAGCTTTTGCAACGTGCGCCCGCCTGCCTGAACAAGACGCTCGACATGGCAGGCGACGGGCAGAACAATGAGGGTTTCCCACCGGTCAATGCCTACCGCGAGTTCCCTTTTGATGATGTGACTGTGAACGGCCTGATCGTGAACGCTGCGGATTTCGAAGGCGAAATGGGGCTGATCGCGTTTTACAACTCGCAGGTGCTGCACGGCCCCGGTGCATTTGCGATCATCGCCGAAGGGTTCGAGGATTACGAGCGCGCGATGCGCCGCAAGCTCGAGCGCGAGTTGAGCCCACCGTCGATCGGCGCTCTGCCCACATCGCGCAACGCAGGATGATCCGCGCGCTTGCACTCGCTTTACTGGTGTGGACACCGCAACCTGTGACCGCGCAGGCCTGCCGACAGGCACTTGCGATCGGTCTGGATGTGTCGGGATCCGTTGATGCCCGTGAATACCGGCTCCAGATCGCCGGACTGGCACAGGCACTCGACAGCGCCGCCGTCCGCGGGGCCCTCCTCGCTCGGCCCGACCTGCCCGTCGCCCTTCTGGTCTATGAATGGAGCGGCCCGATGGACCAGCGGACTCTCCTGCCCTGGTCCCTGATCACCAATGCGTCCGCACTGGGTACGCTCATCGCAACTCTTGCCGCCGTCGAAAGACGAGACGATGCAACCCCCGGCACGGCGTTGGGCATGGCGATGACGCTGGGCGTGCAACATCTGGAAACGGGGCCTGACTGCTGGAAAAAGACGCTCGATATCTCGGGCGACGGCAAAAGCAATCTCGGACCCCGCCCACGTACCGTAAAGCCCGCGCTTGCAGCGAAAGGTATCACGATAAACGCCCTTGTCATAGGTGCCGACGATGTCCCAACCGGCGATGCCCGCCAATCGGATATCGGCGAACTTGCGGCATATTTCCTTGCGGAAGTCATCACAGGCCCGGACGCGTTCGTTGAAACGGCCCTCGGCTTCGATGCATACGCCGAAGCGATGGAGATCAAACTCCTGCGCGAACTGGACGGGCTAGTCCTGTCAAACCGCTGATCCACCCATTTCTTTTTGCCGTGTTCGAAAATCGGGTTGGCTGACCTTCATAATTTTACATTCGGCCAGTATCCCTCCGGAAACTATTGCGGAGATGCCTATGCAACACCCGATTTTCGCCGGTTCCTTGATCGGATTTCACAGCTGAGTCACGCGCAGATTGCAGTGGAAGGAACTGAATTTCAGGATGTTCACAGAAGATCCGAAGCGCTTGCTGAAATCGAAACACGGACAGATCGAGAACACAAGTGCCCGTTTTGCGACTGCGTAGCGCGCCAAAAATGGGGCACAACGAAATCGCGCAAGATGGACGTTGTTGCTCTGCTGGCCGCGATCTGCCTGACCGTGAACGCCTCTAGAGGTATGAGGATGATGCAGCTTTCTCGCGATATCGACTACCAGTACAAGACAGCCTTCGTGCTGGCTCACAAGCTGCCTGAAACCATTGCGCGTGCGGTCCGGACAGGCGAAGTTCTGGAAGGCGATGTCGAGATTGATGGTGCCTATTTTGAACCGCCCCGGGTTTACCGGAGATTTTCGGGTACAATGATTAGGCTACTTTTTCGACAGCGTTCAAGCTTGCATAGAAGGCCTCCTGTGCTTCTTGCGGCGTGACGTAGCCAAAGGAGCTGTGCAGGTGGGTATTGTTATACCAGTCGACCCATTTCAGGGTTTCCCACTCGATCTGGTCAACGGATTTCCCGGGGGCCAAGAACTTGATGACCTCGGTTTTGAAAAGGCCGATGGTGCTTTCGGCCAGAGCATTGTCATAGGACTCTCCGACGCTGCCGACTGATGTGTCGATGCCAGCCTCTGCGAGCCGCTCGGTGTATCGGATCGACAGGTATTGGCTGCCTCGATCGCTATGATGGATCAGTTTGTCAGCCTCAGACGGCGTTCTCTGGCAGATGGCTTGGTTCAGGGCATCCAAGACGAAACCGGTCGTCATCGAGGTCGAGACACGTCCCATTGACCGGCAGGCTCTTTTCCACAGGAAAAGATGCCGAGAGGGTGCCGACGATCTTGCCGGCGAAGACGTCGATGATGAAAGCCCCGTAGACCATCCCCTGCCAGCTTGAGACATAGGTGAACCCAGCACCATGGACACAACGGTGATCATCAATGAACGCAATCATTTGCGGAATGGGCGGTCGAGCTCCGCCGCAGCGAAATATGCGCTGGCCTTCTTCAGGATCTCGTTGGCTTGCCCGGGTTCACGGTTCTCACGTTCCAGCGCCTCGATCCGTGCCTCCTCCTCGCTCGTCGGTCCGGACAGCTCGCCTGCATCACGCGCGGCGCGCCGACACCAGTCCCGCAGGCCGAAAGACGAACAGCCCAGCTTCGAGGCAATTGCCCTGTAGGCAGCGCTGTCGCGGCTGTAATCAGAACGATGTCCGCAGAAAAGCCGAACGCCGCGCGCGCGGAACTCGGCCGTGTAGCTCGGAGTGTGTTTCTAGTTTGTCATGTGGCTCACCTCTTGAGAGTTTTACTCTCCCGGGGCGGTTCAATTTCTGGCAGTCGCGTTCGCCCTAACATTGAGAAGGCCAAGCGTGTTGATCACGGCCTCAAAAAGCATCAGAGAGGCACACACCGCGTTGTCGTGACTATGCGTGAGCGCCGCACACTGCCCTTCGAGGCAATAACCGAAGACGAAGACGCAGCGCTGGCAAACGAGAACGTATCCCGCATGACGACTGTTTCAGCGGACGAAGCGTCCCACTGGGATATTTTGCACGTGGGTTACAGTGTTCATCGCGTAAACCACTCCGAGAATTGTAACGGCCACGGCCAGCACCCCAACATGGTTCATAGCTTCTTTTCCCGTCTGCGCAATTTGAGCCAGCACCGCGGCGTATCGCCCAAGTACCTAGGTAACCCCTCCCTCAAATTGGTGGTGATCAAACGTAGAGTTTTCTCGGCAAGATATCTCAGGGGATTTACGATGAAGAACGGACGATTTAGCGATGCGCATATCATCGCTGTGTTGAAGCACGCGGAGGGCGGTGTGACGGTCTCAGAGCTATGCCGAGAGCATGGGATGAGCAGTGCCAGCTTTTACGAGTGGCGGGCGAAATTTGGCGGGATGCATTGCACGGCAGAGTATCGTGTAGCGATGTCCCGAGAGTGGACGCGTCGCTCATCGTAATGATGAAGGACAGGGCCGAGCAGAACCGCCGCCTCAAGAAGATGTATGCGGAGATGAGCATGCAGAATGAGGTGAGGTGCTCAAGGAAGCCCTAGGAAAAAAGCCTTGAGGCCGTCCTTTGCCCGTCAGTGCATTGCGCAGCAATGTCACGAGAGGGTCATCGACGAGGGATGGCCTTGAAGGTGGTGGCGATGCATGGGGTCAGTGTCGCGCTGGCGTGCCGCACGTTCCGGATCAGTGAGACCTGCTATCGCTACAGTCTAACGCTGAGCACCGAGAAGGAGGAGATCCCACATCTAAGCTGTACATGGTAAGGTCTTTGCTAACCGCAGATGGTAGACGTTTCTTGGTCGTTCCCAAATGAGAGTGACATGCTTGAGTAACAGACGTTACTTGGCTTTCCGTCTTGGTACCATTTTTTCGAAAATGTTGGAAAAAGCCACCAGCTCTTGCTTTTATCCCTTGGAAGAACATTCGTTTGATCTGTGAAAATATTGCAGATTTATTGAGGCAGGTTGCTTGGATTTTGGCTTCGGTCCATAAACATCAATTTTGGGCGGGTGCGAAGACTGGCCCACGTTGATCCTGAGGGATGACCTCTACCGGTCGTGGCCAGGATTTTGACGCGCGAGTTTGCGCATTAATCCCGGCCAAACCAGATTGTCTCCCATCCCGGGCATGAATGCACCCTGTGCTTGTCCTGCCACGGTGTCGGCCATGGTTTGCGGCTCTTCATGCAGCATGCCATGTCCCCCCCGCCTGCGCAAGGATCTGCGTCTTGCAAGCGTTCTCCAGAAAATACATCCGCAGGAATGCGATTGCATAGTTCGGCCCGACGGTCAGTGTTCCGTGGTTGCGCAACATCAGCAGATTCTTCTCACCGATATCCTTGACGATCCGTTCACGCTCATCCAGTTCCAGCGCAATCCCCTCATAGTCGTGATACGCAAGATCGTTCGACACGGTCATCGCAAACTGCGTATAACGTCGCAGGCCTTCGTTCTGGACCGAAACGGCAACGCCGTAGGGGGTGTGGACGTGAATGACGCAACCCGCATTCTCACGCGCGGCATGGATCGCGCTGTGGATGGTAAACCCCGCAGGATTGATGAAATACGGCGTCTCGGCACAAATCTTACCGTCGAGGTCGATCTTGACGAGGCAGGATGCTGTCATTTCATCGAACATGACGCCGTAAGGGTTAATCAGGAATCGCTCTTCCCCATTTTCATCTGGCAGGCGCGCGGAGATATGCGTGAAAACCAGATCGGTCCAGCCGTGCAGGGCACACAGACGGTAGGTCGCGGCAAGCTGACATCGGAGATCCCATTCCGCCTCCGGAACCTTGTCTTTCAGGCTGGCCAGACCGGCAGGATCGGGGATGTCAAATCCCCCGCTCCGCAATGCGCCTTGGGTTTTCATGGAGGCCTCCGGTTGCTGTTTCCTCCACTGTCGGGCCAACGCACCAACCTGTCAACGGTCCCACACGGACGGGCACCCGCGCCCGGTCTGGCGCGGATCCGTTCCGATCAATAGATGTATCTGATCTGATCGGTCCAATACCGCTCGACCCGGCGCAGCGATGCGGTGATCCCGATAACGCCCTCGGGGCCCAGAACGCCCTTGTCTTTCAAACCACCGGCGTGCCGCCCGAACAAGGTCGCTACGACGTCCCGGATATCGCGTCCCTTTTCTGTCAGGCGCACCCGAACGGACCGCCGGTCGATTTCGCAGCGCTGGTGGTGCATATAGCCCATATCGACCAGTTTCTTGAGATTGTAGCTGACGTTACTGCCCTGGTAGTAGCCGCGGCTCTTGAGCTCTCCGGCCGTGACCTCGTTGTCGCCGATGTTGAACAGCAACAGCGCCTGAACCGCATTGATCTCCAAAACCCCGACCCGTTCGAACTCATCCTTGATGACGTCCAGCAACAACCGATGCAGGCGCTCGACCAGAGACAGTGCCTCCAGATACCCGACCATGAACCCCTTCTCGCCGGCTGAGGGGCCGATGGGATCTTGAATGCTCATATTACTCTCCGACTCTTTATGACTGTGAGCCGGAAACTGAAGAAAAAAGCAGAATATTTCGTTAAACCGAGAGAGACTTTCTACCGCTACGCCTGCGCGATGTGACGCTGGATATCACCGATCATTTCGTCGTATTTCGGCTTGGGCGCGAACTGCCCTGTCACCCACTGGTACAGGTCATGGTCGTTCTCGTTGAGCAGATCATCGTAAAGCGCAAGGTCGGATTCTGCCATAACAGGTAGGCGATCCGTTGCGTAGGCCTGCAAGATCAGATCCATTTCCTTTATGCCGCGCCGCATGGACCGCATCGCGAGGCGCTTGAGCCGTGTTTCGCGCGGCTCGTGTGCAGGCGGTTTGGGTTGCGGCATTTCAAGCATCACCGGCCTCCTTGAGCATCTCACGCAAGCGTTTTTCCAACCGTCCCGCCTTCTTCGCACTATTGCTCAGATCTTCGCGCAATCCACGTACTTCCGCCAAGAGCGCACTGACGTCCGCCGGTGCGTGCACGGCATCCTCGGATCCGTCCAGCCCTTCACCCTCGCCGTTGATCAGCCACATCATCGAGACATTGAGCAGGCCCGCCAGCATCGACAGCCGGTTTGCGCGGGGCTCGGAAATATCGTCTTCCCAACCGCGCAAAGTGCTTTGACGCACGCCAAGCCGTTTCGCGAGTTGGGCCTGCTCCATCCCTGCGGCTTCGCGCGCAGCAGCAACGCGATCACCAAAGGTTGCGACCTCCGGGCTGTACCAGTCCGTGTCCTGTGTGAGATCCGACATAAAATGCTCTCCTTTCGGGTCGTGATGATACTTGATCGGGTGGGGGCGCCCACCTATGAGAGGGTGAGACATGATATAGAGCATTGGGGCAAAAATGGAACTGCTGTCAAAGACACTTGCACGGGTAAAGCCGTCACCCACCATCGCCGTGACCACCAAGGCGCAGGAGCTCAAGGCCGCAGGCCGCGATGTGATCGGGCTGGGCGCGGGCGAGCCGGATTTTGACACGCCTCAGAACATCAAGGATGCGGCCGTCGCTGCGATTGCGGCGGGCAAGACGAAATACACCGCCGTTGACGGTATCGTCGAGTTGAAGCAGGCAATCTGCGATAAGTTCAAGCGTGACAACGGTTTGGAATATGCGCCAAGCCAGGTCAGCGTGTCCTCGGGCGGCAAGCAAGTGCTCTATAATGCGCTGATGGCGACGATGAATCCCGGCGAGGAAGTCATCATTCCCGCACCTTACTGGGTCAGCTATCCCGATATGGTCCTGCTCGCAGGAGGCACGCCGGTCATCGTAGAGGCCTCTTTAGAGCAGAATTTCAAGATGACCGCGGAGCAGCTGGAAGCTGCGATCACGCCGAATACCAAATGGCTGATCTTCAACTCGCCCTCCAACCCCACCGGCGCGGGGTATGCACGCGACGAGTTGAAGGCGCTGACGGACGTGTTGCTGCGCCATCCCCACGTCTGGGTGATGACCGACGATATGTACGAGCATCTGGCCTACGACGGTTTCGAATTCTGCACCCCCGCGCAGGTCGAGCCACAGTTGTATGACCGCACGCTCACGGTCAATGGCGTCTCGAAAGCCTACGCCATGACTGGCTGGCGGATCGGTTATGCCGCAGGTCCGGAAAAGCTGATCAGCGCGATGCGCAAGGTGCAATCGCAATCCACCTCCAATCCCTGCACGATTTCGCAATGGGCGGCAGTCGAGGCATTGAACGGCACGCAGGACTATATCGCGCCCAACAACGAGATGTTCGTGCGGCGCCGCAACCTGGTCGTTGAGGCGCTGAACGGGATCGACGGTATCACCTGCCCGGTGCCCGAAGGCGCCTTCTATGTCTATCCTTCCATCAAGGGGCTGATCGGCAAGACGTCGAAGGGTGGCGCGCTGATCGACACGGACGAGGCATTCGCCACCGCCCTGCTTGAAGAGACCGGCGTTGCGGTGGTGTTCGGCGCGGCTTTCGGTCTCAGCCCTAACTTCCGCGTCAGCTATGCGACATCCGACGATAACCTGACGGAAGCCTGCAAACGGATCACCGATTTCTGCGCCACCTTGCAGTAAATTGCGGCGTCTTGCGACGGAACCGGCGGAAAGCTATACGTTTTCGCCAAATACTGCGCCGGTTCCGGCGCTGCGAAACAGGTCGGCCCGGACGGGGTCGGTGGATTGAGACGGTACAGGGGTTCGGGCAATGGCAAGCGATCTTCCGAAATATTATTTCCGGGTCCGCGAGAACGGGGCTTTTGTCTTTCGGCTGGACACCGAAAACCGCCAGCGACGGATCGAGATGGATCAGATCGCCGTTCTGAACATGCGCAACGGCGAGATCAAGCCGCACGGCGACCGCACTCTGTCGGAGGCGGATATTGCTGCGATCAAGGACTGGATGAGAGAGCGCGGACGCATCCTTTCGCACCGCGACATTGATGACATCCACCGCGCGGTCGACTATCTGAACCTGACCGCCCACTGGGTACAGTCCAAGGCCACCGACGCACAGCTTGATGCCGTTACCGACAATCTATTGCTGGCGATGCATGATCTGCGCAGCGCGCTGGTGCGGCGCAAGTCGGACCAGCTGACAAAGGGTTGACCGGTCCATCCCGGTGCAAGTTCATCCCGGCGCAAGCACACGTACGCGCGGCAAGACCGAGCGCCAGAACCGCAAGCTCAACAATATTGCCGCAAAGCCCAGACCCATTCCCATACCGGCCCAGACGCCAATGCCCTGCCATCCCAGCGTGAACCCCAAAAGGTACGAGCACGGTACACCAACCCCCCAATAGCTGACGGCGGCGTAGATCATCGGCATGCGGGTGTCCTGGACCCCGCGCAGCACGCCCAGCGCGATCGCCTGAAGCCCGTCGACCAGCTGGAACAGTCCAGCCATGAACAGGATGCCAACCCCAATTTGCAGGATCTGCGCCTTGGCCGTCTCTTCTTCGAGCACAAAGATACCGATGAGCACATCGGGAAACAGGACGAATACCGCCACCGTCACAGCGGAAAAGACCAGTGACATCACCGTCACCACCCAGGCTCCGCGCGCGAGATGCGACGGGTCGCGGCGGCCATAAGCATTCCCCGCGCGTACCGTGGCCGCATTGCTGAGCCCCAGATGCACCATGAATGTGATCGAGGTGAGCTGCACAGCGATCCCGTGTGCGGCGAGCGGTACGGTGCCGAGCCAGCCCATCATAACCGCCGACGCCGCGAACAACCCCACTTCGGAGAGCGACGTGATGGAGATCGGCCAGCCCAGCCGGAACACCTGCGCCAGCATGTCCCAATCCGCGCGCCAAAGACGGCGGAACAGATCATGTTGGGGTAGTACCAGCCGAACGTAGACGACCACCCCCAGCAACGAGACGATCTGCGTGCTCAGGGACGCAACCGCCGCACCGACGACGCCCAGTTCCGGCGCGCCCCAGTTGCCGAAGATCAGGGCATAGTTCACCAGCGCATTGGTCACCGCCGCCAGTACCGTGATCCACAGTACCACCTGCGTGCGCTCCAGCGCGGCCAGATAGCTTTTGAGCACCATCACGAAAAGCGCGGGCAGGATGCCCCAGCCTGCCACGGCGAGATAATCCGCAGCATCGCGCACCACCGCGTCCTGTTGTCCCATCAGCCGCAGGATCGGCGCAGCGTAGATCATCAATGGCAGCACCAGCAATGCAAAGCCAAGGCTAAGCCACAGCCCCATGCGCGTGGCGCGGCGGATCGAGACTTCGTCCGCCTCTGCGTGATAGGTCGCGACCATCGGCATCACCGCCCAGGCGAACCCTGATCCGAAAATGAACAGGACGAAGAAGTAGGTCGAGGCAAGCGTGACCGCCGCCAGCGCCTCGACACCGTACCAGCCCAGCATGACGGTATCGGTGACACCGATCGCCATCTGCGCGAGGTGCCCGCCAATCAGCGGCAGGCCCAGAACGGCGAGGGCCTTGGCGTGGGCCGGAAAGGACATGAATTTCTGCATGGCGCTACCCTTATGCCGATTGCAGCGCCGCAGGAAGCCGTGAAATTACACCGATTACAAACACTGGCCCGGCGCGCATCAATCCACATCTCACCGACCGGTCGCCCGGATATAGACGCCCAAGACCAGCGCCAGCCGCGAAATATCCTCAGCGCCGGATGTTAATGAGGCAAAACAACTGTGCCCGGTCAGCGCCTTCCGTCGGCAACAACCAGCCATCCAGACCCTGTCGCTGCACAGGCGATAAGGACGGGAGTGCCATTTGCGCCCTCCGGCGCGCAGTACAGGAGTGAGCGGAAACATAGCATGGCGCGATCTCCCCGTCCGGTGGGATTTGGTCTCGGTCTGCGCGAGGCCGCGCGCAATGCCGATTGTATAAACACTGCGGTCCGCCTAACATTTTTGTGTATGCCGGATCCAACGATCATCCTTGCGCTGATCCGAGCGCTTGTCGCGGTGATGCGCACACGCAGCCTCACTGGCGCGGCGCGGGCGCTTCCGCCAGATTTGCGCACCCTCTTCGACGCGGGGCCGCAAGTCACAGTCGCACCGGCTACGAGCGATTCTCCGATGGGTTTGCTCCACCGCGCGGTCGATATCGGTCAGCGCCTCGTGCCACCGTGCAAAAAGGTGCTCATGGCGCAAAAACTCCCAAATGTGCCCGCCGGCTGTTTCGCGACGGCGGAATTGCAGGTTCGGACGGGCATCGGTGGTTTCGGCACTGGCGCGCAGGTGCGCGAGGATTGCCGGTCGCGCATCCTGCCCGCACTTGCGACAAAGACTGTTCCTGTGTCCGCGCGCCGGGCGTTGCGCCATGAAGATCCGCTTGTGCAGATCGCCGGGAATAAGGCAGGGCAAAGGATCGGCATCTTTCGGGGCGCGCTGCCGCACCGTCTTGGACTGCAACCCGTTCCGTCATCCTTACGTCATGCCAAACTCACCTCTCTGGCAAAGCGCGCAGACCAGGCGCACTGCCCGTTCACGGAATTTCTCAAGCCAGGGCTGCTGCAATGGCTGTGCCCCCCCGCCTCCGCGATGGAGATGTTCGCATGACCCGCACACGCATCGACAGGATCGGCCCCTATGCCCCCGCGCTGGCCCTGCGCGGACCCTATCCCGTTGGCGTCCGCACCCACCAGATCATACTGCAGGACCAGCCGGACGTTCATGCGCCCGCCCCCGCCGGCGCGACACGTCCGCTTACGGTAGAGATCTGGTATCCGGCGGCGGCGGACACGGCGCCCGGCGGCACCTACGACACGCTATTGCGCGATGGCGTGCGGCGCGTGACGCTCGCCGGACAGGCCGTGCGCGATGCTGCACCAGCACACGACATTCACGCCCCGTTGATCATCATCAGCCACGGCTATCCCGGAAACCGCTATCTTCTGGTGCATCTCGCGGAGAGCCTCGCCGCGAAAGGCTATGTGGTGACCGCCCCCGATCACGCCGGCAGCACCTATGAAGCCCAGGACAGCTTTGGGCTGACCCTGCTGCACCGCCCGCTGGATCAGATCGGTGTGGTCGACGCGATGGCAAAGCTGGACGGCGATCTAGGCGATATGATCGACGCGGACCGGACCGGCATCATCGGCTATTCCATGGGCGGCTACGGCGCGCTGATCAGCGGCGGCGCGGGTCTCGCCCCCGCCGCACCCGATTTCGCGCGCGCACCGCCCGAGCGGCTGCTGGACCGCTACCTTGCCGGATCGGACAGCCTCGCATCGTCAATGGACCAGCGGATCAAGGCGATCCTGCCCATCGGGCCGTGGGGCGGCCTGTACGGCATGTGGGACGCGGCAGGGCTGGCGGGGCTGCGAGTGCCTGCGCTGATCATCGCCGGAACCGCGGACGACGTGTCGGGGTATGCCGCAATGCGCGAAATATTCGAAGGCATCACGGGCGTCGAACGCCACCTTCTGAGCATGATCAACGGGGGCCACAACGCCGCGGCCCCCTACCCCGCGCCGGAAGAAAGCTGGACGCAGTCCGACACGCTTGGCTGGCCGCCATATCTGCACCATGCCGATCCGGTTTGGGATTCCGTCGTAATGAACAACATCGCCCAGCATTTTGCCGCCGCGTTTTTCGGCGTGCATCTGCGCGGCGATACCCGCCTGCGCAGGTATCTGGACGGTACAAAAATGGAGGGGTTTTCGGACGGCACCGCGCAAGGACTGCGGCTGGAAAGCCTTGGCATATGATTTATCGGAGGAAAATACGCACATGACTTCACACTGGACAGAAACTGTCACACTGAACGGCGAGGCGTTCTTCGTCCGTCACTGGGGGGATCCAGCGGCGCCGAAGATCCTGATGCTGCACGGTTTTCCGGAATATTCCGGCGCGTGGTCAGACCTTGCCCCGCTGCTGGCTGACCGGTTCCATTGCGTCGCGCCCGACCAACGCGGCTATGGCCAAAGCTGGCGACCGGCAGAGATCGACCAGTACAAGACAGGCCGGTTGGTGTCGGATATGGTGGCGCTGATCGGAGACGCGCCTGTGATCGTCCTTGGCCACGACTGGGGCGCGTCGGTGGCCTACGCGCTTGCCATCGGGCGGCCCGATCTGGTGTCAAAACTGATCATCATGAACGGTGTCCATCCCGCCCCGTTCCAGCGCGAACTGGCCAAGGGCAGCGCGCAGACGGATGCCTCGCAATACATCCATTTCCTGCGGCGCGAAGGGTCCGAGGACATCCTTGCCGCCGATGATTTCGCCAAGCTGATGGGGCTGTTTTCATCCCACATGGACATGAGCTGGCTCAAGGGCGACACGCTGGCGGGGTACAAGGGCGCGTGGCGCGATGCCGCCGGGCTGCGCGGTATGATCAATTGGTACCGCGCGTCGCCGCTGAAACTCGGCGGTCCGGGCGAGGCGATCGACGACGCACCATCGTTCGATCCCGCACGGTTTCAGGTGGGCTGTCCGCATCTTCTGATCTGGGGTACTGCCGATACGGCCCTGTTGCCCTGCACGACCGAAGGTCTGCAAGACTACGCGCCCGATCTCACCCGCATCGAGATTGCGGATGTGGATCACTGGCTGCACCACCAGAAACCGCGCGAGGTGGCGGATGCGATTCTGAACTGGCTTTAGGTCCTGACGCTATTTGCGCGTGCGCGTGAACACCATCTTCTGATTGTGCAGAACATCCTTCTCGCCCAACCACGCATAGGCCAGCAAGGCAGGCTCCTGCTTGCCTACGGTGATGCGGTGCAGGTGATCGGGCGGATTGAATATCATCGAGCCGGGAACGTACACGCCCTGATGATTTTCCGACACTGCGCCCGACAGGCAGACGTAGCTTTCGGTGATGGCCTTGTGAGCATGAGCGGGATAGGTGCAGCCCGGTGCGAACAGCACGACGCCCAGTATGATCTCATCGCTGATCACCGGCCCCCTGCGCACCTGCAAGCTCGGCGTAGGCATAGCTTTGTTTCAGACCTTTAGGCACCTTGTCATAGCCGTATTGCCAGCTGAGGTAGGGTGCGACCGCATCCAGCGCGCGCACTGCTTGCGCCAGCGCCCCTTGCCGCCCTTCGTCGAGCGCGCGCCGCAGATGCGCCGTCACCGGCTTTTGGGCCTGCGGTTGCAGACGGACTTCGGCGTTTTGCTTGAGCAGCCGCGCGATCGCCTCACGGGCCCGGCGCTGATGAGTGGCGATCTTTTCGCTGCCACCCGCAGGCAAGTAGCGATAGAGCTCGTCGTACTCCTGCAACATATAACGCCAGTCCGGTACGTCGCGCAGGGTTTGCCGGGTATCCGGTGTCTGGGTCATGGGGGCATCCTCCGACAGCTCCTCCAGTGGCGTAGTTGCACCCGCGCGAAAAGAAAAGCCCCCGCCGCGCGCGTTATCCGCCCTTCCAACGCCCAATCCTCTCTGGCATAGTCGAACGCTTAGAAAAGCAACAAACAGCAGGCCCCCCAGATGTCCGATCTCCTCTCCGGTGCGCAGCCCAGCGGCAATGAATACGATGCCTCCTCGATCCAGGTTCTGGAGGATATGGAGCACGTCCGCCTGCGCCCCGGCATGTACATCGGCGGCAAGGACGACCGTGCCCTGCACCATATGGTGGCCGAGATCGTCGACAACTCGATGGATGAGGCTGTAGCGGGCCACGCCACCTGGATCGAGGTGGAGTTGCACGAAAACGGCCATGTCACTGTGCGCGACAACGGGCGCGGCATCCCGACGGATCCGCACCCCAAGGACCCCGCCAAATCCGCGCTGGAGATCATCTTTTGCACGCTGAATGCGGGCGGCAAGTTCTCCGGCGACAGCTACGAGACGTCCGGCGGCTTGCACGGGGTCGGATCGTCGGTCGTCAACGCGCTGTCGGACCATCTGCGGGTCGAGGTCGCGCGCAACCGCGAGCTTTATGCGATGGAGTTCTCGCGCGGCATCCCGCAGGCGCCACTGGCTAAAATCGGCGCGGCGCCCAATCGGCGCGGCACGTCCGTCACCTTCCACCCCGATCCGGAGATATTCGGCGCCCTCAAACTCCGCCCCGCGCGCCTGTTCGCGATGGCGCGCTCCAAGGCCTATCTGTTCTCGGGCGTCGAAATCCGCTGGAAAACCGCATTGACCGACGGCGACACACCGCCCGAGGCCACGTTCCACTTTCCCGGTGGTCTGTCGGATTACCTCAACGAGACACTGAGCAAGGCGTCGACCTACGCCGAAGCGCCGTTTGGCGGTTCTGTCGATTTCAAGGAAAAGTTCGGCCAGCCCGGCAAGGTGGAATGGGCGATCAACTGGACGCCTTCGCGCGACGGCTTCATCCAGTCCTATTGCAACACCATCCCCACCCCCGAAGGCGGCACGCACGAGGCCGGTTTCTGGTCCGCGATCCTCAAGGGCATCAAGGCCTATGGCGAGTTGGTCGGCAATAAGAAGGCCGGCACGATCACCCGCGAAGACCTGATTACCGGCGGCTGCGCGCTGGTATCCTGCTTTATCCGCGAGCCGGAATTTGTGGGCCAGACCAAGGACCGTCTTGCCACGGTGGACGCCCAGCGGATGGTGGAGAACGCCGTGCGCGACCACTTTGACAACTGGCTGGCGGCGGACACGAAATCCGCCGGTGCGATCCTTGATTTTCTGGTGCTGCGGGCCGAGGAACGCCTACGCCGTCGGCAGGAAAAGGAAACCGCGCGGAAAACAGCAACGAAAAAACTGCGCCTGCCGGGCAAGCTCACCGACTGCACCTCGAAGTCCCGCGAGGGTACGGAGTTGTTCATCGTCGAGGGCGACAGCGCGGGCGGTTCCGGCAAGGGCGCGCGCAACCGGGTCAATCAGGCGCTGCTGCCGCTGAAGGGAAAGATCCTCAACGTGCTGGGCGCCGCCTCCGGCAAGCTCAACACCAACGCCGAGATCAACGATCTGTGCGAGGCGCTCGGCGTGGGCATGGGCAGCAAATTCAACCTCGACGATCTGCGCTATGACAAGATCATCATCATGACGGATGCGGACGTGGACGGCGCGCATATCGCGGCGCTGCTGATGACGTTCTTCTTCACACAGATGCGCCCGATGATCGACAACGGCCACCTCTACCTCGCCTGCCCGCCGCTCTACCGCCTGACCCAGGGTGCGCGTCGCGTCTATGTGGCCGACGACGCCGAGAAGAACCGCCTGCTGGAGACGGGTCTGGGCGGCAAGGGCAAGATCGACGTGCAACGCTTCAAGGGTCTGGGCGAGATGGACGCGAAGGACCTTAAGGAAACCACAATGGACCCGGCAACCCGCAAACTCATCCGCGTGTCCGTGGACGAGGATATTCCGGGCGAGACAGGCGATTTGGTGGAGCGGTTGATGGGGAAGAAACCGGAGTTGCGGTTCCAGTACATTCAGGACAACGCGCGGTTTGTGGAGGAGTTGGATGTTTGATGGGCATCAATGAGACGGAGTTGAGCGAAAGAGGAAAGGACGCCTTTTTCAGTCTCGTTGTACAACGTTTTTTTGACAAAGCTGATGAAGACTATGTGACAGCTCGCTTTCTGTTCTTAAATCGTCTTTACTCACAATTTCCGTGGGTAGCATGTCAAGCGTTGGAGAAGTACTTAAAAGCAGCACTTCTTTTGCGTTATGAAATCGCAGAAAGAAAACACAACCTAAAATCAAATTTCTCTAAGCTTAACCAATGCTCTGGCGTCTCTTTTCCGAGAATGATCGAAGCGCCCTCTGGTTTCAACTTCTTGCTTGAGCAGCAAAACCCATGCGGAAAATCGAAACGCTGGAACTACCGAATGCAAACTAGCCAATTCATTTCTAAGCTTGAAAAGATGGGCTCACCGTCTTCGAGATACAACCAAACAAATATTAGTATTGAGCACTATGACATTCATCGATTTGACGCTGTATCAAAAATGGTTCGCGATACCGCGTTAGACGGTCCGCACGTTCGGTTGAATAGAAGTATTGAAAACCTGTATTCGCGGGAAGAGGCTTGCCAAAGTCTGCGCTTCGGTCGCCTAAAGCTTACTCGAGAAGTTAGCGAGATGATCTTTAAAGAAAACTATGCCTATTTTCCGCAGAGCGCTACCAGCATTGATCAGATACACTTTCTTTATAGAGACAACAATGCAGTTCAAAACACTTTTGGGGCGGAAGACGGTGATTATATCAGCGCTGAAAAGTTATTAGACAAATTATTGCGAAATTCTATGAATTGATCCAACGCGTGAAACCGCTAAAGAATCTACCCTAAACAAACCCAATCATCTAATGCGCTCCTACTCCTGCACCTCCCGCAAATACGCCACCAGATCCACAATCGCGCGGCTGGTCATCATGGGCTGGCCGGTTTCGACCTTCAGGACCGTCTCATCGCCCGCGAAGAACTCGCCGTAGACCGGCATGGGCGATCCGTGGCTGACCAACGGGTCGCTGCCGTCGATGCGCATCACCACGCGACGTGTGGGAAAGCCGTCGTGGCGCCGCGCAAGATCACGCAGGGACGGCGGTTGCAAAAGCAGCGCGGGCGCCGGCGGGCCGTTGCCGCGCCCCTCCAGACCGTGGCACACAGCGCAGTGTTGCGCGTAGAGAGCGGCACCCGCTTCGGGGTCCTGGGCGCGCACCGCGACCGGTAAAAGCAGCAGCGCCGTGACCGTTGCAAAGAGTGTTTTCATGGCAAAGTCCTCGTGACATCATCACACATTGGCCAAAAATCCGCACCGGTTGCTGATCTGTGTCAAGTTACGTGGACAAATACAGAGAATACCGCAGTCTCGGCGCATTTCTCACCGGCACCTGCACCGGAGCAACGACCGATTTGGGCTTGTATAGGACGCGCTGCAGCGCGTTAATGCGTCCATGCGCCTTGCCCTTTTTTTCCTGCTGCTCCTCGCTGCCTGCGGTCGCCCCCTGACGCCACAGGAGCGGTCGTTTGCGGCCGATATTCACGGAGATACGCTCGATTACGCCGAGGTCCGCTTGCACGATGGCGCACCCACCCGTGCGGTGACGTTCAGACGCAAGCCAAGGCCGCGCACGACCTGTCGGGAGTTGATCCTTCCACCTGAACCGCCCGAAGAAAAGATTATCACCACCAAGCCTGCCGCCGTGGCGCTGTTCAACACGGTGCTGTTCGACAAGGACTGGTACCTCGACGATTATCTGCCGGACTACCCGGACCGGATCGGTCTGGTCGCAGCGATGCTGCTAAGCCACGAGTTGACCCATGTCTGGCAATGGCAGAACCGACAACTCACCGGTTATTCGCCGCTGCGCGCGGCGTTCGAGCATAGCCCGGGGGGCGACCCGTATCTGTTTGATCTCACGGACAGAAAATTTCTCGATTTCGGGTTCGAGCAGCAAGGCTCCATCGTCGAGGAGATGGTCTGTTGCCGTGCGCTCAACCCGCAGGGAGGGCGTACCCAGCGTCTGCACGCGCTGGTTAGCCAAGTGATGCCGGTAGCGCCATTACCGCAAAGCCCCGCACATGACGTGAGCTTGCCGTGGGACGGTATCAATCTTGACAACATCTGCACATGAGAGGCCCAATGGCACATTACGCTCTGATCATGGTTCTGGCAGGGATCGGCATTCCGATCCTTGCGGCCCTCAATGCCCGACTTGGCGTACGCATCGGATCGCCAGCGGTGGCAGCGACCATCCTGTTCGTGATCGCGCTGACTGTTGCACTCGTCGTTGCGCTGGTGACCGCGCCACAGGGGTTCGCCCAGCTTGGCGGCGCGCCAAAGCACCTGTTTCTCGCCGGTGTGCTCGTCGCCTTCTATATTCTCAGCATCACGTTCATCGCGCCGCGTTTCGGGATCGGCAACGCAGTTTTTTTCGTGCTGTTGGGGCAGCTTGTCTCGGCGGCCCTCATCGACCAGTTCGGCCTGTTCGGCGCGCAGGTCTCGCCGCTGAGCCTGACGCGGGCGGCGGGGGTCGCCGTAATGGCGTTCGGCGTCTGGCTTACGCAACTGGCGTGACGTGCTGGCTTGGGTCAGGCGTCGGTTTCCTGCGCGCCGGATGCGCTTACTGCGTCCTCTGGCAGCGGCTTTGACACGCCTTCGAGCCGGATATCAAAGCCGTTGGACAATCGTACCAGCACTCCCTCGTCATCGTGCGTTTTCTATGAAGCTGGCGACATCGACCATCGCGACGGGATCAAACGGATCCTCGGCAATCTGATCTCCGTCTTCCGGCGCGTCTCAGGCGGAATCGTTCTTCATTCCGACGAAGCCGACCATCGACGGGCCGGGCGGATGCGAGAAGCATAATGATCAAAGAAGACATGTTCGGGGCCTGTGCAGGTATTGCTGCTCAGCCCTTGACCAGTTCGAAAATACGGCAGGGCTTGGAAGCACTTGTGCCGCTGCCGCGTCCCGTTTCGCGCTAGAGCGGGATCAGCTTGCCTTGCTCCAGCCGGACGCGCCGGTCCATGCGCGCGGCGAGGTCGAGGTTGTGGGTCGCAATCAGGGCAGAAAGCCCGGTGCCGCGCACCAGTTCCATCAAGGTCGCGAACACTTTTTCCGAGGTTTCGGGATCGAGGTTGCCGGTGGGCTCATCCGCAAGCAGCACCTGCGGGCTGTTGGCCAATGCGCGGCAAAAGGCGACGCGCTGCTGTTCTCCGCCCGACAGGGCCGCGGGACGGTGCTCTGCGCGCGGTGCGACGCCTACCTGCGCCAGTAACTGGTTCGCGCGCGCCTCCGCGTCCGGGCGCGGCACACCATTGGCCAACTGCGGCAGCACGATATTTTCAAGCGCGGAAAACTCCGGCAACAGGTGGTGGAACTGATAGATAAAACCCACGTCCGCGCGCCTCACCTGCGTGCGGGCCCGGTCACGCTGTCCGCTTAGATCATTGCCCGCGATCTCGACCCGTCCCGTATCGGGCGTATCGAGCAGCCCCGCGATATGCAGCAACGTAGATTTGCCGGCCCCCGAGGGCGCCACCAGCGCGACGATCTCGCCGCGCGCCAATTCCAGGTCGATGCCGCGCAGAACCGTGACCTCGTTCGGCTTTCCGTGATTATAGCCCTTGGTGATGTCGCCAAGGCGCAACACCGGTGTTGCATCACTCATATCGCAGCGCCTCGACAGGGTTCATCCGTGCCGCACGGCGCGCGGGAAAGATCGTGACGACGAAGGACAGTCCCAGTGACAAAGCGACCGCCGATCCCACATCCGCCAGCTCCAGCTTGGCCGGAAGAAAGTAAATCCCCCGGATCGACGGGTCCCACGCATCGCCACCCGCCATCCAGTTGACGAAACCGAACACCTGATCGACATAGAGCGCGAACAGACATCCCAAAATCACCCCCAGCGAGGTACCGATCAATCCGGTAAACGCGCCGCAAATGAAGAATATACGCAGGATCGACCCCTCGGTCAGACCCATCGTGCGCAGGATGCCGATATCACGGCCCTTGTTCTTGACCAGCATAATCAGCCCCGAAACGATGTTCATCGCGGCGATCAGCACCAGCACCGACAGGATCACGAACATCACGTTATCTTCGATATCAAGCGCATTCAGAAAGCCCGATGACGCCTCGCGCCATGTCCAGACCATTGCCGTCTCGCCCGCCGCCTCGAGAATATCGGCGCTGAGCCGGGACACGTTGTCTGGCTCCGCAACCATGACCTCCAGCTCGCTGACCGCGCCTTCGGAATTGAAAAACGACTGTGCCTCGGACAGAGGAAGATAGGCGCGGGTGCGGTCGATGTCGTATCGCCCGGCGGTAAAGATGTAGGTAATCTCGTATCCGTTCACCCGAGGACTGGTGCCAAAGGCTGTCTTGACCCCGTTGGGTGATATGATCCTGATGCGGTCCCCCACCTGAGCGCCCAAAGTGCGGGCCACCCCCGATCCGATGGCGATGCCTTCGGAAAACCGCCCGATATCGCCTTGTGCATTTTCGGGATCCGCGACGCGCGGAATGGTCAAGAGGTCGTCGGGCGCGATGCCGTAGATTTCCACGCCTGCATTGTCGCTGCCGAAAGACGCCATCACCTGTCCGCGCACGATCGGAGCCACCCGCGTGACGCCTTCGACATTCTCGATGGTCGCCCGCAATGTGTCGTAGTCGCGAATGGATCGGTCGATCGCGCCATTGGGCTGCATGCGCCCCATTTCGTATACGGTGACATGCGCATTGGCGCCCAGAATGGTATCAACGAACTCAGCGCGAAAACCCGCCCGCACGGCCAGCGTCGCAATGAGCGCGAACACCGCCAGCGTAATCCCGATAAGACTGATCCAGGTCATGACACTGACGCCACCTTCGGCACGGCGCGCCCGCAGGTAGCGCCACGCGATCATCCATTCGAACGGGGCAAAGGGAGCTGTTCTGTTGGCCATGACGGTCCTTGCAGGAAGTTTCGCGCAACCTGATCGTTCGCGCGCATAGGGTCAAGGGGCGGTAACGCGGCGTAGCGGCCACGCGACAAGGCGCACCAGTAGTCCGACACCCAATGTAGCCGTTACGAAACCGAAACAGGCAAAAATGAGCCCCGCAAAGTTGACAGGTACCGCCGGTTGATACGCCTGCCACGCGGCCCGCGCGATGCCAGAATCGGTAAAGCGAGCGGCATGGTAGGCCCGCATGAACGGACCGTGCCCCTGCAAGATGGCGAAATCCGTGCTCAGGCGTTCGTAGCGCGCGAACGTGCGCGCCATATCCGCGCCGCGCCGGGACAGAAACGCGGTGCCCGTCATCTGCGCCAATGCATCCTCACGGCTAAGGCTGGCAGCGGCGGCGGATGCATCGAAATCGGCGACAACCTCGCCCAGCGCATCGACCGCACCGCCGAGCCGCTGCATGTACTGTTGCGAATACTCGGGAAACTGGGACCCGGCAATTGCGCCCGCCAAACCGCCTGCGAGTGTTAGTGCGCGCAGAATCACCGGATCGGTCCCGACGTATCACTGTATTTGATCGCTACAGTGCACCGAAGGCCCGAACCGTGCCGACAATCGCTATCGCTCACAGCGTTCATATGGCTCCTCCTCTTGCACCCATCCTCTTGCTGCCTGCTTTTGCCGCGGCCCGCAAGATCGCACATACCCGCACCGGGCGAGGTTTTCTCTACTGCCGGGTCAGGCGAAGCAACCGACCATCCGAGTTGTCGAGCAGCAGGATCGCGCCGTCCCGGTCGATTTCAACATCGCGCGCACGGATTTCGCCGGGAAAAAACCGCTCCTCCGCGACCGCTCTGTCGCCTTTGAGGCGCAGCCGCACAAGCCCCCCGGGAGTAAGCGAGGATGCAATGATATCTCCCTGCCATCCGGGGAACATCTTGCCGTTGTAGAACGCAAAATCGCCCGGCGCGATGACCGGATCCCAATAATACCGCGGCTCGGTGAAATCCGACGCGCGCGCATCCCCCGATCCGACGGGCGAACCGCTGTAATTCACACCGTAGCTGACGACGGGCCAGCCATAGTTCGCGCCCTTCTCAAGTACATTCAATTCATCGCCGCCGCGCGGGCCGTGCTCCAGCGTCCAGAGTGCGCCGGTCGTTGGGTGTATATCCGCCCCCTGAACATTCCGGTGCCCCAGGGTCCAGACTTCATTGTCAAAGGGGTTTCCCGCAGCCGCCCCGCCCCTTGGCAACACCCGCACCACTTTGCCATAGGTCGTGCCCACATCCTGCGCAAGCTGGCGGTCTTGCTCGGTAAAATGTTCGCCTGTGGTGATGAATACATAGCCATCCTGCGGTACGACGCGGGAACCGAAATGCATCGCGTTGCGGGAGGGGGGCTGCTGTACGAAAATGTCGCTGACGTCGCTGAGCGTCGTTGCGTCCGGACTGAGCACCGCGCGCGCGGCCGCAGTGGATGATCTGCCGCCCCCCATCGGTTTGGCGTAGCTCAAATAGATCACGCGGCTGCGTGCAAAATCCGGCGCAAGCGCCACATCCAGAAGCCCACCCTGCCCCTCGGCCAGAACGTCTGGCACACCGGTGATCGGTTCGCTGACCGTGCCATCCCGCACCATTCGAAGCGCACCGGTGCGCTCGGTCACCAGGTAGCCGCCCTCCGGCAGCACCTCTACGCCCCATGGTGTCTCAAGCCCTTCGGCCAGAACATCCACCTTGAACTCGATACCGCTATCCTGCGCTGGCGCGCGGGTTTGGGTAGGCCACGCCGGCCTAAACTGCGGTGCGTTCTTGCGTCCCTGCTCTACCCCCTGCGCGGACGCGGCAACGCCCATGAAAATGAACGCGGCACTCAGAAATATCGGCTTCATAATCGCCTCCCGGTTGAAACTACGGGACACAGGATGGCACAAAACGCGCGCAGGTCCAGCCCGCGCGCGCCGCATGATTGCATCAGATACCGCGAACCGTCAGCCCCTTGTAGATCTGCGCGATCTTCTCGACGGCCTGTGCCGGCTCCATCTCCTCGCTCTCACCGGTACGGCGCGAGGTCAGCTCGACCATCCCGTTCTTGAGCCCGCGCGGACCCACTGTGATCCGCCATGGCAACCCGATCAGATCCATGGTGGCGAACTTGCCCCCCGCCCGCTCGTCCCGGTCGTCATACAACGGGTCAAGGCCTAGTGCCGTCAAACTGTCATAAAGCGCGTCGCACGCCGCATCGGCTTGGGTGTCCCCCTGCTTGAGGTTTATGATCCCGCAATGGAACGGCGTCACACCCTCGGGCCAGATGATGCCCCTGTCATCGTGGCTCGCCTCGATGATGGCCCCCAGAAGACGGCTCACGCCGATGCCATGGCTGCCCATATGGACCGGTGTCACTTTCCCGTCCGGCCCCTGCACAGTGGCGCCCATCGCCTCGGAGTACTTGGTCCCGAAATAGAAAATCTGTCCTACCTCAATGCCACGGGCAACGCGGCGGCGCTCTTCCGGCACTGCATCGAAAAGGGCTGCGTCGTGCGTCTCGTCCGTGCGCGCATATTTCGAAGTGAACTCCTCCATTATCGCCGCACAATCTTTGTGGCTGTTATAGTCGATCTCGCGGTCACCGAATCTCAAGTCGGTAACGGCGCTGTCATAGAACACTTCCGATTCGCCCGTCTCAGCGAGAACAAGGAACTCGTGCGTGTTATCCCCCCCCATCGCGCCACTGTCGGCCCGCATCGGGATCGCCTGAAGGCCCATCCGCTCGTAGGTCCGCAAGTAACTCACCAAATGGCGGTTATACGCGTGCAACGCATCCTCCTTCGTGAGATCGAAAGTGTAGCCGTCCTTCATGAAAAATTCCCGACCGCGCATCACACCGAACCTCGGGCGCATCTCGTCGCGGAATTTCCACTGGATGTGGTAAAGCGTCAGCGGCAGATCCTTGTAACTGCCCACATGGCTGCGGAAGATGTCGGTGACCATTTCTTCGTTGGTAGGGCCGTAAATCAGGTCGCGCCCTTGCCGATCCGTAATCCGCAACATCTCGTCGCCGAAGGCATCATAGCGGCCACTCTCACGCCACAAATCTGCCGATTGCAACGTCGGCATCAGCATCGGAATATGACCCGCACGTATCTGTTCCT
Source organism: uncultured Sulfitobacter sp. (assembly GCF_947497275.1). Classification (GTDB taxonomy): domain Bacteria; phylum Pseudomonadota; class Alphaproteobacteria; order Rhodobacterales; family Rhodobacteraceae; genus Sulfitobacter. Next base: position 221,196 of record NZ_CANMFS010000003.1, read on the forward strand.
CGTGCACGATATTCTCCAGCTTGCGCAGCACCCGGAAGCCCAGCGGCAACCATGAATAGATACCTGCCGCGTTCTGCTTGATCATACCCGCTCGCAGCATGTAGCGGTGGCTGACAATCTGCGCCTCTGAGGGGGTTTCCTTCAGTACAGGCAGGAAATAACGGCTCAAACGCATGCGCGCGCTCCTTTGTGTAGATTTCGTGTTTTGCTTAGGTCAAACCATACCCTGACACAATCGCCAACACGCGCCCTATTTCCTTTGGTTGAAAATATCCCGGGATGTTTGAAGGGCGGCGCCCTTCATCGTCTGCAGTGATTTGCGGCGCAGCCGCTCTATTCTACCGCGCCTGTCGCGCGCTGAGCCAAGCGCAGGGCAACTTCGCACGCCTTACCCATATCCTGAACCGATATCCATTCAAGTGGCCCGTGGATCTCCTGCATTCCCGTAAAGATATTGGGGCATGGCAGCCCCATTTCCGTCAGCCGCGATCCGTCGGTGCCACCCCGGATCGGGATGCTGACCGGCTCCAGACCAACATCGTTCACCGCCGCATGGGCCAAATGCACCGGTGTCATGTCCTCTTCCAGCCAATAGCGCATGTTGCGGTACTGCGGCGTGATTTCACAGGTGATCTGCGCGCGCGGCTCGGTAGCCGCGATGGTCTCGCACACACGGGTCAACAGCGCGCCCTTGTCGGCCAGCCCCGCGCGCTCGAAGTCGCGGACGATGAACCCGATCCGCACCCGCGCCGCACCCCCCGAAATGTCGGTAGCATGGATGAACCCCTGCGCCCCGCTCGTCGTCTCGGGCGTCAGTGTCACTTGCGGCAGCGTATCTATGACCTTGGCCGCAAGATGCATCGCATTGACCAGCTTGTCCTTGGCCAAGCCGGGATGTACCGACACACCTTCGATGGTCACGATGGCGCGGTCGGCGGAGAACGTCTCATGTTCTACTTCACCGGGTTTGGATCCGTCAAACGTATAGGCGAAATCGCAGCCCATGTCGGCGGGAAGGCGCGGGTCGACGCCGCGCCCGATTTCTTCATCCGGCGTGAAAGCAAGGCGGATCCTGCCGTGCTTGATCTCTTGATTTTGCAACAGATGACGCGCGGCAGTCATGATGATTGCCACACCCGCCTTATCGTCGCCACCTAGAAGCGTCATGCCCGACGCTGTAATGATGTCATGGCCGACGCAATCAGCGAGATGCGTTGAAATGTCGGGCCCCAGCCGCCGCCCGGGCGCATCGGCAAAACTGATGTCACCCCCGTTGTAGCGCGCGTGCAGCACCGGCTTCACGCCGCTCGCGTTGAATTGCGGTGCCGTGTCCACATGCGCACACCACCCCATCACCGGCCCTTCCGTAGTGCCGGGGATCGTGGCGAGCACCACACCGTATTCGGTCAGCGTCACGTCTTGCGCGCCCATGTCCTTGAGCTCCTGGACGAGCAAGCGGCTCAGATCCAGTTGGCAGGCCGTGCTCGGCTGGCTGTGGCTGGTCTCGTCGCTTTGCGTGTCGATCGCGGCGTAGCGCATCAGGCGCTCTTGTAGTTCGGCATCGTGGGGGGTGCGCATCAGGTTATCCTCGAAACAAATACCGGCGCTACTCTGTGCGTGCGGCGCGTGAAGTCAAGCGGTCAGCGGCGCAAGGCACTCGTCGGTCAATATTCATCATGCGGGATCGAAGTTCGCCGCGCAGCGATGCCCGCCAGCGGCGTGCAGCGCGCCTATACGCCGGGCGGCTCCGACCTGTGCCTGCGACACTTCGGGACGAGCATCCGCATCCGCATCCGCGTCATCTGCACAGTCGATACCCTTAATAAAACAACCGAAACCGATGTGCGCGGCGCGGTTGGACGACGGTACAATCAACTATGCGGTATTCATCGCGGGCCAGGGTGTTCTGATCCTGTCGACGACCGGGCGTCGCATGCATCCGCCCTGTCCTACGCTGGTGCGGCTGGGGATGCACATTCACCGACGCGAAATCGGGGCACCGAATATGCGCAGGTGTTTGCCAATTCAGTGCGTTCACGCAGCGGTGACTTGCCCGTACCGCTCGCCCCTCTACCATACAGACATACAATATCTGTCCGCGAAACGCTGAAGAGGAACACAATGTTGCAGACACCCTGTTACAACCGCCGCCGCTTTTTGACGATCGCCGGTCTTGGCGCGCTGTCCACCATACCTGCCGGACGGCTGTCGCAGGCGGCGGCGAACACCGCGATCGCTCCGACATCGACCATGCGCGGCGGCGCGAACAACTACCGGCCCAACGCACCGCTGGTAGACCGACTTGGCACCGGCTTTGACATGTCGGGCACAGTACGCCGTGCCGGTGATGGCGCACCGCTTGGCGGTCAACGCATTCAGATCTGGGCGGCAACGACGCTGGGCGGTGAACGCGAACCTGCCAACCACGGCAGCGTCTTGACGGATGCAAACGGCGCCTTCCGGCTGGAAATGCCGCAGATCGTTCCGAATTTCGGGCAGCCGCATGCCCATCTCGCGTATGACGATGGCGCGTACGAAACCGTGTTCTTGCGGCCAATTATGCCAAGCGCCTCCGACACCAGCCTCAGGGTCGATTTCGTGCTGGTCCCCGCCTGACGTCTGGCTGTGACACCCAAACAAGTCGCACACTGGAAAGCGCGGTCGCTCTGGGCCGTGCTGCTTGTTCTGATGGTTGTTCCCATGACCATCGCCGCGCAAAGCCCGCTTCTTGCCTATCGCGATGCACCCTACATCCTGTCGGGTATAGCCGGCATTGCGGCGCTTTGCCTGCTGCTTGTTCAACCCCTGCTGGCGGTCGGCCTGCCCGGCTGGCCCCGCGCGTCATCGGCGCGACGACTGCACAGGGCCATCGGCGCGATACTCCTTGTCGCCATTCTTGTGCATGTAGCGGGCCTCTACGTGACCAGCCCGCCCGACACCATCGACGCATTGACGCTCGCTTCTCCGACACCGTTTTCGATCTATGGCGTAACGGCGATGTGGGCATTGATCGCGGCCGCTGCCATCCTACCCGCGCGCAGGCGGTTCGGTGTACGGCGTTGGCGCAGGGTGCATCTTGCCTTGGCCCTGTGGGTCGCGGTCGGTACAGTGGCGCATGCGATGCTGATCGAAGGCACTATGGGCACGATTTCGAAAGCCGTCCTGTGCGTCGCTGTCTTGGCGTCGATGGCTACCGCAGTGATCAGGTGCCGGCGCGGGCAGAGGCCTTGAATAAAAACGGCACTTGGGCGATGAGGGGCACAGCATTCAGGAGATCCCCATGGCCCTGCCGATCCGCGATCAGTTGAAGTACTGGGGCTTTGTCGCCCTCGTGATTATTGTTGTGCTCTGGTTCATGGGCGATGTCCTGCTGCCGTTCGTCCTTGGCAGCGCGGTCGCCTATTTCCTCGATCCCATTGCCGACAGGCTTGAACGCCTCGGTCTTAGCCGTGCGCTTGCGACGGCGGTGATCACAGTCGTGATGTTGATGATTTTCGTCCTTGTTGCCCTGCTCGTGATCCCGACGCTGGTGGAGCAGACCGCCAGGCTGGTCGAGATCGCACCGGAGCTTGCCCGCAACCTCAGCGATTTCCTGACGCAGCGTTTTCCCTCCATTCTCGAGGAGGGATCGACCCTGCGCAGTTCGATCCAGTCGCTGGGCAGCATGGTGCAGGAACGCGGCGGGCAGCTCCTGGAAACTGCGCTTAGCTCGGCTGCAGGATTGATCAACATCATCATGTTGTTCGTGATCGTGCCGGTCGTCGCCGTCTACATGCTGCTCGATTGGGACCGGATGATCGCGAACCTTGACGCTCTCTTGCCGCGCGACCACGCGCCGATGATCCGCCGTCTGGCGGGGGATATCGACCGCACGCTTGCCTCGTTCATCCGAGGCATGGGAACGGTTTGCCTGATCCTCGGCACCTATTATGCGCTGGCGCTGATGCTTGTCGGTCTTCAATTCGGCCTGGTGGTCGGCTTCATCGCTGGTCTGGTGACATTCATTCCCTACCTCGGTGCATTGATCGGCGGCGCGCTGGCCATCGGGCTTGCGCTGTTCCAGTTCTGGGGCGACTGGCTTTCCATCGGACTTGTCGGGGGTATCTTCGTGATCGGACAGGTGGTGGAGGGAAATTTACTCACTCCCAAGCTGGTCGGCAATTCGGTCGGGCTGCATCCTGTTTGGCTTATCCTCGCGTTGTCGGTGTTCGGCACCTTGTTTGGTTTCGTCGGCATGCTGGTGGCGGTACCCATGGCCGCGGCCTTTGGCGTGATCGCCCGGTTTGCCGTGGACCAGTATCAGGAAAGCCTGCTGTACCGCGGAACGGACCCCACCAAACCCCTTCCGGCTCAAGACCAAGAGTGATGGCACAACAGCTCGGACTGGCCCTGCCCAGCCGCGTGGCGCGCGGTCGCGATGATTTTCTTGTCGCGCCGTCCAATGCGATGGCCGTCGCGATGATTGAGAACTGGCGCAACTGGCACGGCGCCAAACTTGTGCTCAGCGGCCCTGAAGGTGCGGGCAAGACCCATCTTGTCCACGTCTGGGCCGATGCGGCACAGGCACAAATCATCGCCGCGACGAATGTGCACACAGCGGATGTGCCCGATCTTGCACAAGGCAGTGTGGCGGTGGAGGATGTGGACCGGATCGCGGATGACACGGATGCACAGACCGCGCTGTTTCACCTGCACAACATGGTGCTGGCAGAAGGTCATTCATTGCTGCTGACCGGGACCGGACCGGTGACGCACTGGGGGCTGACACTGCCCGATCTGGCCAGCCGGATGCGTGGCACGCTCGAGGCCAGCATCGAAGCCCCCGATGACGCACTCCTGTCAGCTGTGCTGGCGAAATTGCTGGCGGACAGGCAACTCGTGCCGCGAACCGATGTGATCCCTTACCTGCTCAACCGGATGGATCGTTCCTTTGCCGCTGCCCGGCGCATCGTCGCAGCACTCGATGCAGAAAGCCTTGCGCGCAAACGGCCGATCACACGCGCGCTGGCGGGCGATGTGCTGGACAAAGACCGGCCAGACACGCCATAATCGGCACACTCGGAACGGCGGCCGGATCCATACGCCTGTTACATTCAAATGCGATAAGTCTTTATGTCCGAAGCTGATTTTCTCAAAGCGCCTTTCAATGCGCCCGTCGACCTTCCCGATCTGGACCTGACTGGTCCCGGTCGGTTCTTCAACCGCGAGCTGAGCTGGCTTGGATTTAACTGGCGCGTGCTGGAAGAGGCGGAGAACCCGCGTGTGCCGCTGCTCGAACGGCTGCGATTCCTGTCGATTTCCGCCGATAACCTTGATGAATTCTACACGGTGCGGGTGGCGGGCCTGCGCGAATTGGCACAGGCGGGAAATACCACGCCCGCCGCCGACGGTCTGACCCCCGCCGAGCAGCTTGTCCTGATAAACCAGAACGCCCGTTCGCTGATGATGTCACAGCAGCGCGTGCTGGTGGATCTGCTGAAAGAACTCGATGCGAACAATATCATGCTCGAAGGACCCGAGGATCTGAGCAAATCCGATCTCGAAGCCCTTGATGAGATTTTCCTCAGCCGGGTCTTCGCGGTCTTGTCGCCGCTGGCGATTGACCCCGCGCACCCGTTTCCGTTTATCCCGAACACCGGTTTCGTGCTTGCGGTCCAGCTTGAGCGGATGGACGACAAAAGGCCGCTTCAGGCGATGTTGCCGATTCCGGCGCAGATCGACCGCTTTGTTCCGTTGCCCGCGGCAGGCGGCTGCAAGCGGTTTCTGCCGCTGGAAGAATTGCTCGCGATCAAGGTGCCGGACCTGTTTCCGGGCTACAAGCTCAAGGCGCATTTCGAATTCCGCGTGCTGCGAGACAGCGATCTGGAAGTCGAGGACGAGGCCGAGGATCTGGTGCGCGAATTCGAGGTCGCGCTCAAGCGCCGTCGCCGTGGCGAGGTCGTACGGCTGACACTGGCGGCGGGTGCGCCCGCAAAGCTCAAAAGCCTCGTCATGCAGGAGTTGCGGGTGAAACCGCAGGATGTGATCGAAATCAACGGTATGATCGGCATCGACGATCTGTCGGAACTGGTGCTGGAGGATCGTCCAGACCTGTTGTGGCCGCAATTCACGCCCCGCGTGCCCGAGCGCGTGATGGATCACGAAGGCGACATGTTCGCGGCTATCCGGTCCAAGGACATGCTCCTGCACCACCCCTACGAGACGTTCGATATGGTCGTGCGGTTCCTGCAACAGGCCGCGCGCGATCCCGATGTCGTCGCGATCAAGCAAACGTTGTACCGCACATCGCGCGACAGCCCGATCGTCGAAGCCTTGTGCGAGGCCGCTGAAGACGGCAAGTCCGTCACCGCGCTGGTCGAGTTGAAGGCCCGGTTCGACGAGGCCGCCAACATCCGCCAGTCCCGCAGGCTGGAACGGGCGGGCGCGCATGTCGTCTATGGCTTTATCGACCTCAAGACGCACGCCAAGATCTCGACCGTGGTGCGGCGCGAGGGCAACAAGCTGGTGACTTATACCCACTACGGCACGGGCAATTATCATCCGATCACGGCGCGCATCTATACCGATTTGTCGCTGTTCACCTGCGATGAAAAGCTGGGGCGCGACGCGACCAAGGTGTTCAACTTTCTGTCCGGCTATGCACAGCCCGCCCATCTCGACAATCTCGCGATCTCGCCGACCACGCTGAAGCCGCGCCTGCTGTCGATGATCGCGGCAGAGGCAGAGCACGCGAAAAACGGCAAGCCCGCCGAGATCTGGGCGAAGATGAACAGCATCGTCGACAGCGAAGTCATCGACGCGCTCTATGCCGCGTCAAACGCAGGCGTCAAGATCAGCCTTGTGATACGCGGCATCTGCGGTCTGCGCCCCGGCATCAGGGGTCTGTCCGAGAACATTCGCGTGAAATCCATCGTCGGACGGTTTCTGGAACATTCGCGCATCGTGTGCTTTGGGAACGGCCACGGCCTACCACACAAGAAGGCGCGCGTGTTCATGTCGTCTGCCGACTGGATGGGCCGCAACCTCAACCGACGGGTCGAAACGCTTGTCGAGATCGAGAATGCGACGGTGCAGGCGCAGATCACCAGCCAGATCATGGCCGCAAATCTCGCCGATGTGGCGCAAAGCTGGATCATGGCGCCCGATGGCAGCTTTTCACGGCCCGAACCTGTCGAGGGGCAATTCGCCTTCAGCTGTCATAGGTTTTTCATGGAAAATCCGTCGCTGTCGGGGCGTGGATCGGCGGGCGCGTCGGATGTGCCCAAGCTGACCCATACCGAGGACTGACCCTGACGAAGTTTCGCGCCAAGGGCGGCTATCGCCCATTGACCTGCACACGGGCTTGCGCCAGTTTGCCCGCACCCGCAGCACCGCCGGAGCGCGTATGACAGAGCCTTCGACCCCCGCCCCCGCCGTTCCTGAAACCGGCGTTGCCGATCTGGGTCTTTTCGGCAAACCGCTGTTTGAAGATCCCGGCGCGCGCGCCTTGCGGCGGGTGGGGGTTGTGGATGTCGGCTCCAACTCGGTTCGCATGGTCGTTTTCGACGGCGCCGCGCGGTCCCCTGCGTATTTTTACAACGAAAAGATCATGTGTGCGCTTGGATCCGGAATGGCCGAAACCGGTCATCTTTCACCCGAAGGGCGCGTGCGCGCGCTCAGCGCGATGCGACGGTTCAAGAAGCTCGCCGATGGTATGGGGTTGTCGGAACTCACCGTGGTGGCCACCGCCGCCGTACGCGACGCCAGCGACGGCCGTGCGTTTTGCGACGAAGTCCGCACCCAGACCGGACTGCGCATCTGGGTCATCGACGGCGAGGAAGAAGCGCGGTTGTCGGCGCAGGGTGTGCTTTTGGGCTGGCCCGGTGCCTACGGTCTGGTCTGCGACATCGGCGGCTCTTCGATGGAGCTTGCCGAGATTTCCGGGGGGCGGGTCGGGCGGCGCGTCACCTCGAACCTTGGCCCGCTCAAGCTGCGCGATCTGAGCGGTGGCGCGAAAGCCCGCGAGGCGCACATCAAGGAGGTCATGAACAATCTCGCCGACAAAATGGGCAAACAGCGCGACCGGCTGTTTCTCGTGGGGGGGTCCTGGCGCGCGATTGCCCGGATCGACATGATCCGTCGCGGCTACCCGCTGCACGTTCTGCACGAATACCGCATGACCCGCGCATCGGTGCGCGAGACCATCGATTTCATCAAGAAATCAGACATGGAAAAGGTGCGCCTGCAAGCGGGCGTTTCTTCTGCACGTGCCGCATTGGTCCCCTACGCCATCGAGGTTCTGGGCCGTTTGGTCAAAACGTTCAAACCCAAGGATATCGCTATCTCAAGCTACGGTATCCGCGAGGGGATGCTGTACGAGCAGATGCCCCAACGCCTGCGCGATCGCGATCCGCTGATCGAAGCTTGCCGGTTCGCGGAGGCCAAGGATGCGCGCCTGCCGGGTTTCGGTCGCACGCTCTACAACTTCATCCTGCCGATCTACAAGACCGCGCCGCCCACCCGCAAACGTCTGATCAAGGCCGCGTGCCTGCTGCACGATGTCAGTTGGCGCGCGCACCCCGATTACCGGGCCGAAGTCTGTTTTGACAACGCGACGCGCGCCAATCTGGGGGGGCTCAAACACTCCGAGAGGATTTTCATGGGGCTTGCGTTGATGCACCGATACTCGAACAAACGCGAGAACTCCCGTTTCTCCGATCTGTTCGAAATGGTGGATGAACAAACCCGCGCGGAAGCTGAGATACTGGGCAAGGCAATGCGTTTCGCCGCGATGCTGTGGATCGACAAGGTCGCCGAGCTGAGCGAAATGCGTTGGTTTCCGAAGAAAAAGGAACTCCACCTGCGGCTGAGCGAAGAGATGAAGCCGCTTTATGGAGAAGTGGCCGAAGCACGTTTCAATTCGCTCGCCGCCTCACTGGGCGCGCAAGCGGTGGTCAAGACAGCGCGGCGCTAAAGATCGGTCTGTTCCGGCGGGTCCTGTGCGGGCAGGTCAGGCCCTTGCGGCGCATCCGGTTTGCGTCGGATGATAATATCGCCATTCGGCAACACTTCGGGCGCCTCATAGACGCTCCAGTCCTCCACCTCATCAAGCAGGCTTCGCAGCTTCGGACCCATTTCCGTAACGAAGCTTTCCAGTGCGGGCCCTGCCTCCTCTACCAGAGCGGCAAGATCATCTAGGGCCGGTGCCATTTCTCTGAGCAGCCCTTCAAAGAACATCTGCGCACCGCGCTCCATCAACGAAGGCGAATCTTCCGTCTCTTGCGCAACAAGGGGCGTTGTGGACAACAGGAGGGCGAGCGGTAGGGCAAGGAATCTTTTCATAAGCTTGATATAGGGCTGTTCTGGTGCATCGCCAAATCAGATGTCGATATCGAGCGTGACGGGGAAATGATCGGACGCTGTCACCAATGCGTCGCGCAAGGCCGGCTTGTGCCAGCAATCGGGATCGTCGAGCGGATGCCAGATCCGCCAGCGCCGCGCGCGGTCACGCAATTCGGTGCTGAGCATGATGTAGTCCAGCAAAGCCTGCAGATACCGCTCTTCGGGGCGAATCCAGAACCGCGCGGTCGTCGGCATCGCGCCCAGACGCTGGCCCAGCGCGCGCGCTGCATGCGGGTCATAAAGATCATGCGTAGCGTCCCCGCCCAGAATGATCTCTACCGACGACCGGCCGAACAGCTCTTCGAACACATCTAGACCCGGACCATCGTTCAGATCGCCCAGAAGCATCAGCGGCGTGCCTTCGGCAAGGTGGGTTTCGATGCGGGCCCGCAGCCAGATGGCTTGCGCCAGTTGCTTGCGGCGGTTGGAGATGGAGATCTGCATCGCGTGCGCCGCATCGCGGGCCCCGTGCGGTGCCTTGGACTTGAGATGCGCGCCGAGCATCCGAAATGCAAAACCGCTCTTCGTCTCTACCGCCAGTTCCAACGGCGGCTTCGAGAATACCACTAGATCTTCGGTGGCATCGATATCGAGGTCGATCCGAAGCGCCATATCGAACCGAGGCGCGCCCCGGGCGCCTTGCGCGCCGGTGATGGCGCCCTGTGGATCGTGACGCGCCTCAAGCACATCGGGATCGTACATCAGAGCGATCCCCTGCTTTGTATCGTTGGCAAAGCCCATCACGACCGCGCGGGCCCGCAGATCAAAGCGGGCCGCAAAGCCGGCAAGAGCTCTGATGTTGTTGGGCGCGCCCGCGGCATCGGGCGCTTCGATCACCATCACCGCATCGGCATCGAGCGCCTGAAACACCTGACCAAGCGCCGCTGTCTGCTGCGCGCGCGTCACATCGTGCCGGCCTGACCATCCACCATCGTCGAACAGTTTTCCTGCCTTGTCGAACAGGCTCGAAAACCATTCGACGTTGTATGTTGCGATGCGCATTACGCAGCTTTCCCCGACAGCGTTTCCCAGGCACGGTTGATGTCGATCATGCGCTTTTCCGCCAACTGGATGGCCTCTTCCGGCAGTCCGCGCGCGATCAGAGCGTCAGGATGGTTGGCGCGCACCAATTTGCGCCACGCATCTCTTGCTTCGTCCAAAGACGCTCCGGGAGGGATGCCCAGAACAGTGTGGGGCAGCGGCGATGTATTGGGGACGAACCGCGCGCGCAGCGCCTCGAACGCGCCATCAGGCAATTCGAAAATCGTTGCGACCTCTTCGAGAAACGCGTTCTCGTCTGGGTGATATACACCATCGGCCATGGCGATGTGAAACAATCCTTCAAGCAGATCGCACAGCATTTCGGAGTCGTCCTGAAACATCACCTTGATACGGCGGGCGTAATCGTCGAAACCGGCGACATCGGTACGGGCAAGGTTGAACACACGCGCCGCGCCTTGCGTATCCGCATCGGCGATCTGAAACACCTCGCGAAACGCAGTCACTTCATCGCGGGTTACACGCCCATCGGCTTTTGCCATCTTTGCTCCCAAGGCAACCACTGCAATCGTGAAAGCGACAGAGCGTTCGGGCGGGGTGCGCAGTCTGTCGAACACCTGCGACAGCCCCTCGCCTGAGGTGAGGGCCGACAAGGCTTCGGTGATGCGGGTCCAGATCGACATGCGGCCATCCTAGTCCGTCGTGCAAGTAAAGTCAGTCCGGATCGAGGCGGCGGGTCATCAAGACAAGGTCCAGCCACCGATCCTGTTTGTGCCCTACCTCGCGCAAGACGCCGGCGTTTGCAAATCCCAATCGGTCGTGAAACGAAATAGCGCGCGCGTTCTCGCCGCTGATTGCCGCAACAAGGGTATGGATCCCCTGTACGGAGGCCGCCGCGAACGCCGCCTTCATCAACGCCGCGCCGATCCCCTGTCCCGGAAGGGCCACCACAATGGTGTGTTCCGCCGTTCTTGCGTACCCCGGACCGGTCCGAAACGAGCCCCAAGTGACAAACCCGGCAAGCGCCGTATCGACCTGTGCGATCAAAAAGGCACCCGGTCTTTCGCCCAGAAGACTGCGCAGAACCGTATCAGTCTTCTGTTCGGTCGTGAATGTCGCCGTGGTGTCGCGGATCATCGCGTTCCAGAGATTTCCGACAGCGGCCCCATCGTTTTCCGTGGCGCCACGTATGATCACAGGGTCGCACTGCCTTGCGGTGTTGCGATATGTGCCCGCAACCGCGCGGCACCCTGCGCAATCACAACCCGGGCATCGGCCAGTAACGGCGCAAGGATCGCGCGCAATTCTGCCGCCCGCGGATGCGAAACCTCCAACCGCTCGAGTGTGCATCCCGCTTGCGCCAGACCTTCGGCGGGATGGCCACCGGATTGCCATTCGATCAGCGCGGGCGCGCAGTTGTCGAAGGGCAGGATACCATTTCGAGGGACCGCCATGCGCCAGCGCAGATCGCCGCGGTGCAAATCGACGGGGGCGCGGAAGCCATAGGGTAGGTCGGCAAGCGTGCGGTCAAGATCGTCACAGCGGCAAATCCAGTTGGTCAGACGTGCCTGCCCTGCGAAACGATCCAGATCGAACCACCGTGCCCGTTCGGGCGTGGGTGCATCCGGATTGATCGCAATCGCTTCGAGATAGAGGCCGTCCGCCAAGCCCAGCAGGGAATTATGGGTATGGAAAACGGCGTGCGCCCCGCCGTCCTGAACAGGAACGCCAAGCGTTTCCTCGACGTATCTCGTAGCGGCGGCAAGCGTTTCGCCCGCCACCGCCAGATGGTCGAGTGTGATCATCCGCGTGCCTCACGGACAAGCTTGAGAATGTCCTGCGCCGCATTGGGGATATTGGTGCCTGGCCCAAAGATCGCCTTTACCCCGGCATCATACAGAAATTTGTAGTCCTGCTGCGGGATCACACCGCCGCAGATCACCAGAACGTCTTCGGCGCCTGCGTCTTTGAGTGCTTTGATAAGCTGTGGGGCCAGCGTCTTGTGGCCCGCCGCCTGGGAGCTGATCCCGATGACGTGCACGTCGTTGTCCACGGCGTCCTGGGCCGCCTCAGCCGGCGTCTGGAACAGGGGTCCCACATCCACATCGAAACCGATATCAGCAAAGGCCGTTGCAATTACTTTCGCACCCCGGTCGTGACCGTCCTGTCCCATCTTGACCACCAGCATGCGCGGGCGGCGGCCTTCGGCCTCGGCAAATTCTTCGACGGATTTCTGGATCGCGGCAAAGCCCTCGTCGCCCTCGTAGGCTGCGCCGTACACGCCCGCCAAGGTCTTGACCTCGGCGCGGTGCCGTCCGAATTCCTTTTCCATCGCCATGCTGATCTCTCCTACGGTTGCGCGTGCACGCGCTGCTTCTACCGCCCCTTCCAACAGATTGCCGCCTTCCTTGGCGCGGCGCGTCAGCTCTTCCAGCGCAGCGGTGCAGGCCGCCTCGTCGCGGCTGGCCCGAATTTTTTCGAGACGCTTGATCTGGCTGTCGCGCACGGCCACATTATCGACGTCCAGAATGTCGATCTCGTCTTCCTTGTCACGGCGGTACTTGTTGACGCCGACAATGACATCCGTGCCGCGGTCGATGCCCGCTTGCCGCTGTGCCGCCGCTTCCTCGATGCGCAGTTTAGGCATGCCGGACGCGACCGCTTTGGTCATCCCACCCAGTTCCTCGACCTCCTCGATCAGCGCCCAAGCCGCATCCGCCAGATCGTGCGTCAGCTTTTCAACATAATACGATCCTGCGAGCGGATCGACCACGTTGGTCACTCCCGTCTCTTCCTGCAGGATCAATTGCGTGTTGCGTGCGATCCGGCTGGAGAAATCGGTGGGAAGTGCGATCGCCTCGTCGAGCGCGTTCGTGTGCAGCGACTGCGTACCGCCGAGCACCGCCGACATCGCCTCGTAGGCGGTGCGGATCACGTTATTGTAGGGATCCTGCTCCTGCAGGCTGACGCCGGACGTCTGGCAGTGGGTGCGCAGCATGCTCGATTTGGGATTTTGCGGCTTGAACTCATCCATTATGCGCGACCACAGCAAACGTGCGGCACGCAACTTCGCCGCTTCCATGAAGAAGTTCATGCCGATGCAGAAGAAAAAGCTCAGGCGCGGGGCGAATTTGTCCACGTCCATGCCCGCCGCAATCGCCGTACGCACGTATTCACGACCGTCCGCGAGCGTAAACGCCAGTTCCTGCACGAGGTTCGCGCCCGCTTCCTGCATGTGATAGCCGGAGATCGAGATCGAGTTGAACTTCGGCATCTCGTTCGCGGTGTACTCGATGATATCCGCGATGATCTTCATCGAAGGTTCCGGCGGATAGATGTAGGTGTTGCGGACCATGAATTCCTTGAGAATGTCGTTCTGGATGGTGCCCGAAAGCACGGCGCGGGAATGGCCCTGCTCTTCTCCCGCGACGATGAAACTGGCGAGGATCGGGATGACCGCACCATTCATCGTCATCGAGACGGAAACCTTGTCGAGCGGGATACCGTCGAACAGAATCTTCATGTCCTCGACGCTGTCGATGGCCACGCCGGCCTTGCCCACGTCGCCTTCAACCCTTGGATGATCACTGTCGTAGCCCCGGTGTGTCGCCAGATCGAAGGCGACCGATACACCTTGTTGCCCGGCGGCGAGCGCGCGACGGTAAAAACCGTTCGATTCCTCGGCGGTGGAGAAGCCCGCGTATTGTCGGATTGTCCAGGGCCGGCCCGCGTACATCGTGGCCTTCACGCCGCGGGTATAGGGCCCTTGCCCCGGGATCCCGCCAAGATGGTTCACATCGTCAAGATCCTCGGCGGTGTACAAAGGCTGTACATCGATGCCCTCGAGGGTGTTCCACGTCAGATCCTCGAGCGAACGGCCACGCAGTTCGCCTTCGGCCAGTTTACGCCATGCGTCCTTGTTGGCGGAGGTCGGTTTGTTGGTCATGGGAATGTCCTTTTGCTATGGCACCCGCGGGCAGGTTGACCCCTGCTTTTGCGCGGGTTTGATCCTCTGTCAGTGTTGCAAGCCCATCCGCACCGGCGGTGAGCCACATCATATCGTCTGCGTAGGCCTCGCGCAAAGCTGCGGCTTGCGCGGGCGTGAAGGGGTTCCAGCGGCCCGCGTCCGTCTGCAGATGCGCGGGCAACGCGGCCGCGTCGATCCCCTGATCAGCCAGCTTGGAACGCAGCGCTGGAACGTCGGGCGAGCGGTTGAGCCATGTCTTTGCGTGCGCGTGCGGCGCCCGGTCGCCTGTAGCCGCTGACAGTACCAGATCGGCCTGCCCCGCAAACTGCTCGAACGGCAACACCTTGATCTTTGCGCCGGGCAGCGCGCAGGCCAGATCGGTGATGACGTCGCGCCAGCAGCGCGGGCTGGCGGAAAGTGCCGCACAGCGCGCCGCATCCGGCAGCGCATGTCCGCGCCCGACGCCGTATGCCGCCACCGATGACCACCACAGGTCCTGCGCGCGGATCATCATCACCACGCGGCTCACTTGCCCATCGAAGGCCGCCGACAGCCGCGCCATCCGCTCTCCGATCGCAGGATAAAGGGTCTGCGATTGCAAACAGTCGCGGGGCGCGCCGATCATGTTTTCCTCGCTGACGATCAGGCGTTTGGCACCCGCCCGACGCACCTGTTCCGCGTGCATCCGCACCCGCCCCGCCGCCCGGCGCTGCAATTCGCGTCCGTTAATCATGCGCGGCTTGGCGAACAGGCCCGAGAACATTCCCTTGCGCAGCGTCTGCGGATCCCACACCACCGTATCATCCGCCAAAAGCGCCGCGCGGTTGCAGCGCAGGTAATGTTGGAAACTGGTCGAACTCGTCCGGTGGGACCCCACATGAAGGATAATGTCCATAAGCTTGCGCACGCCTTTCTGCGGATGGGCCATCGAAATTGGCCGGAAACGGGTAATCCGGCTCTTCATGCGACATAATCCCTTGCAACGGGCTTAATGGTAAAAATGGACAGAACGCCGTTCGCAATCATGTACGAAGCGATTATATTGCTTCCAAGAGGAGAGCATATGAAACCGTACCTGATAGCTGTTTTTATGGGGGCTTTCGCAGCTGTAGCATACGCGCAATCGAACCCGACGGGGGCATCCCTGCTCGAAACCCGGATCGCGTCCGAGACTGATTTAAGCGAATTTAAGTGGATAAAACGACCCGTCATCATCTTTGCGGACAGTGCCCATGATCCCGCCTTCGTTGAGCAGATGGAGTTTCTGCGTGCCGAAGCCGAACAGCTTGCCGTGCGCGACGTGGTGGTGATCGTCGATACCGACCCCGATGCGCGCAGTGCGATACGGCTGCGAATGCGACCGCGCGGCTTCATGCTGACGCTGATGGGAAAGGACGGCAATGTGAAACTGCGCAAGCCGTTTCCTTGGGATGTACGCGAAATCACTCGCAGCATCGACAAGATGTCCATACGCCAGCGTGAAATCCGCGACAACAAGCAAGAAACCGGCGGATAACCTCGTGGTAGAGCACGCCGCGCTTCGGGCGTACTCACCGCGTTGACAAGCGTCCCGCAGGGCCCATAGCGGCATCCCCTGCGGGCCGGCCTTCGGGGAGTGGATGGTGAAACGGTGCACCATCCTTTCCGTTCCGGGTCCCGATACGCGACCGGGTGCATGGCAGCTCGTGCCGTCATCTGGAGACGCGGTTTCGCCAAGACCTATTCGAACTCCATGATCACTTCGTCAACGGCAAGGCTGTCACCCGCGCTTGCGTTGATCTTGGAGACGATCCCTTTCTTCTCCGCCCGTAGGATATTCTCCATCTTCATCGCTTCGATCGTACACAACGGCTGGCCGTCCTGTATCTCGTCACCGACTTCGACGTTCAGCTTGACCACCAGTCCGGGCATCGGGCACAGCAACAGCTTCGACGTATCGGGCGGCAGTTTTTCGGGCATCTTGCGCGCCAGTTCCGCCTGAATCGGGGTGCGGACATGCACCTTGAGATCGGCGCCACGGGTGCGGATCCGGAAACCGCCGGAGATCTTGCCAACCTTAAGCACGAGCGGCGCATCGGACACCGTCATCGTCGCCAATTGGTCTCCCGGCGCCCAGTCGCCCGCGACGCGCAGCGTTTCCCCATCGTCAAAGGTCACGGACGCACCGGCAACATCCGCGTCGATCTTTACGTCGAAGCTTTTACCCTGCAGGGCGACGTTCCAGTCACTACCGACCTTGCGCTCGTGGTTGTCCATGCGCCCGGAGATGCGCGCGCGTCGGATTTCTCCCATGCGGTTCATCGCCGCGGTGGCCGCCGCGATCCGGCGCAACTCGCCCTCGCCCAGGGTCACGCCTTCGAACCCGTCGGGGTATTCCTCCGCAATGAACGCAGTCGTCATTTCGCCGGAAATGAATTTGGGATGATCCATCACGGCACTGAGAAATGGCAGGTTATGTCCGATGCCTTCGACTTCGAAACTGTCCAAGGCGACACGCATCCGCTCGATCGCCTCGTCACGTGTCGGAGCCCATGTGCACAGCTTTGCAATCATCGGATCGTAATACATCGAAATCTCGCCGCCCTCGTAGACGCCGGTATCGTTGCGCACCGCCGTCGTTCCGCTTGGCGCGTCATCCTGCCACTTGTCGTTCTCAAGCAGCGGTCCGGCGGCGATTTCGGCAGGCGGGCGATAGCGCGTCAGACGCCCGATCGAGGGCAGGAATCCGCGATAGGGGTCCTCGGCATAAAGCCGGTTCTCGATGGCCCAGCCTGTCAGCGTGATGTCATTCTGGCCGATGCTCAAAGGCTCGCCGTTGGCGACACGGATCATCTGCTCGACCAGATCGACGCCGGTGATCAGCTCCGTTACCGGATGCTCCACTTGCAGACGCGTGTTCATTTCGAGGAAATAGAAGTTTTTCTCGCCGTCGACGATGAATTCGACCGTCCCCGCCGAGGTATAGCCGACAGCCTGCGCAAGCGCGACCGCCTGCTCGCCCATCGCCTTGCGCGTGGCCTCGTCCAAAAAGGGCGACGGCGCTTCTTCGACGACCTTCTGATTGCGCCGCTGGATCGAGCATTCGCGCTCGCCCAGATAGATCCCGTTGCCATGCGCATCACAAAGAACCTGAATTTCGATATGGCGTGGCTGGGTCACGAATTTCTCAATGAAAATGCGGTCATCACCAAAGGAATTTGCAGCTTCGTTCTTGGACGACTGAAAGCCTTCGCGCGCCTCCTCGTCATTCCATGCAATGCGCATACCCTTGCCACCGCCGCCTGCCGACGCCTTGAGCATGACCGGATATCCGACGTCGTTCGAGATTTTCACCGCTTCATCCGCGTCGGCGATCAATCCCATATAACCGGGAACCGTGGACACGCCGGCTTCCTGCGCGATTTTCTTGGAGGTAATCTTGTCCCCCATTTTCTCGATGGCACCCACCGGTGGCCCGACGAACGCGACGCAGGCCGCCGAGAGCGCCTCGGCGAATTTTGAGTTTTCCGACAGAAAACCATAGCCGGGATGCACCGCTTCCGCGCCGGAAGATTTAACCGCCTCCATTACCTTGTCGATGACGATGTACGACTGATTGGCAGGCGGAGGACCGATATGAACAGCTTCGTCCGCCATCTGCACGTGCAGCGCCTGTTTGTCGGCGTCCGAATAGATTGCGACGGTCTGGATGCCCATCTTGCGCGCTGTCTTGATGACACGGCAGGCAATCTCGCCGCGGTTGGCGATCAGGATCTTATTGAACATTGGCAGGTCCCTTTTGAAGTGGTGTATTGTTAAAACGAAGAAAACCACGCAAGGCATGTTGGCCCGCGTGGTTTTCCAGTGATCGAAGGGCAGCTTTGCCGCCCGAAAAGATATCAGTCGCAGTCAGCGATGTCTGTTTGGCACGCAACAACGTTTGCGCCCGCTCCGATTGCCGCCCCTTGGCCGATGCTGCCGCCTGTGGCGGCCGCTGCACCAGCGCCGACGACACCGCCGCCCAGCGCCTGTTCGCCGATGCTGTCGCCGCAGGCTGCAAGCGTCGCGCAGGCCACTGTAACCAATGCAATTTTCTGAATAAACATTCCAATTTCCTTTCTTCCACGGGTTTCGTCGGCCCAACGCGGACAACGCTAAATCGTTCCCGCACCCCAAATGACTGAAGGTCGCGGCACAACGAAAAAACCACGGACAGCAAGCGATTGGGACATTGCTGCTGCCCGTGTAGGGAAGAGGTTTTGGTATGAGGCGAGCGACATGTGCGGCTGGAGACCGCATGTCTCGCACCAATGACATTGGCTTTGGCGGACACCACGGTATAGCCTGTGGTTGAAAACAGCGCGTTTTCGGCCAAGGCACGCCGAAATTCCTGAACCTTGCGCGACATCATGCCGATCCGTCCTCGAAAACGTCCGGGAACGACAGCCGTGCCGTGCGCGCGTCAATGACGAGCATCGCTTCGTAATCCGATGGATCAAACGGGTCGGTAGCGGGCAAGACTTCCCGTCCGAAAAGCCAAGACAGCCGACCGACGTCCAGATTGCCACGCTCGAACGGTTCCTCCCCGAAGTGTTCCCAGAGCGCTTTCATGAACGCTTCATCCGCGCGTTTGTCCGGCGCGCGCCGATCGGGTCGCCGTTCGCGCCGGGTAAGCTCAGTAGCGCCTTTAGGGTTGGCACGACGCAGAGTGAATTGGAAATCCGTTCCCGGCAAACGTCCGGGGAAACCGCGGTGCTTGAGCATGTACGCTAGTGCCATGGGATGCCCCCCACGGCGAGGGTCGAGGTCAGAGCGGGCGAAACCGCCCGCTCTGTCGATGCGTTATTTGTATTTGCCCGTGTACACCGGCTCTTGGGTGATGGGTTCGGGCTCAATAACCACAAATTCTTCGACCTGCTGCTCTTTTGCACAGGCGGCAACTGCGGCGATGAGGCCGAATGCTGCCAAAAGTTTGATGCTCTTCGACATCTGTATCTCCTGTTTGATGTTATACGGGACAAACGTATCTTTCCTGTCGTTTGTTCCGCGTTGAATGAAAGCGCCACCGAGGTACCGCCCGATCCCATACTAACGCAGCAATGATGCGGTGGATATGCGGCCAGATCAGCACAGCGGATCTGTGACGCTAAAGCCGCAAATCCACCCCGATCCCGACGATAGTCCCCAAGATATTGTGCGCACATCAGAAATCGTCCCAGATACAGACACCGTTTTCGGTGCGAAATGATTCAAAATACTGTGTGGCGTCCGGATCGGGCTGACCGAATTCGGTGATCCGGTCCATCATTGAAATGACGATCTTGTCCGCCGCCAACGCGTATTCGTCCATGTAAGGCAATACAAACGTATCGCACAGATGCAACATATCGTCGCCCGCAAGGTCGAACGGTATCTGTGTCTCGCCCCGTGCGATCTGCGGCGCAAGAAACCGGAAACGCAGCCATGTCTTATCTCCCTGCGCGTCGACCAACACCTCGTGCAACGAGATTTTCTGCCCCGATGGCACCTCTGTGCCGGAGGCGGGGCCTGACAGGACGAGAATGGCAATCAAGGAGAATCTGAGCAGAACCTTCACGGCGCATCCTCTTCCTGCAATGCGAACGTCGACGGGCACGTGAGCCTGATCAGTTGCAAATCATCGGAGCGCCCCGCCCAAAGGCCTGCGTTATGGGCGGGGCGCGATACGCATGGGCCACTGCGCAACACCTCGCCGTCCGGACACGCGTGTTCCGGAGCTGCGCGGATCACTTGCCACGCAATTGCAGCCCCGTTGCGTTGCCGACGGCACTCGAAACGCGGGCGAAGGCCATGCCTTTCGACTGCAGCGGTGTCCGCATGGCGCACCTCGTAGGCTGACTGCAACAATACGCCCATGGCGTCTCTGCGCAAAGTCAGCTGTCGCGCAGCGCCTCGATCAGCGCGGCCTTGTCCATGTCGGACCGGCCCTCGATTTCCAGTTCCTGCGCCCGGTCGTAAAGCTCGTCTTTCGTCCACTCCTCGTAGGGCGGCTGGCTGCCCCCCTTTGCCGAGGGCGACTGGTCGTCGTTCGCCTGTGCATTGGCGATCCGCGCGGCTTTTTGCTTCGATGCGCCGTCCTCGCGCAGCGCCTCGTAGGTTTCGTCGTCCTTGATGGATGATCCGTGGTCCTTGGTCATAGCATTCTCCTTTCGGAGAAAACTCTGGCCCGTGGCGGATGGTTCCGGCACCCGAAGGTGCCGCGATCCCATTGCCGCGAGCGCGGCGCATTACGCCGTATGTAAGTGTCGGACCGGTCATCTGATAACCTACAGCGGAATGTTGTCGTGCTTTTTCCAGGGCATGCTGGCCTTTTTGTTGCGCAGCGACGCAAAGGCGCGCGCCACTCTCTTGCGCGTCGAATGCGGCTGGATCACCTCGTCGATGAACCCGCGTTCGGCGGCAACAAAGGGGTTGGCAAAGCGTTCTTCATAGTCCGCTGCGTGCTTTGCAATCTTGTCTGGATCTTTCAGGTCGGCGCGGTGGATGATCTCGGTCGCGCCCTTGGCCCCCATCACGGCAATCTCCGCCGTCGGCCACGCATAATTAAAATCCGAGCGCAGATGTTTGGACGCCATCACGTCGTATGCCCCGCCGTATGCCTTGCGGGTGATAACTGTCACCATCGGCACTGTCGCTTGGCCGTAAGCAAACAACAGCTTTGCCCCGTGTTTGATCACACCGCCAAATTCCTGCCCCGTGCCTGGCAGGAATCCCGGGACGTCAACCAGGGTAAGGATCGGGATCTCGAATGCATCACAAAACCGCACGAACCGCGCCGCCTTGCGCGCGCTGTCGATGTCGAGACACCCGGCCAACACCATCGGCTGGTTTGCCACGACACCAACGGTGCGGCCTTCCAAGCGGATGAAACCGGTGATGATATTCTTGGCGAACTCTTCCTGTATCTCGTAGAAATCCCCCTCGTCCGCCAGCTTGAGGATAAGCTCTTTCATATCGTAGGGAGAGTTTGCGTTTTCCGGGATCAACGTGTCGAGCGACGCTTCTATCCGGTCGGGAGAATCAAAGAACGGGCGCACCGGCGGCTTCTCACGGTTGTTCGCCGGCAGGAAATCTACAAGACGGCGGACTTCGGCCATTGCCTCCACATCGTTGTCGAACGCGCCGTCCGCAACGGAGGATTTGCGCGTGTGCGTCACGGCACCGCCAAGCTCTTCGGCAGTGACCTGTTCGTTGGTGACGGTTTTCACCACGTCGGGGCCGGTCACGAACATGTACGAGCTGTCTTTGACCATGAAGATAAAATCGGTCATCGCGGGCGAATAGACGGCACCGCCGGCGCAGGGGCCCATGATGACGCTGATTTGCGGAATTACACCGGAAGCTTCGATATTACGCTGGAACACTTCGGCGTAGCCCGCGAGGCTGGCCACGCCTTCCTGAATACGCGCCCCACCCGAATCGTTGATGCCGATGACAGGCGCGCCGTTCTGGATCGCCATATCCTGGATCTTGCAGATCTTCTGGGCGTGGGTTTCCGAAAGCGAGCCGCCGAAAACGGTGAAATCTTGCGAAAACAGATAGACGAGACGCCCATTGATCGTACCCCATCCCGTGACCACGCCATCGCCTGCGGGCTTTTGCTGCTCCATCCCGAAGTCGGTGCAGCGGTGAGTAACGAACATGTCGAATTCCTCGAACGACCCCTCGTCGAGCAACAGGTCGATGCGTTCGCGGGCGGTCAGCTTGCCGCGCGCGTGTTGGGCCTCGATACGTTTCTGGCCACCGCCAAGGCGCGCTTCGGCGCGGCGGTCTTCGAGTTGTTGCAGGATGTCTTTCATGGCGGGGCTCCTCCCATCGAAGTGTTGCGCGCATGTGTAGCTGACCCGTGTTCCAACACAAAGGGGCAATCGGCAAATTTGCAAATTGTATTCAGAGCGATGCCTGCTAATCGCAAATGTGCAAATACTCTGGTCACGCGGTGCGAAAAGCACGTTAAAACCGCAGCCGTCCTAGCAGTCCTGTACATACGCAATCAGCACACGAGACCTGCATCGTTTTAGCCTTGGCGACCGAACCTCCCGGTCACGCGCATCGAGCCTCGTTCTGCCCAACGTTTTTACGGCTCACCGACCAAGATGACAAACATACTGTTGCCAACCCTGCCCGGCATGCCTGAACACCTCGGCCCGGATTACAGCGTCATACTCCCGCTCGTCAGGTACATCCAATCCACCTTGGTCAAGCTGTTCCGGACACCCCGCCTGTCCCGGACGCTCTTGCACCCCAAGCTTTGCAAAGCTACCTTGGGCTGCGTGCAAATATGCAAAGGGCGCGGGATGGCCATTCAGAAACTCTATGCAGGGGCAAAGCTGCGTGAAGTACGCACGCGGATCGGCTTGACGCAAAAGGACTTTGCAGCGCGGTTGGGTGTTTCGTTACCCTACCTGAACCAGATGGAAAACAACAACCGGCCCGTGTCGACGACGGTCGTGTTGGCGCTGGCGTCCGAATTCAGTCTGGATGTCACCGAATTGGGGGCCGGCGACAGCGAGCGTCTGGTCAGCGACATGCGCGAGGCCCTCGCCGATCCGGTGTTTGCCGGCAATATGCCCCCGGTTGCGGACCTGCGCCTTACCGCATCCAACGCCCCCGGCCTCGCGCGCGCCTTCATCGCGCTGCACCAGGGCTACCGCCAAGCGCACGAACGCCTCGCCTCGTTGGACGAGGCCCTGGGGCGCGAAGATTCGCGCGCTACTCCCAGCCCCTGGGAGGAGGTGCGCGATTTCTTTCACTATTGCGACAACTACATCGATCCGGTCGACCGCGCGGCCGAGCATTTTGCAGCACGCGCCGCCTCACCCGCCGACCTGCGCACGACAGCGATCGCGGACCTGAGAGAGGCGAAAATTCAGGTGACGTTCAGTGACATGGACGCGCTGCGTCTGCTGGATACCGCCACCGGGGTGCTGCATATTTCGACACGTCAGTCACCGGAAACACAGACGTTCCAGATCCTTTTGCAGGTCGCCCTTACCCGGCAGAACGGCCTGCTCGAAGCCTCACTGGATCTGGCCCGTTTCAACTCTACCGCTGCCCGCGACATTGCCAAGATCGGCTTGGCGAACTACTTCGCCGGTGCGGCATTACTGCCCTATGCCGTATTTCAGCGCGAGGCAGCCGCCTGTCGGCATGATCTTGAAATCCTGGCACAGCAATTCGGTGCTTCTCTCGAGCAGGTTGCCCATCGACTATCCACGCTGCAGCGACCCGGGGCAAAGGGTTTGCCGTTTTTCTTCGTGCGCGTTGATCAGGCGGGTACGATCACCAAAAGGCACTCCGCCACGCGGCTGCAATTCGCACGGTTTGGCGGGGCCTGTCCGCTTTGGAATGTGCACCGCGCGTTTGAGACGCCGGGCCGCTTTTTGCGACAGCTGGTCGAGACGCCAGACGGCGTACGCTATATCTCGATCGCCCGCGATATTTCGAAATCTGCGGGCCGGTTCGGTGCGCCGATGCGCCGTTTCGCGATAGGTCTCGGCTGTGAAATTCGTCATGCGTCGCAACTTGTGTATGCTGATGGATTGGATACGTCCCACGACAATGCGTTCGAACCGATCGGGATCTCCTGCCGGATCTGTGCCCGCAAGGACTGTCATCAACGCTCGGTGCCGCCGCTGGAACGCCACCTTGTCGTCGATCCACATCGGCGCGACATCCTGCCATACCGCGTCGACTAGCGCCGGGCGGCGCGCCAGCCTTCCGACTCGGCCGCTGCCGCAGAGCAGAACCAACGTTCGCCCTTGCGCGCCGAAATGCGGGTGCGGTCGTAGAATGTCTGTCCCGGCATGTGGTAGATGCGCGTCCCGTCCGCACTGATGTTCCCTTTGATCACACAGTTGCCATCCGGTGGTGTGGCTTCACGACGACCGCGCGCCCGGAACGCGGCAGGGTTCTGGACCTGCACCGCATGCAGGCCCCGACGGGCCGTCGACGCCCTGCCTTCGATGGCGACATAATCGACACCGTATTTGACATAGGCAAAAGCGAAACCTTCCCGCAAGAGCCATGCACCGATGTCGCGCCCCAAGGCACGGCACTGCGCGACGGTCCGCCCGTAGCGGTCTGTATCGAGAATATCGCACGCGGCAGTTTCTCCGTCGTAGCGGTCGGCGACCACCTTGCTGATCCAGCCGCCGCAGGCCCACTGCTTGCCGCGATCCGTCGTGCACAACTGGTCGGTCTCCGGCGCATCGATGGCGTGCAGGCGCACACGAGCCTGTCCGACATCAAGCGTATCCCCGTCGACAAAACGAATCGTGCCGACCAGATCGGGCGGTGGTGCGACGGCTAAGACGCTGTAAGCAATGGAGACAAGCACAAGCACGCAAACCGACAACAGCGCAAATCTGTGGCGCGGTTGTCGGATATTTGAATGAGCGTGCACCTGTACCACCGTTCACGGATGGCGCGTATGCTCCCGAGAATCCAGACTTGATCCACAGAAAGGTTAACAAATCGTTAATTAGTTAACCCCACTCTACCGCTGTTCTGTTTCCCATTCGGGATGTACCCATGGCGTATCGTTTGCAGCTGCCAAAGGCGTCTTTTCCAGCAGGTGATCCGCCATCTTTTCGCCAACCATGATCGAGGGCGCGTTGAGGTTGCCATTGGTGATCCGTGGAAAAACCGAACTGTCGGCCACCCGCAGCCCCGCTACGCCGATCACCCTGCCCTGCGGATCGACGACCGCGCCCGGATCGTCTGCACGGCCCATCCTGCATGTGCCGCAGGGATGATAGGCGCTCTCGGCGTGTTCGCGCACAAAATCGTCGATCTGCGCGTCGCTCTGGACATCCGCGCCGGGCTGAATCTCGTGTTTGACGTAATCCTTGAAAGCGTCCTGCGCAAATATCTCGCGCGTCAGCCGCACACACCGGCGCCATTCCTGCCAGTCCTCTTCATGCGACATGTAGTTAAAGTGAATTTTCGGATCATCGGCCGGATCGCCCGAGCGCAGCGAGACACGGCCCCGCGATTTCGATCGCATCGGCCCGACATGGGCCTGAAACCCGTGCCCCTCCGCCGCCGCCTGCCCATCGTAGCGCACCGCGATCGGCAAGAAATGATACTGGATGTCGGGATAGGGCACACCGGCTCTGGAGCGGATGAAGGCAGCGCTTTCGAATTGGTTCGACGCGCCCATGCCACGCTTGAAGAAGAGCCACTGCGCTCCGATAGCGGCCTTTGAGAAGAGATTCCAGTGTCTGTAAAGTGTGATCGGCTGGCTGGAAGCCATTTGCATGTAGACCTCCAGATGGTCCTGAAGATTGCCGCCGACGCCGGGACGGTCGGCCCGCACCTCGATCCCGTGTTCCTTGAGATGCGCGGCAGGTCCGATGCCCGACAGCATCAAGAGTTTTGGCGAATTGATCGACGAGGCGGCGAGGATGACCTCGCGACGCGCGCGGATCACTTCCGTTTTGCTCCCGCGTCTGACCTCCACGCCTACGGCGCGCCCCTCATCAAACACCACCCGCTGCGCCAGCGCCTGTGTGAGGGTCACGTTGTCGCGCATCAACGCGGGCCGCAGATAGGCGTTCGCAGCGGACCAGCGCCGCCCGTTATGGACAGTCTGCTCCATCGGGCCAAAGCCTTCCTGCTTGTGGCCGTTGTAGTCATCCGTCGTCTCATAGCCGGCCTGCTTGCCCGCTTCGACGAAAGCGCGGAAAAGCGGGTTCTGTCGCGGGCCACGGCTGACGTGCAGCGGACCATCACTGCCGCGCCAATAGCTTTCACCGCCGTGACCCCCGTCGTGCCAGTTCTCCATCCTGCGGAAGTACGGCAGCACGTCGGCATAGCTCCAACCCTCAGCACCACTGTCGCGCCAGTGGTCAAAATCCATCGCGTGGCCGCGCACGTATACCATCCCATTGATCGACGACGATCCACCGATCACCTTGCCGCGTGGACAGACCAGTTTGCGCCCGCCAAGGTGCGGTTCCGGTTCGGATTTGTAGCCCCAGTCGTAGCGCCGCATGTTCATCGGGTAACTCAGCGCCGCGGGCATCTGGATGAACGGACCCACGTCGCTGCCGCCGTGTTCGATGACCAGGACAGATTTGCCCGCCTCGCCGAGACGATACGCCATCGCGCATCCGGCGCTGCCCGCGCCCACGATTACAAAATCTGCTTCCATCAGTTCGCGCCCAGATAGCCGCCCAACAGCGAGATAAAGGCCCCGAGATGGACGACCATGATCGCACGATCCTTCCACATGACCCCTACCGCGAACCACAGTGCGATTCCGGCAAAGAAGGCAAAGACATTCCAGGGCTGCCAGCCGAGGCCGGTCAGACCGTAGCCGACCAATTGCACGGCCGTCGCCACCCATTTGAGGATATCGACATGGGACAGGCGCGGTTGCGGCTTGAGTGGCATATCAGTCATCAGAAAGGTGCCTCCAGATCGCCCATGCGTACGTAGACGGATTTGAGCTGGCTATAATGCTCGATCGCGGCTTTTGAATTTTCGCGGCCCACGCCGGATGCCTTCACGCCGCCAAAGGGTGCTTCGACAGGCGCGTCGTTGTAGGTATTGATATAACAGGTGCCCGCCTCGAACCCGGCGGCGATCCGGTGCGCACGCGTGAGATTATTGGTAAAGACACCGGCGGCCAACCCGAATTCGGTCGCATTGGCGCGGGCAAGCACCTCGGTCTCGTCCTCGAAATCCAGTACCGCCATGACGGGGCCAAAAATCTCTTCGCGGGCGATCACCATGTCGTCGGTCACGTCGGCAAAGACACAGGGCTGCATATAGAAACCAGGACGATCAATCGCCTTGCCGCCATAGGCCAGACGCGCGCCCTCCGCCTCGCCCTTGGCGATGTAATCAAGCGCGATCTTCATCTGATGCTCTGACACCATCGGGCCGAAATTAGTCGTGGGGTCCATCGGATCGCCGATTACGGCCGCGTCCAGCCGCGCGGCCAGGCGGTTGAGGAATTGTTCCTTGATGTCTTTATGAACGAACACGCGGGTGCCGTTTGAGCAGACCTGGCCGGAGCTGTAGAAATTGCCCAGGATCGCACCAGAGACTGCGTTTTCGATATTGGCGTCTTCGAACACGATCATCGGGGATTTGCCGCCCAACTCCATCGTCACATGCTTCATCCCTTCGGCGGCGGCGGCATAGACCTTGCGCCCCGTCGGCACCGATCCGGTGAGCGAAACCTTGTCCACGCGGGCATCGGTGACGAGCGCGGCCCCCACCTCGCCCATGCCCTGTACAACATTGTACAGGCCCGCCGGAAGCCCTGCCTCGTGCAGGATCTCGGCGACTTTCAGAGCACTCAGCGGCGTTGTCTCGGACGGCTTGAAGACCACTGCATTGCCGCACGCCAGGGCCGGCGCGCCTTTCCAGCAGGCGATCTGCGTCGGATAATTCCATGCGCCGATCCCCACGCACACGCCCAAAGGCTCGCGGCGGGTATAGACCCAATCCTCGCCAAGCTGGATATGCTCCCCGGTCAGGGTCGCTGCCATACCGCCGAAGTATTCCAGCGCATCGGCACCGCTCGTCGCGTCGGCGACGGAGGTTTCCTGATAGGGTTTGCCGGTGTCGTAGGTTTCCAGCACCGACAGATCGTGGTTGCGGTCGCGCATGATATCGGCGGCGCGGCGCAGGATGCGACCGCGCTCGGTCCCGCTCATCGCGGCCCATGCGCCTTGTGCCCGGCGCGCGGCGTCAAGGGCGCGGTCCACGATAGCGGGCGTTGCGGCGTACACGGTCGCGATCTTTTCGCCGGTGGCGGGATAGATCACGTCGATCGGCGTACCGCTGTCGTCCTCGACATAGGCGCCGTCGATAAAGTGACTGGCTTTGGGTTGGGTTTGCATAAAACCTCTTTATTCAGACTATGGCCCCGCCCACGATGCGGACGGGACCTTGGTTTCGGGGTTGGATCAGTTGAGCGGTGCCGCTTGGCCATCCAGTTTCTTAAGCGAGTGATTGCGCCCGAAGAACATGTAGGCCAGTGCCAGCAGGTAGATTCCGATAACGACGGTACCGACCCATTGGATCTGCAACCATTGGCTTTGGAACAGCAGCGTCAGGATGAACAGACCGATAGCATTGGCAAAGACGTACTGCACCGTTCCGAACCGCTCGGCCGTCAGGTTCAGGTTGTCGGTATAAAGGCGGATCAGGCTGTCGAAGCTGTTGATCACAAAGACGATGCCGACGATGGTCATGGCCCAGTTGGGCAAGCCCGCCGTACCGATCCCGTTCAGGTGGTAGTAGTAGAGAACCGTGAACCACAGTCCCAGCGGGATGGACGGGAAGATCAACAGCGACGCAAGGAGCTGCCATGTCTTCAGACCGCTGACGAAACGGCTGACGAACTGGCCGATCATGATCGACCATGCGAACCACCAGAACAGATAGAACTCGTGATACTCGGTCAACGGCACCACGAACTTGTGGATGTTGGCAAAATAGCCGCCGATCTCACTGCCCGTGGACGCAAGATCACCGACGGACATACCCGCGTTCCACCACATGTAGGCAATCAACATGCCGAACAATACCGTTGAGCTGACCGAAAGCACCCGCACAAATTTGATGTCGGTCGAACTGAACGCCGCGATCAGGATCACGAGGAAACAGATCAGGTAGAAGACCGGCAGGATCGTCTCACCGTCGCCCACTTCTGCGATGTAATAGGGCATGTAGATCAGGAACAGCGCGCCGGTGAAGGCGCAGGTTGTGATGATGACGATATTGTTAAGGATCTTCACCGCCGGAATCTCAAAGAACTTCGTGCGCGGCTCGATCGCGCAGAAATAGAACGTCGTGAGGAAGTAGAACGCCCAGATCAGAAAGCCCCAAAAGCCGAATTCAAGCGCCAGCGGGTTGGTGAAGCCATAGGCCGGTTCGGTTGCGACATCGGCATAGAGCGGATAATCGAACGCCAGCGGAAACATGATCAGGCCCACGTCGAGGCCGGAAGTGAACAGGATTGCGATGAACACGAAAAGAGACTGCGGCTGGGTGCCCGTCAGTTCGAGATTCCAGTACCGGATCGTCGCGTAGATCACGAGCGCGAAGGCAAGGATCACCCCGAAGGAAATGATAGGTGTTAACATTGTCTGGTCCCTGTTGTTTTTATTCGAGGTGCAGTTTCGTATCGTCCGCCCTGCACCTTTGGACGGTCGCGCGCATCACTCGTCGCGCGGAAAGCGTTTGTTATCTTCGAGTACGTTGAGATCCATATGGTTGCGCATGTAGGCCTCGGATGCATCGCGCAGCGGCTGGAAATCCCACGGATAATACCCGCCCTTGCGCAATGCCTCGTAGACGACCCAACGGCGGGCCTGGCTTTTGCGTACGTCGGCATCGAACGCTTCGAGATCCCAGCGCGCCTCGGATTTGGCACGCAGTTGCGCCAATGTGCCCGCCTGGGCGGACACCTGTGCCAAATTGTTCAACTCATGCGGATCGGCGTCCAGATCGAATAGTTGATCGGGGTCGAGCGCACAGCGGTTGAACTTCCATTTACCATAGCGCAGCGACACCAGCGGCGCATAGGACGCTTCGGCCGCGTATTCCATTGCCACCGGTTCGGTCCGCTCGACGCCCTGCCCCATCGGCACAAGGGTTTGACCGGAGGTCCACTCGCCGACCTCGTCCATGCTGACCCCCGCCAGATCGCACAGCGTCGGGCAGACGTCGATGTTGCTGACAGGCGTGGTGTGCAGGCCCGGTTCCATTTGAGGCGCGGCAATCATCATCGGCACGCGCGCGGACCCTTCGAGAAAGCTCATCTTGAACCACAGTCCCCGCTCCCCCAGCATGTCACCGTGGTCGGAGACGAATACGATGATCGCCTCCTGCCGGGTGTCTTCCAGCGTTTGCAGGATCTCACCGATCTTGTCGTCGAGATAGCTGATGTTGGCGAAATAGGCGCGGCGCGCGCGTTTGATGTTGTCCTCGGTGATGTCGAACTCGCGCCAGTTGTTGGCGTCGAAAATACGCTGCGAATGCGGGTCGTGGTCCTCGTAGTCCATCGCGGGTATTTCCGGCAGCAGATGCTCGCAGTCCGCGTAGAGATCCCAGTATTTTCTGCGCGCGACGTAGGGATCGTGCGGATGGGTGAAGCTGACCGTCAGACACCACGGACGCGGATCAAGCCCCCGCGAGAGATCATAAAGCTTGCGCGTCGCCTCATAAGTCACTGCGTCGTCGTACTCCATCTGGTTGGAGATCTCCGCCACGCCCGCACCCGTGACGCTGCCCATGTTGTGATACCACCAGTCGATCCGCTCTCCCGGTTTGCGGTAGTCCGGGGTCCAGCCGAAATCGGCGGGATAGATATCGGTGGTCAGGCGCTCTTCGAAACCGTGCAGCTGGTCGGGACCGACAAAATGCATCTTGCCCGACAGGCAGGTCTGGTAGCCCGCGCGCCTCAGGTGATGCGCGTAGGTGGGGATCGAAGAGGTGAACTCGGCCGCGTTGTCGTAAACGCCTGTGGCGCTTGGCAACTGGCCCGACATGAAAGCCGCCCGCCCCGGCGCGCACAGCGGCGAGGCCGTATAGGCATTGCGAAAACGGGTCGACCGTGCGGCGAGTTTTTTCAGATTGGGTGCATGCAACCAATCGGCAGGCCCGTCGGGAAACAGGGTGCCATTGAGCTGATCGACCATGAGAACGAGTATATTCGGGTGGCTCATGCCGCCTCCTTCAGGATCAGATCAAGCGTGTCGAGCGCGCTTTGCTTGGCCATCTCGGTCGAGCCGTCCTCGGACAGCGCCGCCCGAAGATAAAGGCCGTCGATGAGCGCCGCGAGCGTTTCCGCGTGCTGCGTCGGGCGCGCAGTGAGCGGACGCAGCGCGTGCACGAGATTTGACCGAAGGCGCCGGTGGTACACCGACAGCAACTGTCGCGTTTCCGGATTGGTGTTGGCCGAAGCATAAAGCGTCATCCACGCCGCCACGGTCGCGGGCTCGAAGAATGGATCGGCAAAGCTGGTGGTGATGATCGCGTCCGCACGG
The DNA here is from genome assembly GCF_947497275.1 of uncultured Sulfitobacter sp. Lineage (GTDB taxonomy): Bacteria > Pseudomonadota > Alphaproteobacteria > Rhodobacterales > Rhodobacteraceae > Sulfitobacter. The sequence goes on from NZ_CANMFS010000003.1 coordinate 252,573, forward strand.
GCGCGCGGACCGTCCGTCTGAGCCAGCGCGCGCCGGATCTCCACGCCGTACTGGCCAAGAATATGGCGCATCGCGGCAAGAAATATCTGCGTCTTGCCGCCGAAGTAATGATGCGCCAGCGCGGAAGACATCCCCGCCGTTCTGGCAATCTGCCCCACCGTCACGTCAAGCGATTGCGCGCGCCCGATCTCGTGGATCGTCGCCTTGACCAGGGCCGCGCGGCGCAGGGGTTCCATTCCGACTTTCGGCATTAGAATCGACATATTTTCATCATGCCCGCGAACGTGACGGTTTTATATTGATCCGTCAATCAACAAAAAATCAGGTCTTTGTCGCATGAGACACCGGAGTTACCGTACGCTTCAGCATCGCCTCGCGCCAGGTGATGAAGGTGACCGATCCCAGAATGACGAAACCGCCCAGAACGACCCAGATATCAATCGGTTCCGAAAACCAAACAGCGCCCAGCGCGGTGGCCCAGATCAGCTGCAGGAACGTCACCGGCTGGGTGACTGTTACAGGCGCTGCGGCGAAGGCCAGCGTCATCGTATAGTGTCCGGCCGTCGCAAAGGCAGCGACGGCGAATAGAAACCCAAGCTCGCGCGGTGTGGGGGTGATCCAGTTCGCGACGGCGAACGGAAACAGGCCAATCGTCACAAAGACCGACAGCATCGCGACAATCACAAATGGCTTGACCTCATCCGTCAGTATTTTGGCGACAAGATAGCTGCCGGCAAACACGACCGCCGCGAAAACCATTCCCAGATGCCCGGTGCTGACTTCGCGAAAGCCGGGACGCAGGATAATCGCGGCACCGACCAACCCCAGCACAACTGCCACGATCCGGCGCAGCGCCAACCGTTCTCCGAGAAACAGCGCGGCGCCTACAGTGACGTAGATAGGTGCGAGGTAATTCAGTGCCGTGACATCCGCGATGGGAATCCGGACCATCGCGTAGAACCACATCATCACTCCAACCGAATGGCAAAGCCCGCGCAGCGAAAACAGCGCCCACTGCCGGCGGGTCAGATTTGCGTCCTGAATCGCCTTGAGCGATGGGAGCAGAAACAGCAGACCCATCGCATAGCGCAAGAAGGCAGCTTCGCCGGAAGGAATGCGCGGGCCCATCGTTTTCACCGGCGCCGTGACCATGAGAAAACACAGACCGGTGATGAACATCCAGAAGATACCGGTGAGCGGGCGTTGGGGAGGACGGGAATTCATGGAGGATGATGATCGCACCTTAAGAGCGGGTGCAAGCACTTAGTGGACAATAAGGCTCGCCGCAATCGCCCACATGATCAGCGCGATGATCCCATCGAGTATTCGCCAGCTGACCGGGCGCGCGAATACCGGCTGCAACAGCCGCGCCCCATACCCCAAGGCAAAGAAGAAAACGAAGCTTGCCGTCACCGCGCCAATCCCGAACAGAAGCCGGTCCGGGTATTGCGCCGAGATGGATCCGATCAGCACAAGTGTATCGAGATAGACATGCGGATTGAGCCACGTCAACGCGAGCAATGTCAGCAGCGTCTTGTGCAGGCTGCGCGCGGGCGCGCCCGCTGGGTCCATCACCGCACCGCCGCGCCACGCGCTCAGCGCATTCTGCGTGCCGTAGACCAGCAAAAACGCAGCACCGCCGTACCGCATCACCGTCTCCAGCCACGGCACCGCTTCCGCCAGTGTGCCGAAACCGGCGACACCTGCAGAGATCAGCAACGCATCCGAGGCGGCACAGGTCAGACAGACCCAGAAAACGTGTTCTCGGCGCACGCCCTGTCGCAATACGAACGCATTTTGCGCACCGATAGCAAGGATCAAGGAGAGGCTGAGCAGAAAACCGGGGATGAGGGACGTGGTCACGGCGCGCGGCTCCTGTTGTGCGGAAACCTGTCACCCTGCCTCGAGGGGGATCGCAAAGGCAGCGCGTGGTCGTCGGCAGTGGGCATCGCTATACCGTCCGGGTCGTCGAATTGAAAGCCTCGCCCGCGCCTCCGACGGAACGCAGGTGCCGGCGAAATGAGAAAATATTTCAGATATTTCCGGCGCATTCACGCTTTTGTCAGGTAAATTCAGCGGATCACATGAAACTGAACGACTGCCTCTTCCGTATCTACTTGTGAATGACTAATTGAGCATCTCGTCACCAAGGAAATTTTTCATGTTCGAAACGAAACAGAAGCTGGAAATCAGCCGCACCGAGATTGAGTTGATCGAGAAGGCTTTGCAGACGCAGTCCAAGATATTGCGTGTGGAGGCCGGCGCAGGCGGCGCCGAGGCGACCGACCGTCTTAACGAGATCAAGCGCGTGCTGGCCAAGATCACCGCGCAGCGTGGTGATCGTTCCCCCCGCCGCCAACGCAGCGGTGGCTTTGCGGGGTTGCTGCGGATGATGGGCAAGCCAGCCGAAACCAGCGGCCTCGCGTCCGAACGTGATTCCGCCCAGTCATTGCGATGCGGATCACACGGTTGATCTGAGGCAGGCTGGATAGCGGAGAATCAAACCTTCGAAGTGACGCGCGCGCCTTCGCACTGAAAAAGCCATGCAATCTGTGTTGTTGCCTGCGTTTCGGGGCGGGGGCGGTTCGGCAATTTCAACTTGGAACCTGACATTTGAACTGGTGCGCGAAAACCGGGTACGCAATCGGTCCGGTGGTGCGCTGATCCGGTCGCATACGCCTTTGGTCAGCTCGCTTTTTCATTCGCACCCATTTCGATATGTCCGCGCGCCGCCAGGTGGCGGGCGACAAATAGGCAAACCATTGCCCAGGCGCCCCCCGCAAGCCAGCCTGCCGCAACATCCGTCGGCCAGTGCACGCCCATGTAGACCCTGCTGATTCCTACGAAAAAGGTCAGCGTCACTGCGACGCTCAAAATATAGATTTTCAAAGCAAGGCGCGGCTGCAGTCGGGCCAGAAGAACTCCGAGCGTGAGATAGGCAACGGCAGCCATCATCGAATGGCCCGACGGAAAGCTGGCCGTGTGCACGATTGATCCATGCGGAACGAGTTCAGGTCGCGGCCGGTCAAAGAACTCCTTGGCGACGCCGCTGATCAAGATGCCGCCGCCAACGGTCGTCAGGATATAGAGCATCGTCGGCCACTGGTGTCTCAGCAAAAAGTAAACCGAAACGACGACAGTAGTCATCGTCAGAACTGCGGTCCCCCCCAACGCAGTGAAGTCGCGGCCCATTTCCTCCAGCCAATCGGGGCCGATGGGATCCGACAAATCGCCGGAGGTGCGCAGAAACAGAAGGATACTTTCATCCAGGGTCCGGGTGGATCCATCGACCACTTCATCAGTCAGCTCGGCAAGTGCCCAGACTGCACAGACGATAATACCCAGTATTGCCAGCGATGCCGTTTCGAAATTGCGGCGTATCCAACGAAGCAGTGGGATGATCTTTCTATATGGCATCCGAACAATCCTCTATGAGCATGGACCATTGGGAGGGCACATACCCGGCCGGGTCCCGATGGCAGCTGTATACACCCTGACCGGAAAGGAGTGGGATGCTGACCATTCTTTTCACCCGACCCTCAGATCCAAGAGGATTCTCGGCGTCGTAGCTTTGCGCTCCGGCATGTCGTGAAAATGCAGGGTCGCTATTCGAGCTGTTCCATAACCTCGTCGGAGGCTTCGAAATTGGCGGTAACCCGTTGTACGTCGTCATCATCCTCCAAAGCGTCGATCAGCTTCATCAACTTCTGCATGCTTTCCAGATCCATCTCGGTGGTCGTCGTGGGACGCCAGATCAGTTTTGTGCTGTCGGATTCACCAAGTTCGGCCTCGAGCGCGGACGAGACCTCGTTGAGGTCGGTATCCGCGCAATAGATCACATGCCCGTCCTCGGAGCTTTCAGCGTCTTCGGCACCCGCCTCGATCGCGGCCATCATCACCGTGTCGGCATCGCCCACGTCCGCGGGATAGGTCACTTCGCCCTTACGCTCGAACATGAAACCGACCGATCCTGTCTCGCCCAGGTTTCCGCCGTTCTTGGTAAAGGTTGAGCGCACGGTGGAGGCTGTGCGGTTGCGGTTATCGGTCATCGTCTCGACGATCACGGCGACGCCGTTGGGACCATAACCCTCATAGCGGATCTCTTCGTAATCCTCCGCGTCGCCTCCCGTCGCTTTCTTGATCGCGCGGTCGATGTTGTCTTTCGGCATCGACGCCTGCTTGGCCTCTTTGACGGCAAGACGCAGCCGCGGGTTCTTGTCGGGATCGGGATCGCCCATCTTGGCCGCGACGGTGATCTCCTTGGAGAACTTCGAAAACAGTTTCGAGCGCAGCTTGTCCTGGCGCCCTTTGCGGTGCTGGATGTTTGCCCATTTGGAATGGCCGGCCATGTCTGTTCTCCGTCGAAAAAGTTTCGCCCCGTCTATATGTCAGCGCGGGTGCCAAGGGCAATCCCCCCTTGCGCGCGTGTCCGCCTCCGCGCCACATGGGGGCACCCAACGCGAGGCCGTCATGACCCCTGACCAGATCATTCTTTTCTGCCTGTTCGGCGCTGTTTTCGGGCTGCTACTCTGGGGTCGCTTCCGATACGATCTGATTGCTTTTTCCGCGTTGATGGCCGGCGTGGTTCTGGGCGTGGTCGACAGCGAGAACGCATTCGATGGCTTCGGCCATCCCGCGACGCTGGTGGTAGCCCTCGTGCTTGTCGTATCGGCGGGGCTGGTGCATTCCGGCGCGGTGCTGCTGATCACGCGCACGATGGTCGACGCTTCGCGCGGTCTGGCTGCACACATAACGCTAATGGGGGTCGTCGGCGGCGTTTTGTCGGCGTTCATGAACAACGTCGCGGCGCTGGCGTTGTTGATGCCGGTGGACATTCAGACGGCGCGCAAGGCGGGTCGCGTGCCGGGGATGAGCCTGATGCCTCTCTCCTTCGCGACGATACTGGGTGGCATGGCCACGCTGATCGGGACACCGCCCAACATCATTATTGCGTCGATCCGCCAAGAAAGCCTAGGCGCGCCTTTCAGGATGTTCGATTTCGCCCCCGTCGGCGGCATTGCAGCGATTACCGGCATGGCCTTCGTCGCACTGATCGGCTGGCGGCTGATCCCGGTGCGGACCGATGGCGGGCTGCGCGCCGAAGATGTCTCGCATTATATCGCGGAACTTGTCGTACCCGAAGGAAACAAACTGATCACGACCCGTCTGTCGGAACTCGACGAGGCTGCGGACAAGGCGGACGTCGCCATCCTCGGGCTGATCCGCGACGGCAAGCGACGCTATGGCCATGCGCGCGAGGCAGAGTTGCGCGCGGGCGACGCGCTGGTGATCGAGGCCGCACCCGACGCGCTTGATGAATTTCGCTCGACGCTGGATCTTGCAGTGGCGGATGCAAACCGCGACGAACGGCTGCGCGCGGACGGTGAAGGGGTCGAGGTGATCGAAGTCATCGTAACCCCGGAATCGCGCCTGCACGGACGCACGGCCCAAGCCGTGGGTCTGGCCTGGCGCCAGCGGACCGTGCTGCTGGGTCTGTCGCGGCGCGGAACGCGGATCACATCGCATCTGCGCAAGACAACTCTGGAGACCGGCGATATTCTGCTGCTGCTGGTCCCGCGTGACACGGCGCAGCATGTAACGGACTGGCTTGGCGTACTGCCACTGGCGGATCGTGGCCTTGCAGTTACGGAAAACAGCAAGGTCTGGCTGGCGATCGGGCTTTTTGCCGGTGCAGTGGTCGCTGCCTCTTTCGGGTTGATCTATTTGCCCATCGCACTCGGCATCGTGGTCGTATCCTACGTTCTGGCGAGAATAGTTCCGCTGTCGGAGCTTTACACCCATATTGAATGGCCGGTCGTGGTTCTGCTGGGGTCGATGATCCCGCTTGGCGCCGCGCTTGAGACATCAGGCGGTACCGAATTGATCGCGAGGGCGCTGACGGGCCTGACGGACGGTTATCCCGCATGGGTCGTTCTGACCGTGCTAATGGTCGTGACGATGACGCTGTCGGACGTGCTTAATAACACGGCGACGACAATTGTTGCGGCCCCCGTCGCCATACAGATGGCGAACACCCTGGGCGTGTCGCCCGACCCGTTCCTAATGGCGGTCGCGGTGGCAGCATCGTCGGCATTTCTTACGCCAATCGGGCACAAGAACAACACTCTTATCCTCGGGCCCGGCGGTTACAGCTTCGGCGACTACTGGCGCATGGGTCTGCCGCTGGAAATCATTATCATCGCCGTGTCGATCCCCGCGATTCTGGTATTCTGGCCGCTTTAAGCCATTACCAGAAAAACGGGATTACAGCGCTCGCAATCACCGACATCGACAGGTTGAGCGGTACACCCACCTTCATGAAGTCGGTGAACTTGTACCCGCCCGGTCCGTAGACCAGTGTATTGGTCTGGTACCCGATGGGCGTAGCAAAGGCACAGGAAGCCGCGATCATCACCGCCACCACCAGCGCGCGCGGATCCATACCCAATGCGGCAGCGAGCGAAATCGCGATCGGTGTCATGATGACCGCCACCGCGTTGTTTGATACGATCTCGGTTAAAATCGTCGTCATCAGGAAAACACAGAAAATCACCATCCCCGGCGGCAATGTGCCCAGCGTGGGTGCCATGCCATCCACCAAAAGCTGGACGGCACCGGTGTGCTGCAACGCAGCCCCGACCGTGAGCATCGAAAAAATCAAGGCAAGAAGCTGCCCGTCTATGTAGGAAAATGCCTCGTCCGCGTCGATGCAGCCGGTCACCAGAACGACCGCGACCGCAATCACCGCCAGCATCAGGATCGGCGCGACATTGAGCGCGGCAAGCGCCACGATGGCAATCAGCGCGCCGATGGCGATGGGCGCGTGGCCGCGACGGTAAGCGCGCTGTGACGGCGTGCTGACGTCGACCAGATCCATGTCGGATGCAAGGCGCGAGATGTCCTCTGCAGCGCCTTCGAGCAGTAGCGTGTCGCCTACCCGCACCACCAGATCATCCAGCTGCCGCCCGATATTCTGGTTGCGGCGATGCACGGCCAGCGGATAGACGCCGTACCGCCGCCGCAGCCGCAGCGAGCCCAGCGAGCGGCCGATCATCTTGCAGCCCGGCGTGATCAGCACTTCGACGGTGGTCGTCTCCACTGCAGAAACCTGATCGACACGCTTGAGCTCCTTGTTGCTTTGCAGGCTCAACAATTCGGTCATCTGGGTGCGCAGCACGACGCGGTCTCCGACCTGCAACGTCACTCCCTTGAGCGCGCGACGCAGCGAGGTATCGCCGCGCACCACGTCAATAAGACGCACGCCGTCGCGTTTGAACAGGTTCACATCGAGCACGTCGCGCCCGATCAGGTTGCTTTCCAGCGGGATGACGGCCTCGGTAAAGAACTTCATTTTCGAGCGGTCGCTGAGCATACCCGCCATGCTGTCGCGTTCGGGTAGCAGGCGCTTGCCGATGGTCGCCATATAGATCAACCCCCACGCACAGACGACGAGCCCGATCGGCAGGATCTCGAAAATGCCGAACGGTTCAAGTCCCTGTGCGCGCGCCACGCCGTCCACCAGAAGGTTCGTCGAGGTGCCGATCAGGGTCAACGACCCGCCCATGATTGCGGCGTAGCTCAGCGGGATGAGCATCTTGGACGCTTTGGTGCCGAGCGTCTTGCTCAACTGCACCACGACGGGAATCATCACCACCACGACAGGTGTATTATTCATGACGGCACTCGCCCCCATAACGGACAGGACCACGCCGATCACTGCGGTCTTGGGATGCGTCCTGGCATGGCGTTCGGCAAGCCGCGTGAGAACATCGAGAGCGCCGGTGCGCACCAGCGCGCCCATCACGATGAACATCGCGGCGATGGTCCAGGGTGCCGAATTGGCCAACACCTCGCGCGCGTCGTCGTAAGGTACCAACCCAAGCGCCAGCATGAACGCAGCCCCCGTCAGCGCGACAACCTCGGTCGGAAGGTTTTCGCGCAGGAAAAGAACGAACATGACCGCCACAACCGTCAGCGCAAGAATGGCCTGCTCAAATGGCGAAAGTGATAACAGAAACATGGCGATGCCCTTACATTACGCGTCCGGCGGCAACCGCCCGACGGTCAAGTGTCGCCCATTGCCGCCGCCTCGGCAAGCGCGGCTTTCGGTCGGCGGTGTACCTGCTACATACCCGGAAACATCGCCGCGCGCGGAAGGCAGATCATGTCGGACGACGCCTCTTTCAGAACGACTTGAGCCCGTAGCCTGTGACCAAACGTAAGTCCGAAACGCCCGCATCCGCAGTTCCCATCAGCGGCTACCTCACGCCACAACCGGTAATATTGCCACCAGAAAGAGTGTCCGATGCGCTACGTGCCGTCGGCCTGGTGCCGCAACGCCGCTGGTTGTCACGGTACACTGCATTGCAATTTGCCACCGGTGCGCACCGGAACAATCCGCGTGGCGCGGCCCGTCCGATCATCCGTTTCGATATATGCGCCCGAGAGGGTCGCCTCGTCATTGGCGGGGGTAAATCGCTCTTTCGGCATGCCGGTGATGAAACGACGCATCGGCTCGGTTTTCTCCATGCCGATCACCGAATGATAGTCACCGCACATGCCTGCATCGGTCAGATAGCCGGTGCCACCCGGCAAAATCATCGCGTCGGAGGTCGGCACGTGGGTATGCGTGCCAACGACCAGTGACGCGCGCCCGTCGCACCAGTGCCCCATCGCCATCTTCTCGGACGTGGCCTCGCAATGCATGTCCACGATCACCGCATTAGCCATCCCGCCCAACGGATGCGTCTTGAATACCGCGTCCACCGCCGAGAAGGGATCGTCGTAGGGACGTTTCATGAACACCTGGCCAAGGGCCTGCGTCACGAGAACCTTTTTGCCGTTTCGCGCTGTGAACAGTTTCGCCCCCCGTCCCGGCGCGTTTTTCGAGAAGTTGAGCGGACGGATAATGCGCGGTTCCTGTTCGATAAACCCCAGCATGTCCTTTTGATCGAACGCGTGATCGCCCAGCGTAAGGCAATCCGCGCCCGCCTCCAGCAGAGCCTTGGCGTGGCTGCCCGACAGACCCATGCCCGACGTCGCATTTTCGCCGTTGACGACGATAAAGTCGAGCTTCCACTCGGTCCGCAGGCGGGCCAGATTTTCCGTGATCGCCCGACGCCCCGCGCGGCCCATCACGTCTCCGAGAAACAGTATTTTCATGCCCAAAGCGATAGGAGGCTGGCCGTCCGACAGCAAGTCAAATTCACGATCGAACGCGATTTGCGTTCCGGATCAGCGTGCGCGCCCTTTATCGATGATGCCCGCTTCTGTCACGATCAGATCCAGCGGCTGGTCGGTTTCCTCAAGCGGGATGTCGTCGGTTTCCTGTCCGGCGAAGGCGAAACCGATTGCCAGCGTCGCGCGTCGGGCGCGCAGCTGCGCCAGCGTGCGATCATAAAAGCCGCCGCCGTATCCAAGCCGCGCGCCCGTGCGGTCGAACGCCAGAAGCGGAACGATCAGGATTTCGGGCTCGAAGAACGCAGGCTGTGCGGGGATGGCCGCGCCGAACGGTCCCGCGACCATCGCCGTCTCCGGCGTCCAATGCGCAAATTTCAGCGGCTGCCCCCGCGCCTCAATCACCGGCACACCCACAGGACCGTAGGCGGCGGCCTCGACCATCGCGGGTCGCGGATCGATCTCGGTGCGGATCGGCATAAAACCCGAAACCGGCACGCCACGATATCCGGCAAGCACTTCGCTCAGGTACCCGGCTTGCGCGGCTGTTGCCGCCTCAAAAAGAGGCTTTCTGCGGGCAAAGGCCGCTTTGCGCGCGGCATCCTTGGCGGCAGAGATGCTCATAGCAGAACAGCAGCTGCCAGCCCCAAAAACGCGAAGAAACCGACCACATCCGTTACCGTCGTCACGAAGGCCCCCGACGCCAGTGCAGGATCGACGCCGATCCGTTCAAGCAGGATCGGGATGCCGGTACCGGCCAATCCAGCAACGACCATGTTGATGACCATCGCCGTTGCGATGACATAGCCCAGCGCCGGCGAGCCGAACCAGAACAGCCCGACGACCCCCATCACCACGGCGAATATCGCGCCGTTGATCAGCCCGACAAGGCATTCGCGCCGGATGACACGCCAGACATTCGAGCCGGTCAGATCTTTTGTGGCCAGTGCGCGCACCGCAACCGTGAGGCTTTGCGTGCCCGCATTGCCCCCCATCGACGCGACGATTGGCATCAGAACAGCGAGCGCCACGATCTGCGCCAGCGCCACCTCGAATTGCGCGATGACCAGCGACGCGCAAATGGCTGTGACGAGGTTTACGGCAAGCCACGGCAGGCGCTGTTTGGTCGTCTCGACCACGCGGTCCGACAGGGAGCCGTCACCGACACCGGCGAGACGCATGATGTCTTCTTCGTGCTCTTCATCGAGCACGGCCATCGCGTCGTCGATGGTAATGACGCCGATCAGGCGTCCATCGTCATCGACGACGGGCGCGGAAATCAGGTGGTACTGGTTGAAGGCATAGGCCACATCGCCTTCGTCACGGGTGGCCGGGATGACCTGAAACATCGGCTCGAGGATATTGCTGAGCCTGGTGTCGCGCTTGGAGCGCATCAGTTTGCCCAGCGTGACGTTGCCCACCGGGCGCACGCGCGGATCGACCAACACAATGTGGTAGAATTGCGCCGGCAGATCGTCTTCGGGCGTGGCGCGCAGATAGTCGATCGCCTGCCCCACCGTCCAATGTTCGGGGGCCATCACCACCTCGCGCTGCATCAGGCGACCGGCGGAATATTCCGGATAGGTCAGCGCCTGCTCGACCGCCAGACGGTCGACATCTTCGAGCGCGCCCAGAATGGTGGCCTGTTGCGCGTCCTCGAGATCTTCGATCAGGTCAACGACGTCGTCGCTGTCGAGCTCGCGCACAGCTTCCTGCAACACTTGCGGGGTGAGGATGGAAATAACCTCGTCTCGGATCGACTCGTCGAGTTCGGACAGGATCTCGCCGTCGAATTCGCGGTCGTAGAGACGGATCAGACGCGTGCGCTCGAACGAGGTTATCTGTTCGAGAAGATCGGCGATGTCGGCCGCGTGCAGCGGCTCCATCAATTCGATCAGCTTGTCGCGGTCGTCGATTTCCACCGCGTAGAGAATCGCCGCCACATCTCGCTTGCCCAGAACGTAGGCTTCCTGCTCTTCCTCGGGCTCGAGGATCTCCGTTTCCGATACCTGTTCCGACATGCGCGCACCCTCGATTGACGCTGCAACATAGGGCGGCGCCCGCGCAGTGACAATGGCGCGCAACCACACCATTGCACCCGCCCGCCAGCACGCTAAAAGCAAGGGTATGACCGCACAAATCCTTCTTCTCGGGCAGACCCTGACCTTTGACGGCGCACCGCTGGAGGCGCCTTGGCAGGACTGCGCGCACATCGACAGCGAAGGGGGCGTTCTGATCGAGGGCACGCGTATCGCAGCGGTGGGAAACGGTGCCGCGCTCAAGGCGGCGCACCCGCGCGCGCGCTGCGTTTCCTACGGCGATGATCTGATCGTGCCCGGTTTTATCGACGCGCACGCGCATTACCCGCAGACCGCAATGATCGCGAGCTGGGGCAAGCGGCTGATCGAATGGCTCAACACCTATACCTTTCCCGAAGAAACCCGGTTTGCCGATGCGCAGTATGCGGGCCGGATCGCCGATCGCTATCTCGATCTGACCCGCGCGCATGGTACGACGACGATCGCCTCCTTCGGCACGATCCATCCCCACAGCGCCGACGCGCTTTTTGCCGCCGCTGCCGCGCGCGGGCAAGCGGTGGTGACAGGAAAGACCTGCATGGACCGCAACGCACCGGACGATCTGCGTGATACAGCGCAATCGGCGTATGATGACAGCAAGGTGCTGATCGCGCACTGGCATGGCGAAGGGCGCGCGCGCTACGCGATCACACCCCGCTTTTCGCCCACCTCCACACCGGAGCAGCTTGCAGCACTTGGCGCACTTTGGTCGGAACACCCTGACTGCCTGATGCAAACACATCTGAGTGAACAACCGGACGAGGTCGCATGGGTGCGTGACCTCTATCCGCAGGCCCGCGACTATCTCGATACCTACGAAGCGCATGGCCTGTTGGGCTCTCGCGGGCTTTATGGCCATGCCATACATCTTGAGCCGCGCGAGATTGACCGGCTAGCAGAGGTGCGCGGCGCGCTGGTCCACTGCCCCACATCGAACGCCTTCATTGGATCCGGTCAATTCGATTTGCCGCGCATGGCAGCGCGCAACATTCCCATTGGCCTTGCCACCGACACCGGCGGCGGTTCGTCATTCTCGATGCTGCGCACCATGGCAGCGGCCTATGAAGCGGCGCAGCACCATGGCACCGCCCTGCATGCGTCACAGCTCTTGTGGCTAGCGACTGCGGGCTCCGCGCGGACACTCCATTTGCAAGACGAGATCGGGACGCTCGCACCGGGTTATTACGCCGACATCACCGTGATTGATCTGGCGTCTACCTCCGCCATCGCGCAGCGGGCGAACCGCTCAGGCAGCGTGTGGGAAGACATTTTTGCAACGATCATGATGGGCGATGATCGCGCGATCCGCGACACTTGGATTGCCGGGGCCGCGACAGCCACCTGAGTGCCGGCCTTTGCACAAGTGTATTCCGTTCAACAGCGGTTGCCTGCAAATACCTGTACCCAGACATCACCGGCCCACGCCATGCCGAACGCGCGCGCCTTCGGATTGACGATGTTGCGGTAGTGGCCCGGCGACGCGCCCCAGCCCGCGATCACCTTGCGGGCGGTGTTGTATCTGCTGCCTTCTGCGATGTTCTCGGACACGCTGCACCAGCGGTATCCGGAGGTGGTGATACGGTCCGCAACAGTTGTGCCGCCGCTGCCGGTATGCCCGAAGAAGCCGTTTGCAGCCATATCCCGCGCGTGCGCGCGGGCGGCGGCGTCGAGATTGGACGAACGGACGATCGGCTCCCGCCCGGCTTTGCGCCGTATCGCGTTGATCTGCTGCACGGGCCTCTGTGGGTTGCTGACCGGTGGCTGCTCGATCGCATACAGCCGGTCCTGCTCCGGCCCCCCGGTCTGCGCGCACCCTGCGACAGCGACGCAAAGCGCCGCACCAACAATTCGTCCGATACTCATAAACCTTCCTGTATCCTCGAAGCCAGCTCATTCTGCCGCGCAACCACCCGGGCCAGATCGATCGTCGTTACCTGTCCGTTCCGCACAACACCGCGCCCTTCGACAAACAGGTCGCGCACGGTTGTCGGCCCGGCCAGCAAGAGCGCAGCATGATCCCAACTGCCTGCCGCCACCACACCGCGCATGTCCCAGACCGCGATGTCCGCCCGCATACCTACTGCGATCCGTCCGCAATCCGGCCTTCCCAACACGTCCGCGCCGCCACGGGTCGCGATTTCCAGCGCCGTGCGCGCGCTCATCGCATCCGCGCCGCCAGCGACCCGCTGCAACAACATCGCCGTACGCGCTTCTGCAACGAGGTTGCCCGCATCATTGCTCGCCGATCCATCGACGCCGAGACCCACGCGCGCACCCGCGTCGCGCATCGCGCGCACGGGGGCGATGCCACTGCCGAGCCGGCAGTTGGAGCAGGGGCAATGCGCAATGCCGGTCTGCGTGCGCGCGAAAAGCGCGATCTCTGAGGCGTCGAGTTTAACGCAATGGGCATGCCATACATCCGGTCCGGTCCAACCGAGGCTTTCGGCATAGGCGCCGGGCCGACAACCGAAGGTTTCCAGGGAATAGGCGACGTCTTCGTCGTTTTCGGCCAGATGGGTATGCAGCATCACGCCCTTTTCGCGGCCCAGGATGGCCGCGTCGCGCATTAGATCGCGGCTGACGGAAAAGGGCGAGCACGGGGCGATCCCGACACGGCACAAGGATCCCTCGGCTGGATCGTGAAAAGCGTCGATTACGCGCGTGCAATCGTCTAGAATGTCGGCTTCGCTCTCGACAAGGCTATCAGGGGGCAGCCCGCCGTCGCTTTCGCCGATGCTCATCGCGCCGCGTGTCGGATGGAACCGCAACCCGATATCGGCGGCGGCGTGAATCGTATCTTCCAGCCGCGCGCCGTTGGGATAAAGATACATGTGATCCGAGCTGAGCGTGCAGCCCGACAGCGCGAGTTCCGCAAGCCCGACCTGCGCGGACACGTAGAAATGCTCGGGCGTGAATCTTGCCCAGATCGGATAGAGGGTCCGCAACCATCCGAACAGCAGCGCATCCTGCACGCCCGGCACGGCGCGTGTCATGCTTTGAAAAAGATGATGGTGCGTGTTCACCAGGCCGGGTGTCACCAGACAGCCCGTCGCCTGCACGATCTGCGCCCCCTCGGGTACCGTCAAATCGGAACCGATTGCGGCGACAACGCCGTCGCAGAGGAGAATGTCGCAATCGCGCAGTTCGCGCCGCGCATCGTCCATCGTGACAACAGTGGCGGCCGATTTCAGCAGTGTTACGGTCATGCGTAGGTCTTTATCGACTGCCCGAGCAGTGCGAGCGCCTCGGCGTGTATCTGGGGGTTTGCTGCGGCAAGCACGCGGCCACCTTCGTGAGCCGGTCCTCCCTGCCAATCAGTCACGATGCCCCCAGCCGCATGAATCAACGCCAACGGCCCCTGGATATCGTAGGCCTGCAATCCTGCTTCGATGACCAGATCAATCTGACCGGCGGCCAGAAGCGCGTAGGCGTAGCAATCCATCCCGTAGCGCGTAAGCATCGCGCCGGCCGAGACCGCCTCGAATGCCGCGCGCTCCTGTGGGCTGCCGACTTCCGGAAACGTGGTGAATACGATCGCCTCGGACAGAGGCCGCGCAGAGCGCGTTGCTATTGCGCGGCGCTGATCCGCACGGAACAGGAAGGCACCGTCCGGCGTGCCGATGAACCGCTCGGCGGTATAGGGCTGATCGACAACTCCAATGAAGGGCCCGCGTTGCCCGCCCACGGCAATCAGCACTCCCCATGTTGGTGTACCCGATACGAAGGCGCGTGTGCCGTCGATCGGGTCTAACACCCAGACCAGCCCGCTGCTGCCGTCGGTCCGGCCGAATTCCTCTCCAAACACCGCGTCATCGGGACGTTCGGCGGCCAGGATAGCCCGCATTGCCGTCTCCGCGGCCAGGTCGGCCTGCGTCACCGGATCATAGCCCTGCGCGAGCTTGTTGTCGGTGCTCAGATCGGCGCTTCGGAAAAACGGCAGGATAGCGGCAGCCGCCGCATCTGCCAGAAGATTCGCGACACGGGTCAAATCACGGATGAGTGCGGGATCATGCTTCATGTGACATGACCTGTCACCGCGCAGCATCCAAGGCAAGCGTTTCGCCACGCGTCGGCGGTTTCAGGCGACGTCACTCAGAACCCGCGCAAGCTCGAACAGACGCCGACGCTGGTTTTCTGGAATCGCATAGTAAGATCTGATGAGGTCCATAGCTTCTTTATCCCCGATCAGGTCATCGGGCAGATAATACCCGATATCGCCCGGTGCGTCGTCCTGACTGCGCAGACCTTCGAAGAAAAAGGCGACCGGCACGCCGAGCGCCTCCGCAATGTCCCACAACCTGGAGGCACTGACCCTGTTGGCACCGGTTTCGTATTTCTGGATCTGTTGGAACTTTATTCCGACAAGCTCGGCAAGTTTCTGTTGGGTCATGCCGATCAGCCAGCGGCGTTGACGGATTCGTTTGCCAACGTGGTTGTCCACAATGTGCGCCATATCTTCATCTTTCTCTTTGCTGGCCGCGTTGCGGCCAAATTCGGGCATTTAAAATAATGTCGCCCGCTTATCCAATAAGTTGCATACGTTTCGTTTCAATACCCCTATAGCATACTATTCTGACCTGTACCGACAACAGGTAAATCACAGTTTTTTTGCCAGGGCGGGCCGTGATCGACCGTGATGGACTGCCTACCCTCAATTCCTTTACCGTCCGTGACGATATGCATGGATGATCATGGTTTCGCTAAATTTTGCAGCTTCAAAGGATTTATCAGGGCCACTTGGCCATGCGCGAAGCAATAACGCGACTGCCGAGCCTAAACTGCCTCGGAAAGCCTTGAAAAGACGATGCCGAGTGCCGATATTGGCCGCAATACCGCGCAATTTCCGACGCGGTCCATCTTTAGGGAGTTTTACATGGCAGACGTGAATACAATCCGGACCCGTGCCGGAAGCCGCACAGCCGCGGTTGATGAGGGCCTGCGCGCGCACATGAACAAGGTCTACGGCACGATGTCCGTGGGCATGCTGATCACCTTCGCCGCCGCATGGGCAATTTCCGGTCTGGCGGTCACATCCGATCCCGCAGCGGCAACCGCTCAGTTGCGTGAAGGCCAATACCTGACGGATCTGGGCTACGCTCTTTACGGATCTCCGCTCAAGTGGGTCGTCATGTTTGCGCCGCTTGCGTTCATCTTCGGCTTCAGCGCCGGCATCAACCGGATATCTGCCGCGACAGCACAACTGGTGTTCTATGCGTTCGCGCTTGTGATGGGCCTGTCGCTCAGCTCGATCTTCCTTGTCTACACCGGTGTTTCGATCATCCAAGTGTTTCTGGTGACGTCGATCGCGTTCGCGGGTCTGTCCCTGTGGGGCTACACGACCAAGAAGGACATCTCGGCATGGGGCAGCTTCCTTATCATGGGGGTCATCGGCCTTATCGTTGCATCCATCGTCAGCATTTTCTTCCCAAATCCTGCGCTTACCTTCGCGATTTCGGCGATCGGCGTGCTGATCTTCGCGGGTCTGACCGCGTATGATACGCAAAGGATCAAGACCGAATACATCGCCCACGCCCAGCATGGGGACAGCGAATGGCTTGGCAAGGCTGCGATCATGGGGGCGTTGAACCTTTATCTGAACTTCATCAACATGTTCATGTTCCTGCTGCAACTGTTCGGAAACCGCGAGTAAACGCGGCACTCTACGCCGGAACGGGCAAGGCCGATCCCCTAGGGATCGGCCTATTTTTTTTGCGCAGCCGTCTGCAACAGATCACTAGACGGAGCCAGGTCCTCGAAACGCAAAAGACCGCGCGATTGCGCGGCCTTGCGGCTGTCAAAGCTGATGCAGGATCTTACTTGATCTTGCCTTCTTTGTACTCGACGTGCTTGCGCGCAACTGGGTCATACTTCTTGATGACCATCTTTTCGGTCATGGTACGCGCATTTTTCTTGGTTACGTAGAAGTGGCCTGTGCCCGCGGACGAGTTCAGACGGATCTTGATCGTGGTTGGCTTCGCCATGGTATCTTCTCCTGTGCCGCGCGGGGACTTTGCCGCGCGCGCGTAATCTCTGAGCTTCGGCTTCTACCCGCGCCACACTCCGAGTCAACCCCGTATCGCGTAAACTGCCAATGCGGGGGCGGAAAATTCGAATTTTCCGCGCCGGAATTTTCGAAAATTCCGGTCTTCGGTTTCGGATGTTTGCGCGGAAGGCCTATAAGCCGGATCCTGTCCGAAGGGTCGCCCCTTGTGGATGATCATTCCTCTGACCCTGCCGTTACCGTCAGGGCTACAGCTGCCAACCCGGACCTGCTGGAGCGAAAGAAGCTCCGCCGCCATGCCTTGCGACCTGACAGGCACGCGGTCCCTATTTGGCATTGCTCCCGGTGGGGCTTGCCTTGCCGCCGCTGTTACCAGCGGCGCGGTGGGCTCTTACTCCACCGTTTCACCCTTTCCTTCCACGAAGGAAGGTGGTTTCATTTCTGTGGCGCTGTCCGTCGGGTTGCCCCGCCCGGGTGTTACCCGGCACCGTCTCTTTCTGGAGTCCGGACTTTCCTCCCCGCAGCCTACGCAGAACGCAAACCGCGCAGCGATCATCCAGCCTTCCGCGCAAGCGCAGCGTTAGGCGGTGTGCCTATCCGCGGTCAATGGGTTTCGCAGCAGAGCGGCGCATTATTCGCAATTATTCGGGAAAAGAGCGCTAAAGCAGGAAATCGGCGCGCTGCAACGGGCCGCTACGCCAAGGCGCACGGCGCAGCCGTGTGGCTGCAAGTAGTGTCTCAAAGGGGACGTCAGCGGTAAACCCCGCCTTCTGAGCCGCGCGTATAAATCCAGCCGCCTCCAGATCGCCTTCGGCGAAATCCTGAGCCGGAGCAGCGAGACCGAGCCGTTCCAATCTGGTCCAGTCGAAGCGCGGACCGGGATCGAATTTGCGCGCCGGTGCCATATCGGAGTGACCGATGATCCCTTCGGGCGGCACGGACCAGCGCGACATGATGCCTGACAGCAAAGTCTCCAAGGCGCGCATCTGTGGATCGGGAAAGGGATGATCGCCGGCGTTGTCCAGTTCGATCCCGATCGAACGTGAGTTGATGTCGGTCATGTCCCGCCACTCGCCGGCGCCAGCATGCCAGGCGCGGTCCGCTTCTTCTACCATCTGGATGATGGTGCCGCCTGTGCAGATCAGATAGTGGGCGGAAACCTCGGCGGATGGATCGCACAGCCGCTCCAACGCGACCTGCTTGTTTCGCATTGCCGTGTAATGCACCACCACCAGCGAAGGCGTCAGCCCATCACGGCGCGGCCCGCAGTTGGGTGAGCCGTGCCACACAGGCACCGAACTATCCGTTGACGTTGCGATAGACCGACGGATCCCAAGTGCAGGCATAGCCGTCCCCATCCGGGTCCATACCCTTGGGGTCCTTCTCGGGCCCCCCTGCCGAAAGGAAAGCGATCTGCGCCTGATCCTGATGGCGGTACTGCCCGCAGTTCCGGTTGTACTTGCCCGCGGCGTTGAGACTGAACCGCTTGTAGAGCGTGGTCCCGACCGGGTGGTTTGTCGACAAGGCATAGGCCACGATGTTCGGACCGCTGCCTGTCCGTTCTGGAATCGCCTGAGGCTGGATTACCTGATACTGCGCCCGGTTTGCGGCGATCCGCGCGGCATCGCTTTCTATGCTGCGCTGGCCGGAAACAGCATCAAAGTTGTTCTCCTGGCTGATCCCCGTCGCACTGTTGATGACAGCGGGAGCGGGATTGGCCGGGCTGGCGTCAAGCGGTGCGACGCCCGAATTCGCGGCTGCGGCTTCGGCGCGCGCCGATGCGTCCTGCGCGCCCGTCTGCGCGAGAATCGCGCGTGTCTCGGCCGCTGTCGCCTCGGGCGAACCGGGCGCGGGCAACGGTTGCGCGCTCACACCGGGGGTGGTGGGCAGACCGGGCGTCGAAGACAGACCGCTGGCCAACGCCGCATCGCGGTCGAGACGTTGCGCATCGAACGTCTGGTCAAAACCCACACCGAAACGGCTGTCCTCTGGGACCGCAGGTTGACACGCCGCCAGCAAGCCCAGGGCGCAGGACCCCAGAACGAATCGTACAGTCATCATCACCAAGCCTGCTTGTTGTTTTTACATTTGGCGGGGTCTACCACCATTTATCCGCCTTGGCTACAAAGCCCGCAGCCCGTTCGAGCGCATAGGCGGAAGACAGCAAGTCGGACTCTTCCCACGGACGCCCGATCAGTTGCAGACCCAGCGGCAGACCTTGTTTGTCGATCCCTGTCGGCACAGCGATGCCGGGCAATCCGGCCAGATTGACGGTCACGGTGAAGACGTCGTTGAGATACATCTTGATCGGATCGGCGTCGGTCATTTCGCCCAGGCCGAAGGCGGCGGAGGGCGTGGCCGGTGTCAGAATACAGTCGATGCCCTCGGCGAAAACGGTGTCGAAATCCTGCTTGATCAGGGTCCGCACCCGGCGTGCGCGGTTGTAGTAGGCATCATAGAACCCTGCCGACAGGACGTAGGTGCCCACCATGACCCGGCGCTGCACTTCGGGGCCGAATCCTTCTGCGCGTGTCTTCTCGTACATCTCGGTGATGCCATCGCCCGCGTCCAGCTTGGCGCGGTGGCCATAGCGCACACCGTCATAACGCGCGAGGTTGGATGACGCCTCGGCGGGGGCGATCACATAGTAGGCGGGCAACGCGTATTTCGTGTGCGGCAGCGAGATGTCGACAATTTCAGCGCCTGCATCCTTCAGCATGGCAGTCCCGTCAGCCCACAGTTTCTCGATCTCTTCCGGCATGCCCTCCATCCGGTATTCGCGCGGAATGCCGATCTTCTTGCCGCGGATATCGCCCGTCAGCGCCGCTTCGAAATCAGGCACCGCGCGATCTGCCGACGTGCTGTCCTTTGGGTCGTATCCGGCCATCGCACCCAGCATGATCGCCGCGTCGCGCACGGATTTCGTCATCGGCCCGGCCTGATCGAGCGAGGAGGCAAAGGCGACGACCCCCCAGCGCGAGCAGCGCCCGTAGGTCGGTTTGATCCCGACTGTGCCGGTGAACGCGGCAGGCTGGCGGATTGAGCCACCCGTATCGGTGCCGGTCGCAGCGAGGCATAGATCAGCGGCCACAGCAGCGGCGGACCCGCCCGACGAGCCGCCGGGCGTCAACGCCGCATCGGAATTGCCGCGCCGCCACGGATTGACGGCATTGCCATACACGGACGTCTCGTTGGACGAGCCCATGGCGAATTCGTCCATGTTGAGTTTGCCCAGCATCACAGCACCCGCATCGGCAAGGTTCTGGCTGACCGTCGATTCGTACTCGGGCAAGAATCCTTCGAGGATTCGGCTGCCCGCCTGTGACGGGACACCCTTGGTGCAAAACAGATCCTTGATGCCGATGGGCAAGCCGCACATCGCGGGCGCATCACCATCTTTCAGGCGCGTATCGGCGGCGGCGGCACGGTCCAATGCAATATCGGGTGTGTGATGGACGAACGCATTGAGCGCCCCTGCCCCCTCGATCGCTTTCAGGCAGGCTTCGGTCAATTCCTTCGACGTCGTATCGCCCTTGCGCAGGGCATCGCGGGCGTCAGCAAGGCCAAGTTTGTTCAGATCAGACATTATTCGACCACCTTCGGAACGGCAAAGAAACCCTCGCGTGCGTCCGGCGCATTCCTCAGCACCGCTGCCTGCTGGTCGCCGTCCGTGACCACATCGGCGCGGCGTTGCAATCGCTGCGGCGTCACACTTGTCATCGGCTCCACGCCGTCGATATCCACTTCGCCCAGCTGCTCGATGAATCCAAGTATGGTGTTGAACTCCTGCGCCAGCGCCGGCAGGGCGTTAGGCTCTACTTTGATGCGGGCAAGTTTGGCCACGCGGGCGGCGGTGTTTTCGTCGATAGACATGCGCTTTCCTCATCTGCTTGTCCGTCCTCTACCGCTCCGCCGCCGTCCTCGCAAGTCGCACCCTTCCCGTTGTACCTGCCGGGCGCTGAAAAATCGGGATCAGCCCCTCGCCATGCTGCGAAATTCGATTAAGGTTGGCACAAGACGAAACAATCCGGGAGAGATACGATGAAGGTACTTTGGCTTGGCCACAGCGGGTTCCGCTTTGAAATCGAGGATCAGGTGGTGCTCGTGGATCCGTGGATCACCCAGAACCCCATGCTGGACGAGGCGCACTACAGCGCCGCAACCGAAGGTGCGACGCATATCCTGGTCACACACGGGCATTTCGACCACATCGCGGACGTGGTGCGGGTGTCCAAGGACACCGGTGCGCCGGTCTCGGGGATGGTCGAGCTGGCGCAGTATCTTCACGGTGAGGGCGCTGTGGAAGGTGTCGCATTCAATATGGGCGGTACGATCTCTATCGGTGACAAAGTCAGCGCGAGCATGGTCCCCGCGTCGCATTCTTCCACAGCGGATGTGGATGGGGAAAAGCCCTACATGGGCAGCGAAAGCGGTTTCATTCTGCGCGGTGAAGGTCACACCATCTATATTTCAGGCGATACCGGCCTGATGGCGGATATGGACTGGATCGGCGATTACCATAAGCCCGACATCGGAATCCTGTCCGCAGGCGGGCATTTTACGATGGATATGGACATGGCCGCCTATGCCGCGCGCCGGTATTTCGCATTCAAGACGCTGATTCCGTGTCACTACCGCACCTTCCCCGCCCTCGCGCAATCGGCGGAGGCATTGACCGCGGGCGTGCCGGACGGCACCCGTGTGATTGAACCCGAAGTGATGAAGGCCATCAACCTCTAGCCACGGAGGCGCTCGGCCCTATGTCACGCTTCAACAACGGAGTAGTGACATGACTGACACGCAAGAGCCGACGCCCCTTGAGCTCGTGATCTTCGGTGGCGCCGGCGGCACTGGCGCAGCCGCCGTGCAAACGGCGCTGGCGCGCGGTCACACGGTCCTTTCCGTCGATCTCGCCCTGCCTGACGACCCGCAGGACCATCCGCGTCTCAGCCACCGGGCGGCAAACGTGCTGAACGACGATCTGGCAGGGGCGGTACGCGGCGCGGATGCGGTTCTGTCCTGTCTCGGCGTCGGCAACGACCCCAAGACGCTGGTATCGCCACCGCCGCTTTATACGGACGGCACGATGGCGATTTGCGATGCGATGGAAAAAGAGGGTGTGAAACGGCTGCTGGTGTTGTCGGCCAGTTTCGTCGAAGAAAGGAATCGCGGGCCGATCTGGTTCAAGCTGCCTGCAATGGCCGCATTGCACAATGTGTTCGATCAGATGGCCGAGATGGAGGCGCTCTTGCAAAAGCGTGCGCGGCTTTCGTGGACCGCCGTGCGCCCCGGTTGGTTGATGGCGGGCGCGGCGACCGATGATTACACTGTGCAGGCCAATGTCATTCCCGAAGACATGATCCGCACGCGACGCGCCGATCTGGCGGATTTCATGGTCAAATTGGCCGAAGGTCACGAATGGGTGCGTCGCACTCCCGCGCTTGCGCGCAAGGAAGATCCAAGCGCCAGCAGCCCGCAGGCAGTAGCAAAAGAGATGTTGGGCTAACGGGCGCGCCTGTCCGCGAAGAACGCGCGCAGCAATGCCTCCGCCGGTTCTTCGGAGATCCCATCGAAAACCTGTGGCGCATGATGACATTGCGGATGCGCGAACACCCGCGCGCCCTGCGCCACACCGCCCGATTTCGGATCAGAAGCGCCGTAATAGAGCCGCGCGATGCGCGCCGCCGAAATCGCGCCCGCGCACATCGCGCAGGGCTCAAGCGTGACGTAGAGCGCGCACCCCACCAACCGCTCCGAACCCGTTGCGGCACAGGCCGACCGGATCGCCAGCATCTCGGCATGGGCGGTCGGATCATGATCCGCACGCGTCCGGTTGCCTGCCCGTCCCAGAACCGCCCCGGTGGGCGAGACGACAACAGCGCCCACCGGCACCTCACCGCGTTCCGCCGCCGCGCGGGCCTCGGCCAATGCCTGCGCCATGTAGGATCTGAATGTCATGCCCCTTGATGGCGCCAAATCCGTCTCTTTCGCAAGAGGGGGCGTTACGGTATGCAGCGTACATGACAGATACCCCAACGCCCAAGGGCGACCGCATCGCCAAGGTTCTATCCCGTGTCGGCATCGCAAGCCGCCGCGAAGCCGAGCGCATGATCGAAGCTGGCCGCGTCGCGGTCAACGGCACGCAGATCACCTCCCCCGCGCTCAACGTCACGGACGCGGACCGGATCGAGGTGGACGGCAGGCTGATCGGCCCCGCCGAACCCGCGCGCCTGTGGCTGTATCACAAACCCGCCGGGCTGGTGACGACCGACAGTGACGAAAAGGGCCGCGAGACGATCTTTGATGCGCTGCCCGATGACATGCCACGCGTGATGAGCATCGGCAGGCTCGACCTCAACTCCGAAGGACTGCTGCTGCTGACCAACGACGGCGCGATCAAAAGGCGGCTTGAACTGCCCTCGACCGGTTGGTTGCGGCGCTACCGCGTTCGGGTCAACGGGCGCCCCACCGAGGAAACGCTGGAGCCGCTGCGCAAGGGCATCGTAGCAGACGGGGAGCCGTTTCAGCCGATGGAGGTGGTTCTGGACCGGCAAAAAGGAGCGAACGCTTGGCTGACGGTGGGCCTGCGCGAAGGCAAGAACCGTGAAATCCGCCGCGCGATGGATGAAATCGGGCTGAGCGTGAACCGCCTGATCCGCGTCAGTTATGGTCCGTTCCAGCTGGGCGAGCTTGCACAGGGCGCTGTCGAGGAAATTCGTCGCAAGGTGCTGCGTGACCAGTTGGGGCTGGAAGCCGAAGACCTGCTTGGCCCCGCGCCCGCGCCGCCGACGGAAGTGCGCCGCGCGTTCAAACCGCGCAAGCCGCACAAGGGAGCGTTCGGTGGGCCGGGCCAGCCCGGATTACCCAAACCACGCATGGAAGAGGATGCCCCGCGTAAGCCCGGCGGCAAACCCTTCAAGGGCAAGCCCGGCACCCGCACTACCCGGCCCGATAGTGGCAAGGAAGCCGGCAAAGGCAAACCTCCGTTCAAAGGGTCCCGCAACCGCCGTCCCTGAGACCCTGACTGTAGTACACATCCGCCGGCGCAGTTTGTCGTGCGTGCGCCGCGCTTTGGTTTTACCACCTGGCCGTGAATCTGTTTTCGTAACACTGCATTAAGGCGCAATATCGCAAATTATTGTGCGATTGCGGCCATTGCCATGGCATCGCACGTGCGCGGGCACTGGAAAGACCCATTGAGGCTGCTTATGCTATAAATCTGAAAACGTGCCTTTCGCACCGAAGAATGAGGGGACCATGGCGCCAAGACCGTTTCGAAAGCTATCCTACGTCGCGCTGATCGTGCTCCTGTTCGGCGTCACTTCCGGCTGGATCGGAGGGCTCTGAGCATGGCTAAACGCTACGGCGGCACCTATAGCCCCGATTCGGCCGCGAACAGCACAGCGGACCCCGCCCGCCGACGTATCGAGATTGATCCGGCAGGGGGGCGCACCAACGGTCTGTTCATTCCCCCGATCGTCCTCCTCGCAACCAGTTTTGGCGGATCGACGAGCGCGCCCGCGTTTCTGGCCGCAGTGATTGGAGCGGGTGCGCTGACACTGGCCGCGTGGCTGCTGCGTGGCGGTTTACGGGCCGAGGCCGCATTCAACGCCCGCAAGGTCGCGCGCCGCCCCGCCCTGCCGCGCAAGATGCTGGCGAGTGCGCTGACCGGCATCGGCACCGCGCTCGCGGTAATGGCGCATCAGGGCGGTTTCGACGTTTTGTCGCCGCTGATCTACGGCATCGTGGGCGCAGGCCTGCACGTCTGCGCCTTCGGTATCGACCCGCTGCGGTCAAAAGGGATGGACGGTATCGACACGTTTCAGCAAGACCGCGTGGCCCGTGTGGTCGATGAGGCCGAAAAGCATCTGGGCACCATGCGCACGACGATCCAGCGCGCGAACGACCGTGAAGCCACGGCACGGCTGGACGCCTTTGTGGCCACGGCACGCGACCTGATCCGCACGGTCGAAGAAGACCCGCGCGACCTGACTGCGGCGCGCAAATACCTTGGCGTCTATTTGCAGGGTGCGCGGGACGCGACGGCGAAATTCGCCGATATCTACGCACGCACCCGTGACGCACAGGCCAAATCCGATTATCTGGCGCTACTGAACGATCTCGACCACAACTTTGCTGCCCGCAACCGCAAATCGCTTTTGGAGGACAGGGGCGATCTGACCATTGAAATCGACGTGCTGCGCGAGCGGCTCTCGCGCGAAGGCGTTCGGCTGGAGTAAGCCCGACACCCGGACGCCGACAAACTCCGAGGAACCAATATAGATGTCTGATACCGTACGCGACAAGGCCACACAGGAAATCGCACTGGTCGAGGAAGTGACCGCCGTGAATCTGCCCGAGCCGAGAGAGGCCAACGCGATCGTCCCTCTGGCGCAGGCGGATGCCCCCCAGAGCGCAGAGATCCGCGCCCGCATGGACGAGCTGGATATGGCCGACACTCAGTCGATCATCGCATTCGGCTCCGCAGCACAGGCGGAATTGCAGGAAATCAGCCAGGCGATGTTGCAGGACGTGCGAAACAAGGACGTCGGCCCCGCCGGCGACAGCCTGCGCGGAATCGTCAGCACCATTCGCGGATTTTCGGTGTCCGAGCTGGACGTGCGGCGCAAGCGCAGCTGGTGGGAAAAACTACTGGGCCGTGCCGCGCCCTTCGCCAAGTTCACCGCCAAGTTCGAGAAGGTTCAGGGCCAGATCGACCGGATTACCGACAATCTGCTGAGCCATGAGCATACCTTGCTCAAGGACATCAAATCGCTCGACATGCTTTACGAGAAAACACTGCAATTCTACGACGAGCTGGCGCTGTACATCGCAGCGGGCGAGGCCAAGCTGGCCGAATTGGACGCAACCGCGATCCCGCAGAAGGCCGCCGAAGTCGACAAAGCGGCACAAGACGATCAGGTCATGGTCGCACAGGAGCTGCGCGATCTGCGGGCCGCACGCGATGATCTGGAACGCCGGGTACACGATCTGAAACTCACCCGTCAGGTGACCATGCAATCGCTGCCCTCAATCCGGCTGGTGCAGGAAAACGACAAATCGCTGGTGACCAAGATCAACTCGACCCTCGTCAACACCGTCCCTCTGTGGGAAACGCAGCTGGCGCAGGCCGTGACCATCCAACGCTCCGTCGAGGCGGCGGGTGCCGTGCGCGAAGCGAATGATCTGACCAACGAACTTCTGACCTCAAACGCAAAGAACCTGCGCGACAGCAACAAGGTCATCCGCGAGGAAATGGAGCGCGGCGTGTTCGACATCGAAGCCGTCAAACAGGCGAACGCCGATCTGATCGGCACCATCGAGGAAAGCCTGCAAATTGCCGACGCTGGCAAAGCCAAACGTGCCGCCGCCGAGCAAGACCTGAAAGAGATGGAGGCCAGGCTGCGCGATACGCTTGCTTCGGCGAAGGCAACGAAATCCGGCCTTGGCGATACCGCCGGCGGCGCGGTTCCGAGCTGAGCCGCGCAATGCAGGGACGTATCATCTCAGCGGTTTCGGGTCTGGCATTCCTTGGTCTCGCGGCCTGTACCGAATTGGCCGGTCCGGTCGATCCGGTCCTCAAGCCGGTATCGCGCCCCGCCCCCGCGGCGCCTGCACCGCCCCCGAAGGTTGCCAAGCCGACATCCGAGAAGAGCGCACAGCTGCGCAGCTATCTCAATCAGGTGCAGACCGCACAGATGTCGCAAGGACTGCTGCGGCGCGACGGCGGCGGGTCGGATACGCCCTTCACCACTGCAATGCTCGCGCGGAATTTCGAGCAGATCGCGTTCTTCAACGAGTACGACAGCAGCTTTTCGGGTCGCGGCGGGGCCAGCCCCCTGCGTCGTTGGCAGCACGGCGTGCGGATGGAAGTGATCTTTGGCGAAAGCGTGCCGCCATCACAACGGGCGAGCGACCTCAAGGCGGTCAGCGACTATGCCGACCGACTTGCGCGCGTTACTGGCCATTCGATCACCTTGGGGGGCCGGCCCAATTTCATCGTCGTCATCGCCGGAGAGGACGACCGCACGGAGGCGCTGGCCACGGCTGCCGCGCGGGTGCCGGGCATCTCGGCGAGCAGCCTTGTACCGCTCAACAATCTGCGCCGCGACACCTATTGCGTGGTTGCAGCCTATGCCAGTGGCCTCGGTGCGAATACCTATACCGCCGCCCTGGCTGTGGTGCGTGCTGAAAACCCCGCGCTGTTGCGCCTGTCGTGCATCCATGAAGAGCTGGCACAGGGGCTGGGGCTGGCAAACGACAGCCCGACGGCCCGTCCGTCGATCTTCAATGACGATGATGAATTCGCTCTGCTCACCCGCCACGACGAGCTGTTGCTCAAGATGCTGTACGACCCCCGTCTGCGTCCGGGCATGAGAGCCGATGACGCGCGTGAGACCGTGCAGACCATCGCGCGGGAGCTGACCGACAGCGGCCCGGTTTGATCGCCAGCCGCAGACGACAAGACAACCAAACCGCGCGCAATTGACACTGAGCCGCCGCACCAAGACCAACCAGAAGGACAGATACCATGGGCATTTTCGATTTCCTCTCGGGTGAGTTCATCGACGTCATCCACTGGACCGATGACACCCGCGATACGCTGGTGTGGCGCTTCCAGCGCGAGGGCCATGAAATCAAATACGGCGCGAAACTCACCGTGCGCGAGGGACAAGCGGCGGTGTTCGTGCACGAAGGCCAGTTGGCCGATGTGTTCACGCCCGGTCTCTACATGCTCGAAACCAACAACATGCCGATCATGACGACGCTTCAGCATTGGGATCATGGCTTCAGAAGCCCGTTCAAATCCGAGATCTATTACGTCAACACGACACGGTTCAACGATCTGAAATGGGGCACCAAGAACCCGATCATTGTCCGCGACCCCGAGTTCGGCCCCGTTCGCCTGCGCGCCTTTGGCACCTACAGTGTGCGGGTCGTCGATCCGGCGGTGTTCCTGCGCGAGATCGTAGGCACAGATGGCGAATTCACCATGGACGAAATCTCGTACCAGATCCGCAACATTATCGTCCAGGAATTCTCCCGCACCATCGCACGCGCCCAGATCCCCGTTCTGGACATGGCTGCGAATACCCGCGAGCTGGGCAAGCTGGTGGGCAAGGAAATCGAGGCGCAGTTGGCCGAATACGGCATCGCCCTGCCCGAGCTCTATATCGAAAACATCTCGCTGCCGCCTGCGGTCGAAGATGTGCTCGACAAACGTTCTTCCATGGGCGTGATCGGCAATCTGAATGAGTACATGCAGTTTCAGGCCGCCGAGGCGCTTGGCCGTGATGGCCCCGGCGCTGCGGCGATCCAGGCGGGGATGGGGGCAGGCCTTGGCATGCAGATCGGCGCACAGGCGGCGGCTTCGGGTCCGTGGGGCGCGCGCCCGCAGACACAATCTGCCGCGCCGATGGCGCCGCCCCCGCCACCGGTCGAACACGTCTGGCACGTTGCCGTGAACGGCGATACCACCGGCCCCTTCTCCAAGGCGCGCATGGGCCGGATGGCCGTCGACGGGGACCTCACAAGGCAAAGCTATGTCTGGACGCCGGGACAGGACGGCTGGATGCGCGCAGAGGACGTGGCCGAACTCGCTCAGCTGTTCACCGTGATGCCACCGCCGCCACCGGGCGCTTGAATGCGCGAGGTCGTTTCCCCCGCTGCACTGGCCGAACTTGCCGCTGCGTCGGGTTTCTCGCCTGCAGTGCGCGCTGGTGATTTTCTGTTTCTCACCGGCGCGACGGGCGGCGACATCACCGGTGTCATGCCGGAAGGCGCCGGAAACCAGACCAGAAACGCCTTGATGAAAGCGCTCGCCGTGATTGACGCGGCGGGTGGCGCAGCGCAGTGCGTCGTCGAAATGACCAGCTATCACGGCGGTATGGATCATCATTTTGACACCGTCGATGCCGTGGTGCGTGAAGTGCTGGGTCTGCCGCTGCCCGCTTGGACCGCTGTCGAAGTGGCCGGATTGCGGCGCACCGGCGCCGTGATCGAACTGCGCATCGTTGCATATGTGCCGCAGGTCTGAAGCCACCGCCTGCCCGTTCCAAGACTTTCGTGCCGTAATACCCAATCCTTTTCCATCGTCGGATCATTTTCATGGCGTGCCACTAGTTGGTCGTGGTGCCGCTGGCCCGCTTCATCGTGGTACAGCCGCGCGATTGACGTAAGTTCGGAACCGGGCAATCCAGCTGCGCCAGCGGGTCCTTGACCCATGGCGGCATCCGCGCGTGAAGGACAATGCGCTGTACATTCTGCCTCTCGAGACATTTCGCCGGTATTTGTATCCTCTAGCATACTCCGCCCCCCTTGACCCCTGCGGTCACAACGCCAATGCTGCGCGCGATAAATCAGCTTTCAAAGGCGGCACCGTGCCAGATCCTTCTTCAGATACCATCGTACAGGAACACCGGTTTCCTTGCGACACATGCGGATCCGATCTGCGATACGATCCGCAAAGCGGCGATCTGAAGTGCGACCACTGCGGCAACGTGCAATCCATAGCCACAGTCTGGACGACGGCGCGGCAGATAGCCGAGCTTGACCTGCAGCGTGCCCTATCCAGAACCCTCGATGCCGCGGAAATGGAGGAAACCCGCGTCAGCGCCTGCCCCAACTGCGGCGCGCAGGTTGAGTTCGATCCTGATGCGCAAGCGGCGGAGTGCCCGTTCTGCGCGACGCCCGTCGTAATTGACACCGGCGTGCACCGCCACATCAAACCGCGCGCGGTTCTGCCCTTTGGCATCCAGGAAGAGGCCGCGAGCGACGCGATGACCGATTGGCTGGGTGCGCTGTGGTTCGCGCCCAATGGGTTGCAGGCCTATGCCCGTAAAGGCCGCAAGATGGAGGGGATATACGTCCCCTACTGGACCTACGACGCACAGAGCGACACCCGCTACACCGGCGAGCGTGGCACTGTCTACTATGAAACCCGGACGGTGATGCGCGATGGCAAACGGACGCAGGTCCGGGTAGCAAGGGTACGTTGGCGCAGCGTCTCGGGTCGTGTGTCGCGGTTCTTCGACGATGTGCTGGTTCTGGCGTCCCGATCGCTGCCGAAACGGTTCACGGACGCGTTGGAACCCTGGGATCTGGCCGCGTTGGAGCCATATGCGCCCGAGTATCTCGCCGGATTTCGCGCCGAGGGCTACACTGTGGCGCTCGATGAAGGGCTCACGGAGGCCCGCGCGCGGATGGAGGCGATGATCCGGCGCGACGTCAAGTTCGACATCGGCGGGGACCGCCAGCGGATCCATGCGATGGACGTGGACCTGTCTGCAATGACCTTCAAGCATGTCCTGCTGCCGGTATGGCTCGCGGCGTACAAATATCGCGGCAAAAGTTACCGCTTTGTCGTCAATGGCCGCACCGGGCGGGTGCAGGGCGAACGTCCCTACTCCGCGATCAAAATCGCATTTGCCGTACTGACGGGCCTGATCATCGCCGCGATTGTCGGCTACCTTTACGCAATGAATGGATAACGCATGACCCGCATCGATACCCTCAATGAAATCATGGACGACCGCTATTCGTGTCGCGCCTTCCGGCCCGATCCGGTGCCTGACGCTGTATTGGAGCGTATCGTAGCCACCGCGCGCCTTGTGCCATCATGGTGCAACGCGCAACCGTGGCAAGTCAGTCTGACGCGCGGTGCGGGCACGGAGCGATTGCGCACAAAACTGATGGAGACTGCCGCTGCAGGCACGCCACCCGCCCCCGACCTCGAGTGGCCGGCGTCCTATACCGGAGCCTACGCCGAACGGCGGCGCACCTGCGGCTTCCAGCTCTACGATGCCGCCGGGATCGAGAAATCGGACCGCAAGGCCCGCAGGGCGCAGATGTTGCGCAACTATGCATTCTTCGACGCGCCGCATGTCGCGATTGTCCATTCGCCCGGTGAACTCGGCGCATACGGCGCGATGGACACAGGAGGCTTCGTTACCGCCTTTACGCTTGCCGCGACGGCCCTCGGTGTCGCAACGATCCCGCAAGCAGCCATTGCAGGCTACGCGCCACTGCTGAAAGAACACCTTGCGATCGACGAGGATCGCTTGATCCTCTGCGCGATCTCACTCGGCTATGCAGACGAAACACATCCAGCCAACCGGTTTCGGACCGCCCGCGCGGACCCCGCCAACATCATCGCATGGCAAGACACATGAAAGCACTGCTGCAACGGGTCAGTGGCGCCTCCGTGACCGTCGCGGCACAGACCGTCGGACAGATCGGCGCCGGTCTTTTGATCTTTGTATGTACGATGCCCGAAGATACCCACGCCACCGCTGACGCACTTGCCCTGAAGGTATCGAAGCTGCGCCTGTTCAAGGACGACGCGGGCAAGATGAACCTGAGCCTGACACAGACCGGCGGAGCGGCATTGGTGGTAAGCCAGTTCACATTGGCCGCCGACACATCACGCGGCAACCGGCCCGGCTTCTCCGGTGCGGCCGGACCCGAGCACGCAAATGCCATCTACGCCCGTTTCGCAGACAGCCTCCGCAAACTGGATATCCCCGTGGAAACCGGACGCTTCGGTGCGGACATGGCCGTCGATCTGGTCAACGACGGCCCGGTGACACTTTGGCTCGATACCGAGGCCTGAGCCGCCGCGACCCGCACGCGCTCGCCTGCGGACTGCACCGCTCAGCCCAGAGCTGCCATGAAAAATGTAATGCGCGTATGCGCGCAATCGGATCACGGCTCGCGGAACGCTTCCTTTGATTTGTAGAGCGGCTTCAAAAGATACCGAAGCACCGTCTTGGATCCGGTGTGCAGCTCCACCGAGGCCTGCATGCCGGGACGGATCTCCAGCGCGGCCTGGCGCTGGGTCAGATGCTCCACATCCACCGCCAGCGTCACCTTGTAGTGCGGATCACCATCGGGATCGCGCGCGCGTTCGTCCTTGAACGTATCCGCCGAGATCAGCTTTACCTCGCCCTTGAGCGTACCGTAGATTGTATAATCATAGGCTGACAGCTTCACTGTCGCAGGCTGACCGCGCCGCACACCGGCGATATCCTCGGGTTTCACCCGCGCTTCAACGAACAGTTCTTCATCGAGCGGGATGATCTGCAGTATTTCCTCCCCCGGCCGCACAACGCCACCAATCGTCGTCACGCTCAGATTGTTCACGATACCGCGCATCGGGCTGCGCAGTACGGTGCGGTCCAGCTGGTCGGTGCTCGATTTCAGGGTCTGGCGCAACGTCCCCAGTTCCTTGAGTACGTCAGAATATTCTTCGGCGCGGTCCAGATCGGTGCGGGTCACGACCTCGTCGTATTTGATCTTCGCATCCGCGTAGGTCTTGCGCGCCCGACTCGCTTCGATCTGCGAAACGATCTTGTTCTTAAGCATATTGTCCATCAGATCGCGCTCGCGCCGCGCCTCGACCAGCACCTGCTGGGCCCCGTCGGCGGATGTCACGTAATCGGACTGGCGCGCCTGCAACAGGGCCGCTTCGGAGGCGACCATCTCGGGCGTCCGGGCCGCCCATTCGCTTGGCACATCAAAGGTGTAGTCGCCGTCGATCTCGGCTTCGAGCCGCAGGCGGCGGATCTCGAACGCGCTGATCTGGTCGCGCAAATCGTCCACGGCGGACTGGAACTGCGTGTTGTGGAGCCGTGCCAGCACGGTGCCCGCCTCGACGATATCGCCCTCGCCGACCGCCAGCTCCGACAGGATCCCGCCCTCAAGGTTCTGGATGATCTGCGGGCGCGAGCTTGAAATCATCGACCCTTCGGCCCGCACGATTTCATCGACCCAGGCAAACGCGGCCCAGATCACAAAGACGATGACCGCCGCCGCGCTCAGCCAGACCACAAGCGAAGGCCTGCGCATTTGCTGGCTGATGTGGGTATCCATGCCGGTGTCGCTCATGCGGCCCCTCCCTTCAGGGCGGTAAGATGTGCCATGACTTCCTCGCGCGGCCCGTCGACGCTCATCCGGCCATTCGACAGGATGATCGTACGGGTGGTCAGCGCAAGGATCGGCGCGCGGTGTGTCGCGATGATCGCGGTGCGGCCCGCCATCCATTTCTCCAGCCGTGCAACCAGCCCTGTCTCCAGCGCCTGATCCAAAGCCGCTGTCGGCTCGTCGAGCAAGCAGATCTTCGGGTCCTGCAACCAGATGCGTGCCCAGCCGATGGATTGGCGCTGACCGATCGACAGGCCTGCGCCTGCGTCAAGAATTTCAAGGTCGAGCCCCTTGGGATGGGTCCTCACGAAAGTGCCCAGCCCCGCGAAGTCCAGCGCTTCCATCAGACGCTTGTCATCGCGTTCCAGCATTGTGAGGTTCAGGTTGTCCCGCAGAGTCCCCGAAAACAGGCGGACGTCCTGCCCGAGATAGCCGATCAGCCGACGCAGATCCTGCGGCGCGATCTGCGTCATCTCCGTACCGTCGATCAAAACACGGCCTGTCGTTGGCGCGTAAAGACCGCTCAACAGTTTGAGCAGCGAGGATTTTCCCGATCCGTTCGCGCCGAGTACCGCAACGCGCTGTCCCGGCAGGATCGAGAAACCGGCAAGATCGAGTGTCGGCGCGCCGTCCTCGATATAGCGGAAGGTGACGTCTTTCAGTTCGAACTTGCCCTCCAGCCGGTCGCGGCGCAAATAACTGCGCGCGGGGTTGCTGTCTTGCTCTGATGTCGCGATATGCTCCAACCCGTCGAGCGCCGATTTCACGTTGCCCCAGCGCGCCATGGTGCCTGCAAGCTGCGTCAGCGGTGCGAGGGTGCGGCTTGTGAGGATACCGGTCGCGATGATCGACCCGACCGTGAACTGCCCGGCGAACACCAGATAGGTGCCCATGATGACGGCCGAAACATAGGTCGCCTGCTGCACGCCCTGACTCCAGAAGGTGAGTGCCGAGGCGAGCTTGCGCTGCTCTGAGGATTTCACCGCCGACAGCGTCGTCAGTTCCGACCAGATCCGTTCGATCCGCGCCTCGCCGCGTTGGGTCTTGACGGTATCCAGCTCGAAAATCGCTTCGTGCAGCAGGCGCGAGGATTTGGCGGATGCGCCCTGGGTCTCGCGGGTCAGCCGGATCATCTTTTTCTGCATGAAAAAGCCCGGGACGACCATCAGGATACCGCCCAGCACCAATACCCAGACAACGTTGCCTGCAATCGAAGCGACAAGCGCCAGAAACACGAAGATAAAGGGAATGTCGGCAATCGTGCCGATGGTGGACGCGGTGAAGAACTCGCGTACCGCAGAGAATTCGCGCATCGATGAAAACAAATCGGAGGGTGTCTGCGGCCGCTTGTCACTGCGCATGCCGAGAATCCGTTTCATCAAGATGCCCAGCACCGATACCTCGATCTGCCGCCCTGCACCGTCCATCAACTGCGCGCGCGCGATCTTGATGAACGCCTCCATCAGCACGGCCAGCCCCACGCCCGCCGCAAGAACCCAAAGCGTTGCCTCGGACTGGTGCGGGATCACCCGGTCGTAGACCTGAAGGGAGAACAGCGCCACCGCGACCGCCAGCAGGTTCGCAACAAAAGATCCGAGTGCCACTTCGCCCAGTTGCCGCCGAAAGCGACCGAATTGACCCCAGAACCAATGCGCCGGTTCTTCCGCCGTCTTGTGCACCTGCGCGACGGTCGCCATCGGCATCTGCGCGTGCAGGATCAGTCCGGAAAAGAAGGGAACGAAATCCGAGGCAGGAACCATCGCGCGGTTGTCACCGCAGGTCGTGTCGTACACCACCAGATCTTCGCCCTCGCGGGCAAGCACCAGCAACATCTGACCAGAGGTCATGTAGACCAGCGCCGGAAACGCCTGTGCGTCCGGCATCTCGCGGGTGATGAGGGTGGCGGTCAGGCCATGAGCGCGCAGCAGATCTGCGATGACGCGGGCCTCGTCGCGCCCGGACGTGTCGGGGCTCATCCGGCGGATCAGACCATCCGCAAGGTCGGATTGCGCAATCTCGATGCCGCAAACACCGGCATATGTGGCGATCAGTGCCGCGCGCGCGCGCATCCGGTCCTCGAACATCGGTGGCGCGGTTTCGTTCTGTCCGGTTTCCACCTGTGGCACGGGACGCAGGCGACCGGCATTGCCATTCGTGATCATCAGGGTGAAGGGCTTTGTCATATGGCTGTTCCGTCTGCCAGAACGCCCAGCAATTCGGCCATTTCGATCCGCAGGCGGATGGCCTCGTATTTCAGGGTTACGCCGGCATCCTGCTGCCGTGCGAATGTCTCGTATACGCCGACGACATCCATCACTTGCCGTTGGCCGGCATCGTATTGCGCTTGAAACACATCCAGGTTGCGTTTCGCCTGCGCGGTCAGCGCGGCGGCCTCTGTCGCCTGACGTTCCTTGGCAGCGATCTGCCCTTCGAGCTTGCGCAGGGTCCTGTCGGCGGTCTCGTTGGCCTGTGCCACACGGCGGCCGGCCGCTTCGCGTGTCGCTTCGATGGCCCTGATCCGGTCACCGGTGCCCAGACCCAGAAGATTGTCGGTCTTGACCTGAAGCCCGAAATTGCTGTCCTCGCCGACGGTGCCGCCAGCGGACAAGCCCGGCAACTGGCCCGCACGGTCCACCTTCGCGGCGGCAATGGCGCGGACCTTTTCGGCCTCGGCCTGTGTGACTGTCAAAGGTTGGGCCAGCCCCGCGTGGACCGGCAGGACAGGCACACCGCGCACCTCACCCAGATCGCCGATCGACATTGCGTTCAGCTCTGCCATCGCGGTGCTGGCGGTCTCGGCGCTGGCGGTTTGGCTGGCGCGGATCTCGCCCAGTTTCTGGCGCAGGATATAAAGATCCGATCCGTCCGACACGCCGCCCTGAACCCGCTCTTGCATCACCCATTCGAAATGGCTCATGTCTTTGAGGGTCCGGGTGCCGAGCGCAAATTTCTCGCGCGCTTCGGCGGCGGCCACGTAAAGGTCGAGGCCCTGCCGCACGCGGGCGTTGGTGTCACTGGCCAGTGCGACAGCGGCCACTTCGACATCGGCGACGGCAAATTCGCGTTCGCCCTTCTTGCGGCCATTGTCATAGATCACCTGTTCGACCACCAGATTGGTGATCACGCTGCTCAGCGAGGTCAGGCTGATCTGCGGCCCGATCTGCGGCAGCCAGTTCTTTGATGCCGCGCGCGACCGCAACTGTGCGGCCCGCAACTCGCTTTCAGCGGTACGCGCGTTGGCGGCCAGAACGGCGGTGGCGACGCGGGAATAGGGAGAGCCGTCGGGCAGCACCGACCGGCGCGCGACAAGGCTTTGGATGATCGCACTTTCGGCGTTGATCTTGTCGGCATGGGTCGGCGTGCCACCGGCATCTGGGTACCGCATGCGCGTCACGCTGTCCACATCGCCGCTTGCGCCGGACATACATCCGGCAAGGGCCAGCGCTGCGGCGCAAAGCCCTACGGTTTTCGTGCTACACTGCCCCATATCCTGCCCTTAACGTGCCGGTATTTCATTCTTTTTGTGCGTCTGCCGGATGCGGCGGGGGATATGCCCCGCCGCTTCCCTTTTTCTGTCGTTCTACCAAAGCTGGGGTCAGATCGTGACCGGGACTTCCGGATCGATCAGCAACGTACCCTCGGCGCCTACGGAATAGACGTTGTAGGTCTGGCCATCGATATCTTGGGTTCCGGTCAGCGTGCCGTCCTGGATGGTCACGCTGTCCTCGGCAGAGCCGCGAATGGTCAGCGTGTTGGTCTCGGTCGAGAGGGCAAGCAGGCTGGCTTCGTCGATCACCACGCTCGCCGCTTCGGCGAAATCGAGATCGAGGTTTTCGATCTGGTAGGTGCCGAGTGCCGGATTGCTCA
The DNA here is from genome assembly GCF_947497275.1 of uncultured Sulfitobacter sp. Taxonomy (GTDB): domain Bacteria; phylum Pseudomonadota; class Alphaproteobacteria; order Rhodobacterales; family Rhodobacteraceae; genus Sulfitobacter. Next base: position 289,617 of record NZ_CANMFS010000003.1, read on the forward strand.
GATCGACCGTGCTGTTGAGCGCCTCGTCGTCCAGCACCAGATAGGTACCTGACGTATTGCCCGCCTCGTCCGTCGCGTTGACGACCAGTTGCGACCCGTTCGGCACGTTCGTCTCGAACATGAAGTCGGTCTCGCCGCGCAGCTCGTTGTATCCTTGGGCACCGGCGACCTCGCTGATAGAGCCGTCCGACGCGACCTGTACGATGCTGGTCACATCCTCCGTCGGCGCACCGTCTTCCATCACCGTTTCGACAGAAATCCCGCGAATCCCGTCACCGCCGCGCGTGAAGGATGCGATAACCGGGCCTTCTGGTGCTTCGGTGTCGATGGACAGCGTGTCCTTGATGATGGCGGTGTTTCCGACGTAATCCGTTGCCACGACCGAGATCTCGGCGGCATAGGCTCCCGGACGCACATCCGCCGCCGGAATGGTCACCGACCAGGTGCCTGCGGCATCCACATCGGCGGCATAGCTCATCCCGCCGAAAGTGACCGTGACGGACGACCCGGCCTCGACCTGACCTTCCATGTCGATCCCCGTCGCCGCTTCATCAGCGTTCACCACCTGATCATCACCGGCGGAATTGCCGGTCAGCGTGAGCGGGTCAACCTCGGTATCGACGTCGACATCACCGGTAACTGTCTTTTGGTTGCCGGCACGGTCCGTCGCGGTGACGCTTATGCCGCTGTTGAACGTGCCCTCTTCGACGGCGCTCTGGTCAAAATCAGCGCTCCAGCTTCCATCGGCGGCAATCGTAGCGGAAGACGTCTGGTCTCCCAACGTGACCTCAACGGATGTCGACCCGACTTCGGTGCTGCCGGTGACGCTGAAGCCGTCGCCGCGCTCCTGGGCGTTGATGATGTTGTCTTCGGTCACACTGTTGAAGGACAGGTTCTCGACACGGGTATCCACCTCGACGCTGTCGGAGACGGAACGGGAGTTACCGTAGCCATCGGTGGTATGTGCGGTGATGTCTGCCGTGTAGACACCCGGCTCGATCTCCGCTGACGAAAAGAACGCCTCCCAGTTGCCATCGGCATCGGTCACTACATCGTGGCTGACCCCCGCCATTGTGACGGTAACAGTGGCATCCGGATCGGCGGTCCCGTTTAGCACCACACCGTCGCGTGATTCCTCGTGGTTGACGATGTCGTCGGTTTCCACCGGCTCTTCCGAGATTGTCAAAACCCCCGCATCGGTATCGACGGAGACAGGTGCGGTGGCCGTGTCGACGTTGCCAGCAGCGTCGGTCGCCGTTGCGGTGATCGTGCTCGTGTAAGTACCCGAGGCGACAGTGCCTGCCTCAAACGTCGCGGTCCAGCTGCCGGTGTCCGAAACTGTCGCGGTTTGTGTCACGCCGCCCAATTCAACCACCACGGACGAGCCCGGCTCGGTCATGCCGGTGACGGTCATCGACTGACCGGCCTCTTCCGCGCTGATAACGCCGTCTGCGCCGCCGGTGGAAGACGTGATCGAGAAATCCCGCACCAGTGTATCGACGTCGTATGTTCCGGACGCTGTGGCGGTGTTGCCGTGCACATCTGTCGCGAAGACGGAGACAGATCCCTCGTACTCGCCGGTCTCGATTTGAGTCTTGGTGAAGCTGGCCGACCATGTTCCCTCGGATGTCGCCGTCACGGTGGTAGTGGTGCTACCGACGGTCACTTCGACCGTGGAACCGGCCTGCGCCGTCCCGCTGAAGCTGATGCCGGCGGCTTGCTCGACGCCATTGACGACGCCATCGCCGCCAAAGTCCATTTCATCCAGAGTGACGTTGGTGACAGTGTCGACCACAAGCGTATCTGTAAAGGTGGCCGAGTTGCCGACACTGTCGGTCGTTACCAACGTCACCTCGGAGGTATATTCACCCGCTTCGAGCGTGCCCGCTTCCCAGCCGACGGTCCAACCGCCTTCGGCGTCAACCACCGTGGATTGCATGATGCCCGCGATGGTCACGTCGACCGTGCTGCCGACTTCGCCGGTTCCCGAAATTGTGACGCCTTCGGGGAAGGTTGTTCCATTGAAGAAATCGCCGACCGATTCTGTACCTTCGGTCACGGCAAGTTCCGGCGCGGTGGTGTCGATGTCAAAGCCCGGACCGTTCAGGTCGATCGTGTCACCGTCCGTGTTGGTGACCTCGACTCCAGTGTCGTACAGGCCATCGTCGGGAAAGTTCTCGCCTTCGAATACGACTTCGAATTCGCCTTCGTCGTCGATCACCGTGTCGATCTGCTTGTCGCCGACCTTCACCACGACCTCGTCACCAGGCTCTCCGCCGCCGGTAATGGTCAGCACTTCGTCAACGCCGTCGCCACCGACGACGACTTCCGTGTCAGGGTGATCGACATATGGCGCGCGCGGGCCGCTTCCGTTGCTGCTGCTGCCCGCGATCAACGCCGCGCCGCCCAGACCGGCGGCCACGGCCGCACCGCCGCCAAGCAGGCTGCTGCCGCCCAGGAGTGCTGCGCCGAGCATGCTGACCTCGTCATCGCCTTGTGCAAGCGGAACGCCGGCCACCTCGGTATGTCCAAGAAAAATAAGCTCATCGGACGGGCTCCATTTGCCCCACTCCTGCGTCGGCCCGTACTGGGCCGACAGGCTGCCCTCGCTCATGTCGGCAAAGCTCACCTCGTTGAGGTAGCCGTCTGTCGAAATGAACAGCCGGTTGGCCGCGCCGCTGTCGTTGAAAAAGTTGTCGATCGTGATGACACGACCGTCTTCCATCGTCATGATCAGCTGATCGCCCGACCGCACCTGGCTGGCAAAATCGACCTGCCGCGCGTTGATGGAAATTTCCTGACCGGCACCCGCCACGATCAGCTGGTTCTGGGTCTCTGCCGACACCGTACCACGTTGCAATCCGCCCGCACTTCCACGGACGACGAAATCAATCGCCTTCATCGTCTTACCACTCTACCTCAAAAGCGCCCGTCTTGCGCGGGTCGCTTGGTTTATATTGTTTTGTTTTGCTGCTACCTGGCCCGTTCGAGCGCGCCATGATTTCACCGTTATTGCGGCACATTACGCAGGACGCCCCCCCGAAATCCAGAACTTTATCCTCCTGCCGTCTCGCGTGGCCGCCCATGTGTGCGCCTTAAGCCACAGAGCGGATGCGTACGGGGGAGGAACAGGGCCCGTTAGGCAGGTGTCGGAAATCCGCGCGTGTCGCCCGTTTATCGCGTTGCGCACCAAGCGATTGACATAACACCGCCCCGCGCTGAGGCTGGCTGTATGACAAATATACCCCCGCCGCACGAAACTCTCATTGAAGATCCAGATCATATCATCGCGCTGTCGGATGGCACGCGGCTTTCGGCACGGCTCTGGCGACCCGAGAATTCCGGGAAAATGCCCGTGCCGCTGATTCTCGAATTTCTCCCCTATCGCAAACGTGATGGCACAACCGCGCGCGACTGCCTCACGCACCCCTATTTCGCCAAACACGGCTATGCCTGCCTGCGCGTAGACATGCGCGGGAACGGCGATAGCGAAGGCATCATGGAGGATGAATACACGGCGCAAGAACTCTCTGACGCGGTCGAGGTCATCAACTGGGCGGCGGCACAGGACTGGTGCACCGGCAGCGTCGGCATGATGGGCATCAGCTGGGGCGGCTTCAATGCCTTGCAGGTCGCGGCACGGGCGCCCGCGCCGTTGAAAGCGATCATCACCCTGTGCTCGACAGTGGACCGCTTCGCCGATGACATCCATTATAAAGGCGGTTGTCTGCTAAACGAGAATCTCGGCTGGGGGGCGACGATGTGGAGCTATTCGAGCCGCCCGCCCGACCCCGCCCTGCGCACCGAATGGCGCGAGATGTGGCTGGAGCGGTTGGAGGCCGAGCCGTTTCTGCCCTCGACATGGCTGCGTCACCAACGCCGCGACGCTTATTGGCAACACGGGTCGGTCTGCGAAGAGTACGCGGCCATAAAAGCAAAGGTGCTGGCATTCGGCGGCTGGGGCGATGCCTACAAGAACGCCGTGCCGCAACTGGTGGAGGCGCTCGATGGTGCCAAGGGAATCGTCGGCCCGTGGGTCCATAAATATCCCCATTTTGCCGTCCCCGAGCCGCGCATCGGCTTTCTGCAAGAGGCGCTTCGCTGGTGGGATCAATGGCTCAAGGGCGAAGATACCGGCGTCGTGGAGGACCCCGATTACCGGGCTTACCTGATGGACGGGCTGCGGCCTGCGGCGTGGTACGACGTGCGGCCCGGTCGCTGGATCGCGGAGCGCGAGGGCGCAACCAGCCACCTGCCGGTGCAGACGCTGCACCTGAATGACGACGGCACGCTGGGCGATGTGCCGCAGACCATCGCGCGCACCGTCTCCTCTCCGGCCCACTGTGGCGCGGCGTCAGGGGAATACTGCGCGATCTGGTTGGGCCCAGAAATGCCGGGCGATCAGCGCGGAGACGACGCGCTCTCTACCGTATTCGACAGCGCGCCGCTGGGCGCGGATATGGATATCGTCGGCGCGCCGCGCATCATGCTCTCGCTCAGTTCCGACAGCGCGCAGGGGCAAATTGCCGTGCGGCTCAACCACATCCATCCCGACGGCGCGAGCAGCCGCATCACCTACGGCGTGCTGAACCTCAGCCACCGCAAAAGCCATGCCGCCCCGCGCGCCATGCAGCCCGGCAAGACCGAGGACATCACGCTCGATCTCGATCACATCGCTTACCGCGTGCCGAAAGGCCATCGGATCAGGGTCGCGATCTCCACGGCGTATTGGCCGCTTGTCTGGCCCGCCCCGGTTGCGGCAACCGTCACACTCGGCAGCGGTACGATCACCCTGCCCCAGCGCCCCACAACAGGCGGTGACGAGGTGAATTTCGCACAGCCGGAAACCGCAACGCCGTGGGAAACAGAAGAGTTGCGCGCGCCAAAGCACATCCGCCGGCAGGAAACCGACATGGTCACTGGCATTCAAACGCTGATCATCGAGGATGATTTCGGCAAGCTGCGCGATCTGGATCATGGTCTGATCAGCGGATCTGTCGCTCGCGAGCGCTGGGAAATCCACCCCGACGATCCGCTCTCGGCGCGGGGAACCTGCCACTGGACAAGCGAGATGGAGCGCGGCGAGATCCGGCTGCGCACCGAGGCGCATTGCGCGATGTGGAGCGACATCGAAAGCTTTCATCTGAGCGCGCGAATAGAGGCATGGGAGGATGGCGAACTGATCTATGCCCGCGACGTCGACGACCGTGTGCCGCGCGACCAGCTCTAGCCAAACGGGGGCATTAGTCCTTGCGACGACCGTTCAAATGCGCAAGTTTAAAGCATCAATTAAATTGGGGCGCACGAAAAAGACGCCCGATTCCAACTGGGAGACACCAAAACAATGAATACCCAAATGAAAGATCTGACGGCCAAGGTCGCAAACGGATTTATGACACGACGGGAGTTCGTCAGCCGCGCAGCGGCGCTTGGCGTGACGGCAGCCGCGGCGAATTCCATGCTTGCCGGCGCCGCCAAAGCAGAGGCGCACGGCACACCCGTCGCGGGCGGTACGTTCCGTATGGGCATATCCGGTGGCGAATCCACTAATACGCAAGACCCAGCAAGCTGGGCGTCGGACGTTCCGCTTCAGATCGGTTTCTTCTGGGGTGAACCGCTGGTCGAGCTGAACCCCAACGGGACGCTGGACGGATTGGTCGCCGAAAGCTGGGAAGGGTCGGCAGATGCCAAATCCTGGACATTCAAGATCCGGGAAGGCATCACCTTTTCGGATGGTACAGAAGTAACCGGCGACGATGTTCTGAAAACGATGGAGCGCCATTCGAACGAAGAATCCAAATCCGGCGCGCTGGGGATCATGCAGGGGATCGAAAGCATGTCTGCCGAAGGCCAGACATTTACCGTTAATCTTGCAATCGGCAACGCCGACCTGCCCTATCTGATGGCCGACTACCATCTGATCATCCAGCCCGGGGGCGGCTTTGACGATCCGGCGGCGGCGATCGGAACCGGACCCTACACCATGACGGAATACGAGCCGGGCGTGCGTGCGGTGGCAACCCGCCGTGACGATTACTGGGCCGGCAGCCAGGAAGAGGTCGCTCACTACGATACGATCGAGTTGATCGTTCTCAACGATGCGACAGCCCGTACCGCCGCGCTGCAGTCTGGTCAGGTAGATGCCATCAACCGCGTCGAGCCGAAGATCGCCAAGCTGCTGGACCGTGCCCCGAACCTGACGGTCAACAACATTGCGGGTCGTGGGCACTATGTTTTCATCGCGCACGTCGATACGGCACCGTTCGACAACAACGACCTGCGTCTGGCGCTCAAATATGCCGTGAACCGCGAGGAACTGGTTGAGAAAATCCTTCAGGGCTACGGCAGCATCGGCAACGACATGCCTATCAACGCGGCCTACCCGCTGTTCGACGAGACGATCCCGCAGCGCCCCTTTGATCTGGAGAAGGCCAAAATTCACTACGAGAAATCCGGTCACGATGGTAGCCCGATCATCTTGCGCACCGCCGATGGGGCGTTCCCCGGTGCCGTGGACGCCGCTGCATTGTTCCAACAGTCCTGCCAGGCCGCCGGTATTCCACTTGAGATCAAGCGCGAGCCGAATGACGGCTATTGGTCCGAGGTCTGGAATGTGCAGCCGTTCTGCTGCTCCTACTGGGGTGGGCGTCCGGTGCAGGATCAGATGTACGCAACCGCGTATCTTTCCACCGCAGACTGGAACGATACCCGCTGGAAGCGCGAGGAGTTCGACGAGATGCTGCTCGAAGCACGGGCCGAGCTAGACATCGCCAAGCGCAAGGAGATCTATTCCAAGATGGGCCGGATGCTGAACGAAGAAGGCGGTGTAATCCTGCCGATGTTCAACGATTTCGTCGATGCCGTCTCGAATGAAGTGCAGGGCTATGTCGGCAACCCGAACGGGCCGCAGAGCTATTGGAAGACGTTCAAGTACACGTGGAAGGCGGCCTGACCCCGTGCATCCGATCGTAACTTTGGTCGCTCAGCGCTTGGCGCTGGGCTTCCTTCTCCTCTTCGCCGCATCCATTCTCATATTTGCCGGCACCACGATGCTTCCCGGCGATGTGGCGCAGCAGATCCTCGGGCAGAGCGCCACCCCCCAAAGCCTTGCGAACCTGCGTGAAGAACTTGGACTGAACGAGCCCGCCCTTACCCGCTATTTCGATTGGCTGAGTGGCGTTCTTCAGGGTGATCTGGGTACCGCGCTGACAAATGGCCGCGACATCGCCGACAGCATCGGCGGGCGTCTCAAGAACACAATGTTCCTTGCATTCTGGGCCGCACTTGTGTCGGTGCCGCTAGCGATTTTTCTGGGCTTGCTGTCCGTCCGCTACAAGGACAAATGGCCGGACAAGCTCATTTCAGCTGTGACCCTGACGACCATCTCAATCCCCGAATTCATGATCGGGTATATCCTGATCTACTGGCTCGCGATCAAGCTGCGCTGGTTTTCGTCCGTTGCCTTGATCAACGACAACATGAGCCTGCTCGAAAAGCTCAATTCCATTGCCATTCCGGTAATTGTGCTGACGCTGGTGGTTCTCGCACACATGATGCGCATGACCCGTGCCGCGATTCTCAACGTCATGCAGTCCGCCTATATCGAGACGGCCGAACTCAAGGGCATGCGAATGCTCAAGATCATTCGCACCCACGCTTTCCCCAACGCGGTCGCCCCCATCGTCAACGTCGTGATGATCAACATGGCCTATCTTGTCGTTGGCGTTGTCGTGGTAGAGGTTGTATTCGCCTATCCCGGCATGGGCCAGTACCTTGTCGATCATGTCGCCAAGCGTGACGTCCCTGTCGTGCAGGCCTGTGGCCTGATCTTTGCTGCCGTCTATATCGGCCTCAATCTGGTCGCCGACATCGTGTCGATCGTGACCAATCCGCGCCTGAGGCACCCGAAATGATCCGTATTCCCCCCGCCGCCCTGATCGGCCTGTTCTTCACCCTCCTGTTCTTCTTCTGTGCGGTTTTCGCGCCTCTGATCGCGCCGTACGGCATGGCAGAGGTCGTCGGCGACGTGTGGGAGCCATCATCGCGAGAGTTCCTGCTCGGCACCGACAGCATCGGACGTGACCTGCTGAGCCGGATGATCTGGGGCGGACGTACGACGATCTTCATCGCGACCGCCGCGACGATCCTGAGCTTTTTCACCGGATCGGTGCTTGGCTTCTTCGCCGCAGTCTCTGGCGGTTGGGTCGATCAGGCGCTGTCACGTTTTGTCGACCTGATCATGTCAATCCCCTCGCTCATCTTTGCGCTGGTGGTACTGTCGGTGATGCCGACGACCATTCTGACACTCATCGTGCTGATGGGATTGCTTGACAGCACCCGGGTCTACCGTCTGGCGCGCGCTGTTGCCGTGGACATCACTGTCATGGACTATGTCGAAGCCGCACGTCTGCGCGGCGAAAAGATTGGCTGGATCATCTTTCGGGAAATCCTACCCAACGCGCTTTCACCTCTTGTCGCGGAGGTGGGTCTGCGCTTCATCTTCATGGTGCTCTTCGTGTCGACACTGTCGTTCCTCGGGCTCGGCGTACAACCGCCGCAAGCGGACTGGGGCGGCATCGTGAAGGAGAACAAGGAAGGGATCAACTACGGCATTCAGGCGGCGCTCTATCCTGCCTACGCCATCGCGGCGCTGTGCATTTCGATCAACCTTGTGGCGGACTGGATTCTGGGCCGCACCACATCGCTGAAAGGAGGCCGCGGATGAGCGAGCCACTGCTAAAGGTGCGCGGCCTCAAAATCGGCGCGACAGTCTATCCCCCCGGCGAGCGGGCCCACGACATCGAGATCGTGCACGGCGTCGATTTTGATCTGGAGGCCGGCAAGGTACTGGGGCTGATCGGCGAGTCGGGTGCCGGCAAATCCACCATCGGCCTTGCCGCACTGGGATACGGACGCGGTGGTGTCGAACTGACAGGTGGTGAGGTCTGGGTGAACGGCCGCGACATCCTGCAATCAGGTATGGCCGATAAACGCCGCCTGCGTGGAGGTGAGGTCACATATGTGTCGCAATCCGCTGCAGCCTCGTTCAACCCGGCCAAGAGGATCATGGAACAAGTCGTCGAAGCCGCTATCAATCAAAAGAAGTTTTCACGCAAGGAAGCCGAGGCGCGCGCGGTCTCCTTGTTTGAAAAGCTGGGGCTGCCCGATCCGGAAACAATCGGATCACGCTATCCGCACCAGGTTTCCGGCGGACAATTGCAACGTTGCATGACCGCTCTGGCGCTGTGCCCTGAGCCGGATCTGGTGGTGTTTGACGAGCCGACGACCGCGCTTGACGTTACCACGCAGATCGACGTTCTGGCAGCGATCAAGGATGCGATCCGCGATACCGGCGTCGCAGCTTTGTACATCACCCACGATCTTGCTGTGGTGGCACAGGTCAGCGATCACATCATGGTGCTGCAACAGGGGGCGATGGTCGAATACGGCACTGCCGACCAGATCATCAACGACCCACAAGAAGAGTACACCAAAGCGCTTGTTTCGGTGCGCTCCATCATCCACGAGGAAAAGGTGCCGAACGATACCCCGGTACTGAGCGTCAAAGACGTCACGGCGCGCTACAGGGGTACTGATTTCGACGTTCTCAAGAACATCACCGTCGACATGTATTCCGGCCAGACCCTGGCGGTGGTGGGAGAGAGCGGTTCGGGCAAATCGACCCTCGCCCGCGTCATCACGGGCTTGTTGCCGCCTCGCGACGGTGAGATACTGTTCGATGGGCGCAGGCTCAGCCCAGATCTGCCGACCCGGTCTCTGGACGACCTACGGGAATTGCAGATGATCTACCAGATGGCCGATACGGCGATGAACCCGCGCCAGACCGTAGGGACGATCATCGGACGCCCTCTGGAATTCTATTTCGGGCTGAAAGGAAAGGCGAAGCAGCAGCGGATACAGGAGCTGCTCGACGAGATCGAGCTCGGCGAAGGATTTCAGGACCGCTATCCAGCGGAACTATCGGGTGGTCAGAAACAACGTGTCTGCATCGCGCGTGCGCTTGCAGCCAAGCCAAAGCTGATCATTTGCGACGAGGTGACAAGCGCGCTCGATCCTCTTGTGGCGGACGGCATACTCAAGCTGTTGCTGAACCTTCAGAAGGTTGAAGACGTAGCCTATCTGTTCATTACCCACGATCTGGCGACGGTGCGCGCTATCGCGGACAGTATCGCAGTGATGTATCAGGGTGAAGTTGTACGGTACGGCCCAAAATCGCAGGTACTCTCGCCTCCCTTCGACGCCTACACTGATCTATTGCTCAGCTCGGTGCCGGAGATGAAGATCGGCTGGTTGGAGGAAACCATCGAGAACCGCAGAATGGAGAGTGCCGGAAACTGAGCTGACCGGATTTTTCGAAAAATCCGCTGCGGAATTTGTTTCAAATTCCGGATCTGCAGCGCGCTATTCGCGGAATATCAGATCCAGCGGCGGGTTTATCCCGAAGTGTATCTCACATTCATTCGACCATGCCACCTTCGGGTGGAAGGAGCTGCCGATGGACAACAAACTGCTTCTCATCATTCTCGACGGGGTGCCTTACCGCAACTGGCGCCGCTTGTTCGGCAATCTGGAGGGATGGGTGGACAGCGGCGACGCGCGCATATGGAAGATCCGAGCGGTTCTGCCGTCCATCTCCGCGTCCTGCTACGCGTCCATTCACACCGGCGTAGCTCCTGCTGTGCATGGTTGTACAGGTAACGGCAATGTCTTCCGACTTGGCCAACCTGACGTATTCTCGCAGGTCCGGGCCGGCGGCGGTGTCACCGGCGCAGTGGCACACAGTTTCTGGTCGGAATTCTTTAACCGGCATCCGTTCGACTATGTCCGGGACATCGAGTACGACGAAGCCGACAGTGATACTATCAACCATGGCCGCTTTCATACGATGACAGGCTACAGCCAGGCCAACCAGATGACCCCGTCCGATGTCGATCTGTTTGCCACACTCACAAACCTCTGCCTGCGCTTCGGTCTGAATTACGGAATGTTGCACACGTGCACGCTCGACAGCATGGGCCACCGGTTTTTCCATGAGTGCCAAGAGATGGACCACGCCTGTCTGGTGATGGACGAGATGCTGGCGCCGTTCATTTCCAAGTGGCGGGCGGCGGGGTATGAAATCATCGTCACTGCGGACCACGGGCAGGATGCACGTGGTCACCATGGGGGGCGGGATTCTTTGCAGCAGGAAGCTGCGCTCTACTATTTCGGCCCGGCGGAAGGGCCCGCTGGAGCAGAAGTGATCGACCAGCTTCAGCTTGCTCCGACGATCCTGACGCGTCTTGGCGCCCCCATCCCCGACACGATGACGGCAGGGAGCTTCTTGACCTAGCCTTAGCTTAGTAGGGCCAGTCGCCCCGCCCCAAAACGGTCACCGCTTCGCAAACCCGATCAAACAAAGCATCGGCGCGCGTACTCATCGTACGGGCGCGCAGACAGCCGTGCACCAGACCCGGCTCGTTGAACCAGACCGCCCGCCCGCCTGCCGCCATGATTTCGTTGCGATAGCTTTCCCCGTCGCTCGCAAGCGGATCGCAGGCTGCCGTTACGATCACGGTTGGCGGCAGCCCTGCGAAATTGGTATCCTGAAGCGGGGCAAAGCGCGGGTCGTCCTCTGGCGGAGCCTTTCCGCCCAAACGCACCGTCTGATAAAACGCCATATCGCGCGTCGTCAACTCCGGCGCGTCTGCGTGCTCGACATAGCTTCCTTTCGAGCGGTCGCCACCAAGTCCCGGATAGATCAGCACCTGCCCCGTCACGCGGCTGCGGGCCTGATGGGTCACCGCCGCCGCCAGATTGCCGCCCGCGCTGTCGCCCACCATGATCAGGCGGCCGGGATACCGCGTCTCGATTGCCTCGAACGCTGCACGCGCATCGTTGTAACAACCCGGGAACACCGTCTCGGGCGCAAGTCCATAATCTACAGAGACAACCCGGAAACCGGTCCTCGCGCATATCTCAGCACAGACATCGTCGTGGCTGTGCAATCCTCCGACAACAAATCCGCCACCGTGGTAATAGACAACGGTGACCTGAGACGCACCGTCCGCCACCTCGTACCGCCGGCACGCCACACCGCCGAACGCCTCGTCCCATGACCGCATGCCGTCCGGTCGTCCGGCATGGAATTCCGCGCACATTGCATCATAGACGGCACGCTGCTCAGAGATTGTCAGATCAACCGCGTCAGGGGGGTAGAATGCAGCACCCCTTGCGATATAGGCCCGTATCTCATCGTCCAGAAGCGTGCCGTAGTCGGGCGGGATCACGCAGGCTCCCACTGTGTCACGAAATCACCAAGCACGTTGCCCACAGCGTCCCTATCCGCGCCATGCATCGCAACCGTCGCGACCAGTCCACGCTTTTTGTCGTCGATCACGCTCTGGACCCGGGCGGCGACGCCCGCCTTCTCCAGCGCGCCGTCGAAAACGCGCGTGATTGCGAGGCGGCGCAGGTCGGGTTTGAAGATCTTGCCGACGGCCGTTTTGGGCAGCTCGTCCATGATGGTCATATGTTTAGGCTGTGCTGCACGTTCGTGTACCTTCGCCTTGCAATACTCCATCAACTCCTCGACTGTCACCTCGGCGCCGCCGACCAGCTCGACGAAGGCGCAAGGCACCTCGCCCGCATGCGCGTCGGGCTGGCCGATCGCACCGGCAAAAGCCACCGCGTCGTGGCCCAACAGCGCCTCTTCAATCTCGGCGGGATCGATGTTGTGACCGCCACGAATAATCAGATCCTTCGCACGTCCGGTGATCCAAATGTACCCGTCCTCGTCCTTGCGTCCCAAATCGCCGGTCCGCAGGTACTTGCCGTCGTAGTAGAGGTCTTTGTTCTTGTCGTCCTCGGTATAGGTATGGCCCGGGAAAATGCCGGGATTCGCCACGCAGATCTCTCCGATCTCATCGACGTCCGCGTCAATCGGACCGTTCGGCGTTCCCTTGATGATGCGCACGCGGCTATAGGGATACTCGATCCCGACTGAGCCGACTTTTTTTACACCATCTGTCGGGTTGCACGACACCAGGCACGTGGCTTCGGTCAAACCATACCCTTCCACGAGCGTGATGCCTGTCGCCTTCTCGAACCGTCGGAACAGCTCCAGCGGCAGGGGCGCAGAGCCTGAGAATGCAACCTTTACCCGGCTGATGTCCGCATCGATCGGTCGCTGCATCTTGGCCGAAATCGCGGTGGGTACCGTGATGATGAACGTGACCTTCCACCGCTCGCAGAGCTTCCAGAAATTGTCGAATACGCCCTCACCTCGGTAGCCTTGAGGCGTCGGGAAAATGACATGCGCTCCGGAATGAATCGCGCCCATTAACACTGGGTGGCAGGCAAAAACGTGAAACAGCGGCAGCGGGCACATCGCCACGTCTTCCTCGGTATAGAGCAGCCGCTGGCCGACCCACCCGTTGTAAATCATGCCGGAGTACTTGTGCTGCGCGACCTTGGGCATGCCGGTCGTGCCGCCGGTGTGGAAATAGCAGGCGACACGGTCTTCCTGAACATCCTCGAATTGCAGTGTCTTCGGCTGCTTTTCCATCTCGGTGTTGAGGTTCTTGTAGGTCGCCTGATTTTGCACACTGCGCTTGGGCCGGACGAGCGGCACGATATATTTCTTCAGACCTGTAAGATAGCGCAACAGGTCGACCTCAAGCACGGTTTTGACATTCGGCGCGAGCGACACGGCCTCGGCAGTCTTGTCCGCCACATCGGTCTTGGGGAACGGTCGCAGCGTCACGACAACCTTGGCATTCGTCTCGCGCAGGATCGATCCGATCTGTTCAGCATCGAGCAGCGGATTGATCGGGTTGGCGATCCCGGCGATGGCGCCACCGATCAATGTCAAAGCCGTCTCGTTGGTGTTGGGCAAGACATAGGCGACAACGTCGTTCGGCCCCACGCCCAGACTGCGAAACAGGTTTGCAAGCTGCACGGACTTATCGTGAAACTCCTGCCACGTCAGTGTTTCCGCGTGATCGGTTGGTCCCGAGAAAAGCTGGTAGCTGGTGGCGTTGTGTTTGGGAAATTTCGCTGTCGTATCGGCAAGCAGACTGTACAGCGTCTTGTGCAGATCGCGCTCTTCCCATGCGCTTTCCGCCTCGATGGCGTCGCGATCTGCAATTCCAGAAAATCCCATGTCGTATCCTCCCCGGGCTGCCGCTTCTGCGGCTTGTCCACATTATCGCGTTACGATGACGCCGCGACGAACGAAGATCAAGCGGAGGCTGGCTGAAATGGGTCCCCGGAAGGCAGGTTGCCTGTACGTCACGTTTACAAGAACGCGGCGCCCGGCGGGTGGCCGCCCCCCGCACCGACGACGGGGAAGCGGCGCAGCATCTCAGGGCGCAGGCGGAATACGCAGGACCTGACCGGGATAGATCTTGTCCGGGTGCGACAGCATCGGTTTGTTCGCCTCGAAAATCTTTTCGTAATGCGCACCGTTGCCAAGCGTTTTCTCGGAGATCGCCCAAAGCGTGTCACCGGTTTGCACGGTGTGGAACCGGGGCTCACCATCGCCGCCCTCCACATTATCCTCGACTGCGGCGACGCCCTCGACGTTACCCACGGCCAGGATGACCTTTTCGCGCATTTCCTGGCTTAGGGCTTTGCCTGTCACCCTGACCTTGTCACCTTCGACCTTGATGTCGATACCTTCGGCCTCCAGGCCGAGGCCTTTCAATTCGTCTTGCAGCGCAGCGCCCGAAACTTCGGCATCGTCGTCGCCACCGAACACTTTTTTGCCCGCACCTTTAACGAAACTCCACAAACCCATCTCGATACTCCTTCTGGTGAATTGTACCGGGCAAGTGTTCACCTGACGCGGATGCGGCGCAAGGGGAATTACTCTGCCGCGAGACCGTCGGTGAATTGCAGGCGGGCCAACCGGGCGTAAAGGCCGCCCTTTGCCACAAGCGCATCATGGGTGCCGGTATCGACGATCCGCCCTGCTTCGAGGACGACAATCCGGTCGGCTTTTTTCACAGTCGCCAGACGGTGCGCGACGATCAGCGTCGTGCGGTCCTGGCTGAGGTCTTCGACGGCTGCCTGCACGGCACCTTCACTCTCGGCATCCAGCGCGCTTGTCGCCTCGTCCAGCAGCAGCACGGGGGCCGCGCGCAGGATGGCCCGTGCAATCGCGATCCGTTGTTTTTGTCCACCCGACAGCATCACACCGCGCTCGCCCAGATAGCTGTCGTAGCCGTCTGGCAACGCCGCTATGAATACATGCGCGGCCGCCGCACGCGCCGCCGCCTCGATCTCCTCGTCGCTGGCGTCGGGGCGTCCGAAGCGGATGTTGTCGCGGGCGGAAGCCGCAAAGATCACCGGATCCTGCGGCACCAGCGCGATTTGCCTACGGAACGCGTCACGCTCGAGATCGCGCAGATCGACACCGTCAAAGGTGATGCGACCGGATTGCGGATCGTAAAAACGCAGGATCATCTGGATGATCGTCGTCTTGCCGGCACCTGACGGGCCGACGAAGGCCACCGTCTCTCCCGGTTTGATGTCAATGCTGATGCCGTCGAGGGCGGCGATTTCAGGACGTGCGGGATAATTAAAATGGACGTTTTCGAACAGAATGTGTCCCTGTACCGGCTCCGGCAGTGTTTTCGACGGCGCCGGGTCCTGTACCGGGTCTTCGCTTTGCAAGAGATCGACAAGACGTTCGGTGGCCCCTGCGGCGCGTTGCAGCTCGGACCAGATCTCGGACAGGGCGGCCACACCACCGGCGACCATCACGGCATAAATCACGAACTGCACCAGTGCGCCAACGGTCATGTCGCCCGCCCGCACATCGCGCGCCCCGATCCAGAGCACGCCAACAACGCCGCTGAATACCAGAAAGATGACGATCGTGGTCAGAAACGCCCGCGTGCGAATGCGGCGGCGCGCGGCATTGTACGAGCTTTCGGTCATCTCTGCGAACTGGCGGCGGCTTGCGGCTTCGTGTGTGAACGCCTGCACAGTCTGCACGGAACTCAGGCTTTCAGATGCGTTACCAGAGGACGCAGCGATCCAATCCTGGTTCTCGCGGCTGATCACGCGCAGCTTGCGACCCAGCACCAGAATAGGCACGATGACCGCGGGCACGATCAACAACACCATCAGCGTCAGCTTGGCCGAGGTCAGCATCATCAGGATCAGGCCACCGGCGAAAAGCAGGATATTGCGCAGCGCGATCGACACGGACGAGCCGATGACACTGAGGATAAGCGTCGTATCGGTGGTAATCCGGCTCAACACTTCGCCGGTCATGATTCTTTCGTAGAAGACCGGGCTCATCCCGATCACACGGTCAAACGTAGCCTTTCGGATGTCGGCGACGACGCGTTCGCCGAGCCGTGTCACAAGCGCATAGCGCAGTGCCGTACCGATGGCGAGAAGACCCGCGATGACGAGGGCCGCGATAAAGTACTGATCAAGAAGCTGCGCATCGCCACCCTGAAAGCTGTCGACCACCCGCCGCACCGCGAGAGGCAACGTGAGCGAGATCATGGCGGTGATTACAAGCGCGGAAAGAGCAGCCACCAACAATACACGGTACGGGCGGACAAACGGCACCAGCGCGCCCAAGGCGCTGATCTTGCGCGACCGTTCGCGTTCTTCGTTTTGGGTTTGCGGGGGCGTCGGGCTGTCCGCCATGCGCTGTCCTTTTCATCACCTTGCAGCGCTTCATGGCGCGCACGCTCGCCGGGGTCAAGCGTCCGCCGGTTGCAGATGCTGGCAATTCGGGCACAACGGTCAGCCGGGCGGCTGAGATCGGGGCGAAGCCAACGAACGCCTCTCCTAATGACAAATTTTATAGAAGGGTCCTGATATTTTCGGAATCCGTGAGGGCCCGACATCTCTGCACAATTGGGTGGGGGGCTCTCAAATACCGGCAGCGGTCACTCATTTCGCAGCTTCAGTTATGCCGTAAAATGGAGCGGGCGGCGGGAATCGAACCCGCATCATCAGCTTGGAAGGCTGAGGTCTTACCATTACACAACGCCCGCGCAACACGAGCGGTAGTATTTCATCACCGTGAGGGCGTCAAGGCCGCCAAACGTCCTGTGGACCAAACGTCGCGCGGAATCGTCGGTACGGTGCAGCAAGGAAAACGCAAATTGCCGCGCCCCGGATACGGGACGCGGCTGTCTCGAACGCGTACCCCTGTTGCGGGGCACGCGTAGCTTAAAGAAGCGTTATTGAGTTACGCCCATGTTGTTGAAGCTGCCGGTCTGGGAGAAGTTGGTTGTGTTGAAGCTTCCCAACTGAGCAACGACTGCCTGGTTGTTGTTCCCACCGGAAATGCTACCGACGATCACGTTGTTGTCCCCTTGCTGCAAAGTTGCAAACAGATTGCTGTCGCTTCCGGCGCCAAGTGCACCGACATCAAGCGTCAGCTCGTTGCCTGTACCATGCTGCCAGAGGCGGCCACGACCAAACGTCAGACCCGTCACAGCATTCGCATCGTTGCGCGCAGAAAGCGCATCATCGGTGAAGAACGAGCCGGAGTTGTTGTTGAAGCTACCGTACAGATTGACCGTCATCGTGTTGCTGTCACCCCAACGCTGCTGAGCGCGCAGAACGTTCGAGTCACCTGTAACGTCCAGCGCAGCAGTGCTTGAGTTTCCATCGACCCAAAGCGACGTGTCGTTGTCGTTGCCGGTCTGCATCAGGCGCGCCCGGTTCATGTCACCAATTACATCGGCGGACGCGAGGTTGTTGTTACCCTCTTGCACGAAACCGATGCTGTTCATATCACCTGTGACCGTCGACAGCGAGATGACGTTGAGATCGCCAACCTGATCGGAACTGAACGAGTTCAGATCGCCGGTGATGACAATGCCAAGCGAGTCGTTGCTGTCGCCCCGCTGATGGACACCGAAATCGTTGTCGTTGCCCATGATGTCGAGGCTTGCTTCGTTGAAGTTTCCACGCTGGGTCACAGTGGCGCTACGCAAGCCGACGCTCCAAGGAGCACCACCTGCGCCAGCGCTGAATGCGGTTTCCGCGCCGGAATAGTCACCTGTCAGCGATCCACGTCCGTTGTTGTCGCCTGACATCACGACGGAGATGTCATTGAACGTGCCGTTGGAATAGCCGGTTGGGCCAGTGCCATACTGGAACGTGCTGACCGCGTTGTTCTCGCCGGTCTGCTGAATGTCGGTGTTGTTTCCGAGACCAAGCTGCCAAGCATAGCTGACGACGTTTCCGTCACCTGTTGCCTGCAAAATGTCGAGCGTGTTTACCGCCTCGGTTCCCGTTCCGGAGAAACGCTGGTCGACGCGATCAATCAGGTTGTTGTTCGAACTTTGCGTCATGTTCGCGATGTTTGTGCTGGCAGCAGTCGTCGTCGCAGTTGCGGTTTGGCGCAAGCGGTTAGCCCTGTTGTTGTCACCGGACTGGTCCAAATCGGCGATGTTGGATTTGCCGGTCTGAATGAATTCGTTGCCACTTCCGGCCCGGTTATTGTCACCCGACTGCGACACATCCAGATTGTTGTCGTCGCCATCCTGAAGCATGCTGTTCGCACTTGTCGTACCTGCGGTGTTATTGTCACCGGCCTGTACCACCAAAGCATCATTTGATGTGCCATTCTGAGAAAGGTACGTTGTGTTTGTGTCAGCCATCGCAACGCTGCCCAAGGCAGTCAATGCGGTGGTGACAAGAGCGATATTCCGAAATTTCATTTTATTCTCTCCGAGTTGATCGCGCGCCGAATGTGGCGCTTTGTGTATTTCCGCCGATAGAACTTGGGCGGTCTGCAAATCAGGATTGTGAGTCTAATTTTTTCTGGACGATCAGGAGTAGATCGCAGCGAATCCCCCGTCTCTTTCCAAAATTCTTACTATTCGAAAGGTACGTCTATTACGGCTTTCGGTGATCCCCCTCATTCCCTGTCCAATTTATGCCATATTCTAAACACGAATTAAACATTCGCCTTAACGGAATCAAAAGATTCAACTTCTGGTTACTAAACAGCCGTCGCTTCCGTCTCTTCTCCCTTTATGCGCGAATTGAACAAAGGATAATTAGCTAAGCGGCTGCACTTTGTTTCCAATCCCCCAAATTTCTTCGGGAGCCGCCGCAAATGGCGATTCGGAACTGTGGCACTATTCGATTGAAACTCGCTGCTCTGCGCATGCTCGGAATGGGTGCATGGGGTGGTGCCCCTGCCTTGGGATTCAACCGGGACACAACGGCCAACACACTCGAATGAATGACTTTTCATCCGGAATCCCAGCCGCCGCGCCGGAAACTGCCCTCGCATTTCAGTGAAATAGAAAATCATCTAAATGAGTTAGACGGTACTATTCGATACGTTGTTCCCGCAATACGAGAACTGCGCAATCTGGACGCGAACCGATCAATAGGATTGATTACCGAAAAGAATGCTTACTGACGGATGAGCGCGCCATTACCCTTGCCGGACTGCCGCAGATCGGTGAAATTCTGTGCGCCGGTTTGCTGTACCGCAGCCTGGTTGTTGGACCCGATGATAGAGGTCAGCAATTCGTTATCATCCCCGTTCTGGATAAACGCGAACAGGTTGGAATCGCCGAATACATCGACTACAGTGGTGTTGTTTTCCCCTGTCTGGACGAAATCACCATCCAGCAGACCCGTTGCGCCTGCGTAATTGAAAACGCCGGCATTGTTGTTGTTGGATCCGGTGATACTCAGGGAAAAGCTGTTCTCGCCCCGCTGCGTCAGCCGGCCGATGTTCTGGTCGCCGGTAATGCTGGCTGTTGCGGTCGTGCGTGTGGCGCCCGTCGCACCGTCGTAGTCTTGCAAGCCGGTAAAGTCGTTTTCGTTCCCCTGCACCGTCACGTTGATATCGTTGGTGCCCATTTGTACCAGAAGTATCCGGTTCCCGTTCCCACCCAGCGCAGGACCACGGGCAGGCAACAATGCTGAATTGAGGTTCACGTATGCCGTGTTCGTTCCCATCTGATCGACGCCGACGTTGTTTTCGTTTCCGTCCACCGGACCCATCTCGAATGTGTTCTCTGTCCCGTCCTGACGCAAGCCAAGCTGGTTCCCGTCGCCGTTCAGAGTGATCAGGTCCGCGCGGTTCCGCAGGCCCTGCTGGCGCAGACCGAAACGGTTGTCGCTGCCCGTGATCAGCATGTCGATGTAATTGCCGTTGCTGCGCCGGTCTTCGTTGCCCAGGGACTGGATGATACCGTTGTCCGTGGTGATCGGAATATCGGCATAGTCCGACAGTGCGATACGGCCGTTGTTTGAACCGGTCATGCGGACGGTTATTGTATTGCGATCCGCGTCCACGGCGCTGTTCGAAAGCTGTTCAATCACAGTGACTACGTTGTCGGGACCGGTCTGTGAAACCGTCGCGATCTGGGGAGCTTGGCCGTCCTGCTGGATCTGGCGTACCGCACCCACACGGTTACGGTCTGCCCCGGTCTGCCGGATTTCAAGCGTGTTTGCCCCGTTCGCCACCCCACCGAGGGACTGCTGCTGGATTGATCCGACCACATTACTATCGCCGGACTGCTCAATCAGGATACGGTTGAAAATATCCTGCGTATTCAATCTGCCAAGCTGCGTCACACCGTCTGCGCCCAAACCGATGCTGTTCTGCGTTCCGGTTTGCGCGGTGTCGATATCGTTGTAAATACCGTCCTGAAGCATCGGACGATCATCGGCACCGGCAAAGTTCCGGGTGCCGGTCTGATCGATCAAGGCACTGTTATCGCTTCCGATCTGGTCGATGACCGCGATGTTGTCGGAGGTGGCCTGCGCCAGCGCCGCTGTCGATACAGCCGTTAGAAGGCCTGAAATCGCGCATACAGTTGTCAAAATTCGCATAGCTTGGTGCCTCGGCTCCTGGCGTAATCATCGCCGTATCAATATCGTTTCTCCGCGCCCGAACCATCGGGTGCTGCGTTTGTCGGTTCAGCCTTACTGGGAGATGCCCGTGTTGTTAAAGCTGCCGGCCTGCGCAAACTGTGCTGCGTTGGTGCTGGTGAATTGCGTAACCACGACTTGGCTGCTGTCACCCGTGATCATGTTTCCGCGTCCTTCCTGCAGCGTCGCGGACAGGTTGTCATCGCCGTCATCCAACGCGCTGCCAACGGTGAGAGTGACGAGCGTTTGAAACCGGCCGTTGTTATTGCCTGAAAGAACGACGCGCATGTCGTTCGCCGATCCGTCCTGATCCGCCAGAGTCGTCAGTTTGTTCCCGCCGGTTTGCCGCAAATTCATGGCGTTCGTATCCCCTGACTGCGAAGTGGTATCTACCTCATTGCCGTCCAGATCCCGCTGGACGAGCCGCAGCTCGTTCGCATCGCCGCTAGAGCCGGCACCGGTGTATCGCTGGGTGATCTTGCCGATGATATTGTTGTCGGACCGTTGACGTACCGTCGCGTTGTTGGTGTCTACGATTGAGCTGTTTGGCCCCATGACTCGACGCAGAACGTTTTGCTGGTTGTTGTTCCCGGACTGGAGCAAGTCATAGGCATTGAAGTTGGCGGTTTGCCGGAAAATACGAGGCAGCCCGTTCAGACCGGCACCAGCGATGTTGTTGTTGTCGCCGGTCTGACGGACATCCAGATCATTGTCATTACCCGCTTGCAGAATAGACTGCCCTACCGCACCGCCGGACACATCGGCCGAACCTGCAGTATTATTGTCACCCCGGTTTTGAGAAACCGACGCGGCGTTGCGTTCACCGTTCTGCAACATATTTGATGTGTTTCCATCCGCAAAAGCCACGGAAAGGCTCACCGACATTGCTGCCGTGCTGACCAAACTGACTTTTGTTAACGACATGTTAATACTTTCTCGTCTAAATTCGTCTGTAGCACTGCGCCTATGGAACAGGATATGGCTTCCGATACGCACTCAAATGCGAAGTCGCTGCCCGTTCAGGCGTCACAGCATGTGCCGATCCCCGTAAATATTACCGATACCAAATTAAATACCTGCGACCCCCCCCCCCGGGGCGCGCAGCGTCAGAACACTGATTAAGTTTTCATTAAACGAGCGCGAACTTCCACCTAAATCTGGGCTATTGAGACGTATTTCTGCCATCTCCCCGCCACATTCTACTCAGAATAGAAATTGCCTGAATAGCTATCGCTGAATACCGGCAATGTTCAGGATGTCATCGAAACAAGGTGGCGACGAAAAAGCTATTGTTCAGAAATTCCACACAAAACCGATTCGTTGAAACTGCAGAACAGGTCGACAAAAACGCGATTCTTCAGAACCTTCCAACCCACATCATTCGCGCCAAGCTTCGAAGAAACAGAGAATGCTCCAGCACACGATTATTGCAGATTCGTGTGCCGCCTATTCGCCTGCGCACTCAGCGACATATGTCATGACCGGCCATTCTCCGCTCCGAATTGCGGTTTTCGCAATCCAGCCGTCTGTTTCACCGAATCTTGCGCGACACCAGAAGCCGTCGGATGCACGCAGACAGGCGTTCACCTTCAGACAGACCTTCTCAGGCAGGCTTCCGATAATGCTTGCATCCCCGCGCGGTTGTGCCCTGACGTTCAGGGCGGTCAATGTAGAAACTTCGCCCACACCGTCGGAAAACTCGGGCAACGCCAGATCAGATTGGACGACACAATCGTCTGAATAGCCTTTAAAAATGCACTTGTGCTTGGCAATTGCAGCAGACATCGCCCGAGTCAGGCTCGTGCCTTCACGACGCTCCAGGATGAAGGGATCGCCGGACGGCAACGATCCGGAAATCCGGAACTGATTTCCTCCCAGACTGCCCAACTGCTTTCCATCGTCGGTCAACAGAACAATCTGCCCCTCTTCTATGCGCCACCGCGCTGTTTCGCTGACGGGATCGATACAGTTCGCCGCGCTGACTTTCGCGTCCGTCGGAGCAGGCAGGGACACCATACAAGGCGCGTCCCCGGTGCTGTACGCCGGTTCAAACGAATACCACTCTCCGGAAAATGCAGTCCGAAACTCTTCAACAGTCTGCGCGCCAGCCAACTTTGGGATATGCATCAAAACAGCCGCCACAATCACAGGAAATGGCATTGCGAAAGCAATTTTTTCTATAAATTTCATTTGGTTCACTTTTTGGATGGGTCAGGTATCTCGATCGTGGACACTGCCACGACACGGTTCTCCAACAGGATCTCGAACAGGATAACAAGATGATCTTCGGGTGTGGCGGAAAAATTCGAGGTGGCGATGATGGCACGTTCACCCTTCGAAACCATGGCCTCGCCAGACTGCACGATCTTCAGTGATCCCGATTTGCCCGTGCGAGTGACTGAAATGCGACCGTCGAATGTAGCGTCTGCGGTATCCTGACCCAACACGATGCCGACCACCTCGTAGCCGCCGTTCGTCGCCGAAATATCAATGAGGGGAAGCGGCGCTGCGGACAGTCCACCGATTGGCAACAGCAGCGCGGGAGCGGCCATGAGTACTTTTGAGAGTGACATCACCCGACCGCCGCTCAGTTGCTTCCGATTGTTCTTTGCTGAATGGTGATTGATCCGCCTGTGTTGCTTATCACTTGTACGGGCGCACCTGTCGCTGCGGTCGTTGCATTGTTCGAGCGCAATGTATACGAAACGCCGACGTTCTGTCCGGACACTTCGAGACTGTTGTCATTGTTATCGCCGATCTGTTCCAGTCTCCCGCTCGCGCCGCGAGACGCGCGTACCGATCCGAAATTCCCGTCGCCGTCCTGAAGCAGTGTCGCACTACCACCGAGGTCAGCGTTCAGAATCGCGGAATTTCCCACACCGAGTTGTTCGAGAATGGCTGTGCCCCCGTTCAGGACGGTGATTTCAGCATCGTTCCCGCCGGTCTGGCCCTGGGTCGTCTGGGTCAGCCCGATGGCGCTGGCGACGGCATCCCCGCTTTGGATCAACCTGGCGGTATTCGCGCCCCCGATCTGTCGGGCCGGTTGCTGGAGAGATAGACCACCGTTTTCGGTGCCGCCGATCGACGCGTTCGACGCGTCGGATTGATCAATGAAAAGGCTGTTGCCCGACAGCGGATTCACGGTCGAATCCTGCATAACGAAAACGCTGTTGTTGTCGCCCGCATACGAGGCGGTGGCACAACAAAGGGAAAGTGCGGCTGAGAAAATTGAAAACTTCATGACATCCACCAAAAATAAATTTCGGCTATCTTACCATGATGTTTGAGAAATGCCCAGATTGTTGTTTGACCCGCTCTGGTTGTAGGCCGCGACGTTTGCGCTTCCGGCCTGGTAGACCGCGCTCACGTTATTCACCCCCGTGACGGTCGCAGTCAGCATGTTTCCGAGGCCGGATTGATACGCTGCAGCAAGGTTCGAAGTGCCGCTTAACGACACGTCCATGGTATTGTTCGCACCGACCTGAACAAAGGTTCCGGGCGCGAGCGATGCGGGCGCGAAGGTACCGGCATCGGGTAGGAAGTCGGGAACCAGCGCCGTCGCTGGCCAGCTTTCGCCCAGGCCGCCATTTTCCGTGCCGTTCAATACGATCGTCATGCGGTTGGTTGTTCCACGCTCCGAGGCGCCGCTGGTGTGTACCTCGTTACTGGCGTCGTCATTGATCAGCGTCAGACCGTTCTCTGTCTGAGACAGTTCCTGTTGCGGCTGTGATCCATCCAGTGGGAGCAGTAGGTTTCCGTTCGCAAGGCTCCCCTCGAGCGGTTGTGCGCCGACGGCACGCGGCTGGCCGAAACACAAACCAAGCCCAACCAAAGCGATCAACAGAGTCGTTGATCCGCCGGTCCGGGCGCGCATCTTTCGCTTCGTGGTTGTGGACATCTTCGTGCTCCTTCTTTTCTACCTGTAGGATGAAGATGGCAGATATTGAAGGCACGACTGTGACGTTCCCCTAAACGAAATGTGGCAAAATAGGTATCATCTTGAGAAGTTGCGCACAAAAACGGGCGCCGAAGCGCCCGCTGGTCCGCAGTAGTCCCCTGTATGCTACCCCAATGTTTCGCCGTCGGAGGCGGGCGGCTTCGGCGCTGCCTGAGGTGGCGCTGCCCGCCGCACCACCGCCGGAGCGGGGGCAACGCGACGTTGAACCACGCGCTGTGAAACCGAACGCGGGGTGGTCTGCGTGATGGCTGCAGGCGATCTCGTTTTCGGACGCGGCAGGTTCAGATGGCTGTCGGGACGGTACAGGCCGCGATATTCCTCGTCGCGGAACTGCCGGATCAAGGCCGCCGCCTTGCTGCTGTCCGCGAGCGACCAAATCCCGGTCTGCAGCCCATCCACGATCAGGCCAAGCACGGCTTTCTCGATGGCTTGCTGCGTCGCGACAAGCTTGGGTTCATTCGCGGTAACGCCCGCCTCGCCCTCCAGCAATTCGTCCAGCGCGACATAGCGGAACACGTTGCCCTGAACCGAGGTGGACACGATGGATTTCTGGGTTGTCACGCTGGCAAGCACTTCGCCGCTTTCCGTCGAAACGGCGCGCAGATTGACGGTGATTGTATCCATGTTCCACTGCGTGAATGCGCCGATCCCGAGATAGCGCGCCCCGAAACCGCCGGTCTCGGTGTTGAAATCATACCCGATGATACCGCCCTGCAAGATGATGCCCGAATGACGCAGGGGTGCCAGCGCATTCGGATTTACGGTATCCTCACCGCGATACTGGCGGCGCATTTCGGTGATGATTTGGCGCTCACGCAGCAGATCCTGAAGTCCCGCGCGGTCAAGTACCGTGAACCACCGCCGGTTGCCGGCATCCTGTAGCGCCTTGATCAGCATCGCGCTGCCACCCTGCGTCACCGCCCGCGACAGCGACTGCACGTTCTCGCGCTCATTGTACTGACCGGTAAGATCGGGGAAGTCGAACACCGACACTTCGATTCGGTCTGCAGGCAGAGGCACCGACCGCAAGGCAAGACCCTGCGCGGTTGGTCCCGCGACAAATGCGGGCTCAATGTAACCCTCGTTCAAGTCCTTGTAATCACAAGCGGTCAGCGCAAAGGCCGCGCTTATCACTGCGGCTGTACGGACGCGGAAATTCTTCATGAAACCTACCATCAGTTTGTGACCAGCTGCGGGACGATAATGTCCGTCACAGACCCGTCGATCGCATCAATAATCGACAACCGTATCTCCGAGGTTGTTCGTGCGAATGTCACTGTCGTGGTACCGAATGTGACCGTACCGTCTTCTTGCGGGTTCTCGCCAAAGATGGCGTCCGTTACCTGCGCCGACAGCGCCGAAAGCAGACGCCCCTGCAACTGGCGAACGAACAAATCGGCATCAGTCGTACCGGTCGTGGTGGTATCGCCGCCGCCGCTGGCAACGTCGTTGTCCACCACATCGCTTGCTGTCGCTGTTCTCTGCGCATTTGCGATCCCAAGGAAATGAGAGGAATTCAGAGCATTCCCTCCAAAGGAGGGGTTCGTGAAACTAAACGTCAAATCTCCGGCAATTGCCGGTCCGCCGAGCGCGGCGAAAGCGAGTGCCGCACATAAATGGGTAACAAGAAATTTCATATTCAATGGCCTGTGTAATTACTGTCTGAAACTGCTGCGTCCTGAATTGGGTTTATCCTGCCTTTAAACATTCAAACAGATCAAAGACAGTCGATTCAGCAAAAAATAGTCCTGTTTATGGGATGATAATCAAGTATTGACACCGTTGTCGCGCGAACGACTTCAATTGTGCGTCTTACTCACCACGTCTATGCACGCATGAGGTGAATAAAGGCCCGGAATCTTTTGCCCGGCCAATTCCGAGGACAATGCATAGCAAACAGGTTGCGCAGAAGACACACCCGAAATTACGCCTCCCAGCGAAAAGCACCCTTGTCTGCGCGGATTCGCCCGATCGAGGGAAGCGCAAAATGGCCGCCCAAGACGGTGCAGTCTTTCTCGGCCCCTGTCTCCATCAATGTCCGGCGCGAGGTCACTGCCTCCTTCGCATCGACATCGTATCTGAAGTGCCATTCCGGATGGCGGCATTGCACCGTCGAATGCAACGCGTCTCCGGTGATGATGGCCTCGCGGCCCTCGCTTTGTACCAGAACGCTGACGTGCCCGGGCGTATGACCCGGTGTCGGTATCAGCGTGATACAGTCACCCAACATGTGTCGCCCCGACACCATTTCCGCCTGTCCCGCCTCGACAACGGGCGCCACGCTCTCTGTGTACATGTCATTCGGACGTGCCCGCAGCACCCCTTCATCTGCGGCCGGCATAAGATAGCGCGCATGGCGAAACGTCGGTATCCAACGGCCGTCTTCAAGCCGGGTGTTCCAACCCACATGATCAGTATGCAGATGGGTACACAGCACGTAGTCTATATCGTCAAATCCCACGCCCGCCGCTACCAGCGAGGCTTGGAACCGCGTATCCGAGCGTTGGTGCCAATCGGGAAGGCCCGGCACCGTCTTGTCGTTGCCTACGCAACTGTCGACCAGAATCGTATGCGCGGGCGTCTTGAGCAAAAACCCCTGAATCGGCAGAATCAGGCGTCCTGTCGCAGCACACAGGCCACCGGGGACACGCTCTTCCACCACTGCGCTGACCTCCGGTCCCGCGTTCGGCCATAATTCCGCGGGTGTTAGAAAGGGCGCATGAATATCAAGGATGCGCCAGATCTCGACCGATCCGATTTTACTTAGCATGGAGGTGATTCCCTGTTTCAGTCAGCCATGGTGGCTTCCAGTGGCTGCCGCGATCGAGCGACGGGGTTTCCGCGCCGGACACAGCTGTACGCCCGCAGAAGTGCCACGCACGCACCTGATTGCTGGAATAGCAAAACAGATCGGTACGCGCTTCGATTTTCGCAAACACGTCAAGTCTGCGCAAATCGGTACAGGACCGGAAGATCGCCTGTCAGGAACCCCGTATAATAACGCATCTCCACTCCGATCGTCAGCAAAATCGCTGCAAAATCGGCCTGTGCCATCGCAATTTGTGTATGGAAGAGCCCTGCGCCGTCGTCTGCGGTGGCAAATCCGCGCTGCATCAATCCGGCCCCTCGCTCAGCACGCACAGGACCCGCGATTGCGGCGTGATGCCCAGCGCGGTGCGCTGGTCTGTGTCCAAGGCGATCAGCGCCGAGATACCTGCCGCTCCGGACGGTGAGGATCCCAGCCCGGCAACCATGCATAGGCCCGCGCCCGCCTGCCCCTCGGCCTCGGAGATCAACGCAAAGGCATCGGCATCGGCGGCCAACCCCCTGAGCGCGATGAGCGAAGGCATCTTGCAATCGAGCCTGCCCATGCCAGAGGAAGGGCCGCTGCTTTCCACCGCCTTGCCAGCCTTGATCGAGCCGTGGAGCGCCGGGGCTGCGTCCGGCTCCACCACGACAATGCGCGGGGCGTCGCCCCAAGCCAGCCGCGCCATCGTCGCACAAGCACAGGCCAGCCCGCCGACACCGGCCTGGAGGAAAACATGTGTGGGTACATCGGGTGTTTGCGTGATCGCTTCGGCCATAAGGACCGTATACCCCTCCATCAGTCGTTGAGGGCGCTCGGTGTACCCGTGCCACGACCCGTCCGACAGCAGATCCCACCCGTTCTGCTCGGCAGCCGTGTTGGCGGCAGTCAGGCTTTTCTCGTAAGTCGCGCCCGCGCGTATGACACGCGCGCCCTGCGCCTCGAGCCGTTTAGCAAAGCTCTCGGGTACTGTGTTGGCGATGTAGACAACGGCGGCCGCGCCGAACGCGGACGCGCCCGCCGCCACAGACAGGCCATGGTTGCCTGCGCTTGCCGTGACGTAGGTTCGGCCGCTGATATCTGCCTTCTGCGCATCCGTGGCGATTACATAGGCCGCGCCCAACGCCTTGAAACTGCCAAGTCCCATGCGCCCGCGTTCGTCCTTGATCCAGACGTCGCTGACACCGGCTTCGGTCGCGATTGCGGTCGCCGTGACCAACGGCGTCTCCCCCGCCACAGGACAGCGCGACAACAGAGCCTGCGCGCGCGCCGCGCTTTGGCTGGGCAGAGGAACGTCCTCAAGGCCGCTGATCGGCGCGGGGCGAGCATTGTGCAGGAGCTTCATCGTTCGATGATGACCCTCGTAGGCCCTCCCGCGTCAAGTTGTTTCGAAGCTTTCGCGGATGCGCAGAGATCATCCCCGCCCGCTCAAGCGATCTAAAATCTCACGGATCCGCGGTGCAGGGCGTTCCCGCAGCGATCCAGACCTCGATATCACGTGCCAGTTCCTCGGCGGTGCCCGGCGCGGGCACGCGATTGCCTCCCGGCTCGAATCCCCAGTTCACAAAGGCGCTTTCGCGGACGTGCGCAGCAAGTTCTTGTCCCTCGAACCCGTTGTTGGTTTCGGGGTTGCGCATCTGGATACAGATTTCACCGCTGGTCTTGTCGCGCCAGTCCAACGCGACCGGCGGCAAGCGCCATGCGTCGTCGATCTGCGGCGCGGCGTGCGGCGTAGCGTTATCGGAAGCGGCTGTGATGTGGCAGGTCTGGCACAGGACAGTCTCCGCGCCGATCCGGCTGTCGCCCGCCTGTACGTTCATCCCATGCAGCCACTTCGGGTCATACCCCAGTGCGGCCCACGCCGGTCTGCCGCTGTCGCCAACGTGACAATTGGTGCACCGGGGATGTGAGGCGACCTCGTAAATCCGGCTCCACGCGGCAAGGCCCTCCGCTACCGGCGGTTCCTGCGCCAGGACGCCGGCGGGGAGAACGAACAGCAGTGACACCAACCTGTTCATACAAAATCCACCGTCCGGAAAAACGGCATCTCGCGCAAACGCGTACCGGTTGCGGCGAAAATCGCGTTGGCCAACGCGGGCGCGGCAGGAGGCACAGGCGGCTCACCGACACCGCGCACGGTCACCCCGTTTTCCAGACCGCGCACCTTTATCACCGGACATTGGTGCAGGCGCATACCCTCGCCCATGTGAAAGTTGTCCTGCACTGCACGCCCGTCAGAGTAGGTAATCTCGGAATTCATCGCGTGACCCAGACCCCAGATCACGCCGCCCGCAACGACATTCTCAAAGGTGACGGGGTCGACGACCCGACCCACCTCTGCGGCGACCCAGACCCGGTCGATCCTGATGCCCGCGTCGGTTGCCGTCACCTCGACGACCTCTGCCGTGGGCACACCGAAGGATGTCACGAGCGCAACGCCGCGCCCTTTGCCGGCCTCAAGGGGACCACCCCAATCCGACATTTCGGCCACTGCTTCGAGAACGCCGCGTGCATCGTCGTCATCAACCAGACGCAGGCGCTCTTCCATCGGATCCGCACCGGCAGCGTGGATCAGCTCATCGAGAAACGATTCCGCAAAGAATCCGGCGGTCGATGCCCCGACCGAGCGCCAAGAGGACGTCGGCGCAAGCTCCGGCACGGCGTAGGCGCGCACGCGCAGATCGGGGATCGCGTAGCGCATGTTCCACGCCCCTGCCGGGATCTGCGTATCGGGGCCGGGCACCGGTGCGCCCAGACGCTTGGATTGGGAGCGGGAAGCGGAGACCGTGGCGATGTCGAGATCGAGTACCGTAACCTTGCCGCCGGCATGTGCCCCGCGTCCGCGTGCCATGCCGATCTGGCGGTTATAGTCCTGCGCAAAATCCTCCTCGCGGCGGAACGTCAGCTTGACCGGTGTGTCCGGCACTTCGCGCGCGACGTCGACCGCAATGTCGATGTTGTCGAACTCCAGCCGATGGCCAAAACTGCCGCCCGCGAACTGGTTGTGCAGATGGATCTGCGCGGTTTCGATGCCGAGCCGCTTTGCCACGCGCTGCTGCACGAAACGGGGCAACTGGTGCGCCGCCCAGATATCGACACGGTCGGAGCCGACCCTGACGACGGCACTCAGCGGTTCCAGCGGTTGATGCGCGACGTAAGGTGCGCGGTATTCTGCGGTCAGAACATCCGCACCGTCGAGTGCCGCATCGACATCGCCGTCGTGACGCCACTCCTTGTCGAGACGCTCGGACGTGAAAGACGCGGCCACTGCGGCCCAGTGCCCGGACTGCTCGGCGGGATAGGGGGCGACGTCCCAGTCGATTTCAATCTCTTCCAGCGCCCGGAAGGCCCGCCATGTATTATCGGCGACGACTGCAACACCGTAGGGCAGCGCCACGATTTTTTGCACGCCGCGCATTCCTTCGGCGGCGGTAGCATCGAAGCCGAGCATCGGCGCACCCTTGCGCGGGTTCGACCGGACGGAGGCGTGTACCATGCCGTCGACCTTGACGTCGATGCCGTAGACCTGCGTGCCCGTGGATTTGGCGAGGGTATCGAGACGTTGCTGCGACTTGCCGATCAGCCGCCACTGAGAGGGGTCGCGCAGCGGCACATCGGTCACCGGCTCCATCCGCGCGGCTGCCGCGGCAAGCGTGGTATAATCCATCCGCGTGCCATCAGGCAGCACGACAGCCCCCCGCTCGGTTTTCAACTGACCGGCGTCGATGCCCGTTTCCGCAGATGCGGCGGCTTTGAGCGTTTCACGCGCGACCGCGCCCGCGTGGCGCAGCTTGTCGAAACTGTCGGGCACCGACGTCGATCCGCCGGTGACTTGTGCGCCCAGCACCTTCATCACCGCGCCCATCGTCTCGCGCATCGCGCTGGCGGCGAAGCCGTCGTCGTTCGAACGGAACGGCACCGCCTCGGCGGCAAGGGCCGTGTTGTAGTAGGCGGCGGCAGGTTGTCCCGGCGTAGTGCTTATCTGGTCAAGCTCTACGTCAAGCTCTTCGGCGATCAACATCGCCTGCATCGCAGTGACACCCTGCCCCAGATCCGTGTGCGGTGTGACCAGGGTGATCCCGCTTCCGGTGATCTTGACCCAAGGGTTGAACACCGCGTCACCTGCCCCCGCGTTCTGCGCAAGCGGGTTCTCCGGATCGCTTTTGACCAGGTAGGTGCCGAAAGCGACGCCGCCCAGAACGACTGCGGAACCGATCAGGAAGGACCGGCGCGCGATTGTCTTGCCACGTCCCATACCTCAGGCTCCCTGCAATTTGGCGGCGGCGGTCTTTATCGCCGCGCGGATGCGCGGGTAGGTCCCGCAGCGGCACAGATTGCCGCTCATCGCGGCATCGATCTGATCATCGCTCGGTGTCCCGTTCAGAACGAGAAACGAGGTTGCCTGCATCATCTGCCCCGATTGGCAGTAGCCACATTGCGCGACCTGATGGTCCACCCAGGCCTGCTGCACGGCGTGCATCGCCTCGGGCGTGCCAAGACCCTCGATCGTGGTTACGTCGCCGTCCAGATCACCCACCGCCAACTGACAAGACCGCACGGCGATGCCGTCGACCTGTACGGTACAGGCACCGCATTGCGCGATGCCGCAGCCGTATTTGACACTTGTGAAGCCCAATTCATCGCGCAGCACCCACAACAGGGGCATGTCGTCCTCGACGTCAACCTCATGTTCCCGGCCGTTCACCATCAGTTTCATGACAGCACCTCCTGTTTTTTCGACATCATTTGGTCTGCATGGTATTGATCAGTTTCAGAACACGCCACCGTGGCAGCAACGGAATGATCCAGTTGACCAGCAGGCTTAACGGCTTTTCGTTCACCGTCACCAGTTTACCTTTGAGCATGGCGTCATACCCGTGCTTTGCAACCGATGCCGCAGATTTCCCGGCGCCTTTGACAAGGTTCGTTCCGTGCAGATCGGCGCGGTCCGCAAAGGCTGTATCGACATAGCCGGGGGCCAGAACCGTCACGCTGACGCCGTCGTTGCGCAACTCGTAGGCAACCGCCTCCGAATAGCTTTTGACGAAAGCCTTGGTTGCGAAATAGACGCCCTGCATCGGGCCGGGCATGAAGGCCGCGCTCGACGCGACGTTCAGTATGCGCCCCCCGTCGTTCGCCGCCATCCTGCCGCCGAAATGATGGGTCAGCGCAACCAGTGCCTTGACGTTCAGATCAATCATGGCCTGCTCCTCCGTCAGATCCCGGTCGATATGACGCCCCTGCCCGCCAAAACCCGCGTTGTTGATCAGAATATCAACGTCCAGTCCTGCCGCCTCGATGCGCTGCACGAGGTCCTGCGCACCATTGGCCGCACCCAGATCCGCTGCAAAGACATGCGCGGTTATCCCGTGCGCGGACCGCAGTTCATCGGCAAGCGAGTCAAGGGCGCCCTTGCTCCGCGCTGACAGGATGACATCCCCTCCCTTGGCCGCATGATAACGTGCGAATTCTGCGCCGATGCCGGACGAGGCGCCCGTGATAAGGGCGGTATGGGGCATGGGGTGCTCCTCCGAGCGAATTGGATGTGTCGCCGGTGACGATAGGCGGGCCAACGGTCATGTCAACGGTTGTTGACAACATTCAGACACCACGGCCATAAAACCGCATGAGCAGATCGGAAACCACCCGCGACAGATTACTGCACCATGCAAGAACCCTTCTGTGGACGCACGGTTACTCAAA
Source organism: uncultured Sulfitobacter sp. (assembly GCF_947497275.1). Classification (GTDB taxonomy): domain Bacteria; phylum Pseudomonadota; class Alphaproteobacteria; order Rhodobacterales; family Rhodobacteraceae; genus Sulfitobacter. Next base: position 322,967 of record NZ_CANMFS010000003.1, read on the forward strand.
TGTGTCCCTGCGCCAGATCGCGGCGGCGGCCGGTGTCGATGTCGCATTGATCGCGCGGTATTTCGGCAGCAAACGCGGGCTGTTCGAAGCAACTCTTGACGGCGCGTTCGATCTTCCACCCGTGACCAGCGAAACCGCGCTCGTCGATATGGTGGTCGCCTTGTTCACCACCTCGCCGTGCGGCGAAACCGCACCGACCGTGCTTCAACTCCTGCTGATGAATGCACATGATGAACAGGTTGGCGGGGCTGTCCGCGCCGCGCACCATACCGGCATGCAATCCCGGCTTGACCGGCTGCTTGGCGATCCCCGCCGGGCCGCGCTGTTCATGGCCGCCGTGCTCGGAATGAGCGTTGCGGAAAAATCTCTTCGCCTGCCGGGAATCGGGCCGCACGACACGCACGACTATGCGGCGCAACTGCGTCACATGCTGGGCGCAGCCTTGTCTTTCGCCCGCTAGCCGAACGCCAGCGGGCGCTGTGCTTAAAACTCGACTACCGCGCGGATCGACTTGCCCTGGTGCATCAACTCGAAACCCTCGTTGATCTGCTCGAGCGTCAGCTTGTGGGTAATCATGGGATCGATCTCGATCTTGCCGTCCATGTACCAATCGACGATCCGCGGCACGTCGGTACGGCCCTTGGCACCGCCGAACGCGGTGCCGCGCCAGACGCGGCCGGTAACCAGTTGGAACGGACGTGTGGAGATTTCGGCACCGGCGGGCGCGACACCGATGATGATGCTTTCACCCCACCCCTTGTGTGCAGCTTCCAACGCCTGTCGCATAACCTTGGTGTTGCCGGTCGCGTCAAAGGTGTAATCGGCGCCGCCCTTGGTCAGTTCGACCAGATGTTCGACGATGTCGCCTTCCACATCGTTCGGATTGACGAAATCCGTCATCCCGAAATGGCCCGCGATCTCGGCCTTGTCGTCGTTCAGGTCGACGCCTACGATCTGGTCGGCACCGGCAAGGCGCAAGCCTTGAATGACGTTCAGACCGATACCGCCAAGCCCGAAAACCACGCAGCGCGCGCCGATCTCGACCTTGGCCGTGTTGATGACGGCCCCGATACCGGTCGTGACCCCGCACCCGATATAGCAGATCTTGTCAAAGGGCGCGTCCTTGCGCACCTTTGCAAGCGCAATTTCCGGCACGACCGTATGATTGGCGAAGGTCGAGCAGCCCATGTAGTGGTGGATCGGCGTGCCGTCGAGCATGGAAAACCGGGTCGAGCCATCGGGCAGCAACCCCTTGCCCTGCGTGACGCGGATCGCCTGACACAGGTTGGTCTTGCCCGACAGGCAGTATTCGCACTGGCGGCATTCGGGGGTATAAAGCGGGATGACATGATCGCCGACTTCAAGGGTCGTAACCCCTTCGCCGATTTCCAGGACAACGCCCGCGCCCTCATGTCCGAGGATGGCGGGAAAGATACCTTCGGGATCGTCGCCCGAGCGGGTGAATTCGTCGGTGTGGCACAGGCCCGTGGCCTTGATCTCGACCAGTACCTCGCCGCGCTTTGGTCCTTCAAGATTCACGTCCATTATTTCGAGCGGTTTGCCGGCCTCTATGGCGACGGCGGCGCGGGTTTTCATCATTGGGTGTCTCCTCATTCGAGTTGTATCAGAGCGCCCATGGGGCACTTTCATTATCTCGGGCGAGATGGCAGGCACACACGCTCAGGCGCGTTCCGCCTCTTGCGTTTCGCGGTCTGCAACCGGCACATCCAGCGTCGCCCAAAGCTCGTCACCCGGCAATTCGGGTGGCATGTCGCAATTGCGCCGGTGGACGTTCACCTTGGCAATAAAAATCGCCGAGATCGGCGCGGTCACGAACAGGAACGCCATGATCAACGCTTCGTGAATAGCGGCTTCGGCAAAAGCAAAACCGTAGATGATGGACGCCAACAGCAACATTCCCACACCGATGGTTCCTACCTTGGTCGGCGCGTGCAGGCGGGTCATGCTGTCGTTGAACTTCAGCAAGCCGATGGCTCCGACCAGCGTGAAGAAGGCGCCGGTGATCAGGCAGGCACTCACGGCATATGCGGCGATGATTTCAATATTCATTCGATGATGTCCCCCCTCAGTACGAACCGGGCGTAGGCCACGGTCGATACGAACCCAAGCATCGCGATGATCAAGGATGCTTCGAAATAGATCCGGGTGCCCTGCGCCAGTCCCATCAGGACGATCAGACCGATCGCGTTCACCACCATCGTATCGAGCGCGAGAATACGGTCGCCGACGCCAGGACCGATCACCACTCGGATCATCGCGAGCAACTGGCACAATCCGACCACGACGAACGCGGTGATCAGTGCATAGTTCATAAGCTCCATCGCAAACGTCATATGAAAATCTCCTTCAGCCGTGCTTCGTATCGGGTCTTAATGCTGTCGAGGTCGGCATCGGCATCATGGGTGTGCAACACATGCACAAGCAGGTAACGACCGCTTTCGGACAGATCCGCAGACACCGTACCGGGCGTAAGCGTAATGGTCCCCGCAAGAACGGTGATCGCCTCCGGTTGGCGCAATTCCAGCGGTATCACGATCCAGGCCGGCTTCAGCTTGGCATTCGGCACCGTGATCACGACCCACGCTACGCGCACATTCGCGACCAGAATATCCCACAGGACAATGACGCTGTACGCGAAAAGTTTGGTCAACCTTACGCCGCGCGGACGTTCGGGCCAGAACGGCGCGGCGAGGCGCGGGATGATGATCCCCAGAATCAGACCGAACACGATCATCCCGGGGGACACGGTGTTTTGCAACAGGACCCAGACGACCGCCAGAATGACCGTCAGAAATGGATGCGGAAAGAGCCAGCGGAAGAGACGTACCATATCAGTGATCCCCTGCTTTCACGGCCGGAACGGTGGCCTTTTCCCCGGTGTCCACGTCTTTCTCCGCATCATTGCCGCCCCCACTCAGCTTGCCCGGCGTGCCCAGCACCGTCGCGATGTAGGGACCGGGCGCAAAAAGCTGCGCTGCCGTTGTGGTTGTGTATGTATAGATGCGCCCCGCAAGCAATGTATGCGCCACCAAAAGCGCGATCAGCCCGCCGACGGCGGCGAAGGACAACGGCGTAGGTGTCGGGGCGTCTGGCTCCAGCGGCGCCGGTCCGCCTTCGGCCTGCGCCTTCCAGAACAGAACCGACCCCGCACGCGCGAAGCCGACGATGCTGATCAGGCTCGACACCAGAACGACCGCCCACACCCAGACCACAAGCGGTGAGGAAAAGGAGGCGCTCAGCACCATGAGCTTTCCGATGAACCCCGACAACGGAGGCAGACCGACCATCGCGATGGCGGCGGCCATGAACAGCCCCGCCACCAGCGCCGCACCTTTCACCGGTGCCGCCGCGACCAGTCCCAGGTGGCCCCGGCTGCGTCGCACCAGATCGACGATCAGGAACAAGGCCGCCGCCGTCAGCGTGGAATGGATGATGTAATACAACGCCGTCGCGATGCTTTGCTCGGTGAACAAACCCACCGCGACCATCACTGTCCCCATCGAACTGATCACGGCAAAGGCCACAAGCCGGTCAAGTTTGCGCGCCGCCAAAACGCCAACCGCGCCGAGCGCCAACGAGAGCAGCGCGAAGGGCAAAAGCCAGGTACCGTGCAACCCATCCGTCACCGCAAGATCGGCGGGGAAGATCAACGTATAAACGCGGATGATCGCGTAGGCGCCGACCTTGGTCATGATAGCGAACAGCGCCGCCACCGGCCCGGGCGCTTCGGCATAGCTCGATGGCAACCAGAAGTGCAGTGGCACAATCGCGGCCTTGATGGCGAACACGAGGATCAGCAACACCGCCGCAACGCGAATACCCACCGTTTCTTCGGCCCCGATCAGCGTCACCCGCTGCGCAAGGTCCGCCATGTTCAGCGTTCCGGTTTCCGCGTAGAGCGCGCCGAGAGCGAACAGAAACAGCGTCGAGCCCAGCAGGTTGAACAGCACATACTGAACCCCTGCCCGCAGTCGCGCGTTGCCGCCCGAATGGATCATCAGCCCGTAGGAGGCGATCAGCAGAACCTCGAAGAAAACGAACAGGTTGAACAGGTCGCCGGTCAGAAAGGCCCCGGCGATGCCCATCAGCTGAAACTGGAACAACGCGTGGAAATGTTGCCCAAGACGGTCCCAGTCCGACCCGATGGAATAAAGCAGAACCATCAGCGCCAGTACCGACATCAGCAGCACCATCATGGTTGACAGGCGGTCGCCGACCAGCACGATGCCAAAGGGCGCCGCCCAATCCCCAAGCTGGTAAAGCATGATCGTACCATCTGACGTCTCGATCACGAGGCCGAGCGCGATGGCGATCATCGCCAGAACGCCGACCACGGAAAAGACCCGCTGGATCCCGATATGATAGCGTGCCGCGAGGATGATGAACGGGGCCATCATGGCGGGCAGCACGACAGGCGCGATGAGCCAATGCATCATGTCGCGTCCTCCTGTGCTGCGTCCGGATCGGGCATCTCGTCCACATGATCGTCATCAGTGCCAAGATAGGCCCCCAGCGAGATCATTACCACCACGGCCGTCATCCCGAAGGAAATCACGATCGCGGTCAGTACCAGCGCCTGCGGCAACGGGTCCGTGTAGCGGGTGGCATCGGTCAGGATCGGCGGCGCGGCGACCGTCAGGCGTCCGGACGCGAACAGAAACACGTTCACCGCATAGGTCAGCAGCGACACTCCGAGGATCACGGGAAATGTGCGCAGACGCAGCACCAGGTACATGCCGGCAGCCGTAAGGATGCCAATGGCGGAGGCAACAAGAATTTCCATGATCAGGCCCCCTGCCCTTTTAGCTCTTCGTCGGCCAACCGTTCGGGATTGATATCCATCGGATGGTCGCTGTCCTTGAAGTGCGCGCGGCGCGCGAGGCGGCTGAACCCGTCGAGCGACAGCATCACCGCCCCCACGACCGCAAGGAATACACCCAGATCGAACAAAGCCGCCGTGGCCAATTCGAACTTCTCGAACGGCGGAATGCGGACGTAGGTGAAATCGGACGTCAGGAACGGCTTGCCCACGAACCAAGAACCGATACCGGTCAGACCCGCCACCAGGACACCTGCGCCGATGACCCCGTGATGCGGATAGCGTTGCCGCGCCGTGGCCCAGCTGTAGCCGCTGGCCATGTACTGCATCACCAGACCGATCGACGCGATCAGACCGGCGATGAAGCCGCCACCCGGTTCGTTGTGGCCGCGCAGGAAAACAAAGAACGCGACCATCATGATCACTGGCATCACCACGCGGGTCAGCACGACCATCATCATCGGATGCATGTCGCCCGCCAGACGTTTGTCCGGTTTGCGGTTGAGCAACCGCGCGCGCACCGGGCCGCCCAGCAACGCTTCGGTCAACGCATAGATCAGCAAGGCAGCGATGCCGAGCACGATAATCTCGCCGAACGTGTCAAAGCCCCGGAAGTCGACGAGAATGACATTCACCATGTTGGTCCCGCCGCCGCCTTTGTAGCTGTTGGCGAGATGAAATTCAGAGATTGGTGCGGCAACCGGGTCTCGAAGAAGAAAATGAAAGCTGAGCGCCGCTGCAGCAACGCCCGCGACGAGGGCCACCGACACATCGCGGGTGCGGCGCAGTACCGTGCTTTCGATCGGGGTCTGGTTGGGAAGAAAATTAAGCGCGAGCAGCATCAGGATGGTCGTCACCACTTCGACTGTAATCTGCGTCATCGCAAGGTCCGGTGCAGAGAAAAACACGAAGCCGACCGAAACCATCAAACCGACGATGCCAATCAGGATCAGGGACAAAAGCCGGTTGTGGTGCAGCAAGACCATACCCAATGCTGCGGCCACCAGCATGGCAAATCCGGCAATCTCGATCAGGCCTGCCACCTGCACCGCATGGTCCGGTGCGGCGATCGTCCCTGTCATCCACGCATAGACACCAGCAAGAACGACTGACACGCCCATCACGGCCCCGTAGCGTGAGAACGCCCCGTTGTGCAGTGGATGTATCAGCACTTCCGACAGGCTGACGCAGGCAGCAACCATAGCGTCGAAGATCGTCTTGGCCTCGGGTCGCGGTGCGGCGTCCCACATCCGCAACAACGGATTGAACATCGCCAGCACGATCAAGCCGCCCACTACGGCAGCGATGGACATGTACAGTGCGGGCACCAGCCCGTGCCAGATCTTGATGTGGGCGTAGGGCAACTCGGTCGTCCCGCCCAGCACGGCGGCGGTGATCCCCTTGACCGCCGGCTCCGCAAGGAAGGGGGCGACACCGATCACGACAACCAGCACCACGAGAATTGCCGGAGGCAGCCAGAGACCTTTCGGCGGATCGTGCGGGGCCGCGGGATAATCATCACGCTTGGCCCCCAGAAATGTATGACCGATCAGCCGGAAACAGTAGGCCGCCGAGAAAAGCGAGCCAAACACGGCAAAGCCCGGCACCAGCCAGGGCGTGTCGAACAGGACCGTTTTCGTCGCTTCCTCCAGCATCATCTCCTTGCTCAGAAAACCGTTCAACAGCGGGATCCCCGCCATCGACAGTGCCGCCAGCGTGGCAATGGTAAAGGTGATCGGCATCAGATGGCGCAGACCGCCCAGACGCCGGATGTCGCGGGTGTGGGTTTCGTGGTCGATGATGCCCGCAGACATGAAGAGCGCGGCCTTGAACGTCGCGTGGTTCATGATGTGAAATACCGCAGCCATCGCCCCGAACGCCGTGCCTGTGCCCAGAAGCATCGTGATCAACCCCAGATGCGACACGGTCGAGAAGGCAAGCAATGCCTTGAGGTCATGCTTGAACAACGCGATCACCGCGCCGAGTACCAGCGTGATCAGCCCCGCACCGGTGACGAGCACGAACCATTCGGGCGTGCCCGACAGCACCGGCCACAGCCGCGCCATCAGAAAGATCCCCGCCTTGACCATCGTGGCGGAGTGCAGATACGCGCTGACAGGCGTAGGAGCAGCCATCGCGTGCGGTAGCCAGAAATGGAATGGAAACTGTGCGGATTTGGTGAAACATCCGATCAGGATCAGGATCAACGCCGGGAGATACAGATCGCTTTGCTGGATAAGTTCCCGGTTTTGCAGGATCACGCTCAGATCATAACTGCCCGCGATCTGGCCGAGTATCAGCAAACCACCGATCAGTGCCAAGCCGCCCATGCCGGTGACTGCCAGCGCCATGCGCGCGCCCTGCCGGCCTTCGGGCAGATGTTTCCAATAGCCGATGAGCAGGAAGGAGGACAGCGACGTCAGCTCCCAGAACACCAGCAATAGCAGGATGTTGTCACTTAGAACGATGCCCACCATCGCGCCCTGGAACAGCAGCAGATAGGTAAAGAATTCGCCCATGTTGTCCTCGCGCGCGAGGTAGAAGCGCGCGTAGGCGATGATCAGCAAACCGATGCCGAGGATCAGCGTGGCGAAAAAGAAACCGAGTGCATCGAGCATCAGCGTCAGGTTGATGCCCAGCGCCGGGATCCAGTCTACCTGCATCATCACGGTGTCGCCCGCCGTGACCGCAGGCAGGTTCGTCATCAGCCCGATAAAGGCGGCGAGCGTGACTGTGAACGTCACACCGGCACAGGCCGCGCGGCCCGCCTGATTCATCAAACCGGGCAACAACGCCCCAAGAAACGGCAAGGCAACGATCAGAAAAAGGGACACGCGCGCTCCATCTTATTGGGGCCCGGAAAAGCGGTTTCCGGGCATGTCGATTTGCCTTGATCCGGAATCATGGCGGAAGTTTCGGCTACTCTAGGGGCTATTTAGCAAAGTTGCGAACCGATACCAGCAGTCGACACGAAATATCCTTAGGATTTCGCTCAGATACATCGCCCGCCGTCGACCTCCATGCACACGCCCGTGATCATGCTCGCCTCGTCCGAGCACAAAAAGCAGGCCGCGTTTCCCATGTCTTCGGGCGTCGAGAACCGCCCAAGCGGAATGGTGGAGAGAAATTTTGCGCGCATCTCGGGCGTATCTTCGCCCATGAACGATTTCAACAGCGGGGTTTCTCCGGCAACGGGATTGAGCGCGTTGACGCGGACGCCTTGCGGCGCCAGTTCGATGGCCATCCCTTTGGTCGCAGTGTTCATCCACCCCTTCGACGCGTTGTACCAATTCAACTGCGGGCGTGGCGACACGCCCGCCGTCGACGCAACGTTGAGGATCGCCCCCTGCCCGCGTGTCTTCATCAGCGGTACGATATGGCGGGCGGTGAGATAGACGGACTTGCAGTTCACCTCGAACACCTTATCGAAATCCGCCTCGCTCACCTCCTCCATGGGCGCTGGCAGATGCGTCGTGCCTGCATTGTTCACAAGAATATCGATCTGGCCCCAGACCTCCATCGCGGCATCGGCCAGCGCGCCGACGCTGCTTCCATCCGCCACGTTGGTCTTTATGGCGCGCACGCTGTCGCCCAATTCCTGCGCAAGGGCCTCGGCCAGATCGAGATTAAGATCTGCGATCAGAACACGCGCCCCCTCGGCATGAAACTTTCGCACGATCCCGGCACCGAACCCGGATGCCCCGCCCGTGACAATTGCAGTTTTTCCGTTCAATCTCATCATTCTATCCTATCCGTGAAAAGCCGCGACCGTCTTGAGCGTGGTAAAGCCGTACAGCGCCTCGAAGCCCTTTTCGCGGCCGTGCCCCGACAGCCCTGATCCGCCAAACGGCAGCTCGACACCGCCGCCTGCGCCATAATTGTTCAAGAAAACCTGCCCTGCACGCAAGGCGCGCGCCAGCCGCATCTGCCGGGCCCCGTCACGCGACCAGACAGACGCGACCAGACCGTAGGAAGTGCCGTTCGCAATGGCCAACGCCTCTGCCTCGTCCTCGAATGGGATGACAACCTGTACGGGTCCGAAAATCTCGTCCTGCGCCAGCGCATGTTTGGGGGCGACCCCTTCGAACAGCGTTGGCGCAACATAGGCGCCGCCGGACGGCGCATCCCCGATGACAGTGCCGCGCCCAGCCACGTTCAGATCGCTTCCGGCTGACAGAAACCCTTCGACGATCTCTTTCTGCCGCATCGACACCAGCGGCCCGACATCCAGATCGGCCATCGCAGGACCAGAGCGCAGCGCGTTGTAGCGATCCGACATTGCCTGCACCACGCGGTCATAGACGCCGCACTGCACCAGAATGCGCGATGAAGCAGAGCACGTTTGCCCCGCATTCTGAATGCCCGCGTTGACCAGAAAGGGCAGCGCAGCGTCAATGTCCGCATCGTCAAAGACGATCTGCGGGGATTTCCCGCCCAGTTCCAGCGTCACCGGCACAATGTGATCGCTCGCCGCACGTTGGATCATCCGCCCCGTGCCGACCGAGCCGGTGAACGAGATGTGGTTCACATCCGCGTGGGCGGTCAGCGCCGCACCTGCCTCGGCCCCCAGCCCCGGCACCACGTTCAGCGCACCGGCAGGCAGGCCCGCGCGGCGGGCCAGTTCGCCGAACGCCAGCGCGGTAATGCACGCCTCTTCGGCTGGCTTGAGCACGGCGGCATTGCCGGTGGCCAGTGCCGCGCCCACGGACCGACCGATGATCTGCATGGGGTAGTTCCACGGGATGATGTGGCCGGTGACGCCGTGCGGTTCGCGCAAGGTATAGACAGTGTAGCCGTCCAGATAGGGGATCGTCGTTCCGTGCAGCTTGTCTACGGCACCGGCGTAGAATTCCATGTAACGCGCCAGCGCCACAACATCGGCGCGCGCCTGTTTCAATGGCTTGCCGACATCCAGTGCTTCGAGTTCCGCGAGCGCGTCGATGTTTTCAAGCACCAGCGCACCGATCCGGGACAGCACGCGGCCCCGCTCTACCGCCGTCGCACGGCCCCAGTCTCCGTCAAACGCTGCCCGGGCGGCAGCGACTGCGCGGTCGATGTCGTCTGCCGATCCGCGCGCGATCTCGCACAGCGTGCTGCCGTCGGACGGATTGATGAGCGGCAGCGTTCGACCATCCTGCGCTGGTACCCATTCGGTACCGATCAGGCACAGGGAGGGGTCCATGTCCAGCGGTATGATCGTCATGCGCCTGTTCCTTTGCATCGTTTCCGGGCGCGAACTTTCGCAACCAATCCGGTCCTTTGCAAGCCGCAAAGCGGTGTCAGACAGCGATCTTCGCCGTCGCCGTCAGGGTCCGTGCCGACAACGGCTGACCACCGCATCCGGACAAGCGTCAGAAAACGCCTCGACGCAATCGTTGATCATTTCGAAACAGCGCGGATGGAAAGTGGTGCCCGCCGGATCGCAGTGTTTGAACAATATCTTTTGCTTCATAGTAAACGGCACGTCAGACTCCCAGATACTGCGTCGTCACATCCGTCATCGCCCCGCGCCAGACCGTCTCTCCCCGCTCAAGGACCACTGCGCGGTCCGCGACCTGTCGCAGTTCGCGCAGGGATTTATCCACGAGCAAAATCGCCATGCCGGTCTGCGCCTTCAACATGGCGATTGACGCCCAGATCTCCTGACGCACGATGGGGGCGAGCCCTTCGGTCGCCTCGTCGAGGATCAGCAGGCGCGGATTGGTCATCAATGCGCGCCCGATGGCCAGCATCTGTTGCTCTCCACCCGAAAGCGAAGCGGCGGACTGGCTTTTTCGTTCTTCAAGCCGCGGGAACAGTGTGGCGACCTTGGCCAGATCCCATTCGCCCGCGCGCGCAGCGGCGGTGAGATTTTCCAGCACCGTCAGGTTGGTGAAACAGCGCCGCCCTTCGGGCACCAGTCCGATGCCCATCCGGGCCGCGCGGTGCGCGGGCACGCCGGCCAGATCGTGATCTGCGAAATGGATGGTGCCGGCGGTAGCGGGCAGCAGCTTGCAGATCGTCTTGACGGTTGTCGACTTGCCCATGCCGTTGCGTCCCATCAGCGCCAGCACCTCGCCCTCTGCCACCTCCAGCGAGACACCGAAAAGCGCCTGCGATGCGCCGTAGGACGCGGTGACGTTTTCGAGGCGCAACAGGCTCATGCGTCCTCTCCCAAATAGGCGTTGCGGACGGTTTTATCGGCGCGGATCTCGTCGACGGTGCCGGTGGCGATGATCCTTCCGTAGACAAGCACGCTGATCCGGTCCGCGAGCGCGAACACCGCGTCCATATCGTGTTCCACCAACAAGATGGGCGCCTCTGCCCGCAGACCGTCCAGGAACGTCGTCATTGTCTCGGAACCCGAGGTGCCGAGGCCCGCCATCGGCTCGTCCATCACGAAGACGCGCGGATTCAACGTCAAAGCGACGGCGACTTCAAGCTGCCGCCGCTGCCCGTGCGACAACTCCGACGTGCGCATCCGCGCCTTGTCACGCAGCCCGACCCGCTCCAGCGCCGTTTCCGCGCGGTCGCGCAAATCGCTGTGACCCAGTGCGCTCTGCCAAAAGCGGAAGGGATTGCCGCCGGCGCCCAACGCCCCCAGCAGCGCGTTTTGCAAAACCGTATCCTCCATCGCCAGTTCAGAAATCTGGAACGTCCGACCCAACCCACGCCGGGCGCGCTGCGCCGTGCTGAGCGCGGTGATGTCACGACCATCCAGCAGAACCTGCCCCGCATCCGGACGCAGCCCCCCGGCGATCTGCTTGATCAGAGTGGATTTGCCCGCCCCGTTCGGACCGATCAGCGCGTGGATCTCGCCCGCCCGCAGATCGAGGGTGATGTCTTTGCTCGCCTGAAGCGCGCCGAACGACAGGCACAATCCGCGCGTTTGCAATACAGGGTCAGTCATGCGCCGCCTCACGACCCGTCAGCGTTCCGATCACGCCACCGCGTGCGAAAAGCACGATCAGCAGCAACAGCGCGCCAAGGTAGATGTGCCAATAGTCCGACAGGCCGCCCAGAAGATGTTCGAGAATGATAAAAAGGATCGCACCGACCACCGGACCGAACAGCCGCGCCACGCCGCCGATGATGACGAAGACCATGATTTCGCCGCTGGTTTGCCAGCTGAACATCACCGGGCTGACAAAACGGTTCAGGTCAGCGAACAGCGCACCGGCAAGGCCGGTGATCATGCCCGACAGCGTAAAGGCGACCAATTGCAAGCGGTAGGGCGAAATTCCGACAGTCTCGACCCGCAGTGGCGTTTGTCGCGCGGCACCCAACGCCAGACCAAAAGGCGACTTTGCAAGCCGCGCGAGCAGAAAAAGTACCGCGCAGAGCACCCCCAGCACAATGCCGTAGAACTGGATCGGATCGAGTGTATTCAGCCCCGGAAAACTGTTGCGGACGTAGATCGACAAGCCGTCCTCGCCACCGTAGGCAGGCCAGCTGATCGAGAAGAAATACAGCATCTGACCAAAAGCAAGCGTGATCATGATGAAGTACACGCCCGACGTGCGCAGGCTGAGCGCGCCGATGCCCAACGCCGCAAGGCCCGAAGCGAGGATTGCAGTAAGCCAGATGACCGGCATGGATTTGCTGCCCTCGAAAACGAACGGCTGGGTGAAGATCGGATCATACGCCTGCGCATGGCTGGCGAGGATTCCCATCGCATATCCGCCGATCCCGAAAAACGCCGCATGGCCGAAACTGACCAGCCCGCCGATGCCGAGGGCGAGGTTGAGGCCTACACCGGCAAGTGCCAGGATCGCGGCCTTGGTCGCCAGGGTAATCATAAAGGGCTCGTCCGCCATCCACGCCCAGATCGGAAACAGGACCAGCCCGGCCACGACGACCGCGTTCAATATCCGTTCGGTGGTCATGCGCGGGCTCCGAACAATCCGGTGGGTTTCCAGATCAACACCACAGCCATCAGGATGTAAATCAACATCGACGCAAGCGCCGATCCCGCCGAGGTCGCTGTCGCGGGATCTGTGAACAGCTTGAAGAGGTGCGGCAGCAGAACGCCCCCCAACGTATCGGTCAAACCGACCAGAAGCGCGCCGATCAGCGCCCCCTTTATCGAGCCGATGCCGCCGATCACGATTACCACGAAAGCGAGGATCAGCACCGGTTCTCCCATGCCGACCTGCACCGACTGGATCGCGCCCACCAAAGCGCCCGCCAGCCCGGCCAGCCCCGCGCCCAGCGCGAACACGATGGTGTAGAGCTTTGAGATGTCGACACCGAGCGCCGCGATCATCTCGCGGTCATTCTCGCCCGCGCGGATCTGGATGCCAAGGCGGGTCTTGCTGATGAGCACGAACAGACCGGCGGCGATGGCAAGGCCGATGCCGATGAGCGTCAACCGATAGAGCGGATACTGAATTCCGCCGGGCAAGGTCACAGGTCCCGAAAGGTAGTCGGGAATGTTGAGATACAGCGGAAAGGAGCCGAATATCCAACGGGTGCCTTCGGAAAAGATCAGGATCAGCGCGAAGGTCGCCAGCACCTGATCGAGGTGATCGCGCGCATAAAGGCGACGGATCACAAGCACCTCGATCAGCGCACCCGCCGCCGCCGCCGCGGCAAGCGCCGAAACGAGCGCCAGCATGAAAGACCCCGTTGCCCCCGCCACCGCCGCCGCCGCGAAAGCGCCGACCATGAACAGGGAGCCATGCGCGAGATTGATGAGCCCCATCACTCCGAACACGAGGGTCAGGCCAGCGGCCATGACGAACAGCATTACGCCAAGTTGCACGCCGTTGAGGATCTGTTCTGCCAACAGGATCGGAGACATGGGGGGACTTTCCGGGAAGGGTTCGGGGCGATCTTCGCCGCCCCGGTTTGTTTATTGCATCTGGCACTCGGCGGCGTGGGCGTCGCCGTGATCCTCAAGCGCCGTGCCGATGATCTTGTTGGTATATACGTCACCTTCCCTGATCACTTCACGCACATAGATATCCTGTATCGGGTGGTGGTTGGTGTTGAATTTGAATTCCCCCCGCGTACTGGCAAAATCCGCCTCTTCCAGCGCCGCCTGAAAGGCGTCCGCGTCCGAGATGTCGGCCTTGTCCATCGCGCTCAGCAACAGGTTCGCGGTATCGAACCCCTGACTGGCGTACAGCGACGGCAAACGTCCGTACTCGGCCTGAAAGCTCTCGACGAAGGCCGTGTTTGTCGGATTGTCGAGGTCCTTGCTCCACTGCGAGGTGTTCACAACGCCCAGCGCCGCATCGCCCACCGCTTGCAGGATGCCCTGGTCAAAGCTGAACGCGGGACCGACGACGGGGATGTCAACGCCGCTGTCGGCGTATTGTTTAAGGAACGAAATACCCATGCCGCCGGGCAGAAAGAAGAACACGCTATCGGCGCCCGATGCACGGATCTGCGCAATTTCCGAAGCATAGTCGGTCTGTCCCAAGGCGGTAAGTAACTCCCCCGATAGTTCACCCTCGTACTGACTCTTGTACCCGGTCAACGCGTCCTGTCCGGCCGGATAGTTCGGTGCGAGGATGAACGAATTCTTGTAGCCAGCCGAATTGGCATAGGCCCCCGCCGCCTCGTGCAGGTTGTCGTTCTGCCACGCGACATTAAAGTACAACGGGCTGCAACCGCGCCCCGCCAAAGCGGACGGACCGGCGTTGGGCGAGAGATAGAATTTGCCCTGCGCCACAGCACCCGGAATGACGGCCATCGCCAGATTGGACCAGATGATGCCGGTCAGGACATCCACCTTTTCGGACTGGATCATCTTGTCGGCAAGCTGCACCGCGATATCTGGCTTGCGCTGGTCATCCTCGATGATGACTTCAAGTTTGTCGTTGCCCGCCTGCTTGGCGGCCAGCATAAAGCCGTCGCGCACGTCTATGCCAAGGCCCGCACCACCACCAGACAGCGTGGTGATCATACCGACCTTGACCTTGCCCGCATGGGTATCGGCAAAGGCACCTCCGGCCAGACCTGCGATGCAGGCGGCAAGTGCGAGTGTTCTGGGTGTCATGTGAAGTCTCCTTGTTGAGGTTGGAACGCGCCTCTGACGGGTGCTTTGGGGTTTAGTGTCGCGCTTGAGCAGAAAGCGCAGGATCTTGCCGGTCCGAGTTATCGGCAGTTCGTCGCAAAACACAATGCTGCGCGGATATTTATACGGTGATGATCGGTTTGATGTAGTCCAACAGCGCCACGTCATCGCGCCACCGATATTGAGTCAGTCGGGGTAGTCAATCGGTTGTAAAACCCCCAGCGATCGCCCTCGTCGGCGTTCATCGCGCACCCGGTACAAAGCAATTCCGCCGAGCACCACTGCCCGATGATGCGCAACAGGATCGCGCAAGCCCCAATGTCGCAGCCCGCTAGCCTGACGCGCGCGAACAGGAACGCGCAGTTCGTTCTTGATCACCCGGGTGGCCTTGAGCAGCCACAATCGCAGGCGGTGCTCCGACGCAGATTCGGTTACGTTGAAGTAAAGCGACACGTTGTTCATATCTCGCCCCCCGTTAGGTTAAGCGTGCGGCCCTTCACCGACCGGGCAGCGGGCGCGCAAAGATAGAGCGCTGCAGCCGCGACCTCGGCCACCTTGGTGAAAAGCTTTTGCGGATTACCCTTGGACAAGGATTTTGCCGCGGCTTCGTAGCTCACTTGTCCATGTTTTTGGCGATGGAGGTCTCGAGCATCGGGGTGTGGATGAAAACCCGAACAGATGGCGTCGACAGTGATGCCTGTGCCTTGGGTTGGCGCAGCTTGGACGAGATGGCAACGTAAAGACCGGCTGGACCGCCATCGAGGCAGGCAAGGCGCATTTCCCTCTCCGAGTTCGCTGCTGAAACAAGGCTAGGCGCCTGCTGGGTTCGTTTCATGGTTTAGTATTTTGGGTTTGAAGGATGCAGGAAGGTCCGGGCCGGCAGTTACCGTTGAAATGTCACTGCACCGTCACAGATCGTCAAGACTGCGTACGCCTGCGTGATGTCATCGGGCGCGAGCCGGAACAGATCCATGTTCAATACGGCCACATCCGCCATCATCCCTGCCTTCAGCATGCCTTTGCAGTCCTCGTTGAACTCGACCCATGCGTTGTCGCGGGTGTAGCTCGCGAGCGTATCGGTCAGGGTTTGCGTCTGGTCGGGCCACGCCGACCCAAGATCGAGCGGCGCGATCGCGGCGCGGATGTTGGGCATCACATCGACTGGAATCACCGGCCAATCGGTCGAAAAAATAACGCGCGCACCGGTGTCGCGGATCGTCTGCCACGCGTAGGCGCCCGCGATCTGGTCATCGTGCAGATACTGGCCGACTGCCCCGGGCGGAAAGATATGGCCGATGGGCGCATGGCCGGGCTGAATTGACGCGACGATGTCAAACTCGGCAAGGCGCGGTATGTCGTCGGGGTGCATCACCTCGAGATGCTCGATCCGGTGGCGGCTGTCGCGCGCGCCGTTAGCCTGTCGCGCAGCGGCGAAGGCGTCGATGGTGCGGCGGACGCCCGCGTCCCCGATCGCGTGCACCGCGATCTGAAACCCGAGACGGTCCGCCTCGATGCAGGCGGCCTCGAAATGCTCTTGGGTGAACACCTCATCGCCCGCGTTGCCACCCGCGCCCAGCACGCCGGGATAGGGGCGCAGCATCAACGCGGTGCCGCTTTCGATAACACCGTCGAAGAACATCTTGACGTGGCCGCAGCGCAGCTTGTCGCTATGGAACCTGTTGCGCATTTGCGGCGCTTCGGCGGCGATGCGGCTGATCGGATCGGTTCCCTTCATGTGGAACGGCACGAGACAGCGGCACGGCAGACGGCCTTCCGCGTCAAGCTCGGACAACAGCTCAAGCTGATAGGTATTGCCGTCCATCAGGTGCAGACCGGTGATCCCCTGCGCGGCACAATGCGCGAGGCCCTTCGCGATTACATCCTTATCCATTTCGCGCTGCGCGGGCGTGGCGGGCGGCTGTGGATCCTTGCCGGTGGTCAGACCCAGCATCTCTCGGCCCGCGTGGTCGGTCATCGCAAGGACCGCGCCGTAAGCGCCCGGCTCAAGTAATTCGCCGGCGGCATACCCATCGTTGCCGATCACGACTTGCGATCCCGCATCGACTCGCGCGCCGCGAAATAACCCCGCAGCCTTCAAAGCAGCGGTATTCGCCCAGACGGTGTGATGATCGGGCGCAAACAGGGCCAGCGGTCGGTCGGGCAGGATCTGGTCCAGATCATGCCTTGTCGGCGTCGCGCCGGTGCCCAGAATGCCGTAATCTGCCATCACACAGAACACCAGATCGCTGTCCGGGTATGTTTCTGCATAGGGCAGGATGACTTCGGCCATCGTCTCCAGACCTTCAACCCCATACAGGCTCGGCAGGGTCAACTCCACCGATCCGGTAAACAGGTGCACGTGGCTGTCGATCAATCCGGGCAACACCGTGCCGCCATTCGCATCATATACCTTGGTGTCCGGACCGGACAGCGCAAGGATCGCCGTGTTATCACCGACTGCCGTGATCAGGCCTGCGGTAATTGCCAGCGCCTGCGCCGTTGGTTGCTCGGGATCAAAGGTCATCAGCGCACCATTGTGCACGATCAGATCTGCGGTCATCCGACGCTCCCGATTGCTGAGGGGATCCATGGCCCTGCCGAAAGCGGGCCATGGATACGGTTACTTCTGGAGTTCTGTCCAGATCGCAGTGTAGAGCTTGGTCGCTTCCGGTGGGCAGGTTCTTGCGACATAGGCCGCGCCTTTCAACTCGGCGGGCACGACGATTTCGGGCGCGGTCTTCATGTCCTCGGGCATGAATTCTTCGGACCCAGCGATGCCGTTGGCGTAGCGCGCAAACGACGACAGCATGGCCGCGTTTTCAGGCGCCATGATAAAATTGAGGAAGGTTTTCGCCTCTTCCACGTTTGTCGCATCGGCCAAGATCGCGGCGTTGTCCATCCAGACGGGATAGCCTTCCTGCGGATAGCCGAAGGAAATATCGGCGTTCTTGGCGCGCGCGCGCATCGAGGCACCGTTCCAGTTTGATCCCGCGGCCACATCTCCAGCTGCGTATTTCTCGATCATGCCATAGTCCATCGAAATCCAGCTTGGCTTGGCGGCCTGCAGCATGTCGCGCACCTTCTTGAGGACTTCCTTGTCGGCCGTGCATTGCTCTCCGCCGACGTAGTGGATCGCGAGGCCCATCAAGTCGTTCATCTCGGGCGTGACGTTGATTTTACCCTTCAGTTCTTCCGGCGGATCGAAGATCACGGCGGAGGTGTCGATGTCGCCATCGTAGACGGATGTGTTCACCGTCACGCCGACTGTTCCCCACTGCCATGGCACGGTGTAATTGCGGCCCGGATCGAATTCGACATCGACCCACTGCGGGTCCATGTTCGAGAAGTTTTCCATCTCGTTTGGCTTGCTTTCCATCAGCAGGCCTTCGTCGATGAAGATCGGCACATAGGTCCCCGACGGCACGACAATGTCGAAGCCGTGACCGCCCGCCTTGATCTTGGCCAGCGCCGTATCGTTGCTGTCGTAATCGGTGATCGTGACCTTGATGCCGGTCTCTTTCTCGAACTTCTCGATCATCTCGGGGCTGGTGTAGTTGCCCCAGTTGTACAGGTTCAACTCTCCTTCGGCGAAGGCCGGAGCGGCGAGTGCCAGAAACATCGCGGTTGTTGCCAGTGTCTTGGTCATTTTGGTCTCCCTTGGTGACGGTGATTTATTTTTTCATTTTGCTCAGCACGGTGAAGGCAATCACCATGAGGATGGATATGCTAAGCAACGCGGTGGAAATCGCGTTGATTTCCGGCGTTACGACACGTCGCAATTGGCCGAGCATGTAGGTAGGCAGTGTATCCTGTCCGGCGGATTTGACAAATTCGGTGATTACCACGTCATCGAGGCTGATCACGAAGGCCAGCATAGCGCCCGCAAGAATCCCCGGCCAAAGCTGTGGCAGGGTGATCCGGCGGAACACCTGAAATGGCGTGGCATATAGATCCGCCGCCGCCTGTTCGAGCGTCAGATCCATGCCCTGCAACCGTGCTCGGATCGGCAGATAGGCGAACGGGATGCAGAACGCCGAATGTGCGAGGATCAGGTAGAACAATCCGGTATACCCGGTCGCCACCTTGATCCCCGCGAAAAAGATCAGCAGCGCCACGGCGGTCACGATTTCGGGCACCATCAGCGGCTGGTTGATCAGTGCGAAGACGACGCTCTGGCCCCTGAACTTGCGCGTGCGGGTTGTGGCGAGCGCCGCCATGACCGCCACGGAGGTCGAGACCGCGGAGGCCCAGAGTGCGATGATCAGGCTGCGTACCGTCGCCTCCTGCACCTGCTCGTTCTGCCAGGCGGATTGATACCAGCGCCACGAAAACCCCTCCCAGATCGCTATAGAGGAACCCGCGTTGAACGAATAGATCACCAGCAGGATGATCGGCATGTAAAGCAGCACAAAGCAGCTGAACGCGATGGTGGTAAAGCCTGTTTGGCGGTGAACGTCGTACCTTGTGTATCTAGCCACGGTGCGGCTCCTCGCTGCCGGCGGCGCGCACGTAGAGCAACAGGGCGAGCATCACTATTCCCAGAAGCGTGATCGAAAGCGCCGCCCCCAACGGCCAGTTACGCCCCTGCCCGAACTGCAATTCGATCAGGTTCCCGATCATCAACTGGTTGCCGCCACCCATCACCCGCGGCGTGACGTAGGCGCCCAGCGACGGCACGAACACAAGGATCGATCCGGCGACAACGCCAGGCTTGACCAGCGGCACGATCACCCGGCGCAGGACCTGAAACCGCGTTGCGTAAAGGTCATAGGCCGCCTCGACCAGGCTGAAATCCAGCCGCTCCATCGCCGCGTAAAGCGGCAGCACCATCAGCGGCAGATAGACATAGACCATCCCCACGAGAATCGAGAATTCGGTGTACAGCATCTGGATCGGGGCATCGATGACACCGAGCCACAGCAACAGCGTATTGACCGTGCCCTCGTTCCGCACCAACTCGACCACCGCGAAGGTCCGGATCAGAAGGTTGGTCCAGAACGGGATGATGATCAGCAGCATCCACAGATCGCGCTGTTTTTTGGGCCGCGTCGCGATGAAATAGGCGGTGGGAAAGCCAAAGAACAGGCACAAAACCGTGGTCATCAGCGACAGCTTCACCGAACGGGCGAAGATGCTCAGATGCGCGTCGGAAAAGCCGAGCGTGTCGTCGAAGATATCGCGCTGCATGACAACGTTGAACCACGCATCGACCGAAAACTGCCATTCCACCCCGCCGTAATCGCCGGGTGTGAGAAACGAATAGACGAGCGTGATCAGCAACGGGCCACTGGCCGCGATCAGCAGGATGACAAGCGCGGGCGCCAGCAAGAGCCAGCGGGTGCGCGCGGCGCGCTGTTGCGTGGCTTGGGCAAGATCAGCCATCCGTCAATCCCTCAACACCTGCGCCACGTCATCGCCGAACCGCACGCCGATCCGCTGCCCCGAGGCATAGGCCGCCTTGATCTCCGGCTGGTTCTGGCGGCGCACGACAAAGCCCGTGCCGTCGTCCAGCGCGATGTGATAATGCGTGTCGGTCCCGAAATAGACGATCTCGCCCAGTGTGCCGGCCAGAAGCCCTTCATCCTCGGACGCAAGGCTTGCGTGCTCGGGCCGGATCGCCAGCGTGACCTTGCCCTTCTGTTTGACGTCCGCGTGGCCGCGCGCCTTCACCGTCTTGCCCGACGACAACCGCGTCTGGATGCTGTCGCCCTCAAAGGCGGTGATCTCGGCGGGCAGGAAATTGGTGTCTCCGATGAAGTCCGCGACGAAGCGTTCGGCAGGCTGGTCATAGATGTCGCGCGGCCCGCCGACCTGACGAATGGTGCCGGCACTCATCACCGCGATGCGGTCCGACATTGCCAGCGCCTCTTCCTGATCGTGCGTCACGAAGATGAAGGTGATGCCCGTCTCCGTTTGCAAACGCTTCAGTTCAAGCTGCATGTCCTTGCGCAGCTTGAAGTCCAGCGCGCTCAACGGCTCGTCCAACAGCAGAACCTTAGGCTTGGGCGCCAGTGCGCGCGCCAGCGCGACACGCTGTTGCTGGCCGCCTGAGATTTGGCCAGTCTGGCGGTCCGCCATCTGGGTCATCTTTACCAGTTCCATCATCTCATCCACCGTCCGCGTGATTTCCGCGCGCGATTTGCCCAGCATCTCAAGCCCGAAGGCGATATTCTGAGCCACCGTGAGATGCGGGAACAGCGCATAGTTCTGGAACACAGTATTCACGGGCCGCTTGTGCGGCGGCAAGGCCAGCAGATCCTCGCCGTGCATTGTTAGCGTGCCTTCGGTCGGATGCTCGAACCCCGCGATGAGGCGCAACAGCGTGGTCTTGCCACAGCCCGACGGACCCAGCAGGGTGAAAAACTCGTTCTCCAGAATATCGATTGTCGCCTCTTCGAGAGCCACAACGGGAGGCTGTCCCGGATAGACCTTGCGCAGTTTCCGCGCGCTGATCGCTACTGTCACACACATCCCCGATGTTCAAATCTTCACCAAACCACCTTCGGCCATCCGGTTCTGAATTACCATGATTGCGGCAACCAAGCGGCGATGAAATCACATCGCCCGGTTATATTTCGGACGTTTCTGAGCGAATGAGGGGTTAGGTTTGGATCAAACCCTGAAGGGAAGAGGCGTTTGACGGCTGCGCACGCCATTTGTGCATGTCAGTGACGATTCCTTTGTTTTGAACGCTGCCGGTGGATGCTGCGT
The DNA here is from genome assembly GCF_947497275.1 of uncultured Sulfitobacter sp. GTDB lineage: Bacteria > Pseudomonadota > Alphaproteobacteria > Rhodobacterales > Rhodobacteraceae > Sulfitobacter. Next base: position 344,521 of record NZ_CANMFS010000003.1, read on the forward strand.
AGCAAACTGCAATTCGACGCCTGCCGTCTCATGCGGACTGACGCACCGGGGACGGGTGATCCGACACCGGTACGTGATATGCATGCGGAGGCAAGACCGGCTCCACGTGCGGGCGGCCCTGCGCGAATGCGAAGTTGCAGCACTGTGGCAGGACCAACCCTGCCGCCTTTCAAGCGCCGACGGATAGAGCAATGCGCGCCTGAGCTACCGCAGGTGCCTTATATCGGCGCGATGAAAGCACGTCTGGCGGTAACAAAGGCGGGGTGCAGTTCCGATCCGGGCAGGTGCAGCGCGCAGAGGGTTTTTTCCAGCCATGCCTGAGCTTCCGGCGTTCCCGTTTCGACGCTCATCAGTCGGGCGCGGGACGCAGCGATCAAGGCGGCCCAGGCACGGCTTCCCGTGCGTTCTGCCCGTGCCTGTGCACGATCCAGCAGTGCATTGGCTGGCCCCCGCGCTTCGGGATCGGTCAAAATCGTCACCTCCGCCTGCAGCCTCAGCACTTCGGGTGCATAAATGAGATCGCGCCCGACCTGGTTCTCGCTAAGTGCTTCGTTTATCGCGTCCTGCGCATCCTGCGGCCGTCCGGTTTGCGCAAAACAACGGGCCAAAGTTGCCATGTGATAGGCCTGCCCCATATGCAGCCCGATCGCCCGTGTCTGATCGGTTGCAGCTTCTAGTGCCGCAGTCCCACTCTCCGGGTCGGCGTTCCGCACAGCTTCGTGTGCCAGCCATATCTGTCCGGCAACGATCCAGAAGGGCTGTCCGATCTCGGCGGCATATTCTGTCGCCTCTGCGATAACGGCACGGTAATCTTCGTCCGAATGGGCGTATGTGAGCGGGGCAGCGCCATAGATGCGAATATACGGGCGCAGGAAAGGCAGATTCAGAAAGTCCTCATGCTCCCGCGCGGCGGCACGCGCCGCTTGCCAATTCGGCAAATCGCCGGCGATATACCTGGTGTGAATGCGGAACAGATGGGAAATCTCGAGGCTGTCCATCGAATAGGTGACGGCGTGCAAACGGTGGAGTTCGGGCACATACAGCCTTCGGGTCTCTGCGGTTGCCGCCTCCTGCGCCGCCAGATCGCCGGTGTTCCAGAGGACAAGCGATCTTGCCGCGGCGGCCAGCACTTCGAGCGACGGCTCGACCGTCGCGATCTCGTCCATGCGGCGCGACAAACGGATCGCACGATCAATTTCGCCGATCACCATGTAATGCGCCCAAATACCCCAGGCGATCTGGAATTCGGTCTCACCGTTGCGGTCCCCGGACAGGCACAGTTCGAGCGCACGGCCATAGGCCTCGGCGACGCTGGCGTCGGAGAATCCCCGGTGCTGCACCAGCGCCAACCCCAGCGAGAACCTCATCATCATTTCAAGCCGGTCCCGTAATCCATCGGCTGTCGGCACCTGGTCGAGATTTTCTTCGGCGCGTGCCAACAGGCGCACGGCTTCGGCGATCTCCCCTCTGGCCAGCGCCAATTGCGCCGCCTCTATCAGCTTAGGCATTGCCTCGCTGATGCGCCCCGCCCCCTTGAGGTGATAGGCAGCGGTGATCGGCGAGACGGACAATACGCCGGGTGCTACTGTTTCATAGGCTTCCAAGGCGGATTTGTGCAGTTTGTGCATATGTGCCGCCATCAACGTGTCGATCACGGCCTCCCTTATCAGCGCATGGTCAAAACTGACCGCGCCATGCTCGCCCGGACGGAGCAGACCCCGCGCGATGAGCCGCCCGATCTGTTCGTAGACCTGCGCTTCGCTCGAATTGAGCATCGCCGCAAGCACGTCGACACGTACTGCGGACCCTAGCACCGCTGCCGCCTCCACCAGGTCCCGAGTGTCTCCGAGATTGGTAAACCGCTCCAGCAGCGCCTCGATCATCGTGGTGGGAATTGTATCTCCGGGGCGGCTGTCTGGCCGTTCGAGCACTGCCCGCGTGATATGCTCCACATAAAGCGGGACACCGTCGGCCCTTTCGACGATCTGGGAACGCGTCACACGGTCGATCACCCCGTCGGTGTCCAGCGCCGAGATGACCCCGTCCATTTCCGACACATCCATCTGCCCAAGCTTGATCAGCCGCGCATCTGTCAGCGGGAACGCAGCCCCCTCCGGGCGCCGCGTCGCAAGGATCAGCAGACTCCTGCCCCGAAGGACGTCCGGCAGGCCGCCGATCAGTTGCAGACTGTCCGCGTCGAGCCAGTGGGCGTCATCCAACAACAGGGTCGCCGGGGTGGACGGCACACGCTCCTTCAGGACCTGCAAGAGCGCGTTCTTGATCATCGGGGCGCGCAACTGTGGCGATACCGGTTCGTCGTTCAGGTTGCACAGAACCACGAGACCTGCCAGCGCGTCGGGGGGCGCCCATGCCGTCAATGCGGCCTTCTGGCTGTCTCGCGGTGCGTTGACCGACGCATCGGCGAGCGACAGAATGAAGGGCCTGAAAGCAGCAAAGCTCTTCTCGCGGCGATGGCGCTGCGCGCGAATGATAAACGCGTTGCCCTCCCCTACGGAACTTTCAAGAAAGCTTTCGGCGAGCGAGGTTTTCCCGAAACCGCCCTGCCCCTCGATCACGGCGCTCAGGACCTGTCCCTTCTGCACCTCGGTCCAGACGTCGCGCAATGCGTTGCGCATCGGGTCACGTCCGACAAAGGCGGTGACACGCTCTCCGCTGATCGCGGCATCGACCAGCCAGACCCGCACAGGATCGGCAAAACCGCGCAGATTTCGCGACCCCAATGGCGTGAGCGCAAATTGCGTCGGATCGAGCCTTTGCCCGGTTTCAGACGAGACGGCGATCCGGCCCGTGCCGGCCTCCGATTGCAGCCTTGCCGCAAGGTTCACCGTTCCGCCGATCGCCATCGTCTCCGCGGCTGCGGCACCTGTGTTGGTGTCGCCGACGACCATCCAACCTGTCGCGGTCCCGGCACTTGCCGAAATTTCGCCGTTCGGAACGATCAGGTCGCGGTTGCGCTCGATGATGCGCAAGCCCGCGCTCACTGCCGCGTTCGCGCTGTTCTTCACCGGTTCGGGATAACCGAAATAGGCGAGCATCCCATCGCCCATGTATTTGGCGACGTATCCGCCGTGATCGGTCACAGCATCGTTACAGATCTCCTGATAGCGCGAGATGAGATCGAACATCATTTCATCCCCAAGCTGCCGGGTAAGCTCTGTCGAACCGGCAAGGTCGCAGAACAGGACCGTCATGTAATGCGAATGGATGGACCGCTTTTCCTCCACCCGCGCCCCGCAGGCGCTGCAGAACTTGGCGGCCTTGGCGAGCGGGGCCGCGCAATGCAGACAGGTCGCGCACATTTCGGTCATGTCTTGAGCGTCCGCAACAGCTGGTGGGATTGCAGCGGATTGTTGATCGTCGCATCGCTGGTCAGGAAAAAGCCACCCAACGAGGATGTGCGGATGTCCGGTGTCTTGATGATCCCCTTCGGAAGCCCGAAGACGTCCGAGGAGATCCGGATCTGCATGTTCAGTGGCTCAAGCTCGGCCTGACCGAGGGAAAAGTCATAGACCGAGTACTGCCACTGGCCGATCCGGTTGCGCGTTACCATCGCCATTTCATAGCCGGCCCGCACCTTGTCGAAAAACGGCAGGGCGTGTGCCCGGGTCTTCGCGCCCGCGCGCTCGAAACTGCACGAAATGATTTCTTCATCCGTTTCTGCATCTCGTATGATGTAGTTATCCATGTCAACATGCATTGACGCGCGTTCTTTGGGAAAGCCGTAGCCGTAGATGCCCAGCAGGATCGGCGGCAGGCTGTCGAGATAGAGCTTTGTCGGAACAATCAGCGGCGGCAAGTCCTGAAGCGACGGATCGGCGTGGCGCACCCAGGGTACCGCGCAGATAAACTCGGAATAATTCATCCCGAACGGCAGCTGGTTCGGGCGCACGTCGCGCTGTCGGGCAAACAGCAATATCACCGGATGATCGCCGGTTTCCGTGATGGTTTGTTCGCCCAGCACCAACCCCTTGGGTAAAAGCTTCTGCACGATTTCGCGCGCGAAGGGCACCACCACTGATGCCCCGGTGGTTTGTGCCATCCCGTAGACCGAGCTCCATGGCCAGGCCGAATTCTGCGCGCGGATGGTTTTGAGAACGGGCGCCATCGGCACCTCTTTCTCCGGACGGTGACCCGATCCGCCGGGCACGGGATTGACCTCTTCGCCCACGATCGACGGCCGTTCCTTGCGCAGACCCGCCGCCGCCCGCAATCCGGACATTGTGGCGGCCTCGACGCATCCTGCATTGATGCCGGTATAGGTCCAGTCGCCCGCCAGCCAGAGATTGGCAAAGCCGGACCGGTCCGACCGCAACCTTGCGGTGGTCGACCCCGGCGCCGACAGGACATAGCGTTCCGCCGGCTCGAAGTTCGCCCGAAAATACTGCATATCCCAAGGATCGTCTGACGGCCCGTACTCCATTTCGACCAGTGCCTTGGTGTCGAACTTACCGTCGTCGCCAAACGCGGTAGGCCAAAGCTGCGCGCCGTGCATGTCCATCCACTTGCGGCTGTTCGACCGAACCTGCGCGCGGGCGCGCTCCGGAAAGCCGGTATCGGAGAATAGCGGTATGTCCGCCGGATCCGGTAACGGGCCGCAGAAGTAGGCGATGCTGCCGGGTGCCTGCCCCTCCGGCCAGTCCTCGACGCCCGCCAGATGGGTCATGTCAGCCCAGGTGTTCATGTCGTCGGCGTAGGCGGTCAATATCGTGTCTCCATGCGGCCAGCCCAGTTTGGCCGTGTCCGGTTTGAGCCAGAGTTGCATCGCCTGGGTTGCGGTCGTCTTTACCCGCTCGATCATCTCGCGCCAGGCCGGGTCCGCGTCGATCAGATCCCCGGCGATATAGGGCAGCGCGCCCAGCGATATGCCCAACACGACCTCATCAAAATCCTTGCCTCGTTCGAGGCTTATCTGCTGGACGGGTTGCCAATCGCTCCAGGAACTTTCCAGATCAATCTTGCGCGCCGCGAGGTCTTTGCCCTCCTTCAACTGATCGAAATCCGGCTCGGAAGGCCAGCAATCAAGGCCCTTGACGTTCACGAAAGGGTTATAGGGAGGCGTCAGGACAGTTGCCTGCCGGTCGATCTCGATCGTCTCAATATGCACCCCTTCCAAATCGAGCTTGAGATCGCGTACCTTGTGAAAGAACTCGAACTTCACGCCCCGCGCCGCCAGCACCTTGTAGTAAGGTGTGAAAATCGTATCTCCCATCCCCGCGTTCATCTTGAAAAAGATCGAACCTTTGTAGGTGAAAAACAGACGCAGGCTGCCGTTCAGGAAAACACCGGCCCCGATGGCCCGGTGCGCATGGTCGGTCATTCCCTGCCTGAACCCGAAGGCATAGTCATAAACCGCCCGCACCAGCGGACCGTCGATGGTTTCTCGCTTGGAACCGTGTCGTTCGAGCCAGGCGGAAATCTCGACATCGTCGATGACATCGAAGCCGTGCAGATAGACACCGTCGGCAACCATCCCCCTGAGCGCAGCTCCCCCCAGATCAAGCACCTCATAGAGAAGACGGGACGTCTCATCGCCATGGCTCTTTGCTTCGATCGCGATACCATTGCGCTTGACGGCGCGATGTGCGGCGCGGGTAATGTGTTCGAGCGCTTCGGTATCTGCGGGGACATGTGAGTTTGGATCCTTGGGCAAAGACTGCGCCAGATCATCCAGCCAATGCACTGCCGTGCCGCTTTCGGTATCCACGGCGAAGCCACGCCGACGCGCCAGATGCTCCTGCACATGCGCGGGAAGGGTCACGGCGGGGTGTGGGGCGTGCTTTAACTTTCCACCAACCTTGTCGAGCACGGCACGCAAATAGCCTGCAAGCTCCGTGAAATACTGCCAAGGCGTAAGCGTGACACCGCCCGAGCCGGGGATGGCATCGTTGTTCTCAGGTCTCAGAGGCAACATCGTCCAGGCGTGATCAGAATAATCTCCGAGCGCAATATTGTTGTGTGCGGTGAACGATTCCCCGAATGATCCATAGACGCCGCCGATCCCGGAACTGTTCAGCTCATCCAGACATTCCTTCATCTGCTTGATCGCGTTGTCGTAGAAACCGGACCAGACATGCAACCCGTGCTCTTCGATCCGTTGATGCGCCGACGCCCGCCTTCCGCTTGCCCCCTTGCCGCCCAGACGCCACCCTATCTGGTAGACCGTGACGTCGTACTCCTGTTCCCATCCTTTTGCCGAAGTCAGCGCGAAGGCAGCGGTCACCGCTCCGACACCACCTCCAAGAATAGCGATCTTTTTTGGTGGTCTCGACATCACATCCGCCCCCTGCAATGCTATATTTCGTCGGTACAAATCGACTGAGTTAACGAAACGAAAGCGGTTCCATGTTGCGTATGTTTGCCGTTCAAATCAAGAGCCTTGGATTTTCGACGGGTTGATGACGTCGATTCATCGGGGACTAATGACTGCAAAGCCGGTTTGTGCCGTACGAATTAATGATGTGGAGAAGTTATCAAATGGGTAGGTGCATTCCTTCAAGGATTTTCAGTTGGAAAAACGGTACCCAAATGACACCCAACGGATATTAAGGCTAACTCACCTGTAGCGATTTTCGCCAACCACCTGCTTTAATTTGATAAACATGGTGCCCGGGGGCGGAATCGAACCACCGACACGAGGATTTTCAATCCACTGCTCTACCCCTGAGCTACCCGGGCATCGGGACCAGTGAACTGGTCGGGTGAGCGCGTTCTAGGGGGAACCGGCGAGGGTGTCCAGCCTCTTTTTGGCGGGAAACGACGCCGCGTTCCAGGAAACGCTCAGTGTTTATCTTCGTCTTTGCGCGTGTCCAGTGCATCGATCACCTTTTCAACGTCTTCGGGATCGTTAGACGGTACCGCGTACGCGCCATTGAGCCACTTCGCCAGGTCGACGTCGGCACAGCGACGCGAGCAGAACGGGCGGTAGTCCGGCGCGGTTTTACGATCGCAGATCGGGCAGCTCATGACAAGATAGCCGCCAATGGTGCGCGCATGCGTTTGCGCTGCAATTCGTAGTGGCCCAGCGGCGTCCAACCGACCAACGCGGTTTCCACGTCATCGTTTCTGAATGCCGCGCGCAGGGCTGTTTCAAACGGCCGACGGTCCTTTTTCGGCATCGGTGCGAGATCGAGCGTGATTTGCCCGCCCAGCCCCTTGAGACGCAACACGCGGGGCAAAGCGCGCGCGCAGGCCATATTCGCCTTGATCCCGGCCGCGAGGGAGGCGTCGTTGCCGGTGTTCACATCCACGGCGACCAGCGCGCGCGTCGGCTCCACGTACATTGACGCACCGCCGGGCAGGGAGACATGTTCCTGCGCCAGCGCGTCGAGTGCATCCAATACCCCGTACGTCTCGAAACCACCCGGATCCGTGACGACCCCGGCCTTCTCCGCCCATTCGCGCCACGCCAGCACATGCGGTCCGTCCCCTTCCGACAGGGTCTCCATCTCTGTGCTGTCGTCGGACATCACAGTATCGGCCAGTGACAGCATGGCTTCGATATCCTCGGCAACCGGCTCCGCCTCGACCCCCGCGCATGACGAGCGCAGGATCAGCCCGTGCGCGGCGCCCGCCATCGCGTCGTGCGCGATTTCCAGCAGGCGGTCACGCTCGGGCTCGTCGCGGATGCTGCGCGAAACATTGAGACCGGGCGCATCCGGCGTGACAATCGCGTAGCGGCTCTTGAACAGCAATTTCGCCGTCACCGGGATCGCCTTGCCCTCTTCGGCGTATCCGGTGACCTGCACGAGAATCGGCTGTCCGGGGGCCAGACCCCTGATCTGGCGCAGAAAGGCGGATCCATCCGGGGTCTTGAGGAACATACCCCCCTGCCCCTTGACCGGGCGGTCCGCAATCGCGCGGTAAATGGTGCCGACACGCGGCGCGTCGTCGACGTCGACGTCGATCAGAAGGTCTTCGAGTTGTCCGTCGACGACCAACGCTGCCGCCTCCGTATCGCCCAGCGTATCGAGTATGATTGTGCGGCCTTTCATGGGCGCTCTCCGTATAGAGGGTATCCCGCTGCGCGCAGCAGATTGGCCGTTTCGGCCAGTGGCAAGCCGACGATGCCGGTGAACGATCCCGATATCCAAGGGATCAGCGCGCTTGCAGCGCCCTGGATGCCGTAGCCGCCTGCCTTGCCTTGCCAGTCACCGCTGTCGAGATAGGCGTTCAACTCATCATCAGCCAATGATTTCATCCGCACCGTGCTCATGACGTCGCGCTCCCAAACCCGGGTGCCGCGCTTCACTGCGACGGCGGTGATGACCTTGTGCCGACGCCCCGACATCAGACGCAGGAATGATGCCGCCTCGTCGCGGTCGGCGGGTTTGCCGAGGATGCGGCGGCCGACGGCAACGGTGGTATCGGCACACAGAACGATGTCGCCCTGCGTGGCCTCGACTGCAGCAGCCTTTTCGCGCGAGATGCGCGCGCAGTAGGGCCGCGGCAGTTCCGCCCTGTGCGGTGTCTCGTCGATGTCGGGGGGCCGGATTTCATCGGGCACAACACCGATCTGCGCCAGCAGTTCAAGACGGCGCGGCGATCCTGATCCGAGGATGAATTTCATCGCAAAGCTCCTCGCGACCGCCTGCGGCGGCGCGCCAAAGCGTTATTTGAAACGGTAGTTGATCCGGCCCTTGGTCAGATCATACGGGGTCATCTCGACCTGCACCTTGTCACCCGCCAGAACGCGAATGCGGTTCTTGCGCATCTTTCCTGCCGTATGCGCGATGATCTCATGGCCGTTTTCAAGCTCGACCCGGAACGTCGCGTTAGGCAGAAGTTCCTTCACAACACCGGGAAATTCGAGCGTATCTTCCTTGGCCATGGTTTCTCCTGTAAACACAGCCCTCTCAGTGAGGGCACGCGCCTAGATGAGCGCATCCGCGACGATTTTCAAGGGGAGAGTCACTTCAGAGCCACATTTAACGCCGCGCCGTCGCGTCCGGCCTGCTCGTCCCAGTGCGCGCGGTTCAGAACGACACCGTCGGCACGCACATGCGCGATGGTTTCGAGGGCCACGTCCGCGTAGGTCCAGCCCGGCACGCAGATCTCGGCGGCGGCCAGGACGCCGGTGGGCGGAAAGCCGGTATCGGGCGGGCAAAAGATACCGCCCGCGCCAAAGCTGGTGCCAAGCGCCTCGGACCACTGCGCATCGCCCACCACCGATGACATTGCGGTGACGCACTGGTTCTCCAACGCGCGTGCCATCGCGCCCGTACGCACCCGCCAGTACCCCGCCAACGCCTCGGTCACACTGGGTACGGCGATCACGTCACACTCCGACAGCGCCCGCCCCAAAAGCGGAAATTCGCTGTCATAACATATCAGTATGCCGATCTTTCCGATCGCCGTGTCGAACACCTGAAGGTGGTTTCCACCGACAACGCCCCAGATTTCGCGCTCGAACCGGGTCATGATCTGTTTGTCCTGCACGCCGATCTGACCGTCGGGCGTGATCAGGCGCGCCCTGTTCACGGGCCGCATCTGTGTCGCCGCCGGACCCGAGGCTGCAACGATGTGTACATCGTGCGCCGCAGCGAGCCGTTGGTGCAGCGTGTCCGCATCGGCCATACGGTCGGAGACCGCAAACAGCGATTTCTCCAGATCGCCGGCCACGTCCATGCCGGCGAGTGTTGCCAGTTCCATCGCCCCGTATTCGGGAAACACCAGCAGATCGGCCCCATTGGCTGCAGCATCACCCACCCACGCCGCTATCTTGTCCTCGTACTGTGCCCACGACGTGAGCGCATTGAGCGGATAGGCGGCGGTGGCGATTCTCATGGGGCACTCCTGCGGGGTCTCATCGGGGGCGATTGTGCCAAGTCATGGGGCGCGCGACAAGGGCACAACGGGCGCTTGCGGGTTGACGGACGCACCGCCGCACCGCAAAAACGCTGCGACACCCGAAACCAAAGGCAGCCCCCATGAGCACCATTGTCATCCTCACCGGCGCAGGCATTTCCGCCGAAAGCGGTATCGAGACGTTTCGCGCGGAAACCGGTCTTTGGGCGCAGCACCGGGTCGAGGATGTCGCGACACCGGAAGGTTTTGCCAAAGACCCCAAGCTTGTGGTCGATTTCTACAACGGCCGGCGCATACAGGTGGCCGGGGCCGAACCGAACGCGGCGCACAAAGCGTTGGCGCGGCTCGAAGCGGAACACACGGGCGAAGTGCTCGTCGTTACCCAAAACGTCGACGATCTGCACGAACGCGGCGGCACGCGGAACCTCATCCACATGCACGGCGCGCTCAACTCTGCGTTATGTGCGGGCTGTGATCATCGTTGGCCCATCGCGGGCGACATGCAGGTCGGGCAGCAATGCCCCGCTTGCAGTGCGCCCACGGCTCGCCCCGATGTCGTGTGGTTCGGTGAAATGCCCTATGAGATGGACCGTATCTTCGACGTCCTGGGGCGGGCGGATTTTTTTGCCGCGATCGGCACCTCCGGCAACGTCTATCCGGCGGCGGGTTTTGTGGCAGAGGCCACGCGCGCGGGCGCGGACACGGTCGAGATCAATATGGCCCCAACCATCGTCGGATCCGAATTCACTTCGTCGATCATGGGTCCCGCAACGCAAACCGTGCCTGCATGGGTCGACAAGATTCTCAAGTCGAATTGACGACCTAGCGGTCGAGATCAACCAATACCGAAATCGGTACGTCTCCCGCCCGCTCGAACACAAGCGTAATCGGAACAATGGCACCCTGCACCAGCGGCTCTATCAGCCTGGAAAGCATCAGATGGTCTCCGCCGGGAGCAAAGCGATGCTGCGCCCCGTCCGGCAGTGCGATACCGTCAGTGATCTGCGTGGTCGGTGCCGCTCCCGCATCGCCCTCTCCCTGACGGTGCAGCATGGCATCATGCGCCAATGCCGATCTTGCTCCTATCAGACGGTCGTCTTGACCTGTCCGGTTCGTCAGCGACAGGTATGTAACGGCTTCCTCTTCCGCAAACCCGATGCCAGTGACGTAGGCCTGTTCCACCACAAATGCCGCATCCGACTTGTCGAGTGGTGAAAGCTTGACCGAAACCACCGCCATGACCACAGCCAGAAGTCCAACAAGGGCCGCGACTGCAATCACGGTCGATCTGTTTTGGACCATATTCCGTCCCCCCCGATCGCGACCCGACAGAAAGGCCGCGTTCAAACGCAACAACCCCGACCTGATCGCAGGTCGGGGCTGTCAAATCTTCACCGTCTGGTCAGCTCAGGACAGAACGTCTGCTTCCATACCGGATTTCTTGATCGCCTTTTTGATCTTCAACGCGTTTTCGGACAGTGTGTCGTCCTTTGCTTTCGCAAGAAACTTGTCCAGACCGCCGCGGTGGTCGACGCTGCGCAGAGCAGACGCGGAAATGCGCAGTTTGAACCCACGGCCCAGTGCCTCGGACTGCAACGTGGTGTCGTTCAGGTTGGGCAGAAACCGGCGACGTGTGCGGTTCTTGGCGTGGCTTACGTTGTTGCCCGACATCGGGCCTTTTCCGGTCAATTCGCAGCGGCGCGACATGAGCTTATCCTCTTGGTAGGGTGCGACACACGAAGGTTCGGCACCACGGCTGAACAGATCGCGCGGGCGGCGATCCTAAATTGGTTCGCTGGCTTTAGGGGGAATCGCGGCGGGGGTCAACCCGAATGCCCCGCATTGTTGTCTATAGCTGCCCCAGATCGCGCACAAAATCGCGGGCGGCCGCCGCAGGTTCGCGGGTCCCGTGAGCGACCGCATCGCTGAGCGCCGCCAGGGCTTCGCGCGCCTGCGGTTGGTCAAGCTGTGCCAACAGCGCCGATTTCACTGCATCCTCGAACCAATAGCGTGCCTGCGCCGCGCGGGTCGTCTCCCAGAAACCATGCGTGCGGCGCCAGTCGGCGAGCGTCTGCAACGCCTCCCACACCTCCGGCAGGCCACGTTCTTCGAGCGCCGAAACGGTCATCGCACGCGGATATCCTTCCGGATCCTGCGGGCGTTTGCGCAGCAGCCGCAAAGCGCCGGAGTAGTCCGCCCGCGTGCGCATTGCCGCTGCCTTCAAATCGCCATCGGCCTTGTTTACCACGATCAGATCCGCCATCTCCATGATGCCGCGCTTGACGCCCTGCAACTCGTCGCCCCCCGCCGGCGCCAGCAAAAGCAAGAACAGATCGGACATCTGAGCGACAACGGTTTCCGACTGCCCCACCCCGACGGTTTCGATCAGCACCACGTCGTATCCCGCCGCCTCGCACAGGGCGACCGCTTCGCGCGTGCGCCGCGCGACACCGCCCAGATGGGTCTGGCTGGGAGAGGGGCGGATAAACGCATTTGGATCACGGCTGAGCAGGTCCATCCGCGTCTTGTCGCCGAGAATCGATCCCCCCGATCGCGCCGAACTTGGGTCGACAGCCAGGACTGCAACCCGCTTGCCCTGCCCTGTCAGCATCAGACCAAAGCTCTCGATGAAGGTGGATTTGCCGACCCCCGGCGTGCCCGAGAGCCCGATGCGCAACGCCTCGCGCCCGCTGCCCAGCGTCGCCAGAAGCTCGGTCGCCTGCGCGCGGTGATCGGCGCGGCCGCTTTCAACCAGCGTGATCGCGCGGGCCAGTGCACGACGTTCGCCCGCACGTATACGCTCTGCGGTGTCTTTGATGTCCATCGGCGGCGCCCCCTTCGTCGTTCGCTACGGTTTTCGGCAAAGGCGCACGAAATGTCCAGCCTTGCCCAACGCGCGCGCAGACCCGATAAGGGCGCGATGTCTTACGACCTTCCGATAGATGTGGTGATGCCGCAGGTGCTGACGGCGCTGTGCGACGCGGGCCGGGTGGTTCTCCAAGCGCCGCCGGGCGCGGGCAAGACGACGCGCGTCCCGCTTGCGATACTGGAAGCCGGGGTGACGCAGGGCCGTATCCTGATGCTCGAGCCGCGCCGTCTGGCTGCGCGCGCTGCCGCCGAGCGGATGGCACAGACCCTGGGCGAGCCGGTGGGCCAGCGCGTCGGTTACCGCGTGCGCGGCGCATCCTCTGTGTCAAAATCAACACGCATCGAGGTGGTGACAGAAGGCATCCTGACACGTATGATACAGGACGCGCCGGATCTGCCCGGTGTGGGCGCCGTGATCTTCGACGAATTTCATGAACGCTCTCTCAACGCCGATCTCGGGCTCGCCCTGTGTCTGGAGATTGCGGGCGCGCTGCGCGACGACCTCCTGCTCGTCGCCATGTCCGCCACGCTGGACGCAGCCCCCGTGGCGGCGGTTATGGATGCGCCAATCGTCACGTCCCAAGGGCGCAGCTTTCCCGTGACGCCGGTCTGGCTTGACCGCCCAGTCGACAGATCGCACCGCTTCGAGACGGCGGTCGCAGATCTGGTGCTGACCGCCCTGGCGCAATCTGAAGGCTCGGCGCTGGTGTTTTTACCGGGCGAAGGAGAGATCCGCCGCGTTAAGTCCATTCTCGAACGCCAGATGCCGAAGGATTGCACAGTAGCGCCGTTGTTCGGAGCGATGGATTTCAAGGCCCAGCGCGCCGCGATCGCCCCCGCGCCCGCGGGACGCAAGGTGGTGCTGGCGACCTCAATCGCCGAGACATCGCTGACCATCGAGGGCATCCGCGTCGTCGTCGACGGTGGTCGGGCGCGCCGCGCCGAGTTTGATCCGTCGTCGGGAATGTCGCGGCTGATCACGACGCGCGTCACTCAAGCCGAGGCGACCCAGCGCGCAGGTCGTGCGGGCCGGATGACCGCCGGCACCGCCTACAAGCTGTGGACGCGCGGCGAGGATGGCGCGCTGCCCGCCTACCCGCCTGCCGAGATCGAAACCGGCGATTTGAGTGCCTTTGCGCTGGAACTGGCCCTGTGGGGCGCGCAGGCGGACGATCTGCGCTTTGTCACCCCGCCGCATGAGGGACGGTTGGAAGAAGCAAAGACCTTGCTGCAGATGCTCGGTGCACTGGACAGACGCGGGCTGATCACGGCGCACGGCCGCACCCTCGCACAGTTGCCGCTGCATCCCCGCCTTGCGCATATGGTGACGCTGGGTGGTCCACCCGCCGCCACGCTGGCCGCGATTCTGGCCGAGCGTGATCTCCTGCGTGGCGCGCCGCTGGACCTTGTCGACCGGATGCGCGCGGTCGCCGGAGAGAATGTACTCGGTGAGGTGCATCACGCCACCCTCGCGCGCATCCGCACCGAGGCCAAGCGTCTGCGTGCGCGCACTGCGCCCAAGGGTGCGCAAGACACCGCCACGCTCGCCGCACTGGCATATCCCGATCGCATTGGTCTGCGCCGCAAGGGCGACGGCGCGCGCTTTGTGCTGTCGGGCGGCAAAGGCGCTGTCGTGCCGGAGGGGGATCCGCTGGCCGGTGCACGTTTGTTGGTGGCCACCGATCTGGATGGCGACCCGCGCGAGGCGCGGATCCGACAGGCGATAGCCCTGAGCGAAGGCGCCTTGCGCGCCACGTTTACCGATCAGATCGCGTGGCACGATCACTGCGCATGGTCACGCCGCGCGGGCCGGGTCGAGACGCGCCGGCAGGAACGGTTCGGTGCATTGGTGCTGGACGACCGCATATGGGCCGACGCGCCGGACGATCGAATAGCGCGCGCCATGCTCGAAGGGGTGATGCAGTTGGGCCTGCGTCCCGACAAGGCCGCCGCACGCTTCATGCGCCGCGCTGCCCTGTTGACGGATCAAGAGGGCTTTCCCGACTTTTCGGAATCCCATCTGATGGAGACGCTGGAGGATTGGCTGCTGCCGCACCTGAGCGGTGTGCGCAGCACGGCCGACTGGAAACGATTTGATCTGCTGCCCGCCCTGCGCGCGCGGCTCAATTGGGAGCAGCAGCAAACCCTGGACCGCGTCGCCCCGCCCCATTTTGCGACGCCGCTGGGCCGGCGCATCGCCATTGACTACGACGGCGAGACACCGCAGATTTCAGTCCGCCTGCAGGAAATGTTCGGAGCGACGGATCATCCGGTAGTGGCAGGCCACCCCATCCAGATCACGCTGCTGTCTCCGGCCCAACGCCCGGTTCAGGTCACGACCGATCTGCCCGGTTTCTGGGACAGCTCCTACGCCGATGTGCGCAAGGACATGCGCGGGCGGTATCCGCGCCACCCGTGGCCCGAAGATCCCCGCGCTGCCGATCCCACCCTGCGCGCAAAGCCGCGCGGGACCTGATCCCGCCCCCAGGCCGTTCGGCCGCCTCTGAGTAATTCCAGCCCGAACGCACTTGGCCGGGCACTGAGGTGAGATGGTCCCTCGCCTCTACGGGGGATAGCATAGATTCCGGACTGCCGCCGAAATACCCATTCTCCTTCCGCCTGCCAGCGGCAATCGTGATCCTGGCTTTCGTAGTCGTCAATCTCGGCCTGTCGACCATCGCGCTGACAATCGCACTGGCGCAACGCCATCTGGACATCCCGAAAGGAGCGGTGCCCGTGTCACTCTCAGGTGTTACCCTGCTCGAAACGGGTCTGGTGGAAAAGCCTGACCAGTTGGGATGCTATGACGCGATCAAGGCGTTCAGCGCGCGGCGGCGGACCCTGCGCACTGAGCTAGATGCGTTGGAACTCCTCGTTGAATATGTCCTCCCGGCGCACCCGCGAATGGCTGGCCGGTATCGCCTCCACGCTTTTTTGGGACGCAAATCTGGTCCAGACAGGCACCATACAGGCCACCATCAGCGATACAGGCCACCATCAACGCCGCCCCGAAGCAGCAGTTTGATCTCGCGCGGGTCGATCTGTTCTTGCCCGATGGCAATGGCACTGAATTCCTGCGCTACATGGCACAGGCGCAACCCGGTTGCCGCTGCGTGATCTACCGCACTTGCAGCCGACAGCACCATTGTCTCGGCATTGGCGGCGGGGGCGCAGGGATACCTGCTCAAAAGCGATACCGACGCAATGATCATCCATCGAGCTGGAGATCAGCAACCGCGCCGAAGCCACCCTGCACGCAAGCCGTCTGGGGCTACTGGGTGACGTTTGAGGCACCTAAACGTACCCCCCGTTCCTTCGGAAGTTTGAAATTCCGCTACCCTGCGCCCCTTCAGATATCTTGGAGACAGCGTTCACGACCATCCGGGACGGATACATGAACAGGGCGCCGCGAAAGACACCTCATCCTCCTTCTGCGCCGCCGCAAGAAATTGGAGCGCAGTAGCCCCCGCTGTCATGCGACACGCGGAGGCAGGCGCACCGGACCGCTTTGCGCTGCGGATGACGATCACCGACCGTCACCCGCCGCACATCACGTCCCGAGGCACCACCTCATCACCGCTTTTTGCGCGTGCAAGCGGTTCTCGGCCTCATCGAAAATGACCGAGTTCGGTCCATCCATGACCGAGCTTGTCGCCTCGTCCTCTCGGTGCGCGGGCAGGCAGTGCATGAAAAGCGCGTCCGGTTTCGCCCGCGCCATAAGCGCGTCGTTGACCTGATATCCGCGCAGCTGGTTGTGGCGCCGCTCGCGGGCGGACTGCGGATCGTGCATCGACACCCATGTGTCCGTGACCACCAGATCTGCCCCTGCGACTGCCTTGTGCGGATCACGCTCGACCGTATAAAGGCCCGCCAGCGCGCCTTCGGGATCCAGC
Organism: uncultured Sulfitobacter sp.; assembly: GCF_947497275.1. Classification (GTDB taxonomy): domain Bacteria; phylum Pseudomonadota; class Alphaproteobacteria; order Rhodobacterales; family Rhodobacteraceae; genus Sulfitobacter. The sequence continues at coordinate 361,107 of NZ_CANMFS010000003.1, forward strand.
GGCGGCGGTCCCGTGAAGGTGAGGTCGAAATCAAACTGTTTCGCCGCATGGGCGAAACTGGCGAAAACGTTGTTGCCATCGCCCGACCAGACGACCTTCTTGCCCTTGATCGGGCCGTTGTGTTCTTCGAATGTCATCACGTCGGCCATGATCTGGCAGGGGTGCGAGCGGTTGGTCAGCCCGTTGATCACCGGCACGCTGGCGTATTCGGCCATGTCGAGCAGGGTTTGCTCTTCGAACGTGCGGATCATGATCAGATCGACGTAGCGCGACAGGACGCGCGCGGTGTCCGCGATCGTCTCGCCATGGCCCAGCTGCATGTCGGCGCCGGACAGTACCATCGTCTGCCCCCCCATCTGGCGCACCCCTACGTCGAACGATACGCGGGTTCGCGTGGACGGCTTTTCAAAGATGAGCGCGACCATGTGATCCTTGAGCGGCTGGTCGTCGTCCGGTGCCCCGCGCGGGCGGCCATTGCGGGCGGTCTTCATACGTGCGGCAGCGTCAATGATGCCACGCAGTTCTGCCGGGTCGGTCTGGTCGATGTCGAGAAAATGCTTCATAAATAGGTCTTTGCTGATGGAGACATTCGGAGGCGCGAACCCCCGCGAAAGTGGGATGGATCAGTGCGCGGCGACGGTAGCTGCGGCGCGGTCGAGACGGGACACGGCCTCGGACAGTTCCGCGTCGGTGATGGTCAGGGGCGGCAGCAGGCGCACGACATTGCCCGCCGCAGGCACCGTCAGCAGTTCTTCGGCGTACCCCGCCTTGACCAGCGCAGCCGGTTCGCCCTTGCATTTGAGGCCCAGCATCAAACCCGATCCGCGCACGCTGTCGAACACTTCGGGATGCGACGCCACCAACCCTTCGAGTTTCTGGCGCAACAGCCCTGCCTTGCGGTTCACCTCGGCCAGAAAGGCCGGATCGGTGACGATATCCATCACTGCGCAGCCCACCGCGCAACCCAAAGGATTGCCGCCGTAGGTCGAGCCGTGGGTGCCCGCCGTCATGCCCGATGCGGCCTCTTCCGTGGCAAGCACGCCACCCAGCGGGAACCCCCCGCCGATGCCTTTGGCGACCATCATGATATCGGGCGTCACACCTGCCCATTCATGGGCAAACAGCTTTCCGGTGCGGCCCACACCGCACTGCACCTCATCGAGGATCATCAGGATGCCGTGTTCATCGCACAGATCGCGCAACCCCTTGAGGCAGACATCGGGCACCGGACGGATGCCACCCTCGCCTTGCACCGGTTCGACGAGCACGGCACATGTCGTGTCGGTGATCGCGGCTCTCAGCGCGTCGTGATCGCCGAATTCCAGATGCACGAAACCGGGCAGCAGCGGCCCGAAGCCCTTGGTCATCTTCTCCGACCCGGCGGCGGCGATCCCGGCGGCGGAGCGGCCGTGGAAGGACCCCGAGAAAGTGATGATCTCAACCCGATCCGGCTCCCCCTTATCGTAGAAATGCTTGCGCGCCATCTTCACGGCCAACTCACAGCTTTCGGTGCCGGAGTTCGTGAAAAACACCGTATCGGCGAAAGAATGTGCCACCAGCTTGTCCGCCAGCGCCTGCTGCTGCGGGATCTGGTAAAGGTTCGAGGTATGCCACAACCGCTGCGCCTGATCGGTCAGCGCCTTGACCAGTTCTGGATTGGCATGGCCCAGCGCGTTCACGGCGATGCCAGCGCCCAGATCCAGAAACCGTCGCCCGTCCGCTTCTATCAGCCATGTGCCTTCGCCCTTGACGAAATTCAGGGGCGCGCGGGAATAGGTGGGCAGAACGGAAGGGATCATCTGGATCATCCTTATGGGGTAGAGCCGCAGGGAAAACGCCAAAAGGACATGGGCAGCGGCAGGGGTCAAGGGATTTTGAAAAGCGGTGCCGTGCACCAATGATCGGAACCGGCCAAAGGCGGTCCTGCGGCAGGGGTCAGCTGCGGCGTCGTCGGGAAAAGAGAGCTATGGACGTGATCATGATGCGATTCATGACCGCAAACGGATGGCCATGCAAGCGATAAACCAGATACCGCCCCCAAACGCCGGCCCCGGTGTCGCACTGGCGGCGGCGCATTGAATGCGGCTCAAAACCCCACACCACGCTTTCTTACCGCCGCGTGATCCCTTGCACCTCGCGGCGGAGCCATTAGTATAGGGTATTGAATTTTGCAAAGCGGTCCGTCCAAGGGCCGCTTTTTAGCTAGGGAAGCTTCCATGTCCTGGACCGATGATCGCGTCGAAACTCTGAAAAAAATGTGGGGCGAAGGCCAGTCCGCAAGCCAGATCGCCAAAGAGTTGGGCGGTGTCACCCGCAACGCCGTGATCGGCAAGGTGCACCGGCTGGGGCTTTCCAACCGTACGACAGCGGGTGCTGCGGCCAAGCCTGAGGCGAAAGCCAAGCCTGCGTCCAAGCCTGAGGCGAAAGCCGAAGTGGTGGAAGAGCCGGAGCAGGCGGCCGAGCCGGAAAAACCCGAACTCAAGACCGAACCCGCGATCGCGCCGCAGACCAACCTGCCCGCGCGCAAACAGATCATTCCCGCAGGACAGCCCCTGCCGCCGCAGCCTTCGGCGAACGAGATCAGCCCAGAGGCTCTGGCCAAGGTGAACGAGATCGAAAAGAAGGCCAAGAAGCTGGGCCTGATGGAGTTGACCGAACGGACCTGCAAATGGCCCGTGGGCGACCCCGCCACCGAGGATTTCTGGTTCTGCGGTCTGCCGGTGCAGCAGGGGAAACCCTATTGCGAGGCCCATGTCGGCGTCGCCTTCCAACCGATGAGCGCGCGGCGCGACCGCCGCCGCTGACCCCTGCCCCGCCTGCATTCGCGATGCGTTCTGGCATCCCCGCCCTCGCCAGCGACAAGGCGAAGGGCTGCTAGACCAGAATCACCCCTCTGTCGCTTAGAGCCGCGCGCCTTTCTTCCCCTGCGGACCTGCATCTGCCCCCCCTCGTTGAAGGTACCTTATTCGGTGCAGCCCCGCGCGTGCGCCATTGCGCAGGACGTGGCCGCAGGCAGTATCGCGGACGGATCGCTCCGGGCTTCGGCAAACCTGTTGAAAGTCTCAGCGACGCCAGTGATGTACCTGCGCACTGCCCAATTATGAGCAGGTCTTGAATGCGGTTCTGACCCGCTACGGCGGCAAACCCGACGTCCGACCGGCGATTCGCTGCTCAGCACGGCAGGCCCATTGGCGGATTGGCGCCAATCTGCGGCGGGTCTGGCCAATCTCTGACACATCGGCCCATGAAAGCCCTACATGCGTTCAGGTTGGCGTGTAAGCCCGCACAAAATCATGTGGAGAACGGGTAATGGAGGCTAAATTTCGCTCTGCCTACACCGAAAGATCGCCTAAAGCCTTGGATCAAAGGCAATATGCCGTGATCCACACAGAAAAACGCCGTTATCTCTGCGTGCCAGTTTCCGTCAGCCCGCGATTGGATCACGCGGATGCAGCCGGGGATAAACGGGCCACTTTCGTTGGCGGGTGCAGCCGATGGCACGCCTCGCCGCGCATATGCAACGTAGCGTCCCTGCGCGGGCAACGGCGAACGCGCACTTGCGCACCACGCGCCGGAGTGCGAACGAAGCGGAGTCGCAGGATTGCCTATGACTGCTTTCCCGCCACTTCTCTTCCCGCACCGCTACGAACTGACGTGCCACCCGCAAACCTGCGCCTTACCCAATGGACCCACCGCACCCGATGACCCTCGCTTCGCCCGAAACCTTCCCGCTCGCCGCCCGCGCCTCGGCTGCGAACACCAGTGCGCGTGTGCGCGATCTGCGGCTCGACTTTTTCCGTGGAATCGCGATGTTCATCATCCTCGTGGCGCATACGCCGGGCAATTTCCTGACACTGTGGATCCCGGCGCGCTGGGGTTTTTCCGATGCGACAGAGATCTTCGTGTTCTGTTCCGGGATGGCTTCAGCAATCGCCTTTGGCAGCGCATTCGCAAAAGTCGGCTGGCTGCTGGGCACCGCGCGCGTCGCGTTTCGCGTCTGGCAGGTCTATTGGGCCCATATCGGATTGTTCGTCGCCATCGCTGCGCTGATGGCGGGAATTGACCACTACGGCGGCTACGACAAGACCTATATCGGGTCGCTGAACCTGTGGGCGTTCTTCGAAGCTCCGGCAGAGCCCCTGATCGGTCTGATGACGCTGAGCTATGTGCCGAATTATTTCGACATCCTGCCGATGTACATGGTGGTACTTGCGATGATGCCGCTCGTGATGGCCCTGTCACGCATCAACCGCTGGGCGGTGTTTGCCTTCATGATCGCGGTCTGGCTGGGGGCACAAACGTGGTTGGCGGGTGCGGCGCATCTGGCGTTCCCGGCAGAGCCATGGTCGGATCGCAAATGGTTCTTCAACCCCTTCGGCTGGCAGCTCATCTTCTTCACCGGTTTCGCCTTCATGCGCGGCTGGTTGCCCAAGCCGCCGGTGCACGGCGCTCTTGTCGCTATCGCGGCTTTGGTGGTGATCGTCACTGTCGGGCTAAGCGATGTGGCGGTGCGTCTCGTCGCGCAAAATTCGGCTTTCGATACATCCGGCGTCAACCCGGTGGTCGCAGCGCGCAAATTCCTTCGGCCGCTGATCGACAAGACCGACTTCGGCGTGCTGCGCTACGTCCATTTCCTGGCACTCGGCTATATCGCCTGGGTGATCGCGGGCGACAAGGGGGACAATCTTCTGGCGCGGGGCGGCAGTATGCCAGCGCGCGTCTGGGACCGGGTCGTCAGAATCATCCTGAAGGTCGGCCAACAGTCTCTGGCGGTGTTCGTCGCCTCAATGTTTCTCGCAAGGGTGATGGGTTTCGTCATGGACCTGACCGGGCGGTCGACCGCGACCGTGGTGCTCGTCAATCTGGGTGGCGCGCTTGTTCTCGTGGCCGTCGCCTACGGCGCCGGATGGTTCAAATCGCAACCCTGGAAAGGAAAAGCCGCATGATGCTGCGCCGTGATCTACTTAAGGCGCTGGCCGCTCTGGCCGCCGCCCCCGGCACGGCGCTTGCGCAGGATGCCCCGCTGCGCACCGGTGCGCCGGATCCGTTCAACGCGCAGACGGTGATCGACCGCGCGCGCGCGCTAGCCGCCAAGGCTTATGTGCCCCGCCCCACGATCCCGCAGGCTTGGCAAGATATCAGCTATGACGACTACCGCAGCATCTGGTTCGATCCGCGCAACGCGCTGTGGGAGGGCACGGGTCTGCCGCAGCGTCTGGATGTGCTCCCGCCGGGACTGTATTTCACCCGAGCCGTCGAGATCAACATCGTCGCCGACGGTGCAGCTCGCCCGTTGCTGTTTGACGAGGATGTCTTTGACCGCACCGATGCCTTTCCCGATCTCCCCCGGAACGCGCATATGGGGTATTCCGGTCTGCGCCTGCGTGCGGATCTGCGGCACGACAGGCAGTTCACCGAATATGCGGTGTTCCAGGGCGCCAGCTATTTTCGCGGGATAGGGACCGGCGAAACCTATGGGCTGTCGGCACGGGGACTGGCGTTGAACACGGCGGACCCGGCGGGCGAGGAATTTCCCGATTTCGTCGCCTTTTGGGTAGAGACACCTGCGCCGTCGGACAAATCGGTCACGGTACATGCCCTTCTTGACAGTCCCGGTTGCACCGGCGCGTTCCGGTTCGAAATTACGCATGGCGCGGTTCTCGATATGGTCGTCGAGGCGCAGATCTTCGCCCGTACCGAGCTTGAGAATGTCGGGCTCGCGCCGCTGACCTCGATGTTTCTGTTCGATGCGACGATGCGGGACCGCTTCTCCGATTTCCGGCCCAACGTACACGACAGCGATGGCCTTTTGATCCACAACGGTGCGGGCGAGGCGCTGTGGCGACCGCTGGCGAATCCCGTCGCACTGCAGATCAGCGCGTTCGTCGACCACGCTCCGCGCGGTTTCGGCCTGATGCAACGCAAACGCGCATTCGATGATTTCAACGATCTCGAGGCGCATTACCACGCCCGCCCTTCGGTCTGGATCACACCGATGGGCGATTGGGGCCGCGGCAGCGTGACCTTGGTGGAGATTCCGGCGGACAAGGAAATCTACGACAATATCGTGGCATACTGGCGTCCCGCCGACCCGATACCGGCCGGAGGCAGTCACAAATTCAGCTACCGCCTACAATGGGGTGGCGATCCCGCCCCGCAGCACGACGATCTGTTGCGGGTGCGCAAGACCGCGATGGGCGCGCGGATGGAGGGCGGCGAGGTCGTCGTGATAGATTTCGAGAACGGCAGCGCCCTGCCCGAAGATCTGTCGACGGTCGAAATCGCGCTGCAATCAGGCGGAGTCCGCACGACCCCTCCGGTTTTACAGCGCAACCCGGAAACCAATGGCCCTCGGCTTGCGTTCACCTTCTATCCCGAAGAGGCCCGCGCGGTCGAATTCCGCGCGCAGCTTCTATTGAAAAAGACACCTGTTAGCGAAGTCTGGTTGTATAGATGGACCACACCGTAAACACCCGCGCACCCTTCAGCGCCATGCCGGCCCCGTCACCGCTCGTCGCGGATCCACAGGCCCTGGACCGCGTCTGCGCCACCGGTCCCGTGACACGGCGCACCGCCAGGACCCGGCGTTGGCGTTTCGCCACATTCGCACCCGCTTTGGCAGGCACCGCGCTTTTGATGTATGGCCTGTTCGGTTGGCTCGCACGCGACGGTATGACCGGCATGGAATGGCTGCTTCTCAGCTTGATCGCGGCGACGTTCATATGGGTCACGCTGTCGGTCAGCACGGTCGGCGTGGCCATCGCGGGTCTGCTGGCGCGCGCCCGCGCCGATGCCCGGCCCATGGGCAGCGCACCGGGTATCGACGTGGCGCTTTTGGTGCCCGTCTACAACGAAGTGCCGCAGAACGTGTTCGGAAACGCCGCCGCGATGTTACACGCACTCGCCGCGCGCCGCGGGCCGCACCGCTATACGCTGTTCATCCTGTCGGACACGCGCGACGAGGGCATCGCGCAGCTTGAAGAGCGCGCTTTCCACCAGCTTGCTGCGCGAGCGCCTGACGGATTTTCCGTCTATTACCGGCGGCGCGAGATGAACACCGACAAGAAAGTCGGTAACATTGCCCAATGGACGCGTGGTTGGGGGGCGGCATTCGAGGGAATGGTGGTTCTGGACGCCGACAGCTTGATGAGCGGTCGCGCGATTGAGCGTCTTGCATCCGAACTGTCTCTCGACCCCGAGGCTGGGCTGATCCAGACCTTTCCGATGCTGATCGGCGCGCGCACCCTGTTCGCCCGCATGCAGCAATTCTCGAACATTGCCTACGGCTGGCTGCTGGCAGAAGGCCTCGCCATGTGGGCACGCACCGAAGGCAATTATTGGGGGCACAACGCCATCATCCGCACCCGCGCATTCGCAGAAAGCGCGATGCTGCCACATATGCGTGGCAGCGGCGGGCGGCAAAAACTGATCCTCAGCCATGATTTCGTGGAAGCAGGGTTACTCCGCCGTGCCGGTTGGCGCGTCCGGTTCCTGCCGCGCGTGACGGGCAGCTTCGAGGAAACGCCCGCAACCCTGATCGACTATGTGATCCGCGACCGCCGATGGTGCCGCGGCAATCTACAACACCTGCGGCTTCTGGGAACCAAGGGTCTCCATCCGATATCGCGGTTCCACCTTTTCCACGGGGCGGTCGCCTATCTTCTGTCGCCGGCGTGGTTCTTCCTTCTGGTGATCTGGGCCCTGCTGGGCAAGGACACGGATACCAATGTGATCCGCTACTTTAATGAAGCAAACCCCCTGTTCCCCGATTGGCCCCCGGCGATGAGCCATATCGACAGCGCGGTTTTTCTTGTCGTGATGTACGCGCTCTTGCTGACGCCGAAAATCGCGGGGGCCGGTATCATCGCGGCGACGCCGCGCGCAGCACGCGTTTTCGGCGGTGCGGGTCCATTTCTGCGCAGCTTCCTGTTCGAAGTCGCCCTGTCGGTCGCCTATGCCCCGATCATGATGATCCAGCAGACCAAGGCCGTCTGGCGTGCGCTGACCAGCGACGCCGAGGCGTGGGCACCCCAATCGCGCGAGGCGCGCAGCCATGGCTGGCTCACGTTGATCAAGTTCCACTGGGTCGAAACGGTTCTGGGCCTGCTGCTGCTTAGTGGGTTGATCGCGGGCCTCGTGTCGCTCTGGTTGGTGCCCATTGTGGCAAGCCTTGTCGCGGCTGTTCCGCTATCGGCGCTGTCGGGTCTGACCGTGGCGGACAGCGCCTCGCGCGCATTCCGCCTCGACAGCCCCTACACGTTGCGCGAACCCTCGATCGTGCGCAGCGCGCGGGCTGAGCGTGCGCGGATCACGGACGCTCTGGCGCTCGGTCCGGAATGAACGCGCCCTGAAACTATGCGAACGCCCGCCGGTTCATTTTTTGGGGGGGGGCGTTCTCGCGTCCTGATCGCAGGGCTGTGTCAGGACGTTACCTGCTCGCGCAAGATGGATGCAGTCAACGAGAACATCAGATAGATGCCCGCGAAAATCAGGAAGGCCAGAATGGTGTTCTCGAACTTACGTGGATAACTGGGCTCTTCGCTGGCGACCGGACGCACGGCGACCGTCAGATAGCGGACCTGCCGACCTGCCTCGACCCGCGCCTGCTCCATCCCGGTCTGGGCCAATTGCAGATTGGCATCCGCGTTCACCAGATCCGCCTGTGCCAGTTGCAGTGTTACCGCCTGTTTCGCCAGCGAGTTGGTACCCTCCGTCGCACTGCTCATGCGACCGTTAAGCTGATCAAGCTGGTTTTGAAGCCGGCGTACGTCGCCCTGCGCGCCCTCGACCTTGGCGCGGTTCGGGCGGGCGTTGTCCAGCAAAGCGGCCAGTTCCAGCTGCTTTTCGATCAACAGTGTTTCGTAATTCGTGATCTGGCTGCGAATGGCCGCAATCACCGCTTCGGGGTCGACGCCGTTGGCGACTTGCAACTCGATCAGACGTTGTTGCGCCGTCCGTCGCGCCTCCAGCGCCTTTTCGTACCCCGACTGTGCATCGCGCATCCCGTCTTCGCGTTTGGCCTGGCTGAGGCTGTTCACCCGCTCTTCGGCGTATTGCAGCAACCGCTCAGAGAAAACCGTGGCGACTTCCGGATCGGCGGCGATCACCTCCATTCGGATCACGCCTTCGGTCGGATCATAGCCGATCTTAATGTTTTTCTTGTACAGCTTGTACGCTTCCTCGTTGGTCGGATCGGCGTTCAGGCGCTGAATGGGGTCGATGCTTTCATCGGTGAAATGCGCCTTGAACCCGGCGTCATCGTCCAGCCGCACCATCGCATCCTTTGATTGCAGATAGGCCTGCGTCGCGATGCTGTCGGCACTGTTGGCGAACTGGGTGGGCAGCATGCCGCCAAACGGGCTGGCGCTGCCGCCACCCTCGCTCTGGATGATGAGAAACTGGCTGTCGGTGGCGTACATCGGTGTCGCTACCTTGTAGAAATAGTACCCCGCAAGCAGCGTCGGGATCATCACGAAGAACGCAAGCCGGACCACGAGAAGACCCATCTTCTTGCGGCGGCGGTGGGTAATGTCGCGCTGGATGTCGGAGATTTCGCGCATCCGACGTTCCATCGGGTTCAATTCGGTTGACGGCAGGGATTGCTTGCCGGTCGGAATTGTCTGTGGCAGTTGGACGCGGCCCTCCGATCCCGCGCCGCCGTGCTGCGCGGGCAATTGCGCCAGGGCATCGCCGGGGCTGCCGTCGCGCTGCTCGCCGCCCGCCTGCGGGACCACCAGTTCAAGCATGTTTGCCCGCTGGAACGGGTCGATGCCCTTTTCACGCAGCAGCCGGACCGCATCGAAATCGGACGTGGCGGGAAGCCCGTGCTTTTGTGCCACGCGTCGCGCCATGCGCAGTTGCCGTCCCGTCAGCCCCTCGCGGCGGATCGCGTCGATATCCTGCTCTCCGCTGACCTCACCGGCGGACGCCACCTCCCCCGTGCGCGCCGCTGCCGGCGCCGGATCGGGCCGTTTGGCGGCGGGGCTCTCCTCACCCTGCTGCATGTTAGACGGAGAATCCGCGGCCGCGCGCACGGGTGGGTGCGCCCGGTCCGCCGACGGGCCTTCGGTCGTGGCGCTCGGACTGCGCTTGATGCGGAACTTTCTAGCTTTGGGTTTGGTAGTCATAGAGCTGTTTCGCTTCTTCCAAGCTGTCGAAAACGTTGAGTTGCCCGTTCATCAGAACCGCGGCAGATCGAGCGAATTTTTCCAGCGTTTGGGCCTGGTGCGACACGATCACAATCGTCGTGGTGCGCAGGCGTTCCTGCAGGATTTCGCCTGCCTTCCGATTGAATTCGACATCTGTGGTGGATGGCATACCCTCGTCAATCAGATACATATCGAAGTCCAGCGCCAGCATCAGCGCAAAGGAGAACCGCGCCCGCATCCCCGCCGAATAGGTACCGAGCGGCTGATCGAAGTATTCGCCCAGCCCACACAGCCAACGGCAGAAACTCTCTACATAGTCGGGGTCGAGGCCGTAAAGCCGCGCGATGTAGCGGGCATTCTCCATGGCCGAAACCTTGGAAACGACCCCGCCCATGAAACCCAGCGGGAACGAGATGTTGCAGTCACGCGCGATTTCGCCCTCGTCTGGCTTCTCAAGTCCCGCCATCATGTTGATCAGGGTCGTCTTGCCGGTTCCGTTGGGTGCCAGAATACCCATGGATTTGCCAAGTTCCACACGGAACGACACCTGGTCAAGAATGACCTTGTGTTGCGTACCCGTCCAGAAAGACTTGGAAACGTTACGAAACTCCAACATCGCGTACCTGCTCCGGTTCGGCCCTTGTGTTGATATACGTCCTCTCTCGCGGAGGCTCATCCCCTCTTTAACGCGGGAATTTGACCACATTATGTCCGATTGGGAAACAAAAGTACAACGCCACCCGCACTTCCGGGTCGCGGCTCAGACCGCATGGCCGACGCGCTGTCCATGATCGTCGCAGGAGGTGCCGTGCTCTTCCGTTTCGAGAGTGCTGTGGTGCACATCGAACCGGTTCGCAAGCACCTCCTTGATCGTTCTGCGGGTCTGTTCCGCATCGGCGTCCGACGACAGCCGGACATGCGCTTCGAGCGCCGTGCTGTGCTCCTGCATCATCCACAGATGGACGTGGTGCACGCTTTCGACCCCGGCCACGTCCTCTATCGCGTCGATCACGGCAGAGGTGTCCAGCTCGGGCGGGCTGCCCAACATCAAAAGCCGCATAACCCCCGGCATTTCGGTCAACGCATGATACAGGATATATCCCGCGATCAGCAACGTCACCGCCGGATCGACCCACGTCCAGCCGTAGAGGATGACGAGCGTGCCCGCCACGATCACCGCGACGGATCCCATGGCATCTGCAAGGTTGTGCAGGAACGCGGCACGTATATTCATGCTGGATTTCGACATGGTATAGGTAAGCGCGGCGGTGCCCAGATCGACGGCCAGAGCGATGCCCGCAACAATCACGACAATCCAGCCGCTGATCGCGCTCGGCTCGAACATCCGCGCGACGCCTTCGTAGATCAGGTACAGCCCGATCACGACCAGAGTGGTGTAGTTGATCAGTGCCGCCACCGCTTCGATCCGACCATAGCCGAAGGTCATCCGCGCATCCGCCGGTCGTCGTGCGATCTTGCGGGCGACAAAGGCGATGATCAGCGATACCGCATCGCTGAAATTATGCAGCGCATCGGCAATGAGCGACAGGCTGCCCGACACGACGCCACCGATGATCTGCGCGACGGTAAGCAACATGTTGATGCCCACCGCGACCGCAACCCGGGCATCGCCCGCCTCGGGATCTACGTGATGATGGTCGTGGCCGGTACTCATAAACAAACTCCGTGAGGGTGATCGGGACAAGGCTTTGCCGCATCGGCGCAGCATTGGGTCAGCAGAAACTGCGATAAGCCATCGACGCGCGCGTGGGCGACGGCGGCGCAGATGGTGCTCCGGCCCTGTCGCGTCTGCGTTATCAGCCCGGCGGCGGCGAGGATTTTCATGTGGTGGGTCAATGTCGATCCGGTGACGCCGCTGCGCGCGCCCAGCGCACCTATGCTCATCCCCTCCGGTCCCGCCCGCACAAGCGCGAGCAGAACACCAAGCCGTTGCTCGGATCCCAGCGCGGCAAAGCTGGCGGCAGCCTCGGCAAGTTCGTGCGGCGTTTGATTTATTTTCATATTTCTAGCATCATTGAAATATCTCGCGCCCGCAAGGCCAATCCGCAAGTGGTCCCCGAATACCACTTGGCAAGTCGGAAGCGGCGCTTACGTATTGGCTATGACCGATATTCGTCCCGACCTGCGTTCATGCACGCTGTGCGCCGAGCGTTTCGCCGCCACCGCCACGGCGCACCGGCCCAACCCCGTCGTCTGGTTCCGGCCCGGAGCACGTCTGCTGATTGCCAGCCAGGCACCGGGCATGAAAGTGCACAAAGCGAACACCCCGTTCTGGGATGCGTCGGGCGTGCGCCTGCGGGCGTGGCTTGGGCTCGACGAGGACGCATTTTACGACCGTTCGCGAGTGGCGATCATCCCGATGGCCTTCTGCTTTCCCGGCTACAGTGCAAAGGGAAGCGATCTGCCACCGCCACCCATTTGCGCGCGAACATGGCGCAGCGCGGCATTGGCAACCGTGCCGGACATCGCGCTGACGGTGCTGATCGGCGGGCACGCGATGAAATACCACTTGCCCGACTTCACGACAGTCACCGACGCGGTGCGCAACTGGGAACGCCTGCCCGACCGTGTCTTTGCCTTGCCACATCCGTCATGGCGCAATACGGGATGGTTGAAGAAAAACCCGTGGTTCGAGGCAGAGGTGATCCCGCGCCTGCAAGCCGCCGTAAAAGAGGTGATGCAATGAGCGAGACCCCGCTTGATACGGCCCACGCCGCAATGATGGCCGCCCCCAACGATGATACAGCCCGCCTGCGGTTCTACGAACGCATGGCGGATGTGGAATTGTACGTCCTGCTCGAAGCGGAACCTGCGGGCGACCAAATTGATCCGAAAATTCTGGAGACGGACGGCGCGCAATATCTACTGGTGTTTGATCGCGCACAGCGCCTCGCCCAATACGCAGGCGATGCGGCGGCCTACGTGGCGCTGTCGGGGCGCAACGTGGCGGCGATGCTCGACGGGCAACCGCTGGGCCTCGCGCTCAACATCGACGTGGCGCCCTCGGCGATCCTGATGCCCGACACGGCGGTGGCCTGGCTGCGCGAAACGCTGTCGCACGCGGCAGGCGAGGTCGAAGCGCGGATCGAGCGGGTGCTGCCCCCCAAGGGCCTGCCGGAATCGCTGATAGAGGCGATCGACGCAAAGCTGGCGACCGCGACCGGCATGGCCGCGAACGCGTGGCTGGTGGGGGTGGAATATGATACCGGTGGACGCGGGCATCTACTGGCCTTCGTCGACGCGATCCCGCGCGCGCAGGATGCGTTGGTGCGCGCCGCCTCCGAGGCATTGACGTTTTCCGGCATCGAAGCGGGCGCAATGGATGTGGGGTTTTTCGCCCATACCGATCCGACGGTCGGCAAGCTGATGAAAGTCGGGTTGCGCTTTGACCTGCCACAGATGGAATCCCTGCAAAAGACACCGCGCATGCCTGGCAGCGACCCCGATGCGCCGCCGATCCTGAAATAACAGGCGCAGCGTCCTCACAAACCTGCGAGATCACGCGGTTGCGATATACGGCACGGGCAGCGACGCGTTAGCGTGCTGGCTACCGGCGCATTTCGCGTCTTCGTCAGGAGCCAGATCATGACACGCTTTGCCGTTTCACTTGCCGCCGCCATCACGGCCCTCACTCTCGCTAGGGCTGCCTTTGCCGGTGATCAATACGTTGACGAGACCGGCTATGCCGCGTCCGGCTATGATGTGGTCGCCTACTTCGATCTGCCGCAGAACCCGGTGGGGCAAACCCAGACCGCGCCGGTCCCCGGAGACAAGACGATCACCGCAGACCACAACGGCGCGACCTTTGCGTTCGCCTCGCACGAAAACCGCGACAGGTTTCTCGCAGACCCCGCGCAGTACGCACCGCAGTACGACGGCCATTGTGCCTACGGCGTGGCCAAGGGGGGCAAGGTCCCCGGCAACCCGACGCTTTGGCGCATCGTCGACGGCAAGCTGTACCTCAATATCACCGAGAACGTCGCGGGATTTTGGCACGAAGACATTCCCGGCAACCTGAACCTGTCCGAAGGCAACTGGCCCGACATCGACCCGACACCGGCTTCCACCGCGACCATCCCGCAGTGGTCCTCGCAAGCGCCCGAAGGTTGAACCCTTGCGGCGGCGCGCAATCGTGGGGGGCGGCCTGGCGCTGGGTGTGCTCGCTGCCGGTGGCGGTTTCGCGGCCTGTTGGCTCAATCTGTCGGGCAGTACCGCCTCGCAGAGCGCGCTGAGCGTGGACGAAGCACACCGCGCCGCCCGTGCGGGCAGCATCACCCTGACCGACATCCGGCGGCCCGACGAATGGGCGCGCACCGGCATCCCGTACGGCGCCGTGCCGCTTGACATGCGCGATCCTGCGTTCGCCCGCGATCTGCTGGCGCAGGTAAACGGCGCCCGCGATGCCCCTGTCGCGCTGATCTGCGCGCGTGGTGTCCGCTCGCGCCGGCTGGCGGAGGCGCTGGCAGAGGCCGGTTTTACCAATGTTCTGGACGTCCCCGAAGGCATGATGGGATCGGGCGCAGGGCCGGGATGGCTGGGCGCTGGCTTGCCGGTCCGCGCGCCCTGAGACATCGTGAGAGATTGCCCAGACCGTGCGCCTGCCCTATAGCGCAGGCATGAGCACAAATCCTCCGAACCTTCGCCCCGATCTGGCCCCGCGCGCGCGCATCGCCACTCCGGACCGTCCCGGCCAGCCGACAATCGGCATGGTCAGCCTCGGCTGTCCCAAGGCGCTGGTCGATTCCGAACGGATCCTGACCCGTCTGCGCGCGGAGGGCTATGCGATATCGCCTGATTACGCCGGTGCGGATGCGGTGATCGTGAACACCTGCGGATTTCTCGACAGTGCCAAGGCCGAAAGCCTCGACGCCATCGGCGAGGCGCTCACCGAGAACGGCCGCGTGATCGTCACCGGGTGTCTGGGGGCGGAGCCCGATTACATCCGCGAGCATCATCCCCGCATCCTCGCAGTGACCGGCCCGCACCAATACGAGCAGGTGCTCGATGCCGTGCATACCGCCGTACCGCCCTCCCCCGATCCCTTCATCGATCTGCTGCCCGCCTCCGGCGTCTCGCTCACGCCGCGCCATTTCAGCTATCTGAAAATCTCCGAGGGCTGTAATCACAAGTGCAGGTTCTGCATCATCCCCGACATGCGCGGGCGCCTCCAATCGCGCCCCGCGCACGCGGTGCTGCGCGAGGCGGAGAAGCTGGTCGAGAACGGCGTCAGAGAACTGTTGGTGATCTCACAGGATACCTCCGCCTACGGCGTCGATATCAAGCACGCCGAGGCGCGCGGCCACCGCGCGCATATCACCGATCTGGCGCGCGATCTTGGATCCTTGGGCGCCTGGGTCCGGCTGCACTACGTCTACCCCTACCCTCATGTGCGCCAGCTGATACCGCTGATGGCGGACGGTCTGGTGCTGCCTTATCTCGACATCCCGTTCCAGCACGCACATCCCGACACGCTCAAACGCATGGCACGCCCCGCTGCAGCGTCCCGTACGCTCGATGAAATCGCCGCATGGCGCGAGGTGTGTCCCGACATCACCCTGCGCTCGACATTCATCGTCGGCTACCCCGGTGAGACAGAGGCGGAATTTCAGACCCTGCTTGATTGGATGGACGAGGCGCAGCTCGACCGTGTGGGGTGCTTTCAGTACGAAAACGTCGCCGGTGCGCGGTCGAACGCGCTACCCGATCATGTAGCCCCCGACATCAAGCAGGATCGCTGGGACCGCTTCATGGAAAAGGCACAGGCGATTTCGGAGACGAAGCTGCAGGCCAAGGTCGGCAAACGCATGGACGTGATCATCGACGAGATCGACACCGATGCGGCCACCTGCCGTACCAAGGCCGACGCGCCGGAAATTGATGGAAACCTGTTCATCGACGAAGGCTTCGAGACGCTGACCGTCGGGGATATCGTCACCGTCGAGGTCGAGGAAGCGGGCGAATACGATCTGTGGGGGCGTCTGGTCTGAGGGCCTGCGCACCGCCGTCTTCCGACAGAAAACGCAGCCTGGCTTCTGTGATCCACAGCGGTGGCAGGCGCGTGCACTGACGGACAAAAACAGAACACTTGAAAATGTTCCGTTAATGTTCTATATACTGAGGGTAATCAGAACGAGGAACGTGCCATGTCGTTTCAACCCTCTTTTCCCGGCTTTTTCAGCCAAAGCACGCCTGCCGCCGCAGTCGAGCAACCCGATCTGCCGTTGCCCGCGCACACGCCCGCCACGGCGAAGCAGATCGACTATGCCCGCGCGCTTGCGGCGAAAACGGGCGATGATCTGCCCGACGGCATCGAGCAGGACCGTGCGCGGTTGTCGAAATGGATAGACGCGCACAAACCTGCGCCCAGTGCTTTCAACGACTATCCGTCTTCCAAACAGGTCGGTTTTGCCGAACGGATCGCACGGATCAAACGCACCGAGGTGCCGCCCGAGTGTTTCCGCGACCGTGCGCTCATGTCGCGGTGGATCGACGGGAATAAGCCGCGATAGGGCTGGCATTGATGCCGAAGCTGCCTAACTTTGTCGGATGGATGACAAAGTCGAAGTTCTGTACAACGCCTCCTGCCCGGTTTGCAGCCGCGAGGTAGATCATTACGCCAAGTTGAGCGCACGTCAGAAATTGCCGATCGGGTATCACGATCTGGGCAGCGCGGACACGTTCGCCGCTTGGGGGATGACCCAACGCGAAGCGGCACAGCGTCTGCATGTGCGCAAGGACGGGCAGGTATACGGCGGCATTCCGGCCTTTATCCAATTATGGCGTGAGATCCCGCAGATGCGGTGGCTTGCCACGGTGATCAGCCTGCCCGGCGTCCATTGGCTCGCTTGCAAGGTCTACGATCATGCACTGGCACCGTTGCTGTATCGCCGGCATCTGGCGCGCGAAGGCAGACGCGAAGGCAGATCCGATGACACATGATTGCGATACTTTGGCGCTGTGGTACGTCTAGAATGGCCTACCCACATTCAAAACCCGAGACAGTGGCCGACGGTGTAATCCATTCCGCCGGGCTTCTGTTTGCGCTGCCCGCCAGCGCGCTCCTGTTTCTTCAGGCAGAGGACAGCGCCCTCCTGCTCGGCGCGGTCACGCTTTACGCGATGTCGATGGTTGCTGCCTTCACCGCCTCAGCAGTCTATCACCTGTCGCCGGTCGACGCGACGCGGGCATTGCTGAACCGGATCGACCATGCCGCGATCTACTTCAAGATCGCTGGCACCTACACGCCACTGGTCGTCATGATCGGATCGGCCTTTGCCTATGTCATCCTCAGCGTCGTGTGGACGCTCGCCGCCATCGGGGCGGTGGCCAAGATGCGCGGTTGGGGCACTGATGCGAAGGGATCGCTGGCGCTGTATCTCATGATGGGATGGCTGTCGGTCCTGCTGGTCTGGCCGATGTGGCACGCCCTGCCTGGCCCCGCCCTGTCGCTGATCGTCATCGGCGGTCTGGTCTATTCGGTCGGCACAATTGTGTTCTCGCGCGAAAGCCTGGCCTATCAAAACGCGATCTGGCACGCCTT
The DNA here is from genome assembly GCF_947497275.1 of uncultured Sulfitobacter sp. GTDB lineage: Bacteria > Pseudomonadota > Alphaproteobacteria > Rhodobacterales > Rhodobacteraceae > Sulfitobacter. The sequence goes on from NZ_CANMFS010000003.1 coordinate 378,816, forward strand.
CGTGCTTGTCGCCTCGGTCTGCTTCTTCGCGGCCATCGCCCTAAGCATCTGACAAAGCGTCAAGATACCCCCGCACGCAGGCCTGCACATGGCGAAATCTGTCACCTCCCAGATGCTTGCCGCCGTACCACCGCGTCACCACGACAAGATGATCCGCCAGCCCCTCCCGCTCCAGCATCCGCAAGATCACCATGCCCGCCCCGCTTTCACCGTCATCCGCCTTGAGCGGCCCGTGCCGGGTGAGCAACACACCCCATATATTGTGCGTTGCCCTGGCATAGGCCTTCTTGGTTTTCAGCGCCTTGAGCGCCGCGTCGACCTCGGACCGCGTCGACACGGGGCAGCCCGATACGGCGTATTTGCTGCCTCTGTCGCTGATGATCTGACCCAGCTTGCGCATCCGTACCTTACAGACCCGCTGCGGTCCTGCGCACGGTATCGAGGCGCGCACTGTTGGGCGGATGTGTGCCTAGGAACTTGTCGCCCGGATCGGGAATACGGGCGAAGAATTCCGCGCCGCGCAACGGATTATATCCCGCCCGTGCTGTGATCACGGTGCCCAAAGCGTCCGCTTCAAGCTCGAAATCCTTGGAATAGCTCCGCGCGCCAACCTGCGCGCCAAGCTCCTGCGCGGAGCGGACAGCACTGGCGTCTCCGCCGCTCAGCGTTGCCAAGCCCGCGAAGATGACAGCCCCGGCAACGGCGTTTTGCTGTTGGCGTCCGATGTGGCCCGCGATGTGGTGTGCCGCCTCATGGCCCATGACAAAGGCGAGCTCGTCCTCGTTCTGCGCATCGTCGATCAGCGCAAGCGTGAACGCGATGATCGGGCGGCCCTGACGGTCGACCGTCTGATAGGCGTTGGCCGGCTGGCCCGGACGATCATCGACAACGATGTTGAAATCACAGTTCATGTTGCGGGTACGCGCGCGACACTCGCGTTCCGCGACGGGTTCAAGCTGCGTCACGACGCGAACGAAATTGCGCGCGTTCTGACGACCCGAGGACGCGACCGGCTGGGTCTGAACCGAGGCGGGGCCGGAAATCGGGCCGGGGGCGGCCCCGCCCACCGGCACCACATCACAGGCGGCCAGCGTCAGCGCGAAACCAACAGCGGCAAAAGCACGCAACATCATGTGAGAGATTCCTTTTCGAACAATCTGATGGTCCATTTTAACATGATGGACGGGAGGGGCCAGTCCGATCACCACAGCGTGCGAGAAGCCGCAAGGAGCAGTTAGTTGCCTTGCGTCGTCGCGCGGATCAGGTCATCTTGCAGCTATGTTTACGATAGAGCACGAATTCGATGCGACCGTGATCACGCTGGTCGATGAAGGGGAGACTCCCCTGCAAGAAGACGTGATCCTCAACGCGTTCGACAGCCAGATCACCATTGAACAATGGGATGCAAAGACGGATCGGGTGCTGCGTATTACGCTATCGCCGAACCAGCTGCGCGATCTGGCGGCGGCATTGAACCTGCCCGAAGGCATATATCACAGCGCGCCCTGACCGCGCCCGCACAGCGAAAGTTACTTCTATGGCCACGGGCACACATATACGGACCTTTTTCGAAGGCACCTGGCACGACGGCGACCTGAGTGTGATGAAAGCCGCCGATCACGGTGCGTGGCTCGGTACGACGGTGTTCGACGGCGCGCGGCTTTTCGATGGGCTCGCGCCGGATCTGGAGGCGCATTGCGCGCGCATAAACCGTTCGGCACAGGCGCTGATGATCACGCCGACGGTCGACACCGAAACCATGGTCGCCACGGTGCGCGAAGGGCTTGCCGCCTATCCGCGCGAGGCTGCAGTGTACATCCGACCGATGTACTGGGCGTTGGAAGGCGACGACCTGGGCGTCGTGCCGCGCGCTAACGCAACCGGTTTCGCCATTTCGCTCGAACAGATCCCGATGGCCTCGCCTGAGGCCGCATCGAGCCTGACACGCACGCGGTTTCGGCGGCCTGTTCTTGAGGACAACGTGGTCAATGCCAAGGCCGGCTGCCTTTATCCCAACAACGCGCGCATGTTGGCCGAAGCCCGGTCCAAGGGGTTCGGCAACGCGCTTGTGGCGGATGCGATGGGAAACGTCGCCGAAAGCGCCACCGCGAATGTGTTCATGGTCAGGGACGGCGAGGTCTTCACCCCGATCCCCAATGGCACGTTTCTTGCCGGAATCACCCGCGCACGGCACATGAAAAATATGCGAGACGATGGCATCAGGGTCCACGAACGGGTGCTCGGCTTCGATGATTTTCACGCCGCCGACGAGATTTTCCTGTCCGGCAACATGATGAAAGTCACGCCGATCAGGGCGTTCGACGAAACGACCTACGAGGTGGGCGGCAACGGCAACCCCGTCACCCAGCGTGTGCGCGAAATGTATTGGGACTGGGCCGCCAGCGAACGCCGATGACGCCCCTGCAGCTTTGGGGCAAAAGCCAATTGCATCGCGGCGGGGCGCGCGCCATGATCCGCGCTGACTTGGGGAGAGTACAATGCGCAAGTTTCTAGTGGTTCTGGACGACAGCCGCGAGTGTCTGAACGCCATGCGGTTCGCCGCGATGCGCGCCTCGAAAACCGGCGGCGGGGTCAAGGTACTGTCCGTCATTCCGCCCGAAGAGTTCAACCACTGGATCGGCGTGGGCGACATCATGCGCGAAGAAGCCCGCGAGCGGATCGAAGTGCATTTCGAGGTTTTCGCGAAATGGATGCGGGACCGGCAGGGGGTCGATCCCCAGCTGGTGATCCGCGAAGGGCAGCCGGTGGACGAGATCGTCGCACAGGTCCGCGAAGACAGCGAGATCGGCGTTCTGGTCCTTGGTGCTGGGGTCGATGGCAAGGGGCCCGGCCCGCTTGTCACCCAGCTGACGCGCAATGCAGGCACCCTGCCGATCCCGATCACCATCGTGCCCGGCGATCTGAGCAAGGAACGGCTTGAAGCGATCACCTGAGACCCCGATCACACTTTAGAATCATTCCAGATACCTTGACATCGCGGCCCTTTATCCGCATATCTGGAACAGCCCAGATGGAGACCGTCCGCATGTTTATCCAAACCGAATCGACACCCAATCCCGCCACCCTCAAGTTCCTGCCCGGCCAGACGGTTCTGGACATGGGCACGGCGGACTTCCCGACGGCAGACACCGCCGGAAGCTCACCGTTGGCCACGCGTCTGTTCGGCGTAGAGGGTGTGACCGGCGTGTTCTTCGGCACTGATTTCGTCACCATTACCAAGAACGACGAGTTGGATTGGGACCATCTCAAGCCCAGCCTGCTCGGCGCAATCATGGAGCATTTCCAGTCCGGGCAGCCCGTCATGGGCGCGGATCATACGCCCAAATCCGGCCATGCGGAGCATGACGGCGAGGACGGGGCTATCGTCGGCCAGATCAAGGAGCTGCTCGACAGCCGCGTGCGTCCCGCAGTGGCGCAGGATGGCGGCGACATCACGTTCCACGGCTTTGATCGCGGCGTCGTCTACCTGCACATGCAGGGGGCCTGCGCGGGCTGCCCCTCCTCGACCCTGACGCTGAAGATGGGCATCGAGAACCTGCTGCGCCACTACATTCCCGAAGTGACCGAAGTGCGCCCCGTCGCCTGATCGGGACAGACGTATGATCCTCGGATTCGATACGTCCGCCGCGCATTGCGCGGCGGCACTCTTGCAAGGTGACAAGATCATCGCGCGCGCGCATGAACCGATGGCCAAAGGCCAGGCCGAGCGGCTCATGGTCCTTGTTCAGGATCTGCTGGACCAGTCTGGCACGGCACTGAGCGATCTCGATGCGATCGGGGTTGGCATTGGTCCGGGCAACTTCACCGGCATTCGAATCGCCGTTTCCGCCGCACGGGGTCTTGCGCTTGGCCTCTCCATACCGGCGGTCGGCGTGAGCGCGTTCGACGCGCTGCACTATGGCACCCAGGCGCCATGTCTGTGCGCGGTAGATGCACGCCGCGATATGGTTTTCGTGCAGGGGTTCAACACCCCCGCCTACCAGTCTCCATCGCTGCAATCCATATCGGTGCTTGCAACCTCGGACGCGCCGGTGATCGGTGCCTTCGGTGCCGCACCCGTACATTTCGTCGCCGACGCCATCGCGCATCTGTGCCTGGAACGCTATGCGCAGACCACAACACGGCCCAGCCCGTTATACATCCGGCCAGCCGATGCTGCCCCCGCGCGCGATGCGCCGCCCCGGATTCTGGTGTGACGCCCGCTGACATGGCACGCATCCACGCCGCCGCCTTCATCCATGATCGCGGCTGGCAGGCGCAGGAGTTCGAGGCGCTTCTGCTCTCTCCACATATCACCGCGTTCACCGAGCCTGAGGCCTTCGCGCTGACCCGGACGCTGGCCGGCGAATCCGAGCTGATCACGCTCGCGGTGCATCCGGCACATCGGCGCCGCGGCCTTGCCCGCGGTCTGCTGGACCGCTGGCTTTCCGCTTCCTCGGGTCCCGCCCAAACCGCATTTCTCGAAGTCGCGTCAGACAATGACGCGGCCATCGCCCTGTACCAAAGCGTGGGATTCGAGCAGTCGGGTTTGCGGCGCGCCTATTATGTCCGCAAACCGGCCCCGGCCGTAGACGCGGTTCTGATGACGAAGACGCTGACGCGAGGGCAATAGCGCCCTGCACCCGCCGCAAACCAAGAATCCGGTTGACCCCATGCCCTTTAGCGCCGCAAATTTGGTGCAGCGTCGCGCAAGCAGACGTGCGACCGGGCAGACGGGCCATCGCGATGGCCCCGGCCCCAATTCTATAACCTGGGAGAAACCAATGACCCTGATGACCAAATTTCTCGGCGCTGCCGCCGCGACAGCGCTGAGCGCGGGTGCCGCACTGGCGGAACCTGCGCTGATCTTCGATCTGGGCGGCAAGTTCGACAAATCCTTCAACGAAGCCGCCTTTGCGGGTGCGCAGCGCTGGGCGGAAGAAACCGGAGAAACCTTCCGCGAGATCGAGCTTCAATCCGAAGCCCAGCGCGAGCAGGCGCTGCGCCGCTTTGCTGAAGCGGGTTCCAATCCCATCGTGATGACCGGCTTTGCTTTCGGCGACGCATTGGGCCAGGTCGCCACAGACTATCCGGATACCGATTTTGTCATCATCGACATGGTTGTCGATCAGCCGAACGTCCGCTCTGTCGTGTTCAACGAGCATGAGGGATCCTACCTCGTCGGAATGTTGGCGGCACAGGCTTCCCAGACCGGCACGGTGAGCTTTATCGGCGGCATGGATATCCCGCTGATCCGTAAATTCGCCTGCGGCTATGCCGAGGGCGCGCTGGCGGTGAACCCCGAAATCGAGGTGATCGCGAACATGACCGGCACGACCCCTGCCGCCTGGAACGACCCCGTGAAAGGCTCCGAGCTGACGAAGGCTCAGATCAGCCAGGGCTCAGACGTGGTCTATGCCGCGGCAGGTGGCACCGGCGTCGGCGTGCTGCAAACGGCAGCCGATGAGGATATCCTGTCGATCGGCGTGGATTCCAACCAGAACTACCTGCACCCGGGCAAAGTCCTGACCTCCATGCTCAAGCGGGTCGACAACGCCGTTTATCAGGCATTCAAGGAGGGTGCCGGCATGGAAAAAGGCTTTAACGTGATGGGCGTCGGCAACGGTGGCGTCGGCTACGCAATGGACGAATACAACGCGGACCTCGTCACCGAAGAGATGCAAAGCACCGTGGACGAAGCGGCCGCGAAGATCTCCAGCGGCGAACTTGAAGTCCACGACTACATGTCCGACGACAGCTGCCCTGTGCTGAGCTTCTGACCGATCCGACAGAAGACAGGCCGCGTCGGGACACTCGACGCGGCCCTTTTTCCAGCGATCCTCCGCCAAGGCCCGCAGCCCTGTAAATGCGTGCCACACCAAGGACTGCCTCATGACCTCCGATCCCGCCATCGAACTCAAAGGCATTTCCAAGGCCTTCGGCCCGGTGCAGGCGAACAAGGATATCTCGATCCGCGTCATGCCCGGCACCATCCACGGCATCATCGGCGAAAACGGCGCGGGCAAATCCACGCTGATGTCGATCCTCTACGGCTTTTACAAAGCTGATAAGGGCGAAATTTTTGTCGCGGGCAAGAAAACCAACATCACCGACAGCCAGGCTGCAATCGCTGCAGGCATCGGCATGGTTTTCCAGCATTTCAAGCTGGTCGAGAATTTCACCGTACTTGAAAATGTCATTCTGGGGGCCGAGGACGGGCGGTTGCTCAAACCTTCCATCGCCAAGGCCCGCCGCACGCTTGTGGAACTGGCGGAGGACTACGGCCTCAACGTCGAGCCCGATGCGCTGGTACAGGACATCGGCGTCGGCATGCAACAACGGGTCGAGATCCTCAAGGCGCTCTACCGGCAGGCGGATATTCTCATTCTGGACGAACCGACGGGCGTTCTGACGCCTGCGGAGGCCGACCAGCTTTTCCGCATTCTCGACCGGTTGCGCGCGGAGGGCAAAACCATCATCCTGATCACCCACAAGCTGCGCGAAATCATGGATATCACCGATACCGTCTCGGTCATGCGGCGTGGCGAGATGACGGCAACGGTCAAAACCTCCGAGACATCACCCGCCGAACTGGCCGAACTGATGGTGGGGCGCAAGGTTCTCTTGCGGGTCGACAAGACACCCGCCAAACCGGGGCCTGTCGTGCTGGATGTCCAGAATCTGCACGTCAAGGACGAAAAGGGCGTCGAGCGGCTGCGCGGCATTGATCTACAGGTGCACGCGGGGGAAATACTGGGCATCGCGGGTGTCGCGGGCAACGGGCAATCCGAACTGCTCGAAGTGCTGGGCGGCTACGCCGACGGGACCGGTACGATCACAGTGAACGGCGAATCCATCGACCTGAGCGGCGCGAAGTCCGACGGCCAGTCGCGCCGTGCGCGCGGCATCGCGCATGTCCCCGAAGATCGCCAGCGCGAGGGCCTGATCATGGATTTCCATGCCTGGGAAAACGTCGCCTTCGGCTATCATAACGATCCTTCCTACCGCTCCGGTATCCTGATGGACAACGCCGCGATCCGCGCGGACACGGAAGGTAAGATGGCGCGGTTCGACGTCCGTCCGCCCGACCCCAAACTGGCCGCCAAGAATTTCTCGGGCGGCAACCAGCAGAAAATCGTGCTCGCCCGCGAGATCGAGCGGAACCCCGATCTGTTGCTGATCGGCCAGCCGACGCGCGGCGTCGACATCGGCGCAATCGAATTCATCCACCAACAAATCGTCGCCCTGCGCGACAAGGGCAAGGCGGTGCTGCTCGTCTCGGTCGAACTTGACGAGATCATGGCGCTGTCGGACCGGATTGCGGTGATGTTCGACGGGCAAATCATGGGCGAGCGTCTGCCGTCGGAAACGGATGAGAAAGAGCTTGGGCTGTTGATGGCCGGCATCACGGACACCGGGGCTGAACACAGCGTGGCTGAGGTGCAGGGCAATCTCGCCCATGTGCACGCAGCGGAAAAAGGGGTCTGAGATGGATGTGATGCCAAAATGGGCCGAGGTGATCCTCGTGCCGCTGATCTCGCTTCTGCTCGCGGCGGTGCTGTCGGCGCTGGTGATCCTCGCAATCGGTGAAGATCCTGTCGCTGCGGTCAAGCTGATGGTCAACGGTGCGCTGGGGTCCAGCTATGGGTGGGGCTATACGCTTTATTACGCGACCAACTTCATGTTCACGGGGCTGGCCGTGGCCGTCGCCTTTCACGCGCGCCTGTTCAACATCGGCGGGGAAGGACAGGCCGCACTCGGCGGTCTGGGCGTCGCACTTGCCTGCCTCTATATCCCATGGCCGCATTGGTCGCTGGCGCTGATCGGAGCAACAGTTGCCGCCGGGCTGTTCGGCGCGGCGTGGGCCGCGATCCCCGGGTGGCTTCAGGCCCGGCGCGGCAGCCATATCGTCATCACCACCATCATGTTCAACTTCATCGCGGCGTCCCTGCTTAACTACGTGCTGGTCAACATGCTTCGTCCGCAAGGGTCGATGGACCCGGCCACCGCCCGTTTCCCGGAGGCCGTCAACCTGCCGACGCTGCACGATCTGCTCGCCCCGATCGGCATCAGTTTCTCCAAGGCGGCCCCCGCAAACGTCTCGCTGCTGGTCGCCGTTGCGGCCTGTGTCTTGATCTGGTTGCTGATCTGGCGCACCCGACTTGGCTATGAAATCCGCTCCTACGGCCATTCTGAATCGGCGGCGCGCTACGCCGGAATGCCGCCGACCCGGATCATCATGATCACCATGCTGATCTCCGGCGGGCTGGCCGGGATGATGGCGATCAACAACGTCATGGGAGAAGCGGAGCGGCTGGTGCTGAACTCCGTCGAGGGTGCCGGGTTCATCGGCATCGCCGTCGCGCTGATGGGCCGGTCGCATCCGTTCGGCGTCTTCATCGCCGCGATCCTGTTTGGCTTTCTCTATCAGGGCGGGGCCGAGCTTGCGCTCTGGACAACGATCCCGCGCGATCTGATCGTCGTGATCCAGGCGCTGGTGATCCTCTTCACCGGCGCGCTCGACAACATGGTGCGGATGCCGCTTGAGCGGGTCTTCCTGTCTCTGCGCCGCGCGCCCAAGCCCGAGCGCAAGGAGGTCTGAGCAGATGGACATGTATCTTACCCTGATCCAGTTGCTCGATTCGACGGTGCGCCTTGCCACGCCTCTGCTGCTGGCGTGTCTGGCTGGCCTGTTTTCGGAACGCGCGGGCATTTTCGACATCGGCCTCGAAGGCAAGATGCTGGCCGCCGCGTTCTTTTCCGCCGCCGTCGCGGCATTGACCGGATCGGTCTGGGTCGGGCTGCTGGCGGGCATCGCCGCCTCGCTGGCGCTGAGCGCCATCCACGGCATCGCCTCGATCACCTTTCGCGGCAATCAATTGATCTCCGGCGTTGCGATCAACTTCCTCGCGGCGGGCATGACGGTATTGATCGCCCAGGCGTGGTTTCGACAGGGCGGACGCACGCCCTCGCTGATCGGCAATGCCCGGTTCGAGCCTGTCACCCTGCCCTTTGCCGAAGCCCTGCAAAACGTACCCTTCATCGGACCGCTTTATTACGAGCTGATCTCGGGGCATTCCGTGTTGGTCTATATGGCGTTTGCCGCTGTGCCGCTGACCTGGTGGATCCTGTTTCGAACACGGTTCGGTCTGCGCCTGCGCGCGGTCGGAGAAAACCCCGCGGCGGTCGATACCGCCGGCGTCTCCGTCGTCGGTCTGCGCTTTGCCGCCGTGGCGATCTGTGGCGTGCTGTGTGGTGTCGCGGGCGCCTACCTCAGCACCGCGCTGCAAGCCGGGTTCGTCAAGGATATGGCGGCGGGGCGCGGTTTCATCGCACTCGCCGCGCTGATCTTCGCCAAATGGCGGCCGTGGCACGCGCTTTATGCGACGCTGTTGTTCGGCCTTTTCGGGGCGCTGGAAACGCGCCCCGACGTGATCGAATCGCTGATCGGGATGAAGGTGCAGGGACAACTACTTGCCGCATTGCCCTACGTCATGACGGTGATCATCCTTGCCGGTTTTGTGGGCAAGGCGATCCCGCCCCGGGCCGGTGGCGAACCCTATGTGAAAGAGCGATAGGACCGACAGGGAAGATGGTTTATATCCTATGCAAGCTTGGGCCGGATCGCTTGTTGATCTAGGGCTCTGGTACGCCTAAGGGAACGCCATGCAGATCTACCTTCCCATTGCCGAAGTATCGGTCAACGCCTTCCTGCTACTGGGCCTGGGGGGGATCGTGGGTATCCTTTCGGGCATGTTCGGCGTGGGCGGCGGATTTCTGATGACGCCGTTGCTGTTTTTCATCGGCATCCCCCCCGCCGTGGCCGTCGCCACCGAAGCGAACCAGATCGTCGCGTCGTCCTTTTCCGGCGTGCTCGCCCATTTCAAACGCAAGACCGTCGATCTGAGGATGGGCACCGTGCTGCTTGTCGGTGGTCTGGTCGGTGCCGCGTTGGGTGTGATGGTGTTCAACTATCTCAAGGCGCAGGGCCAGGTCGATCTGTTGGTCAAGCTCTGCTACGTTGTTTTCCTGGGCGTCATCGGCGGGCTGATGTTCATCGAAAGCCTCAAAGCCATTCGCAACACCAAGCGCGGCAAAGCCCCCAAACGCAAAAAGCACAATTGGATCCATGGCTTGCCGCTGAAAATGCGGTTCCGGGTCTCGGGCCTGTATATTTCGGTCATCCCGCCGCTGATCGTCGGTGTCGCCGTCGGTGTGCTGGCCGCGATCATGGGGGTCGGCGGCGGTTTCATCATGGTCCCCGCGATGATCTATCTGCTCGGCATGCCGACCAAGGTCGTCGTCGGCACGTCGCTGTTCCAGATCATCTTCGTCACCGCCTTCACGACGATGCTGCACGCGACGACGAACTTCACTGTCGACATCGTGCTGGCCGTTCTGCTGCTGGTCGGCGGTGTGGTGGGGGCACAGATCGGCACGCGGATCGGGATCAAGATGAAGGCCGAGCAACTGCGCATCCTCCTCGCCATCATGGTTTTGGTCGTCTGCGGTAAACTGGCCCTTGAGTTGCTGCTGCAACCGGCCGAGTTGTACTCCATCGGGACGGAGGGCCATTGATGCGCGGGTTTTTCGCCATGATATCGTGCTGGGTGCTGCTTGCCTCCGTCGCAGGCGCCAAGGAAGAGGTCGTTCTGGGGCTCAGCCGCAACACCGTGTCCATTACGACAAACTTCGATGGCTCCGAAATTCTTGTCTTTGGCGCGGTAAAGCGTGAAACTCCGATTCCCGCCGGATCGGACCTAGAGGTGATTGTCACGGTCGCCGGCCCGTCCTATCCGGTGCTGGTGCGCCGCAAGGAAAAGCGGTTCGGCATCTGGGTGAATACGGATGCGGTCGAGGTGGACCGCGCGCCGTCCTTCTACGCGATCAACACCTCCGGCCCGCTGGACGACATCCTGTCCGCCGTCGAGGACCAGCGCCACAAGATCACCATCCCGCAAGCGATCCGGTCCGTCGGCGCACCGCAAAGCATCAGCGATGCAGGTGCCTTTACGCAATCGCTGATCCGGATCCGCAAGAAATCCAACCTGTACCAGCGCAACGAGGGCGCGGTGACGGTCGAGGAACAGACGCTTTTTCGCACCTCCGTCACCCTGCCCGCAGCCCTGACAGAAGGCGGCTATGACACCCGCATCTACCTGATGCGTGGCGGGTCGGTCGTGGCGCAGTACGAGACCATCATCGATGTGCGCAAGGTCGGGCTGGAGCGGTGGCTGTTCAAACTCTCGCGCGAGCAATCGTTGATCTATGGCCTTTTGTCGCTCGCGATTGCCATCGCGGCGGGCTGGGGCGCGTCGGCTGTGTTCGGACTGCTGCGCCGCTAGGACAGCTTAGCCGCGTCCGAGAAACGGCATCTTCGTCGCCATAACGGTCATGAACGGAATATTGGCCGACAGAGGCAGGCGCGCCATGTGCAGCACGGCGGCTGCGGCGTGCGACACATCCATCGTCTGCATATCCGGGTTCGCGGTCTTGAGACCCACCAACAGCTCACTTTCGGCATTGCCGATGTCGATCTGGCCCGCCGTGATATCAAAGGGCCGCCCGTCGAGCGCGAGCGATTTCGTCAGACCGGTAATCGCGTGCTTGGTCGTGCTGTAGCAGATCGTATTCTCGCGAGGTGTGTGCGCGGAAATCGACCCATTGTTGATGATCCGCCCGCCGCCCCCCTGCGCGCGAAAGCGGCCAAACGCCAGCCGCGCGGCAATGAACATGCCGCGCAGGTTCACGCTCAGCACGTCTTCCCAAACCTCGAGCGGCACCTCGTCAATGGGAACGGACGGCCCGAAAACACCGGCGTTGTTGAACAGGACATCCAGCTGGCCAAACCTGTCGAAAGCGGCGGCCATCGCATCGCCGTCCGTCACATCCGCAGGCAGGGACACAGCATTCGGATGATCATCCGCCACCTCCGCGAGCCGCTCCGCGCGCCGCGCGACCATCCCCACGCGCCATCCGGCCTCAAGAAACGCCTCCGCCGTGGTGCGGCCGATGCCGGAACTGGCGCCGGTGATCAGGATCGACTTCATTCCGTTTCCTCCTCGGCTGCATTCAAGGTCAGCGGCGCTGCGGGCGTGGCACGCAAATCGTCGATCTGAAGCCCTGCCGTCGGCTTTGACAGCCGGTTGCGCACCACCCAGATCAGCCGCTCCTGCGCGCGGGTGATCGCAACATAGGCAAGCCGTTTCCACAGCGGTTGGCCTGCTTCCATCCGCCCCATACGGGCGGCGGCATACAGATCGGGCGCAAACACCTGCACCGTGTCCCACTGGCTGCCCTGCGCCTTGTGGATCGTCACTGCGGCACCGTGCAGAAACGTCGCCCCCATGCGCGCCGCGAAGGGGATGAACGGCTCTTCCTCGTCGGGTTTCTCGATCTTGACGATGCTCGCGGCCGACACCTGCGGGTCCTCCGCCCCCATCACATGCAGACGGCTGAACCCCGGCTTGCGCCCGGCCCCCAGATAGATCACCTGCGCGCCCTTGATCAGGCCGCGCGCTTCGAGGTCAAGCCGCTTCTTGCGGTGCTTGAGCGGCAATTCGATCCCGTCGCAAATGAGCGGCTCTCCCTCCAGCAACGCATCCTCGGGCGCGCCGTGCACCGCGCGGAACGCATTGATCAAACGGATGCGCGTGGCGTTGCGCCAGACCAGCACGGGGCTGCGCGCCATCAGGTCGACCTCGACGCGCTGTCCCCAGACAACACGCGGATCGCGTTTGGAGGCATCCTCGACCATCCGCTCGAAATCCTCGAACCGCAGATCAGGATCGGCCAGCGCATGGGCCAGATCGAGGATCGGGTTGTCGGCCTCCTGTCGGAAAATACGGTCAAGGTTCATCACACGTTTTTCGGGCAGTTTCTCGAACACCATCGTGCCGGATTGCCCGACGGGGGCCAGCTGTGCCGGATCGCCGAACAGCAAAAGCGTGGGAAAGATCTCCTTGAGATCCTCGAACTGCTTGTCGTCCAGCATCGAGGATTCGTCTACGAACCCAATGTCCAATGGCTCTTCGCGCCGCTTCCAGCCAGTGATGAAATCACTGCCGCGCAGCCCGGCGGCGGCAAGCGCGCCGGGGATGGATTTGTTGTTGGCATAGAACGCCGCGGCGCGGTCCAGTGAAAGATCGCTCAGCCCTTCGATCACAGGCCGCTCGCCGTTGCCGGACAGCCATTCCGCGATCTTTTCGTATTCGGGATCGTACACCGGCGTATAGAGAATCCGGTGGATCGTGGTGGCAGGCACCCCGCGCAGGCGCAGAACACTCGCGGCCTTGTTGGTCGGTGCCAGGATCGCAAGGCTGCGCTTGTCCTTGCGCTTGCGCGATTCATATTCGCCCGACACGATATCGACGCCCGCGTCCTCCAGCGCGCGGTACAGTTCAGCCAGCAGCAGCGTCTTGCCCGATCCGGCCTTTCCCGTAACCGCCATCACCTGATCGGTGTTGCCCTTGGAAGGCATCAACAGCGCATCGTCCAGATTGATGCCTGCCGATTGCAGCATGGCGGCCACCGCATCATGTGCGGCGGCCTGGTCGTCGGAATAAGTCAGTTCGGTTTGCGTCATGGCGCGACACTAGGCGCATGGCGCAGAAGGGGCCAGAGCCGTTCAGGCCGAGCGGGCAAATTCCAGTTGCGGCTGCGCCCCGAACGCGCGTTCGAACCACAGGCGCGACATTTCCGGCGCGATCCCCGCCCGCGCGGCCACCCGCGCCTGCGCCTCGCGCCCGAATTGCCACAGGCCGACGCTGATCTTGTCACGGCCGGTCCCGGCACTGCCCAGGATCACCGGAGAGGATCCCACACGCTTGTAAATCCTGACCATCCGCGCATCGAACACGCCGACGAACTGCTCGACACCGAAACCGGTCATCAGCTCGCCTCCACCCAGCATCAGCGCCGCAGCGACATGCGGCCCCTGCCCCGGCGCCATGCAGAACCGGGTACATTCCCAGATCAGCGGGTTGCGCACCGGCGCGTCGATCAGATCGGCGAAATGATCGTTGACCATCACCGGTCCGACCGTCGGCAGAAACCGCATGGAGCCGCCATGACCGCCTTCGGGCGTTTCCCATATCACGTAAAGCGGATTGAGCGTATCGTATTCATCGCGCTCATGGCCCCGCCCGTCAACGGAGACGTCCCAGCCAAGGCGGGTGTAGAACTGGTCCGCGCGGTGGCGAAACATCTGGTCGGCAAGTTTCGGAAATTGGTCGAGTTGATCGGCGTAGAGATAACGCAACATTCGGGATTCCCCTGTAACATCTGAAAGATGCACAAAGGATTACACTGCCGCGCGTTAAGGACGCTCTAGCGCAACGCGCTCAGGGCCGCAACGATGCCCCTATACCACGATCAATCCGCGGCTCATGGCGCGCGCCACCGCGTGTGTCGTGTTGAGCGCGCCCAGTTTGAAACGCGCGCTTTCGATATACACCCGCAAAGTGTGTTCAGAAATGGAAAGGGTGTTCGCGACCTGCGCACGGCTGTATCCGATCGCAAGCAGGGTCATCGCATCGATTTCGCGCGGTGACAGAGCCTGTGGCTGCCTGTCGCCCCGGTCGGGCTCGAATTCCAGAGCCTTTTCGTTAAAGTAATGCGCAATCAGGATCAGATCGCGACGGTGAGTCTGGGTGAATTTGATCCAAGTCGCATCATCGCATGTGGAATTAAGCGTAAACAGGGCGAATTGCCCGTTGGGTCCGCGGATCGGGATCGAATAGCCTTGACTGCCAATGCCGTGCGCCACAGCATCGTCGCGAAATTCGCGTGCAGCGCGGCTACGCCAGTCGAGTTGCTTCCAATCGACCGGATGAAAGCGTTGATAGCATCCCTGGATGACAGGATCGATACGCAGGTAGTTTTCGGTAATATAGCGCTTCTGCCACTCTTCCGAATAGCTGCCGCACCCGTATTGATCGCCTGCGGAGTCGACCCAATGATACACGACGTGATCGACGTCATAGAACTTTTTCAGCGTCTGAGTGACGCTCTGCATATCCTCAAGGTTAACGGCCTGTTCTAAGGTGCTGAGAACCCGTTCCAGTTTGAGCTTGTTTGCCATCCGCGTATTTCGCAGACCCCTCATTCTTCATCGCGATCTCGGCCGTGGCAATCAAGGCGGTGTCGTCAAGCTGTTCCGCCAGGCGAGGCAAATCATTGGCTTGGGCGAATGCGCGCAAATCGGCAAGAACGTCTAAAATCCAGTCACTTCGCATCCCAATGTTCCCTTTTTAATGGTTAACAGCAAGTTAATTCAATCATAGCATGTATCAATCGCTTGCTTCCACTCACAAATATTTCCTCCCCAGAAATAGCGAGTGAGAACAATACCAAAACATTGATCGCATTGAATTGGTTTCAGAAACGTAAACGCCCTGCGAATTGCTTGCGCGATTCGCAGGGCGTTGAGCTTTCAGGGCCGTTCGGCGCTGCTTATTTACCGGCTTCCACCGCGTCTTCGAGCGTGCGCAGTCCGGTCTTGGGGGCCTGGACCAGCACCGCCATATTGCCGGGCTTGTGCTCGTTGCGCTGCATCTTCATGTGCGCTTCGGGCAGATCGCTCCAAGTGAAAACCTCCGACATGCAAGGGTCCAGCCGCCGCTCCAGCATCAGCTTGTTGGCCGCCGACGCCTGCTTGAGATGGGCAAAGTGCGAGCCCTGCAAACGCTTCTGGTGCATCCACATGTAGCGCACGTCGAACGTGAGGTTAAAGCCGGACGTACCGGCGCAGATCACAACCATCCCGCCTTTTTTCACCACGAAGGTCGATACCGGGAACGTCGCCTCGCCGGGGTGTTCGAACACCATGTCGACGTTCACGCCCTTGCCGGTGACGTCCCAGATCGCCTTGCCGAATTTGCGCGCCTCGGTAAACCATGTGGCGTATTCGGGCGTATTCACGGTCGGCAGCTGCCCCCAGCAGTTGAAGTCCTTGCGGTTCAGTACACCCTTGGCGCCCAGGTCCATCACGAATTCGCGCTTGCTTTCGTCCGAGATCACACCAATCGCGTTCGCGCCTGCGGTGTTGATCAGCTGGATCGCATAGGAGCCAAGCCCCCCCGACGCACCCCAGACCAGCACGTTCTGTCCCGGCTTGAGGTCATGCGGCTCGTGGCCGAACAGCATCCGGTACGCCGTCGCCAGCGTGAGAGTATAGCACGCCGCCTCTTCCCACGTCAGATGCTTGGGGCGGGGCATCAGCTGCTGCGCCTGCACATTGGTGAACTGCGCAAACGATCCGTCGGGCGTTTCATAGCCCCAGATCCGCTGGCTGGGCGAATACATCGGATCGCCCCCGTTGCACTCTTCGTCGTCGCCGTCGTCCTGGTTGCAGTGGATCACGACCTCGTCGCCCACTTTCCAGCGTTTCACCTTGTCCCCCACCGCCCAGACGATGCCGGAGGCATCCGAGCCCGCGATGTGGTAGGGCTGCTTGTGACCGTCGAACGGCGAGATCGGTACGCCCATTGCGGCCCACACACCATTGTAGTTCACGCCTGCCGCCATCACGAGCACCAGAACGTCGTGGCTGTCGAGCTGTGGCACGTCGACGACCTCCTGCAACATGGCCTTGTCAGGATCGCCGTGGCGTTCGCGGCGGATCGTCCAGGCGTACATCTGCTTCGGCACATAGCCCATCGGGGGCATTTCACCGACCTCATAGAGATCTTTTTCAGGTGCTTCGTACTGTGCGATATTCGTGTCCAGTGCCATGTCGGCCTCCTACAGGAATTTTTGTGTGCCGCAGCGCAGAATCGCAGCGATTAGGGGATAGATAAAGGAGGACTGCGCAACATTGCAACCTCCCGACCTTTCATTTTGTAACTTTATGACCCTGCGGTTGCAGAAAAATCCCTCGCACCCGCAGCATCGGCAGGATCCTCGCGCACCGGGGTATCTGGGTTCACGGTTTGCGCCCCATCAGGGAGAAAGTGCGCAATGGAATTGGCGTAGAATTCCGCCGCCCCTTCCTCCCCGCGTGAAATGACCCATTTGCCGTCCGCTTTCTCGATCATTCCGTGTTGCTGCATGTGACGGCACGCCCGCGACACCTCCGCGCCGGTCTTCTGAAAGTCAAAGGTAATATTCTGCCGCGGCATCTGCGCGATCAGCTTGGCCACAGCCGCCTCCAGTTCCATCACGTTCAGCGGCCCATCCGCCAGCAGCACCGCAGAGACGAGTGGCACGCCCAGAACGGGCATCACCTTTTCGATCCGCTCCATCAGGGCCTTCGAGAGTGTTTCCACGTCATCAACCGTGCCGTAGGCCCGCATGCTGACCGGATCGCCAAACGCGACCGCCGCCGTCCCGAACCGCGTGTCATGGCCCCGCAGACGCTCCCAGAACTTGCGCAGGATAAAGGCCACGATCACGGAGATGCGCGCGCCAAAGCGGCGATCACCGCGCGCATGGGCGGCCATAAGTACACGGTCTTCGAGAACGCGGTCGTAATTGATCGCGACCGGGATAAAAACGATGTCGCGCTCGCCCTTCGGATCAAAACCGTCGACAAGATAGCTCAGCAGCCCCACCTTGGGCGGTTGCAGTTTGCCGGTCAGGCTCAGCCCGCCTTCGGGATAGAACGCCTGTGTATCGCCGCCGTTGGTCGCCATCTGGACATAGCGCGACAGCACCTTGCGATAGAGGCCCCCGCGCGACCGGCGGCGAATGAAATAGGCCCCCCACAACCGGATCAGCGAGGACAGCGGCCAGACCCGCGCCCACTCCCCCACGGCATAGCTCAGCGTGGATGTCTTCGACGCGAGATATGTCACCAGCACATAGTCCATGTTGCTGCGGTGGTTCATCACGAACACCGGCGTCGCGTCGGCGGGGATTGACGCAAAGATCACATCGTTGGAATCCGCCGTGCGGATCCGGTAGACGCTGCTGGCCAGCAGTTTGGCAACCCGCATTGCAAAGCTGAAATAGGCAAAGGCGGAAAAGCTTGGCACGATTTCGCGGGCGTATTCCTGTGCCTTCTGAAACGCCACGTTTTCCGGCACATGATTTTCGCGCGCGTAAACCGCGATCTCGCGGGACACTTCGGGGTCATAGATCAATCGTTGGATCATGTCGTGACGTCGGGCCAGCTTGAACGGCTGGATCGGGCGTTTGAGCCGGGTGTTCAGCCGGGTGACCGCCCGTTCGAACCGACGTCGGAAAAACCAGCGCACCGATGGCAGCAGAAAATGGCTTAATGCCGTGACGGCCGCGAACAGCACGATCAGGACAAAAAGCCAGAGAGGAAGCTGTACGGTCTGGGTCATGGCCTACACCCTTGCAGCGCACGACCCGAAGGACAATAACTAACTCGCCAGCGGCTGCGGCCCCGTTGTCAGGATTGTTCGCTACCGCATGGGTAAAATATTACATCTGACCGCCCATGCCGCGATGCAGCGAATTGACACTTGCCGAAAGTTTCCTATACCTAACCAGTAACGCAAGATTATTGCCAAGCAATCAGAGAGATCCGCGATGACCGATGCCCCTCAGAAAGACCGCCCCTGGCTTATCCGCACCTATGCCGGACATTCCACCGCCGAAGCGTCGAATGCCCTCTACCGGGGAAATCTGGCCAAGGGTCAGACCGGCCTTTCCGTTGCGTTCGATCTGCCGACGCAAACCGGCTATGACAGCGATCATGTCCTGAGCCGTGGCGAAGTCGGCAAGGTCGGCGTGCCAGTCGGGCATCTGGGTGACATGCGCACGCTCTTCGACCAGATCCCGCTGGAACAGATGAACACGTCGATGACGATCAACGCGACCGCGCCGTGGCTGTTGTCGCTCTATATCGCCGTGGCCGAGGAACAGGGCGCCGATGTCTCCAAGTTGCAAGGTACCGTGCAGAACGACCTGATCAAGGAATACCTGTCGCGCGGCACCTATATCTGCCCGCCTGCCCCCTCGCTCAAGATGATCGCGGACGTGGCCGAGTACTGTTATACATCGGTGCCGAAATGGAACCCGATGAACGTGTGTTCCTACCACCTGCAAGAGGCCGGTGCGACACCCGAGCAGGAGCTTTCCTTTGCGCTTGCCACCGCCACCGCCGTGCTCGATCAGCTGCGCCCCCGCGTGGCCGAGGAAGACTTCCCTGCCCTTGTGGGCCGCATCTCATTCTTCGTGAACGCCGGCATCCGGTTCGTCACCGAGATGTGCAAGATGCGCGCTTTCGTCGATCTGTGGGACGAAATCTGCGAGACGCGCTATGGCGTGACCGATCCCAAATACCGCCGCTTCCGCTACGGCGTGCAGGTGAACTCTCTCGGCCTGACCGAACAACAGCCCGAAAACAACGTCTACCGCATCCTGATCGAAATGCTCGCCGTCACGCTGAGCAAAAAGGCCCGCGCCCGCGCCGTGCAACTGCCGGCGTGGAACGAGGCACTGGGCCTGCCGCGCCCGTGGGACCAGCAATGGTCGATGCGAATGCAGCAGATCATGGCCTACGAGACCGATCTGCTGGAATTCGACGACCTGTTCGACGGCAACCCGGCGGTCGATGCCAAGGTCGAGGCGCTCAAGGATGGCGCGCGCGCCCAGCTTGCACATCTCGACGGCATGGGCGGCGCGATTGACGCCATCGACTACATGAAATCGCGTCTCGTCGACAGCAACGCCGAACGGTTGGGCCGGATCGAGGCAGGCGAAACCGTCGTGGTCGGTGTGAACAAATGGCAAAAGGGCGAACCTTCGCCGCTGATGTCCGAAGACGGCGGCATCATGACCGTAGATCCCGCTGCCGAAGCGGACCAGATCGACCGCCTGAACGCCTGGCGCGACCAGCGCGATACACAGGCGGTGAAATCCGCCCTTGCCGATTTGCGCGCCGCAGCCGCCGAGGGGCGCAATATCATGCCCGCTTCGATCATCGCGGCCAAGGCGGGTGTGACCACCGGCGAATGGGCCGAACAGATGCGCGCCGTGCACGGCGAATACCGCGGCCCCACCGGCGTCGGCAAAGGCCAGTCGAACAAGACCGAAGGCCTGGACGATCTGCGCGCCGCCGTCGATACAGTAAGCGACCGCCTGGGGCGCCGCCTCAAATTCCTTGTGGGCAAGCCGGGCCTCGACGGACATTCCAACGGTGCCGAACAGATCGCGGTGCGCGCCCGCGACTGCGGCATGGACATCTCTTACGAAGGCATCCGTCTCACGCCGTCCGAAATCGTCACCGCCGCACGCGAGGACGACGCCCATGTTGTGGGGCTTTCGATCCTTTCGGGCTCGCATATCCCGCTGGTCGAAGATCTGATGACCCAGATGCGCGATGCAGGGCTGGGCCATATTCCGGTCATCGTCGGCGGCATCATCCCCGACGAGGATGAAAAGCGGCTTTTGGCAATGGGCGTATCGCGGGTCTACACCCCCAAAGATTTCGAATTGAATACGATCATGAGCGATATCGTCACGCTGGTGGATCCCGCACCTGTCGCCGCCGAATAGCTGTCAAGTAGCTGCCGGAGAATTAAGGCTGTAATTCTTTTCTGAATAGGGTAAAGGCTCCATTATCATTATGGAGCCCTTTCGAATGTCAAATGACCTGAAATCAATGAGCCGGAAAGAGCTGGAAAAGCTTTTGGCGGACGTCAAGAAAGCATTGGCGTCGGCGCAGGCTCGCGATCGCCGCGATGCGCGCAAGGCCGCCGAGAAAGCCGCAGCTGAATTTGGCTTTTCTCTCAATGAGTTAGACGATAATACACCGGTAAAACCGAAAAAGAGCAAGGCCGCCGGCAAGCCGTCGAAGCCATCCAAGCCCAAGTATGCAAATCCCGCCGACCGGACGCAGACTTGGACCGGCAAAGGCCGGCAGCCGAATTGGTTTCGCGCCGAAGTTGAAAAAGGCACGCCGCCCTCCGCAATGGAGATTTAGCGGCCATTGCCTACTGCGCGGAAATACGCGCATGTGCGGGCTAATTCCTGCCGACCCGAACCTGCGTGACCCACTCGCAATCGTGATCGGTAAACCGCCCTCGCGCGCGCCCGCGTCTTCGGCCCACGTCAGAATACGCTGCGTTTTCCCCCGCCTGCGGACGCGAGACAAGACTGCCAGTTCGACCTTGCTCTCGCAGTATTGGTTCGGCATCCTCGCGCCGACCCCCAACAGGAGAGAACTATGACCGTTCACATCGGCGCGGACGTTGGCCAGATCGCAGAAACCGTATTGATGCCGGGCGATCCGTTACGCGCCAAATGGGCCGCCGAGACGTTTCTCGACGGTCCTGAGTGTATCAATCGGGTGCGCGGCATGCTGGGGTTCACCGGAACGTGGAAGGGCAACCGCGTCACGATTCAGGGGTCCGGTATGGGGATGCCGTCGCTGTCCATCTACGCCAACGAATTGATCACCACCTACGGCGCGCAAACCCTGATCCGCATTGGGTCCTGCGGCGCAATGCAACCCGATGTCGGCATCCGCGATGTAATCATCGCAATGACCGCCAGCACGCTGACCTCACCCTCCTCCGCCATTCTGCGTGATATCAATTTCGCGCCTTGCGCGGATTGGAGCTTGCTCAACGCCGCCGTCACTGCCGCGCAGGCGCGCACCGTGCAAACCCATGTCGGCGGTATCTATTCGTCGGATGTGTTCTACGCCGAGCGGCCCGATCTGGACGAGCAGATGGCGCGTCACGGTATTCTCGGCGTGGAGATGGAGGCGGCGGAGCTTTATACGCTGGCCGCGCGCCATAAACGCCGTGCGCTGGCGATCCTGACGGTGTCCGACCACCTACAAACCGGCGAAGCGGTGCCCGCGCAGGACCGCGAGCAGTCGTTCGGAGATATGGTCGAAATAGCGCTTGAGGCAGCGTTTCCCGACGCTTGAGACTACGCCCCGTGGCTGCGGTCGTAGGCGTTCGACCGTGGGCTGCGCCATCCGGACAAGGCGTCGCTTCGGGGCGCGAAAATCTCCACTTGCAGGGGATGGCATTGCGCCCGATCACTTGAATGAATCGTGCTGCAATCGCCGCCCGGACACGCACTCAGCGCACCGAGCAAATCAATCTCGGCAAAGAATTCAAGCGTGTCGCCCGGACGGACCGGGCTCGCCTTCATGAAATATTGCCCCGTATCGCGCGTAAACCCCGTGCACATGAAGACGTTCAGAACATCGTGCACATGCGGCTCCGCCTCTGCGACATCGACACCCAGATGCGCGGCCAGCGCGCGGGTCAGATTGGAATGACAACAATGATGGTACTGCCCGCCCGACAGCAGATTGTGCGTGTAGGGATCGCATCGGGTGCCGATCACATCATGCACCGCCCCGCCAAACGCATCCTTGCCGTACCACGCCAGACTGTCATGGGTCAGCGTCGCCATCGGGCGCAGATGCGGAAACGCGCTCCACATCCGGGCGCCGCGTGTGATGTGTGTCCCGTGCAGCGCCCGCGTCTTGCCTGAATAGAACCGCTCCGACAGATCATGCGCGTGCCACAGGTTCAGATCCCCCACCTGCGCACCCTCGATGGACGTGATGCGAAAGAAATGCCCGGCGGGCACCTCGAACGTCGAGGCATCGCGCGCGGGCACGATCACGTCTCCTGTTTTCACAAGCATTTCGCGCGCCGCGTCCAGCATCGCCATGTCGGGCTGCGGCAACGTCTCGACCGGATAACAGATCACGGGAGGGACGGCGCGGCGCGCGTCCGCATCGGCGGGCTGGCTCATTTCATCTGTCTGATAGTTCATGGTCATATATCTCGGATAAGACCGGGCCGCGTCGTCCGACGCAAGCCCGATCGCAAGCCATTACCGACCCCTTCGGCCTGACCGATCAAAGTTGTGGACCGCCAAGCCCTCTCTTGCAGGTTTCCGGCGGTCCTTTCGTCGCGGTAAACGCCTCCGCCCCGCAGGCAGTGCACCTGTACATTCGCAACGTACCCTTGTCGCCGCTGCGATCTTCACGCCACCGGCATCCGCGCACGCCCCTGTTACGCCAAGCAAAATACACGACGAGCGCGAAAGCGATGGGAAGCAGGATCAACAACATCAGCCTACACCCACAACACACACCCTACGCAGGGCCACAGAGAGATACGGCAATCTGGACCGCCGCTTTTCCCGTATCCATCCGACAGCCGAACTCAAACGGTACGTTCGACCATCAACTTCTTGATCTGGCTGATCGCCAACGCCGGGTTCAACCCTTTGGGGCAGGTCTTGGCGCAGTTCATGATCGTGTGGCAGCGGTACAGTTTGAACGGGTCTTCCAGCTCGTCCAGACGCTCGCCGGTGCCCTCGTCACGGCTGTCGATGATCCAGCGGTACGCATGCAACAAGGCGGCTGGCCCAAGGTAGCGGTCGCCGTTCCACCAGTAGCTGGGGCAGGACGTCGAACAGCAGGCACACATGATGCACTCGTACAGACCGTCCAGCTTGGCGCGGTCCTCGATGCTCTGCTTCCATTCCTTCGCGGGGGCCGGTGTCTCCGTTTCCAGCCACGGCTTGATGGAGGCGTGCTGCGCGTAGAAATGTGTCAGGTCCGGGATCAGGTCCTTGACCACGGGCATGTGCGGCAGCGGATAGATCTTTACCACGCCTTTCACCTCGGCCATGCCGTAGGTGCAGGCCAGCGTGTTGATCCCGTCGATGTTCATCGCACAAGATCCACAGATACCTTCCCGGCAGGAGCGGCGGAAGGTCAGCGTCGGGTCGATCTCATTCTTGATCTTGATAAGCGCATCCAGAATCATCGGGCCACAATCGTCCATATCGA
The DNA here is from genome assembly GCF_947497275.1 of uncultured Sulfitobacter sp. Lineage (GTDB taxonomy): Bacteria > Pseudomonadota > Alphaproteobacteria > Rhodobacterales > Rhodobacteraceae > Sulfitobacter. Next base: position 402,559 of record NZ_CANMFS010000003.1, read on the forward strand.
CGAAATAGGTATCGACCGCAGGGTTCTTGCCGTCGTCGGGATTCCAGCGATAGATGTGGAACTCCTTGAGGTTCGTCGCGCCGTCGGGCTTGGGCCACGTCTTGCCGCTGGTCATGCGGGAGTTTTTGGGGAGCGTCAGTTGTACCATGATGCTGTTCCTTTTCTGCGTCTTCCTGCGCCCGTCGGGCGCCTGTATCCGTTAAATCGTCAGCGGCGCGTTCGTCCGCAGGCATGTCTGTGTCGCGGGCCGCTCCAGAATGCTGCGCACGACGTCGATTGTGGTTTGGTCGACCCCGATCACCGACGCTTTCGCCAGTTCGCGGACTTCCACGGCGGCTGCGTTATCGATGACACAGCCCGTGAACGCCTCGATCAGCGGCTTCGGCACCTGGGGGAAGTTGATCGCGATCACTTCGGTCACTGCCGACTGCGCCGCGCGGCGGCCGGTCTGGTCGGCGGCGGTCTGCACCTCGGCGCAGGCGGTCAGCGCCAGCAGCGCCATTACAAGAACGCATCGGATCATGCTGCAACCTTTCGCATTGGCAGGGTGATGTTCACCCGTGAACTTTCGGCAAGCGTCGCCAGCCGTTCCGCGTCTTCTTCGAAATGCACGATCAGCCGCTCCATGAACCGCAAGTCATGCGCCGCCGTCCAGAGCAGCAGCAGGTATTCCGGGTCATCGGCCATATCCGCATCGCGTGTCGTGCTTTGCAATTCCTGCGCATCCCTGGCCTTGGCCTGGAAGGACGAGCCGCCGCCGTACCGCTGCACCTTGCCCAGTCCCAGATCGTGCGCGGCAAGGCCAAGTACCTCAAGACGACCGGCGCGGTATCTTTCCGAAACCATCCAGTCGTCATAGCAGATCGCCACGATGTCTTTCGCATCCGAAATCCTGTCCAACCCCTGAATATAAGTCGCAAAGGCCAGCGTCATGATCCGCAACCGGTCCGTCGCGCCATACCCGTCGTTGCGCTTGATCTTCGCCAGCAACGATGCTGTCCAGTTCAGAAAGCTGCGATAAATCACGATCTTGCGGGTGAAGGACGCATCGGTAAAGTTCTGACTCGCCCGCTGTGGACGCCCCTCGGGTGCGGGCATCCTGTCCTCGTAGGATACCACGATCATCGGCGCGCTGCCCGCACCGGCCACGCGGCGCGCATCCGGAATATCCCCGTGCGGCAGCATATTGCGCTGCCCATCGTAGATATCCAGCGATGCATACGCCGACAATGGATCCTTCCCGTGGCGACAATTGTTATAAAACACACCGCCTGTCGCCCCGTCGGGTGCATTGCGCATCAGCCAGTCGATGATCGCATGGTTGCCGGACCGGCGCATGCCGAACACCTGAAAGGCGCAGGCCGGAGTAATCTCCGGCTGCGGCCAGTCAAGACCGGTCTGCGCTACCGTCCCCATGTTCAGTAAACCCGCGCTTTCGGTGCGATTTTCTTGAGGTCGATCCCGCCTTCGTTGTGACTGGTCAAGGGCTGCGTGTGCACACCGCGGAAGCCAAGGCTGGCTTCGTTGCCCTTGAACCAGACAAGGCTGTGTTTGCGCCAGTTCTCGTCGTCGCGGTCGGGATAATCCTCATGCGCGTGCGCGCCACGGCTTTCCTTGCGCGCTGCGGCGGCAGTGATCGTGGCCACCGCGTTGGGCATCAGGTTGGTCAGCTCAAGCGTCTCCATCAGATCCGAATTCCAGACCAGCGACGTGTCGGTCACTTTCACATCCGACAGCTTACCCGCCACGCCTTTCATCTTCTCTTCGCCCTCGGCCAGCGTCTTGTCGGTGCGGAAAACGGCGGCGTCCGCCTGCATGGTTTTCTGCATTTCCAGCCGCAACTCGGCGGTCGGCACATGCCCGTTTGCATAGCGCAAACCGTCAAACCGGCTGAACGCCGCCTCGACGGACCGCTTGTTCGGCGTCGGCACGGCGGCTGCGGGGTCAATCACTTCTCTGGCGCGGATCGCCGCCGCGCGCCCGAACACCACCAGATCGATCAAGGAATTCGACCCAAGACGGTTCGCACCGTGCACCGAGGCACAGCCCGCCTCGCCCACGGCCATCAGACCCGGCGAGACATTGTCAGGCTTGTCCTTCGTGGGTGCGAGCACTTCACCCCAATAGTTCGTCGGAATGCCGCCCATGTTGTAGTGCACCGTTGGCAGCACGGGGATCGGCTCCTTCGTCAGATCGACACCGGCAAAGATGCGCGCCGATTCCGAAATCCCCGGCAAACGCAGGTCCAGCGTTTCCGGTGGCAGGTGGTTGAGGTGCAGGTGGATGTGATCGCTTTTCTCACCCACGCCGCGGCCTTCGCGAATTTCCATTGTCATGCAGCGTGAAACAACGTCGCGCGACGCCAGATCCTTATAGGTCGGCGCATAGCGTTCCATGAACCGCTCGCCTTCGGAGTTGGTCAGATAACCGCCCTCGCCACGCGCGCCTTCGGTAATCAGACACCCCGCACCGTAGATGCCGGTCGGGTGGAACTGGACGAACTCCATGTCCTGCAGGGGCAGACCGGCGCGCGCGGTCATGCCGCCGCCGTCGCCGGTGCAGGTATGCGCCGACGTGGCCGAGAAATAAGCACGGCCATAACCGCCCGTCGCCAGCACGACCATCTTGGCCGAGAACAGGTGCATGGTGCCGTCATCCAGCTTCCAGCACAGAACACCCTGGCATTCGCCCTCCTCGGACATGATCAGGTCAATCGCGAAATACTCGATGTAGAATTCCGCGTTGTTCTTGAGCGACTGGCCGTACAGCGTGTGCAGGATCGCGTGGCCCGTCCGGTCCGCCGCCGCACAGGTGCGCTGCACCGGAGGGCCTTCGCCGAATTCGGTGGTATGACCGCCGAAAGGTCGCTGGTAAATCTTGCCCTCTTCGGTGCGCGAGAACGGAACACCGTAATGCTCAAGCTCGTAGACCGCCTTGGGTGCTTCGCGGGCGAGGTATTCCATCGCGTCCGTATCGCCCAGCCAGTCAGACCCCTTTACGGTGTCGTACATGTGCCACTGCCAGTTGTCTGGCCCCATGTTCGACAGCGACGCCGCGATCCCGCCCTGGGCGGCGACGGTGTGCGAACGGGTCGGAAAGACCTTTGAGATGCACGCAGTGCGCAAGCCCTGCTCCGCCATGCCCAGCGTTGCGCGCAGCCCGGCACCACCGGCACCGACGACAACCACGTCGTATTCATGTGTCTCGTAATCGTAAGCAGCCATCTCGTGCCCTCTCAAGTTTCCGGGTCGGTCCGTTCCATCGTACTGAACCCTGTCTCTACCCCCGGCCTGAACGCCGGTTGGACGCATCCGCGCCCCGAAATTCGATGTTCCCGCGCGGCGCAGATACCGCCGCTCAGACCTAATCTAGCGCGGCGTCACGGCCCAACGAGCGCGAAACGCCACGCTTTTTGTCGCAGCAGGGCTCAGAGCGCCATCCGCACAATCGCAAACACGCCAAGCGCCGCGGCGCCGTAGCTGATGCAGGTCATCACGATGATCGAAATCTTCTGTGCCATCCCGTGCACGTAATCCTCGATCATTGTCTGCACCCCGTCATTGAAGTGCTTGAACCCGACCGCCAGCGTCAGGGCCGCGACAATTGCGGGAAACGGACGGGCGTAGTAGGCTAGGATTTCCTCGTACGTCCCGCCCAGCGCCGCACCGAAGGTGAACACGAACAGCGGCACAAGAACCAGCAGCGCAACCGAGCTCACTTTCATTGCCCAGAAATGCGCGGTCCCCGACTTTGCCGACCCCAACCCTACCGCGCGTTTGCGGTCTGTCAAATAAGCCATTCAGACGCTCCTTATACTACGACGACTGTGATCAACGTCAGGATGACGGATCCGCCGATACAGGCCCAGCCGAGCTTTTCCGCCGTGGGCACATCCATCAGAACGGCATTGTCCCAGATCAGATGCCGGATCCCTGCAAGTGTATGATACCACAGGCCCAACACCGACAGGAGCATCACCAGATCACCGAACCAGCTGGTCAAAAAGCCATTCGCGGTGGCAAAGCTGTCGGCCCCGGCAGCGGCAGCGGTGAACCACCAGACGATCAACAGCGCGGTGATAAGCATCGCGTTGCCTGTGACCCGCGTCAGGATAGATGTAATTGACGTAAGTTGCGGACGATAGATCGTCATATGAGGCGACAGGGGACGATCGCCCCGGTTCACATCGGCCATATCAGGCTCCTTTTTTGGCTACTTGCGCCTAGTGATAGCGTATTTTTCGCGCCTGTCACGCGAACATGGCATGATTTCGCGAACTGTTACCGCTATTTGCATAGGAACTCCCGGGAAACCGTCGGCAGCCCGTTCATCCGTGATCACAAGGTTGAAATTGTGATCACGTTGGATGATGCATCGCCGCAATCGGTGTTCTCAGCCGGCTCGATCCAAAGCCTGCCGAATCTATCCGCCGCCCAGTCTGTGATCACAAATACCCGGTGACAGGCAAAAAGGCGCGCCGTGACCGCCGCGCCTTTCAATTCCGTGTATTGACCGGACTTAACCGAGTGAGCCGTCAATGCCCTTGCAGGCGTCGACCAGACCCTTCACAGCGGATACCGAGTTGTCGAACATGGATTGTTCATCCTTATTCATGCTGATCTCGACCACTCTTTCGATCCCGCCGGCCCCGATTACCGTAGGAACACCAACGTAGAACCCGTTCAGGCCATACGCGCCATCGACGTACGCGGCACAGGGCAGAACGCGCTTTTGGTCCTTCAGATAGGCTTCAGCCATTTCAATGGCGCTGGTTGCGGGGGCATAGAAGGCCGAACCCGTCTTGAGCAGGCCGACGATCTCGGCACCGCCGTCACGGGTCCGCTGAACGATCGCGTCCAGCTTTTCCTGCGTGGTCCATCCCATCTTCACCAGATCGGGCAGCGGAATGCCCGCAACGGTTGAATACCGTACCAGCGGCACCATCGTATCGCCGTGCCCGCCCAGGACAAACGCGGTAACATCGCGCATCGAGACCGAGAATTCCTCGGCGAGGAAATGCCGGAACCGCGCCGAATCAAGAACCCCGGCCATGCCACAGACTTTCTCCTGTGGCAGACCCGAAAATTCGCGCAGCGCCCAGACCATCGCATCGAGAGGGTTGGTGATGCAGATCACGAATGCATCCGGCGCATGCGCGGCGATCCCCTCGCCGACCGATTTCATGACCTTGAGGTTGATGCCCAGCAGATCGTCGCGGCTCATGCCGGGTTTGCGCGCCACACCGGCGGTCACGATGCACACATCTGCGCCCGCGATATCCGCGTAATCCTGCGTGCCCTTCAAGTTGACGTCAAAGCCCTCGGCAGGACCGGACTCCGCAATATCAAGCGCCTTGCCCTGCGGCAGCCCATCGGCGATGTCGAACATCACCACGTCGCCCAATTCCTTGACAGCAGCAAGGTGGGCAAGTGTCCCACCGATATTACCCGCGCCAATAAGCGCAATTTTGGCTCGTGCCATGTGCAGTACTCCATGAGGTTTGCGTTGAAGGTGGGATAAACCCATCAGCCGGTACGCGCAAGTTGACTGACGCATATCCTGGATCCGAATCGAAAAGGGCCATCCGCGCGCGGATGGCCCCTATAATCGCGTCTGTGCGTCCACAGCAAAGGGATCAAGGATCCGTTGCGTGTCCTGTTCAACCGGCGAGCCGGCGTTCAGGCCTTGGACGCGGTGCCGCTTACATCTCGTCGCGTTCGAAGACCGGAGCGTTTTCCAGCTCTTCTTTCGACGTTTTCACGACGAGGAAACGGTCATCGCTGTCGCCTTCTTCATTGAGAACGGTAATCGCGTCCATCGAGACAGATACGTCACGCTCGCCAATGCCGAGGAAACCACCGACACCCAGGATCACGGCACTGACCTTGCCTTCGCCGGTCACGATCAGATCGTTGATCTCGCCAATGTCGTCCCATTCCATTTCGGCGCCATCGACAACGGGCCTGGCTGTGTCCAAGTCGTTTTCGACGTTATAGATCCGCATGCCGATCAGGTCGGACGCATAAAAGTCTTCCGGTGTCGCTTTGACCATGCCGATGCCTTCGACCATTGCGGTATCGGTCGTTACGGTATTGGTCGTCGCGTCGTTGGTCGTCGTGGTGTTGGTCGTCGCGTTGTCGTTTATCACTGTGTTTTCGTTGGCTTCTGTCTCAGTGGTTTCTGTCATTGTATCGGTTTCGTCCGTTGCGGTCACATGGGACTCTGCAAAGGCGGCTCCGGACAAGGACATGATGACGGCGGTTGTGCTCAGAATATGTTTCATTCTTCAACTCCAGTAACTGTTTTTGTTTTCCACACTTGGTGTACCTCAACAACGGTGGACCCCCGGTGATCGTTCCGCTATCCGCTGACAAAATTGTTATCTATATAATCTATGACATATTGGTACCGCGGTTTCCCACCGCCGCGCGCGCCGTCTCAGTCTGGCGCTATCGGGTCGTCCAACACACGCCGGGATCCTGCGCCTATCCTTTTATTTCTTAACATGCTGTTACGCGACATTTTCGATCACGGCACCGCCGCCTGCACGGTTTCGGCAGCGGTGCGCAGCCAAACCGCCAGACCGGGGCCCGTCGCGGTCATCGAATATCTTTCGTCCTCAGGCGGCGCGCGACGCATCATCGATTTTGCGATTGCGCACGCCCCCATTCCTGCAAGACTTTGCGAACACGGTGCCGCCCAAAAGGAGCGATAATGCTCGATCTCGATCTCGCTTTCTTTCTCATCGCCGGTCCCGCTGTCGTATTCGCGGCAATATCAAAGGCGGGGTTCGGTTCCGGCGCGGCGTTCGCAGCCGCCTCGATCCTGGCACTCGTGGTCGATCCGGGGCTTGCGCTGGGAGTAATGCTGCCGATGCTGATGCTGATCGACGCGGCCTCGCTCAAACCCTACTGGGGCAAATGGCGGCTGCGCGACGGCATGCTGATCATTCTTGGCGGGTTGCCCGGCGTCGCGCTCGGGGCTGCCCTCTACCGCGTTGCATCGCCCGATCTGCTCAGGCTTCTGATCGGCGGCGTTTCGGTCGGCTTCGTGCTGTGGCAGGTCAGCGTGGCGCGCGGCCTTGTACGGATGGGCGGGCGGCATATGCCGGACGGGGCCGGCCTTGCTGCCGGCGTCGCCGCGGGCTTTACCAGCTTCATCAGCCATGCGGGCGGCCCTCCCGCGGCTGTCTTCCTGCTCTCGCGCGGATTGAACAAAACGGAATATCAGGCGACTTCCGTTCTCATCTTCTGGGTGCTCAACATCGCAAAGTTCGTACCCTACGCCTTTCTCGGCCTGTTCACGCTCGAAACGGTCCAGGCCAATCTCGTGCTGGTCCCGTTTGCGCTGGTGGGCACCTGGCTGGGCGTACGCGCGCACCGGCTGGTGCCGGAACGGCTGTTCTTTGCCCTCACCTACATCTTGCTGACCCTCACGGGGATCAAGCTGATCTGGGACGGGCTGACCTGACCCTCAGGCGTCGTTCCCCGCAGCGGGCAGGTTTTCCGCAAGCCGCTCGAACGACTGGCCCGACGCGACAAGGCACGCAACGCCGGTCGGCTGGGTCACAAGGATGGTCCAGCTGCCGGTTTCGGGACTGGCAAACACCTCGACCATGTCATTGTTGCTGCCAAGGCCCATCGACTGCCGCGTTTCGCCAAAGCGTTCGGCAAGGCGCTGCACCACCGCTTCGCGCAGGCCGCAGTTTCGGGCCTGCGCCTGCGCCGTCCCCGACAGCGCGATCAAAAGAGCCGAGGCCGCTGTCAGCCCCACCAGATGAAGTATCTTCGCCGTTCGAGTCATTTCCTGTGCCTTTCCGTTTTACGAAAGCGGCTGCGGCAGGTTTCGGAACGCGTCGGCACACTCACCGGTCGGCGAAACCCGGGCGCCCCCGGTTCGAGAAAATGTGCAAAGCGACCCGCGCCCCCCGCAAAGTCGCCCCCGGGACACCTGCTGCGCCAGCCTGCACCGCTATGATCCTGCGCCCGAGGGATTGAAAACGAGGTTAACGCACCGTGCCAAGGGCGTTGCCTTCACATATTCGCTGCGATGCGGCACCTTATCGCTTGAACTTTTCGCCCAAAAATGGCCCTTTGCGCGCAATATTGTTTCGTGCCTCTCGAAAGGAGCTCCCATGCCATCCATTGCCCGTCCGCTGCGGTCCGTCCTCTACATCCCCGGTTCCAAGCCGCGCGCGCTCGACAAGGCGCGCGGCCTGCCGGCGGATGCGATCATCTTCGACCTCGAAGATGCGGTGATCCCGGAAGAGAAAGCCGCCGCGCGCGCGACGCTCGCAGAGGCGCTTCAAACCGACGGCTACGGCGCACGGATGAAAATCATCCGCATCAACGGTCTCGACACCGAGTGGGGGGCCGACGACGCGAAAGCGGCGGCAAAAATGGGCGCCGATGCGATTCTGCTGCCCAAGGTGAACACCCCCGCCGACCTGGAGGCGCTGGCCGAAATCGTCGGTGACATCCCGCTCTGGGCAATGATGGAGACGCCAGGCGGCATGCTCAACGCCGCCGCGATCGCCGGACACCGATCGTTGCAGGGGATGGTGATGGGCACCAACGATCTGGCGAAGGATCTGCAGACCCGCTTCCGCGCCGACCGCCTGCCTCTGATCACCGGCCTCGGCCTGTGCGTCCTTGCGGGCAAGGCACACGGCATCGCGCTGATCGACGGTGTCTACAACGCGTTCAAAGACGACGACGGCCTCAAGGTCGAATGCGATCAGGGCCGCGATATGGGGTTCGATGGCAAGACCCTGATCCACCCCGCGCAACTGGCCGTGGCCAACGCCGCCTTCTCCCCGTCCGACGATGAAATCGACCTGGCCCGCCGCCAGATCGCCGCATTCGAGGAATGCGAGGCGACCGGACAGGGCGTCGCGGTGGTCGACGGCAAGATCGTCGAAAACCTTCATGTTGCAACCGCACGCGAAACACTGGCAAAACATGAAGCCATCGAAGCCCTCAGCGCGGAGCACGCCCCATGACCCTATTGATTCTCGGCATTCTCCTGTGGGTCGCCGCCCACTATTTCAAACGCTTCGCCCCCGACCTGCGCGCCCGGATGGGCACCGCGGGCAAGGGCGTCATCGCCCTTGCGATCGTAGGCGGGCTGGTCCTGATGATCATCGGCTACCGCAGCGCCGAGTTCATCAACGTCTGGTATCCACCCGCCTTCCTCACCCACGTCAACAACCTGCTGATGCTGCTGGCGCTCTGGGTCTATGGCTCAAGTGCCGCAAAAGGCGCGAAAGCATGGCCCGCCTACAAGACCCGTCACCCGCAACTGCTCGGCGTCAAGATCTGGGCGCTCGCGCATTTGCTGGTCAACGGCGATCTGGCGTCGATTGTGCTGTTCGGCAGCATGCTGGCATGGGCCGTCGGTTCCGTCATCCTGATCAACCGCGCCGAACCCGACTGGACCCCGCCCGCCGCCGCCGGGGCCAAGACCTACATCCGTCTCGCCGTCATCAGCATCGTCCTGCTGATCGTGATCAGCGCCATCCACTACGCCCTCGGCGTCAGTCCGTTCGCATAAGGAAACCGCATGAAACTCTATCGCTTCCTGTCCGAAGAAGACACATCCGCGTTCTGTCACAAAGTCACCGACGCCCTTAACAAGGGGTGGGAGCTTTACGGCACACCCACGCAAACCTGGGACCACGCCGCAGGCATCATGCGCTGCGGGCAGGCGGTGACGAAAGAGGTCGAAGGCACCTATACCCCCGACACCAAACTAGGAGCGCACTGACATGACGACGAAAACCAACGCGGGCCGCTTTTTCGAAGACTACAGCATCGGGCAGGTCCTGACTCACGCCGTTCCGCGCACCGTCAAGATGGGCGAACGCGCGCTCTATCACGCACTCTACCCCGCACGCCACGCGCTCTATTCCTCGGACCAGTTCGCGCAGGACTGCGGCCTGCCGTTCAGCCCGCTCGACGACATGATCGCGTTTCACGTCGTGTTCGGCAAGACGGTGCCGGATGTGTCGCTGAACGCCGTTGCCAATCTGGGCTACGCACAGGGTCGCTGGCTCCTGCCGGTCTGGCCTGGCGATACGCTGCGGTCGCAGTCCGAGGTCATCGGCCTGAAACAGAACTCAAACGGCAAAACGGGCGTGGTCTACGTGCGCACCACCGGCCTGAACCAGCACGACGAAGCGGTGCTTGAATACGTCCGCTGGGTGATGGTGCGCAAACGCAACGCCGACGCCCCCGCCCCCGATACGGTGGTGCCGGATCTGCCGGATGCGATTGCCGCGTCCGATCTGGTCATCCCCGAGGGCCTGGATTTCACCGGCTACAACTTCGATCTCGCCGGAGAACCGCACCGCTGGGGCGACTACGACATCGGCGAAACGATCGACCACGTCGATGGCGTCACCGTGGAAGAGGCCGAACACATGATGGCCACCCGCCTGTGGCAGAACACGGCCAAGGTCCATTTCGACACCTCCGCCCGCCCCGACGGCAGCCGCCTGATCTACGGCGGCCACGTCATCTCGATGGCGCGCGCGCTGTCGTTCAACGGGCTTGCCAATGCGCAGATGATCGTTGGCCTCAACGGCGGCGCACATGCCAATCCGTGTCTCGCGGGCGACACCATCCGCGCGTGGTCCGAAGTGCTGGACAAGGCCGAAACCGCCGCACCCGGTATCGGCGCCATCCGCCTGCGCCTCGTCGCGACAAAGGGCGGCGCGCCCTTCGATCTGCGTGGACCGGACGGCAAATACACCGGCGACGTCCTGCTCGATCTCGACTACTGGGCCCTGATGCCTCTGTAGCCGATGCACATACCGCGCGCTGCACCGACGCGCCGCGCGCGGTCTTGATCCGCATCAAGGTTTCCGCGCCAATCGTCTGTTACGGTTCTCCCCGAAACAACCGAGGAGAGAGACGATGTTCAAGACGATTTTGCTGGCCTACGACGGCTCGGACCACGCGCAACACGCACTCGAACTGGCCTGCGACATGGCCAAAACCCATGGCGCCGCGCTGCATGTGGTGCATACGCCGCAACAAGACAGCCCGCCGATTGTCTTTGGCCCCTACGTCAGCGGCCTCGGCACACCGCCTTCGCAGAATAAAATCAACGAGGCCGGCGAAAAGATGGTCGAAAAGGCGCGCGCCGACGCGAAGGCGCTCGGCGTCGATTTGGCCGAGGTCCACATCGGCAAAACCCAGCCCTCCGAATTCATCCTGAAAACTGCCGACGCGACGCACGCCGATCTGATCATCCTCGGGCGGCGCGGTCTGGGCTCCGTCAAATCCATCACCCTTGGTTCAGTCAGCCAGGCCGTCGCCCATGGCGCGAAAACTGCCTGTATGACGGTGGTCTGAAAATCCGCGAGAGAATCCTCCGTATCGCCGGCCCCGTCCTTTCGTCCTGATCCTGGACCTATCCGTCAATTGAAAGGCAATAATCGCCCGTTTTGTGATCACACGTTTTCACCGTGTGATCACAAATGTCGCTTTTCTATGGATATCTGTTCACAACTTCGAAAAGCTTCTCCGCGAGCCTTATCAGAAGGGTGCGCATCGTGCCCTGTCCAACAATAACGGGACCGATTCCACATGAACATCCACGAATATCAGGCCAAAGCCCTCCTGCGCAGCTATGGTGCGCCAGTGTCAGACGGGCGCGTTGTACTCAAGTCCGAAAACGCCAAGAACGCCGCCGGCGAAATGGACGGCCCGCTGTGGGTGGTAAAGGCGCAGATCCATGCGGGCGGCCGTGGCAAAGGTAAATTCAAGGAAGCCGACGCGGGTGAAGGCGGCGGTGTCCGTCTTGCCAAATCAGTCGAGGAGGCCGCCGAGGAAGCCCGGAAAATGCTGGGCCGCACCCTCGTCACCCACCAGACCGGCCCGGAAGGCAAACAGGTCAACCGTGTCTACATCGAAGACGGCTCCGGCATCGAAACCGAACTCTACCTCGCCCTGCTCGTCGACCGCGCGACCCAGCGTGTCGGCTTCGTCTGCTCCACCGAAGGCGGCATGGACATCGAAGAGGTTGCCGCGAGCACGCCTGAGAAAATCGTCAGCTTTTCGGTCGACCCCGCAACGGGTTTCCAACCCTTCCACGGTCGCCGCGTCGCTTTCGCGCTCGGCCTCGAAGGCAAGGCCGTCAAACAATGCGTCGGCCTGATGGGAACGCTCTACAAGGCGTTCATGGAAAAAGACATGGAGATGCTCGAAATCAACCCCCTGATCGTCACCGACAGCGGCGATCTCAAGGTGCTCGATGCCAAGGTGTCCTTTGACGGCAACGCGATCTACCGCCAGGCCGACATCGCCGAGTTGCGCGACACCACAGAAGAAGACCCCAAGGAGCTTGAAGCCTCCAAGTACGATCTCAACTACATCGCCCTCGACGGCGAGATCGGCTGCATGGTCAACGGCGCGGGTTTGGCGATGGCCACGATGGACATCATCAAGCTCTACGGAGCCGAACCCGCCAACTTCCTCGACGTGGGCGGCGGCGCGACCAAGGAAAAAGTGACCGAAGCGTTCAAGATCATCACCTCCGATCCGCAGGTCAAAGGTATCCTCGTGAACATCTTCGGCGGCATCATGCGCTGCGACGTGATCGCCGAAGGTGTCGTGGCCGCGGTGAAAGAAGTCGGCCTGCAAGTGCCGCTGGTCGTGCGCCTCGAAGGAACCAACGTCGACGAGGGCAAAGCCATCATCAACAACTCCGGCCTCGACGTCATCGCCGCCGACGACCTGAAAGACGGCGCCCAGAAAATCGTCAAAGCGGTCAAGGGCTAAGGCGCCCGCGTGCGGAATGCCCGGACCCCTGCGGACCTCCCTTCTGCACCGGCGTCTTGTGCGCAACCCTCACAGGATGCGTACAATGGCGACCGGCCAGAGGCGAAGGTGCGCGGGACGGTCCGGGATACGATAACGCGCGCAAAGGCCCACGGGAACAAGACAGTGCCCGGCTGCTGGTCCGCTGACCGAGACAGCAACGCCCCGCGCGCCTGAACCAACTGAGGATATCGCAATGCAAGACATCGACCCACGCGACCTCGCTCCAAGTTCCCCGATCATCGCGGGGGTCGCTTTGTTGGGTGTCGGCCTCATCCTGCGCAACTGGCAGCCCAGCGCGCTCGAGCTGCCAGAGCCGGAACGTGACCGTCCCCACCGCGACCGGGGCGCGCGCCGCGCCGCGCGCAAGGCCCGCGACGGGGTGGCCAGACTGATGCCGCACAACCTCACGCGGTCGGTCGCACGGTCACTCCTGGTCGTAGGGGCTGCGCTCATCATGGTGCGCGCACTCGACGAGCTGGTCGAGGAAGAGGAGACACTGTTCTGATGTCCGCAGAGCGCGATATCTTCCTTGCCCTTGCAGGCGCGCTTTTCGCGGCGCCCGCTTCGGCGGATCCGTCCGCCGTGGCAGCCGACGCCGCACGCGCGTTCGGTAATCATTGTTTTAACCCCTACCTGACCGCCGAGACGGCGCATGCGGACATCGCGCGCCCCGGAGTCCGCGTGGATTTCTACGACACCGCCCCCTTCGCGTCGGATGCGCCTTCCCCCGCGACGGGCCGCGCGCCCACCCCCGGCACCGACCGCCGCTGCGAGGTCGCCTTTGACGGGATGCATGTGGAAACCGCAAGGAACGGCGCGATCACCGGCCTCGCGCGCGAAGGCATCCGCGCCCAAACCGCCGTGCCCGCCGCTTTCGCCGCGCAGCCCGGCACCGAATTCATTGCCGCCCGCCTACTCAACCCGCGCCGTATCGCCGTCGTACAGGTCGGCACGCGGCACGGTGCAGACGGGGCAGAGACATTCATAAACGTCGAACGGCTCAATCCGCTGACGGAGGCATCGCAATGACGGCGCGCGCGGCCCATCCACGCGGCAACGCGCTGGTGCTTGCGGCAACCGCGTCCGTCTTCGCGCTGATGGCCATCGTGGGGGCCCTGCCGCTTTCCGCGCGCAAGCCTCTGCTGACCGAAGGCGGCCCGGTAGAGACGCTGTCCGCCATCGGCTACATCGTTTGCATCGGCCTCATCGTCGCGCTGTGGCCGCGCGCCGAAACCCGTGCGCGCTGGTACTTCCCGGTCGTACTCGCACTTTTCGCGGGACGCGAACTCGACCTCGACAAGCGTCCCTTTACCGAAGGCCTGCTGAAAGCGCGCCAATACACCGGCGATACCGTCCCGACGGGCGAACTGATCTGGTCCAGCGCGCTGCTCCTTGCCATCCTCGCCACCCTCGCGATCCTGCTGTGGCATGAAACGAAACCCTTCCTGCGCGGTCTGGCCCAGCGCAGCCCTGTCGCGCTGGCGGTGCTGGTCGGCGTGGTGTTCATCGGCTTTTACAAGGCCATCGACGGTCTGGGACGCAAGCTTGCTCCCTTCGGCATCACCATCAGCGAAGATCTGAACAACTCCATCGCGGTGGTCGAGGAGATCGGCGAACTGGGCATCCCCTTGATGCTCGGCATCGCCATCGTCCTCGCCGCGCGCCCGCTCAGGGCGGCCCGCTAAGCGCCGCCTTTTCACTCACCGCGCCCGCATCCGGGCGCCCCGAAACACGAAGACAACAGAAAGAACATATCAACATGGCCGTACTCGTAGACGAAAACACCAAAGTCATCTGTCAGGGCCTCACCGGCTCGCAGGGGACGTTCCACACCGAACAGGCCATCGCCTATGGCACGAAAATGGTCGGCGGGGTGACACCGGGCAAAGGCGGGCAGACGCATCTCGACCTGCCGGTCTACAATTCGGTCCACGAGGCCCGGCATGAAACCGAGGCCAACGCCTCGGTGATCTATGTGCCCCCGCCCTTCGCCGCAGATTCCATCCTCGAAGCCATCGACGCGGAAATGGAGCTGATCGTCTGCATCACCGAAGGTATCCCCGTTCTCGACATGATGCGCGTCGCGCGCGCGCTCGACGGTTCCAAATCGCGCCTGATCGGACCGAACTGTCCCGGCGTCATCACGCCGGGTGCGTGCAAGATCGGCATCATGCCCGGCCACATCCACAAACGCGGCTCCTGCGGGGTTGTCTCGCGCTCCGGCACACTTACCTATGAGGCCGTGAAACAGACAACCGATCTTGGCCTCGGCCAGTCCTCCGCCGTGGGTATCGGCGGCGACCCGATCAAGGGGACCGAGCATATCGACGTGCTCGAGATGTTCCTTGCCGATCCCGAAACCACCTCCATCATCATGATCGGTGAAATCGGCGGCACCGCCGAGGAAGAGGCGGCACAGTTCCTTGCCGACGAAAAGAAAAAAGGCCGCTGGAAGCCTACCGCAGGCTTCATCGCAGGCCGCACTGCCCCTCCCGGCCGCCGCATGGGCCACGCGGGCGCCATTGTCGCCGGCGGCAAGGGCGACGCGGAAAGCAAGATCGAAGCCATGCGCGAAGCGGGTATCGTTGTTGCGGACAGCCCCGCAACCCTCGGCGAAGCGGTGCAGGAAGCCATAAACAAGGGCTAATGCCCGACCGGACGGGGAGGTGTCTCCGTCCGGGTCCCTCAGCCAGTCATCTCAAGCGAGGCGTCCCCCATGACCGACCATCCCGCCAACGAGCAGTTCCATGCGTCCTCCTTCATGCAAGGCCACAACGCCGAGTATCTGGAACAGATGTACGCCCGCTACGCCAACGACCCGACCGCCGTGGATGAAAGCTGGCAGGCGTTCTTCAAGGCGCTAGGTGACGAGGAGAAAGCCGTCAAGGCCGAGGCCTCCGGTCCAAGCTGGGCGCGCGGCGACTGGCCCCCCGTTCCGGGCGACGATCTGACGGCGGCGCTGACGGGCGAGTGGCCCGCCGAAGCCAAGGCCGCAGGCGGCAAGATCGCCGACAAGGCAAAGGCGCAGGGCGTCGAAATCACCGACGACCAGATCCAGCGTGCCGTGCTCGATTCGATCCGCGCGCTGATGCTGATCCGCGCCTACCGCTTCCGGGGACATCTGGCGGCGGATCTCGATCCGCTGGGCATGCGCGAAATGCAGACCCACGACGAGCTTGATCCGAAATCCTACGGCTTCGACGAGGCCGATCTGGACCGGCCGATTTTCATCGACAATGTTCTGGGCCTGCAGATCGCGACGATGCGCGAGATCACGGACATCCTCAAGGCGACCTACTGCGGTACCTTCGCGCTGCAATACATGCACATCTCGAACCCCGAAGAGTCCGGTTGGCTCAAGGAGCGGATCGAGGGCTACGGCAAGGAAATCCAGTTCACCCGTGAGGGCCGCAAGGCGATCCTGAACAAACTGGTCGAGGCGGAAGGCTTTGAGAAGTTCCTGCATGTGAAATACATGGGCACCAAACGCTTCGGCCTCGACGGCGGCGAAAGCCTGATCCCCGCGATGGAGCAGGTGATCAAGCGCGGCGGCAGCCTTGGCGTACGCGACGTCGTGATCGGAATGCCGCACCGGGGCCGGTTGTCTGTGCTGGCCAACGTGATGCTCAAGCCCTACCGCGCGATCTTCAACGAATTTCAAGGCGGCAGCTTCAAGCCCGAGGACGTAGATGGATCGGGCGACGTGAAATACCACCTCGGCGCGTCATCGGACCGCGAGTTCGACGGCAACACCGTGCACTTGTCGCTCACCGCCAACCCTTCGCACCTCGAAGCTGTCAATCCGGTGGTGCTGGGCAAGGTCCGCGCCAAGCAGGACCAGCTGAACGACAAAAACCGCACCGCGGTGATGCCGATCCTGCTGCACGGCGATGCGGCCTTTGCCGGTCAGGGCGTGGTGGCGGAATGTTTCGCCCTGTCGGGCCTGCGCGGTCACCGCACCGGCGGCACCATGCACATCGTGGTGAACAACCAGATCGGCTTTACCACGGCGCCGCATTTCTCGCGCTCATCGCCCTACCCCACTGACAATGCGCTGGTGGTCGAGGCGCCGATCTTCCACGTCAACGGCGACGATCCCGAAGCTGTGGTACACGCCGCCAAGGTCGCTACGGAATTCCGCCAGAAGTTCCACAAGGACGTGGTGATCGACCTGATCTGCTACCGCCGGTTTGGCCACAACGAGGGCGACGAGCCCATGTTCACCAATCCGATCATGTACAAGAAGATCAAGAAACAGAAGACCACGCTGACACTCTATACCGACCGTCTGGTCAAAGATGGCCTGATCCCCGAAGGCGAAGTCGAGGACATGAAGGCCGAATTCCAGGCCAAGATGAACGAGGAATTCGAGGCCGGTAAGGAATACCGCCCGAACAAGGCCGACTGGCTCGACGGCAAGTGGTCCCATCTCGACAAGAGCGAGGAAAACTACCAGCGCGGCGAGACGGCGATTTCGCGCGACACGATGAAAGAAGTCGGCAAGGCGATCTCGACCGCGCCCGATGGCTATCCGCTGCACAAGACCGTGGGCCGCCTGCTCGAAGCCAAGCGCCAGATGTTCGACAGCGGCGAGGGGTTTGACTGGGCCACCGCCGAGTCTCTGGCCTTCGGGTCGCTACTTACCGAAGGCTACAAGGTCCGCCTGTCCGGTCAGGACAGCGCGCGCGGCACCTTCTCGCAGCGTCACTCGGCCCTGATCAACCAGGAAACCGAAGAACGCTACTACCCGCTCAACCACGTCCGTCCCGGCCAGGCCGATTACGAGGTCATCGATTCGATGCTGTCGGAATACGCGGTGCTGGGGTTCGAATACGGCTATTCGCTGGCGGAGCCGAACGCGCTCACGCTGTGGGAAGCGCAATTCGGCGATTTCGCCAACGGCGCGCAGATCATGTTCGACCAGTTCATCTCCTCCGGCGAAAGCAAATGGCTGCGCATGTCGGGCCTCGTTTGCCTGCTGCCGCACGGCTACGAGGGACAGGGACCGGAACATTCCTCCGCCCGGCTCGAGCGGTTCCTGACCATGTGCGGCGGCGACAACTGGATCGTGGCGAACTGCACCACCCCGGCGAACTACTTCCACATCCTGCGCCGCCAGTTGCACCGCAGCTACCGCAAACCGCTGATGCTGATGACCCCCAAATCGCTGCTGCGCCACAAGCTGGCCGTCAGCAAGACCGAGGAATTCACCACCGGTTCATCCTTTCACCGCGTGCTGTGGGACGATGCCCAACAGGGCAATTCCGAGACCACGCTTGTGGCCGACGACAAGATCAAGCGCGTCGTGATGTGTTCGGGCAAGGTTTATTACGACCTGCTCGAAGAGCGCGACAGCCGCGGCATCGACGACGTCTACATTCTGCGGTTCGAGCAGTTCTATCCCTTCCCCGCACAATCCGCCGTACAAGAGCTGGAGCGGTTCAAGAACGCCGAGATGGTCTGGTGTCAGGAAGAGCCCAAGAACCAGGGTGCCTGGACCTTCATCGAGCCCAACATCGAATGGGTACTGGGCCGCATCGGGGCCAAACACAAGCGGCCCGACTATGCAGGGCGCGCCACGGCTGCCTCCCCCGCCACGGGTCTGGCCTCGCAGCACAAAGCACAACAAGCAGCGCTCGTCGAAGATGCGCTGACAACCAAAGGATCCTGAGACCATGAGTAGCGAAGTCCGCGTGCCCACTTTGGGCGAATCCGTCACCGAAGCCACCGTGGCCACATGGTTCAAACAACCCGGCGATACGGTTGCCGTCGATGAAATGCTCTGCGAGCTGGAAACCGACAAAGTGACCGTCGAAGTCCCCAGCCCGGTGGCTGGCAAACTTGAAGAGATCGTTGCCGCCGAAGGCGAGACCGTCGGCGTCGACGCGCTTTTGGCCACGGTCGCCGAAGGCGACAGCGGCACCGATGCCGCGCCAAAGGCCAAGGAAGCGGCGGAAGACGCCAAGGCCGAGGGCCAGGCGCCCCGCGATGCCGTCGAAGAGCCTGAAGAAACATCCGGCGGCTCCGGTGGCGAGAGCGTCGATGTGATGGTCCCCACATTGGGCGAAAGCGTCTCCGAGGCCACGGTAAGCACTTGGTTCAAGAAGGTCGGCGACACCGTCGCGCAGGACGAAATGCTCTGCGAGTTGGAAACCGACAAGGTGTCCGTCGAGGTGCCAAGCCCCGCCGCCGGCACGCTGACGGAAATCCTCGCCGAGGAAGGCAGCACAGTCGAAGCCTCCGGCAAGCTTGCCGTGATTTCATCGGGCGATGGCGCACAGGCCTCGGCGACCGCAGAGGAACAGGCGCCCGCCCCCGCCGCCAAGACGTCCGAAAACACCGGCAAGGACGTCGAGGATGCGCCGTCGGCGAAAAAGGCAATGGCCGAAGCGGGCCTGAGCCGCGACGACGTGACAGGCACCGGCCGCGATGGCCGCGTGATGAAGGAAGACGTCGCCAAGGCGCTCGAAATGGGCAAATCAGCGGCAGCAAGTACGCCAGCGGCATCCGCACCCCGCGCGCCCGTCTCTTCGGACGACGCCAGCCGCGAAGAGCGGGTCAAGATGACGCGCCTGCGCCAGACCATCGCGCGCCGCCTGAAGGAAAGCCAGAACACCGCCGCGATGCTCACCACCTACAACGAGGTCGACATGACCGAGGTGATGGCGCTGCGCACAGAGTACAAGGACCTGTTCCTCAAGAAGCACGGCATCAAACTTGGCTTCATGTCCTTCTTCACCAAGGCCTGCGTGCATGCGCTTCATGAAGTGCCCGAAGTGAACGCGGAAATCGACGGCACCGATGTCGTCTACAAGAACTTCGTGCACATGGGCATCGCCGCCGGCACGCCGAGCGGCCTTGTCGTGCCGGTGATCCGCGACGCCCACGCGATGAGCTTTGCGGGCATCGAAAAGGCGATCGCCGAAAAAGGCGCACGCGCCCGTGACGGCAAGCTGTCGATGGCCGAAATGCAGGGCGGCACCTTCACAATCTCCAACGGCGGCGTCTACGGCTCGCTGTTGTCCTCGCCCATCCTGAACCCGCCGCAATCGGGCATCCTCGGTATGCACAAGATCCAGGACCGCCCCATGGCGATCAATGGTGAAGTCGTCATTCGTCCGATGATGTATCTGGCACTCAGCTATGATCACCGCATCGTCGACGGCAAGGGCGCGGTCACCTTCCTCGTGCGCGTTAAGGAGGCGCTGGAGGATCCGCGTCGCCTGCTGATGGATCTGTAGGCCAGACGGGCTATCTGAGAGGGCGGAGCAATTTCCGCCCTCGTTTCCTGAAAGGATATTCGATGTCTGAACTCGACGCACTCGTAGGCTACGGCCTTTTGGTCATGGTGACATTGCTGTTGCAAGCGACCGCAAAGATGAGCCAGCTCGGCGTCGGCTACCTGATGGGCAGCCGTGACGAACAACGCGAAGTCACCGGAATGGCCGCACGGCTCGACCGCGCGCTGCATAATTCCATCGTCGCCCTGACCCTGTTTGCACCCGCCGTTCTGCTGATCATCCTGACCGGTGACAAATCAACGGGCCTGACGCAAACGTTGGCGCTTATCTTCATCATCGGACGCGTAATCTATCTGCCGTCCTATGTCTTCGGCATCAAGGGTGTACGCTCGATTGCCTGGGCTGCGGGCTTTTTCGCGACGGCCGCGCTTTATATCGCGGCCTACTAGGGACCAGAAAACCGGAGGAAGCAGAATGCAGATGATTTGCCACCTTGAAGTCACCGCCTTCGATGCATGGAAGACCGCGTTCGACGCCGACGACGAGGCCCGACGCGACGCCGGCCTTGGCGTCCTCCAGATCTGGCAGGAGGCGGACAATACGGCCCACGCCTTCGTGCTTCTTTCCGTCAACGATCGGGACCGGGCGGAAAAATGGATCGACCGCTCCAACGCGCTGCGCAGCGACGACGGCGCCACCGTGACGTCCGCCAGCTACCATTTCGTCAAGACCGCCTGACCCCCGCCGCCGTATCCGGAGCTGCCATGACCGCCGAACTTACCGCTCTGACACTCGCCGCGATCCTGCAATACGTGCAATTCGCGCTCTACGCCGTCCCGGCGAACCGACAGCTCGGACCGGGCTATACGATGTCCGCGCGCGACCGTGATCCCAGCAACGCCCTGTCGGACCGCGCTGGCCGGTTGGGCCGCGCGTTCGACAACCATTTCGAGGGGCTCATCCTGTTCGGCATCGCCGTCGGAGTGATCCAGATGTCGGGCCAGAACACCGGCTTCACCGCCGCCTGCGCGTGGATCTATCTGATCGCGCGCATCGCCTATGTCCCGGCCTATGCGTTTGGTTGGCGTCCGTGGCGCTCGCTGATCTGGATGGTGGGATTCGGCGCAACCTTGTTGATGCTGCTGGCAGCCCTGTTATGACAGATCCGAACACTGATCCGGTGCACGGGCTGTGTACGACCAGTGTACACCTTGTGACACGCAACCACCGCCAAGGAGACCCCCATGTCGAGCTATGATGTCATCATTATCGGATCCGGCCCCGGCGGCTACGTCGCCGCCATCCGCTGCGCGCAACTGGGCCTGAAAACCGCCTGTGTCGAAGGGCGTGAAACTCTGGGCGGCACCTGCCTCAACATCGGCTGCATCCCCTCCAAGGCCTTGCTGCACGCGTCGCACATGCTCCACGAAGCAGAGCATAATTTCGCCGAGATGGGGCTCAAGGGAAAATCTCCCTCCGTCGATTGGCCGCAGATGCTCAAGTACAAGCAGTCGACCGTTGACACCAACACCAAGGGTATCGAATTTCTGTTCAAAAAGAACAAGGTAGACTGGCTGAAGGGCTGGGGCAGTATCCCCGAAGCAGGCAAGGTCAAGGTGGGCGATGAGGTCCACGAGGCCAAGCACATCATCATCGCCACAGGGTCAGAGCCGTCCGGACTGCCGGGTGTGGATGTCGATGAAAAGGTGATCGTCACCTCCACCGGCGCGCTTGAGCTCGGCAAGGTGCCCAAGAAGATGGTTGTGATCGGAGCGGGCGTAATCGGGCTGGAACTCGGATCGGTCTACAAACGTCTCGGCTCCGAGGTGACGGTGGTCGAGTACCTTGACCATATCACCCCCGGAATGGACGCCGAAGTCAGCCGCACCTTCCAGAAGATGCTCAAAAAGCAAGGTCTTGAGTTCATCCTCGGCGCTGCCGTTCAGAAAACGGAAGCGACCAAATCGAAGGCCAAGGTTCACTACAAACTGCGCAAGGACGACAGCGAACACGTGCTGGACGCCGACGTCGTTCTGGTGGCGACGGGGCGCAAACCCTACTTCGACGGCTTGGGCCTCGACAAGCTCGACATGGCACTGACCGATCGCGGCCAGATACAGGTCGACGACACCTGGAACACCTCGGTAAAAGGCGTCTACGCCATCGGTGACGCCATCGAAGGCCCGATGCTGGCCCATAAGGCCGAAGACGAAGGCATGGCCGTGGCCGAACAGATTGCGGGCCAACACGCGCACATCGACTACAACCTCATCCCCGGCGTGATCTACACCCACCCCGAAGTCGCCAATGTCGGTGCGACAGAGGAAACGCTCAAGGAAGAGGGGCGGGATTACAAGGTCGGCAAGTTCAGCTTCATGGGCAACGCACGCGCCAAGGCAAATTTCGCCGGTGACGGTTTCGTCAAGATCCTCGCGGACAAGAAGACAGACCGCATTCTGGGGTGCCATATCATCGGCCCGTCAGCGGGCGACCTGATCCACGAAATTTGTGTCGCAATGGAATTCGGCGCATCCGCGCAGGACATCGCGATGACGTCGCATGCGCATCCGACCTACTCCGAGGCCGTGCGCGAAGCCGCTCTCGCCTGTGGTGACGGGCCGATTCACATGTAGCGGCGGCGCGACCGCCCGCACGGCAAAGGCGAAAGGCTCTTCGGACCTTTCGCCTTTTTCACTTCAGCTTCCCGCTTACCACATCGTCTTGGCCGCGCGGGCGCCCCACTCGGCATCGTACTGCGCGCCGCCTAGATCGCCCCGCGTGACCTCTGCCAGGATATCGCCTGCCGTGGGTAAGCCCGCGCTTTGATCCGCGCCTGTCCACGTCTGTGCCCGCATCAACGCACGGGCGCATTGGGTATAGATTTCCGCGATTTCGATCACAATGACAGTCGCCGGCGTGCGGCCTTTCTTTTCGAAACCTGCGCGCAGCTCGGCGTCGTCGGTCACGAAAGCGGTCCCGTTCACCCGAACGACCGTGTTTGACCCTGGCACCATGAACATTAGCGAAATACGCCCGTCCACCACTATATTGCGCAGCGTGTCGAGGCGTTGATTGCCGCGCCAGTCGGGCAAGGCAAGATGCGAGGGGTCCAGTTCCTGCACAACGGGGCCGTCGTCCCCGCGCGGGCTGCCGTCCGTGCCCTCCGGCCCCACCGTGCTGACGAGACATAGCCGCGACGCCATGATCCACTTGCGGTAGAGCGGCGTAAGCGATTGCGCCACCTTCCCCAACGAAGCCGCGCCGGGTGTGCCATACAGCGCCTCCAGTGCCGCGATGCTCTCAATCCGTCGCATAGGCTTTGCCAAATCCGCTTTCCATCAAAAGTGCCGCCGAGTTTTCCTCGATCCTGTCCTCAAGCTCTTGCATGAACGCCTTGCGGGATTTCCCCGGAGCGATCGGTTCGAGAAAGCTGACCACGGCAACGCCCGGACGCCGGTAAAGTCCACGGCGCGGCCAGAAGACACCGGCGTTCGTCGCGACCGGAACGCATGGCTGGCCCAGCTGCTCGTAGAGGATGCCGGTCCCCGCCTTGAAATCCGCCTTGAGCCCGGGCCGGACGCGTGTGCCCTGCGGATAGATGACAAGCTGCCCCGGCTCCAAGGCACCCGATTTCACGTCATTGAGCATCTTGGCAATCGCCTTGCCCCGTTTGCCCCGATCCACAGCGATCATCTGCATCTTGAGCAGGTATTGTCCGATGACGGGTGCCCAGCGCAGTTGCTTTTTATAGATGAATTTCGGCAGCGGCAGCGCGTGGTAGATCATCAGGATATCGAGAAACGACTGATGTTTTGCGGCGACCAACACCGCGCCCTCGGGTGGTGTGCCGCGCACTTCGCAGCGCAGCCCGATCATCCAGCGTGCACTCCACATCGTGTAGGCTGCATAGGTCCGGCACGCCGTATAGGCGCCGCGCTTTGACAGCAAGGCCCAGGGCGCGAAGGCGAGCCCGATGATCGGCATGGCGATGGTCGCCTGCACAGAAAACAGGATCGACCGGATCCATTGCAATAGGTTCAAGACAGTTCCTCCAACGTGCGACGGGCCGCCAGACGGGTGGCGACAAACGCCACGAAAGCGGCCAGCGGCGGCAGAACCAGCGGCAACAGCCAGTGCCAGCCCTGAAAACCCAATCCTGTCAGAAAACTGGCAGTCTCGTCCCCGGCGCGCGGCATCAGTGACACCGCAGCCATCCCCAGCGCCATGCCCGCAAACGCCCCCAGCAGGGCACGCAAAGTGAATCGCCGGATGAAGGCCTGTGCAATGTAGCTGTCGGTCGCGCCGACAAGGCGCAGCACGGCGATCACCTGCGCATTCGCCGCAAGCGCCGCGTTCGCGGCCAGAGTGACCATCGCGGCCATGACGGCTGCGATCAGGATGATGGCGGTCCAGCCCAGCAACCGGAGCCGCGAGGCGGCCTTGACCAAAGGCGCACGCCAGCGGCTGTGGTCATCGAGCACCGCGCCGGGCACTTCCGCCGCAAGGCGCAGGCGCAGGCCGGCCGGGTCCATCCCCTCGGACGTCTCGATCACTTCGATCAGCTGCGGCACCGGCAGCGCGTCGAGCGGCAAATCCGCGCCGAACCACGGCGCAAGAAGATCGGCCTGTTCGTCCGTGGTGAGCGCGCGCGCCGTTTGCACACCGCGCGTCGTCTCGAGGATGCGCAGCGCCGCCTCCGTTTGCGCCTGCTGCTGATCTGCGGGCGCGGCGATGCGGATGGTGGCGGACCGGCCAAGCTCGTCCCCCCAGCGCACGGCCAGTCGGCCGGACGCCAGCGAAAGAGCCAGTGCGAAGACCGCAAGGAATGCCATTGCGCCCGCCGCGAAGACCGTAAGCCGAGCGGTGTACCCCGATGGCGGCACGACACGATCCGCCTGCGCATCGGACACCAGAAGTCCCTTCAGGAACCGCGGCCACCGGATCAAAGGTCTGCTCCCGCAAGCTGGATCCGGCGGTTTGCGATGCGCAGAACCCGCGCCTGGACATGCGATTTGGTCGCGCGGATCAGACTGAGATCATGGGTGGCGACAAGGACGGTCTTGCCCATCCGGTTCAGTTCGATCAGCAACCGCAACAGACGCTGTGACATCTCCCAATCCACGTTGCCGGTCGGCTCGTCCGCCAGCACGACGTCGGGTGACATGATCACGGCGCGTGCCAGTGCCGCGCGTTGCCGCTCCCCGCCCGAAAGCTCGGGCGGCAGCGCATGGGCGCGTTCCGTCAGACCGACCCAATGCAAGAGGTCATTCAGGTCCTCGCCTTCCGCTTCCTGACTGCGGCCCGATACATGCAGTGGCAGCGCCACGTTTTCACGCACAGGAAGGTGGTCGAGAAACTGACAGTCCTGATGAACGACGCCGACCCGTCGGCGCACCATTGCAACGTCGTCGCGGGTCAGGCTGCGCACGTCCGCTTCGAACAGGCGTACTTGTCCTGCGGTCGGCAGCAGGGCTCCGTAGCACAGTTTCATCAGTGTCGTCTTGCCGGCGCCCGACGGGCCGGTCAGGAAATGGAACGAACCTGGCGCAAGTTTGAGGGTGATATCGGACAACAGCTCTCCCCCGCCATAGCTGTAGGCCACATTTTCCAGCTCGATCACTGCCAAACCCTCTTAGTTGGCCTGTTGTGCCTGAGCATCGCTTGGGTTTCAATGCATCCGTCACATGCAGCGCGGCCAGATTGCACTTTTCGCGCCCGCCATGAAACCCTATGCTATGCATTAATGAATGCTTATAGGACACTACCGATGTGGCAGGACACAAAATGCGGCTGATCTGTCCGAATTGCGACGCGCAATACGAAGTGCCGGACGATGTGATGCCCGAAACCGGACGCGACGTGCAATGTTCCAACTGCGGCCAGACCTGGTTTCAGCATCATCCCGATCACATGCCGTCCGAGGACACCGCCCAGAGTGTGCCGGCACCGGACGAGGAAGTTGCCCCTCCGCCGCCACCGCCCTCACCCGCACCGGAGCGGGAGCGCAAGCAGTTGGACCCGGCGGTTGCCGACATCCTGCGCCAGGAGGCAGAGGCCGAGCAGGAAGCGCGGCGTCAGGCGCAGCAGACCGGCCTGGAGAGCCAGCCCGATCTGGGGCTGGATCTGCAGGAGCGTCCGCGCGAAGATGATACAGAACGGCGCGCGCGCGAGGCCCGCGAACGCATGGCACGAATGCGCGGCGAAGATGTCGAAGCGCCATCGGACCGCGTCGGCGACAGTGCCTCGAATGCCGCCGCGCTGAATTCGCGCCGCGATCTTCTGCCGGATATCGAGGAAATCAATTCGACCTTGCGCGCCAGTTCCGGCAGATCAGGATCCACGGCGGAATACGAAGCCGACATCGAAGCGCCCACGCATCAGCGCAAGAAACGCGGATTCAGAACCGGCTTCGTCACCGTTCTGCTGATCGTTCTGGTGCTTGCCGTGTTCTATATCGCCGCGCCGCGGATCGGCGCGCAGGTGCCGGCACTCGAAGGCCCCATGCAGGGCTATGTCGCGTTTGTCGACCAGATGCGCCTCTGGCTCGATGACCAGGTTCGGGGCATTCTCCAGTCACTCGATTCGACCGCACGCGAAAGCGGCGGCTGATCAGAACCTGTCCAGCAACCGGTTGAGATAATCACGCTCGACCTCCGGGCGGGTGGCCTCGCCGGAGCGGCGGCGGATCTCATCAAGCAGTTCGCGCGCGCGGCCGTAGACATCGCCGTCGAGATCCGCGTCATTGTCGCTGCCCGTCGCGCCGTTGCTGCCTTGGCTCCGGCCCAGCGGATCGCGGTTTTCCGCGCGGCGGTCGCTGTCTTGCGTGCCCTGACCGGGCTGTTGGTTCTGCTGCTCCTGCGCCATCGCGTCACCAAGTGATCTCATCCCTTCGCGCAGCGCTTCCATCGCTTGTGACTGATTGTCGAGCGCCTCCGGAAGAGCACCGTCGCGCAGGTTCTGTTCGGCCTCATCCATCGCGCGACCGGCGCGATCCAGCGCGTCGCGCGCCGCGTCGCCCTCGGAGGTGCCCTGGCCGGGCATGCGCCCTTCCTGGCGGCTCAATTCATCGCGCAGCGCCTGCTGGCGATCTGCGAGCGATTGCTCTTGGCTCTGACCTTCACCGGGCTGCTGTTCTCCCCCACCGCTCTGACCCTGCTGCTGACCGTCCTGGCCTTCGCCTTCGCCCTCCTGGCCCTGCTGGCCCTCGTGGCTCTGCCCACGTCCCTGCCCGCCGTTGCGGCCCTCATTGTCCTGATTTTCGCCCGCACGCGCGCCGGGATTGAATTGTTCTTGCAGATCGCGGAACGCCTGATCACTCAGCCCCTGTTGATCGCGCAGCGTTTCGGCCAAGCCTTCCATCGCCTGCTCACCCGGAGATTGGCCACCTTGACCCTGCTGGCCCTGTGTGACCTGCATGTTCTCCATCATTTCCTGCAACTGGCGCAGCGCCTCTTCGGCTTCGGCCATGCGGCCCTGCTCCATCAATTCCTGAATGCGGTCCATCATGCGCTGAAGATCGTCCTGTGTCATTTGCATGGACTCGCCCTGTTGCTGCTGGCCGTCCTGCCCTTCTTCCTGACGTTGGGCCTGTTCGCGCTGCAACTGCTGCATATACTCTTCCGTCGCGCGCCGCAGTTCCTGCATCAGTTCCGCGATTTCCTCGTCCGACGCGCCATTTTTCATCGCCTCGTTCAGGCGTTCCTGCGCCCGGCGCATCCGCTCGCGGGCATCGTCGAGATCGCCTTCTTCAAGCTCGATCGCCAGATCCCACATCTCCTGTGCGAGCGCGCTGCGGTTCTCTTCGTTCATGCCGAAACGCGCGAATGTTTCGAGGCTTCTGATGATGCCGCGCAGACGCAGCGCCGTCGTCTCGGAGCGGAACGCATCCTGCGGCACATAGCTGATGGCGCGCAGCACCTGCGCCGACCGACGCGTGTTCCCCAAGCTCCACAGCAGGTCACGCCGCATCTCGATCACGGCTGCCGCCATGGGATCGAAGAACCGACGCCCGGGCAGTATCATCTGCATCGGTTCGGTGTGCGCTTGCTGCTCTGCCGCGTCGAGCGCGGTCATCGCCACGGTCACGGGCAGGTTTGCCCAAGGATGTTGAGAGAAATCGTCGATCAGGTTTTCCTCGAAAGCGGTGCGGTCGCCAGCAATGGGCATCGGCAACGGCACGACAATTTCGGGGCGCGGATCCGGGGCAGCGGACAGGCCATAGCGGCGGTCTACCGACGCGAGTTCAAGCGCAAACCGCGCCTCTCCCGCTTCGACGCCGTAATCGTCCTTGGCCGCGAACGGCAGCCGCATCTCACCCAAGGCGGACACTTCCGGCGCGCCCAAAACAATGATCTGGGGTGCCGCGTCCGCACGCACGGTCACATCCCACGCGCGTCCGTTCGGGCCATCGATGCGCAGGGACCCATCCTGTATCACCGGAAAATCGAATGCCATCTGCGGGACTTCCAGCTCTTCATTGACAGTCTGACCCGACACAGTCTCGCTTACTTCAAGCGCGCCGACCTCGCCATAGAGGCGTAATGTAATCAGCGTCCCTTCGGGCAGGTCCAGCGCCCCGGCGCGCAGGTCATTGAGGTACAGCGTCGGCTTGCCGGTATAACGTGGCGGTTCCGCCCAGCCTTCCCAGACCGGACCGCTGGCAAGGGGCCCCGTGCCGCCACTTGCCATGTCTGCCACTGTCCCGACCCGCAGGATCGATCCGAACATCAGCGCCATGCCGAATATGAGCACCGCAACGTAGCGCAGGGCATAGGGATCGCGGGCCGACACGCGCAGATCGCCGGGGACCGCGCGGGCAGTCGCGGCGCGATCCGCCATGCGCCGCTGATGCGCGCGCCATACCGCCGCCGACGCGGTATCGGTGCCTCCGATGGCCTGATCATCCAGAAGGGCCGTGAGCGGACGCCCTTTGAGGCTCCGGTCCAACCGCTCCATCGCGGCGCCCCGTGTCGGCGCGTTCCAGCGGCGCGCGGCATAGACAATTGACCAGAGCGATGCGGCGACGGTCAGCCCGACCACACCCCAAAGCGCCTCAAGCGGCAGGATCTCGTGCAGGCCCATCATCGCTGCGGCAAGCGCCAGCAGCACGACAGTCATCAGCGGCCAAAGGCAGCGCACGATTGTTTCCGCCCACATGCCTGCACGCGTCAGACGCAGCGGCCAGCGCAGCTTGTCCAATGTGCGGTGCAGGTCGTCGGGGGTGAATTGGGTCATATCAGCCTCGTTCAGCGCGCCCCCGTGCGCGACACGCGCCTAGAGCCATTCAGGGATGGTATCGCGATTTATCATTTCGTCAAAGGAGGGCCGTGCGCGGATAACCGCAAATTGATCGCCATGCACCAGAACTTCGGGGATAAGTGCCCGCGAATTATATTCGCTCGCCATCACTGCGCCATAAGCGCCCGCACTGCGAAACGCGACCAGATCGCCCGCCTCCAACGGCGGCATCGCACGCTGTTTCGCAAAGGTATCGCCCGATTCGCAGACAGGCCCGACAATGTCGTAAATGTGCTTTTCCACGCCCGGTGCGGGTTCGTTCACTGCGACGATATCGTGATGGGCCTCGTACATCGCAGGTCGGATCAGATCGTTCATCGCCCCGTCGAGGATCAGAAAATCGCGCCCCTCGCCGGATTTGACGTAGATCACCTGCGTCACCATCAGACCTGCGTTGCCCGCGATCAGGCGCCCCGGCTCGATCTCGATCTCGCAGCCCAGATAGCCCAGCGTCCGTTCAACCATCGCACCGTAATCCGAGGGCAGCGGCGGGGCCTGATTGCCCGTCTCGTAGGGAATGCCCAAGCCGCCGCCCAGATCGAGGCGGGTTATTTCGTGCCCGTCAGCGCGCAATGTTTGCGTCAGCTCCGCGACCTTCTGATACGCCAGTTCGAACGGGGCAAGATCAATGAGCTGCGATCCGATGTGCACATCGATGCCGATGACCTTGATGCCGGGCATCTTCGCCGCCAACGCATAGACCTCGCGGGCGCGGGCGATGGGGATGCCGAACTTGTTCTCTGATTTGCCGGTGGCGATCTTGGCGTGGGTCTTGGCGTCGACATCAGGATTGACGCGCACGGTGATCGGCGCGACGGTGCCCAGCTCAAGCGCCACCGCGTTGAGCACGTCCATTTCCGGCTCGCTTTCGACATTGAACTGCCGGATGCCGCCGGTCAGCGCCACGCGGATTTCCTCCGCCGTTTTCCCGACACCTGAAAAGACAATGCGGTCGCCCGGAACGCCCGCGGCCTTGGCCCGCAGGTATTCGCCTTGCGATACGACATCCATCCCCGCCCCCGCCTGCGCCAGTGTGCGCAAAACCGCTTGGTTCGAATTAGCCTTCATCGCGTAGCAGACCAGATGATCCATGCCCGCAAGCGCCTCGTCGAAGGCGCGGAAGTGGCGCAGCAGCGTCGCGGTGGAGTAGACGTAAAAGGGCGTGCCGACGGTTGCCGCGATCTCGGAGATGGCGACGTCCTCGGCATACAGAGCGCCGTCGCGGTACAGAAAGTGATCCATGCTTTATCTTGGCCTTTGAATTCGGTCCGGCATCACCGGACGGGCGCGGAGCGCAGAAACAGGTAGAGCGGCAGGCCGCAGCTGACGCCGATGCAGACCGTCGCGGGAATAGCGATGAGTGCGCTCCAGTTGCGCCGGACGGCGACCTCGGCGATGATCCAGACGGTCAGCGTGACAGCCGCGATGGTCAGATCCCAGACCAGACCGCTGGCTGCCGCGTTGGCGTGCCAGGCATCGACCATCGCCATGATGTCCCAGCTGTTCTGCCGAAACCAGCTCACGAAATAATACATCGGATGCACAGTGCCCCAGACGGCCAGCGCAAGATACACCATGCGAAGAAAAGACATGGCTCAATACCTTTTGATGACGCCGACATTAGCGTATCCGGACACCTGCACGCCGGGTGTGGTGACTGACGGTTGCTGGCGCGGATGGGTTTGCGGGTCACGTTGGGCGTCGGGCCGTCCGCAGGCGGCCAACGCAACACAAACGCATAGGACGAGCGCTCTCAAAACCCTTCTCCGGATGCAACAGAATCACTGTCCAGCCCGATGGAGTCGCCAAGCTCCTGATCCGCGCTGTCGAGCGACACGCTGACACCTCCCGCCGGTTGCTCGGGTTCGCCGTCAATGCCGCAGGCCGACAGATTTGCCAGTACGGCAAGGATGCAGAGCGGTCGCATCATCCAAGTTTCTCCTTCCAGCGGGCGATCTGCGCGCGGACCTGTGCGGGCGCGGTGCCGCCGTACGACATGCGCGAGTTTACCGAATTTTCTACCCCAAGGACGGAAAATACATCGTCGGTGATGTCCGCATGGGCGGATTGCATCTCCTCCAGCGTCAGATCCGGCAGGTCGCACCCTTTCTTCTCCGCAAGGGCGACCAATGATCCGGTGATGTGGTGCGCGTCGCGGAACGGCAGACCCAATACCCGCACCAGCCAGTCGGCAAGGTCCGTCGCGGTGGAAAAGCCGGATCCGGCAGCGGCGGCCAGTTGCGTACGGTTGGCCGTCATGTCACGGACCATGCCGTCCATCGCGGCCAGGGCCAGCATCAGGTTGTCGGCGGCGTCGAATACCTGCTCCTTGTCCTCTTGCATGTCTTTGGAATAGGCCAGCGGCAGCCCCTTCATCACCATCATCAGCGCGACATTGGCACCGAAGATGCGCCCGACCTTGGCGCGGATCAGCTCCGCCGCATCGGGGTTTTTCTTCTGTGGCATGATGCTGGAACCGGTCGAAAAGCGGTCAGACAGTGTCACAAAGCGAAATTGCGCGGAAGACCAGATCACCAGCTCCTCGGCAAAGCGGCTCAGGTGCATGGCGCAGATCGAAGCGGCGCCCAGAAATTCCAGCGCGAAATCCCGGTCGCTGACCGCGTCGAGGCTGTTGGCGGCGGGCCGGCCAAAGCCCAGAGCCTGCGCCGTCATCTCGCGGTCGATCGGAAACGACGTACCGGCAAGTGCCGCAGCGCCCAGCGGGCTTTCGTTCATGCGCGCGCGGGCGTCGCGCATGCGCGACAGGTCACGGCCGAACATTTCGACATAGGCCATCATGTGATGGCCCCATGTCACCGGCTGCGCCGTCTGGAGGTGGGTAAATCCGGGCATGACCCAATCCGCTCCCACCTCGGCCTGCGCCAGCAGCGCGCGGATCAGCGCCTCCAGCGCGCCATCGGCTGCGTCAAGTTGATCGCGCACCCAGAGTTTGAAATCCGTCGCGACCTGATCGTTGCGCGACCGCGCGGTGTGCAGGCGGCCGGCAGACTCTCCGACGACTTCTTTCAGGCGCGCCTCAACATTCATGTGGATGTCTTCGAGGGCTGCGGAAAATTCGAAAGACCCGGCTTCGATCTCTGACAAGACCGTGAGCAGCCCTTCCCGTATGACCTCGGCATCGTTAGTCTCGATGATACCCTGTGCGGCAAGCATTGCCGCATGGGCGCGCGAGCCTGCAATGTCCTGGGACGCCAACCGCTTGTCGAAACCGATCGAGGCATTAATTGCCTCCATGATCGCGTCGGGACCGGCGGCAAAACGGCCGCCCCACATCTTGTTGGAAGTCTTGTTTGTCATATGCCTATCCCCCGGAGGGACCCATGAAGAAATACCTGCTAGCTGCCGTTTATACGGCCCTGACAATGGGTGCAAACCCTGTGCTCGCCAATGATGCGGAAACCATTCTGCCGCTGATCGCGGGTGACATGAAAAAGCTGGCGGTCCATGAGGCACCCAAGGCCACATCGGCGGCGGCGTTCGATCTTGCCGATGGCGCGGGAAAGGCAACGCTTGAGGACTACGCGGGCAAGTACGTTCTGGTGAACTTCTGGGCAACTTGGTGTGCGCCCTGCCGCAAGGAGATGCCGCATCTTGCCGAGCTTCAGGCCGAGCTGGGCGGGGACGATTTCGAAGTCCTGACCATCGCGACCGGGCGCAATTCGCCCGAAGGGATCGTCAAGTTTTTCAAGGATGTTGGTATCAACAACCTGCCCCGCCATCAGGACCCCAAGCAGGCCCTTGCAAGCCAGATGGGGATATTCGGCCTGCCGATCACCGTGCTGATTGATCCGCAGGGCCGCGAGATCGCGCGGCTGCGCGGCGATGCCGACTGGGCCGGCGACAGCGCCAAATCCATCATCACGGCGCTGATCGAAGGCCGCCGCGACAGCTGATCTCAGGCGGCGTAGTTCAGGATCGCCGCCTCGGAGGCCGACAACGTACGGCGCGCAAAGCTGCCGTATGTATGCGGGTCGTATTCCAGACCGGGCAATTCACGCAGCAGACGCTCGCGGTCCTTGGCATCCAGCGTCGCAAGGGCTGCGGACGCCGGATGGAAGCTCTCGGTCTCGATCCCGTTGGCAGTCAGGATCTGGTGCTGGTCCAGCAGCACGTGGATATAGGTCACTTCGCGCACGCGGGTGTCTATGGTGATCGACGATCCATTGACCAGATCGCGCGCCGTCACCAGAACTTCGGTCGTGTTGAACAGGCTTTGCGCCTGCGCCCCGCTCACCAGAAGCCGGTGCTCGGGGGAAACAAGCAGATCGCCGTCGGGCCGGTCAAACCCCAGCGCGCCGTCCGAAATGCGGATCG
Source organism: uncultured Sulfitobacter sp. (assembly GCF_947497275.1). GTDB lineage: Bacteria > Pseudomonadota > Alphaproteobacteria > Rhodobacterales > Rhodobacteraceae > Sulfitobacter. Next base: position 436,259 of record NZ_CANMFS010000003.1, read on the forward strand.
GGCGCAGCTTGGGCATCGCGAACAGTCGGGCGCCGGTCATCCGGCGTTGCCCGATCCAGCGCAGCGGCTGCAGCCCATTGTCCTTGGTCTGGACCAGATCGCCTTCACAGAGATCCTCGATCATGCGTTCGCCAGTACCGGTACGGATGCGCGTCCCGGGCGTGAAGCAGATCACCCCGCCCTGCTGCTGCGGATTGCTCTGCTCGTTCGGGGCGCTGGTGCCCAATGTGTGATGCACGATCCACAGATCGCAGTTGCGCGGCGGCATCTCGTTGAGGAACATCAGCAACGGCTGGCTGCCGCGCCCCACCTCGATCAACGTCACGCTATAGCTCTTGCCACCGTCGGTGACGACAAAGCTGTTGTCCATCAGGGGCGAACTGTCGTCTTGGGTGCTACAGTCGCGCACCGGCGCATCGCGCTCCAGTGCCGCGCCCACCAACCGGTGAACCATGCGCGCCGCGCGTTTGCGCAATTCTTCTGCCCCGTCCGCCTTGTCCAGCCGCAACACATCTGACGGTCCGTCGACACGCACGGCGTCCCCACGCCATGCCCATGCGGCACCTACGCTCAACGACTGCACGGGTGCAGCGTCCAGACCATCAATTTCTGTTTGCGACCAAGAGATGACGAACGAACCACGAAAGCCCGTTCTCATATCGAATTCGCCTGCCTCAGTTCTTTTTTTATTGAGAGCAGGCTAGCAAACTCGATTCTTCGGGGAAAGAGTTAATGGGACGTCGTCCGCGATTGTTGCAGAATCAACAACTTTCGACGCGGTGCCGCTTGTTCAAAAGCTGAAGTTGATCCGGATCGACCCGGTGAGTTGCCCTTCGGTCTGCGCCTCGAACTCTTCGCCCAGATAGGTCAGCCCGTAGAATGCGGAGGCCGACCGGCCTTGCCAATGCACGCCCGCGCGCAAGCGGTCGCGGTTGGGCGTCAGGGTGTAGCCCCGCTCTTCCGGGAGATATATGCTGTCGGCGACATGGGCGATATCGCCCCCGACAACGAAGGAAAATCCGCGTATGCCTTCATCCTGCACAACGCGGTAGCGTTGACCGGTGACGTTTTCGCGCACCAACAGTTCCTCTTGCCCGATCCGGCCAATGGTCAGGTCAAGACCGGCCCGCAGCAATGTCTCCGCACCCGCACGCCCTTCGAGGAATGGCCGCAGCGTGACATTGGCCGCAACCGGGAGAGGTCGCGACACCTCACTTACCAATGTCGGATGAATGCCACCGGAGATCTGGTCATCCAGCAATGACGATGACGGCCGGCGCGCGCCGACCAGCTTGTGCACCTGCCGCTGGAGATTTCCAAGGCCGGTGCCTGACCCGGTCGCAACCAGATCCGCGCCAAGCGAGGTATCAAGCCCCTTCCACGAGAAATGCGTGTGCGCGCCAAGAGACAGCACACCGGCGTAGGGTCGGTCTCCGGCGGCGGGGCGGTTGATGTTGTCGGGTGCGATGATCTGCGAGGACAGGCGCACTTCGATCAGATCGCCGAACTTTGCCGGCAGGCCGCCGGACCAGCCTGATCCCCAGATCCGCGAAGATGTCCAGGAACCGGTGCGCCAGCGGTCCTTGTTGTCCCCGAAATAGTCGTTGGTCATCAGGCGACCGTAGCCGAGCTTTGTCCGGCCCTCGGCGGACGATGGGCCGCCCGTCGTGACAATCAAGATGGATGCGAGCACGGCGGCAGCGATATGTCGAAACATTGGTAGTTCCCGTTCAATCCGCCCCCCAGCGATCTGTGTGCTACGCGTAATCGACGATTCTTACCACGCAAAGACCGGCGCATAAGCCGATATGGCGCCGGATTGCGGCAATGATGCAACGGCGGCGCTGTCCCAGGGTCCTGCGCCCGGCGGCGGCGGTCGTGCGCGGATGCTGAAGCCTCTATGATGCGCGGGACACCGGGCAGAATCGTCACCGCAGGAGCGTCTGATCCATGAATATCCTCTTCATCATGTATGACCAGTTGCGCTTTGACTACCTCGGCTGCGCGGGCCATCCGTACCTTGAGACGCCGCATTTCGACCGCGTTGCGGCGCGCGGCGTCCGGTTCACCAACGCCTACGTCCAGTCCCCGATTTGCGGTGCCAGCCGGATGTGTTTCTACACCGGTCGCTATGCCTCCAGCCACGGCGCGCAATGGAACGGTTTTCCCTTGCGGGTCGGCGAGCAGACGCTGGGCGACCATCTGCGCAAGCTGGGCATGGGCTGCTGGCTGATCGGCAAGACCCATATGAAGGCTGACGCCGAAGGCATGGCGCGGCTGGGCCTGTCCCCCGACAGCACGATCGGCGCGCGGCAGGCGGAATGCGGTTTCGATGTTTGGGCGCGCGACGACGGTCTGTGGGGATACGGACCGGACGGGTATTACGACGAAAAACGCTCGCCTTATAACGAATACCTCAAATCAAAGGGGTACGACGGCGAAAATCCTTGGGCGGACTATGCCAACGCCGGGGTGAGCGATGCGCAGATCGCCTCCGGCTGGATGTTCCGCAACGCCGACAAACCCGCCAACATCCGCGAGGAAGACAGCGAGACGCCCTGGCTGACCAGCCGGACGATCGAGTTCATTGATCGGGCGCAGGAACCGTGGTGCGCCCACGTCAGCTATATCAAACCGCACTGGCCGTATATCGTGCCCGCCCCCTACCACGACATGTACGGGCCCGCGCATGTGCCGCCCGCGCGCCGTGCCGATATCGAAAGGGAGAACCCCCACCCCGTCTACGGCGCCTATCAAAGCAACAAGATCGCGCAGGCGTTTCAGAAAGACGCGGTGCGCGCCAAGGTGATCCCGGCCTACATGGGGCTGATCAAACAGTGCGATGATCAACTGGGGCGCCTTCTGGATCATCTGGAGGCGACAGGCCGAATGGAGGACACCATGATCGTCCTGACATCGGATCACGGAGATTATCTGGGTGATCATTGGCTGGGCGAAAAGGATCTGTTTCACGAGCCCTCCGTAAAGGTGCCGATGATAATATATGACCCCCGCGCGGCGGCGGATGCCACGCGCGGTACGACTTGCGATGCGTTGGTCGAAAGCATCGATCTGGCTGCGACATTCGTCGAGGCGGCAGGCGGCACGGTGCCCGATCACATCATCGAGGGGCGCTCGCTGTTGCCTTGGCTGAACGGTCAAACCCCTGACTGGCGTAAATTCGTCGTTTCCGAGTACGATTATTCCGCTTCGCCGCAATGTACGAAACTGGGGCTGGAGCCGCGCGATGCGCGACTGTTCATGGTGTTTGACGGGCGTTACAAGCTGACGCACGCCGAAGGCGGGTTTCGGCCGATGCTGTTCGATCTGGCCAAAGATCCCGACGAGTTTCACGATCTGGCGAAGGCCGCGGGACATGAGACGGAGATCGAAAGGCTGTATGGGATGCTCGCAAGTTGGGGCCGCAGGATGTCACAGCGCGTGACGCGGTCGGATACCGACATCCGTGCGATGCGCGGGGTATCGGCGCGGCGGGGGATTCTGCCCTTTTTGGTGGACGGAAGCGAGGTTGACCCCGAATTGACGGAAAAGTATCGCGGCGCGGTGCGCCAGATGTACGTCGAGGATAACAAGAGTTGACGGAAAGCCGATGGCGCGGCGGTGGTGCATGAAACCTGAGTGTAAGGGGACACGATGAACTGGGACGATTTCGCACATTGGGGCCGCCAGATTGCCGACTGGGGCCGGGATTATCACCAGGGTTTGCGCGCGCGGCCCGTACGTGCGCAGGTCCGCCCCGGTGACGTCGCGGCGCAGTTGCCCGAAACGCCGCCGGAGTTGCCCGAAGAAATGCAGCAGATCTTCGGCGATTTCGAGCGGATCGTGATGCCCGGCATCACTCACTGGCAGCACCCCCGCTTCTTCGCCTACTTTCCCGCCAATGCGGCTCCGCCCTCGATGCTGGCGGAGTTCCTCGTGACCACGCTGGCGGCGCAATGCATGCTGTGGCAGACCTCTCCGGCGGCCACCGAAATGGAAACGCGGATGCTCGACTGGCTTCGGCAGGGGATCGGACTGCCCGACGATTTTCATGGCGTCATCCAAGACAGCGCGTCATCGGCCACGCTCGCGGCGGTGCTGGTCATGCGCGAACGCGCGACAGGCTGGAGAGTCAACGAGCAAGGCCTGGGCGCGCAGGGACGTTTGCGCATCTATGCGTCCGCAGAAGTACATTCCTCGGTGGATCGCGCGGTATGGGTGGCCGGTATCGGACGCGAAAATCTGGTCCGCGTCCCGACACAAGGACCGTTACGTGGGATGGACCCCGCCGCCCTGGCCGATGCGATCAAGGCGGACCGGGCGGCGGGGTTCATTCCCGCGGGCATCGTCGCTTGCACCGGCGGCACCGGCACCGGCGCGTGTGACGACATCGCAGCCACTGTCGCGGTCGCCCGGGCCGAAGATCTGTATCTGCACGTCGATGCCGCTTGGGCGGGGGCGGCCATGATCTGTTCTGAATACCGCAGCCTGTGGGCCGGCGTCGAGGGCGCGGACAGCGTTGTGTTCAATCCGCACAAATGGCTGGGCGCGCAGTTCGATTGCTCTGCGCATTTCATCCGAGACCCTGAGGCGCTGGTCAAAACGCTGGCGATGCGGGCAGATTACCTGCTGACGCCCGGCGCACAGGACATCATCGACTATTCCGAATGGTCGATCCCGCTGGGTCGTCGCTTTCGGGCGCTCAAGCTGTGGTTTCTCATTCGCTCCTACGGGATGGAGGGCCTGCGCGGGCGCATCCGCAACCATGTGAACTGGGCCGAAAATCTTGCTGCACGGCTTGGCGCGCTGGACGCGTTCGAGATCGTGACGGCGCCGGTCCTGTCGTTGTTCACCTTCCGGTTGACGGGGCAGGATGACGCGGCACAGCTTGGCTTTGTGGAGCGGTTGAACAACGACGGGCGCATCTATGTCACCCAATCGAGGGTGGCCGGCGCGGTGGTCATCCGGTTCCAGATCGGTCAGTTCGACTGTACGCAGGCCGACATCGACGTCGCCTTTGATGTGCTGACCGAACTTGCGCGCGCCTAGGCGCGCAGCTTGGACGCGGCGCGGGCGCGGGCTTCGATCTCGTCCCATTTTTGCGCTGTGACCAGATCGGCGGGCGCGATCCAGCTGCCGCCCGCGCACACGACGTTGGGCAAAGAAAGATACGCCTGCGCGTTTTGCGGGCTGACGCCGCCCGTGGGACAAAACGAAATGCCGGGCAATGGGCCTCCGAGACCTTTGAGAGTAGTGATGCCCCCCGCCCCTTCGGCGGGAAAGAACTTGAGGATGTCATATCCCTTCGCGTTCAGTCGCATCGCCTCCGTCGCGGTCGCAGCTCCCGGCAAAAACGGCAGCTTCGCCCCAGCGCAGGCATCGAGCAGATCGTCAGGCGCACCGGGAGAGACGCCGAACGTCGCACCGGCAGCCACCGCAGCGGTCACATCGTCCGGCGTGACCAAGGTACCCGCGCCGACATAGGCGCCCTCGACACGGCTCATCGCGCTGATCACGTCAAGCGCGCAGGCGGTGCGCAGGGTCACTTCCAGAACCGGCAGACCACCCGCGACCAGCGCCCGTGCAAGCGGTTCGGCATGTGCCAGGTTATCAACCACAAGCACCGGAATGATCGGCGCGATCTCGGCCAGCTGGCGGATGTGAGCGTGCGTATCGGTCATCGGGTCAACTCCAGAAAACGCTGGCACCGCTTTCTGCGGCACCGACAGCAGTGCGGAACGGTGCGAAAAGTTCGCGGCCCGTTCCGAAATGATTATCGCCAAGATCGGCGGTGACGGCATCGCGGTCAAGCACACCGTCCGTCAGAATGTCGAGCGTTCCCCTGACCGCATCCACGCGTAGCATATCGCCGTCGCGCAGTTTGGCGATGGCGCCGCCGTCCAATGCTTCGGGGCATACATGGATCGCCGCAGGCACCTTGCCGGACGCGCCCGACATGCGGCCGTCGGTGACAAGAGCGACCTTGAGGCCCCTCCCCTGAAGGATCCCCAGCATCGGCGTGAGGCTGTGCAGTTCGGGCATGCCGTTCGCTTTCGGCCCCTGAAAACGCACTACGACGATTACGTCCTGCGTCAACTCGCCCGCCTTGAACGCCGCTTTCGCCGCTTCCTGATCGTGGAACACGCGCACCGGTGCCTCGACGACATGGTGCTCCGGCGCGACTGCGGAAACCTTCATCACCCCGTTGCCCAATGTGCCTTCCAGCCGCTTGAGCCCGCCCGTCTTTTGAAAAGGGTCTGACGCAGGGCGCAAGATCGCGGGGTTCAGGCTTTCCTCGGGACCCGCACGCCATGCGACGCCGCCCGCCTCGAGGAATGGCTCATGCGTGTACTTCTCAAGCCCCCCGTCCGCGACGGTCCTGGTGTCGGGATGAAGCAATCCCGCCTCAAGAAGCTGACCGATCAGATATCCCAGACCGCCCGCCGCGTGGAAATGGTTCACATCCGCAAGCCCGTTCGGATACACCCGCGCCATCAGCGGCACCAGATCGGAGATGTCGGAGAAATCCTGCCAGTCGAGCACGATTCCTCCGGCCCGCGCCATCGCGACCAGATGGATCAGCAGGTTGGTGGAGCCGCCGGTTGCCATCAAACCGACCATCCCGTTGACAAAGGCCTTTTCCGTCAGGACCTCGCACACCGGCGTATAGTTTTCTCCCAGATCGCTCAGGGACAACGCCTGTCGCGCGCTTTGCACCGTGACCGCATCGCGCAATTCGTTGCCCGGATTGATGAAACTGGTGCCGGGCAGGTGCAGGCCCATGAACTCCATCAGCATCTGGTTGGTGTTCGCGGTGCCGTAGAATGTACAGGTTCCGGGGCTGTGATAGGCCGCCATTTCAGCCGCCATCAATGCGTCGCGGCCGACTTCGCCGGCTGCGAATTGCTGCCGCACCTTGGCTTTTTCGTCGTTCTCAAGGCCGCTCGTCATCGGACCTGCGGGAATGAAAACCGCCGGCAGATGACCGAACACCTGCGCGCCGATCACGAGGCCGGGGACGATCTTGTCGCACACACCCAGAAACACGGCCGCATCAAAGGTGTTGTGGCTCAGCGCCACGCCTGCGGCCATTGCAATCACGTCGCGCGAAAACAGACTCAGCTCCATGCCCGCTTCGCCCTGGGTCACGCCATCGCACATCGCGGGCACCCCCCCTGCCACCTGCGCGGTGTTGCCATCCGCGCGCACGGCGTCTCGGATCAGCGCGGGATACCTTTCGAACGGCTGGTGCGCCGACAACATGTCGTTGTACGCGGTGACGATACCGAGGTTGGCGGCCTGCCCCTGCGCCAGTGTCTGCTGGTCCGGGCCGGCGGCCGCGAAAGCATGCGCCTGTCCGCTACAAGACAGGTGGCCGCGCGACGGCCCTCTGTCTCGAGCCGCTTTCATGCGGTCGAGATATTGCGACCGCGGTGTCTGGCTGCGTTCGATGATACGGTCAGTCACATCGCGGAGTGTTTGGTTCAGCGTCATTTGGCGTTCCATCCATTTACTTGGCGTTACTGCCGATCAGTTAGCGCTAACATAGCAGATACCCTGCCTCTGTGAAACCCATGAATACACATTGGCTGATCGGGACACGCTGCGTCTCATCGGCGGCCGGAGACACATGCAGACGCAGAAGGCATGATCGCATTGGTCAGGGATCCGCCCGATCGCATCCAGGGCCGTTTTTCTGGATGTATGGTTCATCCCTTTGATGATACTCCTGCTCCCCCCGGCTACGCAACGTATAACGAGGATAAGCGCAAGAGTATGAAATCCCAAGCCGTGATCGGCGCGGGCGTGTGCTGCAAGCAGCCTTGTCATCACTGCAACAGGCCGCAGGGTGTACCGCCGCAGTTCAAGCCATGCGTCAAAAAGAGGGGTCGGTGTCCGCACGCCCACCTATGGGGCGGACACTCATCGGTTTGCAGTCCGCTTCGTTTGCTGCCGGATCGCGTTTGTGGCGCTGGATATGAATGTGATCCCTTCGCCCATGTCGTGACGCAAGGTGCGAGGTCCCGAAAACGCAGATGGCGGCCCGAAAGCCGCCACCGCAAACCGTCAAGAAAAACGGTTGTGATCAGATCAGGTCCGCGCCGGTGCCGCCGGCGGTCGCCGTTCCCCAATTGTTTTCCTCGGTCTCGTCGATATCCTGTGTCATAAGCGCCAGTACATCGTCGACCGAAGTGCTCTCCTGCGCCTCGACATCTTCCGGATAGGCCGAGAACGGCGGCAATGTATCGGCTGCCGCAGAGGCATGTACGCCGCTCCACTGACCGTAGCCGCCGGTTGTACCACCGGAGCCAGATCCCTTCGTACCCCCGAGACCGAAGCCCCACGTGCCACCGAAACCGAAGCCCTTCGTGCCGCCCGAACCGGACCCCTTCGTGCCGCCGAAGCCGAAGCCCCGCGTACCGCCTGAACCGGAGCCCCACTTGTTGCCGAAACCCGAGCCCCATTTGCCCCCGAAACTGAAGCCTTTCGTGCCGCCCGAGCCGGACCCTTTCGTGCCGCCTGAGCCGGTGCCCTTTGTGCCGACCGATCCGGTACCCTTCGTGCCGCCGGAGCCGGTGCCTTTCGTGCCGCCCGAACCGGACCCCTTGGTGCCGCCCGAGCCGGACCCCTTGGTGCCGCCCGAGCCGGACCCCTTCGTGCCGCCGGTGTCATCCGGGATTTCGTCTGCGGTTTCTTCCTGCAAAACGCCATCGCTCAGGATCTCCGGCGTGCCGTCACCGGAATTAACGACAAGGGTAAGGCTCGAAAGATCGACATCATCCAGCGACAAAGGACCATTGTCCGACCAAAGCGTGAAACCGACCGAGTTGACGGCGCCGTCCGTTGATCCTTCACTTTGGCCAAACTGAACAGCCGCATCGTAAGCGCCGGGAACAGCCGTGCCGTCCGGCAGCTCACTGACTGAATCCGCGTTCGCCTCGAACCCTGTCACCGGCAATGAAAGCGGGTCCGGGAAGAAGTTCAGCCCCTCAAGAGTCGCGTTGTTGGAGAAGTTGAAGAATACGCCGTCGATATCTGCCGCGCCATTCTCAAAGGAAGTGGCACGCAGGCTCATGAAAAGCTGGCCTTCGGGGGTCTGCGTGACAGAAACGGTCACTTCCTGCCCGTTATCGAAAATGAGCGATTGAGTGAGTTTACTATCATCGGGCGTGTTGTCCGGTGGTGTATCCGTTCCCTTCGTCCCACCGGAGCCTGATCCCTTCGTACCGCCGGAGCCGGACCCCTTCGTCCCGCCGGAGCCGGACCCCTTCGTCCCACCGGAGCCGGACCCCTTCGTACCGCCAAATCCGAAGCCCTTCGTGCCGCCGGAGCCAGACCCCTTCGTACCGCCATATCCGAAGCCCTTTGTCCCGCATGCGCCGGAGCCGGACCCCATCGTATCATCGGTATTCGTTTCGCGGTCACTGGGGTTGAAAAATTTTTTCGACAGGTTGGAGTCGTACCACTTCGCGAAGGCATCACCTTCCACGCCACCATTGTGATAAGATTTCGTTGCGCTCGCGGAATCGTGGCTGGTTCCCCGGGTCCCGCCGGAGCCGGATCCGTGGTTCGTCTTCCAGCCCTTCCAATTGTATCGTTTCGACATGGTAATATCCCCTCAAATGTCTGGTCAGCCGGACCCTAAACCCCATGACGCGCCCGATATTGATCGGAGATTTACGTCGCCAGCCTGATGCAACTGGGTAGCCAAGTCGTTCATTTGTGACAAATATTTTGGATAAATCGGTCGAAATTGCGGTCGATAGCTGCGCCTTTTGGAAACAGTGAACTTCCAAATCCGATATTCGCGCCAGACCTTAATCAATGAGCGGAGCGAGGGTCACATTCCTGCCGCATTCGGGTGATTCGCCGTTACTGAGTGCCGCAGACCTTCAAATTTGCGCCATATTTCCACGCTATACCCAGAACCTGAAAGACAAGTTTCGGGCGACGGCAATCACCGCGGTCGGCAAATGTACAGGCCGTGGAACGGAGCGAAAAACCAATGAGCGAGAACACCAACCGGGAGCGATTGGCCAAGCTGGTGGCCTGCGCCGAAAGCCACTTCGGAGAGAAGGTTCTGCGCACCTCAGCACCGGGCGGCGAAGGCCGGGCAAGCTGGCGATTCGAGCTCGAGAGCCGCTCGATCATCGCAACCCTGCGTCCCAATTTCAGACGCACGCATCTCGAAGCGATTGCCCTGACAAGGATCGGTCAACATTGTGCCGACATTCCCCAATGCCTTGGTGTCGTGGGCGAAATCATGTTTCAGTCGGATGTCGGCGGCCGGCGGCTCAACCAAGAAATCGTCAAGTTCAACCGCACGCGGCGCACCGAGGTCGCCCACGAGGCGGTTGCGGCAATCTTCCGCATCCAATCCGCCGCACGGCGCGCTGAATTGAACGAGACGATGCCGCACCTAGGCGTGAACAGCGACTGGATCGAAAATTTTATTGGTGCGATCTCCGCGCTCGAACCCTATTCCGCGGGGCGCTCCGCGAATGTCGACCGTGCGGCACTGGCCGAGAAAATCGCCTGTCCCGCAACCCAGTTCGTCAAATGGGATTGCCGGTCGGGCAATGCCGCCATCGGTGATGATGATCGCCTGCGCTGGTTCGATTTCGAATATGCAGGCGTGCGCCACGGGGCCGAGGATGTGGCATGGCTGATCGGCGACGAGGCGTGGCCGCTCGGACCCGAATTGATGCAGCAGCTCGTCGTCGACGCCTTCGATCCGAATGGCGGGCACGAACTGGATCCGTATCTGGACTATCTGTCGCTCTACGTGACCTTGCATTGCGTTCAGCGGTTCAAGCTGATCCTCAAGGAAGTCCACAAACGCGGCTGGCTGTCGAAAACACGGGTGCGCAAATATGATGATGCGGGGGTCCACCCCGAATTCGCCGCACAAATCTGCGAAGTAGGTGCCTATTTTGCGCAGCGCACTGCGCTGACAGCCCTCATCGGGCGCGATTTCGAGGACGCGCGAAAAGTGTTCGACGAGGTTCTGCGGAACGGCACTGCGACTGTCGCAAACGTGGGAGTACCGGCATGAATAGTCTCGTTCCGGACAGAAAGGCGAAGACGCGGCTGCGCGCCGCTTTCATTGATACATTCGCTGAATTCGAGGAAATCGAGAGCGACTGGAAGGCGCTCGAGGCGCAAGATCCCGAAACGACGTTCTTTCTGTCTTGGGACTGGATGGCTCAGGCGTTCCGCGGCAATCTCTATAGATGGAGCGTACTCGTCGTGCGTGATCGCAATGACGGCGACAGGCTCGTCGGTGTGCTGCCGCTGAAATACAACGTTCACTGGAGCACGACGCGCGGCGAGTTCCAGACCCGGATCGAAGCCGGGGGGCGTTTGATCTTTAGTGAATATACCGGTTTTCTTTGTGATGCGCGCACCGAGCGTGCCGTCTTGCAGAGCATGGCGGACGCCCTGCGCGTGATGCCGTGGTCAAGGCTGTCCCTGCGCTATGTCGCGCAACAGCGGCGTGCCGAAATGTTCTGCGCCCAATTCGAGCGGCTTGGTTTTCCCGTGGCCTGGAAGGAATACCGCATCAACAAGGGAGAGACGGACAATCTGGTCTGTCCGCGCGTTCCCCTGCCCGAGACGTTCGAAACCTATCTGCAAGATTGCGTCAGCGCCAACACACGCCAGCGCTACCGCCGGTTCAAGCGCAAGTACTTCACCGACGGATCTTACCGCTTTACACATTGCAGCGCCGAGACCTTCGATGCGGATGTCGCCAAGCTCATGACGTTCTGGAAGGAAAAGTGGAGCCCAGACAAGGGTAGCGGTACCGCATCCAAGGTAGCGGCGAATTTCCGGCGCGTACTTGAAGCCGCACTCGCGACAGACGCGCTTTTCCTGCCGATCCTGTGGCGGGACGATACACCGCTTGCCGCGTTGGGCCATGTCATGGATCCTCGGAACGGCACGATGCACTTCATCATCGCGGGCCGCGACACCACCGCCGAAGAGCCTTTCATCGGTGCTGCATTGCATTTTCACAGCATTGAATGTGCAATCTTGCTGGGATGTCAGTCCTATGATTTCGGGCATGGCGACGAAGCGTACAAATTCAGCTACGGTGCCGAGAAGACCCGGCTGACGTATTTTTCGATCTCGCGCCCTGAGGGAAGCACGCACGAAGTTTTCGATTCGATCAGTACGGGAGCCGCCCTGAGGCGGATCGAGGCATTCATCGGGGCGGGCAAATCAGACGAAGCGCGCCGCGCCTGCCGACAACTTTCACAGACCTTCACCGGATAGTTCACCGGCTGCCGCGCGTCCGGACAGACGAGCGCGCCTGACTACGATTGGCATCGTTCGACCCATTCGGAATCAAACGCCGTTTTCGTGCCGTTTTCAGGACGCGCTGAACGCCGAAACGACGTGATCGCCGTCGATCCAGCCCATCGAATGGAACAGGGCGCCGGTGTTGTTCACGCCGAATTTGCGCAGCAGCTTCGCGCGGTACACTTCGATCGTGCGGTGCGATATCTCCAGCTGCAACGCGATCTCCTTGCTGGTCAGCCCGTCGGACAAATAGCTGAGTATTTCGCGTTCGCGCCGGGTCAGCGGCAGATAGGGCCGCTCTGTACTGAGGTCCGCAAAGCTCCAGACGGCACGGCCCAGAGGCGCGTCCGGCGTAAAGGAGTGGCCGCGGACCCGGCACCAGAACAGCGTACCATCCTTGCGGGCCATGATCCTCTCGTCCCAATAACGGTTCGTCTCGCGCAGCTGCTTGACCCCGCGGTCGCGGATGTTCACGAACTCCTCGTCGCTCGGATACAGGATGGCGAACAGCTCTCCGGCAAGATCGTCCACCTCATAGCCGAACATATGCGCAAACGCGATGTTGCAGGCCCGGATGACCCGGTTCTCAGTGACGACCAGTCCCACCGGCGCATAGGTGAACGCGAGCTCCGCAAACCGTCCCTCTTCATAGCAATCGTCGATAGGTATTATCACTATCTTGCTCCGGCCGATGATATCCTGAATGCTGTCAGACACGTAAACGACGGAGAAGGTGCGCGCAACAGCGGCCCCCGTCGATCTGGGAGGATACAATGAAAAAACTCACGCGGCTCATGGCAACCCTTGCCACGTCGATTGCCCTGACGGGTGCGGCGGCGGCACAGGATTCAATAAAGATCGCGCTGGTACACGGGCTGTCCGGTTCCAGCTTTGAAGCATTCTCGAAACAGGCCCAGACGGGGTTCGAGCTGGGGCTGGAATACGCCACCGAAGGCACGAACGAAATCGACGGGCGCCCGATCGAGGTGATTATCAAGGATACCCAGTTCAAACCAGATGTCGCACGCGCCGTACTGGCCGAAGCCTACGGTGATGACGAGGTTTTGCTTGCCGTCGGAGCGACGTCCTCGGGTGTGACCAAGGCAATGCTGCCCATCGCGGAAGAATACGAAAAGATATTGATCGTCGAACCTGCCGTCGCTGACAGCCTGACCGGCCCCGACGGCAACCGCTATGTGTTCAAGACCTCGCGCAACTCGTCGATGGATATGCAGGCGCAGGCACTCGCGCTGAATCCCGACGAGAATCTCTTTGTCGCGACCCTTGCCGAAGATTACGCGTTTGGCCATGACGGCATCGAAGCGTTCAAATCGGCGCTCGACGGCTCCGGCGCGACGGTCGTGACCGAAGAGTACGTTCCGCAGGGCACCGCCGACTTTACCGCCGCGACCGAGCGGATGTTCAACGCGCTCAAGGACCGCGAAGGTCGCAAGGTCATTCTAGTCTATATCGCCGGCGGCGGCGACGCACCGGGCAAGATTCAGGCCCTGGACCCCGACCGCTATGGTATCGAGATTTCCATGGGCGGACACATCCTGCCGGTTCTGCCGACGTACAAGCGGTTTCCCGGCCTCGAGGGCGCGGTGTACTATTACTACGAAGCCTACGACAACGAGGTGAACAACTGGCTGGTCGAGGAGCACCAGAAGCGTTTCGATGGCCCGCCAGACTTTTTCACCGCTGGCGGCATGGCTGCGGCCCTCGCCGTTGTGGAGGCGCTGAAAACTGCCGAGAGCTATGAGACAGAAGATCTGATCGCGACGATGGAAGGCATGTCGTGGGAGACGCCTAAAGGAACGATGACGTTCCGCCCAGAAGACCATCAGGCGCTGCAATCGATGGTGCACTTCAAGATCCGCGTTGACGAAAACGTCGACTGGGCAATCCCCGATCTGGTGCGGATCATCGAAGCGGACGAGATGGACATTCCCATCGGTCGCGACAACAGCCAATGATCCCTGACCGGCCCGCCCCGCGCGGGCCGGAAACCCCTCTGACCTAAAGTACCCCCATGCCACAGACATCTCTCTCCACCACGGACCTGACGATCCGTTTCGGCGGCCATGTCGCGGTCAACCGTGTCTCCTGTGATTTTCACCCCGGGGAGACGACCGTGATCGTCGGCCCCAATGGCGCGGGCAAGACCACCTATTTCAACCTGATTTCCGGACAGCTAACCGCGAGCGAAGGATCGGTCCGCAAGGGCGACACCGACATTACCCGCATGTCGCCCTCGACCCGTGCCAAGCACGGGCTGGGCCGCGCGTTTCAGCTGACCAACCTGTTCCCGCAGCTTTCGGTGATGGAGAATATCCGTCTGGCCGTTCAAGCGCGCGCGGGTGCCGGATGGGGGCTTTTCCGCTCCGCCGCAAGCCTGACCGGCCTGAACGAGACCACGCAAAGATACCTCGAAGCCGCCCGTTTGGGCGATAAAGCGGCGATGCCAGCCGCCGCCCTGCCCCACGGCGACCAACGCAAGCTGGAGGTCGCCCTGTTGATGGCGATGGAACCCGACATCTATATGTTCGACGAACCCACTGCCGGGATGTCGCTGGACCAGGCCCCCGCCGTTCTGGACCTGATCGCGCAGATCAAATCCGACCCGAAGAAGACGGTGCTGCTGGTCGAGCACAAGATGGACGTGGTGCGCGCGCTCGCCGACCGCATCATCGTACTGCACAACGGCGAGCTTTTGGCCGATGGCGCCCCGGACGAGGTGATGTCGAGCCAGATCGTCCGCGACGTCTATCTTGGCACCGCGACGGAGGAAACGGCATGACGATCCTATCTGTGCGCGATATGAAAACCGACATCGGCCAGTATTCGGTGCTGCACGGTGTCACGTTCGATGTGCCCGAGGGGGGCGTTTTCGTCCTGTTGGGCCGCAACGGCGCGGGCAAGACAACGACGCTGCGCTCGATCATGGGGCTGTGGCAGCCCTCACCGGGATCGGTGCAGTTTCAGGGCACCGACATCGCCGGCATGGAGACAGCCGACATCGCCCGCAAGGGCATCGCCTATGTCCCCGAAAACATGGGCATCTTCGGCGGTCTGACCGTTGCCGAGAACCTGATCCTCGCCACCGGGAAGGGCACGTTTGACAAGACCCGCCTGCGCCGCATTTATGATCTGTTTCCCGCGCTCGAACAGTTCTGGACCAAACAGGCGTGGAGCTTGTCTGGGGGCCAGAAACAGATGCTGTCGGTCGCGCGCGCCATTATCGAGCCGCGCGCTCTTATCCTGATCGACGAGCCGACCAAGGGCCTTGCGCCCTCGATCGTCGCGGCAATGGCCGATGCATTTCGCGAGACTGCAAAGGACACGACTATTCTGCTGGTGGAGCAGAACTTCAACTTTGCCCGCGCATTGGGAAGAGACATGGCGGTGATCGACGACGGGCGCGTGGTGCATCAGGCCAGCATGGCCGAATTCGCCGCCGACACCGATTTGCAGGGCCGTTTGCTCGGCCTGTCCGCATGAGGGGCTTTATGGACAAACTAACCGATACGCTGGGCCGCTACGGCGGCGTCAATCTGCTGCCGCTCGCGCTTGCGGGGGTCGCGTTTTTCCTGATCGGGGCGCCGTCGTCCTGGGTGACGCTGACGGTGGCAGGCCTGTCGATGGGGATGATGGTATTTCTCATGGCGTCGGGTCTGTCACTCGTCTTCGGGCTGATGGATGTTCTGAACTTTGGACATTCAGCGTTTGTCAGCTTCGGTGCTTTCGTCGCCGCTTCGGTGCTCGCGCTGCTGGGTGGCTGGCTGGACGGCGGGCCACTGCTGGCCTCTGCGGCGCTGGCGCTCGCGCTGATCGCGGCTATCGCCTTCGGGCTCGCCGCGGGTCTCTTTTTCGAGACCGTGATCATCCGACCGGTCTACCGCGACCACCTGCGCCAGATCCTGATCACGATGGGCGCGCTGATCGTATCCGAGCAGATCATCCTTGCGATCTGGGGCGGCACACCTATCACCGTCCTGCGCCCGCCGTTCCTGGAGGGCGCGTGGATCATCGGCGACGTCAGCATCGAGATCTACCGCCTGTTCGCCTTTGTCCTTGGTGCGGCGGTGTTCGCCGGTCTGATGGTCCTGCTGAACAAGACACGCATCGGTCTGCTGATCCGCGCGGGCGTCGAGAACCGCGAAATGGTCGAGGCGCTGGGGTTCAAGATCAACCGCCTGTTCATCGGGGTGTTCATGCTGGGTAGCGCGTTGGCTGCTTTGGGCGGCGCAATGTGGGCCGGGTACGAAACCTTGATCACCCCCGCTTTGGGCGGCGAAATGATGATCGTCGTGTTCATCGTGGTCATCATCGGCGGCCTCGGCTCGATCGAGGGTACGCTTCTGGGTGCGCTCATCGTGGGGCTGACTGCCAACTACATCGGCTACCTAGCCCCGAAACTGGCGCTGGCGTCGAATATGATCCTGATGATGGCGATCCTGATGTGGCGGCCCAGCGGCCTGCGCCCGGCGGTCAAGTGAGGCAGCTATGAAACAGTCCATAGGATCTTTGACCGTCAAATCTGCGATGCTCGTCATCGCAGCCCTGCTGCTGTTCGCGCCGTTCCTGTTTCAGGACATCCGCGCACTGGAAGTCGCCGCACGCATCTGCATCTTTATCGTGCTGGTGGCCAGCTACGATCTGCTGATCGGCTACACCGGCATCGTCAGCTTTGCCCATACGATGTTCTTCGGCTTTGGCGCCTACGGGTCGGCGATTGCCCTGAAACAGATGGGTCCGGGGTGGGACGCCGTGGCGCTTGGCACCGTTGCCGGTGTAGTGGTGTCATTGGTGATCGCCGCCGCCATCGGGTTGATCAGTCTGCGGGTGAAAGCAATCTTTTTCGCCATGATCACCTTGGCCGCCGCGTCCGTTGTTCTGGTGCTGGCCTCCCAACTCAGCCAGATCACCGGGGGCGAAGACGGCATCACCTACCGCACGCCGGACCTGTTCAAGACCGCGACAAAGCTCGCGGTAGACGAAGACGGCAAGGTCGTGCGCTGGTTCGGAGTCAAGCTGAACGGCAAGCTGGCGGCCTACTACTTCGTCTTCGCGACGTCGCTGGTGCTGTTCCTGGCGATGCTGCGGATCACGGTTTCGCCGCTTGGCACCGTGCTCAAGGCGATCCGCGAGAACGAGGCACGGGCCGAGGCGATCGGGTACCGCGTCGTCGCCTACCGTACTTTCGTTTTCTGCCTTTCGGCCGTCGTCGCGTCCATCGCCGGATCGGTCTATGCCATCTGGCTGAAATACACCGGGCCGGACACGGCGTTGTCCTTCGCGATCATGATCGATATTCTATTGATGGTCGTCATCGGTGGCATGGGCACGATGTGGGGGGCGGTTATAGGTGCCGTCCTGATGGTCATGGCGCAGTATTACCTGCGTGATCTGATGGGGGCCGCATCCGAGGCGGTGGCCGGTATCCCGTTGCTGCCAGAGCTGTTGGCGCCCGACCGCTGGCTGTTCTGGCTGGGGATCATCTTCATCCTGCTGGTCTATTTCTTTCCCAAGGGAATCGTTGGTACTTTGACGGCGAAAGGTGCCCGCCCGCCTGAGCCGCTTGAGGGTCCTGTGGGGGTGAAGTAGCAGCGGGAGGCCGCATGGATACCACGGATCCGCCGCTTGCAGATATGGTCGCGGCCATTCGCGCCGCGCCAATATCGGGACGCCGGCGTCTTGTGGCCCTCGCCGGCCCGCCTGCCAGCGGCAAATCGACCCTCGCGGCCTCGCTTGCGACAGACCTTACCTCAGCGGGCACAGCGACGGTGGTGGTGCCGATGGACGGTTTTCACCTGCACAATCGCGTATTGCGTGACCGGCATCTGATGGACCGCAAGGGAGCGCCGCAGACCTTCGATGTACAGGGACTCGGCGCGCTGGTGCGCCGCCTTAATGCCGAAGACGAAGTTTTCTTTCCGGTATTCGACCGCGCGCGCGACATCGCGATCGCGGGTGGTGGAATGGTCGGCCCCGATTGCGAAACGGTGGTGATCGAAGGCAACTACCTTCTGTTCGACGCGCCGGGGTGGCGGACGTTACAGGCATATTGGGATTTCTCTGTTCGGCTCGATGTCCCGTTGGACGCGCTGAAAGAACGGCTCGTCGCGAGGTGGCTCGCACATGGTTTGCCTGCGGCACAAGCGCATCGGCGTGCATCGCAAAACGATCTGGCGAACGCCCTGTTGGTTACGGGCGCACCCTTGCCCGCCGATATAGTCGTTTCGGGTTGGGCCTGAAAACCGGGGACCTCGCACCGGCAGCGACATGCTGACGGCATGTATCCGGTTGCACTTCCCGCGCGGGCAGTCGTTCATAGGTGACTGGTTGCCAGCGGAAAACCCACGTAAACAATCTGTCTTATCCGCAAAGGAGCTTGCATGCACAGAATCGACCTGCCTGAACGGCCCGGCTGGCGCGACCATGCCCAGGACGTCGGGTTTACGTTCGCCGACATGCACGGCGAGCCCTACTGGGATGAAACCTCGGCCTATGCGTTTTCGCTCGACCAGATCGAAAACGATCTTGAGGATCCCGCGACCTCCCTGCATGCCATGTGCCGCGAAGCAGTGGCCCATATTGTCACCAGCGAAGAACTGATGGAACGGCTTGCGATCCCCGAAGCGTACCGCGATCTTGTCGCGGACAGCTGGCAACGGGACGATCCTGAAATATACGGACGTTTCGATTTCGCCTACGACGGACAGGGTCCGGCGAAACTGCTTGAATACAATGCGGATACACCGACGTCGCTCTACGAGAGTGCCGCCTTCCAGTGGCAGTGGCTGGAAGACCAGCTTGCCGCAGGGGTGTTGCCTCAGGGCGCAGATCAATTCAACGGCGTGCACGAAGCCCTCGTCGCGCGGTTCGCGGCGGTCTTCGAAGCCCGAAGTGATCTGCATTTCACGGCGGTTGCCGGAAATCCGGAAGATTACGGCACCGTCGAGGCGATGGGATGGGCCGCGCGCGAAGCAGGTCTGGGCGCGCATTACTGTGACCTCGACAAGATCGGTTTGAGTGATGACGGCCAGTTTCTCGACGACGAGAACCGCCGCATCGCCGTGTTGTTCAAGCTCTATCCGTGGGAAGACCTCCTGCGCGACGACTATGCCCGACACATTGCGGGTTCGGGCTGTTTGTTTCTGGAACCGGCGTGGAAGGCACTGCTGTCGAACAAAGGACTGTTACCTGTGCTGTGGCAGATGTTCGAAGGGCACCCAAATCTGCTTCCCGCATTCTTCGAACAGGACATCGCTGACGCCATGTCGGGCCGGGGGGCCGTCGCGCCGGACGCGGCGGAGGCGTTTGAGCGAGTCCGGGCGCAGCTGGCGGCGGGACATGTGCGCAAACCGATCCTGTCGCGCGAAGGGGCATCCGTCACGATCTTCAAATCAGGCGAGATCGTCGAGCAGGCGAAGAATACCGACTATGCCGAACATCCCCGCATCATCCAGGCCTATGCGCCCCTGCCCCGCTTTGACAGTTTTCGACCGGTCATCGGTGCGTGGATCGTGGGCCGTGAATGTGCCGGTATCGGGATCCGCGAGGACCGCTCGCGGATCACGCAGGATTTGTCACGCTTCAAACCGCACTATATTACGGCGTGAGACACCCAATCTCTCGCCCACTGGAAAAGAAAGCAGGATGCCATGACCAAACGTTCCAACCGTGTCGCAATCGCGATCATCGGCGCCACCGCCTTTACGCTGGCGGGCTGCCGTGAGGAAACGGTCGACGCGGCCGCCTTTCCCGACCTGCAAAGCTGTACGGATGAAGCCACATCCGCCGGGCTGTTTTCCGCACAGGATTGCGAGGAGGCGTTTGCGCAGGCCGAAACGCTCCATGCCGAATCCGCGCCCCGGTACGACAGTCTTGAGGTGTGCGAGGAACAACACGGCGCAGGCGCCTGCGGCTCCGAAGCGCAGGCCACGCAGGGCGGATCCGGAGGCATCTTCATGCCCCTTCTCGCGGGCTATCTTATCGGCAACATGGTGAGCGGTCGGGCTGGAATGTCGGCGGGCCAACCGCTTTACAAGACATCGGATGGACGGTTTACCAATGCGGCGCGCTCCAGCACATATTCGACCAACAAAGGATCGGCAAAGCTGGGCACCGCCCAGTTCACGCGCCCCGCTTCGACTATCGGAAAAACGCCGATGTCGCGGGCAACGGCAAGTTCACGCGGTGGCTTTGGCAAATTCGGCGGCGGACGCACAGGTTTCGGCGGCTAGGATCGTGCACCGACCTCTCTGTCGGCGGCGTCAGCGCGTTCGTGATACAAAAGGAGGTACGCTGCTCTGGAGTGCGGACTGTGGGAGGCGGCGCGACGGGCTCGGCGGTGCGCGGGACTCGAATCCGTGGGAGCAATCGTCCACGGCGTCTGATCCTTTCGCTCTCAAAACACCCCGGCCTCATTACGCGCCTCTTGACTTGAAGCGTGAATAGGTAGACTGGTCTACCTAACACGATAGGTGAACAATGATCTCTTCAAAGTCCAAGGCTCCCAAAAGTGCAAGGGACCGCTTGCTACAGGCGACGGCAGTTCTTTTCTACAATGATGGAATCGCAGCCACGGGAATCGATGCCATCACGAAACACGCCGGCGTCGCGAAGCAAAGCCTGTACAACAACTTTGCGTCGAAGTCCGAGCTGGTGGAAACGTACATCGAGATGCGTCACGCGGAATGGCTTGGCCTGCACACTGCACGCGACGCGGCAGCTGTCGGCCCGATCGAAAAGATCCTTGCCGTTTTCGATGCCTATGATGACCATGCCAGCTTTGCCTACGTGCGCGGCTTTCGCGGATGCGGACTGCTCAATGCGGCGGCCGAGCTTTCGGCGGGCGATGCCGGGCGTACCGCCGTGCGACGCCACAAGGAAGAGGTCGAGGCGATCCTGACCCGGCACCTGCAAGAGCTTCTTCCCGCTGAGACGGACCGCGCCGACGCACTGGCCGCACAGGTGGCATTCTTGCTTGAGGGCGCGATGACACGCGCGGGCCTTGAAGGTGACAGCAGCCGCCTGCGCCAAGCGCGCAATATGGTACGCGATATGTTGAACGCGCTGTGACCGCTGTGGACCCGAATACCGCGCGTCAGCAATTGGTCGGCGCGTGCCTTTGCATGTTTGCCGCTATCGCGTGGGGCACGACCGGAACGGCGGCCACATTCGCGCCCGATGTCAGCCCGCTCGCCATAGGCGCTGCTGCGATGGGCATCGGCGGCCTTCTGCAAGCTTTCATCGCCAGACGCGGCATCGTGGCGCACAGGGTTGGCCTTCGCGGGCAAAAGGCGTTGCTTGTGATCGGCGCGCTGTCCGTCGCGGTCTATCCTCTGGCTTTCTATGCGTCGATGCGCCTTGCCGGTGTTACCATCGGAACGGTGATCTCGATCGGGTCCGCGCCGTTGATCTCTGCCCTGATCGAGAACAGGTTCGACGCACGACGTCTCACATCGCGCTGGGGCGTCGGAGCCGGAATCGGTCTGACCGGAATGCTGCTGCTGAGCATGTCGGAAGGCGCTTCTCCCACTGCGGAGAGCAGAATTCTTCTCGGTGCCTTGCTGGGTCTGGTCGCGGGGGGCACCTACGCGCTTTATTCCTGGACGTCGCAGCGCATGATGCATCGCGGACTGCCCTCGCGCGTTGCGATGGGCGCGACGTTCGGTCTTGGCGGACTATTACTCCTGCCGGTTCTGTTGTTGACCGGCGCACCCTTTGCTGACAGTTCCGGCAATCTTCTGGTGGGTCTCTACATGGCGGTGGTGCCGATGTTTCTAGGCTATATCGCGTTTGGCGGCGGGTTGGCCCGCGTTCCCTCCAGTACCGCGACGACGATCACCCTGTTCGAGCCCGTCGTTGCCGCGATGCTTGCCATCTACATCGTGGGCGAAAGCCTTCCGGCGAGGGGCTGGCTCGGCGTGGGAATGATAATCGTATGCCTTGCCTGGATGACTGCCCCGATGCCCCGACGAAAGCCCCGCGCGATCGATGTTTCAACGGTTTCCCTCCGCTCGCGGTAGCGGTCCATCAGCGAACGGTCGGTGCACCCGGAAACCGCGCACGGGTTCGGTTGGCGAAGGCGACAAGTGAAAGCATTACCGGCACCTCAACCAGAACGCCGACCACCGTGGCCAGCGCCGCGCCGGAGTTCAGCCCAAACAAGCTGATGGCCACGGCGACAGCAAGTTCGAAAAAATTGGACGTGCCGATCATCGCACAGGGGGCGGCAATCCGGTGCGGCACGCGCCAGAGGTAGGCAGCACCGTATGCGAGCGCGAAGATCCCGTAGGACTGGATCAGGATGGGGATCGCGATCAATGCTATGACTGCGGGCTTTCGCAAGATCACCTCTCCCTGCAGGCCGAACAGGATCGCGACGGTCGCGATCAGGCCAATGACCGACCACGGCTTGATCCGCGCCGTAAACGCGTCAATCCGCTCAGGCGTGCCAAGCATGCGGCGCGTGATTAAGCCCGCAAGCAGCGGGAGCAACACATAGAGCACAGTCGCCAGAACCAGCGTCTGCCAGGGCACGACGATGTCGGTCACGCCCAGCAGGAACGCCACGATCGGCGCGAAGGCCACCACCATGATCAGATCGTTTACCGACACCTGAACGAGCGTATATGTCGCATCCCCGCGCGTAAGCTGTGACCAGACAAACACCATGGCGGTACAGGGTGCTGCACCCAAAAGGATCAGCCCGGCCGTGTATTGCGCGGCATCCTGTGGGTCGAGGAAGGGCGCGAAGATATGCTCAAAGAAAAGCACCGCGAGAAAAGCCATGCTGAAAGGTTTGATCAGCCAGTTGACTACCAAGGTCACAAGCAAACCTTTGGGCTGACGCGCCACCCCCGCGACAGCGCCGATATCGACACTGACCATCATCGGATAGACCATGGCCCAGATCAGTAGCGCCACAACAAGGTTGATCGACGCGACCTCAGCTGATGCGATGGCGTTGACCAACCCTGGCGCGATCGTGCCGATGCCGATCCCGGCGATCATCGCCAGCGCCACCCAGACGGTGAGATAACGCTCGAACGGTCCCATTGGGCCGCTGTTCCTGGATGTCTGATCCGTCATCGCGTTTCCTCCGATGGTGCGGCAAATTCCGCCTGACTATTGGTGCCGACGGTAGTGCCCGATTGCGCGACGCGCGGGTGGGTATCGGCATCTCGAGTGGTATGAAGGTGGACAATATCCTTTCGCATGGGCGGCGCGACCGCGAACTGCGGTTCCTGCCCCGGTATCTTGCAATCAGCGACCGTATCGCCAGGCTGTTTCAACGGCTCGGTCCACCTCGCTTCCGCTGACATAGATTGCTGCTCGGACAGGTAACATGCACGTACCGCACGCTGGCTTGGGCGCGTTGTCGGACAGGATGCCGCGTGCGAGGGAGCCTGAGCATTTGCAACAGGATCACACGACCAAGAATCGTCCGTCTTGCGTGTGCGCACAAGGTCCGATACGGCGAGTCCGCTATCGTTTTCGCAATTACGCTGCACCGTGGTCGGGATCCAGCCGAAAACTGGCAGATGAACCGGACGATACACTCCGCGATGCACCGTTTGATTGTCCACGGTGCCGAAATCGGCTTTGAGCGTGATCAGCGGGCTGCACATGGCGTCTCACTTCGGAGTTTTCGGGTCACTTTCTAGGCTGGACCATCGGTTCGCACTGGTTAATCTTCGTTATTTCGGGTATTGACGAATTATGCAACAAGAAACCGCGATTGCCGCTTTTTCAGCGCTTGCGCACCCGACCAGACTCGCCGTGTTCCGCCTGCTGGTGGCTTGCGCTCCTGATGCTGTTCCCGCGTTGACGATCGCCGCGCGGCTTGAGGCAAAGCCCTCAACCCTGTCGGGACATCTCGCCATCTTGAAACGCGCCGATCTCGTGGCAAGCACCCGCCACCAGAGAGAAATCCGCTACGAGGCTAATCTGCAGACCGTCAACAGCCTTGTGGGATTTCTCCTGTCTGACTGCTGCGGTGGCCGCCTCAGCCGGTGTCAGGACATCCTGACGATGCTTAGCGACTAAAAGGCTGCTGGCGGTGTGTATCGCAACGAGGTGAGCGGATGCCACCAGATCTAGGCGCTTCAACGCCTCCGTCAGCTCCTTACCAGCGGGAGACGATTGGAAGCGATGAAGAAGCCGTGAGTAGCCTGCTTCTTGAAGCATTGACGGCATCCGGCCCAGGGGATGCTCTTTGCGCCGTCTGGCCCGATACGATGGCTTCGCGGCAATCCGAAAGACGCCGGAACGCGGGCATGATCGACCCGTCTCAAATGTGCAAAGATGTCATAAACAGGTGCGTTTGCGGCGTCAGCCGTTTCACGACGCTGCATTATTGTGCGCCAGCAGCCCGAACTGACCAAAAATTGAGCGCCGTCGGATGTAGCACGTGCACCGCGTAACATGCGGCTTGCCAGCCGTGCTGCGACGCAGAAACGATGAGCCCACCATCCCGGCCGTGCGACGTGCCGGTTCAAGTGTGTGGTAACCGGACGAAGTGAAGCCCGACCCGGCCACCACACGGATTGCAACAACAAGGTTGCAGGATCGACGTAGGACACCCGGCGCTGCCGCGCAAGATCCCCTGCGATGATCCCGCGAGGAGAACATCATGACTACCTTCAATTCCCTACTGGCAGGAACGCTCGCCTTTGCCGGTCTGGCAGTACCCGCCTTCGCGGCTGAATGTCCGATCAAGGTCGGCGTTTTGCATTCCCTGTCCGGCACCATGGCAATTTCGGAAACCACGCTGAAGGACACCATGCTGATGCTGGTAGAGCAACAGAACGCCAAGGGTGGCCTGCTGGGCTGCGAACTGGAAGCTGTGGTAGTCGATCCGGCGTCTGACTGGCCGCTGTTTGCCGAAAAAGCGCGCGAACTGCTGTCAGTGCACGAGGTCGACGTGATCTTCGGCAACTGGACCTCGGTCAGCCGAAAATCGGTCCTGCCGGTGGTCGAAGAGCTGAACGGCCTGCTGTTCTATCCGGTGCAATACGAGGGTGAGGAAAGCTCCAAAAACGTCTTTTATACCGGTGCCGCGCCAAACCAGCAGGCGATCCCGGCCACCGATTACTTCCTTGAGGAACTAGGCGTCGAAAAGTTCGCGCTGCTCGGCACCGACTACGTCTATCCGCGTACTACCAACAACATTCTTGAAAGCTACCTGCAATCCAAGGGCATCGCCGAAGATGACATCTTTGTAAACTACACGCCGTTCGGCCACTCCGACTGGTCCAAGATCGTGGCCGATGTCGTAGCACTGGGGGCTGACGGCAAGAAGGTTGGCGTGATCTCGACGATCAACGGGGATGCGAACATCGGCTTTTACAAGGAACTGGCCGCTGCAGGCATCTCTGCCGACGATATCCCGGTCATCGCTTTCTCGGTCGGCGAGGAAGAGCTTTCCGGGCTCGATACTGCCAATCTCGTCGGCCATCTTGCCGCGTGGAATTACTTTCAATCCGCCGAATCCGAAGCCAACACCGACTTCATCGAAGCATGGAAAGCCAAGATGGGCGACGAGCGCGTGACAAACGATCCGATGGAGGCCCACTACATCGGTTTCAACATGTGGGTGAACGCGGTCACTGCGGCGGAAACCACCGATGTCGATGCCGTCCGTGCCAAGATGTACGGACAGGAATTCCCCAATCTCACGGGCGGGACCGCGGTCATGCTGCCGAACCATCACCTCGCAAAACCAGTGCTGATCGGTGAGATCCAATCGGACGGGCAATTCGACATCGTCAGTCAGACCGCCGAAGTACCCGGTGACGCATGGACCGACTTCCTGCCGGAAAGTGCTTTGCTGACCTCCGACTGGAAGGACTTGAACTGCGGTATGTACAATACCGAAACCGAGACCTGTGTTCAGACCCTGTCGAACTACTGATGACCGAAACCGGGAAGAGGAAGGGGCGCCGTGTCCCTTCCCACCTCGAGGAAACCTCACATGAAATATCTCTATGTCGCGGTGCTCGCTCTTGCATTGACCAGCACCTTCGTGCGCGCTCAGGAAGCGCCGACGCAGATGATCCTGCAAGAGCAAGCGCCGCTGATCATGGAAAACTCGCGCCGGACGGTTGCCCCGGCCATCGCTGCGGTGTCGGACAGCGGATTACCGCAGGCGCAGGACGTTCTACAGGCATGGCAGGCCAAGAACCTTTGGCAACGCAGCGCGGACGGCCTGTTCTTTCGCGCCACGAAGACCGAGCAGAACGATTACGCCCTTTATGACTTCGACAGCGGCGAGATCGTGGGCACCGCCCTTTCGTCGGACCTTGAACAAATCAAGCCCAACAGCGGCATCCGTGCGCTGATCGGCTCAGCACTCGTACGATTCCAGTTGCAGGACCCTGATCCGAAACGGCGGCGCGCGGCGCTGACGTCGGTGCAACGCAACCCCGGAGAAGATCTGCTGGCCCCGCTGAGGGAATCGCTTGCCGCAGAGCCCGACCCCGAGATTCTCGCGCTAAAGCAGCGAGCCGAGCGTCTGTTGACGATGGCTTATGACGCCGACGAAGACCGACGGATCGCTGCGGTCTCGCAAATGGCAGGCGATCTGGGCGTCGATGTACGCGCCACGCTGAACCCGATGCTGAGCACCCGCCAGGCCGTTTTCGCAGGACCGCCACCCGAGGCTCTCAACATTGCCGAAACCCTTGTACCGGGTGAGACCATCGAGACCTCGGAAGCCTACGACATCCTCGTCGCGGCTGATCTGGCGCCGCCACGCGTCACTGCTGCGCAGATACGCAACGCATTGGCACAGCATATCGAGGGCGGGACGGTCGGCGGTGTGCCGGTACACCGGCTTGATGATCCCGACATGCGCCTGCAGGCCTATGCCGCGCTGGCCGAGTTGGGCGATGTTCCCCCCGCCCCCGGTCCAGTGCAGATTGCGCAGACGCTTGCCGCGCATAGTTTTGTCGAGGTCTACGTCGAGCCTTCGACGCGGGTGACCGATGCGGCGTCAGAGGCGCTTGATACCATTGCGCTGACTGTCGGCGCGAACCAGGCGGTTGACCTGATCCTCGACGGGTTGTCGCTGACCTCCATCTATTTTCTCGCGGCGATCGGGCTGGCCATCACCTTTGGCGTCATGGGGGTCATCAACATGGCCCACGGCGAATTCATCATGATGGGCGCCTATACTGGCTACGTTGTGCAGCAGATCGTCCCGAACCACACTGCCAGCATCCTTCTGGCGATCCCGCTGGCCTTCGCAGTCACCTTCGCCGCCGGTGTGTTGATGGAACGGCTGGTGATCCGATGGCTCTACAACCGCCCGCTCGAGACCTTGCTCGCCACCTTCGGTGTATCCATCGCGTTGCAGCAATTGGCCAAGAACATCTTTGGCACGCAAGCAAGGCCGTTGACCTCTCCGGAATGGCTCGACGGGGCGTGGGCAATCAACGATGTGGTCGCTATCAGCTATATTCGCATCGCGATCTTCGTACTCGCCGGGTTCTTCCTCTGTGTCTATCTTTTCATCATGCGGCGCACCCGGTTAGGGTTGGAGACCCGTGCAGTGACCCAGAATCCGCGCATGGCCGCCTCGATGGGGATCAACCTCAACAAGGTGAACATGCTGACCTTCGGACTGGGCTCCGGCATTGCCGGTGTGGCAGGTGTGGCCATCGGGCTCTTTGCCAAGGTCACATCGGAACTGGGCAGCGACTACATCGTGCAGAGCTTCATGACCGTTGTCGTGGGCGGTGTCGGCAATATCTGGGGCACTCTGGCCGGGGCAGCGATGATCGGCTTCCTGCAGAAGGGGATCGAATGGTTCAACCCGTCCAACACGTTGGCGGCGCAGACCTTCATGATCGTCTTTATCATCATGTTCATTCAGTTCCGGCCTAGGGGCATCATTGCCCTCAAGGGCCGCGCGGCGGGAGATTGAGATTTGCAAAGAGCTTATCAAGGGCGCAACCGTTCGACCGTGATCTTCCTCGTGCTGCTGGCGGTCTTCACCCTCACCGTCACCGTGCTGTCCGAAGGGGTCGGAAACGGGATGATCTCCACCTCGTTCGTCAAGACGTTGGGCAAGACGCTCTGTCTGGCACTGGTCGCGATCTCAATGGATCTGGTCTGGGGCTATGCGGGCATCCTCAGCCTTGGGCATTTCGCCTTCTTCGGACTGGGCGGTTACATGGTGGGTATGTGGCTGATGTATGAGCGGACCCGCGAGATTGTTGCAACCTCGCTGGCCGACGCGCCGATCCCTCCTACCGCACAGGAGGTGTCGGACGCCGTGGCCAATCAGATCTTCGGAGTGGTCGGCAGCGCGGAATTCCCGCTGATCTGGGCATTTGCAGACAGTCTGGCCGCGCAGCTTCTGCTTGTCGTGCTGGTGCCTGGGGTCCTGGCCGGTGTCTTTGGCTGGCTGGCTTTCCGCAGCCGGGTTGCAGGTGTCTATTTGTCGATCCTGACCCAGGCGATGACGCTGGCGCTGTCACTCTATCTCTTCCAGAACGACAACGGCCTGCGCGGCAACAACGGCCTGTCCGGTCTGCAGAACATTCCAGGCCTTGCGGACGTGCCGCAGGCGCTGGTCTCGGTCTGGTTTTTCTGGGGCGCGGCCTTTGCACTGGGTGCGGGTTATTTGCTCGCGGTCTGGGTCGTATCCGGCAAATTCGGATCCGTGCTGCGTGGCATCCGCGACGATGAAGCACGGGTGCGTTTCCTCGGCTATCCGGTCGAGACCTACAAGCTGGTCCTTTTCACTGGCACGGCCTGCCTCGCGGGCATTGCAGGCGCGCTCTACTACCCGCAGGCGGGCATTATCAACCCGGCAGAACTGGCCCCCATCGCCTCGATCTATCTGGCGGTCTGGGTGGCTATCGGCGGGCGTGGGCGGCTGTATGGCGCGGTGATCGGCGCGGGTTTGGTCAGCCTCGTTTCCTCATGGTTCACGGGGGGTCAGGCCCCTGACGTGCCGCTGGGCTTTTACACCATCAAATGGGTGGACTGGTGGCTCGTGGTCCTGGGCCTTTCCTTCGTGATGGTAACCCTCTTCGCCCCCAAGGGAATTGGCGGTCTGTTCGACCTGCTGGAACGGCGCATCGCGCCCGACCGCCACGGCGCCGACCTTGGCCCTGACCAGGGCGCTCTGCGCGAGAAGGAAGCGAGCGAATGACCTCCTTGCTAGAAGTTTCCGGGGTCTCGGTCAGCTTTGATGGCTTTCGCGCGATCAACAACCTGTCGTTCCATATCGGCTCGGCCGAGATGCGTGCCATCATCGGACCAAACGGCGCGGGCAAGACGACTTTCATGGATATCGTAACCGGCAAGACCAAACCGGACGAAGGCCGCGTGATTTGGGGCGAGCGGAGCCTGTCGCTGCTGGGCCTGTCAGAGGCACGGATCGCCCGCGAAGGCGTTGGGCGCAAATTCCAGAAGCCGACGGTTTTTGAAGATCAAAGCGTGCAGGAAAACCTGTTGATGGCGCTCAGGAACCGGCGCGGCCCCTTCTCTGTCCTGTTTTACAAAACGCGACCGGACCATCTGGCGCGGGTTGTGGAACTGGCCGAGGAGATCGGCCTTTCGGATCAGTTACAGCGCACCTCCGGCGAATTGAGTCACGGCCAGAAGCAATGGCTGGAGATCGGCATGCTGCTGGCACAGGAGCCGCGGCTGCTGCTGGTCGATGAACCCGCAGCCGGGATGACCCCGGCGGAGCGAGAACATACCACCAACATTCTGGTCGAGGCGGCAAAGACACGCGCCGTAGTCGTGGTGGAACACGACATGGAATTCGTACGCCGCCTTGGGTGCAAGGTCACGGTGCTGCACGAAGGCGCGGTGCTGGCAGAAGGCAGCCTTGACCATGTCACGGCCAACAAGGAGGTCATTGATGTCTATCTGGGACGCTGAATCATGCTGAGCGTGCAGGACCTGACGCTGCATTATGGCCGCTCGCAAATCCTCAACGGCATCAGCTTCGAGGCAGAGCGTGGCGAAGTCACTTGTGTAATGGGCACCAACGGCGTGGGCAAAACCAGCCTGATGAAGGCAATTTCTGGTGTCCATGCGCGATCCGGCGGCACGCTCACGCTCGACGGCGAAGTGCTTCCCGTACTGCCAGCCCACCAGCTTGCCCGACGCGGGATCGCTTATGTGCCGCAGGGACGCGAGATCTTTCCGCTGCTGACGGTAAAGGAAAACCTTGAAACAGGATTTGGCTGTCTGCCTCTCGCGGACCGGCGGATCCCTGATGAAGTATTTGATCTTTTCCCGGTGCTGCACGAGATGAAGTCACGCCGCGGTGGCGACCTGTCCGGGGGGCAGCAGCAACAATTGGCCATCGCACGTGCCTTGATCACCCGGCCTAAACTGTTGCTGCTGGACGAACCCACCGAGGGTATTCAGCCCAACATCATCCAACAGATCGGACGGGTCATCGGGCAACTCCGCGAGAACGGCGAGATGGCAATCGTATTGGTGGAGCAGTACTTTGAGTTTGCCTACGAATTGGCTGATCATTTCGTCGCACTACGACGCGGCGAAGTGATCCTGCAGGGCGACAAGGGTCAACTCTCGAAAGGTGACCTCCTGTCGAAAGTGTCTATATAGTCAGAGGCACCCGGATCGCGGCCTATCCACTTCGGATCGGCGTCGTGATACGCGGATGATGTCTGACGTCAGCGACCGAACTTGCCCCCATCCTCCATGCCGCCCGGAAATTTCCGGAAACACCGCTGGAAAATCCAACCCAAGGCTGGAAGTATCTCAATACGGAAATATGTTTCTTGGAACTGAAACCCGCTGTGTTTTTCGAACACGCTGTCTCATGGAAAGGAGGGTCCCTCCAGTTGAACCCGCGAGCAACTGTTCACCTGAAGGTGCGCAAATGCACCGTGCGATGATATCTTTGCCTACTTCTCCAGCCCGCAAGGCATCGAAAACGATTTGGACTCCGAAGAAAAAGCCCGGCGGCGCCAAGGCCTCTACAAGATCGCTGGTCGTTATGCTCGCGCCTACGCGAACATCGCGGCCGAACCCGATAGCTCAGACTTCAACGATCTGGAACTGGGCGAATTTCGGCGTGAAGTGGAGAACGCCATCGGGATCAGAGATGCCGTCAGACTTCACAGCGGAGACGCAGTAGATATAAAACTTTATGAGCCTGCCATGAGGCACCTGATCGACAATTACATACGTGCCGACGACTCTAAAATCATCTCTCACCTCGACGACATTAGCCTTATAGATTTGGTCATCAGCAAAGGAGCCGCTGCCGAAGACGATCTTCCGCCGGCGTCCAAGCGCAAACGCGAGAACGTTGCCGAAGCCATTGAAAACAACGTCCGTAAGCTGATCATCGAAGAGACGCCGGTCAACCCACGCTTCTATGAAAAAATGTCTGAGCTTTTGATCGATCTGGTGCGCCAGAGGCGTGACGAGGCCAGCGAATACGAGGAATATCTTGAACGTATCGCGGCGCTGGTGAGGAATGCGAAGGCAGGTCACGGCAAAGAGTATCCCGAGACAATCACCAGCCCAGGCAGAAAGGCGCTATATGACAATCTTGGGGATAATGAAGCGTTGGCGTTGGAAGTCGACCGAGCAGTGCGCGAAACAGCCCCCTTTGGCTGGCGCGGAAGCGCGATGAAGGAGAGAAAAGTTCAGCGATGCCTCGAGCGAATTCTTGATGATCCTGACGCTGTGGTGCAGGTCTTTGAGTTTCTGAAGAACCAGCATGAATACTGAAATGTCTCAGATTGGCGGCATTGAGGTCGAGATCGTGCGAAAGGCTATCAAGAATTTGCATATAGGCTGCTATCCACCGGAGGGGCGCGTGAGAGTCGCCGCCCCGCTTGGCGTGAGTGGTGATGCGATCCGGATTGCCGTTCTCACCAAAATGCAGTGGATTATGCGCAAGCAGTCACAATTCCGGAAGCAGGAGCGACAGACCGAGCGTCGCTTCATCTCAGGGGAAACGCATTTTCTCTTTGGCAGATCACTTCGACTTGAGGTTAGAGAATGGGACAAAAAGGTCCACCAGATCTCACGACAGGGCAGTGATCGCCTGATCATGAAGATACCATGCAACACCACGACTGAACAAATGAGACGTTGGATGGATATTTGGCTCAAAGCCAGCCTACGGACTTATGCGGCACCCCGCATCTCATTTTGGGCTGATCGGCTGGAACGACGCCCCGAGAAATGGGGCATTCGCATGATGAAGACGAAATGGGGCAGTTGCAATCCTGATAAGAGGATCATCTGGCTAAATTCAGAACTCGCAAAAAAACCAGAGCGTATGATCGACTATGTCGTTCTGCACGAGATTGCGCACTTGGTTTCTCCTCGGCATGACACGCGGTTCACGGAAATTCTTGATCGCGAGATGCCGCGATGGAGGGAAATCCGGAAAGAGCTGAACTCCCTTCCGATACCTGCTTGGGCCCGCTGATGAGATGTAGAAGAGAACACCGATCCGGGGCTGATTCTCGTCGCCAGAAGTTATCGCACCAAGCAGGGATTGCTTCCGCTTCCTGCTCTATCAGGCTATTAGGTAATATTAGAATTGGACGGGTTCGGATGAACGCAAGCTTCCATCCATGAAACTACGACGGTGGTGGCCCGAGTTCAATAATGTTAATGCAAATTCGCCAAATTTGGGCATGTGATCCACTTTGGTCGTCAAAAATAATGAGAAGTTTTCTTATGTCGGTCAGCCTGAAAACACAAAAAATACTGTGGGGCAAAGCCGCCGCACGCTGTGCCATGCCAGATTGCCGCCGCCGGCTCGTCGAAAACAATAGTGAGACCGATGACCCTACGCTTGTCGGCGAAAACTGCCACATCGTCGCGGAAAAAGATGGCGGGCCGCGTAGCGATCCGAAAATGCCAGTCCAGGACGGCGATCGCTACGCCAACCTTGTTCTTCTTTGCAATGTGCATCACAAGATCATCGACGACAACGAAGCAATTTGGACAGGCGATCGCCTAAAGACCTTGAAATCTGAGCACGAGTCTTGGGTGGAAGAGTCTCTCGATCTCGACACCGCCAAAATTCGTGATGACACTGTTTATGCCGATTACGTAGACGAATGGGTCGGCTCTCTCATCTGGACAGTTGCACAGTATGGAGCAGTTGGGTGCTCGGGTCCGGGCAGCCGCGGATATTCGCTGAAGTTGATGACGAATTCAGGACGTTGCGACAGTGGCTATTGGGCCGTGTCTGGCCCGGCCGCTATTCGTCACTTGAAAGCGCATTTCGCAATTTTGGGCGAGTGCTAAGTGATCTTCAAGAGGTCCTACACAAGCATCTGGAGCCACGGCGCAACGATGGTGAACTCACCACGCGCAAATTCTACCAAATTGAGGAGTGGGACCCGCCGCTCTATTCTAAGCTTGCGGCGCAATACGACTTTCACGTGGATATAGTTTCCGACCTATTGCTCGAGCTCACACGTGCGGCTAACCTCATTTGCGACGAAGTCCGTCAGCATCTTTCGCACAACTTCCGCTTATTGGACGGAAATGCAGTTGTGCAGCGCGGGCCCGACCAGGAGCTGCGCTGGGTCGAGTTCGTTCCGCGCTATTCTCAGAAAGAAGCCTCTGAACCTACCCCATACCCCGGCCTATTGATCTTCTACAGCGATCGCGAAAATAGAGATTGGTCAATTGGTAAAGGAATTGCCAAACAATGAAGAAATGGCACCGACTATCGTTTTAATGCTGTCCACAATATCTACGATAGGTCGACATGTAGCTCGCTCTCGCGAATGAGCAGGGCGGCTTTGCTGGCTGAGTTCGAATAGCCGTCATTAAAAAGGTAGATATTCCTCAAGTCAGGGTTCGGGAAGCTGGGAGGTGTTCTTAGGTTAGCCTTTCAGAACCCGGTTGGGAAGCTTGCCAGGTCTCAGCGCGACTGGCTGACAAGTCTTACGCCGCCTCTTGCACCAACGGCCGCTATGCGCAGCGCAATGTTCTCAAACAGACGTTTTCGACAGTAGAGCATCAGTAGCAATCTGATCATGCCCATTAGTTTGCGTTAAACCTAATCCTCATGTTGTATGTGATTTATCCGCAGTAAGATATTTAGGGAAGCAAAATGGGCGTTGTCAAACGCTCTGATGATGGAGATGGAAGAAGCTCAATGGGAAACGAGTGATGTTTCGTTCTATTGTCCGGAATGCAAGATGGATGTCGATGGAACAGTTGATCTGCCGATTGTTTATGACAACGGAGACCGCACACACCTTCCTGTTAATGTGCAGTGCTTCAGCGGTAGACATAAATTTGATGGTTGGGTCAAGACGAACTGGGATAGCTGTGAAATAGAACTTGATGAGTATCCCGAGATAATCATTAAAGCAGCCCCGATGCGGGGATATGCCAGTGAAATTGATGACTATGACCACGATTATTATGAGTGGTCCATCTGAATGATGGCCTCGGACGCAGGTGGGAGATAGCCATATCGACGGTACTGGCACGTCCAAACCTACAAAGTAGACCGTCTCGTCTTGCTCAGATTGTAGCAAGCACTTTATTCTATCGAGAGTCTAACCTCACCTGCTGGCCAGCCAGATAACCGATGCTTAGTCCCGCGATCTATGAAATTGCCCATCACCTGATTTCGCGTTTGCAGCGAAAGACCGGTCTGACGGGCCGCACTGCAGCACTCCGTTTACTGGGTGAATGGCAACTATGGGCCGAGATCGTCTACTCAGATGGTAATCTCCCCATTAAAAATGGGGAGTTTACCCTCACTCCCCTATCTCTATAGAACGACAAACACCCCGAGCGGTATTGCTGCTCGGGGTGTCCCTCTTTTTTTAGGTACTCATAATGTCCAGCAAACAACGGTGTGCAGCGACGTGGTCGAGCACACCGTCGCGGCTGTTAAGAAAATCTTGGAACAGGTATAGCAGTTCGATGAGTTCATTACCGCGGTCGGAATAGACTGGTGTATCACGGGTTTCGCCACGTGGGCCGAAGTCATCGTACCCCGTTTCCTCGTACTGTTCTTCACTGCCCAGGAATTCCGAAGCAATACAACGCTCCAAAATATCCATGACGGCGTCGAAACCACCTTCATCAGCTTCATCGAAGGGTTGGCGATCTTTCAGGCGCGCAAAGCAACGCGACACGAACGCAACATTCTTTGCGGTGTCGCCAAGGTGAAGCGCTTTGGCCCGCTCGGCGACCTGCCTCCCCAAGCCTACGGCCTCGGCTGCCAGATCGTCCATGTTCTGTTTGTTGTAAAGCACGTGCATCGTCGTGATACCCCTATAATTGATTGTCGTTCATTGGGGCGCCCGGGATGGCCGCCCCTTCAAGACAGCCGACCCCGTCTGGGTCGGCTCTCGGGGATCACGCGACTTGCGGCAATTCCTGCAAGGCGTGGCAACGAACGTCACTTGTGGGTTCGTTCTCACCGATCTGCCGCAGCAACGATCCGAGCTTTTCGGACAACTCACAGCAATCATCGACGAATTCAGAAGCAGGATTTATCTGAGCAAAGAGGCCGCACTCAATACGATCCGGATCGCTGACGTGCTCCAGCGTCAGCAACTTGTGAAAGTCCACAAGTTGGCTGCTTTGAGCCCGTGCTAACCGCCGCGTGTGCCGTACAGCTTCACAGAGCAGGAACACGCGGGCACTGGCTGCGGGGCCACCAAGCCTGCGAGCCGCCAAAGCCAAAGCGGTCCCATGATCCCGGAGAAACCGGCGGACGTGCATGAGGTTAGCGCAAGGCTTTTTGGTAGAGAAGGTTCTGTAGAAAGTCATCGGTTTCATCCCGAAAAGTGCTGCGCCAGACGGCAGCTCAAGAAGCCCATTCCCTCCTATCAAAAGGCAATCTTGCCAGACACGCTGTAGCAGCAGCATTGTCTATCGGTCTGGCATTTGTTGATGTTTGTTTTGGTTCGGCCTCACCAGAGTATCCAGATCTTCGCGGCCTCAAAAGAGGGCCCGCGCAAGATCTGGAAATCAGGTGAGAAGGCAGCGGTCAAAGTATATCAGATATTTACGCTACAAGATTTGCAGCTCTTTACCCAGCCACCACGATTTGCGGTGCAATGACAAGGCAATCTTCTTGATGCGCTGTGTCGCTTGCACCGCCAGATCACGCTTATTGATCCGTTTTGGCCGAATATTCTCATTCGGCCAAAACTATTTTAATTCAGAAGGTTAGGCACTCATGGCAAATCTAATCCCGTTTCGTGGCAAACAAAACTGGGGGGTTTGGCATAACTATGCCCGTATCGACATGTTCCGGCAACCGAATAATAGCCACTAAACCCACCTAAGTCATTGTTTTTATTCAGGGGTAAGAACGAACCGGCCAATAGGTTAGCCATTTTGCAAGCAATATAGGTCCACTCGCATACGGCACGAACCAGCCCAATGAGAATTGTCAAACTCTGGAGGAATTTTGCAAACAAAAAAGCCGCCCTATTGGGCGACTTTGGAGTTCGAATATGAGATTGGGCTTGTAAGCCCCATTATGTTAAGTGAACAGATCCAGCTTGAGAACGCTGGCTCGATAGAAGTCCACACCAATCTCAGCTTTGGTCAAAACAGGCCGAATACCTCGACGCTTCAACTGGTTGACGACCTCTCTTACCTGAAGGCCATGGTGCTCGGCGATCCGCGCCGGATGGATGAAGTTGCATTTGAACTCGGCGACGACCTCCGGGTTGAGCCTTGGGATGCGATGGACATCATCCGGTCCGGCGATCCATTCGATGGTCAGGCTCACCTCCTCAGGACAGCGGTCCACCAAACGCCATCCAATGTCCTTCGGAATCTTCAGCGCACCGAAGGCGGCCATTGGTGAGAGCCCCTCCGTGCAGACTGCGGCGTGCCGCTTGACCTCTATCGTATCCACGCGGAGCGCACCTACTCCGTCATGACCTTCCAAGTGAAAGACGCTTTCGAGAAATCCCCCGAGAACCATATGCACCACGGTCACGGCCGGCACTTTGGCCTTCTCCGCGGCCTTCGAGATCGGGACCAGTTCATCGGTTTCGGCATCCAGTTTGACCGCTCTCGCGTGCAGCTTGCCAACCAGCATGGCAATCTCCTCGCAATCTACGGCCTTCTGGGTGTGCCCCTTAGTTCCCGGCCTCCCGTAGTAGATGGGAGTGATCAGCCGCTCTTCAAAAAGCTGATCGATCAGCGGACGTGCACAACCCAACGCTTTGGGCAATGAGACCACATGAACTGTTCGCTTGACGCGACCGGCAACCTCACGCCCCTCATGAACCGGGATAGGATAATGGGCCGACGCATTTTGCGGTAAGACTTCTGCCGCAACCAGCACATCGCGCAGGGTTCGAGAGTCGAGATCCTGCTCTATCGCCAGCGAGGCCACGGTGTGCAACCGGCGTTCGGTCAACTTGTCCCCCAAAACCTCTTTCCCGGCGGGTAGCGCAATGTTCTCTGTAATGATCTTGCGCAGAATGCGCGCGATATCCCCTGGATCCTTGTCGGATTTGGAATAGGCCAGCGCTTCATAAAAGCGACCGAAAATTCTGCGCGGCCCGGGGGTGCCGGTTGTGGCGTCAAATTTCCGGATTTGCGCCATCAGCGCCTCTTGGATCCCTTCCTCACCGCGGGACGTGAACCCGAAACCGATATGTCCAGCATGATCCCAGTCATCCGCCGTCAGCTCCGGCAACTTCTGCTCAGGTCCGAGTTCGAGAAGTACCCCCAAAAGCTCTGTCGCTCTGACTGCCTGCTCCAGTGACTGCGCATCCAGCCACTCGGGACCAGCCTCTCCATTGAGACGGTTGACGGCATATTCCTGCAGCGGCGAGACTGGGCGCCGCTTTGCTTCGGCAACCAAAGCTTGAAGTTGTTCACCACGCTCGGGAACACGGCGCTCAAGCTCGTGAAACGGATCGGTCCATTTGCGCTTGGCCCGGCGCGTCAGCGCAATTTCATGACGAGGGCAAGTCCTAACAACTGACAAGGTCCATAGCCAGCGACCACGGCGCCCAGCCTCTTCGTCATCCTCGGCAAGGCATGCCGCGCAAAATATGGTATGAGGGTTTGCCAAGAACTCTGCGGTGACCAGCTCACCGCGAAGATCGTAGCGACGTTCCCCAACCGGAATGGCGACATTGGCGTGCAGTTCATCGAACGGAACGCCGGAGATCTCAGCCAGACGTACAATGGCGCCTTCTTTATTGGCGGCCATGTCCTGCGACTTGACCCCAATATCTTTTAGGAATGCGATGACCTCATCTCCGATATGAAACTTCGCCAATCGGCTTGCGTATGAGAGCGGGCTTTCATCGAGAATGAATGGCAGATTGGGCAAGAGCATCAATACGCTCCTCCGCCGGAGAATTTGGCCTCACTTAAATCGATCTTGGCCCATTGGCGTGCCAGAAAGACGTTCTGGCCTACGCCACAGCCTTCTTGCATGCCCCAGCTCTCCGCAAAATGTTGCAGGGTCAATTCATCGGCATCATCCAGTGCCGCCGCTTCAAGCGCCGCGAGGATGTTTTCCATGCAGCGACCGAAGCGGTTGCGGCTGGCGTGGACCAACCGATCCACAAGATCATCTTCTGAGGGCGGTCGCATGCCGACCGCGTGGCAGAAATCCGTAATGACACCAAACAGAGCCTTGCGATCAGAATGCGGGGAGACATCACCCAATGGCATCCGCCAGTAGCGGCGTGTGACCTGGGCATCACAGGATGCTATCTGCCAAAGGCTCTCGATGCCACTCAACACGACGCTAACCGCTCCGTCGCCCTGCATCAGGTTGCGGACCGTTTTCAGGAACACGTCGATCTTGAACCTGCTGCCGGCGCCAAAGAGGTCATGGGCCTCGTCGATCCAAAGGATCGCCGTGCCCCGCAGTTTGAAGTGGTGCCGCACTTTACGCATGAGGTCATCTTCGGTGACGGAGTTTGAGCGCGAAACCGGATATCCGCTTGCGCCCAGGATCTCGATGGCGAGGCTTTTGGCTGTCGCCGGGCTGGGCACGCGAACCCCGACCCAAGGTTGATGGACCGCATCGCGCGGCTGAAGCGCTGGATGGTTTTTGAGACCATGGTAAACCAGAGAGGTTTTCCCGCCGCCCGCGGGCTCCACCACGGCGATACCACGGGCATCGCCATCCTTAGTGTAGAGCCGCGGCGCTGCGATCAGGTTGCCATACTCATCGCGTTGTAAAAGCCGATCCAAATAGCTGCGGAACTGAACGTCCCGCGGTGTCGAGATATGCTTTTCCCGCAGCCGATCGACGGCTGCGAGTTTTGCGTTGATGGGTGAGATTGTCGTGTTCATGTTTATTTATCCTCCATGGACCAATCGCTGCTGTTGTCAGCCCCGTCGGCATCATCGCCTGGCTGAGAATCCGGAAATTGGATCGGACGAGGGTCGCCGGAAGAAGTTTCCGCAACGTCATCCCGATATTTTAGTTTTGAGGTTTCCGAAGTTGCTGAACCGGCCGTTGGAAGGCTCGTTCCCCAGTTACCTCGGTCTTCCTCATAGGGGCTTTTTGGCTCCGTCTCGGATATCGTGAAACCGATGAACAGGCGGTCGTCTTCATAATCCTCACGTTTTTCGGACCAGTCCTGCATGGTGAGGCCGACACGTGTCATGGCGGCGCTATTGGTTTCCTTGATGTAGTCGAGCGCCTGGCGCACTACAGCAAAGTTGACCTCGGCAGCCTGGGCATTCTGCGCTCGAATTTCCGCAGCGGCGTTAATCCAGTCCTGTGCCGAAACACCCTGATACCGATCAAAGACTGCGGGTATCTCATACCACCGCCCATTCAATTCGGCCCAAATCGCCCCGATGTCCTCAGGATACCACCGGATTGCGACTTTGCGATCCTGCGACTTTGTCATGAAGCGTGCCAGAACATGTGAGTGATAGCGAATTCCCAAGATAGTAATCCCCTGCTTGGTCACAGAGCGTTCCCGCTCTTGGCCAAAAATCAAACGTCGACGCCCAAGATCAGGCGGGGGCTGGACCCCGTATTTCTCTACCAGCCGGTTCCAGCAATCCAACGGCGTCTCACCGTCCAGCCCGCTATGGGGCGAGCGGTGATAGACGTCGACGACGTATCGAACCAAAACCGTGCAGAACTCTTCCGGGTTAAGGACCGCGCGTTCTTCAGATTCATAATCACCCCGCTTGACGCTGTTGCTAAAGGTGCGCCCGCTCAACCTGGGCATAAGCTGAGTTGCGAATGTACCGAACACCCGCTCGATGCGTCCTTTCAAATGCGGGTCGCCGGCCGGGCAGTACTCTACCGTAATCCCAAGGTCCGAGGTTCGGGCTTGGATCAAGCTTGAGATATTGTACGCCGCGCAATCCGTGACAATGACA
The DNA here is from genome assembly GCF_947497275.1 of uncultured Sulfitobacter sp. Classification (GTDB taxonomy): domain Bacteria; phylum Pseudomonadota; class Alphaproteobacteria; order Rhodobacterales; family Rhodobacteraceae; genus Sulfitobacter. The sequence continues at coordinate 476,918 of NZ_CANMFS010000003.1, forward strand.
GACGGCCACCCGAATTGGTTCCAAGCCGTGAGGCCACCACAGGCATCTCCCCAGACGCCCTTGTCTCGCATCATCATCTCGATCACGCGCAACGCGCTTTGAGAATTCGGCCTGCGCGATATGACCATCCCGACAATACAGCGGGTTGCGCAACAGATGGCTACGGTAATCCACCAGCGCGCCTTCTTCTTGTCGAGACCAAGCTTCTTTTTCTCTTCCTCGGTCAAATGGTGGTACAATCCACCTTCTGCCATGAGAGTGATCGCATCCACTTCCCACTCATCGAACTCGACCCTCTGCATAGGCCGCGCGACTTGCAGGCCCATGCCTACAGGGGCGAACTGACGGTTCGCTGCTTGGCGACCATGTCGAGACAAGGTGATGTCAAACGGATTAAGCTTGCGGATTGCCTGGCGCACGGTCTCGCGCGACGGGCAGACGATTTCCGGCTCGCCCTCAGCTCGGCGCCGCTCGTTTTCCTTGATAAAGGCGGTTTTCACGTCATCGAAGATGATTTTCTGGGACGGCCGCTGGTCGTTAAGGTAGTTGCCGACAACCTTACCCATGAGCATCAACTCGTCAGCGGTCATCCGGCGATCCCGGTTCCCGCGCTCCGCGCTCTTGTCGTAAAGACCAGGCAGGCCGAAACGACGCTCCCTTCTTTCCCATTCCAGCACAGTTTTCGCGCCCAGCTTTTTAGGAACAGCGAGATATTCGCTGTCGCCCTCGGGCTGTTCCCTTTCCATAATTTCGCCAGCCCGCATCCTGATGTACCCGAGGACAGGTCTGACAGACGTGGCGATCCGAGTGACGTCTTTGGTCTCGTCATTCAGAAGTTCACGGAAGGCTTTCACCACCGCAAAACGCATGCTCGCTTTCCTCTGCGCCTTAGTGCCGCGCAGTGAAAGGAGACCACCGTCCGGCAGAAGGCGCTGGCGTAGTTGCTCAGGCTGGAATTCGTTTGGTGTGCACTCAAAATTGCCAACCGCAAGGTAGCGGCTGATTTCGGCATTGGTCATAACCTGGGGTACGCCCGTACCTTTCGCCGCGACGAAAATGTGCCCCTCCTCTCGGGTCTGAAAGTAACGGTGCGGCTGGCCGCCGATGACGATGCCATCATATTCGGAGAACGAAAACTTGGGCTGTGCGGAACTGGGTGTGGTGGCGATCATTTGAAAATCCTCCGGCAGACGTAGGCTTCGTGCGCGATACGCACCTTGATGACGAGTTTGAGTTCGTGGGAGCGGATCAGCCGAACAATGGTCCGGAAGCCACGCGCGCTGAGACCTATGGCATCGACGAGATCCTGGATTTGCACGGAGGCGACCATTTCATTCATGATCCTGCGTCCAATCGCGTCGGCCTCAGGGTCGGGACGGCGCATTTCGTGCATCATCTCGGCGTTGAAAAGCTCGACGGGGTCGAGATCCCTCTCGGTCATAATGACCACATCATCCGCGAAATCCGGCGTGACCTGGGCTGCGATCTGTGCCAACTCGGCTTGAACTTCCGGCTGGCGGCGGCGGTATTCGGATTTCACCATGATCGCCCGGCGAGAGCCGTCGGCCATCAGAACACGGAAATCGAAATGATGCGTCGCAGTCTTGCCGTTCGGCTTCACCCATTTGAACGGCACCTGGTTCTCCAGGCCAGCCACATCAGGTCGTGCGATGGTCACCAGAGCCGTGCACAGTTCGGTGTGGCTCTCGATATCCATGGTTCGACCTTCGTCAGGCCCAAATGTGAACTGACCGGTGAAATGTGTGCGGCGACCTTTGGCGACCTTCCGGGTTGTTTGAATCCGCTCTGGCAACGCAAGTCCGCCATCTGACAAGTAATTCATGCTTTTTCCTTTTGGCATGAGGGTATCGCTCGTCGGAATTCACTCCGACGCTGCCCGAAGGCGGCGATACCGATTTCTGGTTTTGTTTGTTTGGGCTCCCGAGGATTCAGGCGGCCCTTGCTGCAAGCTTCACATCGGATGGGCTTGCGTATTTTTGTGGCTTATTCTGTTCCCTTGACCATATCGTTCATCCCCTCTTGGCTGTGGCCTCCCAATCATCGCCGAGTTCCGACGCTGTTGACTGAAAGGTTGGCTGACCGCCTGTTTCACGAAGAAAAATTTGCGTCCCGGTCGGTGTGATCTGCCGGTCAGCCTTCGCTTGAGGACGAGAAACTACCCATTGCGCGCTCCCCAACAACAGCTGATTTTGCGCAAAATAAATTTGCCGAAATCGTTTCCGTCCAAAATAAAATGATCCCAAGGGAACTCTAAAATAAGATCAAGCTATTGAAATAAATACGGAAATACCCACGCTCACTGAACAGCATCCGAGAGATGAGCCTGCCAAGAAAGTTGTTCTATGGCCAAGTCGACTGGAATGGCTCCAATCACTCGCTAAGCACGAGATAATTTTACAACACCTCATCCAGAATATCGAAAGCGGTGGAAGGGCCAGGGCACCGATACGGCTGCAAAACGATTCGTCAGGGGACGATTTAGCCCGCGGCGAAATCTAACCTTACGATACCCAAAGGCGCTTTCGGTGCCGGAATATCTGCGCCGATGCGCAGGGGGTAACTGACCTTGAGCGGTTTTAGCGTCTCGTTTCTCAATCACGACATTCCGATCTTTGGAGATCGAAATGACAAAGACCGCACGCGTGCTGACTTGTCGCCGGTTTGCAGCCATCCAAAGCTTGTTTGGAAACTCGTCTCGGTCAGGGATACATGCGCTTGCAGCGGTGGCCGCAATTCCAAAGCCTTTGGATCGCGCGCTAACTCATAGATACGTAGCAAGTGCCAATGCTCCCGCCGTTCCTCTGCGACCTCCAGTTCGTTTCGGGAGGTATGAGAAGGCGTAAGCTCCCACCCGTCGGCCGTTTTAACTTCGATCAGGCGATCATGCCCCTCCGGTGTGACGCTGGCAATGTGGCAGCCCATCCCATCGCCGTCTCCAGCGCACCCGCTCCGCGAGGTCATTCCGACCGTACTGGCTTAAAGTCACCCGCTCCTCACCGGCATATCCGAGCGCAGGGTTCCGTTCATCCCGGCCGGCGGCATCGAACCGTCGGGCGATGCGCTGCATATGCTCCAACTCATCCGGAGGTGGCGCATCTACGAAGGTTCGGTGCGACACCAATGAAGAGCGGCGCAGCCTCAGCCTGAGGCCTGATAAAGTACGAACAACGAACTGCGCGGCAGGCACACAGTGTGATCGCAGCCCAAACCAAATTTTGGCAACCCCAAAGGCGCGGCGTATCCATCTCGAACGGCGGAGCTGCAGTTCGCTGCGAGCAGTACAAATGGCGGCTCTTGATCGATAGATTTCCATGCAAGGTGTAGCGCACGATCTCGTGTTCGAGTATTGGGGGGAACTGGAATTGACACTGGTTGAGCTCGCGGTGGTCGGTATACTGGAGCTCGATAATCCAATGCTCTACCAAGATATTTTAAGTAAGAAATGTTATGAAAATAAGAACACTGAAGGTTGAGAAATTTCGCGCTGTAAGACATTCTGAAATTGAACTGAGTCAAGAAACCGCATTTGTTGGCCAAAACAGCGCGGGAAAGTCGTCTCTATTGAGAGCATTGAACGCATTTTTTAATTTTCCGGAAGAAAAGCGCGCCTTCGTGGAGGGCCGGCATGCATTCCATAAAACAACCACGGCAACGATAACCATTGGGTTCTCAAACGTTCCAGAGGACTGTGATCTACCTCGCCAAACGATAGGGGGGGAGGAAATCCGGGCACGTTTGAAGTATCGCAAGTCGGATGTTTGGCAAATTTGTGACAATGGCACTTGGGTGACTGCGCCTGGCGATATGCATCAGAAATTGTCGGAGCATATTCGATATGTTTACATCCCGATGAGGCGCGATCATGAAGTTTCTGGGTGGAGTGATACAGGTTTGCTCAAATCTGTCGTAAGTGCATGGCTTGAGCAACACACCCAAAACAGAGACACTATAAGCCCAAAGGTTACCGAAGTGAGCACCGCGATCCAGCGGCAAGCTTTCAAAAAACTCAGCAAGCAGATCCGCAGAGTCACGCCTCTGAACGGCAAATTTTCATTTTCCCTGGAATATGACCCTGCGCCGAACTACTCATTATTTCTCCAGGACCTTGTACTTCGCGTTTCTGAGGGTGACACCACCGTTGACTTGCAGGATTGCGGAAGTGGCACCCAGAGCATGACCGCATTTGGATTGTATTCTTACCTCGCCGAGTTACAGGGCAACACATACGTTCTTGGAATCGAAGAGCCCGAGCAAAACCTTCATCCACATGCGCAACGAGAGCTGCTCCAAAACTTGCGGAAATTGCCTCTTCAGGTTTTGTTCACGACCCACTCTACGGTAATGGTCGATGAACTGGACCATGAGGAAGTAGTCCTATGTCGACGTACATCTTCCACGACAAGAGGCGTTGAAGTGACGACAACGCAGATAAAAAGTGCGTTCTGGGCAGGTCAAGGCTTTGACCGAGAACGGTATTATCTCTTCCACCGGCAGCGTAATTCAGACTTCTTTTTTGCAAACCATATTGTTCTTGTGGAGAGTCCAATTGACGGCGAGGTGATCAAATATATACTCTCGGAAGAAGGCATAGATCAGTCTGCTTTCGCTGTTTCCATTTACAGCGTGGGGGGCGTCAAATCTTTACCGTACGCATTCATGCTTCTTCGTGAATTAGGTATGAGCTTTTCAATAGTAGTCGATAAAGACTACTTCATGCCCTACCTTAACAACGAACGAAAACAAAGCTTGAACCCAGCAGGCTTCCCTAAGTACCGCAAAGAACTAAAGGGCGATTCACTCCTGAATATAATGCTGCCTGATCCTGCTGACCAAGCGGATTTACTGGAGAAATTCCATTCTAATCATTCGCGGGCCATGGAGGTTTTGGACGCGATTGGTGTCTATTGTTTCCGTTGGGCGATGGAGATTGACTTAGTTGCATCCAACACTGCAGAGGGACTCATATATCATCAATTGAATATCCCGCCCGGTCAACAGAATACTCTTGAGCTCTTGTCCAACCGGGGGAAATCATTGAAGCGGCTTGAGACCGTGTTGTCCGTACTGAGGCAACTACCCAAGAGAAATTACCCGCATTCCTACGCTCGCATTCGCAAAAGCCTCCCAAAAGTGATAAAACAAGCGATCTAAGGGCGACCTGCCGCGTGAAAGTTGCTGAATATCATGTAAGCCTGAAGATGTTTTCGGACCCGGGCAATCGTCGACTATGGGCCGTTCAAGATAGTGATCAGAGACGGAAATGGCGCAATTTCTGCACTATGCGCATTTCCACGTGAGGGGCAGAAGGGACGCATTCTCTGCCCCATTCCCATTCCATCTGGATGTAAACGCTTTATGAATTACTCTTGGCGATCTGTTGGATAGAAGCGCTGCAGTATGCCCCTCAGGGCCCATCAACACATAAGATTTTGAATACGAATTTTTTTGTCATTCGCTTTTCCACCACTTCTTGAAAGTGTCTTTCAGGCGCCAGTCTTTAGCCAAACGCTTCAACAGTGCTTTTCTGCGCCCTTCTACATCCTCTGGCCTCCAAGAACAGAATTCACGGACTTCATTGGTCAAAGTGAATGGACTTGTGTCATCGGCGGCAAAATACTTGGTCTTCTTCTTGTCAAAATCGTAATTTCTGGCAGCCGAGTTTTTCCGAAAATTCAAAAGAACAAGGTTGCCAATAGTATGCAGCCAAATGCTGTGATCTTCCCCGTCAGCATACCACTCTGCCCACTGGGAGCCCTCTTCCAAGGTTTGTGGACAAACATGCTCCACTGAAATGGTCGGGAAATCGTAATTTGCAGACCCATCGTGAGATGCCTGCTCGAGCCGCAATAGAAGGGGTTTGACGACCCGTGTAGCTAAGTAAACATCCCCATCAAGCGCATTGAACAGCGCAAATACTTCATCTTGGGTCAACTCCAACCCTGTCGAGCGCTCCTTTGCGCCTGCCCGGAGTTTGCGTTCGACTGGCGGCTCCAACATGTCGAGAACATCCGCATAGCGGCTCATCCGGGCATTTACGTCAGCGCGGACCATGAACAAGTAATATGCCAGCCGCTCAAGCTCGAAGACGAAGTCTGCAACATCGTCTTTGTTGCCGGTACTGCTCTGCTGAAGGCAAAGAAGAAGTGGCGGCAGCCAATCCTTGTTATCCAAGCGATCGAGAGAGCGCACAAGGTCAGCAGTTTTATGGCTAAAACGGCTCCTTAGCTCTGCATCGTCCATAGACAGCAAGAATGCGTCCGCGAACGGTTCGAGAACCGTGTCCATAAATTTCACAGGATCATCACGAAAAATAGAGACTTGTTCGGGGAATCCGTTCTCGAGCGCTGACCGTGGCTTATCTCGCTCAAAGATCATCCGAATGTGCGTGAATAGATCGCTGAACTTACCGCGTTCAAGGCTGACTTCGACGTCTTCCCACCGCTGAGAAAGGTTGTCTTCCTTGTCCTCGCCAGCACGTTCCAGAAGGTCAGCCTTCAAAATATCTGTGGCAGACAAATCCATGCCGCGCGCGTTTAGAACCGTGAAAATTCGGCGGGCGGCTGTTTGCGTTGGCACCTCAACGACAACCAAATAACAACTCTGCAGAAGAAACTTCAAAAGCGCGCTGCGCGTCTCCTCCCCCATATCTTCCAGCTTGCGGCGGACGGTCCCTGCGTTCTGAATGATACGGGCCTTGGCACCCGACAGCCCGTCAATCGCGGGTAGGTTGTCAGTTGCGCCGCCAGCCTGAACGTGTTTCTCAAAATATGCCTGATCCTTCTGACGCAATTGAAGTCGGAGTGCTTCGGGGATGCCTTCATCTTCATTGGCCACCTGCTTGACGTATTTTTCGCGGTTGGCCTGCTTTACAGCGTCTTCGGTCAAGTCGCGGATCACGCTGAACAGGATCGTCAGCGTGGTCAAACGCTGCTGTCCGTCCACAACACGCGAGTCCGGGCTGCCATGTTTTTTTACCAGAACAATACTGCCGAGAAAGTAGAACCCACCTGACTTTGAGGTCGGTGCCATGGCATCAGTTAGGTCGGCCAACAACTCTTCAACCTGCGTCGTTTCCCATGCGTAGGGGCGCTGGTAGGCGGGGATCGTAAAGGCGTAGTCCTTGGAAAAAACGTCCGAAATCTTCTTGTGGGCAGCTTCAATCCGAAGCTGTGAGGCATCGTTCATCTCTTTTCCTCTAAATTAATAAAACGCGTTTGTGGTATAACTGTTACTATTGGTTTCTTGGTGAAAGCGTCGATGGAATCTGGCACAATTGCGGCCAGTTCCTCTGTTCCCCCGTATATTCTCTAAATGGTAACTCCTCAGATCCGCCCCATAGTTTGCAGCGCTATTTGACTACTACATTTGTAGTCCAGTCATACAATACATGAATGTCTGCTCTGGCGACGAGATCTTGGATGAAAAAATGGCTGGCTAAAGGCCGCTTCGGGCCGTTCGCGTCGATCGTCTCAAGGGGCAGGAAAGGAAATTTCGCTGCGGCAGAGCCTAAGGTCAGCAGTACGCAGTAAGCTGCCGCTCAGTCTGACATCTGCGCAATCGCACAAATTCTAAGGAAGGTCATTCGGCCCCGGCTACGTATGACCATCTACGCCAATTAGTGTTTATTCACCCACCCGAGCCTTTTTGGTGGATTCGTTGATTGGCGTCTTCTACCAATAGGATAATTACGCCGAGGCCCTTGATGAACCCTACTGAAATTTATGACGCATTGGCGGAGATTGCCGCCGAACCTTTTGACGCCACCGAATTTCCCTTCGCCTTTGCTGCCGCCACTGATGGCGCTAAGGCAGCGATCTCCAAGCTGCGGAGCGGGTCGACCAACAGGTCCGACCTTCCCGGCGGCGTGCTGTTCGGCAAGAAGTTCCATTTCGCCCCCGCGCTGGCCGGGATGACCGATGTCACGCTGGACCAACTGCGCAACTCGAAGAAGACCAAGACCTCGAAGCCGGCGATCCTGATCGCAACGGATGGCGAGATGATCTCGGCAGAGCATCTGGCCTCGGGCGACACACTGCACTGCCGTTTCGATGAGCTTGGCGACCACTTCGGCTTCTTCCTGCCCGCCGCAGGCAAGGAGCGCTACCGCGCAGTCGAAGAAAACCCCGTCGACGTCAAGGCGACCGGCAAGCTCGCTCGGCTCTATGACGCACTGACCAAAGCCAACCCAGACTGGGGCAGCAATGAGCGTCGGCACGAGATGAACCAGCTGATGATGCGGCTGATCTTCTGCATGTTCGCCGAAGACGTCGGTATCTTCCCCGACAACCAGTTCTCGCGCCTGCTGTTCACCCATGCGGGCGACAAAGGCGAGGAAGCGCGCGAAACTATCATCGCGGCCTTCCATGCGATGAACCGGGCGAAAGACCAACGCGAGGGCCTGCCTGCCTGGACGGGCGAGCTGGAATACGTCAACGGCGGGCTCTTTGCGGGCACCATCGACGCGCCGCGCTTTGATGCCGTGGCCTTCCGCTATCTGCGCGAGGCCTGCGATCTTAACTGGCGCGAGATCAACCCGGACATTTTCGGCTCGATGATCCAGTCGGTTGCGGACCCGAAGCAGCGCTCGGAACTGGGGATGCACTACACCTCCGTGCCGAACATCATGAAGGTGATCGGGCCGCTTTTCCTTGATGATCTGGATGCCGAGATCCACAAGGCATGGGATCGCGCCAAAGGGCTGCAACAGGTACTGGACCGGATGTCGCGCATCCGGGTGTTCGACCCGGCCTGTGGCTCGGGCAACTTCCTTGTTGTTTCTTACCGTGAACTGCGGGCACGCGAGACGCGCATCCTGCGGCGGCTGGAAGAGCTGAACGGCCCCGGCTCGCTGACCATGTTCTCGGCCATCCCGATCAGCCATTTCTACGGGATCGAAATCGCGGATTTTGCCGCCGAGACCGCCAAGCTGGCGCTGTTCATCGCCGAGTATCAGGCAAACGCCAGCTTTGCCGAGGTCTTTGGGCACCGCCCCGCAGCGCTGCCGCTTAAAGATGCAGCGCAAATTTGCAACGACAATTCTCTACAAATCGATTGGACTTTGGTTTGCCCGCCACCCATTGAAGGGGAGGAAGTGTTTATCGCTGGAAATCCGCCATTTGCAGGTGCAAAGAACCAGACCCCAGAACAGAAGAAAGATCGAGCCGGAGTCTTTGAGGCTCGCAAGATTAAAGGATACAAAACCCTTGATCTCGTTTCCACATGGTTCATTTTGGCAAATGACTATTTATCTCGCGGTCAAAATTCAAAGTTTGCCTTGGTCGCTACAAGCTCAATTACGCAGGGCCGACAGGTGCCTGCTCTGTGGCCATACATCCTCAAAAAAAACCAGATTTTCTTTGCCCATCGCCCCTTCAAATGGCGAAACAATGCATCTTCTAACGCTGCGGTCGATTGCGTCATTATAGGGGTTGAGAATTCTACAGGAGCGAAATCCGTAAGGCTATTCGACTCCGACACTGCGAGCGAATGTAGAATAATCAACGGATATTTAGTGGATGGGCCGCTCCTCTACGTCTCTCAAAGAGGCCATTCGATGTTTGGGCTTCCGCAGATGATTTACGGTTCTATGCCGAATGATGGAGGGGCACTAATTCTTGATGAAGCTGACAAATCCGAATTAATAGACTCCTTCCCGAGGGCTGAGCGATTAATTCGTCCACTTGTTGGCACTACAGAACTGATCGATTCAAGCAAAAGATACTGCCTCTGGATAGAAGATACAGATTTGAGCGAAGCTGAGGATATTCCGGACATTTCTCGACGGATAAGAGCGTCCCGCCAGCATCGCCTTGATAGCAAAAATCCTGAAACCATTGAAAGGGCTGCAACTGCCCACCAGTTTTGGCACATTGGAGGCGTCTCCAAAACAGGCTCTATCGTCGTTGCAAGCGCCTCTTCGGAGCGACGCGAAGTGTTGCCCTGCGACTACCTGACGCCAGATGTTATTGCATCAAACCTGTGCTTTGTTATTCACGATGGTCCATATTGGGCGCTCTCTTTGATAATGTCGCGTCTCCATCTAACGTGGATTGCTGCAATCTGCGGAAAGCTTGAAGCACGCTATCGGTACTCCAGTTCGCTCGGCTGGCATACCTTCCCGGTGCCAAAATTCACCGACGAGCAACTGGAGGCGCTCTCGGCTTCGGCCCGCAAGATCCTGCGCTGCCGTTATTCCCACTACCCGGCTACGATTGCCCAGCTCTATGATCCGGACAAGATGCCCGACGACCTGCGCGCTGTGCATCGGGAAAACGACGAACTGCTGGAGACGATGTATATCGGCCGCCCCTTCCGCAATGACACCGAACGGCTGGAGAAGCTCTTCAAGCTCTACGCTGCCAAGGTGAAATCGCTGGAAGCCGCGCCAAAGAACAAGAGGGCCTGACAATGGTTCAGATGGTCAATGTCACCTACGGCACCTCCAAGGCGACCACAAACGCCCTTGGTCAGCGCCCGATGCAGGCCCGCACCTATGCCGCCCGCGCGGCGCAGTTCCTGCTTCTGAAAGCGCCGCCAGCAGCTGGCAAGAGCCGGGCGCTGATGTTCGTGGCGCTCGACAAGCTGCGCCATCAGGGGCTGGAGAAGGTAATCGTCTGCGTGCCCGAAACCTCGATTGGCGGGTCGTTCCAATCGACCGATCTGACGAGTTACGGGTTCGAGGCGGATTGGGAGGTCGATGACCGCTGGAACCTTTGCCTGACCGGCGAGGAGGCCGACAAGCAAAAGGTGAAGGCCTTCCAGAGCTTTATGGACAGCGATTCCAAGGTGTTGGTCTGCACCCACGCCACCTTCCGCTTCGGCTTTGACGAGGTGATCAAGAGCAAGGGGATCGAAGCGTTCGACAGCTGCTTCATCGCCATCGACGAATTCCACCATGTTTCGGCCTCGGACAACAACCGGCTGGGGGTGATCCTGCGCAGCCTGATCAATCGCGCTGAGTGCCATGTGATGGCGATGACCGGCAGCTATTTCCGTGGCGATGCTGACCCGGTGATGCGCCCCGAGGACGAAGACCGCTTCACCAAGATCACCTACAGCTATTACGAGCAGCTGGAGGGCTACGCCTGGCTCAAGGCGCTTGGGATCAACTATGAGTTTTACAAAGGCAATTACGTCAATGGGCTGCCGGGGGTGCTGGACCCCGATCAGAAGACGATCATCCACATCCCGCATCGGGGGTCGTCCGAAGCGTTCGATGACAAGTTCAACGAGGTGGGGAAGATCATCGACCTGCTGGGCGCCCATGAAGGGCGCGATCCCGAGACGGGGTTTGACCTGGTGCGCAAGCTCGATGGCGGGCTGCTGAAGGTCGCGGACCTGGTGGATGACGGGCCGGGGCGTGATATCGTTAAGGCCGCGCTGTCGCGCGAGATCAAGGGGCCGGATGGCAGGCGGGATGATGTGGCGGACCGGGCCAAGGTCGACATCATTATCGCCCTCGGCATGGCGAAGGAGGGATTTGACTGGGTCTGGTGCGAACATGCGCTGACGATTGGCTATCGGTCGTCCCTGACTGAGATCGTGCAGATCATCGGACGCGCGACCCGCGATGCACCAGGAAAGCCCCGCGCGTTGTTCACCAACCTCGTTGCCGAACCCGGCGTGGAAACCGGCGTTGTGACCGATGCTGTGAACGACATGCTCAAAGCGATCTCCGGCTCGCTACTGATGGAGCAGGTGCTGGCCCCGAACTTCAAGTTCTACCGCCGCGAGGATGGCGATGTGCGTGCACCGATGGGGACCGATGACGAGGGCAATATCACCATCGGCATCAAGGGACTGGTCGAACCGCCCACGGACCGCTCACGCGAGATCTGTGAGAAGGACATGAACGACCTGATGGCGACGGCCTATCAAGAGATGGACCGGCGCGTTTTGTCGCCTGATACGGCACCAGAGGTCGCCACCCAGATGGTGCTGACCGACATCATTGAGAAGCGCTATGAGACGCTGGATGTTGAGGAAGCGGAATCCGTTCGTCAACATCTGGCCGCCCATATGAACGTGCTGACGCTGGCGCGGAAGGAAGCCGAGCACGGGTTTGCCGAGGGACAATCGCCCCTAAGTGGCACGCCCCCAAAGCCGAGCAGTGACGGAGATGAAGGTGAACCCGCCAGCGCGCCGAACACCCTGCTGGAGATGGTCCGAAAATTCATCAACGTCCGCGACATCGACATCGAGCTGATCGACAGCGTGAACACCTTCCAGGAGCGGTTCGAGGTCGCGTCGAAATCGCTGAACTCCGAACTGCTGTCGCACGTGCAATCTGCGATGGTGGCCTTGCGCGTGAACATGACCGGCGACGAGGCCAGAACGCTTTGGCCTCGCATCAAGGCATTCCGCGCTGCCGAAGGACGTGAGCCGAATGTCCATTCCGCTATCCCGCTTGAAAAGCGCATGGCAGAGGCACTTGCTTGGCTGAAGGCAGAAAAGGCCAAGCGCCTGCGTGAGGGGGCTCTGTAATGTCGCGCCTAAGCTTGGAAGACATTTTCGAGGAAGACGACGAGTTCGGCCTATTGGATGTCAAACTTCGCGCGGGACGCGGCAATCCTTCGCAGGATCGTGGCGTCGCAGCCTTGCTCGAAGTAACCGCCTTCTATGAGCGTCAGTCGCGCCTTCCGCATCCAGATGCAATGGATCATGATGAGATGCGCCTTGGCGCGATCTGGGACGCCGTGAAGTTGGCACCCACCGATCAGATGCGGGCCGTGGATCGGTTGGGCTTGCTGACAGAGGATGCGACCCCCACGCCGCGTTCCTGGCAAGATGAACCTGTCGACGATGAAATTCCCGACAGTTTGGATGACATCTTCGCAGATGATGATCTTGATGTTGACGCGTCACTGGTCAGTCTCAAGCACACCACGCCATCCGCAGAACGCCATGTTCCCGATCATCGCGCAGACTTCGTGCCCTGTCAGGATTTCGAGCGATTTCGGGAGCGATTCGAGACGGTGCAGCGCGGTCTGGAAGCAGGTGAACGCCAAGCAAACCCGGTACGGAAATGGTCGGTAATCGAGCCGATCGAAGGGGACTTCTTCATCAGGAACGGTTTGCTCGCCATGATCGCTGAAAAGTCGGAAATGACCGCCCGTGGCGGCGCGCGCGACCATCGGCTTCGCGTCATCTTCTCAAATGGCACAGAGAGCGACCCGCTCATGTCATCATTCCGCAAATCCCTGAATGAGGACAAGACAGCTCGCATGGTCCAGAAGGTCGGCCTCGGGCCGCTTGATCCTGAATGGGAGAGTGATCAGCTCGAACTGTCGGGAACGATCTATGTTGCTCGCTCCCGATCCGAAAATCCCGAAATCAAAGGACAGCGCATGATCTTGCACAAGATCGGCGTAACCAGCCAAGACGTTGCCCGCCGCGTTGCAGACGCCAGAAACGATCCAACGTTTCTTCTGGCACCGGTGGAGATTGTGGCGACATACAGCCTGCAAAACCTGTCGCGTAGCAAAGTCGAAAACCTACTGCATCGCTTCTTCGCAGCGGCTCGTCCTGGAGAACTCTTCGTCACCGACCGGTTCGGGAAGAAAGTATTCCCTAAGGAATGGTTTTATGTCCTGCCAGATCACGTCGGCCAGGCTGCTAAACTGATTGAAGACGGGACATTGCATCAATTCAGATACGATGCCCGCTCTCAGAGGATCGTACCGAAAGCTGAAAATTGAAGGAGCCCAACTTTTGATACGAAGGACATCCTAACGCCGGTCGCTTCGATAGCGCCTGCCAAGCGCTGCCGTCTGTCTTGCAACATTTTCAAAGGGACCGGCAACTCAGGGCTGAGATCGGTGATGCTTTGCACCAGGCACGAATGCCGGCGCGGGTCCGTTGTCACTTTTCGCTTCAATTCTTGGAATGCGCGCGGGAACCCGCCACGCCCACCTCAGACCACAGCGCTACACGCGTCAGAGTTTCCGTACCGGCAACCCGGGTCGCTTGGTCATAAAGTTGAAACTCAATGCTTGTGCTATCAAAGTCATCGGTTTTCCGCTGCGGTTAGAACGAGCGCCACCGCGTTCGAGGTCGTCTCCCGTCGGTGGCCGGGAATTCGAAGACCGCCAAGGTCAGCCTTCTTTGACAGATGAAATGGGGGGCGCCTCGGATGCACGTTGAGGCTTCCATTCGAGTGAATGCCAACATCTCTGGGGAATGATCAGATCCCAGCAGCGCGCTGCGTCTTCAGTGATGTACAATTTTCACGAGCGTCCAGGTCATCTGGAATTTGCGCCTCCTCCTTTAACTTCGCTCGTCGTGCGGTCGCCGAGGGCATCTCCATGCCCATCCGTCATACAGAGGAAATGGAATGGTTGCGTTCAGCCGAAAGCATTTTTCTGGCTAAAACAAAAAAACTTTAACATACCTGCTTCGGGGCAGCGCCGGACCTCCTACCCCTCGTAAAGCGAGGTTTGAAATTAAGCCGGTGAGGATGACCTCCTGGGGACATGCAGCATTCGCAACGCAGCGCCAGCTAAAGGCATGATTGTTTGGCCCGAGAACTGCCGCAGCAGGGTATCAGAAAGATCGAAGTTTTTTCTTCGTGCTGCGGATGATTGGCCAATGTTGATTTCGAGAAGCAGAAACGAAGTCGGCACAACGCAAACGCTAACCTCAGGACCACGCACAGGCTTGAAGCTGCCACGAACGGCAGACGCGCAACAAACAGGAGGACCAACATGCTGCGCACGCTCCCCACGAAGACCCTGTCCGCAGAACCGCAACTTGCCATCACCCGCACATTCGTCGCCGAGCACGGAACCGACCTGTGTAACGCCGCGGGCAGGATCGCCGGCGAGGCCGGAACAGCCCACGTTCTGCGCCTCATGTCGATGCTGCGCAAGGCACCACGCCTTGACCGCACAATGCGCCTCAGGTTGGTCAATCTCCATCGCCTCCTTTCTTTGGACCCTGCCGGTGAGGCGCACGACCCCGACCTTTCCAATTGGGTCTTCCTCGACCCCGCCAGCGAGGAAGTCGAACACCTCTGCCTACTCACCGACCGGCTCTATGATCTTTTGGTCGACATCAGCACTCTGGATGCGAAGTGGGAGAAACAGGCGCTCGACCTCCCGGCGCAGAAGGCAGCCTGACATGCGGAACCGGTCGCGTAGTGCGCGCGACCGGCGACACTCTTTTGGGAGCGCAGCACAAGATGCCCAAGCGGAAAGAGCATCGTCTAAACAGTGGCACGAACAATAAACTGTCCCGCAGGACAGATTTCTTCTTCGTCTCTCAAAAGAACGACCAATGTTCTCTTCACCAGCACCAGCACCAGCACCAGCACCAGCCTCTGAAACCAACTGAAAGGAACATGCTCCCCGGCTCTCCCGAACGCAGCGCACATGACGCCGATGAATAGGCACCACCAGCACCTTTCATGCATGCAAGGGAGACAGTCATGCTCAACACAAACACCCCGAATATCAGCCAGGCCCGCTTTGATGCGGTCGCCGCGACCGAAAGACACCTGCGCCGAAATGGTGCCAGTCTGTGCGATCTGCTCGACGCGCTCGACGATCCCGCGGGCTTCGAAGCGCTGTGCCGTCTGCATAGCGCCTTCAGCCATCCTTTTCCGGACGCGGATGCCGTCGAAGACGCGGTGCACGATATCACCCGCTTTCTTGCGGATCAGTCGCCCTCATCGCTCGACCGCATTGGATCGGAGCGCAACTTCGCTGCATCCGACATGGTGCGGTGGCATGGCGCTCGGATCAGCGAAATCCACGGGAGGTTTCGCCATGCCGAATGATCTGCGTTGTGTGTTGCAGATCATTAAAGAAAAGCGTCTGAGAGATTACCCTCGCTCATTCGGGCCAGAGCAAGATATTTGCGATATCACGCTCTGGCTGAACCAAAAGTTCCCATCACAGAAATCACGTCTTCTGGTGGATCGGCTGTACACCCATCGCAGCCGCGAAATCATTGGCCTTTCGGTCACCGGAATAGCCTCACATTCCTTGTCGATGACCCCAATCGCCTTGGAGGCCTTCTTGGCTTTGGGATATTCGATCCAGAAGGGGAGCGGAGATAGCTTTCGATGCCCCTCTTGTTTTGGGCGTCATTCAAAGCATGACGCAATCAAAGCCTTCGCACGCATCGAAAGCGCGCTACGCGCTCAGCGTTCACGATAGAAACACTGAAAAACGATATGAAAGGGCGGCGCGAGCCGCCCTTTTCTCGTTGCAACACCTGGACTGGGTTCAGGTCTTAAACTTAGAGTATGAGTGATGTGCAGATACGCCTCTGGATGCTCGGGAGACTTCATCAAAGGTAGCCCAAGGATTGATCGGTCTGGCGTTGCGGCTGCACATTCGGATGGCTCTGGTGGGCGGAAAAACAAGAATTTGTTTTTGGTGGCCACACCCCCGCCCCATATCCTCCCTGGCAGGCTCGAACCCCCATTTAGCCTATAAGGGGGCCTAAACCGCAAAAATCGGGCGTTTCCGCCCGATTGACTTATTTTGCTTGCGAAATGGACATTTCAGCCCGGCCGATGGCTATTTATTGGTGGTCAGATCACGACAAGCCAAAAACTTAGCGGTTCATTAAGAACACTTGCTGTGTCCGCAGCTGCCGCACGTGATGCATCCCTCTATCATTCGGAGGTCGTACTGACCGCAGCTGCTACACGCTTTGCCGCGCGGCTTCTCCAGTCCAACGACTTTTGCTTGTGGATCGGATTTCAAGCCTTTCCCCTCACCGGCGATAAAACCGGTCGCCACGAGATGCTGCTCGATAACTCCGCCAATCGCCGCGAGTATCGACGGGATGTACTTGCCGCCCATCCACGCGCCCCCGCGTGGATCGAACACAGCTTTGAGCTCTTCGACGACAAACGACACATCACCGCCCCGCCGGAATACGGCGGATATCATCCGCGTCAGCGCTACAGTCCAGGCGAAATGCTCCATGTTCTTAGAGTTGATGAAAACCTCGAACGGACGCCGATGGCCTCCCACGACCAGATCGTTCACGGTGATGTAGAGCGCATGCTCGCTGTCCGGCCATTTGATCTTGTAGGTCGATCCTTCCAGTTCTTCGGGACGGTCCAGCGGCTCGGACATGTAGATAACGTCACCATGTGGCGATTGAGGTTCCTCGCCATTTTGACTGATTACCTCGGGGGCGTCCTTCTTGTCTTCGGACACGGACAGCACGGACCCTGTCACGTCGTTCGGACGGTACGTCGTGCATCCCTTGCAACCTGAATCCCACGCTTCCATGTAAACGTCCTTGAACGCGTCAAAGCTGATGTCTTCGGGGCAGTTAATGGTCTTGGAAATTGACGAGTCCACCCATTTCTGGGCGGCTGCCTGCATCTTGACGTGGTCCAGCGGCGCCAGCGTCTGCGCGTTCACGAAATAGCCGGGAAGCTCCTGATCACCGAATTTGTCGCGCCACATCTGCACAGCATAATCGACGACTTCTTCTTCAGTCCGGCTGCCGTCTTTCTGCAGCACCTTGCGGGTGTACGCATAGGCGAAGACCGGCTCGATCCCCGAGGACACATTGCCTGCATACAGCGATATTGTTCCGGTTGGTGCAATGGAGGTCAGCAGCGCATTGCGAATGCCATGGGTGCGGATGGCATCGCGGACGTCCTCATCCATATGCTGCATGGTACCGGACGCCAGATAGGCGTCCGCGTCGAACAACGGGAACGGGCCTTTTTCCTTCGCCAAATCCACCGACGCCAGATAGGCGGCGCGGGCGATCGCGTGCAACCAGTCTTCGGTCTGACGCGCCGCTTCGTCCGATCCATAGCGCAGGCCCAGCATCAGCAGCGCATCGGCAAGGCCGGTGACGCCCAATCCGATCCGGCGCTTGTTGTGCGCTTCCTGCGCTTGCGCGTCGAGTGGAAAGTTCGATACATCCACCACATTGTCCATCATCCGCACGGAAGTTGCGACAAGTGCATTGAGCGCGTCGACATCCAGTGTGGCCGTGTCCTCGAACGGCCCGGTCACGAGACGCGCCAAATTGATCGAGCCCAGCAAGCAAGCACCATAGGGCGGCAGAGGCTGCTCACCACAGGGGTTCGTAGCGGCAATGGTTTCGCAATAGCTAAGATTGTTCGCAGTGTTGATCCGGTCGATGAAGATCACGCCCGGTTCGGCGAAATCATAGGTTGCTCTCATGATCGCGTTCCACAGATCGCGCGCCTGCACGGTTTTGTAGACCTTGCCGTCGAAGACGAGATCCCATGATCCGTCCGCCTTGACTGCTTCCATGAAGGGGTCGGTGACCAGCACCGACATGTTGAACATGCGCAGCCGCGCAGCATCGGATTTGGCGGTAATGAAGTTTTCCACGTCCGGGTGGTCGCACCGCATTGTGGCCATCATTGCGCCGCGACGCGAACCGGCGGACATGATCGTGCGGCACATCGCATCCCACACGTCCATGAACGACAGCGGCCCGGAAGCATCCGCCGATACGCCCAGCACGTCCGCGCCCTTGGGCCGGATCGTCGAGAAATCGTAACCGATGCCGCCGCCCTGCTGCATGGTCAGCGCCGCTTCCTTGAGCATGTCGAAAATGCCGCTCATGCTGTCAGGAATCGTGCCCATCACGAAGCAGTTGAACAACGTCACCCGCCGCGCGGTCCCTGCCCCCGCGGTAATGCGCCCCGCTGGCAGATATTTGAAATCTTCCAGCGCGCCGTAGAATGTCTCTTCCCACGCGTCCTTGTCGTTTTCGGCCTGCGCGAGATCACGTGCGATGCGGCGCCATGTATCCTCGACCGTCACATCGTGGGGCGTGCCGTCGGCCGCTTTGAATCGATACTTCATATCCCAGATCTGTTCAGCGATGGGGGCGGCAAAGCGGGTCATGGCGATTCCTCGGGTTGGGGTCAGGACGGACGCGGAACATACTCCATCCTTCATAAAAGGCCACCGTTCATTGCAGTGCTGACGATGCGTCAGACCACCACAGTTTGCAGTTTGCGTGCTATAGGCTACCTTATATCGTAGCTCAGAAGTGAGTCTCTGGATAACATGGTGGGTAAGCCTGTGAGCAAGACCGTAAACCTGATAAAACTGTCCGTCGGCACGGAAAGCGTCGAAGACATGATGAACTGGCAACGCAACCGGTCCAAGCAGGTGACGGATGGGCAATACTACCATCTGACCCGCATGTGGCCCAAGCGGGTCGATGAAATTCTCAACGGCGGATCAATCTATTGGGTGATCAAGGGTGAAATTTCGGCGCGCCAGCGTGTGCTGCGGTTCGATGAAAAGATCGGGGCGGACGGAATCCGCCGGTGCGGCATCGTTCTGGATCACGAAGTGATTCCCACCGTCAACGCCCTGCGCCGCCCGTTTCAGGGTTGGCGGTACCTGACCGTCGAAGATGCGCCCGCCGATCTGCCCAAGGGCCGCAGCAAGGAAGATCCGCTGCCGGTGGAATTGAACCGGGCGCTGGCCGAGATCGGCGTGCTTTAGCCGAGCCTGCGCAGCAATTCGTGCAGGCTCGCGCGTTCCTCGCGGTTCAATGGTGCGGTGCGCGACTGCCAAAGCGTGGCTTGTGATCGCAGCATCAGCCCGTCACTCAGTATTTTGAGATGGTTCGCGCGCAGCGTCTCGCCGGTAGACGTGATGTCTGCAATCGCCTCGGCGGTCTCGTTCGCAACGGTGCCTTCTGTCGCACCCTGGCTGTCGACCAATGCATAGTCCGCCACGCCCGCCTCGCGCAGAAATTCACGCACGAGCCGATGGTACTTTGTCGCGATGCGCATACGGAACCCGTGCGTACGACGGAACGCGGCGGCGGCGGCATCGAGATCGTGCAACGTGTCGACGTCGATCCATGCCTTTGGCACCGCAAGGATCAGATCTGCATGCCCAAATCCCAGCTCTTCGACGCGCTTCACGCTCTGTTCCCACAGAACGAGCTTCTCATGCACCAGATCAGTACCGGTTACCCCTAGGTGGATGCGTCCAGCGGCCAGTTCGCGTGGAATTTCACCCGCCGACAGTAGCACAAGCGAGACGTTTTCGATGCCATCCACGGCACCTGCGTACTCTCGGTCGGATCCGCTGCGCGCCAGCGTTATACCGCGCGCACCAAACCACTGGAACGTCTTTTCCATCAGCCGCCCCTTTGACGGCACACCCAGTTTCACGGTCACACAACGCCCTCCAGCTCAAGGATCAGACCGGGCCGCAGAACCCCGCCCACCGCCGGAATCTCTGTGCCATCGCCCAAACGCCGCGTCAGCGCGTCGTAACGCCCGCCGGTCGCGAGCGGTGGCAGATCGGTCCGGTCGCGGGCTTTGAATCCGAAAACGAAACCGTCGTAATACTCCATCGAGGCACGGCCATAGCTGGCGTCGAACATCAGGCTGGCGACATCGATACCGCGCGCGGCAAGCGCATCCATCCGCGCCGAGACCCGCGCCACGGCTGGCACGATCGCGGGCAGATCGACGGACAGATCGTGCAACCGTGCCAGGGCATCCGGCATCGGTGCACCGATGTCCAGCAGCGCCTCGATCATCTGCACATCGCGCGCCTTGATCGGCGGAACCTTGGCGTCGTTCTTCAGCGCGGTGATGCGGGCTTCGATTTCACGGTGCGACCGCAATCCCACCAGCGGCGCATCACATGCGACCTTGCCCTCCAGCAGTGCCCGTCGGGCGGGCGATACCGGCGTCCGGCCCGCGAACTGCTCAAGAAGCGCACGAAAGCGCCGGGGCCGCCAGATGTGGCGCATCAGAGCTTCCTTACGCAACTGTGACGTTTGCAAACCCGCGACAACCGCCATCAACATACCGATATCGCCGGTGATCGCGCGCACCGGCAAATCGGCCAGCGCCCGCGAGATCAGCGCGAACACCTCGGCATCGCTGGCCGCCGGGTCATCACGCGCAAACACTTCATATCCCACCTGAACATATTCATTGGGCCGGTCCGCGTGACGCTCCTGACGGCGAAACACCTCGCCGGCATAGGTATACCGCGCCGGCTCCGCCCCGTCGGCCATATGCATCTGTACCACCGGTACGGTGAAATCGGGGCGCAGCATCTGCTCCCCGCGCAGCGCGTCTGACGTGACGTACGCGCGCGCGCGAATGTCCTCGCCGTAAAGATCCAGCAGAGTGCCCGCAGGTTGCAGCAGCGGCGGCTCGATGGCCTGCGCGCCGTGCGCTTCGAAATGCGCGCGCAAGGCAGCGGCCTTTGCATTCGTTTGGGCCCGCGTCGGCATCAGCGGTACAACTCCAGAATGGCCCGCACCTTCGCGACCAACTGATCACGGGGCACTTCGTATTGGCTCGGGCGGTCGCGCCACTCCTCAAGCGTCGCATCCTCGGCAATCTTGGCGCCCAGAACGAGGTCTTTGATCTGGACGACCCCTGCGGCATGTTCATCGCCGCCTTCGATCACCGCGACGGGGCTTTGCCGTCTGTCCGCGTATTTCAGCTGATTGCCGAAATTCTTGGGATTGCCAAGATACACTTCCGCACGGATGCCCGCCTGTCGCAGCTCGGCCACCATCGTCTGATAATCGGCCATGCGTGCCTTATCCATCACCGTGACCACCACCGGACCATGATCGGACGCGGCCATGCGCCCCTTGGCGTGAAGCGCCGCGAGCAGACGATCAACGCCGATGGAAACGCCAGTCGCCGGCACTTCCTGGCCGGTGAAACGCTTGACCAGATCGTCATAACGCCCGCCGCCCGCGACCGACCCGAAATTGCGCGGGCGGCCCTTCTCATCGGTGATCTCAAATGTCAGCTCCGCCTCGAACACCGGGCCGGTGTAATAGCCCAGCCCGCGTACGACGCTGGGGCCGATCTCGATCCGGTCGGGACCGTATCCCCCAGCGGCCAACAGCGCCGCGATGGTTTCAAGCTCTTCAACCCCATCAAGGCCAGTTGCGCTCTCACCGACGAGATCGCGCAGCCGCGCACAGGTCCCGGCTCCGTCGTCCCGTTTCGCCTGCATGAAGCCAATGATCACGTCGGCCTGCGCGGTATCAAGCCCCGCACCTTCGGTGAAATCGCCGCTCTCGTCCTTGCGCCCTGCCCCCAGCAGCGCGCGCACGCCGTCCAGCCCGAGACGGTCCAGCTTGTCGATGGCGCGCAGCACGATGCCACGCTCAGCCTCCTTGTCGTCGCCCGACAGACCTGCGACTTCCAACACCCCGTTCAACACCTTGCGGTTGTTCACCCGCACGATGTAGTCGCCGCGTTCGATCCCGACTTCCTCCAGACAATCGGCCAGCATCGCGCAGATCTCTGCATCCGCCGCAACCGACGACGCTCCGACAGTATCCGCGTCGCACTGGTAGAACTGCCGAAACCGCCCCGGACCCGGCTTTTCGTTGCGCCACACAGGCCCCATCGCGTAGCGGCGGTAGGGCGTCGGCAGATCATTGCGGTGTTGGGCATAGACCCGCGCCAGCGGCGCTGTCAGATCATAGCGCAGTGCCAACCAGTCGCCGGGTTTATCCGCTTCAGCGTCCTCCTGCCAGGCGAAAACGCCTGCGTTCGGGCGGTCCACATCGGGCAGAAACTTGCCCAGCGCCTCGACCCGCTCTACGCCCGAGCTTTCCAGCGCATCGAAGCCGTAGCGATGATAAACGTCCGCGATCCTGGCAAGCATCTCGGCGCGCTGCGTCACTTCAGCGCCGAAATAATCACGAAACCCCCGCGGCGTCTCGGCCTTTGGGCGCGGTGTCTTCTTTGGCTTGGCCATGACGGTCCTCTGCAACGAGATCTACTTGCGCCGAGCCTCTACCGGATGCGCGCCAGCGGGGCAAGCGCGCGCAACTATGCGCAGACCATTGCGCAGGCCGTCAAAGCGTCTTAGGTGCGGATCATGGAACAGCTTGAAGAAACAATCGCGCATCTTTCCCGGACGGTCGATGATCTTTCCGATATCGTCACGAAACAGCAGCGGGAGATTGATCGTTTGACGGCGCGTGTCGAAATGCTCATGCGCCGCGAAGGAGAGCGCGAAGCGGCCGGCAGCGGCGGGATCGTCATCGGGGACGAGCGTCCGCCGCACTACTGAACGCTGTCGCACGACGTCTCAGTTCAGTTTTTTCAGAGCCGCTGCAACGATGTCGCCGCCGTGGATCAGGAACTCTTTCCACTTACCGTTGTGTTCGTTGAATTCGTAGGCGCTTAAGAATGCCGTGTCTGCCTCGAGGCGGCCGATCTTGCCGCCGCAGGGTTTTGATTTGCCCGCGCGGCATACCTTAGATTTGATCCCGTCATACGCCTTGTCGGTTTCGGCATAGGGCAGGTTTCCGCCCGCCGGACCGAACCGCAACTGTTCGTAGAACGAGGGTGGTCCGAACAGCGCGTTTGCAGCGGTGAACTGGCGCGGGCAGTTGTCGCCAAAACCTGTCAGATAAAAAGTCCGTTTGCTCATGTTTCCGGGGTTGCTGTCATACAGAGCGATACCGCGCTTGCCGATCTGGGCGACCTTGTTGCCCAAAGACTTTCCCCGGGCGTCGCAGACCCGCGCGACCTCACCGAAGGCCAACACCGCCCCGAAAGGCACGTCGCGCGCATCGGGGCCGGAGTCCGCGCGCGCTTTTGTCCTGACCGGTTCTTCCTGTACCGGCGCAGCATCCGATTGGCGCTCGGGCGACGGCAGTGCTGCAAGTTTCTCTACCTCGTCATCCTGACTTTTTGCCCCGATACTACCGAAGAGACCCGCAAAAAGACCTCTATGTGCGGATTCCTGATTCTGCAGGGCATCGACGCCCTCGGGGATCTCGCCCTGTGCCGCTTCGGTGCCCAAAAAGCCTTCGCGCGCGACCTCTTCGGCATCGGGAAGCGCAGCCGCCACCGGATCAGTGGCGACGATATCGACATCCGAGAGCCGGTCTACGCCCGCTAACGGATCGCCGCATGCGGCAAGACCCAGACCAATGAATAACGCAGCAAATACCCTCATCAAAGATTCCCCCTCTTCCGCGTAAAGACTTAGCGTGGCGTCGGCGGCAGGTCCAGCAAACCACGGCGGGTCTCCGCTGACATCGGGTCAAGCTTCGCGCCTGATCAGATCTCTTCGACTTCCATCACCCCGCTCAAGGAGCGTATTGCGCCCTTGATTTGCGGCGTGACGGGAAATTCCGCACCGAGATCGACTTCAACCTCGCCGGGCAGGCCCGGATCCATAAGGCAAAGATGAACGGGCCCCTTCGCAGCAGCCTTGGCCGCATTGCGGGCCCCGCTCAGGACATCGGAAACAGCGGCAATCGCACCGGAGCTTTCGATGAAGATCCGCAGGCCCATGCCGCCCGCATCGCCCACCGCCGCGTCGATCGGCGTCACCGCGCGACCCAGCAGCTTGAGCTGATCCGATTCGAGCGTTGCCTCGACCGTGACGACGACCTTCGATCCGGTCTCCAGATGATCACGGCAAGCCTCCAGCGTGTCCGAGAACAACGTCACCTCATAGGCACCCGTGGTGTCCGACATCTGCGCAAAGGCAAAACGGTTGCCGCGCGCGGATTTGCGCTCTTGCCGTCCGGCCACGACACCCGCGAGCTTCGCAACCAGCGGGCCGTTCTGCGCCTTGTCCGTCAGCGCGTCCAGCGTGATCACCCCCTTGCGCTTAAGCGGCCCCATGTAGTCGTCCAGCGGATGGCCCGAAAGGTAAAAGCCGACCGCCTTGAACTCTTCGGTGAGGCGCTCGGCGGGCAACCAATCGTCGCAGGGCATCATGCGCGGCTCCGGCAGATCGTCGCCTGCTTCGCCGAACAGCGACACCTGATTGGATGATTTCTGTTCGTGGATCGCCGCCGAATAGGCGACCAGCCCATCCAGCGCGCCAAACACCCGGCGGCGGTTGCTATCGAGTTGATCGAAGGCACCGGACCGTGCCAGCATCTCAAGCGGCCGCTTGCCCACCCGTTTGAGATCGACGCGCCGCGCCACATCGAACAAAGTCGCAAAAGGCTTGTCGACGCCGTCGACACGGCGGCCTTCTGTGATCAGCTTCATCGCCTCGACGCCGACGTTCTTCAGCGCGCCCAGCGCATAGATAAGCGCGCCGTCCACCACCCGGAATGTCGCATCCGACCGGTTCACACAGGGCGGCACCCACGGCAGTTCAAGCCGCTTGCGCACCTCTTCGAAATACACCGCCAGCTTGTCGGTGAGGTGGATATCGCAATTCATCACACCGGCCATGAACTCGACCGGGTGGTTCGCCTTGAGCCATGCCGTCTGGTAGCTGACGACCGCATAGGCCGCGGCATGCGATTTGTTGAAACCGTAGTTGGCGAATTTTTCCAGAAGATCGAAAACCTCCGACGCCTTTTTCTTGTCGACGCCATTCTCCATGGCACCTTTCTCGAACTTGGGCCGCTCCTTGGCCATCTCTTCGGCGATCTTCTTGCCCATCGCACGGCGCAGCAGGTCGGCACCGCCAAGGCTATAGCCCGCCATGACCTGCGCGATCTGCATCACCTGTTCCTGATAGACGATGATACCCTGCGTTTCCTCCAGAATATGGTCGATCGACGGGTGGACGCTCTCGCGTTCTTTCAACCCGTTCTTGACCTCGCAATAGGTCGGGATGTTTTCCATCGGGCCGGGGCGATACAGCGCAACAAGCGCCACGATGTCCTCGATGCAGGTCGGTTTCATGCGCTTGAGCGCATCCATCATGCCCGAGCTTTCCACCTGGAACACTGCCACGGTCTTTGCCGCCGCATACAGCTTGTAGGACGCCTCGTCATCCAGCGGGATGGTGGCGATATCATCTTCCAGCCCCTCGGGCGGCACGAACAACTCCGTCCCGTCGGATGCAATGTGAAGATGCCGTCCAGACGCCTTGATCTGGTCCACGGCGTTCTGGATCACGGTAAGCGTTTTCAGGCCCAGAAAGTCGAACTTCACCAGCCCCGCCTGCTCGACCCATTTCATGTTGAACTGCGTCGCGGGCATGTCGGACCGTGGATCCTGATAGAGCGGCACCAGCGCGTCAAGCGGCCGGTCCCCGATCACCACACCGGCGGCATGGGTGGACGCGTTGCGCAGCAGGCCTTCCACTTGCTGACCATATTCCAGCAGCCGCGCGACGACCTCCTCGTTGCGCGCTTCCTCGCGCAAGCGCGGCTCGTCCGCCAACGCCTTTTCGATGGATACGGGTTTGACCCCTTCCACCGGGATCATTTTCGACAGCCGGTCCACCTGTCCGTATGGCATCTGCAACACGCGCCCGATGTCGCGCACGGC
Source organism: uncultured Sulfitobacter sp. (assembly GCF_947497275.1). Taxonomy (GTDB): domain Bacteria; phylum Pseudomonadota; class Alphaproteobacteria; order Rhodobacterales; family Rhodobacteraceae; genus Sulfitobacter. Next base: position 503,172 of record NZ_CANMFS010000003.1, read on the forward strand.
GGCCTTGGACAAAAGCGCGCCGAAGGTGATGATCTGCCCCACCTTGTCGCGCCCGTATTTGTCCTGAACATAGCGAATGACTTCTTCACGCCGGTCCATGCAGAAGTCGATGTCGAAATCGGGCATCGAGACGCGTTCGGGGTTCAAGAACCGTTCGAACAGCAGCGAATAGCGCAGCGGGTCCAGGTCCGTGATCAGCAAAGCATAGGCCACGAGACTACCGGCACCCGACCCACGGCCCGGTCCCACCGGGATGCCCTGGTCCTTCGCCCATTTGATGAAATCGGCAACGATCAGGAAATAGCCCGGAAATCCCATACCCTCGATGATGCCCAGCTCGAACTCCAGCCGTTCCTCATAGACCGACACCGCCGCCGCATGCGGAATGATCGCAAGGCGCGCGCGCAGCCCCTCCTGCGCCTGACGGCGCAATTCGGCCACCTCGTCATCGGCAAACTTCGGCAGGATCGGATCGCGGCGGTACGCCTGAAAAGCACACCGCCGGGCGATCTCGACGGTGTTCTCGATGGCCTCCGGCAGATCGGCAAACAGTGTGACCATCTCCGCCTGCGATTTGAAGTAATGCTGCGGCGTAAGGCGACGACGCTCCCGCTGCTGATCGACATAGGCGCCTTCCGCGATGCAGATCAAAGCGTCATGCGCCTCATACATCTGCGTTTTCCGGAAATAGACATCGTTGGTCGCCACCAGAGGAATGTCCATCGCATAAGCCATCTCGACGAACCCCCGCTCCGTCAGCTTTTCGGCGTCCGGCAATCCGTCGTCGCCCGGATGGCGCTGTAATTCGACGTAGAGTCGATCCGAGAATATCCTGTGCAACTCGCGCATCAGCGCCTCTGCGGCGGGGCGTTGGCCGCCATGCAACAACATGCCCACCGGCCCTGTCGAACCGCCCGTTAGGCAAATCACATCGCCCGCGTTCTCGGCCAGTTGCGCCAGCGTCACCTGCGGCAGCGCCCCGCCCTTGTCCACATACAGACAGGTGTTCAGCTTCATCAGATGCGCATAGCCGCGCTCGGTCTGCGCCAGAAGAACCACAGGCGCAGGCGCGCGCGGCTTTTCCCCCGGCCCGGTCTGAACATATTTCAGATCCACCTGACAGCCGATGATCGGCTGGATCCCCGCCCCCGACATCGCGACGGAAAATTCCAGTGCTGCAAACATGTTGTTGGTATCGGTCAGCGCCAGCGCAGGCATATCCGCCTGCGCAGCCATATCGGGCAGCTTTTTCAGCCGCAGCGCCCCTTCCAGCAAAGAGTATTCTGAGTGGGTGCGCAGGTGAATGAATCGGGAGGCTTGTGTCATGTCGCCAGTCTTATGGCAGATCTGCCGTGCACTCTACCGCCAAACACGACATTTGCGCGCCTCAATCCGCAGCACACAGCGGACAAGTTCGCCCCGTAGACCCGCTTGCCCTTGCCAAACCGCGCAGCTGCCCTTTAGCGTAAAACCGCGCCCGCGCTCTACGCCGCATCGAACGCCGGGCGCACATGATGAACTGAGTTTGGTATCGCGGCGGGGTCATCCCCATGAACACTTCCTTCTTGCTGAACGCAGAGCCTGTCACCGTGGCAGGCCTGTCACCCACGACGACACTTCTGGACTGGCTGCGCGACACCCGGGGGCTGACCGGTACCAAGGAAGGGTGCAACGAAGGCGACTGTGGGGCCTGTACCGTGATGGTAACGGACGAACACGGGGCTGCACCGCTCAACGCCTGCATCCTGTTCCTGCCGCAACTAGACGGCAAACACGTCACCACAGTCGAAGGGCTTAGCACCTCCGACGGCGCGCTGCATCCCGTACAGGATGCCATGATCACCCATCACGGCAGCCAATGCGGCTTTTGCACGCCTGGCTTCATCATGAGTATGGCCACCGCGCACCTCAACGGTGAGACCGATTATGATACGGCGCTTGCGGGCAACCTGTGTCGGTGCACCGGCTACGCGCCGATCGTACGCGCGGCCAAAGCCGCCGCAGCCCTGCCGGTCCCACCCCGCCTATTTTCTTTGGCTGAAAATATCCCGGGGGAGCAGCCAGAGGCTGCGGGGGCAGCGCCCCCTTCCTCCCACCACCCCCGCACATCGGATAATTTGGCCGCCCTCTATGCCGCGAATCCCGATGCAACCCTGATCGCGGGGGCCACAGATGTGGGGCTATGGGTCACAAAGCAGTTGCGCGATCTGGACACACCCATCTTTCTCAATCAATGCGCCGATCTGCGCGGCGTCACTGACGTACCGGACGACTGGCGGATCGGCGCGGCGACGACAATCGCGGAAGTCGAGCAATTCTTCACGCCACTTTTTCCAGGCCTTGGCACGCTGCTGCGCCGCTACGGCTCCGCTCAGGTGCGCGCGGCGGCGACGCTGGGCGGCAACATCGCGAACGGCTCGCCCATCGGGGACGGCAGCCCGGCGATGATCGCGCTTGGTGCAACGCTACATCTGCGGCACGGCGCTACCCGCCGCACACTACCGGTAGAAGACTTTTTCCTCGCCTACGGCAAACAGAACCGCCGCCCGGGGGAGTTCGTCGAAGCGATCACGATTCCAAAACAGGAGGATACGCTCCACTGTTTCAAGATCTCCAAGCGCTTCGATCAGGACATATCCGCCGTCTGCGCCTGCCTGAACCTCCCGGTGCGGGATGGGTTCTTTGCGGGTGTCCGGCTCGCCTTTGGCGGAATGGCCGGCACGCCCGCCCGCGCGTCGGGCGCCGAAGCGGCGATGGAGGGGCGGCCGGTGACGCGGGAAACGATCGATGCCGCGATGGCCGCACTTGCGCTGGACTTCAGCCCGATGTCGGACATGCGCGCCTCGGCTCCCTACCGGATGCAGACCGCGCAGAACATGCTGCTGCGCGCCTTTCACACGCTGGACGGGGCGCTGACGGATGTGCACGAGGTGCAGGCGTGAGCGTTGCAAAACCACTGCCCCACGACGCCGCAGCTCTGCATGTGACCGGTGCCGCGCGGTACGTCGATGACATACCGACCCCGACGGGTACACTTTATCTGGCCTTCGGACTGAGCGAGACAGCCCGCGGAACGCTGGTGTCGATAAACCTCGACGCGGTCAGATCGGCGGCCGGTGTCGTGGACGTTCTGACTGCTGCCGACCTGCCCTTCGCCAACGATGTGTCGCCGTCCAACCATGACGAGCCGCTGCTGGCCACGGACCGCGTGCACTATGTCGGTCAGCCGCTTTTCCTGGTGATCGCCACGACGCATCTGGCCGCACGGCATGCGGCGCGGCGCGGCGCCATCGACATCAAGGCAGAAACCCCCATCCTCTCCATCGAAGACGCGCTTGCCGCCGACAGCAGGTTCGAGGACGGGCCGCGTGTGTATGCCAAAGGCGAAGCTACCGCCGCCCTTGCGCGGGCCCCGCACCGCCTTGGCGGCAGCATCGACATCGGCGGGCAGGAGCACTTCTACCTCGAAGGTCAGGCCGCCCTTGCTCTGCCCGAAGAGGACGGCGACATGCGTGTCCACTCCTCCACCCAGCACCCGACCGAAATCCAGCATAAGGTCGCCGAAGCCATCGGGCGTCCGATGCACGCCGTGCGGGTCGAGACGCGGCGGATGGGCGGCGGTTTCGGTGGCAAGGAAAGCCAGGGGAATGCGCTGGCCGTGGCCTGTGCCGTTGCTGCGGTCCGCACGGGCAAGCCCTGCAAGATGCGCTACGACCGCGACGATGATATGATCATTACCGGCAAGCGGCACGATTTTCGCATTGATTACAGCGTGGGATTTGACGCGGAAGGCCGAATTTCCGCCGTCGACTTCACCCACTACGCGCGCTGCGGCTGGGCGATGGATCTGAGCCTTCCGGTGGCCGACCGCGCGATGTTGCACGCTGACAACGCCTATTTGCTGGAAAACGCGCGGATCACCTCGCACCGGCTCAAGACGAATACTCAAAGCGCCACCGCCTTTCGCGGCTTTGGCGGGCCTCAGGGGATCGTCGGGATCGAGCGGGTGATGGACCATATCGCCCAGCATCTGGGCCGCGATCCGCTCGATGTGCGCCGGGCCAACTACTACGCCGATCTCATCGCGCCGGACGAGGCGACCGAAACGCGGCCCCCTGCCGCAGCGCCCGATAACGCCGATCTGGCCAGCAGGGGGGCGCAGGCTGTCGTCTCGGAAAACCAAACCGCACCGGAGCCGCCAGAAGGCGTCCAGACCACGCCTTACCACCAGCCGGTGACGGACTGCATCATCAACGCCATCACCGATCGGTTGATCGAAACCGCCCGGTACCAAGAGCGCCGCCGCGCGATACAGGACTGGAACGAAGCCCAACCGGTCCTGAAACGCGGCATCGCGCTCACACCGGTCAAGTTCGGCATTTCCTTCACGCTGACCCACCTCAATCAGGCTGGTGCGCTGGTGCATGTCTATCAGGACGGCTCGATCCACCTAAACCACGGCGGTACGGAAATGGGGCAAGGTCTGTTCCAGAAGGTGGCCCAGGTCGCCGCCGCACGCTTTGGCGTGCCGCTAAGGACGGTGCGTATCACCGCCACTGATACGGGCAAGGTGCCTAACACCTCTGCAACGGCGGCAAGCTCGGGCAGCGATCTGAACGGAATGGCCGTGCAAAATGCCTGCGACATCATCCGCGACCGGATGGCCGCCCATCTCGCACTGCGGCACGGCGACAGTGCCGACAATGTGCGTTTTGTTGACGGTCAGGTCCATGTGGCAGGGCAAACGATCACCTTCGCGCAGGCGGCACAGCAGACTTATGAGGCGCGCGTCAGCCTGTCCTCGACCGGCTTTTACAAAACACCGGACATCCAGTGGGACCGGATCGCGGGCCGTGGCAGGCCATTCTATTATTTCGCCTACGGTGCGGCGATAAGCGAGGTCGTGATCGACACGCTGTCGGGCGAGTACCGGATTTTGCGCGCGGATCTGCTGCATGATGCCGGCGCGTCCCTCAACCCCGCCATCGACATCGGCCAGATCGAGGGTGGATATGTGCAGGGCGCGGGCTGGCTGACTACGGAGGAACTGGTGTGGGACGACAAGGGTCGCCTACAGACCCATGCACCCTCGACCTACAAGATCCCCGCCTGTTCGGACAGACCGCGGGTGTTCAACGTGGACTTGTGGGACCAACCGAACCCTTCACAAACGGTCTACCGCTCCAAGGCTGTCGGAGAGCCGCCATTGATGCTTGGCATATCCGCCTACGCAGCCCTTGCCGACGCGGTGCGGGCCTGCGGCCCGGCGTACGGTGATCTGCAAACACCGGCAACGGCAGAGGCGGTGCTGGCGGCAGTTGGCAGGGCACGCGGGGAGACATCGCGGTGAGCGCGATCTACATCGAGATCGCGGCGACGCGCGGATCCGCCCCGCGCGACGCCGGTACCGTCATGCGCGTAACCGCGACCGACTGTGCGGGAACCATCGGCGGTGGCGCGCTTGAATATCGCGCCATCGCCACCGCGCGCCGCATGTTGGTTGCGAACCGGACGAGCCATATGGAGACATACCCGCTTGGCCCCGGACTGGGCCAGTGCTGTGGCGGCAGCGTTACGCTGAGCTACGGCCACGATGGCCGGACAGTGGATGTAGCGCATCGATGCGAGCTGAAATCGGTCCGCCCGCCTGCCCGCCCTGTGGCACTTTGGATATGGGGCGCGGGCCACGTCGGACGGGCGGTCATCGACTGCTGTCCCGCCAATGCATTTGACATCACATGGATCGACAGCGCCGCTGATCGGTTTCCTGACGCTGTGCCACCTTATGTTACGCAAATCCCCGTCGCCGACATGCCGCGCCTTGCGCGTCGCGCGCCGCAGGGTGCCCATCATCTGATTTTCACGTACTCCCACGATATCGATCTGGCGCTTTGTGCAGCCCTGTTGAAAAGCGGAGCCAGACAGATCGGTCTGATCGGATCCGCAACCAAACGGGCGCGGTTCGAGCGGCGTTTGCGCGCCGCAGGTCTCGATCCGACGCCGATCACCTGCCCGATCGGCGATAAAAAGCTTGGCAAAGCGCCCCATGAAATTGCACATGGCACCATCAATGCGCTTCTGGCGCTGGCACACGGGGAAGTTTCCGCATGACCCAGACACCGCTGCTGTCCCTGACCGGCCTGACCAAGGCCTATCCCGGCGTGGTTGCCAACGACAATGTCTCGCTACAGATCGCGCCCGGCGAGGTCCACGCCCTGCTGGGCGAAAACGGCGCGGGCAAATCGACGCTGGTCAAGATGATCTATGGGCTGGTGAAGCCCGACAGCGGCACGATGCATATGAACGGGGCGGAGTTTGCGCCGGCAGAGCCACGCGCGGCAAGAGCGGCGGGCGTGGGCATGGTGTTTCAGCATTTCTCGCTTTTCGATGCGATGACCGTTGCGGAAAACATTGCGTTGGGGATGGAGAACGCGCCAAAGCTGGGCGCGCTTTCGGCGCAAATCACCGCAGTTTCCGAAACTTACGGCCTGCCGCTGTCGCCCGACCGGATTGTGGGCGATCTCTCTGCCGGAGAGCGACAGCGCGTCGAGATCATTCGCTGTCTGTTGCAGGATCCCAAGCTGTTGATCATGGACGAACCGACATCGGTGCTGACCCCGCAGGAGGTCGAGATCCTGTTTACTACCCTGCGCAAGCTCAGTGCGGACGGCACCGCGATCCTGTATATTTCGCACAAGCTCGAAGAGATCCGCAGCCTGTGCGACAGCGCCACGATCCTGCGGCTGGGCAAGGTTGTAGGCGCGTGCGTTCCGCGCGACACGACAGCGCGCGACATGGCGGAAATGATGGTGGGCAAACTGTTGCAGACGCCCACGCGCACGCCCCATGCGAAAGGCGAGATCGTGTTGCAGCTCAAGGATCTGAAGGCGCCCGCGCCCAATGCGTTCGGCATGGCGCTCAAGGGCATCAGCGTGGATTTACGCGCGGGCGAAATCCTTGGAATCGGCGGCGTCGCGGGCAACGGACAGGACGAGCTTCTTGCCGCGCTTTCGGGCGAACGCCCTGTCGCGGGGGGTATGCTTCTGCACAGCGGCGACGACATCGGGGGGCTCGGTCCGACCAAGCGGCGTGCGCGCGGTATCCTTGCCGCCCCCGAAGAGCGGATGGGCCATGCCGCCGTGCCCGACATGTCGCTGACCGAGAATGCGATGCTCACCGGCGCCGCGCGCGAGGGATTGGACCGGCGCGGGTTCCTTGACTGGTCCGCCGCCACACGGTTTGCCCAATCCGTCATCGACACTTTCGACGTGCGCACCCCCGGCCCGCAGGCTGCGGCGCGGTCGCTATCGGGCGGGAACCTCCAGAAATTCGTGATCGGGCGCGAGGTCCTGCAGCGCCCCGAGGTATTCGTCGTCAATCAGCCGACATGGGGTGTGGATGCCTCCGCCGCTGCGGCCATCCGGCAGGCGTTGCTGGATCTGGCCGAAACCGGCACGGCGCTAATCGTGATTTCGCAAGACCTCGACGAGTTGATGGAAATATCCGACCGGTTCTGTGCACTCAACGAAGGGCGGTTATCAGAGCCGCGCGAGGCGCAGGGCATAACTGTCGAGGAGATCGGTCTGATGATGGGTGGCGCGCATGGCATGGAGGTGGCGCATGTCTGAGCCTAAGGCCCATGCCACGCCATTACCAACGGAAACGGAAGACATGACATGATCACCCTCGTAAAGCGCCCCGAACCAAGCCGGGCCTTCTCGCTCGCCGCGCCCCTGCTCGCCGTGCTGGCGACGATGGTTTTCGGCGGGCTGCTTTTCGCGGCACTGGGCAAGGACCCGGTCCTTGCGATCCGGACGATCTTCTGGGAGCCGCTCTTTGGCGAGTTCGCGTTTTTCTACCGCCCCCAATTGTTGATCAAGGGTGCGCCGCTGGTGCTCATCGCCATCGGCCTCAGTCTCGGGTTCAAGGCGGGGATCTGGAACATCGGGGCCGAGGGGCAATACATCATGGGCGCGCTCTTCGGTGCGGGCGCAGGGCTGGCGTTCTATCCCGCCGACAGTGTTTTGATCTTCCCGCTGATGGTGCTGGCGGGGGCGCTTGGCGGCTGGATCTGGGCCATGATACCGGCGGTTTTGAAGGTCAAATTCGGCACCAACGAAATTCTCGTTTCGCTCATGCTGGTGTATGTGGCAGAACAGTTTTTGGCGTCCATGTCTCTGGGATTGCTGAAAAATCCAGAAGGATTCGGATTTCCTGGCAGTCGCAACCTGCAACAATACGCCAGCGCCCACAACGCCGAACTGATCACTGGAACCGGCATGCACTGGGGCGTCGTGGCGGCATTCGTCGCCGTGATCTTTGCCTATGTCCTGCTCGCGCGCCACCGTCTTGGATTTGCCATCCGCGTCACCGGCGAGGCACCGCGCGCCGCCAAGTTCTCTGGCGTCGATCCCGCGCGGCTGGTGCTGTTCTGCCTCGGCACGTCCGGGCTTCTGGCCGGTCTGGCGGGCATGTTCGAGGTGGCAGGCCCCTCCGGTCAGGTGACGATTGATTTCAACGTGGGCTACGGCTTTACCGCGATTATCGTGGCATTTCTGGGTCGTCTACATCCGGTAGGGATCCTGTTGGCCGGAGGCCTCATGGCGCTGACCTACATCGGCGGCGACATCGCGCAATCCAAACTGGGACTGCCCGCAGCGGCTATTCAGGTGTTTCAGGGGATGCTGCTGTTCTTTCTGCTGGCCTTCGATCTCTTCACCAATTACCGGCTGCGTCCGGGCCGCGCGGAGGTGGTATGATGGATCTATCTGCTATCAATCCGCTGCTGTTCATCGCCGGCTTCTTCGTCGCCGCCACACCGTTGATCTTTGCCGCTATCGGCGAGCTGGTCGTCGAGCGGACGGGCGTGCTGAACCTCGGTGTCGAGGGCATGATGATCATGGGCGCGATCTGCGGCTTTGCCACCGCTGTCGAAACCGGATCGCCGCTTCTGGGTTTTGCGGCGGCGGCTTTGGGCGGCGCGGCACTCAGCTTGCTGTTCGCGTTTCTGACTCAGGTGATGCTGGCCAATCAGGTCGCTTCCGGGCTCGCGCTGACCCTTTTCGGTCTCGGGTTTTCGGCGCTGTTGGGCCAGAGTTATGTTGGGATCAAGCCCCCACGCCTGGGTGATATCGACTTTGGCCCTCTGGCGGATATTCCGGTGGTAGGGCCCATCCTGCTCAGCCACGACATCATCGTATATCTAGGCATCGCCCTTGTCGTGGCGGTCTGGGCGACGCTGAAATTCACCCGTGCGGGACTGGTCCTGCGGGCCGTGGGCGAAAACCACGATGCTGCGCACGCGCTGGGGTTCAAGGTCAAACGCATCCGCACGCTGGCGATCATGTTCGGCGGTGCCTGCGCGGGAGTGGGCGGCGCCTACATCAGTCTGATCCGCGTGCCGCAGTGGACCGAAGGGATGACCGCCGGTGTTGGCTGGATCGCGCTCGCGCTGGTTGTGTTCGCAAGCTGGCGTCCGTTCCGGGTGTTGCTGGGTGCCTATCTTTTTGGCGGTCTGGTTCAATTGCAGCTCAATCTGCAAGGCGTAGGCGTTGCCATTCCCGTCGAATATCTGGCAATGTCGCCCTATGTCATCACGATCGTGGTGCTGGTCGTACTGTCACGCGACAGCAACCGCGCACCCGGATCGCTTGGCCGCATATTCCATGCCTCGCATTGAGGCGCAAACCGCCTGAGAGCGGATACAATCCACTGGGGAGATACCACATGACGTTCATGAAACTGCTGGCCAGCGCGGCGCTGGTTGCGGGCATGGCCACGGCCGCCTTTGCTGAAAGCCACGGAAAGACAAAGGTCGGATTTGTTTATGTCGGGCCGGTCGGTGATGGCGGCTGGACGTATGAGCACAACGAAGGCCGTCTGGCCGTCGAGGAAGAGTTCGGCGACAAGGTCGAGACCGTGTTCGTTGAATCAGTGGCCGAGGGCCCGGATTCTGAGCGTGTAATGACCCAGATGGCACTCGACGGGGCCGACCTGATCTTTACCACCTCGTTCGGCTATATGGACCCGACGATCAACGTCGCGGCGAAATTCCCCGATGTAAAGTTCGAGCACGCGACCGGCTACAAGCGCGCGGATAACGTCTCGACCTATTCGGCGCGTTTCTACGAAGGCCGCGCGATTCAGGGCCACATTGCGGGCAAGATGACCGAGAGCAACATCGTGGGCTATATCGGATCCTATCCGATCCCCGAAGTGATCCGTGGCATTAACTCCGCGTTCATCCACGCGCGCAAGGTCAACCCCGATGTGCAGTTCAAGATCGTCTGGGCCTACACATGGTTTGATCCCGCCAAGGAAGCGGACGCCGCCAAGGTTCTGATCGAACAAGGCGCGGACGTGATCTTGCAACACACCGATTCCACCGCGCCGCAGGCGGCGGCACAGGAAGCGGGCAATGTCGTGACATTTGGTCAGGCGTCCGACATGGCGCAATTCGCGCCCTTCCCGCGCGTGTCGTCGATCATCGACGATTGGGCGCCCTATTACATCGCGCGCACCAAGGCCGTGATGGACGGCACCTGGGAAAGCAAGGACACATGGGACGGCATCGGTGCGGGCATGGTCGGCATCGGCGAGATCACCGATGCGGTACCTGCCGACGTGAAGGACGAGGCGCTGGCGCTCAAGGCGTCCATCGCCGACGGCTCCTATCACCCGTTCACCGGTCCGCTGAAAAAGCAGGACGGCAGTGATTTCCTGGCCGAAGGCGAGACAGCGGATGACGGAACGCTTGCAGGGATGAACTTCTATGTCGAAGGCATCGAAGGCGACATTCCGCAGTAAACTCTGCGGCATTCCAGATCAGGCTCCGCCCCGGCGGGGCCTTTTTCGTTTGCTACAGCGTCCATTGCGTCTTGGTCGCTGCGATTTCGCGCAAGTGGCTTACATCCGGCCCGGCATTGATCCTTGCAAACAAAAGCTGTCGCCGCCGGGCGTCTCTGATCTTTCCGCCGGCGCATAAACCGCCTAAGCTTGGAAGATGATGAAACTGCATCACCTCAACAGGTCCCGCTCTCTCCGTATACTGTGGCTTCTCGAAGAAATCGGCGAGCCCTACGAAATCGTCCTGCACACGCGCGATCCCGACACCAATCTGGCGCCTCCCGCACTGCTCGACGTGCATCCTCTTGGGAAATCCCCGGTGCTTGAGATGGACGGCGATACGATCATCGAAAGCGGGGCGATCACGGAAATCCTGTGCATGAAACATGCGCCGCACATGATACCGCCCGTTGGAACCCCGGACCACCACCGCCATCTGGAATGCATGCATTTCGCCGAAGGATCGGTGATGATACCTGTTTTGCTCAATCTCTACGTCGGCCGCCTCGGCGACGCGGGTGCGCCGCTTCATCCGCGCATCCAATCGGAGCTGGAAAACCACTTCGCTTACATGGAAAGCATTCTGCGCACGTCAGGGCACTTCGTTCTCGACGAAATCTCGGCTGCGGACATCATGATGAGCTTTCCGGCACAGATTGCCTTGCGGCTGGACATGGGCGAAAAGTTCCCCAAACTCAAACGGTTTATCGACGCCATGGAAGCGCGACCGGCCTACCAGCGCGCTGTCGAGGTTGGCGGAGTCTGAAGATCTGCAAGGCTGCGCGTATCTGCGATTGCTAATGCGCGATGCAGATGGCACCAATTCGGATATGATACACACCCTGACCAGCCTCGACGGCACTCCGGCAAGCCGCCTCGCATTCGGCACCATGCAATTCGGCGGGCGGGCGGATGCGGCTGCCTCGCAAGACATGTTTGACGCGGCGCTGGCGGCGGGCATCACGCATTTCGATACGGCCCATGTGTATACTGACGGTGCGTCCGAAACGTTGCTGGGTCAGATGATCAAGCCGCACCGCGAGCGCCTCATTATCGCGACAAAGGCGTCCTATGGCGGCGGTGCCTCGGCGCGCAACATCCTCGACAGTGCGGAAACTTCGCGCAAGCGCATGGATCTGGACGTAATCGATGCGCTGTACCTGCACCGCTTCGATCCCGATACGGATATGCACGAAAGCTTCGAGACACTGGCGAAGCTGCGCGATCAGGGCATCATCCGCTACGTTGGCATTTCCAATTTCGCCGCCTGGCAGGCGGTCAAGGCCGTCTGCATCGCCGCGACCTATGATCTGGAAATCTCGCTGATCCAGCCCATGTACAATCTGGTGAAACGGCAGGCCGAAGTCGAGATCCTGCCGATGGCGCAGGACATGGACATGCTGTGCGCACCCTATTCTCCGCTGGGCGGCGGCCTGCTGACGGGTAAATATGCCGAAGGCAGCAGCGGACGGCTGACCGAAGACGACCGCTATGCCGCGCGCTACAATTTCGACCATATGCGCACCGCGGCAGCTCAATTGCCGCAGATCGCGGCGGACCTCGGCACGCATCCTGCGACGCTCGCCGTTGCCTGGGCTGCGGCTCATCCGACCGGTCCTACGCCGATCGTCTCGGCACGCTCCGCGGCACAGCTGGCGCCGTCGCTTGCGGCGATGGAGTATGAAATCTCCCCCGCAGTCTACGCGCAACTGGCGGCCCTCGTTCCGGCACCGCCCCCCGCCACTGACAGGGCGGAAGAAGCATGAACGCCGATATCATCGTCATCGGCGGAGGTATCGCGGGCCTGTCCGCTGCCGCGCGTCTGTCAGCAGATGCCAAAGTGATCCTGCTCGAAATGGAGAGCGCCACAGGATATCACGCCTCCGGCCGGTCCGCCGCGTTGATCGAGCAGAATTACGGCGCGCCGTCGGTCCAGGCACTGAACCGCGCAAGCGTGGGATACCTGCGCGACGCGAATGGCGGCTATCTCACCCCACGCGGGCTGATGATCGTGGCAAGCGCGGACGAACGCGAAGCGTTCCAAATCGATCTCGGAAAAATGGGCGTCGACGAAATTTCTGTCCAAGAGGCGCGGGATATGGTGCCTGTGCTCGAGCGTGAAACCCTCGCGTTCGCGGGCTATCACGCCGATGCTTTCGATATCGACACGGACCGGCTGATGCAGGATTTCATCCGCATCCTCAAGCGGAATGGCGGACAAGTCCTGACCGACAGGACCGTCACCGCCATCCGCCAGGAGGCGGGCGGGTGGTCCGTGACCGCCGGTGCCGAGTACACCGCACCTACCCTCGTCAATGCGGGCGGCGCTTGGGCCGATCTGATTGCGGGGATCGCGGGGGTCACGCCACTGGGCATCGTACCGCACCGCCGGTCGATGGCCCGGATCAAGGCACCGGGCGGACATGATGTCGGCGGGTGGCCGATGTTCTTTGGTGTCGGCGAGACGTGGTACGCAAAACCGGATGCTGGCGCTCTGATCATCTCTCCGGCAGACGAGGATGCGACCCATCCGCACGATGCCTTTGCCGACGACATGACGCTTGCCGAAGGATTGGCCCGCTACCAGCAGTTTGTCGCGGAACCTGTCACAAAACCACTAGCGACATGGGCCGGTCTGCGCAGCTTTGCACCCGACAGAACGCTCGTGCTGGGCCGCGATCCCGAAGTACCCGAATTCGTCTGGTGCGCGGGACAGGGCGGATACGGGTTCCAGACGGCGGCGGCGGCTTCGCTGCTGTTGGCCGATCTGGTTGCCGGTCGCGCGCCGGAACTCGACAAAACGTCGGTCGCCGCCCTGAAGCCTGATCGGTTGCGCGCATGAGCGCCCTGCCCGTCAACGCCAGCGTCGCCCACGCGGGTCAGGGCGCCCGGCTCAGTGCGCCATCCGCGCTCAGAAACGCGCCGGTGCTTTCGAACCTGCTGCGAGAGGTTGCACCGCCAAGTGGTCGCGCGTTGGAGATCGCATCGGGCACAGGCGAACAGATCACGCGCTTCGCTAACATTTTACCTTTGCTCGATTGGCACCCCACAGAGATAGACCGCACGCGCTTGGCAAGCATCGACGCATATCGCAGCGAAGCGGCGTTGCCTAATCTCCGGCCCACCCGCCGCCTTGATGCCTGCGCACCGGGCTGGTCAAGGGATGAGCCGCCCAGCGACTTGATATTGCTTGTGAACCTGTTGCATCTGGTCTCGGAGAATGCCGCGCGCACGGTACTCACGGAAGCGGCACGCGCCCTCGCAAGCGATGGCGTCTTCGTAATTTACGGACCGTTCCGGCGCTCTGGCAAGCTTTCGTCGGAAGGCGACATGCAGTTCGACGCCGATCTGCGTGCGGCGGATCCGCAGATCGGGTACAAGGACGATCAATGGATGCGGCACACGTTGACCGATGCGGGCCTGACGGTCAAAGACGTCCGCGACATGCCATCGAACAACCTCGCCTTTATTGCCGAAAAGGGAAAACCATGACATTTCGCGCCGCCTTCGCCATTCTCGTTTTCGGCATTCTTGTCGGTTGTAGCAGGCCCGCCGCCACACCGGTGGGCGACATCGTGCCGGCGAACTTCGACGATGCCGATCCGGTCGCGTTCCAAGGTCAGCGGCCGGACAGGTTTGCCGTGCACGGGATCGACGTTGCGCGGTTTCAACAGCGTTTGAACTGGCGTCAGGCCCGCGCGAACGGGGTGAACTTTGCCTTCATCAAGGCGACAGAAGGCGGTGATCTGCTTGATCCGATGTTCGCGCAGCACTGGCAGGGAGCCGGCGAAGCGGGCGTGGCGCGGGGGGCATATCATTTCTATTACTTCTGTACGCGGCCAGAGGACCAGGCGCGATGGTTCATCCGCAATGTTCCGCGCACACCGGGTGCGCTGCCGCCGGTTCTGGATATGGAATGGAACCCTTTTTCGCCAACCTGCGCCCACCGGCGACCGTCCGCCGCCGTGGTTCAGGATGAAATGGGCCGCTTTTTGAAAATCATCCGGCGGCATTACGGGCAGGAGCCGATCATTTATACCACGCCGCGCTTTTACGCCGAAAACAACCTGTCGCAGTTCACAGGTCACGAGTTCTGGCTGCGCACCACAGCCAAGACTCCGCGCGAAACGTTTCCGGGCCAAAGCTGGCGCTTCTGGCAGTATTCCGCAACGGGGTTGATCAATGGCATCGACGGCAAAGTCGATCTGAACGTATTTTCCGGTACACCGCCCGATTGGGAACGTTGGCTGAAGCTGCGCGCAGCACCGTGATCACGAAAGGCGGCCCAATCCCATAGGCAGGATCCACACAGGCACGCGACTGACACCGGTGCCGCAGGACGGCGCGTCGGCGCGCAGCGCGATCACCTCCTGCGACGCGCGCGCTGCAACACAGCCGAGATCGTTGTCGAAGCTGGGCAAATGGAACACCACGATCTTGCGGGTCCGGCCAAACCGCATCCGCGTGAGCGTGATATGACCTGAGACGCGATCATGGCAGGCGGCCCAGCACAATTCGGCGATGTCGGGCAAATGCCGCAGGCTTTCCCAGCGATCCAGCAGAACGACGGTCACGGTCGGGTCCGCCGCCTGTTGAGCGCCCAGCGCCGCGCGCACTTCGTCGGCGCGATCCCCGATCACCGCAATCGCCGCCGGACGCTGCGGCGACAGAGCGACACCGACGGCGAATACCACCGCGACAGACAGGGCCGCGATCGCCGTGAGACGGCTAGCCGTCCATGCGGATGGCTGTGTTTTTCGGATCATAGGGGCTGTCCTCGACGATCTCGGCCTCCCAAAGCCGGTCGAACATCTTGACCTGCAGCTTCGTTCCAACCTCGGCATGCTCGGGCTTTACATAGCCCATGCCGATGCTTTTGCCGAATGCGACAGAATAGCCCCCAGATGTCAGCCGCCCCGTCCGCCCGTCCGCGTGATACAAGACTTCGCGGCCCCACGGATCCGCATCGTCCGGCCCGTCAATCAGAAGCGTGACGCATTTCGCGCGGATTCCGTGATCGGCCATCCCCTGCTTGCCGTGAAACTCCTTGTTGAGATCGACAAAGCGCGGCAGATCGGCTTCCAGCGGGGTCGCGTCGCGCCCCAGTTCTGTACCGAAGGCGCGATAGGATTTCTCCTGCCGCAGCCAGTTTTGCGCACGCGCGCCGACCAGCTTCATGCCGTACTTTTCGCCTGCTTTCTCCAACAGGTCGAACAGGTGGTTCTGCATTTCGATCGGATGATGCAACTCCCACCCCAGCTCTCCGGTATAGGCCACGCGGATGGCACGCACCGGCACCATGCCAAGCTCGATGTTGCGCATGGTCAGCCAAGGGAAACGCTTGTTCGACAAAACCGTCGACGGATCGGCGTCTTTCACGATCTCATTCAGGACATCGCGCGATTTGGGGCCCGCGATGGCGAACACACCCCACTGCGTCGTGACATCGTGGCACTCGATATAGCCAAGTTCCGGCATCTTGTCTTGGATCGCCTTGCGCAGGTAGTCGCTGTCGTAGGCGGTCCAGCCACCGGCACTCACGAGATAGTATTCGTCCTGCGCGAGACGCACGATGGTATATTCCGTGCGGGTCGTGCCGTTGGCCGTGAGCGCATAGGTCAGGTTGATCCGCCCCACGGAGGGCAGCTTGTTGCAGGTGAACCAATCAAGGAAGGCGGTCGCGCCCGGTCCTTTGACGAGGTGCTTGGTGAATGCGGTCGCGTCGATCAGGCCGACGCCTTCGCGGATTGCCTTTGCTTCTTCGACCGCATATTGCCACCAGCCCCCGCGCCGGAAAGACCGTGCGTCGTGATCGTCAAAACCTTCGGGCGCGTAATAATTGGGCCGCTCCCAGCCGTTGACCCAGCCGAATTGCGCGCCGCGCGCGGCCTGGCGATCATAGGCGGGCGAAGTGCGCAGGGGCCGGCAGGCGGGGCGTTCCTCATCCGGGTGGTGCAAGATGTAGACGTGCTCATAGGCTTCCTCGTTCTTGCGCGCGGCGAATTCGGTCGTCATCCAGTCGCCGTAGCGTTTGGGATCGAGCGACGCCATGTCGATCTCTGCCTCGCCATCGACCATCATCTGCGCGAGATAGTAGCCGGTGCCACCCGCCGCCGTGATGCCGAACGAAAACCCTTCGGCCAGCCACATGTTGCGCAGACCCGGCGCCGGACCGACCAAAGGATTGCCATCGGGAGTATAGCAGATCGGCCCGTTGAAGTCGTCTTTCAGGCCGCAGGCTTCGGCGGAGGGGATACGGTGGTTCATCGCCATGTACTGATCCTCGATCCGGTCCAGGTCGAGCTGGAACAGATCGGCGCGAAAGCTGTCGGGTACGCCATATTCGAAACGCGCGGGCGCGTTGGCCTCGTAGACCCCGAGGATCCAGCCGCCGCGCTCTTCACGGACGTAAGACTGCGCATCGGCGTCACGGATCACCGGGTGCTCGATATTTCCATCCTTGCGGAACTTCACCAGTTCGGGATCGGCATCCATGACTATGAACTGATGCTCGACGGGGATCGCCGGCATCTTGATGCCCAGCATCTTCGCGGTGCGCTGCGCATGATTGCCTGACGCGGTTACGACGTGTTCTGCAGTGATCACGATCTGCTCGTCCGACGGCACCAGATTGCCCCCGCGTTCGACCATTTTGGTCGCCGTGACCTCCCACGCTTCGCCGTTCCAGTGGAAGGCATCCGCCTGCCATTTGCGTTCGATCATCACGCCCCGCTGGCGCGCACCCTTTGCCATCGCCATCGTCACGTCCGCTGGATTGATATAGCCGTCCGTGTGGTGATACAGCGCACCTTTCAGATCATCAGTGCGGATCAGCGGCCATTTCGCCTTGATCTCTTCGGGCGTCATCCACTGGTACGGCACCCCGCATGTTTCGGCAGTGGAGGCGTAGAGCATGTATTCGTCCATGCGCTCGTCCGTCTGCGCCATGCGCAGGTTGCCGACCACGGCAAAGCCCGCGTTCAGGCCTGTTTCCTCTTCCAGTCTCTTGTAGAACCGGATCGAATAGTCGTGAATATGGGTCGTCGCGAAAGACATGTTGAAATACGGCAAAAGCCCCGCCGCATGCCAGGTGGAGCCGGAGGTCAGCTCGTCACGTTCCAGAAGCATCACATCGTCCCAGCCTGCGCCCGCCAGATGGTAGGCGATGGACGTTCCCACGGCACCGCCGCCGACGACGAGTGCTTTGACGTTGGTTTTCATATTCCGATTCCCTTCGGGACTGATCTGGCTTCGTTTTAGCCATAGCCCCGGTTTTTCGACGGCAAACCGCGACAGGACAGCGCAGAAAACCGACCTTGGCCGAAATCACCGCACGCGCGGCGTCAGGCCGGAAGGATCTTGCCCGGGTTCATGATGTTGTTCGGATCAATGGCACGTTTGAGCTGGCCCATTACATCGACGGCCGCGCCCAGCTCCTTCACCAGATAGGGCCGCTTGCCCTGGCCGATGCCATGCTCGCCGGTGCATGTCCCGTCCAGCGAGATCGCCAGATCGTTGAGCCAGCTGATAAAGCTCTCGGTGCGCGCGATTTCGTCGGCGTCCTGCGGATCGACCAGAACGGAAGCGTGGAAGTTGCCGTCGCCCGCATGACCGACGATCGGCGCAATCAGGCCCAGTTCGGCTGATTTTTCGTTGGTTTTCACGACTGCTTCCGCAAGCCGCGAGATCGGCACGCCCACGTCAGTTGCCACCGCTTTGCACCCCGGTCTGAGCGCCAGCATCGCCCAATAGGCGTCGTGGCGTGCTTGCCAGAGGCGGTTGCGCTCTTCGAGCGTCTGGGTCGCCGCGTACCCGGTGCCGCCGAAGTCGTCGGCCAACGTGCCAAAGGTCTGCGCCTGTTCGGACACCCCCGCCTCAGAGCCGTGGAATTCCAACAACAACAAAGGCGTCTCCGGCAGCGACAGCTTGGAATATGCGTTGACCGCACGGACCACCATCGCGTCCAGCAGTTCGATCCGCGCCACCGGCAACCCATACTGGATCACAGCCATCACCGTTTCGCACGCCGCTTTGACCGATGGAAACGAGCAACTGGCCGCAGAAATCGCTTCGGGAATGCCCTGAAGTCTGAGCGTCACTTCAGTGATGACGCCGAGCGTCCCTTCGGAGCCGACCATGAGACGGGTCAGATCGTACCCGGCAGAGGATTTGCGCGCCCGGCTTGCGGTGCGGATGATCCTGCCGTCCGGCATCACTGCCTCGACACTGATCACATTGTCCTTCATCGTGCCGTAGCGCACGGCGTTGGTGCCCGAAGCCCGCGTGGCCGCCATGCCGCCAATGCTGGCATCCGCGCCCGGATCAATTGGAAAGAACAGCCCCTGATCGCGCAGATGGGTATTGAGCGCCATGCGCGTAACGCCCGGCTGAACCCGGCAATCAAGATCGGCGGCATTCACTGCGATGACCTTGTTCATCTGGCTCACGTCAATGCTGATCCCTCCCGCCGGTGCGTTCACATGTCCTTCCAGCGATGTTCCTGTACCAAACGGAATCACCGGCACCTTGTAGGCTGCGCAGGTCTTGATCACTTCGGCCACTTCTGCGGTGGATTGCGCAAAAACGACGCCGTCGGGAGGCTGGTTCGTCAACCATGTCGTCGTATGCCCGTGCTGTTCGCGGATTGCGTCGCCGGTCTGCAAGCGGTCCGCGAATTGTTGCTTGAGAACACCAAGAACTGCGCCGATACCGTCCTCGTTGCGCGTCATCGCTGTCGCCTGCCCCATTGTTCACTCTCCCAAAGCTATGCCTTCGCGGCGCGGATCCGCCCCGCCCTGCAACGTGTCGCCGATGGCGATCAGGTGCAGCCCGGACGTCAGCGCCCGCACGTCCGTCTCGAAACCGATATTTGCGAGACCTTCGGCAAGCGCCGCCGCCTCGGTGCCCTTCTCCAGATCATAGGTGCCGAACCGGTTCACGGCGTGCGGCACGGCGGCGGCCTGTTGTACATCCATGTTCCAGTCAAGCACCGCGATGATCGCCTGCGTCGTGTATCCGATGATGCGGCTGCCGCCGGGCGATCCCACCGCCAGCACCGGCTTGCCATCCTTCAGCACAATGGTCGGCGACATCGATGAGCGAGGCCGTTTACCCGGCTCCACCCGGTTGGTGATCGGCACACCGTCGCGGTGGCTTCGGAACGAAAAATCGGTGATCTGGTTGTTCAGCATGAAACCGCCAACCATCAGGCGACTGCCGAATGCGTTTTCAATGGTGGTCGTCATCGACGCCACGTTGCCTGCGGCATCCACGATGGAAATATGCGAGGTGGACGGCCATTCGATCGCGTCCCCATCGGCCCACAGCAGCGCGTGATCGAACGCAGGCGTGCCGGCACTGACTTCGGGAAGGGCATCGTCGCCCGACAGCAGCTTTGCCCGTTCAGCGAGATAGGCAGGATCGATCATTCCCGCGACCGGGACGGGTACGTAGTCGGTGTCCGCAACATAGAGACCGCGATCCGCAAAGGCGAGACGCGACGCGTCGCCGATCAAGCGCCGGACGTCGACGTCGTTCGGTCCCGCGCTCAGGTCATACCCTTCGAGCATACCGAGGATCTGCCCCACGGCCAAGGCTCCGGACGACGGCGGGCCCATGCCACAGACATCGTGCGCGCGGTAGGGTACGCAGATCACCGGGCGTTCCTTCACCCGGTAGATGGCCAGATCGACTTCGGACAGGACACCGGGATTGCCCTTTGCACCCGTGACCGTCGCGACCATAGTTTTCGCCAGCTCTCCGGCGTAGAATGCTCCGACCCCGTCCGACGCGAGCGTCTTGAGGGTGTCGGCATAGGGTCGGTTGACCAGCGTGTCACCCGCACGGACCGGTGTGCCGCCGGGCAGGAAATAGTCGGCGGTGATCTGCGACCGCGCCAAACGTTCGGCATCCGAGGACACGAGACCTGCAAGGCGCGGGCTGACGGCAAAGCCCGACTGCGCAAGGTCGATGGCCGGCGCGAGAAGATCCGCCCAGTCCGCACGTCCCCACCTTTTATGCACCTCGGCCAGCAATGCAGGCGTACCGGGAGTACCGACGGAACGCCCGCCGACAACCGCATCGTAGAACTTCAACGGTTCTCCGTCGGCGTCCTGAAACAATGTCGGCGTTGCGGCCAGGGGGGTTGTCTCGCGACCGTCGATGGTGGTCAATGCACCGGTGACCGCATCGTACCACACCAGAAACGCACCGCCGCCCAGCCCCGAACTTTGCGGCTCCACCAGCCCCAGCATGACCTGAACAGCCACAAGCGCATCCGCCGCCGTACCGCCTGCGGCCAGCACATCCGCTCCGGCCTGTACCGCCAGCGGATTAGCCGCCGCGACCATCCAGTTCTGCGCCTCGACGGGTCTGCCTGCGGCCTTCGCGGCCAGTGCTGCGTCTATCTCGGGGCTCAGGCTGAGGAAGGTGCCGGTGCCAGCCGCTTCGGGTGCGACTGTGTCCGCCGCCTGCTGCGCAGACACGCTGCCCGATACCGCGAACAGCGCATACATCAGAAATTTCCGCATCGTCGTTCCTTTCGCAAACCCATACCTGATCTTCGATCCGATCCCGCCTGCCAGCCCCGACGCCGCTCCGTTCAGAGCATTGCCGGCACGACCTGATCCGGCGGGCGGTGCCCGTCGTCGAATGTCTTGATGTTGATGAGAACCTTCTCGCCCATCTCGACCCGCCCCTCGATGGTGGCGGAGCCCATGTGCGGCAGCAAAACGACGTTGTCGAGATCGCGCAACTGCGGATTCACGTTCGTGCCATGTTCGTAGACATCAAGACCCGCGCCCTTTATCTCTCCCGCCTGCAACATCCGCGCCAATGCGTTTTCGTCGATCACCTCGCCGCGCGAGGTGTTCACGATGACCGCTTCGGGCTTCATCAGCTTCAGACGCCGCGCGTTCATCAAGTGGAACGTCGACGGCGTATGCGGGCAGTTGATCGACATGACATCCATCCGCGCGACCATCTGATCAAGGCTTTCCCAATAGGTCGCGCCAAGTGTCTTTTCGGTTTCCACATGAAGACGGCGGCGGTTGTGATAATGCACTTGCATCCCGAAGGCCGCCGCCCTGCGGGCAACCGCCTGTCCAATACGTCCCATGCCAAGGATTCCCAGACGCCGCCCCGAAATGCGCCCGCCCAGAAGCGACGTAGGCGCCCAGCCTTCCCACGTTCCCTTCTGCATGGTCGCCATGCCTTCGGGCATACGGCGTGTGACCGCGAGGATCAGTGCCATCGTCATGTCGGCGGTGTCGTCGGTCAGCACGCCGGGCGTGTTGGACACGAGGATGCCTTTCTGCCGCGCCGTGGCAACGTCGATATGATCCACCCCCGCGCCATAGTTCGCGATCAGCTTCAGCCGCTCGCCGGCCCGCGCGATCAGCGCATTGTCAATATCGTCGGTGATGGTGGGAACCAGTACGTCACAGCTCTGCACCGCGTCCTGCAATTCCGCCCTGCTCATCGGCGCGTCCGTATCGCGCAGCGTCACGTCGAACAATTCTGCCAGACGTGCCTCGACCACGTCCGGCAACCGTCGCGTGACTACAACACTCAGGGGTTGTTTTGGCATATCTCAATCTCCGGGCTTGGCTTGTAGCATTGATTTACCGCATGGTGGCGCATGCGACGACGAGGCACAAGAACCCCGCGTCGCAAAATATCGAGCAAGAAACAAAAGTCAGTGCAGGCAGCACACCATGAACACAATGACGATGCGCCGATGCGGCATCGGCGTCCTTGCGGCGCTGGCGGTGGTGTTCGCCACCAGTTTTGCCTCGCCCGTTCAGGCGGGTGAAACCGAAGTGGGCAAGGTCACGAACCGGCCCATCCCGCGCTTTGTGTCGATGAAGGCTTCCGAGGGCAACGTCCGACGGGGGCCATCGCTTACCCATCGAATCGACTGGGTCTTCAAACGGCGCGACATGCCGCTGCGGATCACCGCAGAGCACGGCCACTGGCGGCGCGTGGAGGACCGGGACGGCATGGGCGGCTGGGTTCACTATTCATTGCTTTCAGGCACGCGCACCGCGCTGGTCGAAAAGGACATGCTGACGCTGCATGTCCGCGCGGACGCCAAGGCGCCGGTCATGGCGGCGCTTGAGCGCGGCGTGGTGGCCCGCATCAGCGAATGTACGCTGGAATGGTGCTATCTCCGCTCGGGCGGCTACAAGGGATGGGCCCCCAAGGCACGGCTTTGGGGCGTGGGCGCGAAAGAAGTGTTCGACTGATTGCACAGGCCGCGCGGCTGCTGCATTCTGGCACCATCTTCCCCCAAAGAGCCAAGGACCGCGCAAGATGAAATGCATAACATACTCCCGTTTCGGCAAAGCCGCTGACGTCCTGTCGCTGCAAGAGATCGACACCCCCGCACCCGCACGCGGCGAAGTCACGGTCCGGCTCGCTTTTTCGGGCGTCAACCCGTCCGACATCAAATCCCGCGCCGGTGGTCGCCCCGGCGTCACCAAACCGGCGTTCGATCGGATCATCCCCCACAGCGACGGGGCCGGTACCATCGAAGCGGTCGGCGAAGGCGTGAACGCCGCGCGCATCGGTGAACGTGTCTGGATCTGGAACGGCCAGTGGCAACGCGCCTTCGGCACCGCCTCGACCCAAATCACCCTGCCCGAGGTGCAAGCGGTCCGGATGCCTGATGCGGTCAGCTTCGAAACCGGGGCGGTTTTGGGTATTCCGGGACTGACCGCATCCGAAGCCGTGTTCGGCGGTGGCGATGTCGCCGGCAAGACTGTCCTGGTTTCGGGCGGCGGCGGCACGGTGGGCTATCTCGCGGTCCAGCTTGCCGCTTGGGCCGGTGCGAAGGTGATTGCCACCTGCAGTGACAAGGACGCCGAGCGCGTCACGGCAGCGGGCGCAAACGCAGTCTTGGACTACCGGGCCGACGATCTGTCGCAGAAGATCCTTGCCGCGAATGATGGCGCCCCGGTGGACCGGATCATAGAGGTCGAATTCGGCGTCAACGCGCAGATGAACGCGGATGTGATCAAGCCGTGCGGCACAATCGCGGCCTACGGTTCGCAAATAGACATGACCCCAACACTTCCCTTCGGGCCTTTGCTGTTCAAGGCCGCGACCATCGACATCATACTGATCTATCTGCTGCCGCTGCCCGCGCGCGAAAAGCGCATCGTTCAGTTGCACCGCGCGCTGGAGGAAGGCGCGCTGCTGTGCCCGTGCGCGCAGGTCTATGCGATGGCCGACTGCGCCGACGCCCACGAAGCCGTCCGTACCGGCGAGCGCACCGGTGCCATCCTGATCGACTGCAACTGACCGGCCGCGGGGGAATTGCCAAGGTAGAAACCCGCGCATAGGCTGTCGATCACCCCCGACCTCTTGGAAAGTAACCACACATGCGCCTCCTAGCTCTCGTCTTGTGCCTGCTGCTGCCGATAGCGGCGCAGGCACAGGACAGCACACAGCCTTCGGGCACGATCACGCTCGACGACAGTACGCAGCAGGATGCGGGCATCGCCACGCGCATTCGTGCCATTCTCGCCGAATTGGAAGGTTACGAAGATGTGCGGGTCAGTGTGACGTCCGGTATCGTGACACTGAGCGGCAGCACGCTGGACGCCGCCACCGCGACACGTCTGAACGAACTGGTGGGTCGCATCGACGGGGTCGTCGCGATCGAAAATGAAGTCGCCGGAACAACTGATGTCGTCCGCCGGCTCAACCCGGCGGTCGAGCGGTTCAAGGAGCGGGGCTTCCAACTGCTGGCGTTTTTGCCGCTGGCGCTGGTGGCCGTTTCAGTATTCGCGCTGATTGTGCTGCTGGGCTTTTTCGTTGCCCGGCGCAGGCAACCCTGGGACCGGCTCGCACCGAATGCGTTCATCGCGGACATCTACCGTCAGATCCTGCGCCTTGTCTTTGTTATCGGTGGTCTTGTCGTTGCGCTCGACATCGTCAACGCGACCGCGCTGCTTTCGGGGATTCTGGGCGCCGCCGGGATTATCGGCCTGGCCATCGGCTTCGCCGTGCGCGACACGGTCGAGAACTTCATCGCGTCAATCATGCTTTCGATCCGGCAGCCGTTCAGGCCGAACGATACC
This sequence comes from uncultured Sulfitobacter sp., assembly GCF_947497275.1. Classification (GTDB taxonomy): domain Bacteria; phylum Pseudomonadota; class Alphaproteobacteria; order Rhodobacterales; family Rhodobacteraceae; genus Sulfitobacter. Next base: position 528,101 of record NZ_CANMFS010000003.1, read on the forward strand.
GTCGAAATCAACGGCGACACCGGCAAGGTCATCCGCCTGACCTCGCGGGCGACCATCCTGCTCAGCTTTGATGGCAACCACATCCGAATCCCGAATGCTGCCGTCTTCAAAAGCCGCATCGTGAACTTCACCCGCAACGCCGAGCGGCGATTCACATGGGAACTGGGCGTGATGCCGGAAGCCGATCTCGCGCGGGCGCAGACCTTGGCACTGAAGGTGATCAATGGTCTGCCCTTCGTCTTAGAAGCGCCCGCCGCATCGGTCTGGATCGAATCGGTCGGCGACAGCTCCATCGCCATGGGCATGGCTGCCTGGATCGACCAGAACGCAACGAGCATCGTTCTGGCCCGTTCGGAAGCGATCCGCCTTGTGCAGGCGGCCTACGACGCGGACGGCATCGGTGCGCAAGCGCCCGCGTACCGGATCCTCCAGGAAACGCCACCTTCCGAAACATCGGAAAAAAATCTCGACAGCACCACACCACATGCGGAATCGGAGCAATCTCCCGCACCCGTGCAAGGCGTTGAAGCCGTCGAAGATCAGCAACTGGCCAACATCGTCGAAACCGAACGCGCCGGAGAACGTGATGATCTGCTGCGCGAAAATGCCGTGCAGGAATGAGAGTGGATTTGTCCCCATATCATGCGGAAAAAGGCTTGCACCCTGCGGCAAGCCACCCTATCTAACGCCTCACGTTGGGATGTAGCCAAGTGGTAAGGCAACTGTTTTTGGTACAGTGTACCGTAGGTTCGAATCCTACCATCCCAGCCACTTACATGAAAAAATTCAACAAAAACAAAGGCCCTCAGGTCTCTCCCGGCACAGCCGTGTCCAAGGGCATTTTGACTGTGACACAAACTGTGACACACGCTTCGCCCTGTAATGCCGCATGCGACCCCGAAAAATTCAAAAGCCGCCGAAAATCCCGAAAATCCAGACCGCGCTCCGCCGGGCCCTACCTACAGCGCCGGGGAAACATCTTCTATTTTCGCAAGCGTTTACCGAACATGGGTCCCGGCGCATCAGTTGGAAAATTTCTCTGTCTGTCGCTTCAGACCGCTCTACTGCCTGAGGCGATGAGCCGTGCGGCTCGTCTCCTCGCTGTATTGCAACGCGAAGAGGCAAAAATAATGACCGATCAAACCCGGCAGGCGATTTCACCCGAAAATATCCAAGTCATCCTGAAAGAGATTCTGCGGACCGAACTTGCCCGCATCCTGTATGAGCAGGACAGTGGTCCCAGCTTTGACGACATCGAAATCGATACAATTATCGCTCGTCTCGAGCAACGACGTATGGACCTGAAACGTCGCGCGCGCCGTAGCGACTACAAAGAGGTGGAAACATGCCTGCGCGAAGCTGCAATCTCGGTGGGATTAGACCTGCCAGGTGATCTCCCCAACGACCTCGGCCGTAGAGCCGTAAACCTGGTTCGGGACCTCTTGGAGGTCGAAGGCAATGCACTCGACGGAGAAGACGTGCGCTCGGAAGCAGCGCCTCTTCTGGCGCAATATTCCAACGTTCCGGTGGATACCTTCGTGGCTTCGAAAGTTGTCCTTTTGTCTAATGCTTGGGATAAAGCGCTCCAGCTTTATCCAACAAAGGCCATGAAATGCAAAATTGACGCAATCGGCAAACTTGCAATTGCGTATTTTGGTGACATCCCGATCGAGACAGTTTCGAGCGACAAGCAGGAAGCATTTTTCGTCTGGATGAGTCGTTTGCCCAAGGATCATGGGAGAAAGCATGGCAAGAATCGTTTCTGCCGTGACGCACCAAAGAGCCCCGAAAAGTACAACCGAACCAAACACGATGAGATTGCTGACGCGGATGCGGCAGATAAACTCGTCTTTGACGAGGTGCGCGCCAAAAACAATATCTCAAATGTTGAAAAACGCGCCTTGCTCTCGGAACGACTGAAGCCGCGCCTGACAATGACCACGCTTCGAGTCAACCGAGATGGCCTCAACAGGCTCTTCAAGGCAGCGGTCAAATTGGGGTGCGAAGAATCACCTGTAGCGTTGACATACAAAGAAGTCGAGAATGCAGTCAAAGCAGCCGCACCGGCCGATCTGCTATATGTACGAGTGACCAAGCCAAAAATTCGGATGCCGTGGTCAGAAGAACGGCTGGCCGCATTTTTTACATCTCCACTCTACACTGGCTGCTTCTCAAGCCATCGCGGTGCGCGGCCAGGAAAAGTGATCATTCGCGATTCTCTCTATTGGGTGCCATTGATCGTTTTGACAATTGGGAGCCGGATTGAGGAGATCCTCATTCTGAAACGACGCAACCTTGTGCGCCGAAACGGTGTGTCATGCCTCAGTATCGGACTTGACCCAGACCAGGGAGGAAAGAGCGAGGACTCTCAACGTGTGATCCCGATTCCGCAACTTCTGCTGGATCTCGGCTTCGATGACTGGGTGAGAAATTTGAGCGAAGATCACGGGCCTCTGCTCTTCCCCGAAGCGGCGGAGCGCGCAACCACTTTCAACATCACAAGCCCATTTAGCAAGGCCCTCAACCGTATTCTGAAATCCCTCGGCCTCGGAGATTTTGACGAAGATTTTTATGCAATGCGGAAAACATTGAGCTCATTGCTGGGGGCGGCAGATGTCCAGGAGGCTCAAAGGCAGGCGATTGCAGGACACAAAAATGGCTCTATTTTGACGCGTCACTATACGGCTCACCATACACGGGACCTTAAAGCTGCTGTCGACAAAGCAGATTTTCAACTTCAGCTTAAGCACCATCCGAAATTCAATTTTCCGATAATTGACTCTTGTGACCTTACCTCAGGCCAGACCTTTTCCGTCGAGGTGGTTCTCGACGACAGAGGCGAAGCAGAAACCATATCCGTCACGGGAGCTGGCTCAACCAGCCCTCTCTTTTCATTCGAGCGCGTTGACCCGTTCACTGGCAAAGATCGAGGCCAGCAGGCTATTCGAGACGCCGCGCGCACGTTCAAGGATCTGGTTGGCGATTGTTCCATGACGTTGCCGCGCAATGCGCTGAAGCGTGCCGCCGTCGAGCATTTTCATGCATTGGCATAGGTCATTGTATTGGTGCAAAGTCGGCCAATAGCCGTTGGGCGCAGCCGTGAAATGGCATGCGACGCATCGAAAGCCCGTCGCATAAGTGGTAGGTGGAAAGTGCATCGATTTGGCACCTCCAGGGTTGTTGTCATCAAGATTTGAGACTGGAATCTTGAACCATACATAAATAATTTTGCAGATTTTTTGGGTTTCTTTTGCTCTTTCGCTCCTGCCGAATTTAAGGTTCGCCAAAGTCACAATCGGCGACCAAAGACGTCTGAAGTTCAGTTTGAATTTTGGATTTTTCACCAGATGCTTCGCAAGCATCTCTGCCTCTACACCAGAGAGTGAAAAAGCTACTGCTATGGGAAACTTTCGGGTTTCCCGGCTGGCAGATCGGACCTATCAGGCCAGATCATCACTTCGATGCGACCGCCGCAGACATCAGCGAAGCGCTCGAGGTCCTTAATGCCAGGGAACGCACCAACCAGCGACTCCATCTGGGCAATTTTGACCGTCGTCATACCCGTTGCCTGAGCGACGTCATCCTGCGTCATGCCTCGCACATCACGCAGCGCGCGCAACTGCATCGCGATGGTACTTTTAAGGCAGTTCCGTTTTCGGCGCTCTACGACGTCAGGGCGTGCAATATCCATGCGCTCTCGGAATGAAATTGGTTTCTTAGTCATCTGTGTTTCCCTTTCCTAATCTCTGATTTCAAAGAAATCGCTTTTGCTGAAGTGGATGTTGGCCAGACCTGCCGGGTACGAAGAAAAATTTATTGCCATTGAGGCTTTTGGGGTCGGGAAGCACAAATAATTCGATCGTACCGGATTTGCATTGGGGAAATTTGGCCAAGGTTATTCCCACACCCAAGGGAGACACACGATTATGGATGAACAAAAACTCGTACCAGAAGAGCGAATTGAATTGTTGCGCGATGACATGACCGACATCAAAGTCTGGCTGGAAGACAATTACCCGTCGGACCGCTTTGCACTAATGATCGACTACTATCACCGTCAAATATTCGCCAAAGACATTGCATACGTTGTTATCCTCGGCCCTACACAGGAAAAAAGACGTGCGATCCGGGCTGTTGCCACACAGGCCTTCAAAGCACTCGGCTGGCAGATCGTGCCAGAAGGTGGCGGCGATGTCATTGACGCTCAGCCAGATCCGACAGGCGATTTTTCCGCGCATCAGCGCTTGCGCTCAATCGCGCGGGTCAGAAACGCCCTCGACCAATAAAACGACCCGAATGACGGGATGGAAACGATTGCTGCCCCCCCCCCACCATCCAACTACTCTTGAGAAAAAAGGAGGGGCAGTAATCTTCGAAAATGCTTTCAACCACATAACCGTTTTCTGCACAACAATGAGGGATTGGAGTCCGAACTCCATCGGGGCTGGTTTGTCCGCACGTGGCTGATCTATTTACACGAGGCAGTTGGTTGACCTATTGGAGCGATCCGTACTCATAGCATCGTCCAGACCTATACCACCTCATACTTTGAACTTGGATGGTTGAGCCTCCGCCACATCGCCAACCTTCGATCCGTTAGACAGTAAATTCTGAAGCCAAAGGATGAGCGGACCACTAGAATATTGATGGTATACGTCGGGTCAAGGCCCCTGGATTCATCTTCGGATTGTAGGTCTAAGTCAAACCTGCTTCATTGAAGAAAAATTATAGACATGAGGGTTCATCGTGAGTTTTTTTCAAAGGCCAGTTCTAAATTCACCATACTGTGTCCCGGAAACTCACTGGGAGCTTGACGGTGACGGACGCCCTACAGACAAGGTGCTCAGCACCAGACGCACGTCTGAACTGCTAACTGCGCTTCCAGGAACATCGTCAAAGTCTGATCTAAGCCAGACCAAAATGTTGTTCGATGATGATTTATCTACCGAAACGACAGATATGAGTCCCTCCAAGATCGTGAACGAGCTCCGACTTGAGCTCGACGCTTGGAGAAAGCAACCGAACCCGGCGCAGTGGAACGTGACACCCGTAACCCAGCGTTTGCTTCAACACTGGCGTGCCATTCAGTCCGACGAAACACAAACAATCCGACCGTTTTTTTGCCAACTCGAAGCGGTGGAGGCTGCAATTTGGCTGGCTGAGGTGGCTCCACAAGCCGGTCGTCGAGGAAAGCGTTTCCTGGATAGAATTAAGATCGCAAATAACTTTGCCGTGCTTCCGGAGGATGTCGCGCCTGAAGCTACTATGCCGGATCTGATGCGAATTGCTTTCAAACTCGCAACTGGCGCAGGCAAAACTACCGTCATGGCCATGTTGATTGCGTGGCAGACTCTGAACTCAGTGCGAGCATCTAATAGCAGACGGTTCTCCCGCGGGTTCTTAATTGTCGCACCCGGGATCACAATTCGTGATCGACTGCGGGTTCTAATGCCTAACGACCCTGAAAGCTATTACGTTTCCCGCAATTTAGTGCCTCACGAATTCTTGCCAGAAATGAACAAGGCTAAGATTGTAATCAGCAACTATCATGCTTTCAAATTACGTGAGACGTTTGATGCAGCCACCGGAACTCGCAGGGCGCTTGAGGGCCACGGTGAAGCACTCAACACTCTTGAGACCGAGGGGCAAATGGTCCAGCGCGTCATGGGCGACCTAATGAACATCAAGGATGTTGTCGTCATCAATGACGAAGCACATCATTGCTATCGTGAGAGACCATTAGCTGATTTGGAATTGTTAACCGGGGACGATCGCAAAGAAGCTGATGAAAATAGCGAAGCGGCGCGCCTATGGATCTCCGGGCTTGAAGCTCTCAATCGTCAGCAAGGTGTAAAGGTCGTCTACGATCTGTCAGCAACCCCGTTTTTCTTGTCCGGATCAGGCTGGCTCGAAGGAACGCTGTTTCCATGGGTGATGACTGACTTTGCCCTGATGGACGCAATCGAATGCGGCATCGTAAAGCTTCCTCGTGTTCCCGTTGCCGACAATCGCGCTGACGGTGAAAAGGTTATGTATAGGAAACTGTGGCCAGCCATCCGAAAGAAAATGCCGGGTGGCAGCCGAAAAACCACTACAAAGTATGACCCGAACAAACTGCCGATTGAGTTGAAGGTCGCCTTGGATGCGCTCTACGGCCACTATGAAAAGACTTACCAGGAATGGGAAAACGCCGGGGTCGGCATTCCACCTGTTTTCATCGTAGTCTGCAATAATACTACCAACTCCGAACTTGTACGCGACTATATCGCGGGCTTCACCCGAACGGACGATGAAGGCAATGAGACCATAGAACGGGGCCATCTGGAACTGTTCCGGAACTACGATGACCACGATCAGCGGATGGAACGGCCGCGAACCATCTTGATCGACAGCGCAGCGCTTGAGGCTGGTGGCGACGTGGACAAAAGCTTCCGCGAAGCCCATGCGGCAGAAATCGAAGCTTTCCGCCGGGAGAGAGCCCGTCGCGATACAGCCGCAGGTGAGATCACCGATGCTGAAATCCTGCGCGAGGTTATGAACACGGTAGGGCGAAAAGGTAGACTGGGTGGCCAGGTTCGCTGCGTCGTATCCGTATCCATGTTGACCGAAGGTTGGGATGCCAACAACGTCACCCACATCATGGGTCTGCGCGCCTTCGGGTCACGTCTGATCTGTGAACAGGTGATTGGCCGTGCACTGCGTCGCCTATCCTACGAAGCGGACCCGGAAACCGGCCTATTCCCCCCGGAATACGCTGACATCATGGGCATTGACGGGCTGAACTTTGGTGAGCCGACCGTCAATCCCCCACAAAAGCCGCGTGAAGTGATCCACGTCCACGCTGTCAGCCCGGATCGTGACCACCTTGAAATAGTCTTTCCACGCGTTGCCGGTTTCCGCACTGACTTCCCTCAGGAACGTCTCGATGTCGATCTGGATCGGATGGAGCCCTACGTGATTGATCCTGAGAAGGTCCGTGCTGCAACCGAGGTCCAAATGTCTGGCATCGTAGGTGAACGACACAAGCTTGATCTGGAACACATGAAGGACGAACGCCCCTCTGCTATCGCCTATGACATCGCCAGTTACTGGATCGCGGAAAAGCGGCGGGACGCGAACAAACCTGTCGACCTGCGCCTTATCACCAAGGCCAAACGTATCGTCCTCGACTTCCTCAAGTCTGACAAGCTGGTGTGCAAGGGCGGCACCCACCCGGCACAACTGAAATATTGGCAGCTCAAGGATGAACTCTGCGACCTGTTCGAAGGTCTGCTTCTGGACCAACCGGACCGCGAGCCGATCATCCGCGCTATCCTTGATCCATTCTCGCCCGACGGCTCAACCATGAACATCAACTTCCAAACCAGCAAAACCAGTCGGCACGCGCCGCACCCGGAACGCAGCCACCTCAACTGGATTATTACCGATTCAGACTGGGAGGCCAGTTTTGCTCAGATGCTCGACGATCACCCTGATGTTGCGGCCTACACCAAGAACCACAACCTCGGCTTCGAAGTGCCCTATTCGCGTGAGGGCGAAAGCCACAATTACAGCCCAGACTTCTTGATCCGTCTCAAGACACCTGAGGGACAGCCGCCCGTTACGCTGGTGGTAGAGATCAAGGGCTTCCGTGGCCACGATGTGCCCCTTAAAACCGCGGCCATGCGCGACAAATGGGTGCCCTCTGTGAACAGGCTCAGCACCTACGGGCGCTGGGGCTTTGCAGAATTGCGCAGCCTGCATGATTTCCGACCCGATCTCGATACCGCCATTGCCACTCTTATGACGCCCGCGCAGGAGCTTGCCTGATGTCCAACGACGAAAAGCCAATCGGCACGATCACTCACGACGAGACCCGCGCGAACATTCCCTCGGCCGAACTTGAAGCGGTGATGAGGCCGGACGACAAGGCACCGATCAGGACGGCGTGGGAGCGGCGCAATCGCGATCTGGACCCGCAGCTGATCTGGCGAGGCAAGGACCCGGATCAGGCAGAGCTGACCGTGGATGCGCCGCCGATCTATATGCAGGAGCAGGTTCACCCGAAGGCGCTGATCGACGATCTGCGTGCCGGACGGGAAAAAGCGGATGATCTGTTTGGCCACTTCGGGCTGGACGAGGAGGACCGAGAGGCGGAGGTGGAATTTTATCGCCATTCGCGCAAATGGTCGAACCGGATGATCCTTGGCGACGGTTTGCAGGTGATGGCATCACTGGCAGAGCGTGAGGGGCTGCGCGGTCAGGTGCAGGCGATCTATATCGACCCGCCCTATGGGATTAAGTTCCAGTCAAATTTTCAGTGGTCCACCACGTCACGCGACGTGAAAGATGGCAAACTGGACAACATGACTCGCGAGCCGGAGCAAGTGAAAGCCTTTCGGGACACATGGCGTGATGGAATCCATTCCTACATAACATATCTACGAGATCGACTGGTAGTCGCTCGGGAGATGCTGACTGAGAGCGGGTCTTGCTTCGTTCAGATCGGAGACGAGAATGTCCATAGGGTTCGTGCCTTGATGGATGAGGTATTTGGCGAGGATAACTGCGTTGCGCAAATTACTTTGGCGAAGACCGCAGGAACTTCTACAGGAAGCCTGCCTCTCGTAGCCGATTACATACTTTGGTATGCTAAGAAACGCGAGACGATGAAATGGCGTGGCTTATTGCGCGATAAGCAGGTCGCTGGTGCGTCTGGCGACTACAAGATGTTTAGAGGAGTAAGCGGGGGGATCACTAAGGCCGAAGAGCCAGACACTTTGGACAAGATTGCACTGGACAACACAGTTTCTCAACGGCCTCCTCAGGGAGCAGATCTTCGAGAATTCCTTGAGCAAGGAATAAGGGCAAAGCCGGGTCCCGGAACATTCAAAACAGATAAGATTGGGCTAACCAGACTTTCCAAAGCGTCTCGGTTATTTCCAAGAACGAATTCGATAAGATATGTGCGTTGCCATCTCGACTATCCTGTTTTGCCCATCAACAATATTTGGATCGACATTCGTTGGGGTTTCGATGCATCGCAAAAGCGTTATGTAGTTGAGACACATCGCGGTGTTATCGAACGTTGCCTCCTCATGACCACCGATCCTGGAGACATAGTTCTCGATCCCACATGCGGATCAGGCACCACAGCACATGTAGCCGAGCAGTGGGGTCGCCGCTGGATTACTATCGACACCTCTCGTGTCGCACTTGCCCTTGCGCGCGCGCGGGTCATGGGCGCAAAATATCCGTGGTATTTACTGTCAGACAGCGATGAGGGGATTAAAAAAACCGCCGAGGTCACACGAGAAGCACCCTCAACCCATGCCACGCACAATGACATCCGCCATGGCTTTGTCTATGAACGTGTGCCGCACATCATGCTCAGTAGTATTGCGCGAAACAGCGAGATCGACGTGATCTGGGACAAGCTGCAACCCGCAGTTGAGGCTGCCCGCGCTGCCCTCAACGCTGCTCTGTTAGGCCACGCCGAACCTTTCCCCATCGACACCGGCGGCCGCGCGGGGCAAGAGATCGACTTTAACGCCACCGGCACAGTCACCATGCCCAGCGGCGAAGACGCCCCCGCCAACGGCTTCATGGAATGGGAAATCCCCCGCACGCCCGGAACGCCATGGCCCGCCGAGCATCGCAAATTGCTCGACACCGCAAGAAAAGCCTCTAAACCCGGCGCACCCACCGCCGCCGCAAAACGCGCCTTGGCACAGCTAAACCACCTGCGCAGCGCCAAGTTCACCCATGACGATCTGCCCGACGATCCGCGCCTACCATGGCCCGACGCAGCCGTGGCCGCACTGGAGGCTTTCTCGAAAGCACGCATCGCACGCCAAACGGAGATCGACGCGAGTATCGCCGCCAAGGCTGATCACGAATACCTCTATGACAAGCCCTACGAGGACAAGAAACGCGTCCGCGTCGCAGGGCCGTTCACAGTTGAATCCCTTTCGCCCCACCGCACACAAGCCGTGGATGAACATGGCGAACTGATCGACGAGATCGACGCCTCCCGCGGCAGACGCCCCGCATCTGAAATGGAGGCCGAGAATTATTATAAGGCGATCATGGAAAACCTCGCGAAAGCCGGGGTGCATCAGCAAGACAAGAAAGACGCGATCCGCTTTGACACCCTCACCGCATGGGACGGCCAATGGATCGCCGCCGAGGGTCAGTATATGGAAGGTGACACCCCCCGTCGGGCCGGTGTATTCATCGGCCCCGAGTACGGCACCGTCAGCCGCGCCGATCTGGTCGACGCCGCCCGCGAGGCCGCCGACGGCGGATTCGACATCGTCATCGCCTGTGCCTTCAACTTCGAGGCCCATGCGCAAGAATTCCACCGCCTTGGTCGCATCCCGATCCTGCACGCCCGTATGAACGCAGATTTGCACATGGCTGGGGATTTGAAAGCCGGCGGCGGCAACCTGTTCGTCGTCTTCGGTGAGCCGGATATCGAGTTGATCGAAGAAGGCGACCGCCTGCGGGTTGAACTGAAAGGCGTGGACATCTTCCGTCCGCAAACCGGCGAAGTGGAAAGCAGCGACGCAGACGATATCGCCTGCTGGTTCATTGACACAGACTACTCCGGCGAAAGCTTCTTTGTGCGCCAAGCATACTTCCCTGGGGCTGACGTCCCCTACAAGCAGCTACGCGCGACCCTAAAGGGGGAGATCGACGAAGAAGCCTGGGATAGCCTGAAGCGCACGACGTCGCGCTCCTTCGCAAAGCCGAAATCCGGTCGCATTGCTGTCAAAGTGATAAACCACCTTGGGGATGAAGTGATGAAAGTGATTGGAGTTTGAAATGAATAATGTCACGCTTCCAACCTTGCTTGTTCCCATTCCCGAAGAACATTTGAAATCCGGTCTCGAAATTTGCGGCAGGGAAGGTAAGATTGCATTTGGATCGCGGGCCTTTCAGGTTTTCGAGCAGGCCGACACGTTACGGAATGAGGTTGAACTTGATGTGTTCATTTATCCTTCGTGGGGTTCGAAGTTTGGCCCACCTAAAGCCCGCTGGCATGGAACATACATTGGTCATGTTCACTCGATCGGTGGAGCCCATCCCGCTGGAATGCAGTTTCGGCCTCCAACAACCGCAGAAAATCCGTCTGATAATGCAGGGCATTGGGCCATTTTTTACGAACTCAAGAACCTCGTAGAGCTTTCCAACCAAGATTCATTGGCGATGAACCGCTTCCGGGGCTTTGGTAAACAGAAGAAATATGTGTCTAACTTTGTGCCTGAAGGGCCACTTTTGGTAGATGTAATGTGACAGTCCTTATCGCATCCAGCTTTACCAAGTCTCTTGACCGGCTCACAGGCCAAGAGCAGTCGCAAGTCAAAATCACCGCTTTCGACATCCAGCAGAACCCCGAAGGTAAAGGTTTGTCGCTCCACCGGATTGATCGTTGTCGAGATCCGGGATTTTGGTCAGCTCGCGTATCGCGTGATATCCGGATTGTCCTTCACAAACGCGGAAGCGACACGCTCCTCGCTTATGTAGCACATCATGACGATGCATACGATTGGGCTGAACGACGTAGGCTCGATACGCACCCTCGAACGGGTGCAGCACAGATCGTAGAAATCCGTGAGTCCATCGAACAGGTTGTCGTTCAGCATTACATTCAAGAAGCTGTTCGGAAGCCACTTCTTTTCGAGTATGAAACTGATGATACCCTGCTGAGCTGGGGTATTCCGGAGGACTGGATCGGCACGGTCAGACAATCAACAGAGGACACCGTTCTCGATATCGCAAGCCATCTTCCCGAGGAGGCCCAGCAAGCACTGCTGTGTGCCGCAGTGGGCGAGAAACCCGAAATTCGGGTCGAGCCAGCGTCTAACCCATATGCACATCCAGATGCACAGCGACGCTTTCGCATTATCGGAGATGAGGCCGAGTTGGCTGCTGCTCTTGACGCGCCATGGGATGATTGGGCAGTGTTCTTGCACCCTGCCCAACAGGAATTCGTCGATCGAAACTTCAATGGGCCAGCCCGCGTAATCGGGTCTGCTGGTACGGGCAAAACCGTAGTTGCATTGCACCGTGCGGTCCGACTTGCAGCCGAAGATACGGATGCGAAGGTACTTCTGACCACGTTCAATGAGAACCTATCAGATGCGCTGGTTGAGAAACTTGATCGTCTGACGTCAAATCTCCCTGGCGTGCGGAACCGGATCACGGTTGCTCCCCTGACCGTTGTTGCTCGCGATCTCGCAGCAGATCACCTTGGCGTCGTTGACGTCGCGACAGATTCTGAAATTAACGCACTACTTGAGGACGCCAGAAAGGCGGCTGGTGTTCGGTTTGACAAGGAGTTCTTGAAGGACGAATGGCGGCTGGTAATTGACGCATGGAACGTTACCGACCCGGCAACCTATCGCAACCTGCCACGATTGGGTCGGAAGGTAAGGATGGCGGCATCAAAGCGGGACGAGATGTGGAATGTTTTTGAACATACACGTCATGGGCTTTCGGAAAGAAAGAAAGAAACCGAAGCGGACGTCCTATATCGCCTAATTAGAAACATCCAAGACAGCGTTTTCTCTCATGTCGTTGTAGATGAAGCTCAGGATATTTCTGTGCCGGAACTCCATCTTTTGGCTAAGTTGGTAGGCGACCGCCCTAATGGGTTGTTCTTCGCCGGCGACATAGGACAGAGAATTTTTCGTGCAGCCTTTCCCTGGAAGTCTGCCGGGGTAGACATTCAAGGGCGTTCAAGGAGTCTGAAAGTCAATTATCGTACGTCACATCAAATTCGCCGGCAATCAGACTTACTTTTGCCACCACGCCTATTAGAAGCCGATGGCGGTGATGAGCGCAGGCTTGGTGTCTCATCTGTTTTTAACGGACCGTCTCCACAAATCGAAATTTTCAATAATTCGGAAGATGAGGTTTCAGCAGTCGCAACATGGATCAAGACCTGTCTTTCTGACGGTTTCGCACCCAATACGATTGCGGTCCTTGTGAGATCTGATGCCGAAATTCATAGAGCAAGAGAAGCGATCCAATGCGCAGGTGATTCTGGCGTGCAATTGGTCTTGATGCATGATGCGAAAGGGCAAGAGTATCGTGCTGTCAGTGTGATGGCCTGCGATGCTGACGTAATTCCAAGTGAGAAACGCCTCTTACTCGCGATTGATGAACGGGCCCATAGAGAAGTCTATGACACAGAACGGCACCTACTATATGTCGCCGCCACGCGCGCACGTGAACGTTTGTGGCTATCTGCCTGCGATCCCGCATCTGAGTTCCTTGATGATCTCTCGATGAGGCAATGAAGTCTCACCAAGAAGGACTATAGGCACCACAAATTTTTGATCAGAGCGCTCAGGAAAGCCAGATTATTCAGATAGTGAGAACGCTGAACGCTTCGGTCGCCGCTTGAAATGCGCCGACACCTAATGACTGAATACGCTCAGATATGTTGCGCAACAGCTACCAAAGGGCTGTTGATCTCCGATGAGCGGCACTAAACTGGGACAGGTCCAGATCGCTGTTTCAGGCTTTTTTCTTTCCGGAACATCTCGGGTATTTGACGCAGCCCAGAAATTTCCCATAGCCAATAGGGATACCCTGACGAAATCTCCCGGGTTTCTCGACATTTTCGCTGCGGCAATTAGCAATCTCTATGTTTTCCAACTTTCTTGCCGGGGTTTAATCGGCTGACAGATCTTCTCTGCGTCCAGAGAAAACCTATCGTTCGAAATGGCGTGATCGATCACGATGTTGACGAGTCTTCCTCTCGTCGCTCCCAGCCCCGAAAATGGGACCAGGCGTTCTCAATGGCCCCGAAGGGCAGTCTGTGCTTGGCCGCCAGTTGGCGCATCAAAACCAAATCTACTCCTGATGTGCACATCAGAAGTCCGTCTGATCTCGACATACGTGACGCGTCATGCCCCGCACAAAAATAAGATGAGGTTCTTTGCAGCCACCGCAAAACAATATTTGAAAAATTCTTCGTTCGCTTCTGCCAATGCACCAAATATCGCGCAACTTTGGCCCACGGATTTCGATAGGCATGTGTCTCGCATTTGTTGGGGCGTGGCTACAATCATGCTCCTTATTTTCCTATTCATGGACCAACCATCACTGAAGATCTAAGGGTTAAAGGGTGGCCAGCCGGAGGACCGCTCGCTCTCTGACCAGAGAAATAAGTCTGCAAAGCTGCCTCGGCAAACGCTTTATCGCCGTTGTGGGCCAAGCAATAAAAATCCGGTATTATGGAGCAAACTCACCAAATAAGGTTAGATATTCATTCTACCTTTATTTCAAGGTCCAACGCCGCAAGGC